>NZ_VZRB01000065.1 GCF_008806595.1 Streptomyces luteolifulvus | reverse complement strand
CGTCCGACGTGAACGCCCGCAGCAGCCGGAACGCCCGGTCCAGGATCGGCTCCCCGACAGGCGGCCGGCCGGAGGGACGCCCGGAATATTGCGTGCCACTCATCGAAATGCCCCCTGCATGCCGGCCGTCACACGCCCAACCATACGCGCATGCCGAATCGCCAGAAATTCACCTCTCGGCCCCAGGTGCTCATCGCGGGCGGCGGCCCCGCGGGTCTCGCCACCGCCGCCGAGCTGGCCTTCCACGGGATCCGCTCGATCGTGATCGAACCACGCGCGACGGTCTCCCACAGCAGGCCGCGGGCCAAGACGACCAGCCCCCGCACGATGGAGCTGTTCCGCCGATGGGGCGTCGCGGACGCCGTGCGAGAAGCTGCGCCGCTCAAGCCGGAGTGGTGCCGGAGGGTGATCTTCTGCACCACGCTCAACGGCGAGGTCATCACCCACTTCGACGACGCCTTCGGGATGAGGGCTGATCCCAGTGACATCTTCGCCGAAGGCGGGCAGCAGGTGCCGCAACCGATCGTCGAGGAGGTGCTCCGCGCCCACCTGCAGTCGACCGGACTCGTCGAGCTCCGACTCGCAGAGCGTGTCACGGGTCTGACTGAGTCGAGCGACTCGGTCACCTGCGAGATCACGCGCGACGACGAGTCGACGTACCAGATCACCGTGGAGTACGTCGCCGGCTGCGACGGGGCGAAGGGCGTCACCCGAGACGCCATCGGTTCCACGCTTGCCGGGGTTTCGTCGCCTCGCTCGAACCTCAACGCGGTGTTCCGCGCACCGGGACTGCACCCCGCGATCGGTGAGGCCATCCACTACTGGGTGATCGGCCCGGAGGTGAAGGCGACCATGGGCCCGCTCGACGGTGAAGGGATCTGGTGGGCGGGCCTCGGTGGTATCGATGTCACGTGCACCGAAGAGCGCGCGGTCGAGCTCGTCGCCGCACTCACCGGGCAGCCGGCGGACGAGATCGGCATCGAACTCCTCGCCACCGACCCGTGGGTCCCCCGGATGCTGATCGCCAACCAGTACGCCTCCGACCGGGTCTTCCTCGTCGGTGAGAGTGCGCACGTGAATCCGCCCTTCGGAGGCCACGGCTTCAACACCTGCGTCGGAGATGCGGTCAACATCGGCTGGAAGCTCGCTGCTGTGCTGCACGGCTGGGCAGGCCCCGGGCTGCTCAGCACCTACGAGGCGGAACGGCGCGAGGTCGCACAGCAGACAATCGATTCTGCGACGCGCAACCTCGCGGCCTCAGGCCCCGACATCGCGCGGACCGCCGAACGCATCCAGGAGACCAAGTACGAGGAGTTCAACTCGTTGGGTCTCGTGCTCGGGTACTCGTACCACGACTCACCGGTAGTGGTCACGACGAACGAGGCACCGCCGCCCTTCAACGTGGTGGACTTCACGCCGTCGACCGTACCCGGCTCGCGGCTCCCGCATGCCTGGCTCGAGCCGGGTCATGCTCTGTACGACGACCTCGGTCGCGGTTTGACGCTGATCCATCCACGCGTCGCCGACGCAGCCGTCATCGCACGGTTCCAGGGGAAGGCGGAGCACCTCGGCATCCCGCTGACGGTGATCCCGGCGCCGGCCGCGTGGGCACACGAACACTTCCTCCTGGTCCGCCCGGACCAACACATCGCCTGGCGCGGACGTCAGCTGGACGCCTCGGTCCTGCCCCGGGTGGTGGGGCATCTGGAGCACGCCGACCCGACTCGCGCCGACCTCGACCGAAGATAATTTTCGCAATTATTTACAAATGTCTTGAAGTTCTCCGAATATCGAATACAGTCCCTGCGACGCACGCCACATCGAGTACTCCTGAGGAGAGGGCATGTTGACGAACAGAGTCGTTCGCTGCTATCGCCGTACCGCCGTCCTGGCCGTGGCGGGACTGCTCGCACTGGCCATGCCAGCCTGCGGCGCCGGCAAGGCGGGGGGCGACACGACCTCGGGCGAGGCGACCGGCCCCTCATCCGCCGCCATCGACGACGCCAAGGCGATCATCGAGCAGTACAGCGCTCCGGTCACCAAGTTCCCCAAGGTCGCCCCGGTCGCGGACACGACTGGGCTGGCCGGCAAGAGCGTCTGGTATGTGCCGATCAGCATGGCGCCGCCAGCCTTCCAGGTGTACGCCGACTCGCTCACCAAGGCGCTGTCCCACCTCGATGTCCACGTCCACGTATGCGACGGCAAGTTTGTGCCGACCGCGATCGCAGCGTGCCTTGAGCAGGCCGGCTCCAGCGGCGCCGATGCCGTCGTCACCGGCTATGTCGACTACGTGCTCGCCTCCCATGCGGTGGACGCTCTGGTGGACAAGGGGGTCAAGGTCCTGCTCGGCGGCGCGGCCCTGCCCTCCGGCAGGCACAACACCGAGACACTCGCCTTCCATGACACCATCGACCAGCAGCTCCTCGGTCAAGAGCTCACCGCGAGCGCGCTGATCGCCGACAGCGGGGGCAAGGCGAACATCCTCTACATCGGCACCTCGGACACACGGACCATTCAGGCGACCGGCGATCACGCGGTGAAGTACCTCGGCGAGAAGTGCCCGGATTGCAAGGTGACGCGCATCAACTACAACAGTGCGAGCCTCGACAAGCTCCCCTCGCAGGTCAGCGCTGCGCTGATCAAGGAGCCGAACACCAACTACATCTTCGCCGTGCTCGACACAGCCATCCCGCCGGCTATCGCCGGTGCGCGCGCCGCAGGCTTCGAGAAGAAGGTGAAGATCGGGGGCATGGGTGGTGACCTCGCGGTGCTGCAGGGTATCGCCGGCGGCGGTCCTGAGTTCGCCACAGCGGGTTCTTTCCTGTCCTACACCAGCTGGCTGTTCGCCGACGACGTCGTGCGGATGCTCGCCGGCCAGGCCCCCGCCGACAAGGGTCTGCCGGTCCCCTACCGCCTGTTCACCAAGGCCGACGTGGCCGGCCTCGCCCTCACCCCGAAGGGCTACGCCTCTATGGAGTGGTACGGCAGCGACGCCTACAAGGAGCAGTTCCTCACCGCGTGGGGAGCCAAGTGACATGGCTCGCCTCGAGCTCCGAGGGATCTCGAAGACCTTCGGGCCCAACCGAGTCCTCTCCGGGGTCGACCTCACGGTCGGTCCCGGAGAGATCCGCGGTCTTGCCGGACAGAACGGGTCGGGCAAGTCGACCCTCATCAAGATCCTCACCGGCGTCTACGCCCCTGATCCCGGAGCTCGGATCAGCGTCGACGGCACCGCGCTCGGGACACCGGTGCGGTGGCAGGCGGCACACGCCGCAGGCGTCTCCGTCGTCCACCAGGACCTGGGGCTTCTCGACCACCTGACGGTCGCGGAGAACATCTGCGTCGGAGGGTTCCCGACCACCCGCATGGGCCGCATTGACCGCAGCGCATGCGATCGTATCTCCGCGACAACGCTCTCCCGGCTGGGCGTGGACCTGGACCCAGCCACCTACGTCGGCGAGCTCTCCGCTGCCCAGCGTGCCGAGGTGGCGATCGCGCGAGCGCTGCGCGATCACGCGCCCGGACAGGGACTCATGATCCTCGACGAATCCACGCGCGCGCTCCGCGGCAGTGACCTTGACCGGGTCCACGGGATGCTGCGCCAGATGGTCGCGGGCGGATCGTCGGTGATCATGATCAGTCATAGCCTGCACGAGCTCGCCTCCCTGTCCGACTGCGTCACCGTGCTGCGCGACGGTCGCGTCGTCGCCGATCTCGACGCGGCCGCCGGCCTCCCGGAACACGAGATCGCCCGGGCCATGCTCGGCGACTCGGTTACCCGCTTCGACCGGGCCGGCAAGCAGGCTGCCGACGAGCGGCCCCGCATCGTGGTGCAGGGCATGGCCGGCCAGCACGCACGCGATATCACCTTCAGCATCGGCGCCGGCGAGATCGTCGGCATCACCGGCGTCCCCGGGAGCGGCTACGAAGAGATTCCCGCTCTGGTGGCGGGGGGCGCGCGCACGACGGCGGGCATGCTCCACGTAGACAACGCGAACGTGGACCTCGCGCGCTTCAGCGTCTCCCGGGCCATGCGGTCGGGTGTCGTGTTGGTGCCCGAGCGGCGAGACCGCGATGGGCTCGCCCTGGAGCTGACGGTGCAGGACAACGTCACGCTGCCCCGACTCAGGCGCCTGCGGCGTTCGTTCTTCCTCAGCAGGACGTGGCGGGCCATCGAAGGACGGCGAGCCATCGACGAGCACGGCATCCGGCCGGCCAACCCGCACGCGCTCGCCCGCCAGCTGAGCGGCGGAAACCAGCAGAAGGTGCTCCTTGCGAAGTGGATGGCGATGCGGCCGAAGCTGCTGGTGCTGCACGAGCCGACCCAGGCCGTCGACGTGGGCGCCCGCCAGGACATCCTTCACAAGATCGCCGACATCACGCAGGACGGCACCGGCGTCCTGATCGTAAGCAGCGAGGCCGACGATCTGACCGCGATCTGCGATCGAGTGCTGATCTATCAAGCGGACGGCGGACTCACGCCCGGCGACAGCGATGACGCCGACACGCTGCTCGAGCAAGTGTTCACGACCCCGGCGCCCCATATGACAGGACAGTGACGATGGCCGCCAAACAGGCAACCCCGAGTCCGACCGACATCGGCACGGGACCCAACGCTTATCAGCGCACCTCCCGGCGCCCCGGGTGGATGTCGCCCGGACAGCTGCTGTCCAGGTACGCCTTGATCCTGGTCTGGGTGCTGCTCGCGGTCGGGTATGCCGTGCGGATGCCCGACACGTTCGCAACGACGTCGACATTCCAGGCGATCTTCGGGTCGCAGTCGGCCCTGCTGATCCTGGCCCTTGCGGCGCTCGCAACGCTGGTCGCCGGGGAGTTCGATCTCTCATTCGCCAGCGTCATGGGACTGGCGGCAACGATCGTTCCCGTGCTGACGACGCTGCACGGCGTCCCCAGCTGGCTCAGTTGCCTCATCGCGATGGGAGTCGCCGCCCTCTGCGGCATGATCAACGCCTTCTTCGTGGTGGTGCTCGACGTCCCGTCGCTGGTGGTCACGTTGGGCTCGGCGAGCTTCTTCCTGGGCCTTTCCGAGCTCGTCGGGTCTGCGACGTCCATCGCGATCTCCGACCCGAAACTCACCGACCTCATGGTGCACCGGCTCTTCGGCCTTCCGCTGTCCTTCTACTACGGCGTCGCCCTGAGCCTGGTGTTCGCCTACGTGCTGACGTGGACGCCGTTGGGGCGCCACATCGCGTTCGTCGGCGCGAACCGCGATGTGGCCAGGCTCGCCGGTGTCAACGTGCGGGCCGTCCGGGCCGGCAGCTACGTTGCCGCCAGCATGCTCGCCGGCTTGGCCGGCATCGTGATCGTGGCCAGCGTCGGCGGCTTCGACCCGGTGGCGGGTTCCGTCTACCTCCTACCGTCGATCGCAGCCGTCTTCCTCGGCACCGCTGTCGTGCATCCGGGCCAGTTCAACCCGATCGGCACCCTGATCGGCGTCTACTTCCTGGCCACCGGCGTGATCGGCCTGCAGTTGCTGGGATACACCGGCTGGGTCCAGAACGCCTTCTACGGTGCCGGACTGGTGCTGGCGGTGAGCGTCGCGGCCCTGGTACGTCGACGCGTCGGCGTTGGCTAGGTTACATCGACCCGCACAGGCTGACCGGCCGGCCGCCATTGACGTCCCGCATTCTTGAACTCCCCGACGACTTCCTTCTTTTTCGTGTCCACACTGACCACTGGCGCGCCGTCGGCCTGGTGATCCTTGACCTGGTCGTTGATGTACCGGAACTGCGCGTCCCGGTCGGGGTGTTGAGCGCCTTCAAGGGTCTTGGCATTGGCCTGCAGACTGAAACCGTTCTCCCGCAGCAGCCTGCCCACGGTCGGCGCCGAGGCGGCATGGCCCTGCCGCGTCAGGTCCCCGGCCAGAGACCGCAGCGACTTGGTCGTCCACCGCAGCGGCGACATCGGATCCCAGGAACGACCGCCAGAGCCTGTCCACGTCCGCGGCCGTGGCATCGACGCCCGACCACCACAGCCACACCGGTCTGGGATCGCGATCCCCGGGCAAGTGATCGACCTGCCAGGCGGATCACCAAGCCCGAGATGACCGGGAGTTCGCCTGCGGGGTAGTCGGTCCATGCCGGGCGTCGGCTCAGCAGCGGATGCAGCCGGTCCCAGGCGGCGGCAACGGCCTGACCGTGGCGGCTGGTCGCGCTGGTGGTCGTGTGGGCAGGTACGGGCCAGGTGCTCTCGTCCTCGAATTTGAACTCCCCACGCTTGGGCTGCGCCCGATCCTGCCCGGCGGCTGCGGCGGGGGCGGGAAGTACGAGACCCGGTCCGAGCGCATCCGGCCCAGCAGCTCCACCGGCAGGTCGGCCGGCAGGAAGGCGAGACGGGTGACGTCGTAGCCGGCGTCGAGGACGATGAGAACCGGCAGATCCCCCTCCGGCCGGTGCCCGGCCGCGCGCAGCCGCTCGACCATCTCGCGCAGCTGCGTGGCGGTCACCGCGGTCTCGTCATCGCCCGACCCGAGCCGGACCGCGTCCAGCAGCGCGGTCCAGGAGGTGCGGCCCGGCTCCAGGTCGGCGACGAAGGAGTACGGCCAGCCCGGGATCATCTGCGCCGAGCCCCTGCCCCGGCCGTAGGTGTGGCAGAACAGCTGTGTTTCGGCGTAGGTCGCGCGATGTCCTGTGTAGCGCTGCGGCGGCCGACACTGGCGCATCTCGGCGTTGGCGTGCTCGACGACGATGCGGCGGGAGGACTGGCGGCGCCGCATCTCGCGCCAAGGCCTGCTTCTCCCCGTCGGGGGCGTCGTCCTTGGGCTTCTTCGGCGGGGCGCTGACCTGGCCGGGGAACTCGTTGGCCAGTCCCCGGTAGCCCTCGTCGACCTCGGCCTTCATGGCCGGGTGCAAACGCAACTGCTCGGCGATGCCCTCGGTGCGCACGGCACTCTGGTCGTGCATCCGCCCGGCCGGTCGGCACCGTTCCACAGCATGCGGCCCTGACCGTCGCTGATGGTGGTGGTCTTGAGGGTGTTCTGCCTCTTCTTGCCCGAGACGAACGCGCGGCGTCCGGGCCGGTGCGCTGCGGGGGGTGCTTCTATCTGTTCGGTCAAGGGTTGTGGGCTTGGTCAGGCTGCTTGTTCGTGTCCGGGTTGGTAGAGGGCGCGGTGCTTGAGCATGGCGTGCAGGACGTCGACACGGCGGCGGGTGAGGCAGATGAGTGCCGCGTTGTGGCGCTTCTTTTCGGCGCGCTTCTTGTCGTAGTAGGCCCGCGATTCGGGGCTGCTCAGCGAGGCGAACGAGGCCAGGAACAGGGCCCGCTTGAGCGTCTTGTTGCCGCCGCGGGGCGGTCCTTCGCCCCGGATGGAGGTCCCGGAACGACGCGTGGTGGGAGTCAGTCCCGCGTAGGAGGCCAGGTGGGCGGCGGTGGGGAACGCGCTGGCGTCGCCAACCTCGGCCAGGATGCGGGCTCCGGCCCCGATGGCCACGAACCCGAACCGGGCTCTACGACGAAGGTAATGGGCGGACCTGGGTCTCCATGCCGTCGATGCGCAGCTGGATGCGCTCTGCGGTGGCGTAGGCGAACCCGTCGGCCATGGGTGCGCGGGCGCAGGCCCGGCCGGTCGGGGACGGCGAAACCGCGCCGGGCGAGCAGGGGACGGACTTCGCCGATCGCCTCGCTCACCGTGGAGCGGCCAACGCCGTACAACTCGGCCGGCGCGGCATGCGGAAGATGTGTGTGCAGCTAGACGAGGGTGAGCCGGACGCGGTCGGTGAAGACCAGCTCCTGCTTCGGGTCGGCGCCCGCCGCCCTGAGCCGCCTGTGGCCGCGCCGCTCGTGCAGCTCCGCTTCGCGCGGAGCGCACCACGGCTCGGGCCGACTCTTCGATCAAATCGCCAAGATGTTGGCGGGAGATGCCGGCAGGTCCACAAGGTCGGCGAGCCGGGTCCGGTGCCAACCCGCCGTACCCAATGCGATGTGGCCGGCCTTGGCCCGCTTGAGGTACAGGTGAGCCGGATGCTCCCACGTCATGCCGATGCCGCCGTGCAACTGAATCGTTTCCTCTGCGACGTGCACCGCGATATCACTGCAGTAGGCCACGGCCACGGCCACGGCAACTTCGACGTCATCGGCGTCATCCGCGAGGGCTCCCGCGGCGTAGCGCGCGGCAGCGGCCGCACCCTCCAGCTGCACGAAGAGATCCGCAAGCCGGTGCTTGACGGCCTGGAAGCCGCCCACGGCCCGACCGAACTGGCGACGCTCCTTCACATACGCCAGCGATGTGTCGAAGCACCATCGGGCCACTCCGAGCTGCTCGGACGCGAGCAGTCCGGCCCCCCACATCAGTCCCCGCTGGACTGCGGCGGCGCCCGGCGGGCCTGAAGCGATCACGATGCCGTGCGCTCCGGTCAGGTCGACATCAGCCAGCTGCCGGGACATGTCCAGCGAGACGACGGGTCGCGCGTCGACCTCCGAGGCTCGGACGGCGTAGAGATCGGCTCCTGCGTCCCCAGGCACCGGCACGAGCAGCAGGTCCGCATCGAGCACTCCCGCGACCGAACGCACCCGACCGCAGAGCGCACCCTCCGCCACCGACAGCTGGGGGAGGTCACTGCCCGGAGCCGTCGACCACGGCACAACCAGGGCGGCGCGCTCCTGGCCGGAGGCAACTCCCCGGACCAGGTCGCTCCCAGACTCGAGCAGCACCTGTGTGGCGATCACCGAGCTCGTCAGGAACGGGACCGGAGCGACCGCACGACCCAGCTCCTCCAGGACTACTGCCGTCTCCCGCGCGGACGCTCCGGCTCCGCCCAGATCCTCGGAGACCAGCAAGCCGGCGAGTCCGAGCTCATGCGCGATGCCCTGCCACAGCCCGGCATCGACCGGGACCCCGTCGTACAGGGCCGCCACGTGCGAAGGCTGGCACCGGTCGGCGAGCAATGCGCTCACCGCTGCACGAAGGTCGTCCTCGACATCGGTGTAGAGAAGACTGCCGACTGTCATCGCTGGAGTTCCTTCCAGGGGAGGTCTTTGTCGAACCGCGGCTCGGCCGGGAGTCCGAGGACCCGCTCGGCCACCACGTTCTTGAGGATCTCCGACGTACCGCCCTCGATGGAGTTGCCCTTCGCCCGCAGGTAGCGGTGGCCAGCGTCCTTCGAAAGGAAGTGCACCTCCTCCGGGCGAGTCATCGTCCAGTCGCCATAGCGGAGGCCGTCGGCACCGTTCAGTTCCAGTTCGAGCCCCGAGAGGGCCTGACTGATCCGGGCGAACGTCAGCTTCATGGCCGACCCCTCCGGACCCGGCTCTTGCCCCGCGGCCAGCTTCTGGGCCAGGCGGATGCTCGTCAGCCGTGCGACCTCAGCCTCGACCCAGAGCTCCATCAGCTGATGATGAAGGTCCGGTGTACGACGCTCCGGGTGCTCGCGCCAGTTGCGCGCCACAATGCCGATCATGCCGTCCTCTCGTGGGACCGGACGGCCTCCGATCGCCACACGTTCGTTGTTGAGGGTCGTGTTGGCGATCCGCCAGCCGTTGCCTTGCTCTCCGAGCCGCCACTCGTCACTGATGCGGACATCGGTGAGGAAAACCTCGTTGAACTCGGCCTCACCCGTGATCTGTCGCAGGGGTCGAACCTCGATCCCCGGCTCGCTCATCGGGCAGAGGAAGTAGGTGATGCCCGCATGCTTCCGGCGATCCGGGTCCGTGCGCGCCACGAGGATCGCCCACTGTGCGTTCTGCGCCCCCGACGTCCAGACTTTCTGGCCGTTCACCACCCATTCGTCACCATCGCGCACGGCGCGGGTGCCGAGCGCGGCGAGGTCCGATCCGGCGCCCGGCTCGCTGAAGAGCTGACACCAGATCTCCTCCCCCGTCCACAGCGGCCGCAGGAATCGCTTTTTTTGAGCTTCGGTCCCGAAGGCGAGGATCGTAGGTGCCGCCATCCCCAGCCCGATCATGTTCACCCGCGGCCGGTTGTCGGGCCCGCCGGCGGCTGCGAACAGCTCATCGACCTCGCCCTGAAGCGATCGTGGCAGCCCGAGGCCACCGTGTCCCACCGGGAAGTGCACCCACGCCAGTCCGGCGTCGTAGCGGGCTTGCAGCCATCCCATTGCCGGCGTGCTGCGCGGATCATGTACGGCGAGGAAGTCGGCTACTCGGCGCCGCAGCTCCTCCTGGTCGGTCATCGCCTCGCCTCCTTGACGTGTCGCTTGATCTCGTTGCGGCCGAGGGCGTTGAGGTGCACCTCGTCCGGGCCGTCGGCGAACCGCAGCGTGCGCATGCCGGCCTGCATCCCGGCCAGCGGGAAGTCCTGGCTCAGTCCCCCGGCACCATGGGTCTGGATCGCCTTGTCGAGGATCCACTCCACGGACCTCGGCGTCGCGATCTTGTAGGCAAAGTCCATCAGTAGTGCTCCTTCAAAGCGTCGAGGCCGATGGCCACCATGGGCTCGACCAGGTCGCCGATCCCGTCAAATCCAGGGCCTACGGTCTGTCCGTGGACGTAGCGGTAGTGAATGCCTTCGAGGATCGCTGCCGCCTTGAAAGCCGCAAGGGCGAGGTGGAACCCGAGGTTGCCGAGGTCGCGACCGCTCGCGGTTGCGTAACGTTCGAGCAGTTCATCCTCGGACGGCCAGCCCGAGGCCCGGGGGAAGGTGGCGACGGCAGCGCCGGCGCCGAACTCCTGGCTGCGCTGGTAGACCACCAGCAGTGCCACGTCACCGAGCGGATCGCCGAGCGTGGACATCTCCCAGTCGAGCACGGCCACGATCTGGTCGTCCTCATCGATCAGTACGTTGTCGAGCCGGTAGTCGCCATGCACAATGGCCGGCGAGAGTGTCTCCGGGACATTGGCTGCGAGTCGTGCGTGCAGCTCGTCGATGCCGGCGAGGTCCCGAGTATGCGATGCATCGAGTTGTGCGCCCCACCGGCGTACCTGCCGCTCGAGGAATCCCTTCGGGCGGCCGAAGTCGGCGAGGCCGATCGAGTCGGGGTCGACCCCGTGCAGGGCGGCGAGCACATCCATGACCCGGCCACCGATCGTCGCCGTGCGTTCGGGACCGAGCGGCTCAAGCTGCCAGTCCTCACGGTAGGGCGTGCCCTCGACGTGCTCCATCACGTAGAAGGGAGCCCCCAATACCTCGGGATCGGAGCACAACCCGTACGCCGCGGGCACCGGCACCACTGTCTGCTGCAGCGCCGAGATGACCCGGAACTCGCGGGACATGTCGTGCGCGGTGGACAGCACGTGTCCGAGGGGCGGCCGGCGGAGCACCCACCGGTGCACGCCGTCCCCCACCAGGTAGGTCAGGTTCGAGCGACCGCCTGCGATCACGCGGCCACCGAGCTCACCTGAGCGCGCTCCGGGCAGCTCGGTGTCGAGCCACCGAGCAAGTCGGCCCAGATCAAGGCCCGGCAGCTCGCTCCCCGATGAGCGGGTCATGTGAGGGAACCACCACTGCGAGGGAATCCGCGACGCAGGCCGGCTTCTGAGCACTGTCGATCTCGATCGTGACTAGCGAAGTCATCAGATGACCAAGGCAGTTCAGCTTCAGCGACACCAGCTCGATGCGGGCACGAACCCGTGATTCGACCGGCGCGGGCACAGGGAACCATATCCGGTCGCAGCCGCAGTTGACCGCCATGGAGAGGCCCTCGATCCGGAAGATCTGGTCCGAGGGCATCGGCACCAGCGTGAGCAAGCCGTGCGCGATGGTGGTGCCGAACGGTCCGGCGGCGGCGCCCTCCCGGGTCGATGTGGATCCACTGGTGATCACCCGTCGCGTCCACGCAGGCGTTCACCTGCGCCTGGGTGATCTCACGCCAGTCGCTATCGCCGATGTGGCTGCCGACCGCCTCTTCGAGCTCGGCGCTGCCGTTGAAGACCTTCACTGTTCCCCTACCTTTCTTGTCGCGTCTGCACTGGTCATTCCCAAGATCGGTGGACCCAGGGGCCCTGGGTGCGGCTGTCGCTGTCGCGCCGCGTGGACGGCTTAAGGAACGTGGCCGCCCCAGGCTCGCGACGACTCGACCGCCCATCGGGTACGTCGACCCGATCGCTGCTGTTGGGCAACGCCGGCGGCACGCGGCTGCTGTCCGGCCGGGTCCAGAACGACGAAACCGAGCTGCTGGCGCTGGTCGGCGACGTCCTGAACACATCTCGCGACGTGCTGTGGGCCCTCGACCTCAACCACGGTGACTTCTTCTGAGATGGGCAATGCTGCTCAGCCCTGCGGGCCGCCTGCGACGTACAGAACCTGCCCCGACACAAAGCCGGCGGCCTCGCTCACGAAGAAAGACGCGGCGTGGGCGATGTCTTCGGGACGGCCGGTGCGGGCCACGGGGATGACCTTCGTCGCGTTCTCCTTCAAGTCCTCGAAGGCGACACCCACACGCTTCGCAGTGGCCTGCGTCATCTCGGTCTCGATGAAGCCGGGAGCGATGGCGTTGGCGGTGATGCCGTACTTGCCGAGCTCGATCGCCAGTGTCTTGGTGAAGCCCTGCACACCGGCCTTCGCCGCCGCGTAGTTGGCCTGACCGCGGTTGCCAAGCGCGGAGGTGCTCGACAGGTTGACGATCCTGCCCCACTTCGCCTTCGTCATGTGGGCCTGGACAGCGCGGGTCATCAGGAAGGCACCACGCAGATGCACGTTGAGGACCGCATCCCAGTCGTCGGTGGTCATCTTGAACAACAGGTTGTCGCGGATGATGCCGGCGTTGTTGATCAGCACCGTGGGCGGACCCAGCTCGGCCACCACCCGGGTCACCGCATGGGCCACCGCTTGCTCGTCGCTGACGTCGGTCCCGATCCCGATGGCGCGTCCGCCGCCGGAGACGATCTCCTCGGCGACCAGGTTCGACGCGGATTCCTCGAGGTCGAGCACCGCCAGGGCGAGGCCGTCGTGAGCCAGCCGGCGAGCAACCCCCGCTCCGATGCCGCGTGCCGCTCCGGTCACGATGGCCACACGCTGTTCGGTCATGCTTCTACTCCTTCTACTTGGGTCACGGACCGCAGTCCGGGGACGAGCCGACTCATGGCGTCGCGCGTGCTGGCCGGGTCGATGTGGAGCCAGGCGTGCATCCCGACGCCCCGGGCACCGGCGACGTTGGGCTCCGCGTCGTCGAGGAAGACCGCGGCCTCCGCGGCGATCCCGAGGCGCTCCGGGGTGAGCCGGTAGATCATGGGGTCCGGCTTGCGGAGCCCCACCTCGCCCGAGATCACGACCTCGTGGAAGAGAGAGTCGATGCCGGCACGCGGATAGGTGTTGCCCCAGCTGTTGGACAGCAGCGCCACACGAATGCCGAGCGCGCAGCTCCTCGACCAACGCGAACATGCTCGGATCGGCACGCATCCCCGCGAAGATCCGCGCCAAGATCCCGGAGGCGACAACCGGGCGATCGTCGTGAGTCCGCAGCTGTGGCGTGAGCAGGTCCTCGAACTCCTGGACGCTCAGTTCGCCGGTTTCAAGCCTGTGGATGGGGTTGCCCCCCAAAGCGGAGCGCGAGAGCCATGCCTTGAGCACGGCCCGGAACGACTCCGGGGCTATGCCGTCCGCCTCCAGCCACTCACTGATGCTGCTGCTGACCGGGTTCGTAAGGACTCCGCCGTAGTCGAAGACCACGGACTCGATGCGGGCCGGCTCGCTCATATGACGCACACCAGACGCCCGACCGTGCTGCCGTCGGCGAGCCGCTGCACACCATCGGCGATGTCGCCCAACGCCAACCGCTCACTCACCAGCGGCTTGATCCGTCCGGCGTCGGCCAAGCGGGTGAGTTCGGCGTGGCACTGCTGCACCGCGGCCGGATCCTTGCTGTTGTACAGACCCCAGTGGAGCCCGAGGATCGAGTAGTTCTTGACCAGCGCGTGGTTGAGGGTCGCCGACTGGATCTCGCCTCCGGCGAAGCCGACCACGACGATCCGGCCCTCGAAGGCGATGCACTTCGTCGAACGCCGATAGGTCTCGCCTCCGACGGGGTCGTAGATGACATCGGCGCCTCGGCCGCCGGTCTCTTCTTTGACCACCTCGACGAAGTCCTGCTCATGACGATCGATGACGACATCGGCTCCGAGCCAGCGCGCGTACTCCGCCTTGTCCGGGCCGCCGACAACGCCGATGACGCGCGCCCCGGCCGCCTTCCCCAGCTGAATGGCAGCACTGCCGACACCGCCTGCGGCCGCATGCACGAGGAGGGTCTCACCGGCTTGGATGCCGGCCCGTCGGTGCAGTCCGAACCAGCCGGTCTGGTACCCGATCTGCAGCGAGGCGGCCTCCGCGTCTTCCAGGACTCGCGGTGCGTGGAACGTCGTGTGCTGGCTCATCACGGCATACTCGGCGAAACCACCGTGCGGCAGGTCTGGATTGCCCAGCACCCGGTCGCCCACTGCAAAGCCGGTGACCTCCTGGCCCATCGCGACCACTTCGCCGCACAGCTCGACGCCGGGCGTGAAGGGGAGCTCGGGCTTGATCTGGTAGAGCCCGCGACACAGGAGCGCGTCGGGGAAGTTCGCGGCAACTGCCAAGACCTTGACCACGACTTGGCCAGCGGCCGGGACGGGGTCGGCGACCTCGCTGAGCACGAGGGCGTTCCGCGGCTCGCCCAGCTGGGTGACTTGCCATGCCTTCATTGCTGCCTCGTTTCGAAGTTCTGAGGGAGCCTGTTCATGCCGGACAGCCACCCGTCGGTGTCTGCTGCCCGGGCCAAGTAGGAACTGGCGACCCCGGGATGGGGCAGTGCCGGGAACCGGCCCTGCTCGATCGCCTCCATCAACGCGCCGGCGACCTCCGTCGGCGACCACGAGGTCGGCCCAGGCGCCGCTCTCCTTGAACATCGCGGTCTGCACGCCCCGGAGACGGACAGCATGGACCTCAATCCCACGACGGCGGTACGTCGCCGACAGCCATTCCGCGAACCCCACGGCCGCATGCCTGGTGCTTGAGTACGTCGCCGCACCGAGCGACATGACAAGCCCGGCAGACCATGCCGTGGCGACGAATCGGCCGCTACCGCGACCGCGCTCGAGCCACGACGGGGCCGGAATCCTGCCGGCACGCGCGTGCGCCATCAGGTTCACCTCGATGTTGAGCGTCCAGTCCGCCTCGACGGGTCGAGGCCGAATCTGCGCGAGACTCCGGTGCCGGCGACGTACACGCCGATCTCACCGAGGTACCGCGTGGCACGCTCGTTCAGCGATGCCAAGACCTCCGGTGCGGCCGCGTCGCCGGGAACAGCGAAACCACCGGCCTCCTCTGCCACTGCCTTGCACGCCTTGCTCGTCGAGGTCCCCGACGACCACGCGCGCACCTTCCGAAGTGACCTCACCGCGATCCCACGGCCGATGCCGCGGGCGACGCCGGTGACGACGACGCCCCGACCCGCGAGGCCGTGCCGGTATTCACTCCGCTCCGCCCACCAGGGTCACGCCACCGTCGACGACCAGCTCCTGACCGGTGACCCACGCGACGTCGTCTGAAAGCAGGAAGACGACGGCGGAGCCGATGTCGGCGGGCACGCCGAACCCGCGGCGCAGCCAGGCAGTTGACGTCGAAGATCTTGCGGTGATGTCGGCCTGCAGCTCCACCACCGGGCCGTACCCCGCGTTGACGGCGGTGTTGTTGACCAGGTCGACGCTCCCCGACATCCGGAGCGCGCGGGCGATGGTGTCCTCGTGATGTGCGTTGCCGTCGGCCGTGCCGGCGGCGGCGAGCACGCGATCGGAACCGCCGAGCTGAACAGCGGCAGCCTCGAGCGCGTCCTGCTTGCGCGCCGTGACGGCGCCCATCTTCGCGCCACCGGCGACGAGCCGTTCCACGATGGCGATCCGATGCCGCCGCTCGCGCCGGTGACAATCGCCGTCTTGCCTGCGAAGCGAGTCCTCACGAGAGCCGCTCCAGCACCATCGCCATACCCTGTCCGCCACCCACGCACATCGTCTCGAGCCCGAACTGCTTGTCGTGGAACTGGAGCGAGTTGATCAGCGTGCTGGTGATGCGCGCGCCGGTCATGCCGAAAGGGTGGCCGACTGCGATGGCGCCACCATTGACGTTGAGCTTGTCGACGTCAATGCCCAAGTCGCGGGCCGACGGGATCACCTGCGCCGCGAAGGCCTCGTTGATCTCGACGAGGTCGATGTCACCGATCGTCATGCCCGCCCTGGCGAGAGCCTGCTTGCTCGCCTCCACCGGACCGAGACCCATGATCTCGGGCGAGAGCCCGGAGACGCCGGTGGAGACGATCCGGGCCAGCGGGGTCAGTCCGAGCTGCTTCGCCTTGGTGTCGCTCATGATGACGACCGCTGCCGCGCCGTCGTTGAGCGGACAGCAGTTCGCGGCGGTGACGCTTCCGTCGGGACGGAAGACCGGCTTGAGCTGAGAGACCGATTCCATGGTCACGCCGGGCCGAGGGCCGTCGTCGGCGGAGACCACACTGCCGTCCGGCAGCGTCAACGGGGTGATGTCGCGCTCCCAGAAGCCGTTGGCGACCGCCTTCTCGGCGAGGTTCTGGCTGCGGACGCCGAACTCGTCCTGCTCCTGACGGCTGATGCCTTTGAGCCGGGCCACGTTCTCGGCGGTCTGCCCCATCGCAGCGTACAGGTCGGGCATGGCGGGTCGCGGGTCGCTCCATCCCTGACCGCCCTCGGCCAGGACCGTGGTGCGCTTGCGTGCCCCGTCGACGAGTGGGTTCTCAGTGCCGGGGATGTCGCAGAAGCCATTGCCGTACCGGCTCACCGCCTCGACGCCGGCGGAGATGAAGACGTCGCCCTCGCCCGCCTTGATCGCGTGGAACGCCATCCGGGTGGTCTGCAGGCTAGAGGAGCAGTAACGGTTGACCGTGGTACCGGGCAGGTGATCCATCCCCGCAAGCACGGCCACGGCCCGAGCCATGTTGTGGCCCGCCTCGCCTGCCGGCTGCGCGGAACCGAGCATGAGGTCATCGATGTCACACGGGTCCAGGGCCGGAACCTTCGCAAGACCTGCCAGGACCATGGCCACGGCCAGGTCATCGGGCCGCATCGAGACCAGCGATCCCTTGTTGGCGCGGCCTATCGGCGAACGGGCGGTGGCAACGATCACAGCTTCGGGCATGGGGTTCTCCTTTGCTGAGCAAGCGTTCATAGGTTCCGCGGACAGTTGACCTCTGCTGCGCGCTGCCTGTCCGCGGAACCCCTCCGCCACCCTATCGCATGTTCTCGATTTCTTGCCATAATTTCGAAGTTTTGCCACATGATACAAGACCCGCGGGCAGGGCACGGTCGCCAGAACGCGGGATCCCCGTCGGGGCTTGCCACCCGACGACACCGACGCCCCCGCAGTGGCCGCCCGACGCCGTTCGCCTTCGCCACCCAGCCCCCCAGGCCTTCCGAGCAGATACCGAGTCCCCGGGCGCCCCCGGTCACCGTCCGGCCCGAGGAGGCCACGAGCGTGTTGTTCCGGCGTTGCGTGAACTATCGAGTGGGTCGCCTACTGTACGGGCGAGCAGGAGGAGTGGTGTGCGCTGCTTGTCCTGGGGGTCACCTCAACTGGTCGACGTCGACCGTGCCCGCCCCCGGGGCCGGTTCGGGCACCGCAGCCCAGAGGACGGCTCCCGCCAGGGCCAGCGCGACTACCGGCTTCCCGCAGGTTCTGCCGAGGCTCAGGACGCGGGGTCCGGACGGTCGCTGCGGCGCAGGGCGCGGGCGCACCAGCCGATGACCGCGGCGTTGACCCCGGCCCCGATGGCGACGGCAGTGACGAACCACACGGGGCCGTCCGGCAGCACGAGGAAGACGAGGCTGGCGGGGGCGGTGGCGAGCATCGGGATGACGCCCGCCATGGACTCGCCCGAGTCGTCGCCCACGGTCACCACGAGCGCCCACACGAGCAGGACGGCACAGATCGCCAGATAGACAAGGACGGCGACCTCGCCGTGAGTGCGGCGCAGGCCGCGGGGGAAGGATCGGTCGGTCATGGGGATGGGCTCCTTGGCTGCGTTGAGATGGTCAGAGGTGGGTGCCGGGTGGGTTCGGGCGGGCCAGACCGAGGTCGTAGGCGAGGATCGTCGCCTGTACGCGGTCACGCAGGCCGAGTTTGCGGAGCACCGCGTTCACGTGGGACTTCACGGTGCCTACTGTGATGCCGAGTTGCTCGGCGATCTCAGCGTTGGTGAGGCCGGACGCGACCAGGGTGAGGACGCCCCGCTGGCTGCCGGTCAGGCTGTCCAGCTCGGGGGTGCTCCCGGCCCGGACCGCGGTGCCCGGCCGGGACGCGTAGTGGCCGATGAGGCGGCGGGTCGTGGACGGGGCGAGCACGCTCTCGCCGGCCGCCACCACCCGGATGCCCTGCAGCAGTTCGGAGGGGTGTACGTCCTTGAGGAGAAAGCCCGAGGCGCCGGCGCGCAGCGCGTCGAAGACGTACGCGTCGAGGTCGAAGGTGGTCAGGACGAGGACCCGGGGCGCGTCCTGGCGGCCGGTGATGATGCGGGTGGCGGCGATACCGTCCAGCTCGGGCATGCGTACGTCCATGACGACCACGTCGGGTGCCAGCTCTGCGGCGAGCCGCACCGCGGCGGCGCCGTCGGCGGCCTCGCCGACGACCGTCATGTCCTCCTCGGCGTCGATCACGGCGGCGAACCCCGCCCGCACGATGCCCTGGTCGTCGACGACCAGCACCTTGAGGCTCATCGTTCCCTCTCCTCGTTGTCCGGGTTGTCCGGGTTGTCCGGCGCGAGCGCGAGTGGCAGTCGGAGGCGGACCGTACCCTGCGGGCCGGTGGTCATGGTGCCGCCGAGTACCGAGACACGCGTGGTCAGCCGCTCAAAGACGGCTGGGTCGGCGGCGCCGGGCACCCCGGTAGCGGTGAGCGTCAACGTACCGTTGTCCGCGTCGAGTTCGAGCACCGCCGGCTCCGCGCCGCCGGCCGCGAGCACCGTCTCGGCGGCGTGGTAGGCGGCCAGGTCGACGGCGGTGGGCAGTCGTTCCGGTACGCGGTCGGTCAGTCGTATCTCGATGTCCCGGCCGGTGGCCCGGAATTGGTGGGCGAGCAGGTCAAGCGCCTGGAGGGTGGGCTGCGGCCGCAGCCCGGGCCCGTTCTCGCCCTCCCTGACCGTGTCGAGCAGAGCGCGCATCGCGGACAGGGCCTCCCGGGCGCGTTCGGCGGTCACGTCGAGCCGGCCCGCCTCCGCCTCCGCGACCATGTCGGCGGTGCGTGAGAGGACGGTGCTCTCCAGTCCGGCGGCGATCCTGCGCCGCTCGGCCCAAGCGTCCCGGACGGCCTCCTCGGTGAGGGCGGCGAGGCGTTCGTTCCGCGTGCGCCGGTCAGCCCGGTCGCCCCGCCCGCGCAGGGCTCCGACCCAGCGGCCCGCGCCGACCGCGAGGGACGCCGCGCCCGTCGCCGACGCTGCGACGGCCCAGACGGGGACCGTCGTGCCCCGGTCCAGGACGGCTGCCGACGCGGCCGCCGCGTGCGCCGCCACGGCGGCGATCGGGAGAGCCGACCGGGGCCTGAGCAGGCGGGCCGGCAGGAACACGCGCGGGCGCTCTGCGGCAGGGGACGGACCGGCGGCCGTACGGGCCGCGTCCGCCGCAAGCGCCGCACAGGTCGCAAGCAGACTCAGCGCAGGCGGCAGGACCACCTGACCGGTGTACTCCCCCGCGGCCATCGCCACCGGCCACAGCAGGGCCAGACCGAACAGGACCCCGTGGGCCGCGCGGGGTGCCCGGCGCAGCCACAGCAGTGCGATCGCCTGTGCCACGACCAGCAGCGCGAAGAGCACGCCCGCGGACACCCGCGTACCGCTCGACGGGTCCTGCGCCCGGATGACCAGCGCCGGGAGCAGCGGTTGTACGACCAGGCCGACGGCGACCGTCAGCTGCGCCAAGCGGTGGCTCCGCGGAACGGACCGCTCCACCGGGCCTGTGGTCCGGCCGGGCAGGACCGCACGGACCTCCCAACCGCCGTCCGCCGTCGGGCCGGTGGTGAGGGTACCGCCCGCCTCCCGGGCCCGGGACCGCAGGAGGCCCTGGCCGCGACCGCCGCCGAGCCCCGCACCGTACGCCACCGCACCGGTCGGCGGTGCCGCACTCGTCACCACGACATGGGTGCGGGTGTCGCCGTACCGGACCCGCACCCACGTGTGCGCACCGGGGGCGTGCCGCGCGACGTTGGTCAGGGCCTCGCGCACGATGCCGTACGCCGCGTCAGCGACGGCGCCGTCCGGCAGCGAGTCGATCTCGCAGTCCATCTGGTGGTCCAGGCGCCGGAACCCCGCGACCAGGTCCAGCAGCCGTTCCTCCGGTGACGGCAGGGTCTCGCGGGAGGGTGCCGGGGCCCGCACCGCGCCCAGCGCGCGGGTGACCTCGCCGCCGGTCTCGATCGCGAACTCAAGTGCTTCCCGGGCCAGTTCGGGACGACGTTCGCGCAGTCCGAGGGCCGCCCCCGCCGTGACCACCACGGCCGTCAGATGGTGGGCGCTGACGTCATGCAACTCCCTTTCCATACGTCGCCGTTCGGCCCCCGGGAGCCGATGGCGCTCGGACTCGGCCCGTTTCAGCAGCTGTTCGGCCGCTCTGCGCGCGCGACTTCTCCGCCGTACGAGGAGGCCGGCGCCGCACGCGGCGGCGTACAGCACCGCGGTCATGACGAGGTCGAGTCCGTCCCGGTCGCTGAGCCCGTGCAGGCTGATGCCCTGCAGGAGCTGCCAGGCGGCCAGCGCCACCACGCACAACACGGCGGTGAAGCCGTCGCGTTCGGTCGCCACGGTGAACAGGGCCAGCGCGACACCCGCGGTGCCCAGTACCGCCATCGCCCCGGCGGGCAGGGGCCCGGCACCCAGCGCACAGGCTGCGGCGACCGCGACGAGGGTGGTCACCGGGCGGGCACGGCGGAGGGCGAGCGCGGCCGTCACCACTCCGGCGACCAGGGACGCCACGAAAAGGGCGGACGCGGGCGGAACGGCCCCACGCACCAGCGACGCCCCGGGCCACACCACGGCCTGGGCGCAGATCAGCAGGACCGGGAGCAGCCGGTCATCGGTTCGATTCATGGCGGATCAAGGCTAAGGCCGCAGGTGAGCGGTCCGGCTCCGGCTGGAGGCGGATTCCGACCTCTTACCTGGGTTGCAGAGCCTCCAGCTGCGGTTCGAGGCGCCAATCGTCCCGCAGCGCGAGGACGGCGCCACGCCCGCGGCCATAAGCTCGATCACATCAACAGCGCGGTCGGTCACCGCTTGTACGACCACTTCCAAGACCGGTTCCAGAAGCGGTTCTTCCGCGCTTTCAGCGCCTTTCCGCGCTTCCGACTCTCCAACGAACCCAAGGGGATCTTCCCATGTCCAAGCGCATTCTCTTCTCGTCGCTCATCGGCGCCGCAGCCCTCGCCGGAGTGACCGCCGGCGGCCTCGCACTGGCCTCGGGCCCCACGGAGCCGACCATGGAGAACGGCTCGGCCCGCTACGTGACTCCGTCCGACGGCAGCGCGGGCTCGTTCACCTACACCGTGGACGTGAGCGACGACACGAACATCCGCGACCTCAAGGTCCTCGCCTGGCCCGCGAGTTCGAAGCTCGACCCGACCGAGGCGGAGCTGCGCTCGGCGGAGAGCGCCAAGTGCCAGAGCACCTCGGACGAGACAACCCACTGCACCTACACGCCCTACGCGCTGAAGGTCACGAAGCGGGAGGCTGCCGAACTGGCCCAAGGCACCTGGTACGTCTCGGCTCTGGCGATTGCCGCGGACGGGAACACGACGTTCGTGCCCCGCGCCGCCAGCTTCGATGTCACACGCTGATCCGCCAGTCGAACCGCATGGTCGGACCGGGGGTTCTTGACCGTTTCGGCGTCGCCCCGCTGTTGGTCTCACCGACGATCCGGTTGACACGCGCCTGTGCGACGACCTCGATGTCGTCCTCAGCAGTCAGGATCGTCTCGAAGCCGGTGCGGACCATGCGGGCTTCATACGCGTGCCCCTTGACAAGAACCTGCTACACATCAGGAATCGAGGGCTGGGTAGTCGGTGTAGCCGTGCCGGCCGCCGCGGTAGAACGTGTCGATGTCGGGCTCGTTGAGCGGCGCGCGGCTCCGCCAGCGCCATACCAGGTCGGGGTTGGCTATGAAGGCCCGGCCCACGGCGACGAGGTCTGCCTGACCGCTCTCCACGCGTCGGCGGACGGTGGCGGCGTCGGTCGGCCGCTCCCAGCCGTCGTTGACGATGAGCGGGCCGCCGAAGCGGCTGCGGAGATCCTTCACGAGTGGGGCGGACGGGTCCCCGATGGTGTGCAGGTAGGCCAGGTTCAGATGCGCGATTGCGTCGATCAGTGCCCGGTATGTCGTCGCTGTCCCTGTCGGCTCGTCCTCGATGGCCCCGTGGAGGTTGATCCCGGGAGAGATCCGGATGCCGACTCGTTCGCCGCCGATCGCGTCGGCGACGGCTTCGGCGACCTCGATGACGAACCGGGCACGAGCAGCGGCAGTGCCGCCGTGGGCGTCGGTCCGGTGGTTGGTGGAGGGGGCGAGGAACTGGTGAGGGAGGTACCCGTTGGCGGCGTGCAGTTCGATGCCGTCGAGGCCGGCGACGACGGCCGCCCGTGCGGCGCGTGCATACTCCTCGACGACGAAGGGGATTTCGTCTGCCCGCAGGGCGCGGGGTGTGGGGTGGGGCTGGGGTCCACGGGCGGTGAACATGGCGCCTGGGGCGGCCAAGGCGCTCGGGGCGACGGTCTCGGCGCCGTGCTTGTTGTCCGGGTGTCCGATGCGCCCCGCGTGCATGAGCTGGGCAACGATGTGGCCTCCTCGGCTGTGCACGGCGCGGGCGACCTGGTGCCAGCCGTCGATCTGCCGGGACGTGTACAGACCCGGCGAGTTCATGTAGCCCTGGCCCGCCGCGCTGGGCTGAACGCCCTCGGTGATGATCAGGCCCGCGGTGGCCCGCTGCCCGTAGTAGGTCGCCATGTCGTCCGTGGGTACGCCGTCGGCGGTGGCCCGGTTGCGCGTCATGGGCGCCATGGCGATGCGGTTGTTCAACGTCCACTTGCCGATGGTTACCGGCTCGAACGGGTCTGGCATGGAATGTCTCTCCGTGTGCAGGGGGTGGTGGTGCCGCACCCCGGCTGGGGTCGGAAGCAAGTGACAGAACCGTGCGGCGTCGGGGGTGGCGTGGTGGTCGCGGGTGTCGTCGCTCATGAGCCGGGATTCCCCTTCGGCTTGTCGGGTGTACGTCGGGTGCGCCCGGAGCGTGACGGACGCCGGGAGGGTGCGGCCCGGCCCCGTGCGGTTGCAAGCGGCCATGCTGTTTCAGCAAGATGAGGCGTATGGACGAGCTCGACGACGTGCTGGCCGCCGTAGGCCCCCGGCTGCGGAGCCTGCGCCGGAAACGCGGCATCACCCTGGCCGCCCTGGCCGAGACCACCGGCATCTCTGAGAGCACGCTGTCCCGGCTGGAGAGCGGTGGGCGCAAACCCAACCTGGAACTGCTGCTCCCGCTCGCCCGCGCCTACGGCCTCCCCCTGGACGAACTCGTT
>NZ_VZRB01000064.1 GCF_008806595.1 Streptomyces luteolifulvus | reverse complement strand
CCAGAAGGCGTTCATCTTCTGCAGGATTCCGGCGTTGACGACCGCGTTGTCGAAGGACAGCGAGATCTCCAGGACCGACAGGATCAGCACGATCCCGAAGGCCTCCCAGCCCCACTGCCACGCGGCGAAGGCCAGACCGAGCGCGGTGACGGCGAACGACCAGCCGAACGTCTTCAGGATCATTCCTGACCTGCCGCCTTCACCGCGAGAACCGGGCAGCCTGCTCCCAGCAGGATCTGCTGCGCCGCGGAGCCCATGATCAGCTTTCCGACCGCGCTCCGGCGGCGCAGCCCGATCACCACCAGGGAGACGTCCGCCTGCTCCGCCAGCTCGATGATCTCCTCGGCGGCGTCGCCGCCGCCGAGCACCTGGCGGAGGTCGAACTCGACGCCCAGCGCGGCCAGATCCTCGCGGACATGGGCGAGATCGGGCTCCTGCGCGAAACGCGGGTCCACCAGGGCGTCCCCTCGCGAGGTGTTCACCACCAGCAGCTTCTCGTCGCGCAGCCGGGCCTCGTCGATCCCCGCCCGTAGCGCGGCCTCACCCTCGGGTGACGGTACGTATCCGACCAGTACGGTCATGTCAGCTCTCCCTCTCAGGCACTTCGCTCACGCAGCGGACGTACGGCGAATTTCCGGACGAGCGGCCAGACGAGCACCAGGGCGATCGTCGTGTAGACGGCGTAGGACACCGGTCCGCCCACCAGCCCCGACAGTTCGCCGCCCGACAGTTGCAGGGAGCGCCGGCCCTGCAGTTCGGCGCGCGGGCCGAGGATCACGCCGACGATCAGCGGCAGCACCGGCAGTCCGAAGCGCCGCATCGCGAAGCCGAGGATTCCCAGCACCAGCAGCAGGAACAGGTCCAGGGGCTGTGCGTTGACGGCGTACGCACCCATGGACGCGAAGAACAGGATTCCGGCGTAGAGATAGGGGCGGGGTATCTGCAGCAGTTTCGCCCAGGCGGGCGCGAGCGGCAGATTCAGCAGGAGCAGCAGCAGATTGCCGATGAACAGGCTGGCGATCAGCACCCACACGAGGCTCGCCTCGCGCTCGAACAGCAGGGGGCCGGGCTGGATGCCGTACGACTGGAACGCGGCCAGCATGACCGCCGCGGTCGCGTTCGTCGGGAGCCCGATGGCCAGCATCGGGACCAGGGTGCCCGCCGCGGAGGCGTTGTTCGCCGCCTCCGGCCCGGCCACTCCCTCGATCGCGCCCTTCCCGAACTCCTCGGGGTGCTTGGTCAGCCGCTTCTCCGTCGCGTACGACAGGAAGGTCGGGATCTCCGCGCCGCCGGCCGGCAGCGCACCGAACGGGAAGCCGAACGCCGTGCCCCGCAGCCAGGGCTTCCACGACCGCTTCCAGTCCTTCTGGCCCATCCAGGGCCTGCCGACCGGGATGACCTCGGCGGGCCTGCGCCGCAGATGCGCGGCCACCCACAGCGCCTCGCCGACGGCGAAGATCCCGACCGCGACGACGACCACGTCGATCCCGTCCGCGAGCTGGGGGATGCCCAGCGTGAGCCGCTGCTGCCCGGACACCGCGTCGATGCCGACCAGGCCGATCGTCAGACCCAGCAGCAGCGAGATCAGGCCCCGGATGCGGGAGGAGCCCAGCACGGAGGTGACCGCGATGAAGGAGAGCAGCATCAGGGCGAAGTAGTCCGGTGCGCCCAGGCTGACCGCGAAGTCCACGACGACCGGGGTCACCAGCACCAGCAGCAGCGTGCCGATGGTGCCCGCCACGAACGAACCGATCGCGGCGGTGGCGAGCGCCTGCGCCGCCCGTCCGGCCTTGGCCATCTTGTTGCCCTCGATGGCCGTCACCACCGAGGACGACTCCCCGGGGGTGTTCAGCAGGATGGAAGTGGTCGAGCCGCCGTACATGCCGCCGTAGAAGATGCCGGCGAACATGATGAACGCCTGCACGGGCTCCATGCCGTAGGTGACCGGCAGCAGCAGGGCCACGGTCATCGCCGGGCCGATGCCCGGCAGCACGCCCACCGCGGTGCCGATGACGACGCCTATGAGCGCCAGCAGCAGGTTCATCGGTGCCAGGACGTCCGCGAAGCCCTGCATGAGGTTGTTCAGGTTGTCCATCACAGGATCCCTTGCAGCACACCGGCCGGGAGGTTCACTCCGAGCCCGATCGCGAAGGCGTAGAACGTGGTGAGCGACAGCGCCACCGCGATCAGCAGACTGCGGACGTAGTGCCGGTTGCCGAGGGCGAAGGCCGTCCCCCAGAACAGCAGCGTGCCGCTGATCACCCAGCCGAGCTGTTCGATCAGCACCGCGTTCACCACGAACGCGCCGACCAGCAGCAGCACCGTGCGCCAGTCGCTGCCCGTCGACAGGTCGACGTCCTCGCCGGCCTCCGGCTCGCCGCGGCCGCCCCGGGCCACGTCGACCGCGTACAGCGCCGCGACCACCAGCAGCAGGACGCCCAGGATCACCGGCACCGCGCGCGGACCGACCGGGTCGGTGCTGCTGGTGATGTGCGGGATCCCGAGCCCGTCCACGATCACCGCGGTGCCCAGCAGGGCGAGGAACGCGCACACTCCGTACTGTGCGCGGTCCCCGCCCCGGGGCGGACGGGTGCGCTCGGCGCTCCGTTCGTCCACGTGGGTGCTCATGCCAGTCCGAGCTCTGCCAGCAGGTCGGCGACGGCCTTGTCCTGGTCCTTGAGGTAGGTGCCGAACTCGTCACCGGTGACGAACGCGTCGGTCCAGCCGTTCTTGGTCAGCTGGGCCTTCCACTGCTCCGAGTCGTGCATCCTGGTCAGCGAGTCGATCCAGGTCTGCTTCTGGGCGTCGGTGATCCCGGGAGGGGCGACGATGCCGCGCCAGTTGGTGAAGACCAGGTCGATCCCGGAGTCCTTGAGGGTGGGGGCGTCCTTCACCGCGTCGATGGGCTTCTCGCTGGTGACCGCCAGGACCCGCACCTGTCCGGCCTCGATCTGGTCGAGGAACTCGCCGAACCCGCTGGCGCCGAAGGCGACCTTGTTGCCGAGGATGGCGGGCAGGAGTTCACCGCCGCCGTCGTAGGCGACGTAGTTGACCTTCTTCGGCTCGATGCCGACCGCCTTGGCCAGCTGCATCGGCAGCAGGTGGTCCGGGCCGCCCGGCGACGAGCCGCCGCCCACGGTCACCTTCTTGGGGTTCTTCTTCCAGGCGGTGACCAGGTCGTCGATCGTCTTGTACGGGGAGTCCTTCGACACGACGATCGCGCCGGCCTCCTCGATCAGCCTGGCCAGCGGCGTGGTGTCGGTGAGGGTCGCCTCGGACTTCGAGGTGTACGCGGAACCCACGACCCCCAGGCCCATCTGCATGGCCAGCTTGCCGTTGCCCTTCTCGTTCACCAGGCGCTGCAGGCCCACGGTGCCGCCGGCGCCGGGCAGGTTGTACACCTGGACCCCGGTCGCCGTCTTGGAGTCCTGCATCACCTGGGCGACGGTCCTGGCGGTGATGTCGTATCCGCTGCCCGGAGTGTTGGGCACCATGAGACGCAGCCCGGAGACGGGCTTGGAGCCCACGTTCCCGCTTCCCGAGTCCTCCTTCTCGGCGGTGGCGCCGCAGGCGCCGGCGGCGAGCATCGACACAGTGGCAAGAGCTCCGAGAAGTGCGGCTCTGCGAGTTCTCATGGCTCATCTCTTTCGCTTGGGCGAGTCCGGCGCCATGATTGTGCGATCCCTCAGACAGCCCGTCTCCGTTGTGTGACCATTGAAGGTTGAGTTCATTGTGGTCATGACGTCCCGACGTCATACGCTCGCCGGTGAGCTGCTGGTTCTGCAGCTCGCCATCGTGGTGATCGTGCTGGCGGCGGTGGCAGCGGTGTCGCTGGCGCAGTCGAAGGCGACGTTCGACCGCGTGGAGGGCCGGCGGGTGACCGCCCTCGCCGAGGAGATGGCCGGAAACCCGTTGCTGCGCACCCAGCTCACTCTGCCCGCCCCCGGTGAGACCCTCGCCCCGCTGCTGCAGTCCGCCAGGACCCGGTCGAACGTCACCTCCGTCACGGTCGCCGACGCACGCGGGGAGATCGTCGCCGCCACCGATCCCACACTGGTCGGGACCCGGCTGCCGGTCGAGGGGCCGAGCGTCGCGCAGGCGCGCGGCTGGTCGGGGGAGCTGTCGGTGGACGGGGTGCGCGAGCTGGTCGCACAGGTCCCGGTGCTCGGCGAGCACCGCGAGCAGGTGGGCCGGCACCTCGGCACGGTCATGATCGGACGCGCCTCGCCTTCGGCCTGGCAGCGGCTGAGCGGCGCCTCCTCGTATCTGCTCGCCTACCTCGGCACCGCGAGTGTCCTGGGGATCGCCGGGTCCTGGCTGCTGGCCCGGAGGATCAAACGCCAGACCTTCGGCCTGGAACCACGCGAGATCGCGGGGCTCGCCGAGCACCGTGAGGCGATGCTGTTCGGGATCGCAGAGGGTGTGATCGCGCTCGATCCGCGGCTGCGGCTCACGCTCGTGAACGAGGTCGGCCGCAGACTGCTCGACCTTCCCGAGGACTGCGTCGGGATGAGCCTGGCCGATCTCGGGATCGAGGGCAGGCTGTACGACGTATTGGCCGGAACCGGAACTGGAACCGGTACCGGGAGCGGGAGCGACGACGGCGACGGACAGGACACCGGGCGCCGCGACGAGGTCGTCGTGCGCCGGGGCCGTGTGCTGGTGATGAACCGGATGGACGTCACCAAGGACGGCCGCCGGCTGGGCTCGGTGACGACCCTCCGCGACCGCACCGAACTGGCCCAGCTGGAACGGGAGTTGGGCTCGTTCCGCAGCAGCACCGAACTGCTGCGCGCACAGGCGCACGAGTTCTCCAACCAGCTGCACACCATCTCCGGGCTCATCCAGATCGATGAGCACGACGAGGTCGTACGGTATGTTCGCGCCCTGCGAAAACATCGCGAGTCGCTCGATCTGACCCTCACCAGCCGGGTCCGTGACCGCGCCCTCGCCGCCCTGCTGATGGCCAAGTCCGCGCTCGCGGCGGAGCGCAGAGTCCAGCTGCGGATCTCCGAGCGCACGGCCCTGGACAAGCTGGAGCCGACGGACTCCGCGGACGTGGCGACGGTGCTCGGCAATCTCGTCGACAACGCCCTGGACGCGGCCGCGGCCGGGGACCAGGAGGGCGACGCCTGGGTGGAGGTCGAGCTGCGCCAGGACGCCTCCAGCGTGGAGATCGTCGTACGGGACTCCGGCCCCGGCGTGGCTCCCGAGCTCGCGCAGGAGGTCTTCTCGCACGGCTTCACCACCAAGGCCGCGCAGGGAGGCGACCGGGGGATCGGACTGGCGCTCACCCGGCTGGTCTGCAAACGCCGTGGTGGTGAGGTGTCCGTGGCGAACACAGAGACAGGCGCCGTGTTCACGGCCTGGATGTCCGTGGGCCAGCTGGCCGAGCGGGAGACGGAGGAAGTCCGATGATCGACGTTCTCGTGGTCGAGGACGACTTCATGGTGGCGCGCATCCACCGCGGATTCGTCGACAGTGTCGAGGGCTTCCGTGTGGTCGGAACGGCGAACTGCGGCGAGCAGGCGCTCACCGCCGCCGCCGAACTCCAGCCCGACCTGATGCTGCTCGACCTGTATCTGCCCGACATGTTCGGACTGGACGTCGTCCCCCGGCTGCGGAGCGCAGGCCACGACTGTGACGTGATGGTGATCAGCGCCGCCCGGGAGGCGGAGGCGGTCCGCGGTGCCGTCCGTCAGGGCGTCGTGGACTACCTGCTCAAGCCGTTCGACGCCGGGGACCTCAGGGACCGGCTGGAGCGCTACAGCGCCCGGCGCACCAATCTGTCCGCCGCAACGGTCAGCGGGCAGGCCGATGTGGACCGGGCGCTGGGCCGGGTCGCGGCACCCGCGGTGACGCCCGCTCTGCCGAAGGGCATGAGCGTGGAGACCTCGGAGCTGGTCGAACGCGCCCTGCGCGAGGCCGGCGGGACGTTGTCCGCGGCCGAGTGCGCGACGGAGGTCGGCATCTCCCGCGTCAGCGCGCGCCGCTATCTCGAACACCTCACCGTCACCGGCAAGGCCGTCGTGTCGCTGCGCTACGGCCAGGCCGGCCGCCCCGAGCGCCGCTACCACTGGCACACCCGGTAGGTGCCGGGCAGTTCCGTCACCGGGTCCGTGCCCGGAGGGGCGACCGGGGAGCCGGCGGAAAGAGGTAGTCGGCAGCGGCGCGGTGGGCGCGTTCGAGATCGGGTCGACCTCGTAGACGTGCTCGGCCTCCGCCGCACTGGTGGTCTTGCGGTCCGTACCAGCAGCCGGGACGGGCTCGCCCGTCAGCCCGAGACGTGGTGAAGGCGGTCAGCCCGATGCCGCCGGCTGGGCGAGACGGCTGGCGGGCAAGGTGGCGGCGGGCATCGGGACGCTTTCGCTCGCGGTGCCGCGCAGTTGCCGGATGTACTGTTCGCGCGATACGAGGACGCCGCCCAGGCTCTGGACGTGCGGGCTGTCCCGCTGCGCGTCCAGCAGGACGCCGCCGGCCTGTGCGAAGCGCTCCGCCAGGTCGGTCACCGCGACCTTCGAGGCACCGGGACGGTGGAAGAACATCGAGTCCATGCTGAAGACGGATCCGAGCTGGAGACCGAAGACACCGCCGATGAGTTCACCGTCCTCCCAGACCTCGACGCTGTGCGCATGTCCCAGTTCGTGCAGCCGGACCAGGCTGGCGATCAGCTCGTCGGTGAGCCACAGGGGGATCCGGTCGCCTCGGCATGCGCGGACGACCCCTTCGAACTGCCGGTCCAGACTGGTCGACCACGGCAGCCGGTTGCGCAGCTGCCGGGCGAGGCTCCGGCTGAGGTGCGTGGCCGTGACGGGCAGCACGGGTCTGGGGTCGGGGGACCACCAGGAGACGGCGTAGGGATCGGCCGCTTCCTCACCCACGAGCGGGATGCGGCCCTCCTCCACCTGGTCCGCGAAGACGACCTCGTTGAGGGTGCGGGTGTATTCGTCGGATGCGGGGAACGGATAGACGCCGACGCGGTACGCCGCCAGAAGGCTGGCGGGAGAGAGGTCGGCGGAGAAGGCCACCGGACCGTCGGGCGCCGCGTCCAGCACGTCGAGGCCCTCCCAGCCGGGGCGCCTGCTCACCATCGTGCCGCTCCGGTGCCCCGGCTCACCACCGGCCTGACGTAGTCGGCGTGCTGGAGGTAGTCGATGTAGTGGTCCAGCATCTCCGCGTCCACCGGCGGTATGTCGATCCCGGCGTCCCGCAGCACCCGTTCCGCGTTGTCGCGGGTGAACTCCGGGAAGACGCCCTGGAAGTACATTTCGCTCACGGTCATGTCGGCAAGGGCGCACCGGTCGACGAAGAGCGGGACGAACGGGGTCATCGGGTCGGTGGGGTGCCCGGCCGCGTACTTCACCAGAGCGGCGATCCACTCGGTGTACGGGATCTCCTGCACTGGGTAGCCCTGCTTGCGCAGCCGCTCGGCAAGTGAACTCAGCAGCGTGGACCGGGGGTTGGTGAGATGGTAGACCTCGCCGCGGGCGGGCAGCCGGGTGGAGATGTGGCCGACCGCGCGGGCGAGGTCGTCGGCCGGCACGAAGTCCAGCGGCAGCCGGACGTCGGGGCACAGCCCGGTCCGTGCGATGAACCCGAAGAGGGCGGCCATCTCGCTGCTGGTGTTCATCACGCCGGTTCCGCGGCGGCCCGTGATGTCCATCAGACGGTAGATGACGACCGGCAGGCCCGCTTCGGACGCCTTGTGCAGCAGCGCCTCGCCGACCCACTTGGATTCCACGTAACCCACCGACAGGTGCTCGGGGAAACGCAGCGGAGTGCTCTCCGTGACCTCGTGCACCCCGGCCGGTCCGAATCCGGCGATCACCGCCATGCTGGAGGTGAAGTGGACGGGGACTGCCCGGTCGGCGGCGAGGCGGATGATCTCGTACGTTCCGTCGATGTTGGCCGGACGCAGGTCGTGGTACGAGTAGATGAAGTTGACCAGGCCGCCGAAGTGGTAGACGGCGTCGACGGTCGCTCCCAGCTCCTCGAACCGCTCGGGAGACAGCCCCAGTCCGGGCTGGCCCAGGTCGCCGACGACCGGCTGGACACGGTCGCTGGTCAGATCGCGGTGGACGTGCCGCTGGTGGCCGGCGCGCAGTCGCTCCATGCCGTCCTGCTCGTCGGAGGCCCGGACCAGGCAGAGGACCCGTCCCGTCGTCCTGCGCAGCAGTTCGTCGACCATATGGGCGCCGCAGAACCCCGTCGCCCCGGTGAGCAGGACGTCGCCCAGATGCGCGGGGTCCGGGGCCGGCGCGGCACGGCGCACCGTCGGCATGCGCCGGGCGGTCTCGGCGGCGAAGTCGACGCTTCCGCCCTCCGGGTGCGCCAGTGTGCCCGCTCGTGCCTGGCGCACGGACTCGGCGAAGGCGGAGAGCATCGGCTGCCGCAGCAGTGAACGGGTCAGGTCGCGGATCTGTGAGACACCGATGCCGAAGATGACCCGGGTCCGGGCGAGCATCTCCATCGCGAGCAGCGAGTTCCCGCCGAGCTCGAAGAAGTCGTCGTGCGGACGGACGGCGTCCACACCCAGGATCTGGCCCCACAGCAGCGCCATGCCCTGCGGCACCGGACGGTCGTCGGCGCCGGTCGTCGGCACCGCGGTCTTGGGTTCCGGCACCGCCTTGCGGTCGAGCTTTCCGCTGGGCGCGACGGGCAGTTCCTCCACCGAGTGGAAGGCTGCCGGGATCATGTAGCCCGGCAGGACCTCGGCGAGCGCGGACCGCAGCTGGGCGCGCAGCGCCGCCTCGCCGCCGGCCGGGAGCCCGGCCGGTGTGTAGTACGCGATGAGGGCCCGGTCGCCGTTCTCACGTGCCCGGGCCACGACCATCGCCTCGCTGATCTCCGGGCGGGAGACGAGCGCGGCCTCGATCTCGGCCGGGTCGACCCGGAATCCGCGGATCTTCATCTGGTCGTCGACCCGGCCCAGGATCTCCACGTTGCCGTCCGGGCGGCGGCGGCCCAGATCCCCGGTGCGGTACATCCGGTCGCCCGGCGCCGAGCCGTGCGGGTCGGGGAGGAACTGCCGTGCGGTCAGGGCGGGTTGCCGCCAGACACCGCGTGCAAGGCCGGGGCCGCCGATGTAGATCTCACCGCGCTCGCCGGTCGCCACCGGGCGCAACTCGGCGTCGAGTACGTGGACATGTTCCCCCTCAAGGGGTGTGCCGACCGGGGCGACGGCCGTGTCCGGCGCGGTGAGCACTTCCTCGTTCAGATCGCAGAGGGTGGAGGTGATGGTGGTCTCGGTGAGCCCGTAGGCGTTGATGAGCCGGGCGCCCGGGATCCGGCGCAGAATGGCGCGGCAGTCCTTCGAGGTGATGATCTCGCCGCCGACGATGACGAGCCTCAGCGACGCGAGCTCGTCGCGTTCGGCGACGGAGACGATCCGCTGCCAGTAGGCGGGGGTCAGGTCGGCCACGGTGATCCCGTACTCCGGGAGACGGTGCAGCAGGTCGGTGGGCGCCCACGTCTGCCGGCCGGCCAGGACCAGCGTCGCGCCGCTGATCAGCGTGGCGAAGATCTGCTCCAGCGAGGTGTCGAAGCCGAGCGCCGCGGCGTGCAGGACCCGGTCGTCGGGCGTGAGTTCGTAGGCCCGGGCCACCGCGGTCAGGGAGTGGGTCAGCGACCGGTGGGTGATCATCAAACCCTTGGGGGGCCCGGTGGATCCGGAGGTGTAGATCACATAGGCGAGGTCGTCGGGCCGCGGACCGTGCACCGGCCGCTGCCCCTCTTCTCCCGCATCTCCCTCGTCTCCCGCCCGCCCCTCCGGCGGTGCCGGCGTGGCCGGTTCCCCGATGTCGACGATCCGCGCCTCGCACCCGTCGAAGATCGGGGCGTGCTCGCTGCCGGAGACGATGACGCGTGAACCGGTCTCCCCGACCAGCGCGATCGCCCGCTGCTGCGGAGTCGCCGGGTCGAGGGGCAGGAACGCTCCGCCGGATCGCAGCACCGCCAGCAGCGCGACGATCAGCTCGGGCACCCGGTCGAGGCACACGGTGACCACGGACTCCGCGCCGACGCCCGACTCCCGCAGCCGCCGGGCGAGCCGGTCGGCGCGGCCGGTCAGTTCGGCGTAACTGAGCCGCCCCTCGTCCGAGAGCACCGCGAGTGCGGAGGGCTGATGGCAGGCCCGCTCCCAGACCAGTTCGGGCACGGTGCTCGGCCCGGTCTCCAGGGGCGGCCCCTCGGTTCGGGCGCTCGCGGGCCGCATGTCGGTCCACCGGCGCTCGACGACGCTCGCGCACCCGGCGGCCGACTCCGGTCCGCCGGTCCCGCTCCACCCGGCGGGAATCGGGAGCTCGGCGGGCCAGATCGCGTACTGCTCCTCGTCGTTGCGCAGTACGACGCACCGGGCAGCCGGCTCTTCCGGTGGGTGATCACGTTCCGTCACCTTGGGTCTCCTGCCTCGCGCTATGTCCTGCGGCACGTCCCTCGCGGGAAACGGCTGTCATCACCGCCTTCTCTTCGCGGGCGTCGCGCGGATGTCGGCCAGGCGGCCGAGCGGCGGCGAGAGGATGAGCTGCTCCGCCTCCTCGGCGCTGACCGGCTCGGCGAAGAGGTATCCCTGGGCGAGCCGACAGCCCATGGAGATCAGCAACTCCTGCTGCCTCACGTTCTCCACTCCTTCGGCGATCACCGTGAGGCCGAGCGTGTCCGAGAGATGGGTGATGCCCTCGACCAGGGCGTACTGCTCGGGCGAGCGTCCGAGTTCGTCGACGAACGACTTGTCGATCTTGAGGATCGAGATGGGGAACTCCCGCAGATAGCTCAGCGACGAGTAACCCGTTCCGAAGTCGTCGATCGCGATGCGGATACCGAGGTCGGTGAGCGCACTCATCTCGGCCAGAATACGTTCGTCGTTGTACATCAGCACACTCTCGGTCAGTTCCAGCACGAGAGCCGACGGTTCGATGCCCGAGAGGTCCAGGGCGCGCCGGACCACGTTGTAGAACTCGTCGTCCCGGAACTGACGAGGCGACACATTCACACTGATGTAGGGCTCTTTGCGGCCGGACGCGTCGTGTCGCACGGAGGTCTGCATCCGGACCGCCTCCGCCGTGGCCTGGTCGAGCACCCAGGCGCCGAGCGGCACGATCTGCCCGCTCTCCTCGGCCAGCGTGATGAACTGCTCCGGCAGCACCATGCCGCGAGTGGAGTGGGGCCAGCGAACCAGCGCCTCGAAACCGGCGATCTGACCGGTGGTCAGCTCCACGATGGGCTGGTAGAGCACCAGGAAGGACGTCTCGATCGGTGAATTGTCCAGGCCCTCCTGCAACTTGGCGCGCTCGGCCATGCCGCTCTGCAGCTCCGGCTGGTACTTGCGCCACTGGCGCTTGCCCGCCGTCTTCGCCGCGTACAGCGCGAGATCGGCGTGGGTCAGCAGCTCGACCGAGTCGATGCTGTCCTCCGTGGTCGCGACGCCGATGCTGGCGTATGTGCTCACCGGTCCGACACTGAGCCGGAACGGCTCGGCGAACACGGTCATCAGGTGTTCGGTGAACCGCTCCACGCCCTCCGGGCCGACGGAACCCTCCACCAGGAGCGCGAACTCGTCACCGCCGATGCGCGCGGCGGTGTCGGAGGCACGGACGGTGGTCGACAGCCGCAGCGACAGCGCGACCAGGAGTTCGTCACCCACACTGTGGCCGTGAATGTCGTTGACGACCTTGAAGTCGTCCACGTCGACAAAGAGCACGCCGACCACCGTGCCGTCGCGCTGGGCCTGCACCAGTGCGTGGCTGACCCGTTCCTGGAAGAGCACACGGTTGGCCAGGCCGGTGAGCGAGTCGTGGAACGCCTGGTGGGTGAGCTCGCGTTCGAGCTTGCGCTGCTCGGTCACGTCCCGCAGGGTGAGCACCACCCCGCCGACGGTCGTCTCCTCGCGCAGGTCGCTCCACCTCACCTCGACCTCGATGGACGCCTTGTCGGCGCGGATCATGCGCCAGTGCTCGCGCATGGTCTGGTACTCACGGCTCCGTATCCGGCCGAGCGTCTCGACCACTGCGCGGCTGTCCTGCGGCGGCACCAGATCGATGAGGTGGGTGCCCTCCAGAGCGGGCAGGCCGAGGACCTGATCGGCGGACGGGCTGGCGTAACGGACCCGGTCGTCCTCGTCGAGGATGAGGATGACGTCGGACGCGTTCTGCACCAGCGTACGGAAGTACATCTCGCTGTTGCGCCGGTTGACTTCCTGAGCGAGGGCCACCCGGGCCACGGCAAGTGCCGTCTGCGCGGCGAGGGTTGCCAGGGTGTCACGGAGCACGAGCAGCTCCTGCTCGTCGCCGGGCACGATCAGCGTCCCGATGAGGGGGTCGCCGGACGGGTGATCCTGCGCGGTGAGCGGGCAGACCAGTGCATGGCTGGCACGGTCCGGCTCCTCGTCCGGGGTCTTGAGGCAGGCGACCAGATCGGGTCCGACGGCGTCGAAGGCCATCAGACGGTTCTCGCCGGACGCGGTGAGTTCCCGCACTGTCGCCTTCACCCGCCTGGACACGGGCCTTGCTATGTCGCTGTGCGCGCCGTTCACCCAGAGGGTGTCGTCCGGCATGGTGAGCAGCGCCGAACGCGGCGGGCTGTGCCGCACCAGCTCCGACACCGCGGAGTGGACGGCGGCGGCCACATCCCGCACTTCGCCCGCCCCGCCCAGCGAGGACACGGCGATGCGCAGCACCTTCTCCCGGCCGACCGCCTGCCGGTGGGTCGCCACCACGCCTGCCAGCCGGTAGAGCACGAGGATGAAGAGCACCGCGGAGAACACCCCGATGACGCCGACGTTGGCGCTCACCCCGCGCACCGCCTCGATCAGCAGGATGGTCGGCGCGATCAGAGACGCAAGGGTGAGCAGACTGAGCCGGCCGATGCCCGTGTCGCCGCGCCCCTCCACCGGTTCGGTCAGAGTCCGCATCGAGGGATGGAGCGCAGCGGCCGCCCAGGCGCCGTACAGCACGGCCCAGCCGAGTTCGACCGCCGTACCGGTCTGCCAGGTCCCGTGCAGCTGGATCAGGCCGTACATCACGTCTGCGACGAGCAGGCCGACGGTGCCCGCGGTGAGCAGCATGAGCGCGGGGCTCTTGCCACCGCGGCCGGCGAGCAGACGCAGCAGCATCGCCAGGACGAGGATGTCGCCGAGCGGATAGGCGATGGAGAACGCCTTCTGCACCCAGGTGAGACCCTCGACGCGGGCGAACGGATCGATGAGGAAGAGCCACGACAGCAGCGCCAGGCCCACGGTCAGCGTCAGCGCGTCGACGAGGCTCGCGCGGTCGCGCCACCCCGTGCGCCAGTGGACGAAGCCCAGCAGCCCGGCCGCATACAGGGGATATGCCGCCAGATAGAAGCCGTCGGCGAGTGACGGAAACGGCATCTCCTCGTGGAGCAGCTCGATGAGGATGATCTGGGTCGCCTGGCCCGCGGCGAAGGCGAAGTTTCCGGCGGCGAGCAACAGCCAGGGGAGCTTGTGCGCAGGCCGGTTGAGAAAGACGCCCAGGATAATACCGAAGACGCCGACCGCTCCAATTCCTACGAAGATGAGCCGCTGTTCCGGAAATGTGTAGTAGAGCGCGATCAGCACGACGATACAGGCGCTGACGGCGGCCATTGCGGCCTGGCTTCGCAGTCGCGGGTTCACCCAAACTCACCTCCAGGGAGGGCCACTCATCGGCGGACCGAGCTGGGCGAACGGCACCGGGTGAAGGCGGAGAAGCCCGTGGGACCGGGCCGAAAGAGGAGGAATTCTCCGGGGTGCCGGGACTCGGCCCCGGTTGCCGGTATACGCGGTTGCCGGTATACGCGGTTGCCGATATAGGGGCTCCTTCTCGCCAAGACATCGACGTGTCTTCCATCCAGCTTACCCGGCTCGCCATTTCCCGCACGCGCACGGCGGGATACCGGCTCGCGTCGCGCGACACCGCGGCATGCGTGAAAATGGAGGACGCGGAAACCGGACCGGATCCGCCGAGCGACGATCGGCTCCTGACGGAGCGTGGAGTCCCATGCTCTCCGATTACCGCCGGATCTTCTCCCCTGCAGGCACTCTGCTCTTCTCCGGGGCGGGTTTCATCGCACGCCTTCCGCTGTCGATGATCGGCGTAGGCATCATCACCATGCTTTCGCAACTCGGCGGTGACTACGCGCTCGCCGGCTCGGTCTCCGCCACGCAGGCACTCGCCGGCGCGGCGATCGGACCGCAGATCTCGCGGCTGGTGGACCGTCACGGCCAGCGACGGGTGGTCCTCCCGGCGACGGCAGTGACGGTCGCCGCCATCGGTGCGCTGCTGTTGTGCGCCCGGTACTCCGCCCCGTACTGGACGCTGTATGTCGCGGCGGCCGTGGCGGGCTGCATGCCCAGCATGGGCGCGCTCGTCCGGTCCCGCTGGGCGGAGGTACACCGGGAGTCGCCGCGGCTGCTGCACACCGCCTACTCGCTGGAGTCGGTGCTCGACGAGGTGATCTACGTCGTGGGCCCGGTGCTGGCGATCGGGCTGTCGACCGGCGTCAGTGCCGAGGCGGGGCCGCTGGCGGCCGCCGTGCTGCTCGCCGTCGGTGTCCTGCTGTTCGCCGTCCAGCGCCGTACGGAACCGCCGGTGCGCCCCCAGCCGCAACACGCCGGGGGCAGCGCGCTGCGCATCCCGGGACTCGGCCTGCTGGTGCTGACGGTGACGTCGGTGGGCGCGGCCTACGGTTCGGTGGAGGTCGCGACCGTGGCGTATGCCGGGGCACACGACCACAAGGCGCTCTCCGGCCTGCTGCTGGGGGTGTACGCGCTCGGTTCGGGCCTGGCGGGCGCGGCCTTCGGTGCGATCAGGCCGCGGGGGTCGATCACGCGGCGCCTGCTGGTCAGTGTCTGCGTGATGGCGGTGACGATGACACCGCTGCTGTTCGCGCCGAATCTCGCGGCGCTGGCGGCCATGCTCTTCGTCGCGGGCGTGGCCCTCGCGCCGACCCTCATCACCACGATGGGCATGGTGGGCCAATTGGCCCCGTCCGGTCAGCTCACCGAAAGCTTCACCTGGATCGTCTCGGGCCTCTCCGTCGGGGTCGCCCTGGGCTACGCCGCGTCGGGGTGGGTGATCGACGTGGCGGGAGCCCCGGCCGGCTACCGGGTGCCGTGCGCGGCGGCCCTGCTCGCCGCCGTGACACTCCTCCTCGCCCTGCCCCGCCTGAACCGCGCCGGCCCGGGCTGAGCACGGCCGCCGGCGCGTCCATCCCCGCGCCGGGTGACCTGCGCCGGCTCTCAGGCCCGTACGCGCAGTTCCTTGCGCCACCTGACGAACTGCTGCTCCGGATTGCCCGTGTACGACCACGGAGTTCGCGTGGCCCGGTTCCCGAGCATCCTCAGGAGGGCGGCGGCGACGTCCTGGACCCCCGCCTGACAGGCGGCGTGCGTCAGGTAGTTGAGGTCGCGCAGTTCGCCGGGCCGTAGGTCGCCCTGCTCCCGGCCCATGATCCAGCGCTGCCAGGTGCGCCGTACGTCGCTGACGGCACCGTCGTGCCCCCAGTGCTGCCCGAGGCCCACCGCCGACTGACTGCCGTGCGCGGCGTCCAGGGCGTACCGGTACTCCTCGACCCGGGCGTACTGCACCAGCACCGGCAGGCCGCAGCCGGGCGGTGCCACACCGGCCGCGTCGCGGGCGAAGTCGTACATGAGGCCGTGCGAGCCGTGCCAGCGCGAGGAGTAGTAGTGCAGCACCTGCAGATGGCCCTCCACGCTGTACGGGTCACGCCCGTGCAACTCGTCCCACCAGCGCGCCAGTTCCTGTCGGCGCACCCCGGCCGCATACAGCCGGGCGACGGAGATCAGGGAGATCCATGGTGTCGGGTCGTCCTGAAACTCCTCCGCGGCCTGCAGGCACGCCATCACCGCGGTGTCGATGCGCTGCTGGTCGATCGGTACGCCCCGGCCCGCGGCGATGGCCACATTGAACGCCCGGGCCGTCTCCGTCGCCGCCCGCAGCACCAGTGCGTCGGCGCTGCGCGGTTCGGCGGCCACCCAGGACTCGGCCGTCGAACTGCTCGCGCAGGCCTGCGCGAGCAGCCGGACCCGGTGGCCCCGGGCGAGCCAGTCGGCGCCGGTGACACGCAGCAGGTCGCGCACACCCTGCCAGCGGCCGATGACGATGTCGTGGCGGGCCGAGCTGAGGGCCTCGTCGCCGCAGTCGGGGTCGAAATCGGGGGAGAAGCGGTCTCTCGCCATCGGGATTCCCCTCAGAAGTCGGTGGGGAGGCCCTCGTGGACACGGGAGTCGGGGTGCGCGGCCTCGTCGGGGACGTAGTCGGCCTCGACGGTGCGGGAGGCGTCCAGCTTGGCGGGCCGGTAGTACTCGCTGCCCTTCCTCCAGTACCAGAGCATGGGGATCAGCCCGACGGCGAGCCCGCCGATGCCGATGTTCACCGCCGCGGTGCTCAGCTCGCCCAGCGACTCGAAGAAGATCCAGAACATGAACAGCGCGCCGAGCAGCGGCCACAGCCCGCCGAGGATGAAGTTGGCCGCCGAGGTCAGCAGCATCTTGCGGTACGCGACGACCACCGCGAGACCGGCCAGCCCGTAGTAGACGGCGATCTGCAGGCCGATCGCCGAGATGGCGTCGGAGAGAATGTCACCGACCGAGCCCAGGGCGTTGGAGGCGATGAGCATCATCAGCGCCACCGTGCCGACCACGACGATCGCCACCCAGGGGGTGTTCCACCGGCGGTGCACCCGGCCCAGGGCGGAGGGCATCGTACGGTCGCGGCCCATGGCGAACAGGGAACGCGTGACCTGGATGAGCGTGGTCTCCAGCGTGGCGATGGTGGACAGCATCACCGACACGATGAGCAGCTTGCCGCCCCAGCCCGGCCAGATCTCCTCGCCGAGCACGGCCAGCACGTTGGCGTCGTTCTCCTCGATCTGCGAGGAGGAGAGGATGACGTTCACCGCGATGGTGAACACCTCGAACAGCAGGAAGACGATGCCCAATCCGATGAGCCCCGCGAGACCCGTCGTACGGCGGCTGTTGCGGGTCTCCTCACTGAGGTTGCTGGTCACGTCCCAGCCCCAGTAGTAGAACGCGGCGATGAGCGCGCCCGAGGCGAATCCCGCCATCCCGTCGAAGTGGCCGAAGCCGAGCCAGGACCAGTCGAAGGTCCGGGCATTGCCCGTGTGCAACAGCGCCAGCACCGCGAAGATCGCCAGGATGACCAGTTCGATCCCGGACATGACCAGCTGGGCGCGCACGGTGAGCCGGGCACCGCCGAGCACCACCAGCAGCATGATCACGAACCAGGCCGCTCCGACCGCCGTGGACAGGGCGGTGTTCTCCGCGAGTTGCTCGTCGAACAGGGCGAGCGTCATCGACCCGGCCGGCAGGGAACCCGCCACCATGAAGATGGTCGCCGAGATCACCAGCGCCCAGCCGCTGATGAAGCCCAGGAAGGGGTGGAGCGTACGCCCCACCCACGAGTAACTGGCACCGGCGCTCACGTCGATCCGGCTGAGATAGCTGAACGCGAGCGCTATGCCCAGCATGGGTATCGCGCAGTACAGCAGGGCCGCCGGGCTGGCCAGGCCCACCGCTCCGACGAGGACCGCGGTCGTCGCCGCCAGCGAGTACGCCGGGGCGCTGCCCGCGACGGCCATCACGACGGTGTCGAACGTGCCGAGGGCGTTGGCCTGCAGCCCTCTGCCCCTGCTGTAGCTCATGGATGCGCTGCTTTCGTCTTGCACGACGCAAGGGCGGGGCCCCGACGGCGTAAAGGGTGGGGGGTTGAACCCGCCCAGGACCGGCGAGGGTTGGCCTCGGGTCGAAGACGGCACAGAGGGCAGCGGCCACCGTGCTGCCTCATCGTCTACAGACGGTGACCACATGTGTGCGTGTGATGATAGCTGTGCTCATTGGGCTTTCAAGATTGACCGGAGAGTAATCTTCCGATCCGTCGAAATATTTCGAAGCCCCTTCATCCGCCGCTCCGGCGGCGTTCGCCCGGGGACCCGGCTCAGTCCCCGATCCGGTCGATCTGGCGGAGTTTGTTCGTTGCGTCCAGCGCCGCGACCTTGTAGGACTCCGCGAGCGTGGGGTAGTTGAACACTGCATTGACCAGGTAGTCGACCGTGCCGCCGCAGCCCATCACGGACTGGCCGATGTGGATGAGCTCGGTGGCCCCGGTGCCGAAGCAGTGCACGCCGAGCAGCGTGCGGTCCTCGGGGGAGACCAGCAGCTTCAGCATGCCGTGCGCGTCGCCGATGATCTGCCCGCGGGCCAGCTCGCGATAGCGCGAGATGCCCACCTCGAACGGCACACAGTCCTCGGTGAGTTGGTCCTCGGTGCGGCCCACGAAACTGATCTCCGGGATGGTGTAGATGCCGATCGGCTGGAGGTTGTGCATCCGTCCGACGGGCTCGCCGCAGGCGTGGTACGCGGCCGCCCGGCCCTGCTCCATCGAGGTCGCGGCCAGCGCCGGGAAGCCGATGACGTCGCCGACGGCGTAGATGTGCCCCGCCTCGGTGCGGTAGTGCTCGTCGACCGTGATGCGGCCGCGCCGGTCCGCGGTCAACCCGGCCTTACCGAGGTCGAGTTCGTCGGTCAGGCCCTGCCGGCCGGCGGAGTACATCACGGCGTCGGCCGGTATCTTCTTGCCGCTCTCCAGGACGGTGAGCGTGCCACGGGGATGCCGCTCGACCGCGGCCACCGTCTCGCCGAAGCGGAACGTCACGGCGAGGTCCCGCAGGTGGTACTTGAGCGACTCGATGACCTCGACGTCGCACATGTCGAGCATGCCGGCACGTTTCTCCACCACGGTGATCTTGCTGCCGAGCGCGGCGAACATGGACGCGTACTCCATGCCGATGACACCCGCACCGACGATCACCATGGAGCGCGGAACCCGTTCGAGGGCCAGGACGTTGTCCGAGTCCATGATCGTCCGGCCGTCGAACTCGACGCTGTCGGGCCGTGCCGGCCGGGTGCCGGTGGCGATGACGATGTGCTCTGCGCTCAGCACCCGTTCATGGCCGGTGATCTCGCGCAGGGTGACCGTATGGGGGTCGATGAACCTCCCGGTTCCGGCGAACAGGGAGACATGGTTGCGGGACAGCTGGCTGCGGATGACGTCCACCTCGCGGCCGACCACGTGCTGCGTGCGGGCGGTCAGGTCGGCGACGGTGATGTCCTCCTTGAGCCGGTAGCTCTGTCCGTACAGATCGCGCTGGGTGAGTCCGGAGAGGTAGAGGACCGCCTCCCGCAGCGTCTTGGAGGGGATGGTCCCGGTGTGGATGGAGACCCCGCCGACCATGTCGGGGCGGTCGACGACGGCGACCCGGCGGCCCAGCTTGGCCGCGGCGATGGCGGCCTTCTGGCCACCCGGACCGGATCCGAGGACGAGCATGTCGAAGTCGGGCATCTTCCGGAGTCTGGCAGCGCGGAGCCTCCTCGGGAAGGGTGAACCCGCAACCACCGGCACCCCCCTACGGTGCCCGCGGAGGCAGCCCGAGCGTGTGGCGTGTCCGCGGGGTGTCCGTGTAGACCCGCCACTCGGTGACGAGCGTGCCGGTGACGCGGGCGGTCCAGAGCGCCGGGCCCGCCAACTCCGGCTGTGAGCACACGGAGTACCCGGAGACCGTGACGACGTCGCCTCGTACCGTCAGGTCGGAAAACACAGTGCGGTAGTCCGCGAAGGCCGAGAAGAATCCGCGCCACGCCTCGGCACACGCCGGTTTCCCCCGGACGGTGCCGCCCTCGGTGTCGACGAACGTGTGGTTCTCGGACATCAGCGAACAAAGCCCCACGAGCTCCTGGCCGTTGATCGGGGCATTGAAGCGCTCGACGAGCTCCACCGGATCCATTCCCCGCACCTTCCCGCCGCCGACCGGCACCGGTGGCCGTTCCCGGACGGTCGACCGCCCGGGCGGTACGGCCACGGCGGCAGTCGACCCGCACCGGCAATGCGGCTACGGCACCAGTCGACCCGCACCGGTAGTGCGGCTAGGGCAGCAGCTTCTCGAGCGCGACGGGGCCTTCGGCCTCCAGCTTGCGCCGGGCCCATTCCAGGGTGCGCGGGGAGAGGTCCTTGCCCGAGGCGAGCACCAGGTCCTCCGGTGACACCTCGGTGCCGGTACGGGTGTGGAGCAGGTCGTCCGGGGTGGCGCGGTCCTCGGACGGCCCTGACGACTCGGGCTGTGACGTCGGCATGATCTCTGCTCCTCGGATCCGGATCGTTCTGCGGACCCGGTGCTGTCATCGGGTCCCTTATCAGCATTCGACGGGGAAGCGCGGCATGCATCCGGAAACGCCCACACCCCGTAGCCCGGGTGATTTACCCGGGATGCCCGGATGATCTGGTTGACGTGTAATGGGGGTAATTATCGACCCGGCCGACAGGGGAAGACCAGGCCCATGGCACGTACCCGCAGCAGCGACGAGGAGCGGGGGACCGATCGACCGGGGAGCCTCAGGAGGCTGGGCCAGTGGTGCGCGCGCCACTTCGTGATCGTCATCGTGGGCTGGCTGGTCGCGCTCGTCGCCCTGCAGGTCCTCGACCGTGCCTACGGCGGAGAGTACTCGGACAACTTCGATCTGCCCGGCGTGCAGTCCACCGAGGGCCTGGACGTCCTGAAGGAGCACGACCCCGCCGCGGGCGGCTACAGCAGCCAGATCGTCATGCACGACGACGACAAGGCCCTGTCCTCGGTGAGCTCGCAGATGTCGACCACGGTCAGTGACCTGCAGAAGCTGCCGCATGTGCTGTTGGTGCAGAACCCGCTGTCCGCCGCCGACTCGACGACACAGTCGCAGCCGAACGTCGGACCCGTGTCCACCGACGGCAAGACCGCCTACATCACCATCCGCTTCGACGAACAGCCCTCGACTCTGGGTGACGACTACCTCAACGGTGTGGACGACGCCGTAAAGCCGCTCAGGTCGGCCGGTGTCGACGTCGAGTACGGCGGACCGCTCGGCGAGCTGGCGCGGCCCGCCGCCGACGACCGGGTGAGCGAGCTGATCGGCTTCGGGGTGGCGATCGTCGTCCTGCTGATCGGCTTCGGCAGCGTGATCGCGGCCGGACTCCCCCTCGTGAGCGCACTCATCAGCGTGATCTGCGGACTCGCCATCCTCGGGCTGATCGCCGCGGCCTTCACCTTCGCCACCGTCTCGCCGACCCTGGCCACGATGATCGGTATCGGCGTCGGCATCGACTACTCACTCTTCCTGATCACGCGTCACCGGCAGAACCTCATGGACGGCGCGGACCCGGTGCGCTCGGCCGGCCAGGCCGCCGCCACCAGCGGCCGCGCCGTCCTCGTCTCCGGCACCACGGTGATCATCGCGCTCTTCGGTCTGTACGCCTCCGGAGTGTCCTTCATCGGCAAACTCGGACTCGCCGCCGCGATCACGGTCGTCACCGCCGTCCTGGGCGCCCTGACCATGATCCCCGCCCTGCTGGGGCTCGTCGGCAGCCGGATCGACCGCTACACGGTGCGCCGCCCCGTCGCCGAGACCGACGCCGCCCCGGGCTCCGAGCCCCAGGGCACCTGGCATCGCTACGCACAGCGGGTGGAGCGTCACCCGCTGAGCTTCCTGACCGCGGGTGTGACGGTCGTCGTGATCCTCGCCATCCCGCTCTTCTCCATCCAGCTCGGCCACATCGGCGACGGCGCCGACCCCACGTCCTTCACCGACCGGCGCGCGTACGACCTGATGACCGACGCTTTCGGCCCGGGCTCCAACGGTCCGCTCACCGTCGTCATCGACCAGACCTCCGTACCGTCGTCGCAGCGCTCCGACCTGCAGTCCAAGGCCCAGCAGACGCTCGACGGCGTGTCGGGCGCCTACAAGGTCACCCCCCTTCAGCCCACCAGCGACGGGGACGTCCTCATCGCCACCGTCTACTCGGACCAGTCCCCGCAGGACGCCGACACCACGGACCTGACGAACCGTCTGGTCGACGACACCCTCCCCGAAGCGGTCTCCGGAACGGACGCCAAGGGCTATGTCACCGGGACGACGGCCGCGCAGGTCGACTTCCGCGACATCGTCGCCAGCCGGCTGTTCGTGATCATCCTCGTCGTCGTCGGTCTGGCCTTCCTGATCATCCTCGCCGTCTTCCGCGGCCTGCTCGTCGCGGTCAAGGCGGCCGTCCTCAACGTGCTGTCGATCGCGGCTTCGTACGGCGTCGTCGTCGCCGTCTTCCAGTGGGGCTGGGGCGGCCCCGCATTGGGCGTCAACGGCAAGGTGCCCATCGAGAGCTATGTGCCGATGATGATGTTCGCGATCATCTTCGGGCTCAGCATGGACTACGAGATCTTCCTGCTCTCCCGGGTGCACGAGGCGTGGCTGCGCACCGGGGACGCCAAGGGGTCGGTCGCCCACGCCCTGGAGATCACCGCCCGGGTGATCACCTGTGCGGCACTGATCATGGTGAGCGTGTTCTCCGCGTTCATCGTCAGCGACAACATCGTGGTGAAGATGATGGGCCTCGGCCTGGCCGTGAGCGTGCTCATCGACGCCACGGTCGTACGTCTGCTGATGGTCCCGGCGGTCATGACGCTGCTGGGCCCGCACGCCTGGTGGACACCCCGGTGGCTGGACAAGATCCTGCCCCACATCGACGTCGAGGGAGAGCACGAGAAGCCCGCGGTCAGCGGGACTCCGGCTTCGCGGGCTTGAGATGCCCCGTGGAACAAGACGACGATGCACACGGGAGGAGCGGGAGGCGGTCTCGAAGGGAGCTCCTGAGCTCACCTGAGCTCGCCGGCGGCCGCCAGGGCTTCCGCCGCGGCGAGTATCTCGGTGACCCGCAGGCCGAACGCGGCGTCACAGGCGTGCGGGCGGCCGGTCCGCGCGGCGGCCCGCAGCGCGTCCGCGGCCCGGACGAAGGCGTCCACGGCGCCTTCGCCGCTCTCCGGCAGCAGCGTCACCCCGGCCTCGCCCCGCAGCTCGACGACGGCACCCGCCGCGGCCGGAGGGGCCGTCAGGCTCAGAGTGAGGGTGCTCGACGCGCCGCCGTCGTGTTCGAGGACCACATGGACGGTGCCCCCGGGCGCGTGGGCCGCGGCCACCGGCCGGGCGTCGCCGAGCACCGGCAGCAGCACCGACAGGGCATGCGGACCGACGTCCCACAGGGCCCCCTTCTCCCGCCGCCAGGGCGAGGCCGCGAAGGGACTGTCGCTGGTGAACACCGCACCCAGCCACTGTGCCCGGGCGGTGAACCAGCCTCCCGTGGCGGCCTGTTCGGTGATCCACGCCTCGGTGCCGGCACGGAAGCGGGTGGTGAAGAAGACGACCGACGCCACACCGGTCTCCTGGGCTGCCTCGACCACGGCCCGGCCCTGTTCGACGGTCGGTGCCAGGGGCTTGTCAAGGAGCAGATGGCACCCGGCCCGCGCGGCCCGCACCGCGAGCTCGGCCTGCACGGCCGGGGGCAGGGCCACGGCGACCACGTCCACCTCGCCGAGCAGCGCGTCCACATCGTCGTACGCCCGTGTGCCGTGCTGCTCGGCCAGTTCCTTCGCCGCGTCGGCGCGACGGCCCCACACTCCGGCGAAGTCCAGTTCCTTGTGCAAGCTCAGTGCGGGGGCGTGCACCATCCGGGCCCAGGGGCCGGTGCCGAGCAGTCCGATGCGCATGCCGCCGCCTCTCCATGTCGCGAGCCCGGTCACAGCCGGTCCGGAGGCGAGCGTTGCACACGGGAGGGGGCGGTGCGCAAGACCTCGGGATCAAGGTGCCGGACTGCTCGGCGCAGCCGGGTTTGCGCATTTGCCGACACCGCCGATCGTCCGGTCCCTAGGATGGATTCCCAGTCAGGCCAGGCCAGTTGGCGCGGTCCGTATCTGGGGGAGCGATGCACACCGAACGGCATCTGTCCACGTCGATCGATCCCACCGTGCCGACAGCAGCGCGGATGTACGACCACTACCTGGGTGGCAAGGACAACTACGCCGCCGACCGGGCGGCCTGCGAGCAACTCGACAAGGTCGTGCCCAGTACCCGGCGTCTTGCGGTCAACAACCGGCGCTTTCTTCAGCGGGTGGTCAGGACACTGACGGCCGACCACGGAATCCGTCAGTTCCTCGACCACGGCTCCGGCCTGCCCACCCAGGACAATGCGCACCAGGTCGCCCAGCGGATCGATCCCACCTCGCACGTGGTCTACGTCGACAACGACCCCATGGTCCTGGTGCACGGCCGGGCGCTGCTGGAGCAGGACGAGCGCACCGCCGTCATCCAGGCGGACATGCGCGACACGGAGGAGATCTTCGCGCATGCCGAGACCGAGCGCCTGCTCGACTTCTCGCAGCCCGTCGCCGTGCTCTTCAACTCGGTGATGCACTGCATCCCCGACAGCGAGACGGACGGCCCCGTCGCCCTGGCCCGCCGAGTGGCCGGCCGGCTGGCCCCCGGCAGCTTCCTGGTGATGTGCCAGCTGGTCAGTGAGGATCCCGAAGTCCGGGCGTTCGTCACCGACTTCATGGACAAGGCCACCCAGGGCCACTGGGGCCGGGTGCGTGAGGAGAAGGACGTCGCCGAGCTGTTCGAGGGCCTGGAGATCCTCGAACCGGGCCTCGTGGAGGTCTCCACCTGGCGACCGGACACCGAAGTGGCACCCCGTCAACTTACCCGCGAATGGATCGAGTTCGGCGGAGTGGGCCGTATTCCCTAGATGATCTATTCCAAGGGGTGCCCGTAGAGACGTGAACGAGGGTGTCCAAGATCGTTGTGTGACGAACAACCTGGACACCCTCGCGACCGCACTCTACGTGAGAACCGACGACCTGCTGAAAGC
>NZ_VZRB01000063.1 GCF_008806595.1 Streptomyces luteolifulvus | reverse complement strand
CCAGAAGCGCCCAGCCTGACCCTCACCACACAGGCGCAGAGAACTCCGGCGCTGCGCGCCTCCGGGCCGAAGATCGCATTCCCGCCCGGCCTGAAGGCCGGGATTCCCTGCGAAGAACAACGGATGGTCGGCACCATTTCCTTGACGAGTCGTTGGTCAACGCGAGTCGGGGACGGCTGAAGCTGGGGATGACCGGGACATTTCCCTGTCGCCGCCCTCCGTCGGCCGGGGCCGTTCGAAGCGCATGAGACCCTCCTGCGCGACGGCGGCCACGAGACGCCCGCCCGTGTCGAACAGCCTTCCTCGGGTGAGCGCCCGGCCGTGCTCGGCCGAAGGGGAGGTCTGGTCGTACAGCAGCCACTCGTCCGCGCGGAAGGGACGCAGGAACCACACCGAATGGTCCAACGACGCGCCCTGTACGGCGGTGTGCGGATGTGGCAGCCGCGCGGAGCCCAGCAGCGCCATGTCGCTGAGGTAGGTCAGCGCGCAGGCGTGGACGGCACCGTCGTCCGGCAGCGGACGTCCGTACCGGATCCACACCCGCTGGCAGGCCGGCGCCCCCGGGACGTGGGCGGTCTCGCCCCCGGGCACCCATCGCATCTCCCAGTCGCGCCACTCCGCGGGCCGCGGCATGCCCCAGCCGTGGATGCGGTCGGACTCCGGGATGTCGTCAGGTGCCGGCACGGCCGGCATGTCCATCTGGTGGGAGAAGCCGTCGTCCCCGCGATGGAACGACGCCGTCACCGTGAAGATCGCCTCCCCCGCCTGGACCGCGGTCACCCGGCGGGTGCAGAAGCTGCCGCCGTCGCGGATCCGCTCGACCAGATGGTCGGTCGGCTCGTGCGGACGGCCGGGCCGCAGGAAGTACCCGTGCAGCGAGTGAGCCGAGTACGACCGGTCGAGGGTACGCGCCGCTGACATCAGCGACTGGGCGGCGATCTGGCCACCGAACGTCCGCGCCCACTCGCTGGGGATCGGACCGGACCGGAACCGGTCCGGCGCGATCTCGTCGAGGGCCAGGACCTTTGGCAGGCCGGCCATGCTTCGGCTCCTCTCACTCGTCACGCGGACGCCGCCCCGCGCAGTTCGCGGCGCAGGATCTTGCCGCTGGTGGTCTTGGGCAGGTCGTCCCGGATGCTGACGGTCCGAGGGGCCTTGTAGGCGGCCAGGTGCTCGCGGCAGTGGGCGACCAGCTCTTCGGGCTCGACGGATCCTTCGGGCCTCAGGCTGACGAACGCCGCCACCGTCTCGCCACGGTAGGGGTCGGACACACCGACCACGGCCGCCTCGCGCACCGCGGGGTGCCGGTAGAGGACGTCCTCGACCTCGCGGGGCCACACCTTGAACCCGGAGGCGTTGATCATGTCCTTCTTGCGGTCCACCACGTACACCCAGCCCTGCCGGTCCACGAAACCGACGTCGCCGGTGAGCAGCCGCCCGTTCGGGATCGACTCCGCGGTGGCGTCGGGCCGGTTCCAGTACGCGGGAACCACCATGGGGCCTTCGACCGCGATCTCGCCGACCACGTTCGGTCCCAGGTCCCTGCCCTCCTCGTCGACGATGCGGACCATCGCTGCGGGAAGGGGAAGGCCGATCGACAAGGTGCCCGAGTCGGGATCCACGGGAGCCTGTCTGCCCACCGGCACCACCACGCAAGGCGAACTGGTCTCCGTGAGGCCGTAGCCGTTGCGGATGTACAGTCCCGTCTGCTCTCGGAACCGCTCGACGACCGCGGGCGGCAGCGGGGCGCCGCCGGAGTTGAGGGTCCTCAGTGAGGCGAACGCCTCGGCGGAGAAGTCGGGGTGTGCCATCAGCGCCATGTATGCGGTGGACGGCCCGACCATGTAGGCGGGCCGTTCCCGCTTCAGCGTGTCGATCACCACGCCCGGCTCGAAGCGGTGGGCGAGTACCAGGGGGCTCGCCAGGTCGACCGCGTTGAGCAGTTGGACGACCATGCCGGTGATGTGGAACAGCGGGGCCAGCGCGAAGATCGGCGAGCCCGGGGGGATCTCGTCGTGCAGCCGCAGCGGCACCGCGTTGACGGTCAGGTTGCGATGGGTGTTGGTCGCCCCCTTCGGCAGTCCGCTGGTGCCCGAGGTGTAGGAGATCAGTGCGATGTCGTCCGGTGTCAGCCCGGGTTGGGTGGGTCGCCGCCCCACCCGTGCCCTCGCCACGTCGAGGATGTCGTCCGCGCCCTCGCGGCGCTCCCGGGTCAGACCGGCGAAGATGCGCGCGTCGTCCAGAGTTTGCAGGTCCAGCGGGCAGGCGGTGAGCGCTGTCGTCACCCCTGCCGTGGTGGCCCGCTCCCGGACGTGTTCCGCCCAGGCCTGCTCATCGCACACGATCGCCGACACCCCCGCGTCGGTTAGGATGTGCGCGAGTTCGTCCCGGTACATCGGGTTGAGCGGTACGACTGCGCCGCCCGCCTTCCAGGCACCGAACAGCGCCAGCAGGAACTGCGGGATGTTCTGCAGGTACACCGCCAGCCGGTCGCCGGGGCGGCAGCCACGCTCGAGCAGGTAGTGCGCCACTCCGTCGGAGAGCTCATCCACTTCCCGGTAGGTCAGCGTGCCACCGAGGTAGGTGGTGGCCGGGCTGTCGGGGGCGGTGGCCACCGCCCCCGACAGCAGTTCCAGCGTGGTGCGGGCCGGGGCCGGTTCCACCTCCCGCAGCCTTTCGGTGTACTGCGCCGTCCACGGCCTGTCGTCGAACCAGCTCATCGCTTCCGAAGCCGCCTTTCGGGGGTGAGGGTGCGTGGGGGGTAATTCGGGTGTGGGCGCTGACCTTCACACACGAACGGTCAGCGCGTCCCGGAGATCCCGCCGTCCACGGGGATCACCGTGCCGGTCAGATAGGCGCCCGCGCGGGAGGCGAGGAAGATCGCCGGACTCGCGATGTCCTCGGGGGTGCCGACGCGGCCGAGGGGCACCCGCTCGACCACGGCGTCCCGCAGTTCGGGGTCGCCCAGGACGTGCGCCATCATCTTGGTCGGGAACGGGCCCGGAGCAAGGGCGTTGACGGTGATGTGATCACTCGCCAGCGTGGCCGCCATCTTGCGGGTCAGCATGTGCACCGCCGCCTTGCTCGCGACGTAGGAGAAGTTGTCGGACGCGGAGACCACGAGCCCGTCGATCGACCCGATGTTGATCACTCGTGCGGGGTCCTCCGCGGTGGCGGCCGACCGCAGCTGCGGCAGCAGCCGCTGCGTCAGCGAGAAGACCGCCTTGACGTTGACGTTCAGCACCTTGTCGAAGCCCGAGTCGGGGAACTCGCCGATCGGCGCACCCCAGGCGGCTCCCGCATTGTTGACCAGGACGTTCAGCCGTGGCGCGACTTCCGCGACCCGCTGGGTCAGGCTCTCGAGACCCTCGGCGGTGGACAGGTCCGCCGGGTGCGCCAGACAGGTTCCGGCGCCGGCAGTCGTCAGCGCGGACAATTCTGCTGCCGCCTTCTCGCATGCCTCGGCCGTGCGGGAGGAGATGATCACCGTGGCCCCGGCCGCCACAAAACCGTGCGCGATCATCAGCCCGATTCCGCGTGAGCCGCCGGTCACCACCACGGTCTTCCCGCTGACGTCGAACAGTGCGGCAGGGTTCACGACACCACCCCGATCCGCCCTGCCGCGCCCATGCCGCCGCCGATGCACGCCTTCCCGCTCGGCGTCCGCGCCATCGACGCGAGTGCTGCTTGCCTCATCACCGCTCCTTTGCTGCTATGCGTGAGTCTCAAAGTCCCCTGGGCAGGCGATCGGTTCAGATGCCTGCCGTGTCGGCGACTTCGTGGGCCTTCGCCACCAGTGCGTCGATGCGCTCTGCGGTCGGGGTCCCGGACGCGGCCTTGTTCCGCGGTTCGTCCATTGCGCGGCGCATCACGCCCTCCGCGATGATCGCGACCTTCCACAGTCCCATCGCGTGCCAGTAGCCCAGCGCCGTCAGGTCGCGTCCCGACGCCGCCGAGTAGGCCGCCACGAGTTCCTCGCGCGGTGGGAAGCCGTCGAGAGCGGTCGCGGCGAAGTCGCCCGAGGTGTTCTCGCTCTTGGCCGGCCAGTAGGCCAGCAGGCTGCCCATGTCCGCCAAGGGATCCCCCAGCGTCGACAGCTCCCAGTCGAGGACCGCGGTCACCTCTCCACTGTCGTAGGAGGTGATGACGTTGCGCAGATGGAAGTCGCCGTGCACGAGCGTCAGTTCGCGCTGCTCCGGTACGGCCGCGACGAGGCGCCGGGTGAGGTCCTCCAGGGCGGGCAGCTCGCGTGTCCTGGACCTCTCCCACTGGGCCGACCACCGCTTGAGCTGACGCTGCGCATACGGCTTGTGGCTGGCCAGACTGGTCAGCCCGGTCGCCTCGAGATCGACCGCGTGGATCTTCGCCAGCGTCCGCGGCAACGACATCCCGATGGCCCGGCGGCGCTCGGGCGTCAACGACCGCGCGATCGACATCCGGTCGACGACCTCGCCGTCTACGAACTCCATGAGCAGCAGCGGGACGTCGGTCACGGCGGGATCATCGGTCAGCCCGAGCACCCGCGGGGTCGGGACGGCGGTGCTCTCCAGGGCGGTCAGAATCCGCGCCTCGCGGGCCACGTCGTGCGCCGACGCCAGCAGGCGGCCCAGCGGTGGACGCCGCAGCACCCATTTGCGACCGTCCTGATCCTGTACGAGATACGTCAGATTCGACTGGCCCAGCCCGATCCGCTCGAAGGCCAAGGGCCGGGCGAAGTCGACGCCGAGGGTGGCGAGCCAGCGGCCCACCGCCCCGGCGTCGATTCCGACGATGTCCGCGCTAGACACCGATGCCGACTCCTTGCCTGAACGGGAGCGCGTCACCGAGCAGTTGCCCGCCGTCGATCACCAGGGTCTCGCCGGTGATCCAGTTCGCGGCGTCCGAGACGAGGAAGGCGACCGCGGAGGCGATGTCGGCAGGCTCGCCGATGCGGCCCAGTGCCATCGAGGCGGACACGGCCTGCTCGTGCTCCTTCCACAGAGCCTCGGCCAGTTTCGTGCGCACCACACCCGGTGCCACCGCGTTGACGCGGACCTTTGGTGAGAGCTCCAGGGCCAGTTGCCTGGTGAGATGGATCAGTGCGGCTTTCGAAGCGTTGTACAGCCCGATGTTCGCCTCGGCGGCCATGCCGCCCACCGACGCGGTGTTGACGACCGCCCCGCCGTGCTCCCCCATCCAGGCCCGCGTGGCCAGACCCGTCCACAGGACGGGCGCCCACAGGTTCACGTCGAAGGTCTTCGCGAACCGACCGTGGTCCTGTTCGATGACCGGCCCGTAGGCCGGGTTGGTCCCCGCGTTGTTGACGAGGATGTCCAGGCTGCCGAAGCGTTCGAGCGTCAGATCCACACAGCGCTGAGCCGCCTCTTCGTCGACCGCGTGCGCACCGACGCCGACCGCTTGGCCCTTGACCTGGGCCGCGGCGGCGTCCGCCGCCTCCTGGGAGCGGGAGGTGAGGACGACGTTTGCGCCGGCCTCCGCGATGGCCTGGGCGATCGCCAGCCCGATACCGCGCGAGGCCCCGGTGACGACGGCAGTGCGACCGGTGAGATCGAGTCCTGCCATCTCAGCTCACCGCCGCCGTCGCCGCGTCGCGGTACTGCCGCAGTTCCTGCTTGGCGATGGCCCGCTTGTGGACCTCGTCGGGACCGTCCGCCAGTCGCAATGTCCGCAGATGCGCGTACATCATCGCCAAGGGGAAGTCGTCGGTCACTCCCGCTCCCCCGTGCACCTGAATCGCGCGGTCGACGATCTTCAACGCGATGTCGGGGGCGGCCACCTTGATGGCCGCGATCTCGGTGCGCGCTTCCTTGTTCCCGACCGTGTCCATGAGATACGCGGCCTTGAGTGTGAGCAGGCGGATCATCTCGATGTCGATACGCGCTTCCGCGATCCAGTCCTGGATGTTGGACCGTTCGGCGAGCGGACTGCCGAAGGTCACCCGTGACTGTGCGCGCCGGCACATCAGTTCCAGCGCCCGCTCGGCCGCGCCGATGGCCCGCATGCAGTGGTGGATACGACCGGGCCCGAGCCGGGCCTGGCTGATCGCGAAGCCCTCACCCTCGCCCTTGAGCAGGTCCTTGGCCGGCACCCGGACATCCTCGAAGATGATCTCCGCATGGCCTTCGCGATCCGCGTACCCGAACACCGGGAGGTTGCGGACGACGGTGACCCCGGGGGCGTCGATCGGGACGACCATCATGGACTGCTGGCGGTGCGGGGCTGCCGTGGGATCGGTCTTGCCCATCACGATGAGCACCTTGCAGTTCTTGTGCATCGCGTTCGAGGCGAACCACTTGCGGCCGTTGAGCACGTACTCGTCTCCGTCGCGCTCCATCCGCAGCTCAATGTTCGTGGCGTCGGAGCTGGCGACACGCGGCTCGGTCATCGCGAAGGCCGAGGCCATCGTTCCGTCGAGCAGGGGCTTGAGGTACTTCTCCGTGTGCTCGGCGCTGCCGAACAGCGTGAGCACCTCCATGTTGCCGGTGTCGGGCGCGTTGCAGTTGCACGCCTCGGGGGCGATGTGGCTGCGCCCCATGATCTCCGCCAGCGGCGCGTACTCGAGGTTCGTCAGACCGGGGCCCCACTGCGGATGCGGGTGGAAGAGGTTCCACAGTCCACGCCTGCGCGCCTCCGCCTTGAGCTCCTCGAGGATCGGCGGGTGGAAGTGCGGGTCGCCCGACGCGCGCATCTGCTCGTGGTACACCGCCTCGGCGGGGTAGATGTGCTCATCCATGAACTCGAGCAGATCCGCCCGGTATTTCTTGGCGCGGTCCGACATCTCAAACAGGGACATCCGAACTCCTTACGGGGAGGGAGGGAAAGTTGGGCGGGCGCTTGTCCAGATGACTGGCCACGCCCTCGATGACGTCGGACCCGCGGAAGGCCTGGAGCATGAGGCCTTCCGCCCGGGTCACGGAATCGGCGTAGGTGCCGTCCGCGTCGTTGCTCAGCTGGCTCTTGATGGTGGCCATGGATGCCGGGGAGCAGCTGCTCGCCAGATCGGCGGCGTACGCGACAGCGGCGTCGACCACGCTGCCGGTGGGGACCAGGTGGTCGAGGAGTCCGACTCGGAAGGCCTCCTCGGCATCCACCATGCGACTCGACAGCAACAGGTCCGCTGCCCGGCTGTGCCCCACCATGCGGGGCAACAGCCAGGAGATCCCGTACTCGGCGATCAGCCCGCGTTGCGCGAATGCGGTGGTGAACCGGGCCGAGGGCGACCCGAAGCGAACGTCGCAGTAGAGCGCCTCCACCATGCCCAGGCCGGCGGCCACCCCGTTGATCGCTCCGATCAGCGGTTTACGCAGGGTCCGCGGAACGTCCCGCGGACGGCGCCGTGCCCTGTCCGCCTCGGAGACCTCGCCGACCGCCTGCAGCCGTTGCAGGTCGGCTCCGGCGCAGAATCCGCGTCCCGCGCCGGTGACCACGACGGCGCGTACGTCCGGGTCGTCTTCGGCGGCGTCGAGCAGCGCGAAATAGCAGTCCTCGAGTTCGTCGGTCCAGGCGTTCAGCTTGGCGGGCCGGTTGAACGTGAGCACCAGCACCGGTCCTCGGTGTTCGGCGAGGACGAGCTCGCCCGGCGCGCCGGTCATGCCTGCGCCAGCAGGGAGCTCTGGTACCGACGCATTCCGCGCAGCCACCGGTCGTAGTCCGAGCCCTTGTGCCGGTACATCTCGAGAACGTCTTCATGCGGCAGGACGAGGAAGCGCTCGTCCTCTACGGCGGCCAGGACGGCGTCGGCGACTTCGGCGGGCTCCAGTACGTCACCGGCGGAGGTGACGGCCCGCGTCGCGGCTCTTCCCAGCGCGTCCCCGGAGTCCTCCCCGGAGGACAGCAGCTCGGTGTTCACCCCCATCGGGCACAGACAGCTGACCCGGACCCCGCGATCGCCGTAGGTGACACTCAGCCACTCGGCGAAGGCGACGGCCGCGTGCTTGGTGACGGCGTAGGTGGCGGAGCCGATCTGGGTGAGCAGTCCGGCCGCCGACGCCGTGCTGACGAAGTAGCCCTCACCGCGCTCGAGCCACTGCGGTACCAGCAGCCTTGCCGCACGGATGTGGGCTCGCAGGTTGACGTCGATCGAGCGGTCCCAGTCCTGCTCGCTCGCGTCGAGGCCGAGTGCGCCGGCGATACCCGCGTTCGCGAAGTAGAGATCGACCGGCCCGAAGGCGCTCTCCGCCAGGGCGACCAACTGCTGGATCTGGGCGGTGTCCGACACGTCGGAGCCGGCGCTGACGGTGCTTCCCGGATGGTCGGCGTTGACTGTCTGCGACACCTCCCGCGCGCTGTCCGCGTCGAGGTCTGCGACGACGACCCGGGCACCCTCGCGAGCGAGCCGTGCGACCAGCGCGCCGCCGATGCCGCCACCCCCACCGGTGACGATGGCGACTCTTTGTGCAACGTTCACGGCAACCCTCTCCGTTGACGGGGCCTGCGATGCGTTCCGACCTGTATAATTGAATCCGACGTCAAGTTCAATAGTTGAGGCCACGGAGCCACGCGGAACCACATGGAGAAAGCCGCCCAACCCCAGGGGGGTGAGCGGCTACGAGGCGGGTGGATCAGCGGTGGCCGGGGAACCGTAGGGCATTCGCCCAGAGTCGGGTGACCGTGGACACGAGCTCCTCGAAGTCCACCGGCGTACCGTCTTCCTGCCCTTCACTGCGCACGAAGGCGTTGTAGGCCATGACGCTGACCATTCCCGACAGCGCACGGGACGCCATCATCGGATCGACCTCACGGTCTGCGACATCCCGCGCCTGCAGGTCGGCGATGCCGCGGGCGTTACGGCGGATGAACGCGTCCCCGCGCCGCCTGCGGAACTCACGGAACTCCGGCTCCACTTGGGCGACCTGCTCGAGCAGCGCCATCAGCTTGGCGTTCCGCTGGTATGCCGCGAGATAGGCGCGGTTACTCGCCTCGAGTACCGCATAGGGATCGTCGGTGCCCTGCACCCGGCCCATGCCGGGGTGCATCATGTCCTCCTGCGCCTCCAGGAGGACGGCGGCAAGGACCTCTTCCTTGTTGGCGAAGTAGGTGTAGAAGGATCCCGCCGCGCATCGAGCCTCTTTGGTGATGTCGGTCAGGCGGGTGTCGAGGTAGCCGTCCCGTTCGAACACCTTGCGCGCGGCCTTCACCAAAGCGGCCCGGGTCCGCGCTCCGCGCTGGGTCGTGGGCGGCTCGCGAAGTTGCGAGAAGGGCGCCACGGGCGGTGCCTGCTCGCTGTCAGTCTCCTCGGGCGCGGTGGTGTCCATCCCCGGGACTTTACTTGAATCCGACGCCATAGTCATATATCCCAAGGGGCAGACGGGGCAGGCTGATGTCCTGGTTTCCGGGGTTCAGGGGCGGGCGGCAATGTCACCGACGGCGGTGTCGCGGGTCAGGGCGGTACGGTCGATGGACCGCTTGAGGATCTTCCCGGTGGGGCCCTTGGGCAGTGCGTCGACGAACCGGACGATGCGCGGGATCTTGTAGGCGGACAGCCGCTCTCGCGCCCAACCGGACACCTCGGCGGCCCCGAGTTCCGAACCGGGCCGGGCCGCGATGAGCGCAGCGACCTCCTCGCCGTAGTGGTCGTCGGGAACGCCGATGACGGCCGCCTCGACGATGTCGGGGTGCTCGTAGAGAACTTCCTCGACCTCGCCGGGGTAGACGTTGTACCCGCCGCGGATGATCAGGTCTTTGATGCGGTCCACGATGCGAAGGTCGCCGTCCGTGTCGGTCTCACCGAGGTCGCCGGTCCGCAACCAGCCGTCGGACGAGAGGGCCGCGGCGGTGTCCGCGGGACGGTTCCAGTAGCCGCGCATCACCGTGGGTCCCTTGATGTGGACCTCTCCGACGGTACCCGGCAGGCACTGCTTGCCGTCGACATCACGCACCTGAACCTGCATCCGCGGGACTGCCCTGCCGGTGTACCCGGTCTTGCCGCCGCGGTCGATGTCGTTGAAGGTGCCGAACGCGGTGGTCTCGGTGAGCCCGTACCCCTCGAGGAGGGTGCAGCCGAAGCGGGCCTCGAAGGCCCGGGCGATCTCCCCGGGAAGCGACGCGCCGCCGGAGACGGCGACACGGAGCCCGGCGAAGTCCACCGGGCTGGCATCGCCTGCCGCGTGCAGCAGCGCGTTCCACATCGTCGGCACGCCGGCCATGATGGTGAGCCGGTCGCGGCGCAGCATGTCCAGCATCGACGCCGGGTCGAATCGGGCCAGCAACGACATCGAGCCGCCCACGGTCAAGCTCGCCATCATGACCGATGCCTGGCCGAACACGTGGAACAGCGGGAGTCCGGTGCCGGTACGGTCGGCGCTCGAGGCGCGGCTGCACTCGGCGCCGATCTCCCCGGCGGAGAGCAGGTTCCCGACGCTGAGCTGGGCGCCCTTCGGCCGCCCCGTGGTTCCCGAGGTGTACAGGATGGCCGCGGTCTCGTCGCGGTCCCGGTCGACGATGTCGGCAGGGGCAGCGGTGGCCGACGCGCCCGGAGACAGCGTCCAAGAAGGCACCGAGAGCGCCGCTGCCGCCTCCGCGACAGCGGGGCCGAGGGCGTGCCATGCGATCGCCAATGAGCATCCGGCGTCGCCGAGAACGTACTCGACCTCGGGCCGGGTGGACATCGTGTTGACCGGCACCACGACACAGCCCGCGGCCTGGATCCCGAGGTAAGCCACCACGAACTCGGGCACCGACGGCGCTGCGAGCAGCACCCGGTCCCCGGGGGACAGCCCTGCGGCGGCCAAAGCCCCCGCGTACCGTGCGCTCGCGTCCCGCAGCTGAAGATAGGTCCACTGATCCGTGGCGCCGCGCAGTGCGATGTTGTCGGGGGTGGCGGCCGCGTGGCGGCACACAGGATCGAAAACGCTGGCCATGGGCGGTGCCTTCCGGAAGGTGAGCAGGTGATGGTGTGGCTCGCACACTCGTCGCTGAGTTGACTTGGCCCGGCTTCGGCGTCGAGTCCTCGGGCGGTGTGGCCGGATGACCGGCCTCACTGCGCCCGGCCGGTGGATCGTCAGGTGGTGATCCCGAAGCGTTCGGCGAGTTGGCGGCGGGTGTCGGCGGCGCTGGTGTGCCGTACGCCCCCGATTCCGATCCGTGCCGCTCCGTCCAGGTTCTGCTGCAGGTCGTCGATCATGACCGCCTTCTCGGGGTCGATGCCGAGGCGTTCGCATGCGATCTCGTAGATCCGCCGGGAGGGCTTGCGGATCCCGACCTCTGCGGAGATGACGATCACATCGGCGACGGCGGCGAGTTCGACCCCGTCGTAGGTTCCGGTACCGAACGAATTGGACACGAGCGCCACGGGACGGCCGGCGGCTCGGAGATCACCGAGCAGCGCGAGCATGTCCTGGTCGATCGACAAACCCGCCTGCATGCGGGCCGTGAGCCCTTCGGCCACCACGTCGGCGCCGTGGGCTCGGAGCCGTTCGGCGAATCCCCGCTCGAAGGCTTCGGCGTCGATACGGCCACACTCGTGGTCGGCCAGGAGGGTGCGTGATGCCTCGTCCCGGCCGAGGAGGTCCAGCGGCAGGTGCGGGTCGCCGCCGAGCGAGGCGCCGAAGTCGGTGAAAGCCCGCAGCACACTGGAGGTGATGACCCCGCCGAAGTCCACGAGGACTGCGGTTCGCGCCGTGTCCGTCACGCTCGACACCTCAGGCAACCTCGAACAGTCCGGCTGCGCCCATTCCGCCGCCGATGCACATCGAGATCACCACATAACGAACGCCCCGGCGCTTGCCCTCGATGAGGGCATGCCCCACCAGCCGGGCGCCGGTCATCCCATACGGATGACCGACCGAGATGGCGCCGCCGTTGACGTTGAACCGCTCCGGGTCGATGTGCAGTTCGTCCCGGCAGTACAGCGCCTGGGACGCGAACGCCTCGTTGAGTTCCCACAGGCCGATGTCGTCGATGGTGAGGTCGTGCTGCTTCAGCAGCTTCGGAATGGCGAACACCGGACCGATGCCCATCTCGTCCGGCCCGCAACCGGCAACGGTCATCCCCCGGTAGACGCCCAGCGGTTCCAGTCCGCGGCGCTCGGCCTCCTTCGCCTCCATCAGCACCGACGCCGAAGCCCCGTCCGACAGCTGCGAGGAGTTGCCCGCCGTGACGCAGGAGCGCGCAGTCACCTGACCGTCGGGCAGCACCGGCGCCAAGCCGGCCAGGCCCTCGAGCGTCGTCGACGCGCGATTGCCCTCGTCCCGGGTCAGGGTCACGGCCTCGTCCCGCACCTCCCCGGACTGCTTGTCCAGAACCTTCTTGACGCTGTCGAGCGCGACGATCTCCTGGTCGAACCGCCCGGCCTCCTGCGCCGCCGCGGTGCGCTGCTGTGACACCAGCGCGAACTCGTCCTGGCGTTCCCGGCTCACGCCGTAGCGTTCGGCGACGATCTCCGCCGTGTGCAGCATCGGCATGTAGATGCTCGGCTTGTGCTCGACCAGCCAGGGATCCGCCATGCGGTGGGTGTTCATGTGGTCGTTCTGCACCAAGGAGATCGACTCGACACCGCCGCCGACAGCGATCTGCATACCGTCGCCGATGATCTGCTTGGCGGCCGTCGCAATGGCCATGAGGCCCGACGAACACTGCCGGTCGATCGACATCCCCGACACGGTGTCCGGAAGTCCGGCACGCAGAACGGCCTGACGCGCGACATTGACACCTGAGGATCCCTGCTGCACTGCGCAGCCGAGGATCACGTCTTCGACCTCACCTCCCTCGAGCCCGGCGCGCTGTACCGCGTGCGAAAGGGCATGGGCGGCAAGCTGCTGCGCCTGGGTGTCGTTGAACGCGCCGCGGTAAGCCTTCCCGATCGGCGTCCGCGCCGTCGAAACGATGACTGCTTCCCTCATGTCGCCTCACTGTCTGCTGTTGGTCCGGTTCGTTTGGGCTTCGGGGGGCTGGGCCTGAACTCCGAGCTCCGTGAGCCGGACGGGCTCGATTGCCGGTAGGCGGTGCCGAACGCCAACTGGGGTGACAGGGGTCGGCCTTCCGACCGGTTATAGTTGAATCCGGCGTCAAGTTCAACCACAATCCACCCTTGACAGCCCTGCCCTCCCCCTGAAGAGTACCGACCAGTCGGTACGAAGGGTGGATCGTGACTCAGCTGAGCATCTCCACGGGTGCGGGCGTATTCGATGCGATCGCGGCAGGTCCGCCCGACGGACGCCCGGTGCTGCTGTTGCACGGCTTCCCGCAGACCGGGCTGGCGTGGCGGCGGCAGATCGAGGCGCTGGCCGCGCACGGCTACCGGGTGGTGGCACCCGACCAGCGTGGGTACTCCCCCGGCGCCCGCCCACAGCGGCCCGAGGACTATCGCATCAGCCATCTCGTCGACGACGTGGTCGCGATCACGGAGGAACTGGGCTGGGCGGCGTTCGACCTGGTCGGCCACGACTGGGGAGGCGCGGTGGCATGGTGGACCGCGCACGCCCACCCCGGCCGCGTACGCACCCTGACGGTTGTCTCGACCCCGCACCCCGGTGCTCTGGCCACCGCCCTGCGCACCGACCAGGATCAGCGCAAACGCTCCCACTACATGATCGACTGGCGCGAAACTCCCGCGACCGAGGAGCGCATGCTCGCCCACGATGCCCGAGAGCTTCGCGATTTCTACGCCGTAAAGGTCCCGCAAGACAGTGCGGACGCCTACGTGCGCCACCTGTCCCAGCCGGGCGCCCTCACTGCCGCGCTGAACTGGTACAGGGCCGGCCGCCCCGAACGCGCGATCGGCGTCATCGACGTGCCCACGCTGTACGTCTGGAGCACGGACGACAGCGCGTTCGGCCCGGCAGCCGCGCAGGAGACCGAGCGATGGGTGAACGGGCCGTACCGGTTCGAGACCCTCCAGGGCGTCAGCCACTGGGTCCCCGAGGAGGCGCCCGAAACGCTGAGCCGCCTGCTGCTCGATCATCTCCGAGCGCACGGCGAGTACTGAACCCGCAGCGAGAACCCTGTCGTCGACCCTCAGAAAAGGTAACCCCATGGAGACTGCGCGTGCCGCCTGGCGCCGCCTCGAGCCCGTCCACGCCATGATCTACTTCGCCCCCGAGGCAAGGCGACGGTACGCGGACCTCGGACTGAGCGGTCGGGCCGGGTACTTCACCTCCCGGAGCGCCGTGTTCGGCCGGGCATCCGCCGAGCTGGTCATCTCGACCTTCTACAACTTCAACCCCGATGTCGTCCGGCAGGCGGTCGACGGGGCCTGGGACACCACGACCCCGCAGCAGGTGTTGAACGCGCGTCATGCCGCGGCGGGCGAAGCCCTGCGACGGGCAGGAATCCACGAGTTGCCCGACTTGGACGAGGTGCTGGCGCTGACCCGCCGGGCCGCCGACGCGGCCCGCGAACACGCACAGGGCCGCCCGCTGTTCGCCGCGCATGCCGCACTGCCTTGGCCTCAGGAGCCGGTATTGCAGCTGTGGCACGCCCAGACACTGCTCCGGGAGTTCCGCGGAGACGGCCATGTCGCGTGCCTGCTGAGCGAGGGCGTCGGGGGCCTGGAGGCCCTGATTCTGCACGCCGCCACCGGTGAGGTTCCCGTCGACTTCCTCAAGGCCAGCCGCGCATGGCCCGAAGACGAGTGGGCCGCCGCCGAGGAGCGCCTGCGCAAGCAAGGTCTCCTCGACAAAGACTCCCTCAGCCCGAAAGGCGCGGCCCTGCGCCGGCACATCGAGGACCGCACCGACCACCTGGCCCTTCCTGCCTACACCGCCCTGGGTGATACCGGCTGCGAGCGTCTCGCCGAGCTCGCAAGCCCCTTCGGCCGCGCCGTCGTCGAAGCCGGCCTTCTCAAGGTCGGCTGACCGGGCCGCCCTTGTCCCCTCGCGCCTCGTGCTTCATCCGCTGGAGATGCCGGCCATGCCCTGAGCTTGACTCTGCTGGGATCTCGGGTTGGTCGAGATCAGGTGCCGAGGGTTCGCCAGGACTTCGACCGGGGGCGCTCACGCCCGCAGACGTTCACCACGCCGCACCCGGCCATGCGCTCTCCGGCACGGACCGCAGTTCTGGCGGTGCACTACCAGCACCGAGGAGACCCCCGCCGCGCCCGGCACATCCCTCACGAGGCAGCACAATCTCTCGCCGGACGCCATGGCCGAAGTCGCCCCCGCCCTATTGGAATGGGCGGCGCTGGGTCCCGATCCACAACAAACCGGCTGATCAGACGAACGCGTAGCATCTACCGGCTTCTCCCAGGGTCGGCGGATATGTGTGGCCAGCGGTCGGGCGAGGCGGAGCTGGGTGTGGGCGACGAGCAGGAGCCAGGTCCAGCAGGTCCGCCGCCTCGGGAGCACGGATCTTCGGGGTGGTCCATCCGAGCGTCGTTTTGTGAACCTGAAACGTGTGCTCCAGGTCGAATCGAATCTCCTCAAGAACCTCCGCCACCAGCGGTCCACATCCGCCGCGGTGGCGCCGGTCTTCGAGGACCAGAAGCACACCGGTGGCGCCTCCCGCTCCTTCGATAGGTGCTCGACCTTCCACCCGACCAAGGTGCCCTCGACGAAGGGGAGTTCATCGTCGTGCACCAGCCAGCCAAGCGGTGGGGCAGAAACGTGGCATCGCTCAGCCGACGCGGAGCGCGCCCGCCCCGGGGGTATCCGCTCGCGGCCGCGGACGGACCGCCGCTGCCAAAGGACGCGTCGGTCGAGCGTACCGGCGGAGGTGGTGCAGGCAGCTGTGGGGAGTCGGTGGCCGCTGCCGCCGATTGCGGCAACGTGCCTTCCTCGGTGCCGAGTTGGGCCCTATGATGCACCCTATGCACCTATCTACTCCAGGCGCATAGAGGGACCGGCCCCGCCCGCTAAAGGGGAGCTGGCGGGGCCGGGTATCTCACACGGACGGGGCGGGCCCCCTTTACCCGCCCTGGCAGGAGGCCACAAGGCCGACTGCATGTCTGGAGTAGGAGGATGCAAGATGGCCACAAAGGAAAAGGAGTCGTGGTTCAAGGAATTAGCGTCTCGCTTTGCTGTCGCTCTCGCCGTTAAGGCGCTCTGGGCAGCAATCACAAGGGTCGCCCTTCGCGACGACGCCTGAGTTGTGCCATCCGGCCGGTCTCCTGCGCATCCCCTTTCGTAGGGGGCCGGCTGTCCGCGATAGCCCATGAGCCGACGGCCCCGGTGTCTCCCCTTTCGCCGGGGCCGTCATTCCGTCCCTGGACGCTGCACTCATGACCAAGTCAAGCCCCCGGAGCGCAGAAGCCCACTCAACGACCAGCTGATCGACGAGCTGGTGGCCCGGGGCGGGCTTCCTGGCAGGCGCGATTCTGGGCCGGCCTGCGACGAAGACCGCAAGATGTGCCACCTCGGCCCCAAGCACTTCGCAGGCCTCGACTGGTCCGGCAAGGAAGCTTCTGCACGTGATGCGGGACACCGGCGTGATCCGGCTCCAGGTCACGGGCGGCGAACCCTCATTGACCCTGACTTCCCCCACGCCCCCGCGCTCGAGCACGAGCTGGGCATGCAGATCGAGCCGCCACCACGACCCTCCCCCTGGAGCACCACCCGTGGCAACGCACCGCCTGACCGAACTGCCCGTCGATGCACTGCAGTTGACTTCCTCCTCCGCCTAAGGGCGGGGGATTCCAGCGGTCGCCCGCTGGGGTTCCTGCTTCACCGACGACTGCCCCGTCCGGGAGGACTCCCGTTGAGGTCTTACACCGTCTCCACAGGCAGACGCCGCCACCCCGGCGGCCAGGATGTTGCGTGCCGCGTTCACGTCGCGGTCGTGCACGGTGCCGCAGTCACACGTCCACGCGCGGACGTTCAGCGGCAGCTTCCCGCGGACCGTGCCGCAGGCCCCGCACAGCTTGCTGGAGGGGAACCAGCGGTCGATCACGACGAGTTCGCGCCCGTACCAGGCGCACTTGTACTCCAGCATCATGCGCAGATCCGTCCACGCCGCATCGGAGACGGCTCGGGCGAGCGTGCCGTTCTTCAGCAGGTTGCGGACGGCGAGGTCCTCGATCACAACCGTTTGGTTCTCACGGACGAGTCGAGTGGTCAGCTGGTGCAGGAAGTCGCGGCGCCGGTCGGCGATCCGCGCGTGGACCCCGGCGACGCGACGCCGGGCCTTCTCCCGGTTCGCCGAGCCCTTCGCCTTGCGCGACAGATCCCGCTGCGCGCGGGCCAGCCGGGCGCGGTCGCGCCGCTCGTGCTTGGGGTTGGCGACCTTCTCCCCGGTGGACAGGGTCACGAGGGAGGTGATCCCGGCGTCCAGGCCGACGGCCGCATCGGTGGCGGGGGCCGGGGCGATGGTGTCCTGGCACAGCAGGGACACGAACCAGCGGCCCGCGCTGTCACGGGACACGGTGACCGTTGTGGGCTGCGCACCCCGTGGGAGCGGACGCGACCAGCGGACATCCAGGGGATCGGTCATCTTCGCCAGCGTCAGTTTCCCGTCGCGCCAGGTGAAGGCGCTGCGGGTGTACTCGGCCGACGCGCGGGACTTCTTCCGCGACTTGCACCGGGGGTACTTGGCCCTCTTGGCGAAGAAGTTGGCGAACGCCGTCTGAAGATGGCGCAGCGCCTGCTGGAGCGGGACGGAGGACACCTCCGAAAGGAAGGCGAGTTCCCCGGTCTTCTTCCACTGCGTCAGCGCTGCGGACGACTGCACGTAGGAGATCCGTCGCTGCTCGCCGTACCAGGCTCGTGTGCGCTGCTCCAGCGCCTTGTTGTAGACGAGGCGGACGCAGCCGAACGTGCGGGACAGCTCCGCTGCCTGCTCGCCGGTGGGGTAAAAGCGGTACTTGAAAGCCCGCTTGACCTGCCGCGTCATGCCTCACTCTCTATCAGATTCCGTGTGAGTCAAGGGTGTCGGCCGGTGGACGGTGGACGCCGAATCGCCCTGACGGCGATTCGACTGTTCCTGCCCTGCTCCGCAGGAGCTTCGTTTCCTCCCCGGCCTGAAGGCCGGGGTATCCACAAGGGAGAGCCTCGGTGATCGCAAGCGTCGCCGGGCCCGTACATGACGTCGAGATGGTGTCGGCCGGCCGCAACGGCGAGATCACCGCCCGCCTGTACCTCGCCACCGGCCACCGGCACGGTCTTCGTCACGGGGCTGCGCCAGGACCACCCGCGGGTGTGGACGCAGCAGCGCGAGGCCGACGCCAATCCCTTCACCCGCGGCCTCGTGCCCGCGCCCGCGCTGCGCCCTCAGACGGTGGCCTAGCTGGGCGGGGGATAGGCCAGGGCGCCCGTCGCGCGGCAGCCGGCATCCCCGGTATGCCGGGAGGCCGTAGATACCGGCGATGCTCTGTCTGGCGGCGCTCATCAGTCCGCTGCCGGCAGTGGAAGCGGGGTGGAAGGTTTACCGTCGGCGGTGTGACGGGCTACCGCATACCGCAGCCGGCCGTGCGCTCGGGCGTTCCGGCGACGACGCTGCGGTGCACGGCGCGGCGAGTCCGTGTGCGGGGGCTACTGCCCTGCTGGGCCGGCTGCCCCTGGACACCGCCGACCGCAACCCGGCGATGGCCTACACGGCCCGTGCGGCGGCCTCTACGAGGAGTTCTCCACCCGAGCGGTGCTAGCCCTCACCGCTGCTTCCCTTTCTCGCTCCCGGCGCTCATTGATCCCCGCGCTCAGTCGGGTCCCGTCCAGTCGAAGGGGAAGTACTTGCTCGATTTTCCCGAGCGTTCCCACGAGAAGCCGAACGCGTCGGCGCGGTCGGCGGTGGCCCGGCCCCAGGTGGCGACCTGGCCCGGTCCGACCTCAGCGCCCGGGGCGTTGTAGACCTGGACGCGGGCGCCAGCCGGCGTCGTCGGGCCGGTGAGCGCCTCGGCGGTGGCCGTGACCCGGCCGGGAATCTCGGCTCTCCAGGTGGCGAGGTCCTTGTCGATCTCCACACGGATCGGCGCGATGTCCATGCCACGCATCTCGGGCCGGAGCATCTCCCCGAACCGTGCCGGCCAGCCTCCCGCCTCACCGCCGAAGACGGTCCCGAGGGCGGCGCGCTGCCGGTCGTCGGCGCGTTCGTCGAGGAAGACCGCGGCATACGCGTCGGTGTGCTCGCCGGCCCAGACGTTGCCCACGAACGCGCCCAGCATCAGAACGTTGAGATCGTCGAGCCGTACGTCGCCGTAGTTGCCCTCACGGATGTGCCAGACCAGCACGCCTTCGCAGTCACCGTAGGTCGGGGGCTGCGCGAACGTGCAGGGGCAAGGTATTGCGCATTTGCACACGTCGAACCAGTCGCCGGCCAGATGCCAGCGGGTTCCTTTGGTGACCTGTTCCGTCATCTCGCTTCCCTCCCGTCGAGCCCGAGGGAGCTCCTTCGTAGGGGCGAGACCGCGCGTCCCGAGCCCGCACGCGGATCGCGAGGCGGCCTCCTTTTTTCCAGCTTGCCGCAGTTGTTCACATGCCGCCCATCGAAGGCGCCGATTCCCGCAGCCCCGGCAGCAGCCAGTCCTGGAACGGCGCCAGCACGGCCAGAACCAGGAAGGCGACGCCCAGCACCCGGGCGAGCAGGGGCCCCCGTGACCACAGCTTCTCCACGAAGATCACCACGGCCAGCCCGGCCATCGCCGCCACGTTCATCACCCCGAGCGGCACGAGGACGACCATCAGTCCCGCGCAGCAGCCGACGCAGTAGGCGCCGTGGTGGACGCCCACCCGCAGATCGCGGGCCGGCTGCCGGAACCCGGCGTAGCGCACCAGGTGGCTCATGGGGTCGCGGCAGTGCCGCAGGCAGACGTTCTTGAGGGGGCCGAGCTGGTACAGGCCCGCCAGGAGGAAGGCGACCGAGCCGATCCAGCGTCCAGCGGTGGGATGATCGTCGACGAGGTCACCGGTGAAGGCCAGGGCCGCGTAGGCGAGCAGCCCGAAGCCGGTCCACACCAGCAGATACCCGCCCGCGAACTCAAGGGTGCGCCCCGCCCGGCTCCACCCGGACGACCGCCGCCCGATCCCCCGTACCCAGGTGACGGCCACCGGCGCCATGGACGGCAGCATCATGGCCGCCATCATCGTCACCCAGAGCAACAGGAACAGCGGCAGCGCCATCCCCATCGTGCCGGGCCCGACCCCCATGTCCCGGGCCTGCCCCACGGTCAGCACCCAGGCCGGCACCGCGATCGCGACGACCAGAAGCCAGGACACCGCGAGCTCCCGCGCCGGCAGCAACCCCCCACCCGCTCCGGTCGGCGCGGGCGACCGGGCGGAGACGAAAGCCCCAAGATGCCGCATCGGTGCACTCCCCTGCCTACCATCCCAGGACAGCACGCCCCACGCCGCACCGCGACTGCGCCGATCAGCATGCGCCGCCCCAGGCGTGCAGAAGACCGTCACCAACGAGGTGGTGACTCTCCCAGAGCCCACCGGACGCACCACCACTACTGCTCGTTGCGCAGGGAGCGGTGCAGGATGTCGCGTTCCTGGGCGGACTGGTCACGGGCGGGGCGGCTGGTCACGGGAGCGCTAGGAGGTGCGGATGAGCGCTGCTGTGCCCCGTAGCGGTCGCCGGTTCGCAGGATCTGCAGGGGTGCCGGCGGGGCCGGCCAGCCCTGGATCAGATAGCGCTCGGTGATCTCCCGTGTGGTCAGGTCCACGGCGGTGTCCCGGCCGCGGGCGTGTACCCGCAGCCGATAGTCGCCTGGGCCGGAGGCCGCCAGCGAGGGCAGTTCTTCCTCCATGTCGTCCATGACCGCGCCGACGAGCAGTGCGCCGGATGGGGTGTGCACGGACACTTCCACGATCTCCTGCCACGGTCCGGGGTCGGCCTCCGGGGCGGTGCGGTGTGCGGCCACGGTGACCTGCGCGTTGCCGCTGTGGATGCCGGTGTGGATCTCCACCTGACCATCGCCGAGGGCGATGAGGCCGCTGTGTGAGACGTCCAGCTCCTCCTCGGTCACAGGTGCTTCGGGGTCATAGATGAGGAAGTGGTGGTAGTCCACACGGACGCGTCCGCTGTCGGCGTGCGCAAGATCGCTCATCAGAGGACCATCCCTTCTGCAGCCCTCATGGGTAGGGTCGTGACCTCTCGGTCCCGGTGGGTGCATGGCCTAGGTTGCGAGCCGTTCGTCGGCCACAGTGAGTGCCGCACACCGAGCGCGCCGTGCGCCCGGTAGCGGGAAAGGGTGTACTCAAGCAGGAAGATGGCGGATGAGAAGTCGTCCTGGAAGAGCTCGGCCAGCGCGGCGAGCAGTTCTGCGTCCGCGCCGGCACGCTCATCCGCCAGGGTCTTTGCGAGGGTACGGCACTGGGCCACCCGTGAGGCGGCGGCGCCGTGGTCTCCGCGCAGGAGCGCGAGCCAGCCGTCCGAGCACAATGCAGAGGCCTTGGCCCTACTGGCCTCGGGAGCCGCGGCAAGAGTCTGCGCAGATCGTGCCCCTCGTCGTGGTGTTGCGGATCAACTGGCGGGCGTGTTCGGAGTGTTGGGCAGCGCCGGGGCGCTTTCGCGGTAGATCTCGCCCATGCTGCCTTCGGGAAGGTAGCGGCGGGGGAAGGCGATCCATTCGTCGTGCATTTCGAAGAGCACGGCGGTGACCAGCCGGATGAGCGCGTCGTCGTTGGGAAAGACCGGGACGACGTCGATCCTGCGCTTGATCTCCCGGTTCACTCGCTCCAGCGGGTTCGTCGACTGGATCTTCTTCCAGTGCCTGGACTCCGTTGGTGATCTTGGCGAGTCATGCGGTGCCGGCGCACAGGGCGTGGAAGTGTGTTGGTCGGCGGCCGGTGGGTGCTGGATCGGCGATCCAGTCGGCGATGCGGGTGAGGTTGCAGGCCATCGCGGTCAGGACATGCTGGACGTGGGTGCGGGCGAGGCCGCGGTAACGGGAGCGGCGCAGACCGCAGTTGCGGATGTTCTGGGAGAGAGTGGCCTCGATGCCGGCACGGATCGCGTAACGCTGCCGCCAGTCCCTGGTCTGCTGGTCCAGGCGGTTGCGGGCCTGGATCTCGTGGAGTTCGCGGGTGGGTAGCAGTGCCAGGGTCCGGGGCCGGGTGGCGGAGGTGGTGCACTGCGCGCGGACCGGGCAGGCCCGGCAGGTGGCCTTGCCGAAGCGAACCTGGACGCAGTCGTGGCCGCCGATCCGCTGCGGCCGCCACAGTAGGCTCACTGCGCCTTGCGGGCAGGTGACCTGCTGTTTGTCCCAGTCAACGGTGAACGCGGACCTGTCGAAGCCGCTTGCGCTCGTGGCCTGCCGACTGCGGTCGGAGGCGATCGGGCCGAGAAGGTCGATGCCGTGCACGCGCCTGGCCCGCTCGATCTTCGCAACGGTGACGTAGGCGCTGTCGACCACGTGCTCGGCCGGGGCTAACTGCTGCCCGGCCAGGTCGTCGTGAATGCGTTCGGTCAACTCACCGTCCTGGACCGGGGCGATGGTGGTGGCCACGTGGACCACCACCTCGGGCAGTCCCGGGGTGCACGTTTCGGTGAAATGGGCACGGTATCCGGACCAGGTGGTGTCCCGTTTGACGCAGAAATGCGCGTCGGTGTCGTAGGGAGAATCGAACCGCAGGCTGGCCGGGGGCAGCGCGTGGCCGTCGCGCCAGCGCAGACGGCCACGCGGGTCCCAGTAGTACTGGTGCACCCAGACCTGGCGCAGGATCTCGACCTGCGGCAGTTGCCGCAGCCGGGGTGGAGCGTCCGGCGCCCAGGCGGCGGCCAGGATCTTCTGCCCGTCCCGGCCGAAGGTTTCCGCCAGGGCAGTGACCCCGGCTTTCCCGCCGGGGACCTTGCCGATCTCGACCTTGCGCCCGTACCTCTTGTCCCAGTCGGGCTCGATCAGCGCAAGCAGCCAGTCCCCGTCGGCGACCGCGAGCTCCTCCAGGGCCGCGCGGATGCTCTCGCCGGCCAGTTCCAGGCGGCTGAGCTGGCGCACCGCGGCCAGCACGTGGGTGGCGTCGGTGCGCTGCCTGCCACCGGCTTTGAGCAGCCCGGCCTCCGTCAGGCGCGTGAGCATCAGCTGCAGCAGCCGGTCAGCGGCACCATCCTCGGCCAGCCGGGCCCGGAACTCGGACAGCACCGAGTAGTCGAAGCCCGGGTCCTCCAGCTCCAGTCCCAGCGCGTATTTGATGTCGATCCTGGTGCGGACCGCGTCCGCGGCAGCGCGGTCCGAGAGGTTCTCGGCGAACTGCAGCACGCTGACCATCGCCAACTGCCCCGGCGAGAGCCCCGGTCGGCCGTCGGCCGGGAACAGGTCCGCGAAATCCTCGTCCTCGAACAGCACATCCAGCCGGTCCCGGATCAGCATCGCGGGCGTGCCCCGCGGACACGCCGCCCGGGCCGTCCGCACCGTCCTCGCCGGAATCTGCTGATGACTCTCCCGCCGCAGCGACATCGTTCCCACCCCTACTGCTGACGCGACCCCGCTCCGACCAGCCAACCACCACCAGCGCCAACCGTCAGCCCCCACCAACATCACCAACGGAGTCGTGCCTGGGCGGGAAGTCCGCGAACGCGGTCAGATCCTCCTTCGCCTCCAGCAGCATCGCTTTGACCTTGGGGAACTGGGCGCCGAGCATGTCGGCGACGGTGTCCAGCTGAGTGCGCACGAGGCCGGCGGTGGGCTGGGTGAAGATCGTGCGGATCGTCGCGGTGACCATTTCTCCGGAATCCCGGTCGATCACGCTAAAGACATTTCGCAGGAAATGAACCCTGCACCGCTGCCAGGCGGCGCCGAGCATCACCTTGCGGACCGCGGCGACCAGTCCGGCGTGCTGGTCGGTGACGACCAGTCGGACCCCGGACAGGCCGTGCTCTCGCAGCGAGCGCAGGAACTCCTTCCAGAACGCCTCGCTCTCGCTGTCTCCGACCATCAGGCCCAGAACCTCGCGGCCTCCGTCTTCGGTGATGCCGGTGGCGACCACCACGGCCCGCGAGACGATCTGGTGGTTCACCCGCGCCTTGCAGTAGGTCGCGTCCAGGTAGACGTAGGGGAAGCGGACGTGATCGAGCGGGCGGGTGCGGAACGCGGTCAGCGGCTCGTCCAGGGCCGCACAGATCCGGGAGACCTCCGACTTGGAGATGCCGCTGTCCCCGCCGAGGGCTTTGACCAGGTCATCCACGCTGCGGGTGGAGACGCCGTGCACGTATGCCTCCATGATGACGGCGTACAGGGCCTGGTCTATGCGGCGCCGTCGCTCCAACAGGCTGGGGAAGAAGCTGCCGGTGCGGACCTTGGGAATCTCCAGGTCCAGATCACCGGCCAGCGTGGTCAGCACCTTCTCGCGGTGCCCGTTGCGGATGTTGGTCCGCGTCGGCGTGTGCTCGTTCCACTCCGCGCCGATGTGGGCACTTGCCTCGGCCTCGATCAGCTCCTGCACCATTCGCTCGGCGATGGCGCGGATGAGCTCGATTCCGTCGGTCGAGCGTAGTGACTCAAGGAGCCGTATCAGGTCAGACTGGGACAGGGCCATCGTGCACTCCTCGTGGTTGAACTGGGCGTTCACCAAGGAGAGTTACCGGGACTCTTGCAGAAAGCCCCGGCGTTCACGCCGGGGATGAATGCATCTCAAGACTGCTCTGACGTGCACCTTAGAGCGGACGTTTTTGCTGCTCGATGTACTGGCGGACGATCGCCAACGGTGCTCCGCCGCACGACGCGGAAAAATACGAGGGCGACCACAGGTGCCCGTGCATGACGGCGCGGTTGAGTCGGCCGGTGAACTCCTGCCGTATCCGGCGGGCGGAGACGCCCTTGAGGCTGTTGACCAGCTTCGAGACGGCGACCTTGGGCGGGTAGTGCACCAGGAGGTGGACGTGATCGCGTTCGCCGTTGAACTCCTTCAGCTCTGCTTCGAAGTCCTCGCAGACCTTGCGCATGATCTCTTCGCAGCGCGTCAGCA
>NZ_VZRB01000062.1:20166-25757 GCF_008806595.1 Streptomyces luteolifulvus | reverse complement strand
CACCACGCGCACGCTGACACGGTAGGCGCTCTCAACGTTCTACGGGCCGGGCTGGTCCTTCGCGACGCCAACCCGGCGTAACGAGAAGCCCCCGGCTTCAGCCGGGAGAGGAGTCACCTGATCAGGAACGTCGACGGGACCGTGAGCCTCGTGGCCTGCAACAACCTGTACGTCTCGTCGAACAACGGCACCGCTCCGCTGGTCGCCGACCGGACGACCAACGACGCCTGGGAGCGATTCACCGTGTACTCCACTTCCTGACAACGGAGCCCGGCGCCGGCGGGCGATCGCCGGCTCGACACCGCCCCTGCCGCACTGGTGGGGGCGGAGTGAGCGCGCCCGTCGGGGCCGTGCCGGCGGGAGCCGTGGGTCATGCGGTGGGAGGCCCTGGAGCGTCGATCCCCGTCACGTGTCGTCCTGCTTGTCGATGACCTTTGCTTTGAAGGAGACGGACTTGGCCGCCGCGGGGTGGCTCAGTTCGAGGATCTCTTGCCGTGCTTGGTGACGACGAGGAGGTCGCCCCGTATGCGCCAGCACCCCGCGACCCCGATCGGGACGCCCGTTCCCAGCGCGTCTTTCGGCATCGAAGAGTCAAGAGCTTCTGAACCGGTGTACGAACGGCCGGGGCAAAGCGTCAGGCGAGGCTGAATTTCTCGGCATGCACTTGCCGGTTGGGTACCTTGAGTTTCCGCAGCCCGTCCAGCACGGCCGAGGTCATGGCCGGCGGCCCGCAGACATAGACATCGCGTTCCGTGATGTCGGGGGCCAGGGCGTGGAGGTTGTCCGGCTCGAAGGGTTGTGTCTCCGCACCGGTCTGGCCGGTGAGCAGGTGGAGCCGGCCGCCGCGGGCTGCGACCAGTTCGCGCACCTCGTCGATGAGCACGGCATCGTTGGCATGGCGTACTCGATAGAGCACCACGACGTCGCCGGTCGTGTCCTCCTCCAGCAGGGCTCGGACGGGTGTGATCCCCACTCCGCCCGCGATCAGCAGTGCGCCCGGCCGCGTTCGATGCAATGAGGTGAATGCTCCGTAGGGACCTTCCATGAAGACGCGGGTCCCGACCGGGAGGTGCCGCAGGCCGGCGCTCGTCTTGCCGACCGCTCTGGCGGTCAGGCGCAGGGATTGGCCGTTGGGTGCCGCCGACAGTGAGAACGGGTTCGCCAGCCACCAGTGGTTGTGCCCGGGGAAGCGCCAGATGGAGAACTGACCTGCCCGGGCGGGCAACCGGTCGAGGTGGCGGCCGGTGACGTATACCGACACCACACTGTCCGACTCCGGCACCACGGCAGCGACCTGGAACCGGTGGTAGGCGTTGCGCCATACCGGCACGACAAGCCGCCCGACCACCAAAGCGCCGAAGGTGAACAGCCACAGGGACCACCAATAGACTCCTGCGAACGCGGATGCCTTGAAGGTCGTCGTCTCCAGCAGCTGGTGGACGAACGACAGCCCTGTCGCCATGTACAGCAGCAGGTGCAGGCCGTGCCAGGTCTCGTACCGCAGCCGCCGCCGCAGCTTGCGGGCGGAGACCACGCCGATCGAGACGACAATGACCGCGGCGAGCATGCCCAGCAGCGAAGCTGGCACCCCGCTCAGAGCAAGAAACGTCTTCAGTATCGGCGCGCCGTCAAGCCGCGCGTATCCGAGCACGACCAGCGCGAAGTGGGTGAGCAGGGTCCACAACAACGTGAAGCCGACCCACCGGTGCCACACCGTCAACCGGTCCATGCCGATGCGGCGATCCAGCCACGGCAGCCGTGCCACCAGCAGCAGCTGGAACAGCATCAGCAGTGCGGCATGCAAGCCGAAGAACTTGGCGACCGTGAGGGTCCCGTTCTTGCCGGTGCCGGCGGTGAAGAACAGAACCTCAACGATCACCGCGTTGACGATGACGAACGTCCACAGCGCCCGCTGCGCCGCAACACCCGGACGTACGGCGCCTCGCCGCACCTGATAACTCGTCGCCACCCTCGCTACCTCCCATGCGCCGCAATGCTGCACTCGCGGCCCACACCCCGCGATGCCACGAAGACCAAGGGTTCCAGCCTGTGGTGGGAACCCAATCGGGTCTACGGCACTGGGCCCAGATCGGTTCACTGGGCTTGATCCACCTTGACGCACATCCGAGATCAGGGGCTTCGGCCCCGGAAGGATGATGTCCATCATGGAGAGCATGGGGAAGAAGAAGCCGCGTCCTCGCCGCTCGTTCACGCCGGAGTTGAAGGCCGAGATCGTCCAGCCGTGCCGACGCGGTGACCGCTCGGTCGGCCAGGTCGCCAAGGACTTCGACTCGTCGCAACGCCTCGTTCCGCGATCTGGCCGGCGATCGCCGTCGACGGTTGAGGCATGCAACTCGCGAGCATGCTCGACCGGTGGGTTGTGTCCCGGCCGGGGTGCCTCCAGTTGGTGGGCCCGGCCCGGCGATACCTGTCGAGTCCTGCCCCGCAGGGCCCTCTGAGAACGTATGCTCGTCCGTCGTCGCCCGACCCGTGCGGCTCGGAGCATGGGGGGTTCGCAGATTGTGCTGTCGGTACGGAGTGTTCTGTGCGTATGCGTTTCGCCGTGCTGGGGCCGGTCAGGGCATGGCGCGGTGACACGGAGCTCGAGCTCGGGCCGCCCAAGCAACGGGCCCTCCTTGCTCTGCTCCTGACCCGGGCGGGGCATCCGGTCGCCGTACACGACATCGTCGATGCTCTGTGGGGGCAGAACCCGCCGGACAGCGCCGTCAATGTGGTACAGCGGCACATCGGGTCGCTACGCCGCCTGCTCGAACCGGGCCTTCCGGCGAGGGGCGTCTCGCGGTGGCTGGTGCGCGGCTCGGGCGGCTACCGCCTGGAGGTGGACCCCTACTGCCTCGACCTGCTGCGCTTTCGGGACCTGCGTCAGCAGGCTGAGGATGCGGCACGGCACGGGGGGACGGCCGAGGCCACGGAGCTGCTGATCGAGGCCCTGGCCCTGTGGCGAGGGCCCACGGCGTCCGGAATCGCCCCCGAGGTCAGGTCCCATCCGGTATTCGCCGCCGTGGACGGCGAGCATCTGGCCGCCGTCAAGGAGGCGGCGGAACAGGCACTGGAGGCCGGACCCGGTCCCGGCGCGCGGGTGCTGGTCACGCTCAGGCAGGCCGCCGCCCAGCATCCGCTGGACGAGATGCTGCAGGCCCGACTGATCCTGGTACTCGCGGCCACCGGCCACCAGGCGGAGGCCCTCGACGTCTACCGGAACATACGCGCCCGTCTCGCGGGGGAACTGGGTGTGGACCCGGGCGCCGAGTTGCAGGCCGCTCAGCAGCAGGTGCTGTCCCAGACCGTGCCCATGGGGTGCCCGGCACCGACCCGTGGAGCGGGACCCGACGAACCCGACCACTCGGACGGCATCGGCGCGGGTCCCGTCTCCGCCGCGGCCCAGCCGGCCGACACCGCGACCGTACGCCCCGCGCAACTCCCCGCCGACCTCCCGGTCTTCACCGGCCGCAGCAAGGAATTGGAGGGCCTCCGGATGCTGCTGCCAACGGCCGGGGGAGCGGCGTCTTCAGTGGTGATCAGTGCCATCGGGGGCATGGCCGGGGTGGGCAAGACCACCCTGGCCGTGCACTGGGCCCACCAGGTCGCCGAACGTTTCCCCGACGGGCAGCTCTACGTCAATCTCCGCGGATTTCATCCCAGCGACTCGGTCATGGGCACGGCCGAGGCGATACGGTCCTTTCTCGACGCCCTCGGTGTCCCCTCTCATCGCCTCCCCGCCGGACTCGAGACGCAAGCCGCGCTGTACCGCAGTCTGCTCGCCGACCGGCGGATGCTGATCCTCCTGGACAACGCGCACGACACCGAACACGTCCGTCCCCTGCTGCCCGGAGCCCCCGGCTGTCTGGTGATCGTCACCAGCCGCAACCAGCTCTGCGGACTGGTGGCCGGCGACGGCGCGCACTTCGTCACGCTGGACCTGCTGAGCGAAGCAGAGGCGTTGGCGTTCCTGCGCCGCAGGCTCGGCGCCGAGCGTGTCAGGCGTGAGCCCGCTGCGGCCGCGGAGATCGTCTCGGCCTGCGGAAACCTGCCCCTGGCCCTGGCCATTGTCAGTGCGCGTGCCGCCGTCAATCCGGCATTTACGCTGGCGTCCGTCGCGGCCGAACTGCGGGAGAGCCGGGGCAGCCTCGATGCCTTCTCCGCAGAGGCCCCCGTCGCGGACGCCAGAACTGCCTTCTCCTGGTCGTACAACCTCCTGTCGCCGGAGGCCGCGCGCATATTCCGGTTACTGGCCCTGCATCCGGGCCCGGACTACTCACTCGCCGCCATGGCAAGCCTGGCAGGGCAGCGGCCCGGCCAGACACGCCCACTGCTGGCCGAGTTGGCGCGTGCCCACTTGATCTTCGAGGTCGTGCCCGGCCGGTTCGGCTGTCACGAACTGCTGCGCACCTACGCCGCGGAGCTCGGCCAGGCCCGGAACGCGTCGGACGAGCCCGGCCCCGCCCGACGGCGGATGCTCGACCACTATCTGCACAGCACGCATGCCGCCGAGCGGATCCTCGCGCCGAGCCGGGAACACTTGGAGCCGAAGCCCCACGCGGCTGAGGTGACCGTGCTGCCGTTCGCCGATCAGGCGCAGGCGGCGGCCTGGCTGGACGTCAACCGCCCCGTCCTGCTGGCCGTGATCGAGCAGGGCACCCGGCACGGAAGCGGCGAGCACAGCTGGCAGCTCGCCGCGACACTCGAACGGTATCTGGACCGCAGCGGCCGCTGGCAGGAACAGGCCGCCGCGCAGACGACGGCGATGACGGCGGCCCAGTGCCTGGGCGACATACGCGGCCAGGCATACGCGCATCGCGCACTGGGCTTCGTCAACGGCCGACTGGGCAACTGGGAGGAGGCCGACGAACACCTCGCGCGCGCGTTGAAGTTGTTCGGCGAGATCGGTGACCCCGCCGGTCAGGGCCGGGTGCACCGCTATTTCGCCTTCCTGGCCAACCGGCGGCTTCGGCACGACGAAGCGCTCGACCACTATCGGCGGGCGAGCGACCTCTACCGCACGGCGGGGCGCCGCAGCGAGGAGGCGAGTGTCTTCAACGAGGTCGGCTGGACGTATATCCTGATGGGGGAGTATGTCAAGGCGCTGGGCGAGTGTGGTCAGGCCCTCGCGCTGCACCGGGAGATCGGTGACCGCAACGGTGAGGCCGCCGCGTGGGACAGCCTCGGCTACGCCCATCATCATCTGCGGGCTCACGACGAGGCGCTCGCCTGCTACGAGCCTGCTCTCGAGCTGTACCGGGCGATCCGCGACCGCTATCTCGAGGCCGACACCCTGGTGCACATCGGCGACTCCCACCATGCGGCAGACCACCACGTGCAGGCCGCGTCCGCCTGGCGGCAGGCACTCGCCATACTCGACGAGATCGGCCATCCGGACGCAGCGGGTGTCCGCGACAGGCTGAAGCACACGGCCGCATCCGGCATGCGAGGGAATCCCCCGAAGGCCTGACGCCGGCTCACCCGCGGGGCGCCGTCCACCCCGTCCTCTGGCCGGCAGCGCAGGCACTTCGGCCAGACGCCGGTCATATCCAGGGGAAGCAATGACGGAACGCGTCGCATGTTACTTGCCG
>NZ_VZRB01000062.1:0-20156 GCF_008806595.1 Streptomyces luteolifulvus | reverse complement strand
CTTATAGAGGCGCCGAAAGACCGCCGCACCTCGAAGGTGCGGCGGTCTTTCGGCGTGGGACTCCGGGGTCCAAGTCCTCAGGGACGCCCCGGCCGACTACTTCTCAGTGGCGAGGGTCTCGGCCATCCTGCGCAGCCAATTGCGCACAGTTACTCCACCGAGTCGTGGATCGTACTCGGCGCCTGCTTCGTCGAGCCAGACATTGGCAAGAGCCTCCTCGGTTGGCTCTGATTCAAGCAGGGTCACGATCTCGGCCCGCAGCGCCTCGACTGTATCGGCGGATTCGCTATCACGGAACATCTCCACGACACCAAGCGGCGTTTCGGCATCCAGGTCGAAATCCTGGTGAAAATAGGCCTGGGCAAGGTACGAAATATATGTGGACATGACTACTCCGGATGGGAGGTGACGATTCTAAAGTCACCCTGAAAATTGCTGTCTTTTTGCAATACTGTCTTCACTCTGGTCGGCGGCACGCTTGTATTCTGCTGGCCCGGCCCTCCAGCTACTCGGAGAGTCCCGTCAAGCGGGGACATGTTTGATCTAATTACTAGTTTATTCCCTTGGGTTTCTGCGCCCCCTCGCCGGAATCTCTGCCCATTAACGAAATCGGTGACGTCCTGCTGATGTCTGGAAATGTTATCGCCAATTACCTTCTCTGCCGTTGGCTGGTCGTGGAACGTCGATATTACGCGTTTGCCCGTTCGCGCGAGGCGGGCGTCCATCTGTGCGTCCGTCCGGCCAACGTGTTCCCTCTTCACGTGACCGCCAGCAAGTTCGTGCGGATTGAGGTCGACACCCGTTTGTGCTTGGTTTGTTGGCGTACCCAGGGACGTAAGCCCGGTCTGATTCGCCGCCGGGGCGGTGTTGCCACCCTGGTTTGTGGTCGGGGCGGTCGGGGCGGTGTTGCCGCCCTGGTTCGTGGTCGGGGCGGTCGGGGCGGTGTTGCTGCCCGGATTGGAGCCTGCGAGGCCGGCCCGTCCGCGAGGCTGCCTGAGGGCTCGGGGGATCGGATTGAAGCGTGGCGCATTCTGAGCGGTGCGATTGGGGCCGCCCGGGGTGGAGCGTGTGCCGAACGGGGTGGGGCCGCCCTGGGTGGAGCGTGTGCTGCCGCCCGGGCCCGGGCCGCCCGACCCCTTGATGGGGATCGATGGTCGGTTGCCCCGTCCTCCCCCCGCCAGTCCGCCCGCCAATCCGCCCGCCGCGCCCAGCGCGCCCGCGCCCAGGATGGCTCCGGCGTTGAGCTCATCACCATTGAGAACTTGAGTTGCCCCTTCCGCCGCCGCCGATGCCGCGAACTCTTCCCCGGCCTGCTTGACCACGCCGCCGGCGGACCCGCTCAGCGACGCCCCCACCGTCTTCGGTTCGTCGAAAGTGGACTTGATTCCCTTGATGCTGCCGCCGGCGTTCTGCGTGATCTTCGGGAACACTTTCGTTGCGGCACCCGAGGCGCCCTTGAGCAGAGCTCCGCCCGGAACCAGGCCGATCAGGCCGACGGCGAAGTCGCCCAGACTGAAATTCCCCGTTGCTATGGCTGTTACCTGCTCCAAGACGAACAGCGCGCCGCCCAGCAGTGCACCTGCCACCGGGAAGAAGATCGCCGTGACGGCGATCAGAATGCCCAGAAGGATCTTGACAAAGGGAAAATCCGCGAAGAAGTCGTTGATCTTCTCGAAGATGCTTCGCTCCGGAATGGCTTCACTCGCTGCCCGTTCCAGCACCTCCGCGCACCGCGCCTGAGCACTCTCCCGCATCTGACGGGCTTGCTGAGCCAGACTCCTGGCCGCGTTCAACGCGTCCTGCCCGGCCTGGATATCGTCCTGCCGCTGCGTGGCCGCGGCCCGCTCCTGGTCGGTCGGACTCTCCGGCAGCGTCACCGGCGTCTGGTTGGCCTGGGACGCTGCGGCGGTGGCCTGGTCCACCGCCCGGTCGAAGGTCTCCTGCGCCTCTCGCAGCCTGGGTATGTAGTCCGCGTAAGCCTGTGCGGCGTCTTGATAGGAGGTGGCGGTCCTTCGCAACTTGTCCGGTAGATCGTCTCCGATCACCTCGTTCAAGGAATCGATCGCCGCACCCCGGCCGCGGGAGATGTCACCGTCCCGCTTGAGGACATTGAAGGCCTTTTCCGCCGCCTCACCCACATCGCGATAACGTGTGATCACACCCTGGATGAGGTCTGGATCGCCAGGAGTGGGGTCGTCGTCCATTCCGACCAGCTCGAAGTCCTGTGGATTGGAATGCCGTCGCGCCATTTCGGTGCCCTCCCCGGAGACGTTGGGCTGTGCGCCCGGGTGCCGTGTGCCCCGGGCGCAAAGCCATCGCTGGGCCACCTCACGGCCTCGCGTCCGATACACGCAGTGGCGGGGTCGTAGGGTTCAGGCCGGTTCCGGCCTGGAAGGTCCCGCAGCACCCCACGTGGTGGGGACCCGGTGCCTGGTCGCACAGTCGGGGGAGCACCTCGCACACTGGGCGGCAGCTCCGCTACAACTACCGGGCCTACCCGGACGCCTCCCAGTGCCGTGCGCTGGCGAGTGCGTTCGGGTGTGCCCGCGTGGTGTGGAACGACTGCCTGCGCGACCGGAAGGAAGCACACGCGGCGGGGCTGCCGTACGTGACGTCGGCCGAGCTGTCCCGGCTTCGCATCACCCAGGCCAAGCGCACCGAGGAACGCGCCTGGCTCGCCGAGGTGTCGGCGGTCATCCTGCAATAGTCCCTTCGCGACCTGGACACCGCCTACAAGAACTTCTTCGACAGCCTCAAGGGCAAGCGGAAGGGCCGCAAGGTGGGCCCTCCCCGCTACAAGTCGAAGAAGGACACCCGGCAGTCGATCCGCCTCAACACCAACGCCTTCTCCCTCCAGGGCGACGGCACGGTGTACGTGGCCAAGGTCGGCAGCCTCAAGGTCACGTGGTCCCGACGGCTTCCGGCCCAACCCACCTCCCTGACCGTCACCAAGGACAGCTGTGGCCGGTACTTCCTCAGCTTCGTCGTGGACACCGAGCCGGACATCCTGCCCGAGCTGGAGACCGACGCCGGTATCGACCTCGGCCTGTCCGCCTTCGCCGTGCTGTCCGACGGCAGAAAGATCGACAGCCCCCGCTTCCTGCGCCGGGCGGAGAAGAAGCTCAGGCGCCTTCAGCGGGACCTGTCCCGCAAGGCCAAGGGGTCGAGGAACCGGGCCACGGCCCGCATCAAGGTCGCACGCCAGCACGCCAAGGTGGCGAACCGGCGCCGGGACTGGCGCCACAAGGCATCCACACAGATCATTCGTGACAACCAAGCGGTGTACGTGGAAGACCTCGCGGTGTCCGGTCTCAGCCGTACCCGGCTCGCCAAGTCCGTGCATGACGCGGGATGGTCCGCGTTCGTCGGCATGCTGGAGTACAAGGCGGCTCTGCACGGCCGCACCTTCGCCAAGGTGGACCGGGCCTTCCCGTCCTCGCAGGTCTGCTCGGCCTGCGGATTTAGGGACGGCCCCAAGCCCCTCCATGTCCGGCAGGGGACGTGCGGCGCGAGTGCGGCACCGTGCACGACCGCGACCACAACGCAGCCCGCAACGTCCTCTTCGAAGGACGCCGCATCGTCGCCGCCGGACGGGCGGAGACGCCAAACGCCTGTGGAGCGCCGGTAAGACGGGCACCCGTGCCCGCACAGCGCGGTGAAGCAGGAAGCCCCGGAAGGGTCAGGCGACCCAGGCCGGAATCCCTGGACTTTAGGCCAGGGAGCACGTCAACCACATGCGTTTCGCGGGGCCCCTCATGGGCCCTGTCAGGGTGTGGCGTGGCGACACCGAGCTGGAGCTCGGTCCGCCCAAACAGCGCGGCCTCCTCGCGCTTCTGCTCATCCAGCCCGGCCACCTGGCAGCCGTCCAGGAGATCGTCGACGCCCTGTGGGACAGGACCCGCCGGACAGTGCGGTCAATGTGGTGCAGCGGCACATCGGAGCGCTACGGCGGTTGTTCGAACCGGGTCTTCCGGCGAGAGGCACTTCACGGTGGCTGGCACGCTGCTCCGGCGGCTATCGCCTGCAGGTGGATCCCGACTCCCTTGATTTGGTGCGGTTCAGAGCCATGCGCCAGGAGGCCGGCCGGCTGGCGGAGAGCGGGAATCCGGCCGAGGCCACGGAGCTGCTGATCCAGGCCCTCGCCCTGTGGAGCGGACCCGCGGCTTTGGGAATCCCGCCGGAGGTGAGGGCGCACCCGGGCTTCACCGCTGTGGACCGTGAGCATCTGTTCGCCGTCAAAGAAGCGGCGGACTGCGCGCTGGGTTCCGGTCCGGGGCTCAGCGCACGGGTACTGGTCACGCTCAGACGGGCGGTCGCACAGCATCCGCTGGACGAAGCGCTTCAGGCCAGGCTGGTCGTGTTGCTGGCGGCAACCGGCCATCAGGGGAGGCCCTTGAGGTCTACCGGACGGCGCGTACCCGGCTCGCGGACGAGCTCGGCCTGGACCCGGGTCCTGAACTGCGGGCCGCCCAGAAACAGGTACTGCGCCAGACCGTTCCCGCGGGCCCGGCGGCGACGGCTGCCGACGGCGCGCGGTTCGTCGTCGGCGAACGTATCGCAGAGCCGGACGACGTAGGGGTGGGGTCCTCGCAGGGCATCACCGCCACGACTCGGCCCGCCCAACTGCCTGCGGACCTCGCGCTCTTCGTCGGCCGGAGCGGCGAACTCACCCGGCTCAACGCGATGTTGTCCCCGATCGGCCAGACACCGTCGGCGCCGTTGGTCACCGCGATCGGCGGCATGGCCGGGAGCGGCAAGACCACGCTCGCCGTGCATTGGGCCCATCAGGTCGCCGACCGCTTCCCGGATGGGCAGCTCTACGTCGATCTGCGCGGATTCCATCCGACCGGTCCGATGGTGGGCCCCGCAGAGGCGATACGGTCCTTTCTCGATGCGTTCGGCGCGGCGGCGCACCGTATGCCCACGGGTCTTGACGCGCAGGCCGCGCTGTACCGGACGCTGCTCGCCGACCGGCGGGTGCTGGTCGTCCTGGACAACGCGCGGGATTCCGAGCATGTGCGCCCGCTGCTGCCCGCGTCGGCCGGCTGTCTGGTCCTGGTCACCAGTCGCAACCAACTCCACGGTCTGGTGGCCGGCGAAGCCGCGCACTCGGTCACCTTGGACCTGCTCAGTCAGGCTGACGCCCTGGAATTCCTGTTTCGTCGGCTCGATACCGACCGGGTCGCTCGTGAATCCCGCGCGGCTGCCGAGATCGTCGCACGGTGCGGGCGCCTGCAGGGGGCGCTGGCCATCGTGAGCGCCCGAGCCGCGGTGAACCCGGTGTTCTCCCTCTCCGCCATCGCGGCCGAGCTGCGTGAGAGCCAAGGCAGTCTCGACGCTTTCGCCGGTGAGGTGCCACTCGCGGACGCGCGCAGTGTGTTCTCCTGGTCCTACGACGCCCTCACTCCCGGAGGCCGCGAGACTCTTCCGGCTGCTGGGTCTGCACCCGGGACCTCACACCTCCGTCGCCGCGGTGGCGAGCCTGGCGGGCCGGGAGCCAAGCCAAGTCCGGCCGCTGCTGACGGAGTTGGTACGCGCCCATCTGGTGTCCGAGACCGAGCCGGGTCGCTTCGGCTGCGATGAACTGCTGCGCGCCTACGGCGCGGAGCTCGGCCAAGCACACGGCTCGGGCGGGAGTTGAACGAGCCCCAGGTGCCGGATGCTGGACCACTGTCTGCACAGCGGCCGGCGGCGGCGGACTGCGCTCCCGCCCGTCCGTGAACGCATCGGGCTGCAGCGGCCTGCAGCCCGTCCGACAGTGGAGCGGCCCGGCGACCAACACAGCGCCATTCGCCGCACTTGCGTTGGGTGTACGCCAACTGCGCAGTGTCACATGGCTGTTGCGGAGAAGCACCGTGTTTCCGGTCGCGCCTACGAACGTCAGAAATTCGTCAGCGTTCCGGCAGTGGCCGCTGCTTACGCTCGCCGCGACCGCATGCACAGGGACCTCACCGCGATTGCCACGAACCACGTGCTGGCGGGCGGCCATCGACACCCGGACCGGGGGGTGGGGCCGGCCTGCTTCCTTCGCGCCATACGCCCTGCGGCGTCTGTACGACTTTCCATCTCGGGGACTGAACCATGAACATGATCACCGCTGCGGACGCCTCGGCGGCCGCACGCCAGAGGGATCTGCTGCACACGCTGATCTCCGACCACGCGAAGGCGCTGCGCGCCTACGTCGACAAGTTGCTGAACGATCGCCACGCCGCGGAGGACATCGTCCAGGAAACCCTCATCCGCGCCTGGCATCACCTGGAGCGGCTCTACAGCAACGAGGGCTCGGTACGGGGCTGGCTGCTCACTGTGGCCCGCAACCTGGTTGTCGACCGGCTGCGCAGCGCCACCCACCGCCACGAAACGGTCGGCGCCGAGGAACGCGACATGGCTCGGCCCGATGATGCCGACGCCGTGATCGTTCGGGCCGAGGTGACAGCCCTGCTGCGGCAACTGCCTTACGAGCACCGTGAGGTGCTGCTGCACACCTACCTCGGCGACAAGACCGTGCAGGAGACGGCTCGGATACTCGGCATACCGGCAGGCACCGTCAAATCCCGTCAGCACTACGCGCTCAACAGCCTGCGCGCGAAGGTGAAGACAGGCGCGGGCACCTGCGCACGGTAGGCCGACCTCCGGCCCGGTCTTGCCCATACCGGTGTGCACAGCGCAGGGTGGGCCGGGCCGGGCCGGTCCGTCCGCTTCGCCACGGGCATCTGAGTCATGCCGGAACGGTCAGCTTCACATCCAGCGCCGGGATGTCCACATCGCCGTCGGCATCGGTGTACCAACGCCAGTGCGCACCGCTCACCTCGCCGTACACGAGCCCCGTCCAGCCCGCACCGCCGGGTCCGCACAGCGCGGCCAACTCTGCGGCCTCCTGCCCGGTCGGGGTGCCCGCCACGACGACGAGGCCCTGGACCGGGCGCCGTGATGCGGCTGCGCGCACGGTGCCGTGCACCGCTGTGGACGGCGTGGCAGCCGGAAGGTCGGCTCGGCCGAGCTGTGTCAGGCCGGCGGGAAGGGCGGGAGGAGGAGCGCCGTCCGCGCCGCGCAGGACGGTCACCGGTGTGTCCGGCCGGATGCGCGCGATCTCCGCCAGCACGTTCTGCACCACGTCGCGGGCCACGCCGTGATCACCGGTCACACTCAGGACACCGTCGAGTCGGCTGAGATCCACGAAAACGGCCTCGCCCTCGGTGTCGGTCCCCACCCGCACCAGGCACGTGGCGGAGGTCGCCGCCCACGATGCCGTACCACCGTCCACAGGGCCGTCCAGCCAGCCGGCCCCGGCGGTGGCGTGTCGCCAGCGCGTGCCGTCGATGCTCCGCCACGGTGCCTCCAGCGCGTCGGAGGCCGACAGCCACACCGTCGCACCGGCGTTGTCGACACGCAGTGCGTACACCGGGGTCTCCGGTCGAGGCCGTCCGGCCGCGAATTCGGCGACCGTGCCGTACGCCCGCCGTACCGAGTCGGCGTCGGTGGCGAACCGCCGTCCCATCGCACGGCGCAGCATGAGCCGCCGCCGCCGCTTGACCGGGGCACCCATCCCATGGACCGCGCGCATCACGGCGCCGTACACCCCGCGCACCTTGCGCCTGCCCACGATGCCCGCGGTGACCAGCGCCAGGACGATGGCACCCAGCACGGCGATGGCCGCGGCCAGCGGAATGGTGAACATGGTGGACCCAGCGGCTGTCGTGCCGCTGCCGCCACCCGGTGCACCCGCCCCGTCCGGGGCGGAGGAAGCGGTTCCCTGGTTCCCGGTGTCCCGGGCCTGCTGCACATCGGGCCCCGAGGCGTCCGGTGGCAGCCGCAGAATCCAGCCCGGACGCAACTGGTCGTCCGCGCCGTTCAGCGCACCGCCGTCCGGCTGGGCCAGCCCGCGGTTCAGGTCGAGGATCTCCCCGGCCCGCGAAGCGTCGCCCAGTGTGCTGGCGGCGACGGACGCCAGGGTGGCCAGCTGTCCCCCGGTCTGTGCGGGGTCCTGGACGACGAACACCTTGATCAGGTCGTCACCGTCCGCCGCGGTCGCGGACGCGGCCACGCCCAGTGCTGCGAGGCAGCCGACGAGGAGGACGGCGAGGGCACGCAGCGCGGTACGCGCACCGCGGTATGTGTTGCCGATTCCCGGCCTCTGCGGGGGCGGGGCACTGCTGCCGTTGCTCATGTCGTCCGTCCACGTCCTCTGGTGTGCCTTCCGGATCCACCGACTACACGGAGCCACTCGGTCGAATCGTTCACAAGAGAAACTGAACCTTCGACAGCCCCCGTTCCGTGTACCTGGCGACCACACCTGAGGGGCAGTTTCAGCGGGGGACGGAAATGGCACAAGGCGTTCCAGGCGACCGCGCCCCGTGTGGTGAACGCCCTCACGAATTCCCCGTGGTCACCAAAGTCACCGGGACGATCACCAAGGTCGCGGACTCGATCAGCAAGACCAAGGTCGCCGGACACGAACACACCGTCCGCGCCCACGGACACGTGGATCCGGCAGAAGTGCCGCTCCCACCGTCCCCCACCACCGCGGGCCCGGTGCCAGACCCGGGACGTCCCCCCAACAGATCTCCGTCCCTGAAGGGATGGACAGCACCGAACAACCAGTAAGGAGTACCGAGAGATATGCCCGCCTACACCGTCAACTCGGACGAGACCGCCTCCACTTCGCAGGCCCTGCTCAACGACTTCTCGCAGCTGCAGGACAAGCTCAACGAGGTCAGGGGCAAGATCACCACACTGCTCGCCAACGGCTACAGCACCCCCGCCGCCCAGCAGAAGTTCTCGCCGTTCTTCGAGGAGTTCGCCAAGGGGTTCGACCAGGTCAACCAGTCTCTGCAGGGAATAGGCCAGTACGTGAGGAGCGTCGGTGACGCGTTCTCGCAGACCGACGACCAGCTCGGCTCGAACCTCGGCTGACCCACGCTCCGCCCGCAGCCGGGGCGACCCGTCACCACACCCCTTTCGCCCGAGAAGAAAGACGATGAGCCGTGCGATTGACCGTCAGCGTTCGTGACCCGCAGGTGGAGGGGGCGTCCACCACGGTCGCCGTCGACACCGAACCCTCCGCGCAGGCGGGCCGGTTCGCGGCGGAGCTGGCACGCGCCGCCGGGTACGAAGGGGCCGCGGAGCCGACGCTGTACGTCGGTTCCGACCCCGTCGACCCTCAGGTCACGCTGCAGGCGGCCGGGGTGCGGGACGGCATGGACCTCGGGCTCGGCGCCGCCCTTCCGCGGGAGCCCGAGCCCGAGGGCCGAACCGAGGCCCGGGTGGTCTCGGGACCGGGCGCGGGAACGGCCTTCCGCCTCGTCCCCGGCGACTACGACATCGGCAGCGCCCCGACGTGCCGCATCCGGCTGGCCGAAGGCGCGCCGACGCTCGCCGCCCGGGTACGGGTCCGGCTCGACGGGAGCGCCGAGCTGCTCATGACCGACATGGCGCTCCTGGACGGCAAAGCCGTGCAGGGCGCGTCCCCCTGGCGCGAGGGCAGCCAACTGGCTGTCGGGGACATCCTGCTGGAACTGACGTCTCGCCGGTCGACCGGGGCACCGTTGACACCGGCGCAGGACGGCCTCGGTCTGGAATTCAACCGGCAGCCACGGTTCCTGCCGCGGGCCGCCGGCGCCAAGTTCCGGCTGCCGACACCACCGGTCAAGCCGGACAAGCGGCCCATCCCACTGCTTCCGATCCTGCTGCTGCCGGCCGGCAGCGCGGCGATCGCCATCTTCGTCACCCAGCGGTGGGCCTTCGTCTTCATCGCCCTGCTCTCGCCGATCGCCGCGCTGGTCACCCAGTTCGGCGGCCGCAAGCAGGCCATGCTCAAGTACCTGGAGAAGAAGGAGGAGTACGAGCAGGCGCTGGCGCGGGCGCGCGAGGACATCGACGCCGCCGTACTCGAGGAGCAGCACAACCTGCGGCTGTCCCTGCCGGATCCTGCCGCGCTGCTGCAGATGGCCGCCCAGCCCTCGGAAAGGCTGTGGGAACGCCGCTGGCAGGACCCCGACTTCCTGTCCGTACGGGTCGGCACGACCGACCTGCCCTCGGCGCTGAGCGTCGACGACCCCACTCAGGACGAGAACCGGCGCACCACAGTGCCCCTGCTCAACCAGGTGCCCGTCGCCGTCCCCCTGCGCAAGGCCGGAGTCGCGGGTATCGCCGGCCCGGGGGCGGTCCGGCTCGCCGGATGGATGGCGGCCCAGGCCGCCGCCCTCCACAGTCCCGCCGATCTGCGCATCGTCGTGCTCGGGGGACCGGACGGTGAGCGGGACTGGTCCTGGACCCGCTGGCTGCCGCACACCCAGGCGCAGGGCGAGGACGCGTACGCGCTGGTGGGCAGCACCGCCGAATCCCTGGCCCGGCGCATCGGCGAGCTGGGCCAGATCGTCTCCTCCCGCATCGCGGCCGGCCGGGACCTGACCCGGGGCGGGGTGAACGGCTACCCCGACATCCTGGTCGTCCTGGAGCAGGCGCGCCGGGCACGGTCCCTCCCCGGAGTCATCGCCCTGCTGCGGGACGGTCCGTCGGTGGGCGTCCACACCATCTGCATCGACCGTGAGGAGCGGTTGCTGCCCGAGGAATGCGGCGCAGTCGTCGTCACCGATACCGGCGCCACCACCTCCAGGGTCCGTACCGGAGCCGGTGCGGCGCTGGAGAACGTACGGACCGACTCGCCGGAGTCCGGCTGGTACGAACCCTTCGCGCGGGCGCTGGCACCGCTGCGGGGTGTCGGGCACAGCGACGAGAGCACGCTGCCCGGCTCCGTACGCCTGCTGGACCTGCTGAACATCGAGCCGCCGACGGCGGAGGCGGTCGTGGCGGGCTGGTCGCTCGGGGGCCGCAGCACCAGGGCGGCCCTGGGCGTCGGCTACGACGGGGAGTTCGCCGTCGACCTGGTCCGTGACGGTCCGCACGCACTGATCGCTGGAACGACCGGTTCCGGCAAGTCGGAGCTGCTGCAGACCCTGGTGGCCACGCTGGCGGTGGTGAACCGGCCCGACGAGATGACGTTCGTGCTGGTCGACTACAAGGGCGGCAGCGCCTTCGCCGAGTGTGCCGACCTGCCGCACACCGTGGGCCTGGTCACCGACCTCGACACACAGCTGGTGGAGCGAGCCCTGGTCTCGCTCGGTGCTGAGCTGCGGCGCCGTGAGAGGCAGCTGGCGCAGGCGGGCGCCAAGGACATCGAGGACTACCTCGACAAGCGGTCGCGCGGCGGCAACGTACTGCCGCCGCTGCCGCGGCTGCTCCTGGTCATCGACGAGTTCGCGTCCATGGTGCGCGAACTGCCCGACTTCATCTCGGGCCTGGTCAACATCGCCCAGCGCGGCCGCTCCCTCGGCATCCACCTGATCCTGGCGACCCAGCGGCCCGGCGGCGCTGTCACCCCGGACATCCGCGCCAACACCAACCTGCGGATCGCGCTGCGCACCACCGACACCAGCGAGAGCCGCGACATCATCGACGCACCCGACTCCGGAGACATCTCCCCGGCCAACCCCGGCCGCGCCTACGCCCGGCTCGGCCCCTCGGCCCTGCTGCCCTTCCAGTCCGGCCGGGTCGGCGGCCGTCGGCCCGGCGCGGCGGCGGTACCGGCGGGCGCGGACGTGCCGGTCCAGGCGCAGGCGATCTCCTGGCGCGATCTCGGCGGCCCGCTGCCCGTCGGCCGGTCCCGCGGCGGTTCCGGCTCCGCACAGTCGGAGGCCGTCACCGACCTGGCGGTTCTGACGGCAGCCATCGCGCAGGCGGCGCGGCTCGCCGATGTGCCCCGGCAGCCGAGTCCCTGGCTCCCGCCGCTGCCTGCGCTGCTGGAGTGGACCGCGCCGCCCGCGCCCAAGCCCACCGCGGAACGACAGGCCGCGCTGCCGGCGGTGGAGTACGGCATGGTCGACCTGCCCGCGCAGCAGAACCGCTCGGCGTTGGTGTTCGACCTGGACCGGGCCGGCCACCTGCACATCATCGGGTCGCCCCGCAGCGGACGTTCCCAGACGCTGCGCACCCTGGCCGCCGCGCTCGGCCAGACTCACGGCGCCGACGACGTACACCTGTACGGCATCGACTGCGGAAACGGCGCGCTCAACGCCCTGACCGCGCTGCCGCACTGCGGCGCCGTCGTCGACCGCAACCAGGTCGAGCGGCTGGGACGGCTGCTGGACCGACTGGGCGCCGAACTGACCTCCCGGCAGAGCCTTCTCGGCGGCCAGGGCAGCGCCGACCTCACCGAACTGCGCCGCACACAGGCCGCACACGAGCGGCTGCCCCACATCGTGCTGATGGTCGACCGCTTCGAGGTCTTCGAGCGCGAGTTCACCTCGTTCGACAACGGCAGCTACATGGAGCGGATGATCCGGCTGCTGCGTGACGGCGCGGGCGTCGGGATCCATGTCGTGCTGGCAGGCGACCGGGTGCTGGGCAACAGCCGGTTCTCCGGTACCACCGAGGACAAGATCGTCCTGAGGCTCAACGACCGCCAGGACTACTCCAGCGTCGCCATCCCGACCCGGTCGGCACCCTCCGACCCCCCACCCGGGCGAGGCATCCGCACCCAGGACCTGAGCGAGGCGCAGATCGCGGTCCTCGGCGACGACCTGTCCGGCGCCGCCCAGGCCGAGTTCCTCCTCAACCTGGGCCGGGAGTTGACCGAGCGTGAGGCCGGTGTGCCGGCGGGGCGCCGCGCTCTGCGGCTGGACGTGCTGCCCGACCGGATCTCGTACGCCGACGCGCTCGCCCTGCATACCCGCGGCGGTCCGATGCGGCCGCTGGTCGCGGTCGGCGGCGACACCCTCACCTCGCTCGGCCCCAACCTCGCCGACGTGCCGACCTTCGTCATCGCCGGACCGCCGCGCACCGGCCGCAGCACTGCGCTGCTCACCGCCGCGCACTCATTGCTGGCCGCCGGGGCGGGCCTGATCGTGCTCGCCCCGAGGCGATCACCTCTGCGCAGCCTCGAGGGCCGTCCCGGGATCGCCGCGCTCATCACCGACGCGGAGGTGTCGGCCGCCGATTTCCGGCAGGTTCTCGGCACTGTGCCCGAGGAGAGCGGGGTGATCGTCGTCGACGACGCCGAGCTGTTCATGGGAGCCGAGATCGACTCGGACCTCGCCCTGTTCGCCCGAGGCGGCGCGGGCAACGGGTGGGGCCTGCTGGCGGCGGGTAACGCCGAGTCGCTGTCGCTGAGCCTGGCCGGTTGGATGGGCCAGGTCAAACGCAACCGTACCGGCATGCTGCTGTCACCGCAGGGCCTGGCCGACGGTGACGTCATCGGCGTCAGGCTGAGCCGCGGTGTGGTCGGTCAGGCACCGCAACCGGGCCGGGGTCTGCTCCACCTGGGCGACGGACTGCTGCGTACCGTACAGGTGCCGCTGTCCGAAGCGGATTCCTGACCCCTGAGCCGGAGGTGCACCTTCGAACCCCCGCGGGGTGCGCCTCCCCGTTCGCGGGACCGAGAACCTTTCGGCCCGCTGCGGAAAGAACCGAAGGGCGGCCGGATCCTGACCGGCCTCGCTGCGGCCCCGGCCCCGCAGCGGGTTCACGGCTGACATGGCCGGCTGCTCTACCGCTGCCGCCGACTGCTGGGCGCGGGGCCGCGGACTCCGGCTGCGGCATTGCAGAGTTGCCCAGCAAGTCGAGGGCGCCGCCGCCCGGGTTTCTCGCCCGAACCGGCCGCACTGGCCGTCGATACCACCAAGGATCTTGTGAACCACGCCGACCTCCGGGCCAAGGCCCATTCCCTCGCGGCCGGCATGGCCGCCGCCGATCACGGCCCGGACATTCAGCTGTCCCAGACTCGCCACCGGGCCGCGCTCGTGGCGAGCTGGCACATCGCTCCCGGCTCAACCGTCCTCGAACTGGGTTGCGGACAGGGCGACATGACCGCTGTCCTCGCAGAGGCGGCCGGACCCAAGGGGCGTGTGGTGGCCGTCGACGTGGCCGAGCCCTCCTACGGGGCGCCGGTTACGCTCGGGGAATCGGCAGCCCGGCTCGCGGCGGGCCCCCTCGGGCCGCGCATCGACTTCCGCTTCGGCACGGACGTCCTCGACCCCTCGGTCGACTTCTCCGAAGGCGCCTTTGACCACGTGGTGCTCGCGCACTGCTCCTGGTACTTCGCCTCGCTCAAGCAACTGCAGGACACACTGGCTCGGGTACGGCCGTGGGCTCGGCGACTATGGTTCACCGAGTGGGACTTGACGCCCACCTCTGGCGACCAGCTGGCGCACCTCCTCGCCGTGCTGATCCAGGGGCAGATCGAGGCCGCCGGATCGCACGGCGAGGCCAATGTCCGCACTGCCTTCTCCCGCGAGGGGCTGCTGCGGCTCCTGCCACAGGCTGGATGGACGGCCGACGGCAGTGGGTCGGTCGATACCGAAGAGCTTCAGGACGGCGACTGGGAAATCGCTGCCTGCCTCGACCTGGCCGGAACCGAGGAACGCCTGGCCGCGCTGCCCGAGCCGGTGCGACAGCTCCTCCTGAGCCAGGCCGACGTTCTCCGGGCCGTCGCCAAGCCGCGCGGCAACCGCGCGCTCGCCGCGTATTCCGTCACCGCGCGCTGACAGGTCCCAGCGGCCGTCTGTGTCAGGCAAGTTGAGCGAGCCACTTTCGCATTTCCGCCTCGACAACTGCCACATCCAACCGAAACGCCGAGGCCAGTGGATTCGTCCCTCGAGGATCAGGCAACCTCGCCGCCGCCGGGGACCGTCGCGACCTGGGAGCCGTCCTCCGCAACGAAGCGGAAAGTGCCGGTGATCGCGTCGAAGAGGTCGTACGCCTCGTTCTTCAAGGGCAGGTTGGGGCTGGCGAGGGTGACCACGAGAAAGTCCTCGCTGGTTCCCGGCACCGGCATCATCGTGTGCATCGTCAGCAGCTTCACATCGATGTCCCCGGTCAACCGGGTCACCTCGGTCCCGGTCACGCGCGCCACCCTGCCCACGTGCGGCATGTTCACCGAGGTGATGACCCGGTCCTTCGGCACCACACCAGTCGCCGAGGAGACACCCAGCTGCGCGGACAGTACCGGCAGCGTCAGCTCCTGGCCCTTGGGTGTGGTGACGGCGAAAACCATGCCGTACGCCATGAAGAGGCCCTCGGGATACATCGTCGCCGTCCCCGTGGCCAGCAGCGCTCCGTGCCGGCGCGCCGCGCGGGCGATCTCACGGCCCTGCCGGAACATGTCGTTGATGCGGGCCTTCTCCCCAGGGCCCGGGGCCGCCGCCAGTGCCTGTGCGCGGGTCCTGGCCAGTTCCTCTCCGCTGAGATCGATCTGATCCCACAGATCCGGGACGTCGAGCAGAAAACGCTGTGCTTGCCTCACTGTCCGCCCCCACCGCCTTGGAGATTCGCCACGGCGTCCTGATCGGTCTTCTCGAAGGCGTCCAGGATGCTTCCGATTGCGTCCCTGACGCCCTTCACCTGCCTACGCAACTGCTGCTTGCCGTCCTCCCACTTGTCCTCGAAATCCTGGGCCCTGCCGCGGCCCAGCTCGCGGCCGAATGCCGCCTCGAAGTCGAACGTGTCCCGCCCGATGTCGATGAAGTCGTGCACGAAGCCCAACATGTCCTGGGCTGCCTGGAGTTCCTCTCCGGGTATGTTGACGTCTGAAGCCATCCGAACCCCCTCGCTTGCGGTGCGGTGAGGACTCACCTCCGCGTACGACACGTGTCCGGCGGGCCGGAACGTTCACCGCGGGCGGCCCTTTTTCCGGATGTTCACCGACTGCGTCGAACCTTTGCTGCCTCCTGTCTCGTGTTGCAGGCATGACATCGCTTCGCACCGGTCTGCTGTCCCGTGGCATCACCGCACGCCGCCCCGTCCGCCGCACAGTCGTCGCGACCGTTCTGGTCCTGTGCGGCGTGGCGGGCGTGTCTGCCTGCGGCAAGACCATTCAGATCGGCGACGCCAGTCCGAGTACGGCCTCCTCGACGCCCGCTGCGACGCCCTCGCCGGCCGCGTCGCCGAGTGGGAACACGGGGAACAGCGCGCTTGAGGTGGTCGACACCTCGGCGCAGGAAGCCGGCGAGACCGGTAAGGGCGGCACCGTCGTCGGCGCCGCCGTCCAGGAGGCACCGCCCCGCTGGATCCAGCTTTCGGCGGTGACGACGCCGACGCTCGGCTCACCGCACTTGATCAACATCAACCAGGCGGCGTTGTACCGCTTCGACGAGGACACCGCCCAGCCGTCACAGTCGAACTGCAACGACGCCTGCGCCACGAAATGGCCGCCTGTGACCATCCAGAAGGGCGGAAAGGTCTACTTGGCCGGCGTGAAGCACAACCAAGTCGGGGCCATCCGGCGCCAGGACGGCCAGATCCAGATCACGGTTGGCGGGTGGCCCGTCTACCGCTTCTCGGGCGATGCCAAGCCGGGCGACCTCAACGGCCAAGGCGTCGGGGGCACATGGTTCGCCGTGGGGCCCACCGGCGAGAAGGTCACGCAGTAGCGCTCCTCGCGTCCTTTTCGGATGCCAAAAGTCGCGGTTATGTCACCAAGCGGTGCGTGGTGAACTCTGCCGAGGCCGGAGGCCGTGTCAGGAGTGAAATCGCTTCGGAACCGCCGCAGCGAGCCATCATCTATCCGTCGGGGGTCTTCTCGATGTTCCGTGCACGTACCGTCTTTGCTTCTTGTGCCGCGCTGGGTGTTCTACTGCTGTCGGCTTGCAGTCACAATGAAGGAAAGGGCGACTCCGGCGAGTCGTCTTCTCCCGCTGCTACCGGGGCCGATCTTTCGTTCCGGGACGGTACGGCGCGCCAGAACAACGCGGAGGCCAATACCGGCGACTTCGCGGCTGCTGCCGCACCGGCGGCCGCCGCGAAGAAGCCGGTGGTCCGCAAGTGGGTGCAGTTGTCGGCCGGCAAGGCGGGTGCGCTGAATCCGGTGGTGATAAACGGGGCGGGATTCACGCTGTACCGGTTCGACAAGGACACCGCGAATCCGTCGAAGTCAAACTGCTTCGGTGAGTGCGCGACCACCTGGCCGCCTTACCTGGTCGCCAAGGGCGGGCGGGTCTTCGTGGACGGAGTGCCGAAGTCGTCGATCGGTTTCATCCAGCGGGACGGCGCCCTCCAGGTGACCGTCGGCGGCTGGCCGGTCTACCTCTTCAGCAAGGACCTCACGGCCGGTGACACCAACGGCCAGGGCGTGGGCGGTACCTGGTTCGGCGTCACTCCCGACGGCCAGAAGGCCGGCAACACCGGCGGCGGTCAGACGGGGACTTCTGCGAGCCCGACGTCCCCTCCGGCGACCGCCGCCGCCTTCTTCAACAGCCCGAACTTCGGTGACCCCTCCCAGGGCGTGGCCGGCCCGGGCTGCAAGGCCGTCCGTTTCTCGGGGTCGCTGCAGATCAGTGGCTTCGCCAAGATCTGGGAGGGCGACAACTGCACCGGCAAGTCGGTGACCGTCGAAAAGAACGTGGCTGACCTCTCCGCCATCGGGCTCAACCAGGTCAAGTCCATCCGCTTCTTCAACTGACGCCTTACGCCTTACGCCTTACGCCTTACGCCTGACGGCTCACTCCAGGGCGAGCGGGACACGGCTGTCGTCCTCACCCCCCGCCCTGGAGCATCCGTCCCCAGAGAGGTGCCCCCCGATGTACTCGTCACGCCGGTCGCCATGGGTATGCGCCGGCCTCACGGTTCTGGTCATGCTCCTGGTGGCCGGCTGCAGTCAGGTTCAGCGCCAGTTGCCTGCGTTCTCCAACCCGGTGGTCCCGGGTCTGTGGACGCCGGACCGGATGGCGGAGGCGGAGAGTATCGACAACCCGGTGGCGAACGACTTGGGTGAGGATGCGGGAGTCTCGGACCCGGAGCCCGAAGCGGTCCCCGCGGCGTCCGAGAAGACGCCGTACCGTGACAACGCGGCAGTCGTCGGAAAGCTCTTCTTCGATACCCCTGACGGACCCAGTGTCTGTTCCGGAGCAGCGGTCGCGGATCCCGCCCGTCCCGGTGCGTCCAGTCTGGTGTGGACGGCGGGCCACTGTGTGCACGCGGGGGCCAACGGCACCTGGTTCCGCAACATAGTCTTCGTACCGTCGTACAACGACGAGGGTCTGGAGGGCGCGGCGAGGGGCAACGCGAGCCAAGGGCAGGTCGCGCCGTTCGGTACCTGGTGGGCGGACTATGCCGAAACATCGCCCCAGTGGATCGAGCAGGGCGGCCCGTCCGGAGGCGACGGTGCAGCGTTCGACTTCGCCGTACTGCATGTCCGCCCGCCGGACAGCAGCGGCGCGACGTCCCTGCAGGAGACGATCGGGCAGGCGGCGCCCGTGTGGTTCGACGCACCTTCGGCGACACGGATCCCGGCAATCAAGGCGTGGGGCTACCCGGCCGCGTCACCGTTCGACGGCGAACGGATGTTCTCCTGTCAGGACCGGCCCGGGCGGCTGTCGGTCAACGCCGACCAGCCCACGCTGTACCGGATCGGCTGCACCATGACCGGAGGCTCCTCGGGCGGAGGCTGGTTCGCCCAGAACACTGACGGCGCGCTCGCCCTGGTCAGTAACACCTCCATAGGCCCGGCCGACAACACCTGGCTTGCGGGGCCACGCCTGGGAGCGGGCGCCAAAAGGGTCTACGGCGCCGTCAGCGACCGATTCTCCTCCGGCGGGAAGTGAGATGTGCGCCGGAGGCTTTGCGAGCAGTACCGCACAGCCGCCACCCTGCTGCGCCCTCGTGGCCGGATGGGAAGACCGCTCCACCGATAGGCCCCGGACTCCCAGCTCTGTCCCCAGGGAAAAGTAACCCGCCGGTAGGTTTCAGGACTTCGGGGCGGCGGTCTTCCTGGGTCGGCGGGGGACCGGTCCTGGTCTTGTCGAGGTGCCCGTACACCGTCAACCGTGGCACGCCGAACATGCCGGCGATCTGCTGGACGGTCTTCTCCCGCTCGTCGTAGAGCCGTTGGGCGAGCCTGGCCTGGTCGGCGGTGAACTTCGGCCGGCGCCCGCCGACCCGGCCGCGAGCCCGCGCGGAGGCGAGCCGTCGTTCGTGCTCGCCACGATCAACTCGCGCTGGAGCTCAGCCGGTACCGACAGCATCCCGAACATCGCCCGGCCCTCCATGATGGCCGTATCGATGCCCTGCCCGGTCACGTGCAGCCCGATCCCGCGCTCGCGCAACTCGGCGCCGAGAGTCACCAGGTGCAGCACCGAGCGGGAGGGCCGGTCGAGGCGGGTCACCCTCTCTGATGATCAGGGTTCTGGTCGGCCGTCGATGTGCGGCAGTAGCCGATGAGCATGTGTCGGAATCTGTCGGCCAGACCGTTCACCGACGTTGATTCGCGGCACGAGTTGCCGACACTGCCCACCTGCGTGTTCGTGATCGTGCCCCGAGTGTCGGCAGACGGTCGTTTGCCGACAGTCCGCAGCCTGGTCCGAGCCCCCGGGGGCGGTCCTGTCCCGTCTCGCGAGGCCTTGCCGTTGTCTCACCGGACGTTGTCCGATTCGCAGGTGAGGGACAAGGTCAAGTGAGACGGCCCAGGTCAACGAGCCACTGCCCGGCGGCGGCCAGTCCCGGAAACGCACCTGAGAGACAACATCAAGTGAGACGGCGAGCCTTCGGCGTCTCACTCGACTTTGTCTCTCCGCAGGGCAGGGCATCGCGCGGCGGCAAGATCGAATGAGACGGGACAATCGCCGTCAGATCAGAGTGGTGGTCGCGTCCGACACTGGCCCCGGCCTCGACCACGCTCCAAGCGGGTGGTGTCCCGCCGCCACACGCGTGACACCGGGCCGTCACCCAGCGACCGTCGGACGCTGCGGGGCGCGGGGCGCGGGGCGCGGGGCCGGATCGGATCCCGGCTTCGCGCCCCGCGTCTGCGGCGGACCGGTCTTCCGATCCGCCGCGCTGGTGGTTGTCAGGCTGCGGGCTTCTTGACGGGGGCTGCCTCTGCCCACTCCGGACGGGTGGCCGGGCGTCCGTCGACGGTCTCGACGACCGCCTTGGAGTTCTCCAGGGTCTCCATCAGCGATGCCGGCCCACGGAACGGGCGGCCTCCGATGTGCCAGCCATCGGGGTGCAGGCTCTTCTACGGCTGGCTCCAGGCCCGTGACCCCGACCGGTTGCTCCTGTACCGGACACAGGAGGAGATGGGGGATCTTCGGGACCGACTGGCAGAAGCCGAGGACAAGGCCACAGGGCTCGCGGCGGAACTGGCCGACGCTCACCGCCGCCACGCCATG
>NZ_VZRB01000061.1 GCF_008806595.1 Streptomyces luteolifulvus | reverse complement strand
CCGTCCGTGTTCTGCAGCGCATTCTCGCCCTCACTGCCGCCATCTGGCACAACGACCAGAGCGGGCAACCGATCCACCGCTCACTGATCGCCTACGATCACTGACCCCTTGGAATAGATCATCTAGGAGATCGGCCCCCTACCGGTTCGGCTCCACACCCTCCGCCTGGCGCGGCAAGGCCGGCCCACGCGGCCGGGGCGGGCCTCTTGGAGCGACGTCGTATGGAGCAGCGGGCCGCGGAGTGGGAGCCGATCGACACGTGGTGGGAGTGGAAGCCGGGCTGAGTCAGCCGGCGGACTGTGGGCCCTGCGGCCTCCCGTCACCGCCTCGCACCTCATCAGGGGTCCAGGACCGCATGGCCTGTTGGCGGAACCGTTCACCGAGCTGTGAGCCGCACATGAGTCCGGCCCCGAACATCATCAGCCCGAACTGCGCCGGGAAGGTGAACAACGTGGTGTCCTCGGAGTTGAGCCCGCCCCACCGGGCGAGTGGAACGATCAGTCCGCTCGCCCAGAACACCAGCAGCGCGACTGCGCGGACACGAATCTCCCACGGAGCCGTGCGCCGCCGGACCTGCTTGGGGGCCCAGCCCCGTAGCGAGGCGATCGCGAGAGGCAGGGCGAGCGCCGACCAACCGCATGCCCAGAGCCAGTCGAACACGTGGACACTCCTTGTCTGAACGGGTGGCCGCCCGTCGGCAGCCAGCGGGCCCGTCTCCCCGCGGTGCTGTCGATCAACGCGCGCAATGACGACGGTCTCATGAGCCCTGTGCAGGGTCACTGCCTGACTCCGGCAGTTTTCGGGCGCCTGGGTTTGTGTGACCTGCCCATCTGCGGACCCTGGCCCTCGACCGAGCAGCTCGGCAAGCCCCTGCTGGGTGGCTGCCGGCACCACCCGGTCCTCGGCGCGCAGCACATCCCCGGGAGGAAGATCCCAATGCGAGGCCGGCGGCGTGGGCCGGGGTGGCCGCGAGGTCGGAGAGGCGTTCGTCGGGCGCGGTGGTGTCGAGGGCGAAGAGGTGCCAGGGCCCGGTCGGAAGGACTCGGCGATGGTCGGTCCTTGAGTTGCGGGTGGCCGGCGACGTTCAGGGCGGCGAAGAGCAGCACGCGGCGTTCGACCGGGATGGCCCCGAGGATCTGGCGGCACATCATGGCCCCGGCGAATACGGGTGCAGCGGGGGTGGAGACGCTGGCGCCTGTCGCGCTCCTACCGGTCCTCGGCGCGCGTAACGCAGAACCCGTAGGACAAAGGCGGGTGTGAGGAGCCATTCCGGGCGGCGGATGAGGCCTGCGACCTCGGTGAAGCGGACACAGACCGCGGCGTCGTGCTGGGCGGCGACGCTGACGCGTTCGACGTACCGGTTGAGGAGGTCCGTGCCCGGGGGTTTCTCCCCGGTGGTGCCCTCGTACATGAAGTCGCCTCCGGCGGCGATGGACCAGGCGACGACCACCGGTCTGGCCGCGGCGCGGAAGAAGCGTCGGGTGAAGGTCTGGTCGAGTGCGGCGGACCGGTCCAGGCAGGCGCCGAGGGCCGCCGCCTGCTGTGCCGCGGTGCTCATGCCTTGTCCGTAGATCGGGTCGAAGCTGCACACCGCGTCGCCGATCATCACCCAGCCGAGGGGGAAGCGGCGCATCTTCTCGACGTGCCTGCGCTGGTTCGCGGTGAACCGGTGGGAGACCGGTTCGCCCAGGGGTTGCGAGGCGGCCATGACGTCGGCGATGACCGGTGAGTCCAGGGAGCGGGCGAAGGCGAGCCGGCCGGCCTCGTCGGTCGGGGGCACCTCGCCGTTGATGCCGACCAGACCGACGATCCACCGCTCCCCCTCCCATGGCAGCACCATGGCCAAGCGTTTGGTGGCGGGGTCACCGATCACCGCGGCCGCCTTCCAGTCGCGTGCGGGCAGCGCGTCACGGCGGTACACGCGGCTGGCGTAGTGGGTGTTCACGGTGACGCGGGACACGGGTGGTTCCGCGTACCCGAGCTCCTTCAACCAGGCGAGGCTCTTGGCCTGGCGCCCCGTGGCGTCGACGAGCAGGTCGCAGGACAGGGTGGCGCCGTCGGCGAGGCGGACACCGGTGACGCGCTGACCGGTGGCGTCCGTGACGAGGCCCGTGCCGGTGGTGCGTTCCCGAACGGTGACCTGGGGCAGCTCCGTCACGCGTCGGCGGACGGTCGCCTCCAGGAAGGGGCGGGACATCACCGGCCCCCGCATCCGGCTCACCGGCCGGACCAGCGATCCGCCGCTCTGGTACCAGAAGAAGTCGCGGCAGACGTCGAACTCGGTGGCGCCGCCCGCGTAAAGTTCCCCGCCGATGCCGGGGAACCACTCCTCCAGCAGCCGGGCGCCGGCATAGAGCAGGAGATGGGGCTGACGGCCCTGCGGGACGTGGGCCCGCCAGTCGGCGCCGTCGGCCAGTGGGTCGCGGTCGATCAGAACGACGTCGCGGCATCGCTCCGACAGCACACGGGCGGCGCACAGGCCCGCCATGCTCGCGCCGATGACCACTGCCGTCTCTAGCACCCGGTGTGGCTCTCGTCCTCTCATGGAAGCCTCCCGCGAGGCGGTCCTGAGCGTTCATTCTCCCACCGCGGGTGTGTGGGCACCTGCGGGACGGCCGTGGTCGCGCCTGCGTGCTCCTCCGGGACGTCCGAGGCGGGAGAGACCTGGGCCCTCGCCCAGGGTCTCGGTCAGCCACTGGTCGTCACCGGCCTGGCCGCAGCGGATATACAGGTGCCCGTCCAGCTCCACGAGCAGGGCAGCCCGAGGGGCGCTCGCGGACGTGGTCGGCGAAGGTACGACCTTCCGACTCGCCACCGCCAGGTCGGCCAGGCGCCGTCGGTACCGCCCATGAACACGGCTGGATGCTGTACCGCACCCGGGGCAGACCGCCTCCCCGCTCACCGTCCGCGCCGCGACGGTCACCGTGTCGTCGCCTGTCGAGATCTCCACCACAGCGATCAACACCAGGTGGGATAACGCCGCCCCGAGCTCGCTGTAACCACACGAACCGTCAACTGTCCAGAGACTCATAACGCCACGTCATGGGCCACATGAAGTAGATCGGAGGCCGCTTGGCATGGCCATCGTCGGCGCATGGGCAAGGGCAAGTCGGCTCTGCCATAACGGTTTGAGCGCGCCGGAGACAGTCTGCTCAGAGATCCAGAGACTGCTCTCATGTCGCAAGACGTAGAGCAGCCTTCCCCCACGCCGCAGGTCACCGCCGGAGGGGGAGGCATGGCTGCGCTCTCGGGAGCACCAGCAGTATGAGACCTTCAGCACGCTTGGCTGGGTGGCTCTGGGGCTTGCCTTCCTGCTCAGCTTGCTCATGGTCATCATGTGGCTGCCGTACCGGCATGACTATTTCTTCGAGGCAACACCCGAGGTCATGGACAGGATCGGCCCCCTGCTCCTACCAACCTTGATCTTGTATCTGACCGGGGGCTACCTGCTCACTGCCCGGCATTCGGCGCGCGAACGGTTCGAAGAACGTCGGCGTCAACTCGACCACGAACTGCAAATGGCTTCTCGTCAAGCAGAGTTGCTGGCTCATGGTGACTCACGCCAGGCCCAGATGTGAGCTCTGACCAATGAGCGGTTGCAGAGATACCATGACCGCGCATACCGGCAAGCCGACCAGAGTTTCAGAAACGCACAATGGGCCATTCTGGGAGGCTTCTTCATCGTGGCAGGCACCGCCACGATCGCCGCTGGCAAGACCAGCTTGTCAACTCCCTCCAGTGTCGTCGTCGGCGTGATCGGCACCGTTGGAGCAGGACTTGCGGCCTATGTTGGTCGCACCTTCCTCCGTCTCCAAGACACCACTGCCGCTCACCTGCGGTCGTATTTCGACCAGCCACAGGAGACCTTCAGGTATCTCATGGCTGAGCGTCTGGTTGACCGTCTGCCCGAAGACCAGCGCACACAGATTCATCGCCACGTTCTTCGGTTGGCCCGCCTCACCCCGTCAGCATGGATCTGATCCCGGACCTCGCCGACTGATCACCATGACGCTCCGTGATCGGACCACAAGATGTGGGTCAGAACCCATCTCGATGGCCGCCAGCGGGGGCAAACTCCTGGCCGCCTACAGGGAGAACGAAGGCTCTGTCACGGGTCGCGACAGAGCCAGAGCGAAATCGCCTTTGACATGCACTCCAGAGGCCGCTGCCAGGCACTGCATACCGCGTGGTCCTGCCCGCGCTGCGTCGAGTCCTGGGCCGTCAACTCAGAACGGGCCATGGAGACTTCCGAGTCGGTAGGTCAGACGCAGGTTCTCCGAGTAGTCGACGGGGCAGGCAATCACGGAGACCGTGTCGTCGTCGAAGGCCTGACGCAGCACGGGCAGGAGCTGGTCGGCCGCCTCGATCGCGTAGCCGCGGGCTCCGAAGCTTTCGGCATAGGCGACGAGGTCCGGCTACACCTGTAGGGACACCAGCGGCCAAGGCAGCCGCGCGCAGCCCGGAAGCAGCGTCTGTCTCCGCCGCCGAGCGGGGCACGGAGCCGGGGATGTGATCCAGTACGGTGTCGTTGGCCGGGTCGGCGAGCTGGCGCACGAGGGTGTCTTCGGTGCTGGCGCGGCTCTTGGCGAAACGAGGTCGCCCACCCGTATTGCGCAGGGCAATATAAGCCCTCGTGACCGGCTACCTTTGGTTGCCGCCTGTGAGCCGCCGAGAGCAGGGGTGCGGCGCCCGCGCGAGAGGTTGGCCGGTCCTGAAGAGTGTGTGCCATACGGCGAGCTGCCCCGCCACCGTGTCCGGCTGTTCCGTAAGCGCCTCGGCGATCGCCAGGATCATAGGCCTGGCTTCAGGGACTCCACGAAACCGGCGGGCTCACGGACACCGTCCTGCGGTGGGGCTCGGTGTCGCACCGCGCACCGAGCCCCGTCCCTGCACTGGTCGGACGCGCATCAGGGTCGAAGGACCCTTGGCGTAAGACACGTGCTTACGGGAGCCTGGAAAGGCACAAACACGGAGGTGAGATCGTGAGCATCCAGACATCACGGCCGCTGATCGTGGTGGGCGTGGACGGGTCGGAGGCGAGCAAGGCGGCGCTGCGCTGGGCGGCTCGCCAGGCAGAGTTGACCGGTGCGGAGCTGCGCCCCGTACAGGCCTGGCGGCCACCGCCCACCTACGGCATACCGGTGGACTACTCGGATACCGACTTCGAAGAACACACCCGCGAAAACCTGCGGCGCACTGTCGAAGAAATGCTCGGGGAACATCCGAAGGTGTCCGCGGCTCCGCAGGTTGTGGAGGGCCATCCGTCGTCTGTGCTCCCCGCGGCGGCCAGGGACGCCGACCTGCTGGTGGTCGGCAGCCACGGGCGTGGCGCGTTCAAAGGGATGCTCCTCGGCTCGGTCAGCCAGCACTGTGTGCAGCACGCCACGTGCCCGGTGCTCGTCGTCCGCACCCCCATTCGCTGACCTTCGCACGCCGTGCCGCAAGATCGACGCGTCGGCCAGGGTGTGCGACCGGCTGATCCTTTTCGGGCCAGGTCAGGCCCGGCGACAGTTCGCCGGGACACGCGTCGAACGCTGTACCGCGGCGCACAGATCAAGTCCTGCCGCATGCGACAGGACTTCTTTGGCCAGGTTGTCGTTCTTGCGGCTGGTGCGGCATGTCAAGGCGCGCGTGCTCAAGCTGACCTGTGGGCATCGCCGCGTTCGTGCCGACGGTGTCCGTCGGCGTCGAGCCGGACGAAGGGGATGGCCCGCCCCGCCTCGCGGCACGACGTATCGCCGCCGTCGGCGGGTACTCCCATGAACGCGCACAGGCGACGGGCCGTTCGTGGGTGCCGGCGCGCGTAGTCGGCCATGATCTCGGCGCCTTCGTCGGGTGTGAGGAAGTGGGCGGTGACGGCGTGCGGGCGGTTGCCGAACTGGATGAGGGTCTTCGGCTGTTTGCGCAGGTTCTGGTACCAGTCGGCCTTGGGTCCGAAGCCTGAGGCGACGGTCCAGGTCTCACGATGCGGGTCGCAGGACACCACTTCCAGGACGACCATGCGGTCGAGGCCGCTGACGCGGCCGGTGTGGTGCAGCAGAAGAAGCCGTCTTCCGACGAGGGGGCCCAGGCCGGCGCGGAAGAGCAGGATCGGCAATCGCAGGGCCACGCGCCGCCATCCGGCGGGGAGTCGGGGGCGGCGGGGTGCGGTGTTTCTCTGGCTCATGGTCGCCTTCCAAGGGTTGGGAGTGTCGGCTCTCGGCTTCGATTGGCTAACGGACTGTGGTGGAGAGCCACCTCAAACAACCAACCTTTGCATAGTCTAAAAGTGAGGGGGAGGGGCGCCTGCGGAGATACGGGCGGCTCTGGAGCGCTGACTGACCGCTGGAGTACACGTCATGACCGATCGGAAGCCGCCATCGAGCTGGACGGTGCTGTCCTGCATGCCGGTCGTGGTAATGGCGGTGGTCGCGAGCGTGGATGTCGTGGCCGGGCCGGGGGTGGGGCTGTTGCCGCTGGTGTCGCTCGGGCCCGCCTTCTCCGGGCTGGTCGGGGGATGGCGCCGCACGGCTGCGTTCGGGGTGGTGGCGCTGCTGTTGTGTGTGGCGCTCGGCCTCTACAACGGGCTGTTCGAGCAGAGCCGGGGATTCGCGGCGATCGGGTCGGTGATGGGCGTGACCGGCGTGGGCATAGCAGTGGCCGTGATGCGCTCGCGCCGGGAGGCGGAGCTGGCGAGTGTGCGGTCGATTGCCGAAGTGGCCCAGCGGGTGCTGCTGCGACCGGTGCCACTGACTGCGGGGCCGCTGCAGGCGGCGGTGTCGTACACCTCGGCCGTCGCGGAGGCACGCATCGGCGGGGACTTGTACGAGGTGGTGGCCTCGCCGCACGGAATCCGGGTGATCGTGGGTGATGTGCAGGGCAAGGGCCTGGCCGCGGTGGAGACGGCGGCCGTCGTGCTCGGCGCCTTCCGCGAGGCGGCGCATGACGAGCCGGACCTGGTGGGCCTGGGTGAGCGGCTGGAACGGAGTGTGGCCCGGGAGTTGGGGGGTGAGAAGTTCGTCACCGCGGTCCTCGCCGAGATCGGCGCGAGCCACCAGGCCGTCTTCCTCAACTACGGACATCCGGCCCCGATGGTCGTACGTCACGACGGCACGGTCGACTTCCCGCAGCCTCCCGCCTATGCCCTGCCGCTGGGTCTGGGCCTGCACGGCAGCGAGGGCCCGAAGTCGTATCGAGTGGACTTCGCCCCCGGTGAACAGCTTCTGCTGTACACCGACGGCGTCACCGAGGCCCGCGACGAGGACAGCCGCTTCTATCCGCTCGGCGAGCGTGCGCACCTGCTGAAGGCCTCCGACGCACACCGCGCTCTGGATGCCCTGCGCGCCGACCTCGCCCAGCATGCCGGCGGGCCGCCCCACGACGACGCGGCGATGCTCCTGATCCGGTACCACGGTCATGAGGAAGGAAAATCTGCTCCCATCACCTGAGTGAGCAGGGACTTCGGCACGGTAGAAAGGACACATGCCGCAGCGCGAGACCCCCGCGGGGGCCCTGGACGATGTCGACACGGTCACCCGTGCGGTGCTGACCGCATCCCGGCTGCTGGTGGCGGTCTCCGCCCGCTCACTCGCGGCGGTGGAGGAGCGGGTGACGCTGCCGCAGTTCCGGATGCTGGTCGTGCTGTCCACGCGCGGGGCCACAAAGCTGGTCGCGCTCGCCGACCTGCTGCAGGTGGCGCCGTCCACGGCGATGCGCATGATCGACCGGCTGATCGCGGCCGGGCTCGCCGACCGGCAGGCCAACCCCGAAAACCGCCGCGAGACCCTGTTGCAGCTCACGGACGAGGGGCGCCGCACCGTCGAGGACGTCACCGCCCGGCGCCGCGCCGAGATCGCCGTGATCGTCGCCCGGCTCACCCCTACGCAGCGCCTGGCCCTCATCGAGGCCCTCGCCGCCTTCAACGAGGCCGGCGGAGAACCCCTCGCCTCGGCCCTGGACGAAGCGGAACCACATCCGCTGGGCTGGGCGGTCGACGTCCCGGCGACCCGCGACGCCTGACCGCCCGGCCGTCGGATTCGGGCCACTGTTCCCCACCCGCGCCCCGTTTTGCATAATGCAATGGATTTGGCGGATGCTTCCCGCTGCCAGGTCCCGGTGATGCGGAGCGCGCGAGCATGTCCGGCCGAGGGCAGTGCGGACCGTCGGCCTGTCACAGCAGGACGGCTGACACGGAGGAAACCGGGAGGGGATGCACATGCATCGCCGCCGCCCCGTCCCGCCGCTGGAAGCGCGCCTTTCGGCGCATCTGCGGAGCACGGTGTGGGGGCCGGCCGAGTTCATCGGTCTGCCGCCGCGGTGGCTGGTCGCAGAGGGCCTTCTCGCCGGATGTGTGGGAGCGGGTGCGATCGTCGGCAGCACGGTCGCCGGTGCCTGGTACGGGCTACCCGGGCTGGCGGACGGCGAGGGCGGCTTGGTCTCTGTTGCCGCGCTTGCCCTCTACCTCTGCATGGTGCGGGCCGGGCGTGCGCTGATCGGCATCGTCGCCGTGCTCGGGGTCTGCCTCGCGCTCCAGGCGCCCCAGACGGCCGTGGGCCTGGTGCTGGCGGAGCGCGGGCAAGTGGAGTCCGTGGTGGTGACCTCGGTCGAGGGCGGACCCGGGAGCGTGTCCGGTCACGGCCGCTATCTCTGCTCGGTGGCCGACAGCGACGGCGTACCGCTGCGGGTCCGCATCTGGCGGGGCTGCGGGCAGGCCACCCGGCCCGGCGACACGCTCGCGGTCGTGTACGACTCGAAAGGGAGGGTGCCACCGCGCGGCGTGGAGGGCGGGGCGTCCGGTTCGGGGCCCCTCCGTGATCTGGGCGGCTGGGCCACCGCGCTCGTCGCCGCATGTGTGGTTGCGGTCGTACGCTCCTACAGGCTCTACCGCCCCACGGCCGGACCGCAGGCCCGACCAGCCTGCGATCCGGGATCGTGACGAGTCGGCAGCTCAACCTTCTCATCAGTCACTGGACGGTCGGGCTGGGCGTCGGCGACGGAGTGCCGGTGTTGACGTCCAGGTCGGGACGCGGAGTGAGGACGACGACCGGGGCACCGGGCTGGGGGGCGGGCGGGGTGAGCTGTTCCTTGGGCAGCTTCGGCGGGGTGGTCTGCTGGAAGTTGACCTGGTCGTAGTTGACCAGGCCGGTCTTCTCCAGCACCGTGATGTGGTCCAGGACGGTGTCGTTGGCCAGGTCGGCCAGCGCGCGGACCAGGGTGTTCTGGGTACTGGCGCGGATCTTGGCGATCGCCGGGAAGATCTGGCCATGGGTCACCCGCATGATGTTGACCGCGGTGGAGTCGAACTCCTGGCCGCTCTTGGAATCCACGGTCGCCACGAACTGCTGCTGCTGCGGTGTGGCCTGGTTCGGCAGGGTGATGTTCAGCTCGGGGGCGATCTTGCGGCACATGGCGTCGAGTCCCGCGTGGCCGACGATGAGGTGCTCGCCGGCCTCCTTCATCTCCTTCGTCGTGCCGCGTTGCATCGCCATCTCCCCCAGTGGGTACTCCCACAGTCCGGCCGAGCGGACCTTCACCACGAAGTCGCGATCTGCCTCGGTCAGCGGTCCCCACTGGGTGTTGGCGATGATCCTGGACGTGTTCGTCGAGGCGTTCTGGATCCCGAGCATGGACGGGTAGGCGAGCGCGGAAAGGGTGAGCACCAGCGCCCCGCCCACGAAGACGGTGCCGATCGTGTTGCGGGAGAGGGGCATGGGACCTCCTGGTGAGCGGGGTGTTGCCAGGAGGTACGGATCTCGCGAGCCCATCCATCATTGCACTAGACAAAATTTGCACTCTGCTTCGTGATGTGTGTCACACCTCTTTGTCGGATCGGGTCCCTTGTTCGGCGTCGGCCTCGCTCCATGCGGCGCGCCGGACCGTTTCCGCCAGTTCGTCCGGGTCGGCGGTCGCGTCGCGGGGCTCGTCGGGCCACTGCTCGACGACCGTGGCCGCCCAGTCGGCCCACTCCGCGACCAGCCGGTAGTAGTCCGTAAGGAAGCGACCGACCAGCAGAGTCTGCGCGGCCCGCTGAGGGAAGGCCCCCTCCCCGGCGGCGTAGCCGCGGGCCGCGGTGAGGTTTTCCTGGTTGCGTTCGACGGCCCAGGCCCGAAGCGCATGAAGGGTGGCCCGGGTGTCGGCCGTGGTACCCGAATCGGCGAAGAAGACCTTCAAGTGCTGTTCCGACTCCAGGGCCGGGCCGGCGCCGGGCTCGTGAAGCCATGCGGCGAGCGCGCCCCGTCCCTCAGGGGTGATGGCGTAGACGGTGCGCGGCCGTCGGCCCACGGACCGCTTCTCGGCGCGGGCCAGGCCGCGCCGGACCAGCTTCTTGGGCTCCTCGTAGATCTTGCTCTGCGCCCTGGGCCAGATCCGGCCCAGGCTGCGGTCCATCTGACGGGCGAGTTCGTACGTGCTCCACGGGCGCACCGCCAGCAGTCCGAGGATCGCGTACGAGGTTGTGGTGAGTGCGGGTTCCCTTGACATAGCCGTCCCTCGGAGGTAAACCAGAATAGTCCCATTGGGAGTATAGGGCGGTGGTCGAGATGACCAGGACGTTGCAGGTCGCCCCCTCGAACGCCGAGCAGGCCCGGGCCTGGGACGGCGACGAGGGCGCCTACTGGGCCGAGCATGCCGACCAGTTCGACCTCGCGCTGCGCGGTTACCGGACACGCTTCCTCAGGGCCGCGGCCATCGGCCCGGCCGACCACGTGCTGGACATCGGGTGCGGCACGGGCGAGATCACCCGCGAGGCCGCGCGCCGGGCCGCGGCGGGCCGCGTGCTCGGTGTGGACCTGTCGGCCGCGATGCTGCGGGTGGCCCGGCGGCGGGCGGCGGCCGAAGGGCTCGCCAACGCCGATTTCGAGCAGGTCGATGCTCAGGTCCACCCGTTTGCGGCCGGGGAGTTCGACCTGGCGGTCAGCCGCACCGGAACGATGTTCTTCGCCGACCTCGGCGCCGCGTTCCGTAACATCGCCCGAGCCGTGCGGCCCGGCGGTCGCCTGGTGCAGCTGGTCTGGCAGCCGCCGCCGCGAAACGACTGGTTCCTGGCCCTGACGACGGCCATGGCGGCGGGCCGGGACCTGCCCGCGCCACCGCCGGGCGCCTCCGGGCCGTTCTCCCTGTCCGACCCCGATCGGGTGCGCCGCCTGCTCACCGGCACCGGGTTCGCCGAACCGGACTTCGAGCCGCTCACCGCGCCCATGCACTTCGGAGCCGACGCCGATGACGCGCACCGTTTCGTGACCGGCCTGCTCGGCTGGATGCTGACGGGCCTCGACGACTCCCGTCGTGAGCAGTCCCTTGCCGACCTGCGCGCGACCCTCCGCGCCCACGAGACACCCGACGGCGTGCTCTACCCCTCGGCCACCTGGCTGATCACCGCGACCCGTGCCTGAACCCGCGCCGCCTGGCCCGGCCACACGCCTGCCCGAAGTGGTCCGGCGCCTCAGGGTGGTAACGCATACACCGGTCCCGGCGGCACGAGGGAGGCACCGGCCTGGTCGGCTCCTCAACTCCGGAAATGGCGTTCCGCCCGGCCCGAACCAGGTCGCGGTAAGCATGCGCCAACGCCACACGGATCGGTCGAGGGGACCGCCGTCGCGCCCGCCGGTCGGGAGAGGGCGACGCTCGCGGGCGTGGAGGCGCTGCAGGTGATCAACCGGGGCTGGCAGATATATTTCGCAACACGATATATGCTCGACGCATGACACGACAGAACCCGTCCTTGACGGAACCGCAGTACTTCATCCTTGCTGCGCTCATGGACGGACCGTTGCACGGTTACGGCATCATCAAGGCTGCCGAGCAGGCCACCGACGGGCGGCTCCGGATCGCTGTCGGCACTCTCTATGGGGCGCTGGAGCGGTTGGAGCGGGCCGGGCTGGTGGCCGCCGGCCGTGAGGAGATCGTGGACGGGCGGGCGCGGCGCTACTACCGGCTCACCGAGGACGGCACCGAGGCGCTCGGCCGGGAGGCACTGCGGATGCAGCAGGCGGCGGCCGTCGTCATCGGGCGCTCGCGGGATGCCGGGGTGGCCCCGGCATGAACCGTCTGCTGCTTGCGGCCTATCCCGAGCCCTACCGTTCCCGGCAGGGAGAGGAGTTGCTGGCCTGCCTGGCCGAGGCGTATCCCGGCCGCTCCTGGCCCCCGCCGCGGGAAGTTGTCGCCTTGGCGCGTGCCGGGGTGCAGACCCGCGCCCGTGCCGTCGTCGACGACACGGCCCGGCCGTGGTGGCTGGACGGCATCCATCTGACCGCTCTCGTCCTCGCCGCACTGGCGCTGGTGCCGTACCTGCAGGATGTGTGGCATTGGGGCCTGCACATCGATCCCGGCCGGCAGGCCATCGCCTTCCACTTCTCCGGCTGGTACCCGTGGGCGCAAGGTCCCGGCACGCGGACACGGCTCCTGCCCTACGGGCTGCTTCCGCTGGTCTGCCTGATCGCCCTGCTGCGCGGCAAGCCGTGGATGGCCCTGCCTGCCGCAGCAGCGATGATCTACGCCGGTGCCACGTTCAACAGCAATACGCTCTTCGGCGACGAGGGCAAGGCGGGACTGGGCTACTACGGGCTGGGCGCCCCGATAACGGCCCGTGACCTGGTGCTGTCGGGGGCACTGTGCACCGCGTGCGCCGTGCTGGCGGTCTGCCGTCCTGGCCGGTTGCGGCGCCACTCGTACCGCTGGCTGGTGCCCGTCGTGCTCGCCATGTTCGTAGCGGGGGGCCTGCACATCATCTCCATCAGTCCGGCCTTCCAACGCGGCCTGTTCGCACTCGAAGTCGCCGCGCTGATCGCCGCGTGGGTGGTGACGGCCGCCACCGGCGACTACCGGTGGCTGATCCCCGTCGCGGCATTCGCGTTCATCCACACACAGGCGATCGTCATCCAGCCGAACGGATTCACGCAGTCCCTGCCGGACCTGGTCGTCCTCCTCCTCTTGATCGCACCCCTCCCGGTCCTGGCGATCGCCGCCCAGCGCCGGCAGAGCCGGGCGCTCCTCGAATAGGAGTAGATCCCTGGTGCGCCGGCCGAGCCTGTCGGCCCACCCGTGTGTCAGAAGTGGCGCGTGACCTTACTCCCCCGCGAAGAACGGAGATAGCGATGACCCGACAAGATTCCTCGACCCTGTCCACCCAGCCGGACACCTCCGGCCAGGTCCCGGGAATCACGGCGGAGCCCAGCCTCTCGCGGACGATACGACCTCGGGTCTCAGCTCCGCCGTACCTCTTGGGGCTCCTGGCGGTCTATCTGATCGCTGTCTGCACCCCGTTCGGGCAGCGGGCGGAGAACGCCGTGCTCAAAGGGTCCAGTGCCAGACCGGCGTTGATCTACGACTGGTCGGGGGCGGCTTACAAGTCGTCGGCCCTGCCGCCGCTGGGCGACACCGCCCTGCCCACCCTGGTTGCGGGCGTGGCCGTCATCGTGGCCGTGACCCTGTTGCGGCGGTGCTGGTGGCAAGGCTGCGCGGCGATCGGGGTCGCCGTGGTCACGTTCGGGGGCACGGAGGTACTCAAGCAGATCCTGCCCCGCCCCGACCTGATACACGCACCAGTCTGGTTCACCGAGGGGAGCCTCCCCAGCGGTCACGTGGCCATCGCCGCCGGGCTGGCCCTCGGCGCGATCCTCGTCGCTTCCCCCCGCATCCGCCCCCACGTCACCGCGGTCGGCATGCTGTGGCTCGCTGTCAGCGCCGCCGCCGTCCAGGCCATCCACCACCACCGTCCCAGCGACGTATTGGGGGCCACACTGCTGGCTTGCGCCTGCTACAGCCTCGCGGAGCGGCTGCTGCCCCCCGCCACCGCACCAGGCATCACGCAGCGCCCTCGTGCGCTGCCGGCCATCGCCCTGGTACTGCCGGCGGCCGGCGCGCTCGTCGCCGGCGCACGAAGTGACTCCGCCACGCAATCGCTGGTCTACGCAGCAGCGGCCTTCCTGTGCGCCGTCCTGCTCTGGTACACCGCAGGGGGGCCCGCACACACCGCACGCCGCATACGTCCCACACTGGGCTGACCACCCAGCCGGCTCCGGGCAGGAAGCCGCGCATTCTACGTCCGCCATCGATCCGGCGCGGGGCTGGACGCCACGAACCCGTCCAAGACCAGGTCTCGCAGCTGGACTCCGGCGGCTCTGCCAACGGCCTACGGCCTAAAGATCACCAACAGCATCCCGACCACGGGCCAGAGCCGAACGGGGTTGGCCAGTGTCGCAGATCCGTCGCTTCGGCGAGGACGCCGTTGCTCCCCGGCTGCTTGCGGAACCGGTCCGGTGGTTCTCGCGATGGGAAGGCCTGGTCAGGCGTTGTGACAGGCCTGGCCCAGGTCGCCGGGTGCGGTTGGTGGCGCGGGACGTGAGGTGTTCCCAGTTGCCGTGCGCGATGTCGGCCTTCTACTCGTCGGTGAAGGGGGCGTCCGCCAGGAAGGACCGGGCGACGCCGGCGCTGGTGTCCAGGCGGCGTGATGGTCGGCAGCGGCAGGGAGGTCGTCGAACTCCCCACGCAGAGTGCCGTGCACGTCGTCGTGGCCAAGCACTGAGCCCGTTCGGACGACCCGGGACTCAGAGGTTCTTGGCGGGCCAGTCGAGCAGCCGGGCGCCGATGACCGCGGTCTGGAGCATGTAGCGGTGGGCGGGGTCGGTGGGATTGGCGCCGGTGAGTTTGTGGATGCGTTCCAGGCGGTAGGTCAGGGCGCGCACGCTGAGGGTGAGTCGGCGGGCGGCCTCGGCGGCGACGCAGCCCGAGGCGAAGTAGGCGGTGAGGGTGTCCAGGAGGGGCTGAGCGCCGCCGCGAGCCGTCGTGAGCGGACCCAGCGTGTCCGCGACGAGGTCGGCCATGGCCTGGCGATCGCGGGTCAGGACGGGGTAGACGAGCAGGTCGGCGGCGCGCAGGACGGGGTCGTCAAGGTCGAGACGCTCGGCGAGTTCGAGGACGCCCAGGGCTTCTTCGTAGGACTGGACGACGCCTCCGGGGCCGGGCTGGGGGCGGCCGAGGGCGACCCGGCCGCCGTCGGTGGCGGCGTGCGCCTGTTGAGCGCGCGCTCCACCTGGCGGGGCACCGGGTCCCCCTCGTCGTAGGCGGCCGGGCCCTGCGCGACGGCGACGGCATGCGCGTGGGACAGGCGCAGGCCGAAGCGTTCGGCGCGTTCGGCGAGGCGGCCGAGGTCGCTGCGTCCGTAGAGGAGGTCGTCGATGAACTCGCGGCGGGCGGCCTCTTACTGACGTACGGCGAGAAGCTGGGCGCGTTCGTATCCCTCGGCGAAGGCGTCGATGACCTGCTGCACGGCGGCCAGCGCGCCGTCGGCGGAGCCGGGCGTACCGGGCCAGGCCGTGCGGGCGGCGGTCAGATGCGAGCTGACCAGGGCGCGCAGCCCGTGGCCGGCCTCGGCGGCCTGCTCACCCAGGGCGCGACGGGAAGAGACTTCGTCCCGGGTCAGGCGTCGCCCCGTGGCCGATACCTCGGCCACGATCTCGGCGTAGCCGTCCAGATACTGCTCGGGAAGTTCCCGGTCCGTCACGTCGTCCCCCGGATTCTTGATGTGCCGGTGACGGTTTCTTAGCGGCCCCCGGCACGCAGACCCTAATGAACACTGCCGGAAACCGGCAATGCGCGGCCGGGATCGGATCGTGCAGCATGGCTCGCGGGGAGCACGGCGGATGGCTTCGGGGCCGGACACCGGCATGTGTCCGGCACTGAGGCTGACCGACCGTGCACTGTCGGATGCGACTGATGCGCGCCGCGGGCGGAGAGGGGGACCTGGAGATGCGGACGTTTCTGGCAGCTGCCACGGGCGTGCCCACGATCCTGCTGACCGCGGCCCTCGTCGTGGTCGTCTGCTTCTGGCTCCTGGCTGCCGTGGGCGTCGCCGGCGTCGACAGCTTCGACACGGACGTGGACCTTCGGGCATGGCGCATGAGCAGGGTGCCCGTGACGGTCGCCTTCTCGCTGCTGACAGCGCTCGCCTGGTGCCTGAGCATCGGAGCGGCGGTTCTGCTTACCGTGTTCACGCTCCCGGGACCGGTCGCCGTGATGCTGCGCCTGGTCACGCCCGTGGGCGCGCTGTTTGTCGCCTGGGCCGCGACGTGCCTGATCGCACGGCCGCTGCACCACCTCTTCCCCGATGAACCCGGGCCGTTCGTGCCGAGCGAGGCTCGCACGGGCGCCGCTCGGCCATCGGATGCCGAGAGCCCAGATCCCTACGGGGACGGGTCGCGCGACGTCGCGCTCCATTCCCGGGACCGCGCCGCCTGAGCCGCTCGATCGCCGGATCTCACCACCGGCCTCTCTTTCTCACGCTGACTCTCTTCCTGAAGGTCGTATGCCATGGTTGCCGTGATCGTGGGCATCGGCGCGCTCGTCGCCGTCTGCCTGCTCGTCGTACTCGTCGTCGCCCGGTTGTTCCGCAAGGTGGAGCAGGGCAAGGCGCTGATCGTCTCCAAGATGCGCAAGGTCGATGTCACCTTCACCGGGCAGGTCGTGCTGCCGGTGCTGCACAAGGCCGAGGTGATGGACATCTCGGTGAAGACGATCGAGATCACCCGGGCGGGCAAGGAGGGGCTGATCTGCCGGGACAACATCCGGGCAGACATCCGGATTTCGTTCTTCGTGAAGGTCAACAAGACCGTCGAGGACGTCATCAAGGTCGCCCAGGCCGTCGGCACAGCCCGCGCCAGCGACCGGGACACGCTGCAGGAGCTGTTCCACGCGAAGTTCTCCGAGGCGCTGAAGACGGTGGGCAAGCAGCTGGACTTCACCGACCTGTACACCAAACGCGAGGAACTCCGCTACAAGATCATCGAGTTGATAGGTGTCGACCTCAACGGCTACCACCTGGAGGACGCGGCGATCGACTACCTGGAGCAGACGCCGCTGACCCAGCTCGACCCCGCCAACGTCCTCGACGCCCAGGGCATCCGCAAGATCACCGAGCTGACGGCCGTGGAACACGTGCGCACCAACGAGGCCCAGCGCACCGAGGAGAAGGAGATCACCCGGCAGAACGTCGACGCCCGCGAGGCCATTCTGGAGCTGGAGCGCCGGCAGGCGGATGCCGAGATCAAGCAGCGGCGGGAGATCGAGACCGTACGGGCCCGTGAGGAGGCCGAGACGGCGCGGGTGGTCGAGGAGGAGCGGCTGCGGGCGCAGTCGGCGTTCCTCAAGACCGAGGAGCAGCTCGGGGTGCAGCGGGAGAACCAGTCCCGTGAGGTCGCCGTCGCGGCGAAGAACCGTGAGCGGGTCATCGCCATCGAGAGCGAGCGCATCGAGAAGGACCGCCTCCTGGAGGTCATCGCGCGGGAGCGGGAGACGCAGTTGACGCAGATCGCCGCCGAGAAGGAGGTCGAGGCGGAGAAGCGGGAGATCGCCGAGGTCATCCGCGAGCGGGTCGCCGTGGACCGTACGGTGGCCGAGCAGGAGGAGTCCATCAAGAAGCTGCGGGCCGTGGAGGAGGCCGAGCGCGGTCGGCAGGCCGTGATCATCGCCGCCGAGGCCGAGGCGCAGGAGAGGCTGGTCAAGGACATCAAGGCCGCCGAGGCCGCCGAGCAGGCCGCCGTCCACCGCGCCGCAGAGGAACTCACCCTGGCCGAGGCCCGGTTGAAGAGCGCCGACCTCGACGCACAGGCCAAGGTGCGCCTCGCCGAGGGCATCCGGGCCGAAGTCGCCGCCGAGGGCCTCGCGGCGGTCCAGGTCCGCGACAAGGAGGCCGAGGTCATCGAGAAGGCCGGCCGCGCGGAGGCGGAGGCGACCCAGGCCCGGCTGCGGGCCGAAGCCGACGGTGCGCGGGCCAAGGCGCTGGCCGAGGCCGAGGGCATCAGCGGGAAGCTGAGGGCCGAGGCCGCCGGTCTCACCGAGAAGGCCGCAGCGATGGCCGCCCTGGACGACGCCTCCCGCGGCCACGAGGAGTACCGGCTGCGCCTGGCGGCGGAGAAGGACATCCGGCTCGCCGGGCTGGACGTGCAGCGGCAGGTCGCCGAGGCGCAGGCCACGGTGCTCGCCACCGGGCTGGAGAACGCCGACATCAACATCGTCGGCGGCGAATCGGTCTTCTTCGACCGACTGGTGTCCTCGATCGCGCTCGGCAAGGGCGTGGACGGCTTCGTCCAACACTCCGAGACGGCACAGGCGCTCGGGAAGCCCTGGCTGGACGGCACCTCCAGCTTCACCGACGACCTCAGCCGCGTCCTGGGCTCGGTCTCGACGGCCGACGTGCAGAACCTGACCGTCTCCGCCCTGTTGATGAAGCTCATGAACAACGGAGGCACGAACGCCGGACAGTTCCAGCAGCTCCTGGACAAGGCAGGTGAGCTGGGTCTCGCCGACACCTCGCTGGCCGCGCTCAACGGCAGCGTCAGGGCCTGACCGTCGCCGGGACCTGACCAGCTGCCGGCACATGACCGGCACGCCTGAAGCCGATACACCGCCACGGCCCGATCCCGGCCCGTGGTCCGGAGCTGCCGCACAGGGGACGGCAGCTCCGGACCACGCTTCTCCGACATTCGAGAGGGACCCCATGACCACCGGGACCACCACCGGTCTGGACAACGGCACGTACGAGGTGCTGCGCGACCGTCTCACCGAGCAGGCCGCGGAGCTCGCCCGCCGCGCGGAGACGCTCAACGCCCGCCGGACCGAGGAGTTCGGCTCCACCCGGCTGGAGCTGACAAGCACCGAGCGGCTGCGCACCGAGCACCACTGCGTGCCCCGTGACATCGTCTCCGTAGGCGACATGCTTCTCTTCGGCCACAACGTCTTCCTCGGCCTCAAACCCGAGACGACGGTCGACGACGTCTTCGCTCTGTACGACCGCGACCTGAAGCGGCTGCCCAAGGACGCCGTGCCGGGCCTGCTTGACGACGCCGCCTTCGTGCGCGAGTTCGCCGCCCTCTACCGCTACTACCGCCAGGCCCACCTCCTCCAACTCCGCAGGATCGACGGCAAGCTGCTGGCCGTCTTTCAGACCGGAGAGAAGGCCGACGACCTCCGCGTCCTGCGCTGGGCGCTGACCGACGACGGGCAGGTCACGTTCCTCGACGCCCGCGGCGACCGCGACCACGTCTTCCCGCCTTCCCACGACTTCGCATGGACGCGGACGACCCGCGAAGACCACATCCTCGGCCGTCACCCGCACGTCTCCATCGGGGGCGAGGTCTTCGTCGAGACGGTCGGCGGCACCCTCACCGTCAAAGTCCAGGACAACACCGAGACGGGCGAGGGGATTTACGCCGAGCCGGTTGCCGAGCCGCTGCAGTCCCTGGCCGACGCCGACATCGCTTACGCGCGCGTGGGCGCCCTCATTCTGTTGGACGTCCTGCCCTATAAGGAGGACGTCCACCGCTACCTGGTCTTCAACACGCTCACGAAGAGCGTGGTCCGCCTCGACGGCATCGGCCGGGCCTGCCGGACACTGCCGGAGGACCAGGGGATCGTCTTCCCCGGCGGCCACTGCCTCGCCACCGGGACGTACACGACTTTCGACGGCATCGACACCACGGACCTGGAGCTCGAGCGCGTCGTCCGCTCCCCGAACGGCGAGGATGTGCTGTTCGCCTTCCACGCGCGCGTGGAAGGCCGCAGCCTGCTGCTGCCGTACAACGTGATCCGCAAGGAGGTCGCAACCCCTCTGTCCTGCCACGGCTGGGCCCTCTTCGACGACGGCAAGCTCGTCGTCCTACGTGCCGACAGCGACGAACCGCAACGCGTCCACCCGCTCCAGCTGTGGAACTCCCCGTACGTCTCCGACACCAAGGCCGCCGCCCGGCCCGTTGGCACCGGCCCACTCGCCCGTGTCGGCAACGCCGACCTCGTGCGCGGCATCTCCGATTGTCTGTCCATCACCCATGCGGTCGCCGAGACGAAGCCGACGAGCGAGATGTACGAGTCACTGGCCGCCGCGTGCGTACGGGCCGCCGACTCCTACCACTGGCTGGGCGAGCCCGAACTCGGCGATCTGCACACGCCGCTCACGCAGGTCCGGGCCACCGCCGAGCAGGTGCGTGCCGAGTTCGAGACCGTCCAGGCTCTCACCCGGCAGGCCGCCGACGCGATCGCCGAGGCCGCAGCGCGGGTCGCCACGGTCGTGAGGCGTCTGCGCGGCGAGGTCCCGCGCAGCGCCGCCGCATGGGTGACCGGGCTGACCGAACTGCGGCACGCCCAGGGCCACCTGCTCACCCTCAAGGGCATGCGGTACGCCGACACCGCCCGCATCGATGAACTCGCCGGCGACGTCGAGGCCGACCTGGCCTCCTTCGGGCAGCGGGCCGTCGCCCACCTTGCCCGCGAGGACGCCTTCACCGGCCACCAGGCCGACATCGAGCAGCTCATTGCCGACGCCGAGGCGATCGCCACCGTCGCCGAGGCCGACCCCGTCGCCGCGCGCCTCGGCGACCTCGCCGACGGGCTGCGCACGGTGACCGATGTCGTGGCCGGGCTGGACATCGGCGATGCCACCGTCCGTACGTCCATCCTGGAGCGGATCGCCGAGGTCCTCGGCGGCGTCAACCGTGCCCGGGCCATCCTCGACGGCCGCCGCCGCGCGCTCCTCGACCGTGAGGGGCGGGCCGAGTTCGCCGCGGAGTTCGCCCTGCTGGGCCAGGCCGTCATCGGTGCACTCTCGGCTGCCGACAGTCCCGAGGCGTGCGACGAGCAACTCGCCCGCATGCTGGTGCAGGTGGAGAACCTGGAGTCCCGGTTCGCCGAGTTCGACGACTTCCTCGGCGAGCTCGCGGACAAGCGCGACGAGGTGTACGACGCGTTCTCCGCCCGCAGGCAGACCCTCGCCGACGCCCGCGCCCGCCGCGCCGAACGCCTGGCCGACTCGGCGAGGCGCGTCCTGCAGACGGTCGCCCGCCACGCGACCACGCTCCCCGACGCGGACGCCGTCGCCACGTACTTCATCTCCGACCCCATCCCCGCCAAGGTCCGCCGCCTCGCCGACGAGCTGCGCGCACTCGGTGACCAGGTCAGGGCGGAGGAGCTGGACGGCCGCTTGAAGTCCGCCCGCCAGGAGGCGCTGCGTGTCCTGCGCGACCGCACGGACCTGTACGCCGACGACGGCCGCACCATCCGCCTGGGCACCCACCACTTCGCCGTCAACACCCAACCCCTCGACCTCACCCTGGTCCCGCATGGCGACGCCCTCGCCTTGGCCCTCACCGGCACCGACTACCGCGCGCCAGTCACAATCCCCGACCTCGCCGCGGCCCGCCCGTACTGGGACCGCCCGCTACCCTCGGAGTCACCCGAGGTCTACCGAGCCGAACACCTCGCCGCCCGCCTGCTCGACGAGCACGGCCCGGCGGCACTCGCGGAGGCCGACCTTTCCGTCCTGGTCCGGCGGGCAGCGGAGGCGGCGTACGACGAGGGATACGAGCGCGGCGTCCACGACCACGACGCGGTCTTGATCCTCACCACACTCCTGCACCTGCACGAGGGCGCCGGCCTGCTGCGCCACGAGCCCACGGCCCGCGCAGCCGCCCAGCTGTTCTGGGCTCAGGGCACGACGCCCGAGGAGCGCGACAGCTGGGCCCGGCGTGCGGTTTCGCTGGCGCGCGCCCGGGACACGTTCGGCTTGGCGCCCGCGATCGCGGATCTGCAGGAGGAGCTGGCGGAGGCGATCACCGGAGAGGTGGCGGATGCCGCCGCCGGGTACCTCTTCGAGGAGCTGACGAGTGGCCCCGACGGCTTCGTCATCAGCGCCGGCGCCCGCACGCTGCTCGACAAGTTCCGCCGTACGGTGGGCACGTCGGCCTACGACGACGACCTCGCCGCACTGGCCGACCTGCCCGCCCGCAAGCAACTCGTCGAGGCCTGGCTGTCGTCATACACCGCCGCCACCGGCACGGACATCACCCCCGGTGACCTGGCCGAGGCGGTGACCACCGAGCTCTGCCAGGAGCTCGACCGCTACGAGTCCGCCGCGCCCCTGACGGTGACCGTCAAGGGCCTCCTCGGAACGCACCCGCGCATCAACGGCCGCACCCTCACCGTCCGCGTCGACGAACTCCTCGCCCGGACCAAGAGGTTCCGGACCGATGAGGTTCCCGCCCATCGTGCCTACCTGAGGCGCCGTACCGCCCTGCTGGCCGCCGAGCGCACCAGGATCCGACTGGACGAGTACCGGCCGACGGTGATGTCCGCGTTCGTGCGCAGCAGGCTCATCGACGAGGTTTACCTGCCGCTGGTCGGCGACAGCCTCGCCAAGCAGCTCGGAACCACTGGTGAGGTCGAGCGCACGGACAGCGGCGGCCTCCTGCTGCTCATCTCCCCGCCCGGCTACGGCAAGACCACGCTCATGGAGTACGTCGCCGACCGCCTCGGACTCGTCCTGGTCAAGGTCAGCGGCCCCGCGCTCGGCCATGCGGTGGTCTCGCTCGACCCGGCCGATGCACCGAACGCTACCGCCCGCCAGGAGGTAGAGAAGATCAACTTCGCACTGGAGGCGGGCAACAACACCCTTCTCTACCTCGACGACATACAGCACACGTCGCCCGAGCTGCTCCAGAAGTTCATCCCGCTGTGCGACGCCACCCGCCGGATCGAGGGCGTCTGGCACGGCCAGCCGCGCATGTACGACCTGCGCGGCAAACGCTTCGCCGTCTGCATGGCCGGTAACCCCTACACGGAGTCCGGCAGCCGCTTCCGTGTCCCGGACATGCTCGCCAACCGCGCCGACGTCCGGAACGTCGGCGACATGCTGACCGGAAAGGAGGACGCCTTCGCGCTCAGCTTCATCGAGAACGCCCTCACGGCCAACCCGGTCCTCGCCCCGCTGGCCGGACGCGAACGCACCGACCTCGACCTGCTCATCCGCCTGGCCGAAGGCGACACGACGGTCCGCGCCGACCGACTGACCCACCCGTATGCCCCCGCCGAGCTGGAGCGGGTCCTGGCCGTCCTGCGTCACCTGCTTACGGCCCGCGACACGGTCCTGGCCGTCAACGCCGCCTATATCGCGTCCGCTGGCCAGTCCGACGGCACCCGCACCGAACCGCCCTTCCAGCTCCAGGGCTCCTACCGCAACATGAACAAGATCGTCCAGCGCATCCAGCCGGTCATGAACGACGCCGAACTGGCCGCGCTGATCGACGACCACTACACGGCCGAGGCCCAGACCCTTACCACCGGCGCCGAAGCCAACCTGCTGAAACTGGGCGAGCTGCGGGGCACGCTGTCGCCTGAACAGGCGGTGCGCTGGGCAGAGTTGAAGGCAGCATATGTCCGCGTCCAGACCCTCGGCGGCCCTCAGAACGACCCTGTCGCCCGAGCCGTCGCCGCCCTCGGCCTGCTCGCCGACCGGATAGGGGCCGTGGAGACGGCGATCAGCCGCACCGCTGAACCACGCCACTTCCCTGTGAACCCAACCGCCCGGCACGCGGCCCCTCCGACTCCGAGGCCAAGGGAGGAGTGAGGCAGTAGGAACCGACCAGCGCCGCCGCCCCCGGAGGACCTGACGCCGTCCCTGCTCGGCGGGCGTGTGCGGTGAGCGCGCGATGCAGGTCGTGCCCGCGGACGGCTTACTTGGCTTCGACTCGTCCGACCGGGTCGGGGTCGGTGGCCAGCGCCGCGCGGGCGGTCTGCCAGGCGTTGTCGCCGGGGTGGAGCTGGGTGCGAAGGTAGGCCGCGGTGAGTCGTCCGACGGCGGCGACTCGCTCGGGGCTCTCGTCCGTGGTCTCGGCGGCGTCGTATCCGGGGATCCCGCCGAGTGCGTGCCCCGCGTCGAACAGGGTGAGCAGGGTCTTGGGGCTGGGGCCGAGGGTGTAAGGGTCGGCGTGCCAGTCTGGCCCCATGTCGGTGAAGTGGCGGGAGTCGTCCTTGTCGCCGGCGACGACCAGCGTGGGTGTGGTCATCGTGGAGAAGTCGATGGTCCGGAAGATCGGCAGCTGGTCGGCCATGGGCCCGTTGAGGACGTCGCCCCTGCCGGGCGCGGCGAGCAGCACGCCCGCCTTGATCCGGGGCTCGATGAGGTTCGCCTCCTCCCCGTTGTCTGGGTCGGTGAGCCTGGCGCCGAGCAGGAGGCCGGCGGTGAAGCCGCCGAGCGAGTGTCCGGCGATGGCGACCTTGGTGTGGTCGATCCGCCCGGCGAGCTGCGGCACGGCGTTCTCGATCACGTCGAGCCGGTCGAGGATGTGCGTCATGTCCTCGGCGCGTGAGCGCCAGAAGAAAGGGGCTCCGGGGGCGTCGGCGACCAGGTGGCTCAGTGTCCTGGAGGTGAGGTGGGTGGGCTGGACGACGACGAATCCGTGTGCCGCCCAGAAGTTGGCCAGCGGCGCGTAGCCGTTCAGCGAGGAGAGATTGTTTGAGGGGCCGTGGCCGTGGGACAGCAGGATGACGGGCAGGCCGGTTCCGGTCGCGGGTGCGGAGACGCGCGCCTGGAGGTCCACCGGGCGTCCGGGTACGGCCAGCACTACCGGGCTGAAGGACAGGACCGGGGCAGGCGAACCAAAGGTGTCGGCGGTGGCGGTGGAGGTGCTCATGATGCGGTGGTTTCCCTTCTGTGGGCCCTGCCGGCCGGTCCGGTTCGACCGGCGACGGACGAGGCGGTCAGGAGCGTCCCGCTTCGGCTAACCTGAACCGGAGCGCTGCTCCAGTTAATATCCGGAACACCGCTCCGCTTTGTCAAGCGGCGTCGGAAGGAAAGCCTCATGCCCACCGAGAGCCCCATGGGGAAGGTGTCGGCCCGAAGCAGGCGTGCGGATGCGCTGCGCAACCAGCAGGCAGTGCTCACCGCCGCCGCCGAGGTGTTCGTCACCTCCGGCGTCGATGCGCCGATCCGCCAGATCGCGGCGCGGGCGGGTGTCGGGATGGCCACGATCTACCGCCACTTCCCGACCCGGGCGGATCTCGTCACCGCCGTCTATCGCCACCAGATCGAGGCGTGCGCCGAGGCCGGCCCGAACCTGCTGGCCAGCGCCGACTCCCCGCTCGCCGCCCTGCACCAGTGGATCGACCTCTTCGTCGACTTCCTGGCCACCAAGCACGGACTCGCCGACGCCCTGCAGTCCGACACCAACCGCTTCGCTGCGCTGCACACCTACCTCGTCGACCGCTTGGAGCCCGTCTGTGCGCAGTTGCTCGACGCCGCGGTTGACGCCGGCGACATCAGGCCCGGCACACAGCCCTACGAACTGATGCGCGGCATCGGCAACCTCTGCATCGGACGCGACAGCGACCCCCGCTACAACCCCCGACGACTGATCGAACTGCTCCTGCAGGGACTACAGCGACCCCGGGCGTCCTGATGCCGACCGGCGAACACCGGTGAAGCGCATACCGCCCATGACAAGCAAAGCCTGCTCCAGCTCGCCACTGACTGACGAGGGCAGCACTGGAGCCCGGCGCGTTCACCCCCACCGCCTCCCGTTTTGCGGCTCGCGAGCGGCACGACGCTGCCGTCGCAACTCACCGGTCCGGCATCAAGATCATTTTGTGTCCGGCGCTCCAGCGACGCCGAGGAGTTCATGCAGAAGATGCGAGGCGGTGATCACACCGAGCAGGCGTGTGCTCCCTCGCCCCGGCCCACCCGGCCCGGCCGTGTCCTTCTCCGTCACCGCCACCAGCGGGCTGCGTACCCGGGCCATCAGCGCGGCGACCTCCAGGGCAGTATCGTCGGGGTCGGCGATCGGCGGCGGTTCCGTCCTGCTGGACAGGCAGTCCCCGACGCGGCGGCCCGCCAGCGCCTCGCAGAGCCGGTCTGCGTGCTTTTCGTCGACGACGGCGGCGAGGGCGGGGTCCTCGATCACGTAGGCGGGGACCAGCACCTTCACCATTTGGGAGGCGGGCAGGATCGCCTTGGGCTCGCCCCGTTCATCGAGCACGAGCAGGCCCGGGAGCCGGTGCTCGGCCATCAGCCGCGCCGCCGCCAAGGCGTCGCTGTCGACGTTCACTGTCTCGTATGCAACCGCCAGGTCACGGGCGCGCACGGCGGGCTCCTCATCTGCTGAGAACGTTCCTGAAACCAGGGTCGTACGTCGTCGGAACACGGGCCAGGACATTGATGCGAAACATACGCCGCTGATCCGCGAAGTGCGCTCTCATCGATCAATGTGAAGGCAGTTCTCCTCCCGCTTGCGGCGACCCGGGCGCCAGTCTCCGCCCACTGCAGGCCGGGGTGTCTTGTCGTCCGGCGGCTGTCGTCTCGACCTCCCTGCGGCCTGGAGGTCAGACACCCCATGTCGTTTGGTGTCAAGCGGCGGGGGTGTGGGCGTGGTGTGACCAGGCGGTCGCCTCGTCGTAGGTGGTGCGGGTTTTGAGGCAGCCGTGGAGGATGCCGACGAGGCGGT
>NZ_VZRB01000060.1 GCF_008806595.1 Streptomyces luteolifulvus | reverse complement strand
TTCTTCGACCTCGCCGACACGATCATCACCGTACGTAGCCTGATCCGCCAGGCATGGACCACCCACCGCTGGGACGAACGCCCGCACCGCCGTCCATGAGTAGTACACGCCTATCTGCGCGACCTCTAAGTGCGGGTGTCGATGTCGGTGGGCCGCAGCGGGTCCGGAGTCCAGTGGACCAGCGCGAGGGCCGCCACGTCAGCCAGTGCCTGGGCCAGGCTGAGATCGGACTCCGGCAGTGCCCCCGGGCGGCCCAGCAGGAGATTGACCGCTCCGATGGTCCGGTGTTGGACGCGGAGCGGCAGGGCGTGGACGGCGCGGTAGCCGCAGCGCACCGCGAGCGGGGCCAGCTGCGGCTACCGGTCAGTACTGGCCGCCAGGTCGGCGGCGTCGACGGGGCGGCCGCTGCGGAAGCAGTCCAGGCAGGGCCCCTCCCCGCTCTGCAGCTGGAACAATTCCACGAGCGCGGCACGCTCTCAGTAACCGTCATCGTGCGCAGGCTAGCCCGGCTGCCGGCCATCATGACCCCGACCGCATCGGCGCCGATGATCTCCACACAGTGGCGGACCAGCCGGTCCAGCAGGGTCACCGGGTCAATATCGTCGGCCAGGGAATCGGCGAGGTCGACGAATGCCCCGGCGAGCTGTGCTTCGCGGTTCATCACCGTTCACCGTCCCTCTGCGCCGTCAGGCCGACCATTTTGCGGGTCGCGTCCTCGGCCCGTCTCTGGGCGGAAACGGAATCTGCGGGCCACGACGTCCGAGGCCACCTCGCTCACTGTGCGGCCCTGGGTGAAGGCACGCGCTCGCATCCGGTCCAGGGCCTGGTCCGGATCCATGCCCAGCTGGACCATGACCATCCCGATGGCTTGGTGGACTTCCGTGTGATCAGCCTCTGCCGCAGCTACCCATGACGCTACTCCCTCCGCCTCCCCTCGGGGGCGATGGGCGGTGACGGAGTGCAGATTCAGCACGGCGAAAGTGACCGCATCCCGCACCAGCAACGCGATCCTCAGGTCACGTTCGGACAGGCCACCGCTTGCCGCGCGGTACAGGTCGAGGGTGCCGACCGCCTGCGCGCTGGTGCCCAGCGGCAGGGAGAACACGGCCCGCACGCCAAGGTGCACGGCTTGCTGAGCGAAGACGGGCCAGCGGTGTGCGTCGGGGCCCTGGCTGAGATCGGCGGCCAGCACGGGTGCGGTCAGCGCCAGCGCGCTCTGGCACGGCCCGTCGCCGAGCGTGTACTGTGCCTCGGCCAGCCGGGCGGCAGTGCTGTCACTGGCGCACCACACGGCATGCAGCGCCTGACTCGCGGAGATGGAGACGGAGGCGCCGCTGATCGGAAGCAGCCGTACGCAGGCCCGGCACAGTGCCTCGGGCACCTGCCGGGCGTCGATTCCCAGTGTGGCGGCCGTCAGGTCTTCGGTGATCCGCCGCCGGTCGTCTTCCTCGGACGGCAGGTCACCGCCTTCCTGGCCACCCTTGTCGTCTCGGGGCTCGGGCCGCATCCGTGTCACCTCCCCAGCCGCGTGCGGTAGGCGGGCATGATCCGTCAGTATGGCCGACCGCAACACCTCAGCGCTCATCTGACCACGCCATCGATGGCGCGGGCACTGGGGCCAGGGCGGCCGGACGTCGAGGCGCCCGGCGATCGATGGCGGCGGGCCGTTCCAGGTCATCGGAGTACCCCCGCTCAGGCTTCACCAACATCCATGCAGGTTCGCTCGGCACTTGCAGGGTGAACGCCCTGTGGCGGGCGGGCTGCCCTGCGGGCGCACAGGCGGGTCAGCGGTGTGCGGCCGGGCACTGGCAAGACGCACCTTCGTCCCCCACGCCCGCCAGGCCGGCTGCCGGTCGCCGCGCGTCATCAAGGAGCTAGCGCACTCGCGGCCAAAGCGATTTGACGGGATCGGGCGATCAGCGATGAGCGGTGAGCCTGGGCAGGCGACCAACGCGACCGGTGGTCAGCGTATGGACCGCACCTGCATCGTCGAGCCCGGGAAACTTGCAGCAGGAGTTGCGTGCGGCCATGCGGGAACTGCGGGACCTGGCCCAGGGAATTCGTCCGGCGATCCTCACTTTCCTCTCAACAGGAGTGTCATGAGGCTGAGTTCATGGCTACAGCGCAGCAAGAACCAGGCAGCACGGGTGTGACAACGGCGGTGGAGAGTGTGCGGGCGACAGTGGCCCCGGCGGGCATCGTGCTGCCGTCTGTGGGGGCGGTTGCGGCGTCACCCTCGCCGAGCCTGATCGTCCTGGCCGGGTCCGCGACGTCGCCGTCCGGCTGACCAACCCTGTGGGGGGGGTGCACATGAACGGGTATACACCCCAGATCGGTGATCTCGTATGGGACGAGGGCGCGCGCACGGTCGGCCGGGTCATGGACAGGGTGGGCACGTACTGGCAGCTCAAACCCCTGGACGGCGGGCGGGAATGGGACGCCCGCGGCCCTTTGCGGCCCGCCACGGCGGCCCAGAGGCTGGCGGCAGGGGTTGCCCTGGCCAACGCCCGAAGTCGCGGCAGGCCACGGTGAGCCTGCCCACCGATCGGCCGCCGCTGTCGGCCGAGTGCACGCTCGCCCGGCAGCCGGGCTACCAGGACCTGCACCGCGCGTGCACCCAGACGAAAGACGTGCCCCTGCCGCACGCGCTCGACGTGCTGCTGATACGCCACTGCGGCTGCTCCTGCCACGACCTGAGGCGCGACGACTGGTGCGAGGTTGGCGAAGTCGTCGGGGACAGGCACCGCGCAGGGTGAGGTGCTGTTTGTCGTGTACCAACAGGAGGTCGCCGGTGAGCGGGGCCAGAACGCCGACTTCCTCGGCCTGACCGGCGAGGAGACGTTGTCCATGGTGAGTCTCACTGAGCGCAACCGCGAAGAGGGGCCGTATCGCTGCCGAACGGGGTTGCGAACCTTGGGTGTTTACGGGCTGTCAGGACATCGGCCACCGCCGCCCGCGTCGACTCAAAAGCAAGGCAGCAGCTGGGCAGCCCCGGCGTGGTTGAGCAGGACGGGAAAGTAGCCGCCGGCAGCCCCGTGTCCTCGCCGTTCCCTGGAGCATAAAGCGGCGTGATCAAGCCTGCGTGGGAGGACGCCACCTGGTTTGACCGTCCTCGTCGAGTGCGTAGTCCTCCAGCCGGGCTCCCGGCGCTGGCATGTGCGCGCGGTCCGGCACTGGATCCTTCTCCAGCCCGAACGCCACTGCGCCGTCGTCTCGCCTTTCATCTCCGCCCAGAACGGGGAAAACTATCTGCAGATGATATCCGCCCGGGATCTTTTCGGGGTTGATGCGGACGACTTGCTCACCGTCCACCACCCCAGACACCGAAAGGACGTCCAGCGCACCATAGCCACCGGTGTCGGGGCCGAGGTCGCCACCAGCAGCCTGGCGTGATACGACGGGGCAGCTGGGATCGCCTTGGTATACGCGGGCCCGGACGCCGAGGCGATCGAGGTCGCGCTGCAACGCTTCTACATCCGGCCTGCCATCGCCATCTTCCCTGATGACGACCTCGACAATATTGGGAGATTCTGAGTCAAAGCGGTCTGTCATGCTGCTCCTTTCGGCAGTGGCCCCATAGTCGCGTGTGAATCAGAGCCATCAGGTTGCCCCTTGCGCCTGGGGGCCACCTCTGCTCATCTCAGCGCAGGCTGCTATCCCGCTGCGTCACCCTCTGGAGTGATCTGACCTCTCGTACTCACGTAGGGGTAGCGTGGTCGAAACCAGTAGGGGCTGAACGTCATGTCAGCATCAGACACAGGGCACATAGCTTCCACAGCTGGTGCTCCAACGAGCAGGTCATCTGCCACCCCTGCGGCCCCGGTCACCACGACCAGTGCGTCAGCGCCAGCGGCGCCCGCCTCGTACGCCGGCACCATCACCGACCGCGGCGGATTCGTCGTCGCCGTGATCCACTAGGGGCCGGCCAGCGGCCCTGCCGGTGGTTTGCCCCCGCCCCACCCGTCGACGGCGGCACCGTTGACCCTCCGGCGCGACCACGGACTTTCTCCCTGCAGTGTGGATCGAACTGCTGTATGCCCTCAGCGTAATCCGCTCCCCTTGATCTTCCTCAAACCGCGCCCAGGGCGATTTGCTTCTCCTGGTCGTCTGCCAGGAAGTTGGTGATCCGGCGGGACCGAGCGCGCCGGAGGCCGCTGTACGACTTCCACCAGCTGACCGGAACGGCCGACCTGCAGCTGGACCACGCCGTCCGGCTGCTGCACGAAGCCGGTCACCCCGAGTGGGCCGAGCAAGTCCGCTCGCAGGTCCTGGGACGCAACGTCATCCCGGGGCACTGACGTTCCAGATCCCCTCAGGCCTACAACGCCACGTGCTACCGACCGTTCCAGCAACTGGAGGCGAGCGCGGTGCAGCCTGGTAGACCGTGGCAGCACCCCCGGCCTCCAGAGCCGGCCTCCACTTCGGCACCGCCAGTACCCCCACAGTCCGTCATTCCGCCCCCGCGAACGGCGACACCTCTTCCGCCGCGGGCGGCGCATCCCGCACCGTTCCTCCCGGCTCACCGGCAGTCATCCTCGCCAGGAGCTCGCCAGCCGTCTCCCGGGTGATCACCAGCCGCGACAGCCGTTCACGTTCAGCCTCCAGCCGCACCATCAACTCGGCCATCTGGCTCTCGAGTTTCTTCTACATGCTTCCGGACCACGGCCTCCTCGGCCTAGATCGCATCGAGCAACGACCCACCGGCACCGCCCCCTCCCGTCAGGAAGAGACCTGCCCACCCACACCCCAATCAACATCCCCCCAGGTCAGCGGATCCCTCGAAACGAGCCGCACCCAAGTGCGTTGGATGGCCACGCAACCGACGGGCCGACCATGGGCGCGTGATCGAGGTACGCCTCAAACCTGCCCACCGGCTACATTGCCCTCGCCTGCGCCAGAGAAGCCCGCTGCTCGCTGCACACCCACCAGGCCCGGGGCCCCCAGGCCGCTCACGCCGGGGCGCCCGCCACTCCATCAGGGCCTCCCCAGCCGCAGCGGCACTTTCTGCCACGGCCTTCATCGCACACGAGGCGGCTCAGCCCCCATCGTGAACACGGAGACGAACCGGGCCAAGAACAGGTTGAAGACGAAGGCGATCGGCCACCGCGATCAGCACCGTTCGACGCCTGGAGCGACTGCCAGAAGAACACGTCGCCGCGGATGAGCTCAGTGGGCACGCCGGTGCTGACGACCTTCTCTCCGGTCGGCGAGATGAAGGACAGGGCGTAGATGAATTCGCTCGCGGTCAGCGTGAAGGCGAAGACGACCACCGCGACGATGCCGGGGTACAACAGCGGCAGGACCGTGCGCAGCAGCGCGCCGAGCTGGCTGTAGCCGTCGACCATCGCCTGCTCCTCGATGTCTCGGGGGAGGGCTTTGAGGAACCCGATCAGCAGCCACGTCGACACCGGGATTGTGATGGTCGAGTAGATCACGACCAGCGACCAAGCCGAGTCCTGCAACCCCAGCCTCACGGGGTTCCGTGAGGGTGCACATGACTTGATACGCGGAGGGGCACAGATCGGGGCGCGCAGGGTGCTCGATCTCGCCTCAGGTGGATTCGTCGAGCTGCCATTCCCGGAGGCCGGTGACTACTCGAATCCCATGACGCCGGCCAGAGCCTTTTCAAGTTCGAACAGCGTGGTCCGGGTCGGGCCGAGCAGCGCATAGCGCCAGGATCGGCCGTCGGAGGGCGCATCCCCGTACAGGACCACGCCCCTGGCTGGTCCCGGCGTGTTCGGCGCCCAGGACAGGCCGGCCCGCTCCAATAGGCGAACCGCCTCCTCGAAGTCGTGGGCCGCCCGGGTGCGACGCCTGCCGAGCAGCCACGCCGGCGTGTCCAGGCCCGCAGCACGGGCCAGACGAGTTGCCATGAACTGCGCCGTGGTGGTGGCGGTGCGGCGGACATTCGTCTCCGTCGCGTAGAGGTGCCCGTCGGCGGCGAGGATCGCGTCCACCCCGCACGGTCCGAGGTAGCCCAATCGCCCCAGATGCTGCCCCAATGCCATGCCCCACTGCTCCAACTCCGCCGCTACGGCGCCTCCGGACTCGCTCAGCGGTGAGACATAGCCGGTGCAGGAGCCGTGTTGGACACGCATCTGCCCGCAGAACACCACTCGCGGCCCTGATACGTCCACGTATATCTGGATGCTGACCGACCGGACCACATCGAGGTGCTCCTCCACTACCCATGTCGCGGCGGGCTCGCCCCGAGGGACTGTCAACGCCGTTTCCGAACGCGAGAGGAAGCGGAGCCCGTGGCCGCCTGCGGAGCGGTCCGGCTTGACCACAATTTGCTCGTACTGCCCAAGCATCGCGGTCGCGGTCGCTTCAAGAGCCCGCCCCTCACACACGTGACCCGGGGGCACACGTATGCCCAGATCGTCGGCGAGAGCGCGGAATCCGGACTTGGTGTTGAGCCGATGGACCGCCTCCACGGCTCCTCTCCTCGGGCCTTGCGGGCCGTAAGGAGCAACCGTCACACCCAATCGCCGTGCGAGAACGGCTGTGGAGGCGTCGAGGACGAGGGGCAGAAGCGCCGCCCCAGGCCGCTCGGCCACCAGATGGACGAGCGTGTCCGTCAGTCCTGCATGGTCCAGGGCTTCCGCCATGGGCAGCCCCTCCACCGCTGGCGCCGTCATCACCGTCAGCGCCCGGTACGGCACCCCCAGCAGCCCGCAGGCGTAGCGGCGGAACGCCTCGCTCGGCTCAACGGGCGTGACGAGCACGTCTCCTGGCTGCAGGAGCCAGATCTTGCGCGGCGCCTGCGCCGCCCAATGGGTCAGGACCTCGTGAGCGGCGAGGCTGACGGCGACGTCGGAGAAGAAGTTCGCGTAGACGATCAACGGGCTTCGGTCCTGGTCCACGAAGTATCCCTACCCCGCCCGACCACCTCACTCGCCGGCGTCGACGGCCGACAGCTCCGGCCTCGAAGGAGGAGCCGGGTCGCAACAGAGCAGGAGATCGGACAGAGGTAAGTTACGGGCACCAACCAGCGAGAAACCGGACCTGCTACAGGCGAACGGGGCGAAGCCGGTTACTCCGCAGCCGTAGTGCACGGCTAGATGCACGGGCCGCCTGTGCAGTCGATGGTCATGCCCCGAGAGCTCGCGACTCTGGGACTGTGCGGCGGGCAGGGATGGTTTTTCATGCTGGCTGTCCCTGAGGCTCAGGCCGCTGATCCTCCTGTCCCGCTACTTCCTCCGGACTGCTGGCCCTGCGGACCATCGCTGGCTCATCGCGGTCATGAGGGCGCTCTCCTCTTGCCGTCAGCCTTTGGGAGACGCGACCCAGGTGGGCCGCCGGTGGGTCGTGGGTGACGGACCTGCTGGCCCACCGATTCCGGTTTGTGGTGCATGTACTTCGTGTGGTCGTTTCCCCACAACGGCGTGCCGCGGGTGCGGTCGCGCCTGAAGGGACCTTGGCGCGGGTAGCCGTACGGAGAAGGACCGGAAGGAGCCCCCGCGGCCGGGTTCGCCGGGTTCGCGCTGTATGTGGCCAACTTCGGTTCGTACAACAAGACCTACGGCACGTTCGCCGGGATCATCATCTTCCTGATCTGGCTGTGGATCACCAATCTGGCGATCCTTCTCGGTCTGGAGTTCGACGCCGAGACCTCGCGCCAGCGCGCCATCGCCGACGGCCACCCCGAGGACCGGGAGCCGTACGTCGCACCTCGCGACACCCGCACCTGGAGCGAGCAGGACCGGCGCCGCCTGGGTGGGACGTGACCACCCCGCGGTTGATCACGGGTGGAGGCCGATGGCGGGGTACCTGCTGTTCATGAGGTTGCTGACGGGCTGCGCAAGGCTTACCGGCTGCTGACGAAACAGGCGGCCTCCGACGTTCCGCCGGGCATCACCGAAGCTCTGTCGGCGGTGGAAGAGGCCCCCGAGGGCGCCAAGCTGTGGTGCGGCGCCGCCACAGTCCTGTTCTGGCTGGGTGGATGGCGCGGCCGTCTGTGCTGGCAGTCTCGTCGACCCTCCGGCGACAAGACGCCGAGATACTCAGTAGTGGCTGCGTCTCCTTGCCTGCCGGTGTGCGTTGGGTAGTCGACACGACGCGCGCCACGTATGTCGGCGGTCGTCATCCGCAATCCCCGGCCCGGGTCGGGCCGCACCTCTCACCCGGCCAACCGGCCGGTGACGGCGGCCCCGGGGGCCTCATAGCTCTGTCAGGCCCGGGGCCGTCTTCGCGTCTGGCCTGCCGTCGGGCAGCGGCCCGGGCTAGTTAGGGACGGGGGACCAGAAAGAGGCCCGGGGCAGCAGCGGCAGCCCCGCAGCGGACGGCGGACATGAGGCGGGGCTGGGTGATCACGTGGTGAAAAAGATCGACGGGTTCCTCCTGCTCTGGCCGATTGGGGGTACTCGCACGCTGATCGGACGGCCGGATGCGGCCCGGTCGCAGCGAACGAAGCAGACGGGAGGTGAGCGCCGTGACGCACACACCACCGAACTACGTCGGCCCCGGCAAGGACACCCACTCCTCCGGCACGGAGCCGGTGAGCGAGCTGGTGCAGCGGGCTTCGCAGCAGCTGACGGAGCTGGTGCGCGGCGAGCTGCAGCTGGCGCAGGCTGAGATGAAGGAGAAGGGCAAGCGCTACGGCAAGGGCGGCGGCCTGTTCGGCGGCGCCGGCCTCGTCAGCTTCCTGATGCTGCAGGCAATGGTGGCCACCGCGATTGCGGCCCTGGCGGTGCCGCTGCCGGTGTGGGCCGCAGCGCTGATCGTCACCGCCGTGCTGGGCGTGATCGCCGCGGTGATGGCCCTGACCGGGAAGAAGCAAGTCAGCCAGGCCGGACCGCCCACGCCCGAGCAAACAGTAGACAGCGTCAAGGCCGACGTGGCCGAGATCAAGGGGAGTGCCCAGCGATGACCCCCAGCTGCAACAGCGGTTGGGGGAGGGACCGTGTTTCGATGCCGCCCGCAGCTCGCTGGGCGAGCGGGTATTCCGTATCGCGGACCTCACCAGCGAGCACCAGCGCTGGCCCGCCTACGCCCCGCGGGCCCACGCGCTCGGAGTGGGCAGCATGATGGGCTTCCTGCTGTTCACCGAGGAGGAAGACCTCGGCGCGCTGGACCTCTACTCCCGCAAGCCCGGCGCGTTCACCCAGGCCAGCGAGCTGGCCGGGTTGCTGCTCGCGTCCCACGCGGCGGTTGCCTTCTCAGCCGCCCGCACCCATGCCCAGATGGAACGGGCCGTAGCCACCCGGCACGTGATCGGCGAGGCCATGGGCATCCTCATGGGGCGGCACCGCCTGGACCAGGAGGAGGCGTTCGGCGTGCTCCGCCGCTACTCGCAGGAGAACAACATCAAGCTTCGTGAGGTCGCCCGGATGGTCTGCGAACAGGGCAACCTCCCGTGACCCTGGCGGCGGCTTCCCCGGCTCGTTGACTGAACCAGAGAAGCCTGGGCCGGGCCAGCCCCATGGGCACGCTGCTGAATCCGGCTTGCCCACCAAGTCCCCTGCCCGGCCATACCCCACACTTCGCAGCGGGTCGACAAAAGCTTGAACCGGCCGGTGAGAGGGCAGCCCCAAGACGTCATCGTTCGCTGGGGCCCGGGCGGGCGCTGTGTCAGCGCCCGCCCCCTGGTTCGAGGCATGTCCGAACATGTCGACGCCCCCGACGAGTCGGTCCGGCAGCTGGTCAAAGCGGTCTCCGCGTGCCGAGGTGGGTTGCCGGAGCTCTCATTCTGATGATCACTCTGATGGCGGTCACCCCTGCTGCCTCTACCTGACCCGCCTGGGTCCCTTTCTCGGAGGAGGTCGACCTCGCCCGGCCCGCAGAGGCGAGGGCCTCCGTGTGGGGCCGGGATCATCGGGTGTCAACGGCCGAGCACGTTCTCCAGCTGGCGCTTGGTCATCGAGGAGCGGCCCTGGATGTTGCGCTTCTTGGCCTCCTCGTACAGCTGATCCTTCGTGGGCCCCTGCGAGCCGCTGTGCGTCCACCGCGCTGGGACGCCGACTTCGGGTCACGGGTCGAGGTCTTGCTGGCGGTCTTGGACTCGCCCGACCTGGCCCGCTCCTTGTTCACCGTCCGCGACGCGATTTCCTTGGCCCGCTTGGGCGATTCGCCGCGGTCCTGGGCGCTCTTCTTGATGTGTTCGTACTGCCGTTCCCTTTTGGAGCTCGATCCGGCCGGCATGGTCGCTCTCCTTCCTCACCAGCTGAGATCCCACGTATGAGTGCCGCGAAGGCGGTCCGTACTTGCTCACGGAAGGTCGGCCTTCTGGTCCGGCGGCACGCCGCCGCCTTCTCCTCCGCCCTTGTTGTCCTTGTCGGTACCGTGGGCGCCTCCACCCCAGCCTCGCTCTCGCGCCTGCGTTCGGCGCTGTGCAGTGGTGTGGCACCGCCCTTGTGGCTGCGTCGCTGCTCGGGCTGCTGTGGGTTGGACACCCTATTCTTGCCTCTTTCGCTCAAAGCACGAGTTCCCTGATGCGATGAACCATTCACCCCACGCGACAGGGCAGAGACCCACGACCGGGCGGCCACGGCGTCCCCGCACGGCGGAACGGCCGAACTCCTAAACGGACCTTTGAGACTCGCTGTCCCCGCCCGGCCTTCGCACTCTGTCGCGCGTCATCAACTCCCCTCACTCGCCGGCCTGTGGCAGCTGATCTTCGAGGACGACGTGGGCGGCGGCCTCTTCCCCGCCCGCGGCTCCGCCGTCAATCGACGAGTTCCGCCTACGGAACCCAGAACGGAGTGACACCGCTTCGAACGGGCACTCGTATGTCATCAACGAGTGGGGGTGCATACCTCTCATGGAGATCTCAGGCGTCATCAGCGCGATCGTCATCGGCATCGTGATTGGTGTCCTCGGCCGACTTGTCGTGCCCGGTCGGCAGCGCATCGGCATCCTGTGGACGATCGCGATCGGCATCGTGGCCGCCTTCATCGGAACCGGCATCGCCTCCGGTCTCGACGTCGCCGACACGAAGGGCGTCGACTGGGGCGAATGGCTCTTCCAGATTGCCCTCGCGGCTCTTGGCGTCGCAGCGGTCAGTAAGGTGAAGCTGCGCCGCTAACCGCAAAGCGGCTTTCAGCGCCCGCCGCAGCCCCGGCAGTCGTGCAGCCACTGCCGAGGCTGATTCGGCGGGCCATTCGCTGATCACGAGCTTGTTCTTGACGGCGGTAGCGCGCCCGGTCGGCCTGGTGACGTCCAGTGGGGCAGAGCACTTGATCCATGCCTGAGCCGCTCTCAAGTGAGGATTCGAGTGCTGGTCGAATCCGCGATCGCGGCCCTCCGGTTCCTCCAGAACCCCTAGTAGGACTCCGTTAGGTTGCTCTGGCTCTCGGGTTCTGGCTGGTGGGCGATGTTCTGGGCAGGGGGCGGTGACAGGTGGTGCAGGTGCCGGTCCCAGGAGACGTACCGCGCACCGCCCGGCCACCGGGCCGCCCAGCCCGATTCGCGCCAGCCGCGACAGTACGTCGAACAACACCGCCCCGATCCGGGCTCATCACCCTCGCGGAGCGGAGCGCAGCGCCACCTTGCGGGTCGCGGGAGTCGGCGCCTCGGCCTGCGCCCGCTCCCAATTCTTGGCGATCTCGACGCTGTACGCCCAGTAGTTGGGCACCCCGGCCTCCGAGCCGCCGATCACCCCGGTCGCCTCATCGTGTGCCGCGTCGAAGCGGTGGGCGTGGAGCGTCGCTGTACTCATCTGCAGCCACACGCGCGGTGGCCGCGCGGTGGCGGTGATCGCCTCGCCGACCACCCGCGCCGAGTGCACCCGGGAATCCATCATGGCTTGCAGGTTCTCGGCGGTGTAACGGCGGGACACGCTGCGCCCGGCCAGGTTGATTACGACATCGCAGCCGTCGATCGCCGCGGCCCAGCGGCCCAGCGTGGCCCCGTCCCAGCCGATGTCGTACGCCCGCACGGGTCGCCGGGTCACTACCATGACCTCGTGGCCGGCCGCCGTCAGCGCACGGTTGAGAATCTTGCCCACCTGTCCCGTTCCCCCGGGCAGCACTACTTTCACCGAACCCCTTCCACTTCGCTCGGCATCAGCGTAGCCCCATTTTTTGAACGCGTTCAACCCGCTCAGATTCCGGGCTAATCAGCCCGGGTGCACTTGCCGAGCGGCAGACCTGTGCCTCTCGGTTCGGAGGACGCCCGGGCCGAACGGCCGGAGCTGCGCCGACGCTCGAACCCGGCCCGCTGCGGGCCTTTCCCCCATCGCGAAGGCATCGACAGAGGCGGCACGGGCGACCCCAGCCTTCTCCGGCGGACGCGCGAACACGCACACATCACGAGCGCTACTGGAAGGTCATGGGGTGACCCCCGTGCAACGTGCGAAGTGGACACGGGGCCACGGGCTCCCGCTTGTCCTGTCTGAAGTGGGCGTGCCACTGACGAACGCGCGAGCCGAGCCGCTCGGCCGCATGCCCGTGTGGGCCAGACAGACGCCTCGCCACCGGCCAGCGCTCGCCCATACAGGTGCGGTGCTCTCGGGCGTGCTGTCGTCAGACGTCGATGATCTGGATTGGGCCGGCCCTCCTCGTCCGCCTGGGTTGGTGGCGCGGACCTTCCAGCGGCCTGACTGCAGAACTCGCCCGTCCGACAGTCCCCGGCTCGTCCGACACGGTGACGTCCCCCCTGACCGGACGCAGCCTGTCAACGGCGTGGGTGGGGACTGTGGTTTCCATGGTCTTAGAATCCGCGTGTGACGTCGGCGCACAGGGGGTGCGCTTGGGGTGGAGGGGGCTAACGCGCATGAACCGGCGCATGTTTACAGGCGGTTGGAGAACCGCCGCCGTCCTGCTCTCGGGCGTGATGGGGGTGTCACTCGTATCGGCGGTCCCCGCGGACGCCGTGCACGGTGCCGTCCCCGGCGACTTCAACGGCGACGGGTTCCGTGATGCCGTACTGCCCGCGCCGGGCGCGGATGTGGCGGGCAAGGAGGGGGCGGGTGCGGTCGTCGTGCTGTACGGGTCGGCCTCCGGAGTGTCGGCGACCCGGCGCAAGACCATCACACAGAACACCGCCGGGGTGCCGGGCACGGCGGAGGCGTACGACCGGTTCGGCGGGGCCACCGCCACCGCCGATCTGAACCGGGACGGGTACGCCGATCTGATCGTCTCCTCGCCGTACGAGGACACGACGAAGGGCACCAACGCGGGGACAGTAACCGTCCTGTGGGGCGGCAGCGACGGGCTCACCACGGGCACCGACCTGCCGGCCTCGGGCGCCGCCGGTTTCGATCCGCTGTACTACGGCCTCGACATCGCCGCGGTGAGCGGCCCTTCGGGTGCCAAGACCGAAGTCTTGGTCGGTGGATGGAGCGGCAGCGTCCGCTTCACCGGGCCTTTCAGCCGCACCGGCACCTACGGCGGCTCGGCGGTTGCGAACGACTCCTTCAGCGATTCCGTCGCGCTCGGCGACCTCGACGGCGACGGCGCCCCGGACCATGTGAACGTCACGTACGGCCAGAGCGGAGAGAGCGGGGGCTGGATCTTCGTCAACCCCGAGGACTCGGATGCCACACCAGAACTCCCGCCCCATCTGACCCAGGGCAACGGCCACATCGCGGCCACCGGCGACCTCAACGGCGACGGATTCGCCGATCTGGTGGTCGGTGACCCCGACGAGCCCGAAGTCGAGGGCGCGGACGGCATGTCGGGCGGCCGCGTCCTGGTCTGGTACGGGTCGGCGAGCGGCATCACAAGCGATGCGAAGCCCGTCCAGCTCACGCAGAACACCGCGGGAGTGCCCGGTGCGAGCGAGAAGTCCGACGCCTTCGGCGGAGCCCTTGCGGTGAGCGACCTCAACCGGGACGGACTGGCGGACATCGTCGTGGGCGCCCCGTACGAGAACCTTGGCAGCACCCGTCCGCGCGCGGGGACCGTAACCGTAATCCCGGGCCGCACCTCTGGCACCCTCGGCAGCGGCTCGTACTCCTTCTCGCAGGAGACCTCCGGCGTCCCCGGTGCCTCCGAGCCCGGCGACTTCTTCGGTACGACAGTCGCCGCCGGCGACGTCAACAAGGACGGAAAACCCGAGCTGTTCATCAGCGCGGCGAGCGAGAACAACTCCACCGGAGCGGTCTGGATACTCCCCGGCGGGTCCACCCGCCCGACGGCCACCGGCAGCCGCCTGTTCACCGCGTCCTCCGTCGGCCTCACCCAGCAGAACGGCACACTCCTCGGCGGCAACGGACTGCTCGGGGTGATCTGAGCGGCCAACGGCAAACGCGAGGGGCCCGGAACCGAACTCCGTGCCAGCCCCTCACGTCGCGCGGCTGCTTCGGCTGCGGTTTGCGCACCGACAGGTGCAGCTCTGGTGGGGTGGCTCCGTGCACCGTGCGAAGTGGGCACGGGGCCACCGGCTCCCGCTCGTCCTGTCTGAAGCGGGGCGTGCCGCTGACGAACGTACGAGCCGAGCAGCTCGGCCGCATGCCCATGTGGGCCAATCAGGGGCTCGTCACCCGACGTGCTCCCTTACAAAGTGCCCCTGGGGCGTGCTGTCTCCAGGCGTCGATGGGAAGAGAAGGCTGCTCTGCCGCTTCGGGGTCACCGCGGTGGCCTGCGTACCGATCAGCAGTTCTCGCTGATCACCTGCTCAAGGGTGTCGAGAGACAGCTCGTCCTGCTCAACCTGCGCCTTCATGCTCGCCAATCGCTGCTCAAGGGCCGCAATCGCCTTCTCGTTCGGGTCGGGCTGCCCTTTGAGGTGGGCGATTTCGCTTTCAAGACGGGAGCTCTCGTTCCTGAGGCGCATGATCTCACGGCGGGCACTCTTCGCCTCGCGGCGCATCATGGCACAGGGACTTTCTCTCTGCACAGCTTGTGCGGCCATCTCAGGACTCCTTACTCTTCCGGGACTTCATGAACCCAGCATGCGGGCTGCTCAAGTGCCCGGCACGTGCACCATGTGTTCGCTGCTCCGTTCGGGGATACAGCGCACCGCGTCCGGTCGGCTGCCGTCCGACCGGGCAGGACCATTGCCCGCAGGCGTCACGCAGCCCGGTGGCGTGCCGGGCTGTCGCCCGGTCCGCCGTGCCGAGCGGCACGGTCGGCGCGCAGGCGCAGGAGCGAGACGGACCATCGGGCCGCAGGATCGGCCTTGCGCTGGTCAACCGCGGCAGCGGGCCGGTGCGCGACGCCGTCGTCGGCGTGCACGCGTTGTGGCAGCGCGACTTGCGCGGGGAGCTGGCATCACGGGCTGGAGTCACCGTCCGGTCCCTGCGCTACTACGAGGAGCAGGGGCTGCTCACCAGCACCCGCAGTGGCAGCAGGCAGCGGGCAGCGGGCAGCGGCACTACGCGGACCAAGACGTCGAGCGGGTCGTGTTCATCCAGCGGCTGTTCGCCGCAGGAGTGTCCAGCCGCACCATCGCCGAACTGCTGCCGTGCATCGATTCTCCCAGCGAGGAGAACTCCCATGCCGCCCTCGAGCGGATGGCGCAGGAGCGCGACCGGCTGTCCGAGCGCATCGCCGACCTCGCACGCACCCGGGACGCCGTCGCCGGGCTGATGACCATGGCGCGGGCACACGGGACCGCCTGCGGTCGGCGGTCGCCAGCTTTGGCCGGAGCGCTTCTTGGGCACGATCGGCTGGTGCATGAAGGCTCGCGACTACGAGCGCCTGCCCCAGTACTCCGAAGCACATCTGAACTGGGCACTCATCACTGTGACGACCCGGCTCATGCCACCGCTTGCGATTACGGTCCCGACGTCCGCCTCTCCGTAGCCACGGGCGGGCGGGATGCGATGCACCGGCAGCCTGCAACACCGTGGGCGGCCCCGGTCCGTACCGGGGCCGCCCGGTACGCCAGCGCGGTGCGGGCCGTGCGACTACGGCGGTGAGCAGAACCGCGCGGCACCCCCGCGCCCGAGACGGTTGATGAACGGCGCCGGTACCCGTCGGCTTCGCGTGGGGTGCCGACGCACCCTTACGCTCGCTCCGCGCATCCGCTACGACCAGACCCACCAAAGCACGGCCGCCCCGTCCGCGATCGCCCACACCACGCAGGGCAAGCTGCGCGTCCTCGCCCCGGCCTTCGCCCTGGACGCGCTCGGGCGCGTTCACCAGCAACACGATCACCGTGTACATCCCGAGTTGAACGACTGGCAGACCGGAGCGCCCTGACCCGCACCTCGGGCCTGCGGCCATACGCGCCGGTAACCAACTCGCCCATGCGAAAGGGGCCGAAATGCCGTTTACGCCGTTGCGCAGATAACTGTCCATGACCGTGAGCGCTATCAGCGATACGCCTCGCGCTTCGCGGATGTGCTCATCCGTCACGACGGCCGCCTGCTGGCGGCGGACGAACAGGTCGACGTCGTGGAGGGGCGATGGGATCACGACAAGAGCATCATCATGTCCTTCAAGGATCGGGCTGCTTTTGACACATGGGCCCACTCTCCCGAGTACCAGGAGATCTCCAAGGACCGCGTTGCCGCCACTGACGGAGTCGTGCTGGTCGCCTCGGGCGTCGGGTGAGGCCGACACCCCCTCAGGGATCCGCTGCCTGTCCACCTCCGCCACCGTCGAGGCGCGGAGGTACGGACAGGGTTCCGTGGACGCAAGGGTTGGACAGTGACTAAGCGACTGCTTAGTATCTAGCCTGGGGCGGGAACAGCCCGCCCGTGCCGCCCCTTCCCCTCAGGAATCCAACGTGATCTCACTGTTCTCCCTCTCCGGCAAAACCGCCCTCGTGACCGGCGGTTCCCGCGGCATCGGCCTGATGATCGCCCGGGGCCTGGTCGGAGCGGGAGCCAAGGTCTACGTCAGCTCCCGCAAGGCGGAAGCCTGCGAAGAGGCCGTGCGCGGGCTTTCCGGTCCCGGTAAGGCGGTCGCGCTGCCCGCCGACCTGTCGCGAGTGGAGGAGTGCCACCGACTCGCCGCAGACATCGGCGAGCGGGAGGAGCGGCTGCACATCCTGGTGAACAACGCCGGCGCCACCTGGGGCGCGCCCCTGGACGAGTTCCCGGTCACCGGCTGGGACAAGGTGATGGACCTCAATCTGCGCAGCCCCTTCCTGCTCACCCAAGCCCTCCTGCCGAAGCTGCGCGCCGGCGGGTCGACGGAGGACCCTGCGCGGATCATCAACGTCGGATCCATCGATGGCCTGCACGTCAGCCCGGTCCCGGCTTATTCCTACGCGGCCAGCAAGGCGGGCCTGCACCACCTGACCCGCGTGCTGGCCAAGGAACTCGGGCCACAGGGGATCACGGTGAACGCCATCGCGCCCGGCCCCTTCGAGTCGAAGATGATGGCCGCGACCCTGGACGCCATGGGCGAGGCGATCGCGGAGGCGGCTCCGCTGCGCCGGATCGGGCGGCCGGACGACATGGCAGGCGTCGCCGTCTATCTGGCCAGCCGTGCGGGCGCCTACGTCACCGGCGCCGTCATCCCCGTCGACGGCGGCCTCGGCACCACGGTCTGACCGGCCGACGACAGCTCCCCTCCCCCTCGCACCAGCAACCCGAACCCGAGAAGAAGACGACCATGGCCTCCCTCCTGCTCTCCCGCCGAGACCTCGACTTCTTGCTGCACGAGTGGCTCGACGTTGAATCCCTGACCGTGCGTCCCCGCTTCGCCGACCACTCGCGCGAAACCTTCGACGCGGTTCTGGACCTCAGCGAAACGATCGCCGCCCGGCACTTCGCCCCGCACAACAAGAAGAACGACACCCAGGAGCCGCGCTTCGACGGCGAGCGGGTGCACATCATCCCCGAAGTCGAAGAGGCCCTGAAGGTCTTCGCCGGCGCCGGGCTGATCGGCGGGGGCATGGACCACGAGGTGGGCGGCATGCAGTTGCCCAGCGTGGTGGCCAACGCCTGCTTCGCCTGGTTCCAGGCAGCCAACGTGGGAACGGCCGCCTACCCCTTCCTCACCATCGGCAACGCAAACTTGCTGCTGGCCCACGGCACCCCCGGGCAGATCGACACCTATGTCCGCCCGATGGTCGAGGGCCGCTTCTCCGGGACCATGTGCCTGTCGGAGCCCCAGGCGGGCTCCTCGCTGGCTGATGTGCGCACCCGCGCGGAACAGGCCGACGACGGCACCTACCGCCTGTTCGGCAACAAGATGTGGATCTCGGGTGGCGACCACGAACTGACGGAGAACATCGTCCACCTGGTCCTGGCCAGGATCCCCGGCGGCCCGCCCGGGGTGAAGGGGCTCTCGCTCTTCATCGTCCCCAAGGTCCTGGTGGGGGCCGAGGGGACGCTCGGCGAGCGCAACGACGTAGCCCTGGCCGGCCTCAATCACAAGATGGGGTATCGAGGGACGACCAACGCGCTGCTGAACTTCGGTGAAGGCGCCTTCCGGCCCGGCGGGGCCCCCGGTGCCGTCGGCTTCCTGGTCGGGGAGCCCCACCGCGGACTGTCCTACATGTTCCACATGATGAACGAGGCCCGCATCGGCGTCGGACTCGGTGCCACGGCGCTCGGTTACACCGGCTACCTGCACGCCCTGGACTACGCGCGCACCCGGCCCCAGGGACGCCCGCTCACAGCCAGGGACGCCACCACCCCCCAGATCCCGATCGTCGGGCATCCCGATGTCCGGCGCATGCTCCTCGCCCAGAAGTCGTACGTCGAAGGCGCGCTGGCTCTCATCCTGTACTGCGGGCGGCTGCTGGACGACGAGCGCACCGCCCCGTCGGCCGACGAGCGGGCCAGAGCCGGGCTTCTGCTGGACATGCTCACCCCGATCGCCAAGAGCTGGCCCTCCCAGTGGTGCCTGGAGGCCAACAACCTCGCCATCCAGGTCCACGGCGGCTACGGCTACACCCGCGAGTACAACGTCGAGCAGTTCTACCGCGACAACCGCCTCAACCCCATCCACGAGGGGACGCACGGCGTCCACGGCCTCGACCTGCTGGGCCGAAAGGTCGTCATGGACGGAGGCGCAGGGCTCCGCCTGCTCATGGAGACCGTCTCCATGACGACCGCCCGCGCGGCGGCCGCGGACGACCAGATCGCTGGCTTCGGACGGCAGCTGGACGCCTCCGTCGCCCGCGTCGCTGCCGTGACACGGCGCCTGTGGGAGAGCGGGGACGCCGAGACCACCCTCGCCAATGCCTCGGTCTATCTGGAGGCCGTAGGACACATAGTGGTTGCCTGGATGTGGCTGGAGCAGATGCTGGCCGCCGCCGGACGCAGCGACGCCTTCTACGAGGGCAAGCGCCGCGCGGGTCAGTACTTCTTCCGGTACGAACTACCCAGGACGGAGGCGCAGTTCGCGCTGCTGGAAAGCCTCGACCGCACCACCCTCGACATGCCCGCAGACTGCTTCTGAGCTTGTCCTACCTTCCAAGCGTGGGTCTGCGGCCCTGAGCGCCTGGTGAGGGAGCCAGCAGCGCGCTACCACCGGGCACCTTGAGAGCCGCTCCAGGCACCTTGGGCCCGCCACGACGTCGAAATGGGCAAGGAACCGCGACGGGTGGGTGCCCGTGAGTCCGCTCGTCGGCTGGCCTGCCCCGACCTCGGACTTCGGGGCGCGCTCACACAGGACCTCACTGGGGCGAACAGCAGGTGGACGCCGGTACGGCCGCCCTGGTGGTCAACATCGGCCCGATCCTCATCGCGCTGCTGGGCACACGGCTGCTCGGTGATGCGATGCCGCCGCGGCTGCTTGCCGGGATGGCGGTGTCGTTCGCGGGTACGGTGACCGCGGGCTGTCGATGGCGGACGGGGGCGGTTCCTCGGTGCTCGGGGTGGTGCTGCGTCTGCTCGCCGCGGTCGCTACGCGGGCGGTGTCGTCGCGCAGAAGCCGACGCTCGGCCATGCGAGCGCGCTCCAGGTGACGACGTTCGGGTGCCTGATCGGCGCCGAGGTGTGCCCACCGTTCACCAGGCCTCGCCTTCACGACCTGGGCGTACGCGCTGGCCAGGACGACCGCCAGCGGCATGGTGCGCGATCACATACGTGGTGCCCGCACTGGTCGTGCTGAGGTCGTGGCTGGCGCTGGCGGAGGTGCCGGGCTGCTCACGCCGGCGGGCGGGGCACTGTGTCTGGCCAGGTTCGCCGAGTCGCGCTCGCGGACGCAGGCCGCTCGGGTCGTGGCGGGCGGGCCACAACCCGAGCAGGCCCTGGAGTCAGCGTGAACGCGCCCTGTCCGCGAGGACCTTGATGGACAGCAGGGCGATCACCGCGAGACCGATGATGTAGCCGGAGACCGCCATCGATGTGCCCGTCGCCTCCAGCAGCAGCACCATGATGAACGGCGCCAGGCCGCCGCCGAGCACGGCCGCGATCTGGTAGCCGAGGGAGGCACCGGTGTAGCGCATCTCGGCGGTGAACAGCTCGGCGAACAGGGCGGCCTGGGGGCCGTACATGATGCTGAGGAAACAGCTGGCGACGAACGTGCCGACCGCCAGCCACAGCAGCGATCCGGTGTCGATCAGCAGGAACAGCGGTACCGCCCACAGGCCGATGCCGACCGCGCCGAGCGCGTAGATCCGGATGCGGCCGATCCGGTCGGAGAGCGCGGCGGCGGCCGGGATCAGCACGAGCTGGGTGAGGCTGACGCAGAGCGAGACCATGAGGACGGCGCTCTTCTTCATGCCGAGTTCCCGGGTCGTGTAGTCCAGGACGCCGGTGATGATGATGTAGAAGGTCGCGGTGTTCACGGCGAAGGAGCCGCCGGCGAGGAGCACCGTGCCGAGGTGGCCGCGAAGGATCGTGCGCAGCGGGGAGGACTGCTCGGCCTTCTCCTGCTCGGCCAGCTTCTTCTCCGCCTCCCGGAATTCGGGGGTCTCCTCGACGCGTGTGTGGATGTACCAGGCGAGCGCGAGGACGAACAGGCCGACGAGGAACGGGACGCGCCAGCCCCAGGCGGCGAACGCGGCGTCCGTGGTGAAGGCTCCGGCCAGCAGGAACACCGTGTTGGCCGTCACCACGCCGATCGGAACGCCGAGTTGGACGAAGCTGCCGTAGACACCGCGTTTGCCCTCGGGGGCGTACTCGGTGGCCAGCAGCATCGCGCCGCCCCACTGGGCGCCGACCGCGATGCCCTGCACGACGCGGAGGGCGACCAGCAGGATCGGGGCGGCGACACCGATCGTGTCGTACGTCGGGAGCAGGCCGATGCCGGTGGTGGCGAGGCCCATCAGGGTGAGCGCGAGGACCAGCATCGGCTTGCGGCCGCGCTTGTCGCCGAGGTGTCCGGCGACGATGCCGCCGAGCGGGCGGGCCAGGAAGCCGACGGCGAAGGTGGCGAAAGAGGCGAGGACCCCGGCGGTGGGGCTGCCGGCCGGGAAGTACAGATCGCCCAGGACGAGGGCGGCGGCGATGCCGAAGACGAAGTAGTCGTACCACTCGACGGCTGAGGCGAGCGCTGCTGCGGTGGCGACGCGGCGACGGCTGCTACCTGGGGCGGGAGCGGTGGTGGTGAGCGGCTCGGCGGAAGGGGCCGTGTCCATGCTGCACACTCCGGTGGGTGCGGGGACGGAGCGGGGGTGGTGCGAGTTCCGGGGAACATACTGACCGGACGGTATGGTCGTCAACGGGTCGTGCAGCATGAGTTTTACCTGCATGGCACGCACAGCGGAGTCCCGACCTGTCTCGGGCCCCGCTCTCGTACAAGACGGGGGTGCGCGATGCGCGGGCGCTAGACGAGCTCGGCCCGGTGCCCCACGCACCTTCCCGCCGGCACCGGGCTGGTCGCCCGACGGGCACCGCATCAAGAACGAGATCGACTACTCCCGCGGACCGGAGAAGACCTGGGCCTACGGCGCCTTACGCGTCCGCGACGGTCAAGCGGTCACGATGACCGCCATCTCCCGCAACAGCGTCTTCTACCAGCGGTTCCTAGCGGCACCCGGCTGGCCCGCGCGCAGGCGTAATTCCTGTTCCTGGAGTTGCGGCACAAGGTCGAGATCCATCGGATGACCGGGCGGGTCGCCGAGTGCCCGATCGACGAGATGAACCGGCCGCAGGGATCCAAGGACGCCGCCCTGTGGATTCCGCCGAGCCGGAGATCAAGACACTGTTCACCGGCTGGGGCGGCGAGCCCTGGCGACCTGCCGCAAGTTCACCCACCGCGCGGGGTCTGGCCGCCGCGGCGGAAGCCCATCTGCCCGTCCGGGCCACCACGCTGAAGCCGCACGTCCTGCGACACTTCTGCGCGTCCGGGCTCTACCTCGGAGGGCTTGATCTGCTCGGGATCCAGGAGATCCTCGGACACTCCTGGATAGCCACCACGATGCGGTACATCCACGTCCAGCAGACCCGGGGCGAGGACGCCTGGGTGTCGGGGCAGCAGCGGGCCTCGAAGCGGCTGGAAGGACTGATGGGCCTGTGTTCCCAGTCGGCCGCAATGGGCGACTGCTGGGTGGTTGCGGCCCTGCCTCCGGCTGAGGCGAGGGCCAGGCGTCCCTGGCGGCGGGCCACAGCGGCTTCCGTCGGGGCGGTGTGCTCCGGACGGCGGACCTGGGTCTCCATGCCGTCGACGCGCATGGTGACGTTTTGGCCGCGCGGGCCTGCTAGATCTTCACACCTCAAGAACCCGCGCGGCCATCGTCGTGTCACGGCCACCCGCGGTCATGTGCGAGGCAACTCGTCAAGTTCGCGCTGGACGGGCCGGAAGGCCCATGGGGTTGGGGAAGGGAATCGTGCCGGAGGTGAGGACCTGGTCGGCCAGCAGGCTGAGCAGGCCGAGGAGGTGGGCGGCCTCGGTCTGTGTGAGGGCGCGATAGGGCCGGACGGCCAGGGCATCGGTGCGGACCTCGATGTGGGCACGCAGGCGGCGCCCCTCGGCGGTGGGGTGTCCGCTGCTTTCCAGCAGTCCCCGCGTGGTGAGGCGGTCCGCAGCCATCTGCCAGTCCTCCTCGGACCAGCCGCGGTTGTCCCGCAGGATCGCCACGGGCACGCCCTCGCATGCGGCGAAGAGCACGTGGGCCTCGCAGCCGTCCATGCCCTCGGCAGTCAGTACCGCGACGTGGCCGTCACCGCGGTGCTCGCGCAGCGCCGTAGTGGCCTGCCAGAGTGCGCTGACCCGGTCCTCGGGCGTGGGCAGGCCGCGGTTGGCGGCGAACAACGGGCGCCCAGCGGCGTCCGCAACGGCAACCGTCCGTTCCAGCAGCGGGGCGACCTTTGCCGCCGCGTCCGCCGCCGACGGCGCTACTCGGCGTAGTGCTGCGGTGGCCGCCTCAGCTCGGGCACGGAGCACGGCCTCGGGTGTGGCGAACCTCCATGCGTCCGGGACAGCGCGTCGCACCATGTCGGGGTGGAAGTTGAAGAAGGCCGCCTCCACCACACCCGCCGTCACCGCTCCCAGCGGCGCGGCCCGAGCTGCGAAGTAGCCCATCCAAAATCCGCGCAGGCCGACAGCACGGTTGGCCTCGCGGCTCTCGGGCGCGAAGTACGTGACCGCGTGCAGGGGTTCGAGGACCTGCCAGACCGTACGGGCGAATGTCGCTTCCATGTGTGCCATCCTCCCTGACAGTGCAACACCGGACCGCGCGTAACCGCCGGATCCCACCTCGGCGGTGGTGGCGTCAGGTCAACTACGCGAGCCCCAAAGGGCCGCGCTTGCAGCTAGAGCACCAGGAGTGTCCGCCGCATGAGGCTGGTTGACTTCAGCCCAGACGATTTCGGCGCGGTTCCGATGTTGCGGGCCGCGTTCCAGTCTGCGTGCGCAACGACGCCGCAGGACCGGCAGGCGAACAGCTCTTGGGTCCGCCGGTTGGCTTTCTCGCAGTGTCCGCACCACGAACACATCTGGCTCGTGTAGGCGGGATCGACCTGGACGACGGGAACCCCGGCTCGCTCGGCCTTGTAGAGTACAAGGGCGGCGAGCTGGGCGAATGCCCAGGAGTGCAGCGCGACCCGTTGGGGCTTTTTCAGCCGTACCCGTTCGCGAATGCCGGTCAGGTCTTCCAGACCGATCCCGCGTCCGGTGCGTTCAGCCTCGGCCACGATGCGTTTCGATATGACGTGGTTGACGTTGGTGGCGTGCCGCGCCTCCCGGCGGGCACGCTGCTTCAGCTTCCGTTTGGCGGACTTGGTTCCGCGCGCCTGGAGTTGGGCGCGGATGCGGAGCTGGCGGCGCCGGTACCTGGTCAGCTTCTCCCCGGCGGACGGTTCGTCCTGATCGCTGGTGGTGGCGATGTTCGCGATGCCGAGGTCGACGCCGAGGAACCCGTCAGGCTCCGTGTTCAGCGGCTCGGCCGGTACCTCACACGTGGCGATCAGGTACCAGGTCCTGTCGCGGTGGACGAGGTCGGATTCGCCCTGCCGGTACTCGCTGAGGGTCTTCAAGGCCTGCGGGGAGCACGCGAAACCGATGCCCCGGATACGCCCTTTGATGGTCCAGATCGACACCGTCTGCTGGTCATACCGCCACGACAGGCAGCGATCGTCGTACGCCTGCGAGGCGTTGGGCCGGAAGCGGATCGGGGTGTTCGCGATCCGCTGATATCGCTTGGAGTCCTGCTTGCCGTAGTTCCCGGCCTTCAGGTTCGCCCGCCGCGTGGTGTAGGCGTCGGCGACCTTCCGGATCACGTGCAGTGCAGGCTGCGCGGACAGGCCGCGGTCCTTCAGCTCGCGGTAGGCGACCGCTTGCAGTGCCCTGCGCGTGCGGTCTCGCTCGTCCTCCTTGCCCTGGGCACGCAGGGACAGCCAGTTCGCCGCGTCATTCACGGCGTCCAGGGTGGCCGAAAGAGCCGACGCCTGATCGGGCGTCGGTGTCAGCTTCACCTGGACGACGATCTTCACGCCGCCCATCGTAGCGTCGTGTCTGTGTCACCTCGATGGGAACCAAACCCCGATACTTGCAGGGGTCGCAGCGTCGTCCACACGTTGCACGCTCATCTGGTCTTCGTCCCGAAGTACCGGCGGAACGTCTTCACCGACGAGATCCTGACGCGCTGCGAAGAGATCATGCGAGAGGTCTGCACCAAGGCGAACGCCGAGCTGCGCGAGTTCAACGGCGAAGCGGACCACGTGCACCTGCTCATCCACTACCCGCCGCAGGTCAGACTGTCCGCCCTCGTCGGCACCCTCAAAGGGGTCTCCGCTCACTACCTGCGCAAGGAGTACGCCGCCCACATCAAGCGACACCTGTGGGGCGATCACTTCTGGTCCCCGTCCTACTTCGCCGCCTCATGCGGCGGCGCACCGCTCACGGTGGTGAAGGAATACATCGAGAACCAGAAGCGTCCCGGCTGAGGTCAACAGTACAGACCCATGCTCCGGCGCGGGTCAGAGCAGCCCAGAGAAGCAACTCCTCCCGAGCCCTGAAGGGCCGCGATTCCTTGCTAGATCATGTTGAATGTCCCGGCCTCGCCGGCCAGCCGCATCAGCAATGGCGAGGGCTCCCAACCGTCATCTCCGATCGGGTAGGAGGGCCGGTTCACCCGGCCCTCCCCCCACACCACCGGACATGCGGGCCTCGCATCCGGCGGTTCGTCCAGCTGATCTCAGGCGGACTTCTGACGGGACCAAGAGCCCTTGAAGGGCTTGTATCCCTGGGCCTCCCAGTAGGCCTTGTTCATGCCCAGCTCCAGTGGCGCGATCTTGGATGTCCTCCAATGCCGCGTCCCTCCGAGACCCTGGACGCCGAGCATCTTCTCCTCGACGCCGAGCCTTCGGAGGTTCGTCGCCCTGTTCGGGGCGGTTTTCCACTGTCGCCACTGGGCCTGCCGTAGCCTGCGGCGGGTCCACTCGTCGATCTCGACGAACACCTTCGGGGAGTCCGCGAGGCCGAAGTAGGCAACCCATCCGACGGAGAACCGATTGAGCTTGTCCAGTCGGTGGGTCATCGAAACGCCCCATGTCCGGGAGGTGAGGCGCCGGACTGTGGCCTTCAGCCGCTTGACGGCCTTGCGGTCCACCCGGATCTTCACCTGCCCCTTGGTGAGGTAGTAGCTGAACCCCAGGAGAGACGTCCACCAGATGGGGCACGCCTTGGACTTCTCCTTGTTCACCTTCAGCTTCAGGGTCTTCTCAATGAAGCCCGTAACCGAGGCGAGGGTCCGTTCTGCCGCTCGCTTGGACCGGACGAAGATCATCACATCGTCCGCGTACCGCACGAACCGGTGTCCACGCTCGAAGAGTTCGCGGTCCAGGTCGTCCAACATGATGTTGGACAGCAACGGAGAGAGCGGGGAGCCCTGTGGCGTCCCTTCCTCCGAGGCCACGACCACCCCATCGGCCATGATTCCGGCCTCCAGGTATCGGCGAATCAACTTCAGGACCTTCTTGTCCCCCACCCGGCGAGCCACACGCGCCATCAGCGCGTCGTGATTCACACGGTCGAAGAACTTGTCCAGATCCAGGTCCACGGCCCAGCGGTTCCCATCCTGGACAGCCCGGCGACCAGCCCTTACGGCTTGGTGTGCAGAGCGCCCCGGCCGGAACCCAAACGACGCCCCAGAGAAATGAGGGTCGAATACGGGCACGAGAGCCTGCGAAACAGCCTGCTGGATCAGGCGATCCAGCACCCGTGGGACACCTAGCATCCGCTCCCCTCCGTTCGGCTTAGGGATAGTCACCCGGCGAACGGGAGCGGGTCTGTATGTCCCCGCGTCAAGCTCAGCCCATACTTTGGGCCAATTCTGGGCGATCCACGGCCGCAATTCCTCCGTGGTCATCCCGTCAATACCGGGGGCACCCCGGTTCGCTTCGACGCGCCTGAGCGCCGCGAGCAGGTTCTCCTTCGAGAACACCGTCTCCCAAAGGGACGGTTCGCGGTGATCGTCGGTCCGGTGGTGCGCCGTCTGGTCATTACGCTCCTCAGCCAGGGCAGCCGTATGCACCGGTGCCTCTGCCTGGGGATCTGCCGAAGCAGGCTTACAGCGGTCATCGTGACCTGAGCGAGCAGACACCCTTCCTTCAATCCACTAAACGTTCGGTCCTTCCCGAGTCCTTGTCGGCCTACTGCCTACCCACCTCGGTACTACGACCTCTGCTGACTTCTGTCCGGTAAGTCCAGTCCCTTTCGAGACCGGGCCGTCACGATCGGGGCCGTCGCACCCTTACAGGCGACACCCGGACAGACCTCCCCAGATAAGAACGACAACTTTCCCCGGACGCCTGCCGTGAGGCGCCCCGAAGTTCTCGGACAGCGGTCCCCATAGGATCGAAGTCCAGAACGGCGGAGAGAGCACGTGGCACAGAAGCGTAGGAAGTTCAGTCCTGAGTTTCGGGACGAGGCGGTGAAGATGG
>NZ_VZRB01000006.1 GCF_008806595.1 Streptomyces luteolifulvus | reverse complement strand
ATCCGCCGCACGGACATGCAGAGCGTCCCGGTCCGGGTCGGCGTAGACGGCCACGCTCGCGATCCCGGCGTCCCGGCACGCCCGGGCCACGCGGACAGCGATTTCGCCACGGTTGGCGATGAGCACCTTGCGCACGATGAGGCTCCCTCCTTGAAACAAGCCGAGTTTAGGGACTGCCGACACGTCACTTCGACCCGTCCCCTGTGGTGAGCTTGCCCACACGGAGCGTGATACGAGGCTCGCTCGACCCGGGAAATCCCTTGTCGCACCTCGGCACGCAGGACTCCTCAGGAAAACCCTAGCCCTCCAATGTGGTCAAGGTCTCTGTGAGGGCGTGCTGCGGCCCACTCTGATTCTTTGTGGAGTCCCTACGAATGGCCCAATGATTCTTTGCCCTCGGCAGAACACTTGTCCCGCGGTTTACCCGTTAGTAGCGTTCATGATGTCTCGAACGTACTTGGGGTAACGGCAGTCTGGCTCGGACGGCAGTCGAAAGTGGGTGGGGACCGGTGATACGCAGGCCGGTGGCGTGGGTCGTTGCGGTCGTGCTGTTCGTGGAGGCGCTGGGTATCGCAGCCGTCAACTGGTTCATGGGGCTCGTCGTCGACCGGCAGGACATGTCCCTGGCCGGCCTCGACCCCGACATGATGGCGCTGTCGTCGAAGATCGGCGGCGTCCTCTTCGGCCTCTACTTCGCGCTGTGCGGCCTGGTCGCGCTGCTCGTCGCCCTGCGCAACCGTGCGCCGGCCGGCTTCGGCCGCATCCTGCTGATCAGCGCCGCCGTGGCGCACGGCATGCTGGGCGCGTTCGCATGGGGGCTGCTGGGCGTGACCCAGTTCGTCTACATGCTGGTGGTGCTCGGCCTGATCGTGCTGCTGCTGATGACGTACGACTACGAGGTGGCGACCGCCGCCGGGGAGCCCGAGGACGGCAAGGCGGACGACGGGGGCACCGCGGTCACCCCTCCACCGGCGCCCACAACTCCGTGATCCCGACGCCCAGATCGGCCAGCAGCCGGCGGACCAGGGGCAGGCTGATGCCGATCACGTTGCCGTGGTCGCCGTCGATGCCCTCGATGAACGGGGCCGAGCGGCCGTCGAGGGTGAACGCCCCGGCGACATGGAGGGGTTCGCCCGAGGCGACGTACGCGGCGATCTCCTCGTCGGTCGGCTCGCCGAAGCGGACGACGGTGCAGGCGGTGCCGGACGCGTACCGCCCGGTGACGGTGTCGTAGACGCAGTGGCCGGTCTGGAGCGTGCCGGCGCGGCCCCGCATCGACTTCCAGCGGGCGGTGGCCTCCTCGGCGTCCGCGGGCTTGCCGAGGGCCTGGCCGTCCAGGTCGAGCACCGAGTCGCAGCCGATCACCAGCGCGCCCTTGACCTCCGGCTTCGCCGCCACGACGGACGCCTTCGCCTCGGCGAGGGCGAGCGCCAGATCGGCGGGTGTGGACGCGCTGACGGCGTCCTCGTCGACGCCGCTCACGATCACCTCGGGGTCCAGTCCGGCCTGGCGCAGCAGGCCCAGACGGGCGGGGGACCGGGAGGCGAGGACGAGTCGGCGGCGCGGCTGATCAGTCATGCGGTCAGCGTATCGGCCGGGGGGAACCGGCAGTCACCTCACGCCGAGCACGATCATTGCGAGGATCATGGCCAGTGCCATGAGGACCCCCAGCCGCCGCAGCATGTTCTGCATGTCGCGCAGTTCTTCGGGCGGCTCGTTCTCGGGGTCGGACCACAGCATGAGTCCAGCGTGCGGGCGGCTGCCGCCGGGGCGCCTGAGTACGGGTACTCAAATCGGCGCCCCGGGTTGTTCACCTTGATGTCGGCCGTTGTTTGCTGCGCGTTTGATGTGGTTGCTCGCGCCCACGCGGCGGAGCCGCACATTGATACGGCCCGCGCCCCTTGCGTCGGACAGCTCTACCCCGGCCAGTAGGTGCGGGACCATGTCGCCGGGCCCGGCTGGGGCAGCCTCTGTGTTGCGATGCGGGACGGGTCCGACCAGGAGGCTCTCGGGGTGGGTGCGCCCGGCGGGATCGATGCTGCCGCCGCGGCGCGGGCCCTGACCACCGCCAGTGCGGCGGCCAGCTCCTCCGGGGTCGGGTTGCCCCTCAGGACCTTGATGTTCATGACGGCTCCCTGCCGGACTAGAGGGGGATGTTGCCGTGCTTCTTCGGCGGCAGCGACTCCCGCTTGGTGCGCAGCTGTCGAAGGCCGCGTACGACGTGAGCACGGGTGTCGGACGGCATGATCACCGAGTCGATGTAGCCGCGCTCGGCCGCGATGTAGGGGTTGAGGAGCGTGTCCTCGTACTCCTGGATCAGCCGGGCGCGCACCACTTCGGCGCTTTCGGCATTCTCGCCGTTCGCCTGCGCCTCGGCGATGGTGCGGCGGTGCAGGATGTTCACCGCGCCCTGGGCGCCCATGACGGCGATCTGGGCGGTCGGCCAGGCCAGGTTGAGGTCGGCGCCGAGGTGCTTGGAGCCCATGACGTCGTACGCGCCGCCGAACGCCTTCCGCGTGATCACGGTGATCAGCGGGACCGTCGCCTCGGCGTAGGCGTAGATCAGCTTGGCGCCGCGGCGGATGATGCCCGTGTGCTCCTGGTCGACGCCCGGGAGGAAGCCGGGCACGTCGACGAAGGTGATCACGGGCACGTTGAAGGCGTCGCAGGTCCGCACGAACCGCGCGGCCTTCTCGCTGGCGTCGATGTCGAGGCAGCCGGCGAACTGCATCGGCTGGTTGGCGACGATGCCGACGGGGTGGCCCTCGACCCGCCCGAAGCCGGTGAGGATGTTCGGCGCGAACAGCGGCTGCGTCTCGAAGAACTCGGCGTCGTCCAGGATGTGTTCGATCACGGTGTGCATGTCGTACGGCTGGTTGGCGCTGTCCGGGACGATCGTGTCCAGCTCCAGGTCCTCGGCCGTGACGGAGAGGTCCGCCTCCTCGGGGAAGGCCGGGGGCTCGCTGAGGTTGTTGGACGGCAGATACGACAGCAGCTGCTTGACGTACTCGATGGCGTCCTTCTCGTCCCCGGCCATGTGGTGCGCCACGCCCGAGGCGGAGTTGTGGGTGCGGGCCCCGCCCAGCTCCTCGAAGCCGACGTCCTCGCCGGTGACCGTCTTGATGACGTCCGGGCCGGTGATGAACATGTGCGAGGTCTGGTCGACCATGACCGTGAAGTCGGTGATCGCGGGGGAGTAGACCGCGCCACCCGCGCAGGGGCCCACGACAAGGCTGATCTGCGGGATGACGCCCGACGCATGGGTGTTGCGGCGGAAGATCTCGCCGTAGGCGCCGAGGGAGGCCACGCCCTCCTGGATGCGGGCGCCGCCGGAGTCGTTGATGCCGATGACCGGGCAGCCGGTCTTCAGCGCGAAGTCCATCACCTTGACGATCTTCTGCCCGTAGACCTCGCCGAGGGCGCCGCCGAAGACGGTGAAGTCCTGCGAGAACACGGCGACGGGACGGCCGTCGACGGTGCCGTATCCGGTGACGACCCCGTCTCCGTACGGGCGGTTCTTCTCCAGCCCGAAGTTGGTGGACCGGTGCCGGGCGAACTCGTCGAGCTCGACGAAGGACCCCTCGTCGAGCAGCAGCTCGACCCGCTCACGAGCCGTCAACTTGCCCTTGGCGTGCTGCTTTTCGACGGCGCGCTCCGAGCCGGCGTGCGTCGCTTCCTCGATACGGCGCTGCAGATCCGCGAGCTTGCCCGCGGTGGTGTGAATGTCGATCTGACGCTCTTCCGGCTCGGACATCGGGATGCGGCTCCCTGCCTGCTCAAAAGTGGGGACGGTTACTCATCCGTAGCGTAGTGCTGTGCCTGTCGATCGGCAGTGCGGCGTTTACCACACCTAGGGTGGCTTGCATGACGCCGGAAGATGCACCAGACCAGAACGACGACCGCTGGTCCGACCTGGACCGCCCGCCCCTGAACGCCGCCGCCCTGCGCCGGGCGCTGGTGCGCAACGGCGGGCACGGGAGCCTGTACCGCGATGTGCGGTTGGTACGGCGCACCGGCTCCACCAACTCCGACCTGGCGGCGCTCGCCGCCTCGGGGGAGGCGCAGGAGGGGACGGTCCTCGTCGCCGAGGAGCAGACGGCAGGCCGGGGGCGCCTGGACCGACAGTGGACGGCACCGGCCCGCTCGGGCCTCTTCTTCTCGGTGCTGCTGAAGCCGGGCGAGGTCCCGTTGTCCCGCTGGGGCTGGCTGCCACTGCTGACCGGAGTGGCGGTGGCGACGGGGCTGTCCCGGACGGCGGGAGTGGACACTGCACTCAAGTGGCCCAACGATCTGCTGGTGACCATCGGCGGCGAGGAACGCAAGACCGGCGGCATCCTCGCCGAGCGGGCCGGGACCGACGGCGTGGTCGTCGGCGTAGGCGTCAACGTCACGCTCCGCGCGGACGAGCTCCCGGTACCGCAGGCGGGCTCGCTGGCCCTGGCAGGCGCCGTGAACACGGACCGGGACCCCCTGCTGAGGGCGGTGCTGCGGTCACTGGAGGAGTGGTACGGGCGCTGGCGGTCGGCAGGGGGCGACTCCGGGCGGAGCGGCCTCCAGGAGACCTATGCGGCCGGCTGTTCGACTCTCGGACGGGTGGTACGGGCCGAACTCCCCGGCGACCGGTCGATCACGGGGGAGGCGGTGGCGATCGACGGGGACGGCAGGCTCGTCATCGCCACGGAGGAAGGCGTGCAGGAGCCGGTGGGAGCGGGCGACATCGTGCACCTGCGACCGGCGTGAGGACACTCGGCCCGTCCGGCGCTTGCGGACGAGGCCGGCGCGCCCCCGGCTCCGCCTTACGGAGTGAGCTGGCGCACACCTGCCGTAGAGTTGAGGCCGGTCGATACCTGACCGTGGCAGATCGGAAGGGCAGCAGGCGTGACCGTCGACGACTCGGGCTCCGGCGCGGACGCGGACGGCCGGGTGGAGCCTCCCTCGCTCTCGGCGTCGCTGGAGCGGGAGGAACCCCACGCCGCCGACCCCGGAGCCGACCCGATCGCCCTGCGTCTGGAGCAGCTGATCATCGGCGCGGAGCGGCGCTACACCCCCTTCCAGGCGGCCCGCAGCGCGGGCGTGTCCATGGAGCTGGCCTCCCGCTTCTGGCGGGCCATGGGCTTCGCCGACATCGGCCAGGCCAAGGCGCTCACCGAGGCGGACGTACTGGCGCTGCGGCGGCTCGCCGGTCTTGTCGAGGCGGGGCTGCTCAGCGAGGCGATGGCCGTGCAGGTGGCCCGGTCGACCGGGCAGACCACCGCCCGGCTGGCCGAGTGGCAGATCGATTCCTTCCTGGAGGGGCTGACCGAGCCGCCCGAGCCGGGCATGACCCGTACCGAGGTCACGTATCCGATCATCGAGCTGCTGCTGCCCGAGCTGGAGGAGTTCCTCGTCTATGTCTGGCGGCGTCAGCTCGCCGCCTCGGCCGGCCGGGTCATCCAGGCCGCCGACGACGAGGAGATGGTCGACCGGCGCCTCGCCGTCGGTTTCGCGGACCTCGTCGGGTTCACGCGGCTGACCCGCCGTATGGAGGAGGAGGAACTCGGCGAGCTCGTCGAGGCCTTCGAGACGACCGCCGCCGACCTGGTGGCGGCGCACGGCGGACGGCTGATCAAGACACTCGGCGACGAGGTGCTGTACGCGGCGGACGACGCGGGCGTGGCTGCCGAGATCGCGCTGCGCCTCATCGAGACGATGGCGAACGACGAGACGATGCCGGAGCTGCGCGTCGGCATCGCGTTCGGCACGGTCACCACCCGGATGGGCGATGTCTTCGGTACGACGGTGAATCTCGCCTCGCGGCTGACGTCGATAGCTCCGCGGGACGCCGTCCTCGTCGACAGCGCCTTCGCGGAGGAACTGATCCGCACCACCGAGGCGCCCGCCTCCGAGGCCGAGGCGGCGGAGGCCGCGGCCGCCGCGGAGAAGGAGGGCGAGGAGCCGCCGACGTACCGCTTCGCGCTCCAGCCGATGTGGCAGCGGCCGGTCCGTGGGCTCGGCGTGGTCGAGCCCTGGCTGCTCACTCGGAGGAGCGAGGACGCTTAGCCGAGTGCCGGTCCTCCCGGTCGAGCGAGTCCTCGAGGGGAGCGTCGACGCACAGGCTGATGATCGGCAGGCACAGACCGGGCTGGTCCGGCTCCGGCTCCGGTTCCGGCGGGGGCGTGTTCCGGCTCGGTACGGGCGCCGGTGTCCGGGTCGGCTGCGGGGCGGGGTCCGTCGTCGCCGACGGATGAGGTGCCGGGGTGTTCGGCGCGTCCGGGATGGTCGTGGAGTCGGGCAGGCCTGTGGTCGCGGGGGCGGGCAGCGCGGCCGTCGGCAGGGCGGCGAGCAGGCTCGACGTGGGCGTGGGCCACAGACTGAGTCCGCCCATCGCGTACGTCGCCGACGGCAGCGCCCCCGGGGCGGCCCCGTCCGTGGCGGCCGCGTCGTCCGGCCGGTCCGCGCCGGGGCCCGGCCCGGTGCGGGGTTCGGCCTCCGCCGTTCCGGTCCCGCCGACCTCGGAGTCGGGCGCCATCCGTACGAGGCTCAGCACACCGGCGGCCACCGCGAGGCCACCTGCGGTCAGCAGCACCTTGTGCCGACGCGGCCTGCGGTGCCGGCCGCGGGCCCGGGGGCCGAAGAGGCGGGGGCCGGGACCGGTGATGTCCCGGGGTCCGGACCACGCGGCGGCGACCCCGGTGTGTGTCTGCGCCCTCGTCGACGTGTCCGTCATCACGACCCCTCCCCGATGCGCGTGCACCCGGTGCGCAGTGGTGGAGCGCACGCTATGCGCGCCCCGAGGCGGTCGGGCCGCAGTCGCAGAGATGTCACTCGAACGGGGTCTCGGGTGTGGTGGGGTCCGGGCGATGCGGGGTCTTGGGCGCGGTGGGGCCTGGACGGTGCAGGATCTCGGACGCGGCCGGGCCCGGACGGTGCGGAGTCTCGGACACGGCGGGGCCGGGACGATGCCGGGCCGGGACGATGCAGGGCCCCGACGATCCGGGGGCTCGCCCTTTCCCCGGTGGGGCGCTGCTGCGATGATCGGGGCGAGATGTGTTAACCCGCGTTAACCGGAGGGTGTCATGAGCGAGGAACGGTTCGGGGAGTTCGTGCTGGTGAGGCGGCACGGGCCCGGGCATGTCGCGGAGCTGGCCCTCGACCGGCCCAAGGCCATGAACGCCGTCTCGACCGAGATGGCCCGGTCCGTCGCCGCGGCCTGCACAGCACTGGGCGCGGACCGTGACGTACGGGTGGTCGTGCTGACCTCGACCCACGAGCGGGCCTTCTGCGTCGGGGCCGACCTCAAGGAGCGCAACTCCTTCAGCGACGCCGACCTGGTGCGGCAGCGGCCGGTCGCCCGGGGCGCGTACACCGGGGTGCTGGAGCTGCCCGTGCCGACCATCGCCGCCGTCCACGGGTTCGCGCTCGGGGGCGGGTTCGAGCTGGCGCTGTCCTGCGACCTGATCGTGGCCGACCGTACGGCCGTCGTGGGCCTGCCGGAAGTGTCCGTGGGCGTGATCCCGGGCGGTGGGGGCACCCAGCTGCTGCCGCGGCGGGTGGGGGCCGCGCGGGCCGCCGAGCTGATCTTCACGGCACGACGGGTCGAGGCCGTCGAGGCCCGGGAGCTGGGGCTGGTGGACCAGCTGGTGGACGAGGGCCGGGACCGGGAGGAGGCGCTGGCGCTGGGCTCCCGGATCGCGGCGAACTCCCCCGTCGGCCTGCGGGCGGCGAAGCGGGCGCTGCGGCTGGGGCACGGGCTGGATCTGCGGGCGGGCCTGGAGGTCGAGGACGCGGCATGGCGCTCGGTGGCGTTCTCCGGGGACCGGGCGGAGGGGGTCGCTGCGTTCAACGAGAAGCGGAGGCCCCAGTGGCCGGGGGAGTAGCGGTGCTTGTCAGCCCGTCCGGCGTCTGAGGACGAGGCCCTTCGGGCCGATCGGGGGTCCGGGGGCGCGGCCCCGGGGCCGTGAGCCACGACGCGCCCGCAGGCCGACCGCCCCACCGCCGGAGGTACTCGTTCGGCACGTCAATGCACCCCTTCTCACAAAACCTCCCTAGCCTGGAGAAATGGGTGAGGACGAGCGGCTCGCAGCTGTCGTCGCACTGGCGCAGGGCATGGCCGCAGCCCACAGTTCGCGCGAGGCGTGGCGGGCCGCCGCGACCGGAGCGTGCCGTGCGCTGGGCGGGAACTTCGCCGCTCTGTCGGTGTGGGAGCGGGAACTCGGCCGGCTGCGCGTCCTGGTGAACGTGGGGGAGCGGTCCGCGGGCGAGGTCGAGTTCCCCGACGACGAGGCGTACCCCGTGCACCAGTTCCCGGAGATCGCCGAGTTCCTGCACGAGCGCTGGGCCCAGGGCGGCGAGCCCAACGCCTGGGTCGAGACCGCCGAGGGCCCGGCGGCGGGAGGCTCTGCCGGTTACGTCCATCAGCGCGTCGCCGCCCTGCGCCGCCGGGGCCGCGGCTGCTGCGTCGTCGCGCCGATCGTGCTGAACGGCAGGGCCTGGGGCGAGCTGTATGTCGCCCGCCCGGCCGGCGCTCCCGTCTTCGAGCGGGGCGACGCCGACTTCGCCACCGTCCTGGCCGCCGTCGTCGCGGCCGGGATCGCACAGGCCGAGCGGCTGGAGGAGGTCCGGCGGCTGGCGTACACCGATGCGCTCACCGGTCTGGCCAACCGTCGTGCGGTGGACGGACGGCTGGACGAGGCGGTGGAGCGGCACCGGCGGGACGGCGTGGTCGTCAGCCTCGTGGTGTGCGATCTCAACGGGCTCAAGCGGGTCAACGACACCCGGGGACATGCCGTCGGGGACCGGCTACTGGAGCGGTTCGGGTCCGTGCTGTCGTTGTGCGGGGCCATGCTGCCGGGGGCGCTGGCGGCCCGCCTCGGCGGTGACGAGTTCTGTCTGCTGGCGGTCGGCCCGTCCGCCGACGCGGTGGTCAAGGCGGCCGACGAACTCTGCCGTCGCGCGGCCGAGCTGGAGCTGGGGGAAGGGGTCGCCTGCGGGGTCGCCTCCACCGACGACCCCATTGGGCCGCTGCACTCGGCCCGCCGGCTGTTCCGGCTGGCCGACGCGGCGCAGTACCAGGCGAAGGCGCGGCGGGCGACGAGGCCGGTCGTCGCCGGGCGCGAGGGTCCCGACGACGCGGTCGTACGGATGGCCGACGAGCCCGTCGGCGAGATGGCGACCCCGGAGCGCCGCAGGTTCAGGGGGCGGCCCTGAGGCGCCCAAGGGGGTGTGACCCAGTTGTAAGGGGCGAACCCGGTCCCCACTGGTGACATCTTCGAATTCACTGCGTACGCTCCTGAATATGGATATGCACACTGTGGTGGTGGGGACGTCCGGGGTGACCGCGTCCGACGTTCTTGCCGTGGCGCGCGGCGGCGCCCGGGTCGAGCTCTCCGAGGAGGCGGTCGCTGCCCTCGCCGCGGCCCGCGGGATCGTGGACCAGCTCGCCGCGAAGCCCGACCCCGTCTACGGCGTGAGCACCGGCTTCGGCGCCCTGGCGACCCGGCACATCAGCCAGGAGCTGCGGGCCCAGCTGCAGCGCAACATCGTCCGCTCGCACGCCGCCGGCATGGGCCCGCGCGTCGAGCGGGAAGTCGTACGGGCCCTGATGTTTCTCCGGCTCAAGACCGTCTGCTCCGGCCACACAGGTGTCCGGCCCGAGGTCGCGCAGACCATGGCCGACGTGCTCAACGCCGGGATCACCCCGGTCGTCCACGAGTACGGCTCGCTGGGCTGCTCCGGCGACCTGGCCCCGCTGTCCCACTGCGCCCTCACGCTCATGGGCGAGGGCGACGCCGAGGGCCCGGACGGAGAGGCCCGCCCCGCCGGCGCGCTCCTCGCCGAGCACGGGATCGCCCCCGTCGAACTGCGCGAGAAGGAGGGCCTCGCGCTCCTCAACGGCACCGACGGCATGCTCGGCATGCTGGTGATGGCGCTCGCCGACCTCGACAGGCTCTACACGTCGGCCGACGTCACCGCCGCCCTGTCGCTGGAGGCCCTGCTAGGCACCGACAAGGTTCTCGCCCCCGAGCTGCACGCCATCCGCCCGCACCCGGGGCAGGGCGCCAGCGCCGCCAACATGCTGGCCGTACTGAAGGGTTCGGAGCTCACCGGCCACCACCAGGACGACGCGCCCCGCGTCCAGGACGCCTACTCCGTGCGCTGCGCCCCGCAGGTCGCCGGTGCCGGACGGGACACCCTCGCGCACGCCCGCCTCGTCGCCGAGCGCGAGCTGGCGTCGGCCGTGGACAACCCGGTCGTGCTGCCCGACGGACGGGTCGAGTCCAACGGCAACTTCCACGGCGCCCCGGTGGCCTACGTCCTCGACTTCCTCGCCATCGCCGCCGCCGACCTGGCCTCCATCGCCGAGCGCCGCACCGACCGGCTGCTCGACAAGAACCGCAGCCACGGCCTCCCGCCGTTCCTCGCGGACGACGCCGGAGTCGACTCGGGGCTCATGATCGCCCAGTACACGCAGGCCGCGCTGGTGAGCGAGATGAAGCGGCTCGCCGTACCGGCGTCCGCGGACTCGATCCCGTCCTCCGCGATGCAGGAGGACCATGTCTCCATGGGCTGGTCGGCGGCCCGCAAGCTGCGCACCGCCGTCGACAACCTCACGCGTGTGCTCTCCATCGAGCTGTACGCCGCCACGCGCGGCGTCGAACTGCGCGAGGGGCTGAACCCGGCACCGGCGACTCAGGCGATCATCGAGGCGCTGCGCGCCGCGGGCGTACAGGGCCCCGGCCCGGACCGCTTCCTCGCCCCCGACCTCGCGGCGGCGGACGCGTTCCTGCGCGACGGGGAGTTGGTGGCGGCGGTCGAGAAGGTGACGGGACCGCTCGCCTGACCGCTTGTGTCCGTACGAGGCCGCCGTCGTCCTCCCCCGACGGCGGCCTCTCGGCTCACCTGACCTTGGCGACCTGCGCCTCGATGACGGCCGCCGGGATCTCGGCCGGCTCGCCGGAGGCGAGCGAGGCGAAGTCCACCGTGTAGAACGTGGCGATGGTGTTGCCGCTGCGCACCACTTCGGTGTGGAAGGTGGCCGTGCCCTCGCCGTCCACGTCGATGTCCGAGGAGAACGCCACCGTCTCGTCGCCGCTCCCGGACCCCTTCTCCGCGGCGACCTTGGTGACCTTCGTCTTCTCGCCCTCCGCAGGGAAGCCGTATCCGCCGGAACAGGCTGTCACGCCGTCAGAAACGGCCTTCATCGCCTTCTGCGCGCCGTCGCCCTCGTACGAGGACAGGCCCACGAACGTGAGTCTGACCTTGAGGGCGTCCTCGATGTCGGCCTCGTCGATGTCCGCCGGGGACGTGGCCTTCGAGGTCTTGTCCTCCGTGAGGGAGTTGCTGGCGTTCGCGTCCGTGTCACCCGGAGCGAGACCGGCCGTCGCCCAGGCGAGCGGCGCGCACTGTGCCTTGTCGGTCTTCACCTGGTCCTTGGACTTCGGCATGGTGTCGTCCCCCGAGGCGACCTTGAAGCCCTTGATCTCGCTCTGGGTGAGCAGCAGTTTCTCGAGGTCGGCCGCGGTCAGCGCCTTCGCGGCCGGAGCCGACGAGGAGGCGGATTCCTTGGCGTCGTCGGAGTCCTTGCCGGAGTCCGAGCAGCCCGTGACGAGGGCGAGCGACAGTGCGCTCACAGCAGCCGTGGCGCACAGCCGTGCCCCCGATGATCTCTTCATGGGCGGACTATGAAGTCCCCGTCAAGGAAGCGTCAAGTGGATTCAGAAACCGAGGCGTTCCCGGCGAACCGAATAAACGACGAACCCGGCACCCACAGCCAGCAGCGTGGTCCCGCCGACCACGTACGGCGTCGTGTCGAAGCTTCCCGTGTCGGCCAGCCGGGGCTCGCTCGCGGCCCCGTCCGAGACCGTGGACGCGGCCCGCGCCTGCGTCGTGACCTGCGGCGCGGGGCTCGCCGAGGACTCCGCTCTCGCCGGGCCGTCCTGCGTTGCGTTCGCGGACGGAACGAACCACAGGGCGCCCAGAAGGGTCCCCGCGGCGGTGGCGGTCAGCAACGGACGGCGAGCGGATGACACGGAATATCGAACCCCTTGTGACGCCGGTGAATTGGCCGTGTGGGGCGATGTTAGTGAAAGGCGCGGGTCACGGGAAAGTCACGGGAGCATCGGGCCTTACGCTCCGGGCATGAGCACTCCTGAGACATCACGTTTTGTACGCCTTCGCGTAGAACTCGTTCTCGAGGTCGAGGACCGGGACGCGGTCATCAAGACCGCGTTGCGGCGCATCGTCGCCGACGACGACATGCCCGCCACCGAGCGGACACACGCCGAGAGCGCTGTGACGGAAGACACTGCGGAAGCCCTCGCCTACCTCGTTGATCCGTTCGACCTGGTCAGCGATGTGCCGGGGATCGAACTCGCCCAGGCCTCCTGGAGCAGCGAGCAGATCGAATACGACCCGGACTCGCCGGACTGGGACCTCGACGAGGATGATGTCGACGAGGACGACTACGTCGAGGACGAGGTCGTGGCCGGCGACGGCCGGGCCGGCTGACGCGGCTTGGGAAAATCGTGACCCCGGGCGGCAACCGCCGTCCGGGGTTTCGTCGTCTCAGGGGGCGCACGGACCGCATACGCACCACCCGCCCCGGCGGACGTGGTGTGCCCCACACCTACAGAAAATGTGGAACGGGACCGGCCGGTCGTAGCGTTGAAGTCTTGTTAACGGGGACTCTCTGGGTTCTGGGGATTCGGCAACGATGGAGAAGCGTGTGATGACGAACAGTAAGCGGCGCAGGGGCCTGACGGTCGCGTCCGCGCTGCTCGGCGGTGTGCTGGTGCTCTCGGCCTGTTCCAGCGGCGGTGACGCCGATGGCGGCGACGGCAAGGACACGTCGCAGGCCAAGGTCGACGAGGCGGCAGCCAAGAAGACCTCCGAGGCCCAGATCAAGATCACGCCCAAGGACGGCTCGGACAACGCCTCCATCAACAACTCGGCCGCCGTCACCGTGAGCAAGGGCACGCTCACCGAGGTGACGATGACGACGGCCGAGGGCACGGCCGTCGAGGGCCAGATATCCGCCGACAAGAAGAGCTGGAAGCCCAGCGCCCAGCTGGAGCGCTCCACCACCTACAAGCTGAAGGCGACCGCGAAGGACTCGGCCGGTCGCGCCGCCCACGAGAACGCCTCGTTCACCACGGTCTCCCCGGCCAACAGCTTCATCGGGAACTTCTCGCCCGAGGACGGTTCCACCGTCGGCGTCGGCTACCCCGTGTCGATCAACTTCGACAAGGCGATCACCAACAAGGCCGCGGTCCAGAAGGGCATCACCGTCACCTCCAGCGGCGGCCAGGAGGTCGTCTGCCACTGGTTCAACGCCAACCGCATGGACTGCCGGCCCGAGGAGTACTGGCAGGAGAACTCCACCGTCACGCTGAAGCTCGCGCTCGACGGTGTCGAGGGCGCCTCCGGTGTCTTCGGCGTTCAGCAGAAGACGGTCACTTTCAAGATCGGCCGCAACCAGGTCTCCTACGTCGACGCGCAGTCCAAGCAGATGAAGGTCACGCGCAACGGCAAGACCATCAAGACCATCCCGATCTCGGCCGGTTCGCCCGACAACAAGACCTACGAGGGTCAGATGGTGATGTCGGAGAAGTTCAAGGAGACGCGCATGAACGGCGCGACCGTGGGCTTCACCGACGACGACGGCAAGGGCGAGTACGACATCAAGGACGTGCCGCACGCCATCCGTCTGACGAACTCCGGCACCTTCGTGCACGGCAACTACTGGGGCGCCAAGTCCATCTTCGGCAGCGTGAACACCAGCCACGGCTGTGTGGGTCTGTCGGACACGAAGGGCGCCAACGACAAGGGCACGGCCGGCTACTGGTTCTACACCAACTCGATCCTCGGTGACGTCGTGGTCGTGCAGAACACCGGCGACAAGACGGTGGCCCCGGACAACGGCCTCAACGGCTGGAACATGGACTGGGCGCAGTGGAAGGCCGGTTCGGCCGTCTGACGGTCCGGCGATCCGACGATTCACAGCTCTCCGGTGCCGCCCCCAGGGGCGGCACCGGTGTTTCCGGGGCCGCCCACTGCCTTGTTTCCGGCCGGTGCCCCCCACTGCCTTCTCATCCTTCTCTTACGGCGGCCTTATCCAGTCATCACGCGCCGTTCCTACGGTGCGGTCATGTTCTTCACCTACCTGAGGCGCGAGCTGCGCCGCCGCAGAAAGGCGGCCCTCGTCGTCGCCTCCGGCCTCGCGCTCGGCATCGCGCTGGTCATCGTGGTCAACTCCGTGTCGTCCGGCATGGGCAAGGCCCAGGAGAAGGTCCTCCAGTCCCTCTACGGACTGGGCACCGACATGACGGTCACCAAGGCGGCCGAGCCGCAGGCGAGCGGCTCCGACCGCCCGCGCTTCCAGTTCGACGCCCGGGACAGCGGCTCCGACGAGGAGCAGAGCAGCGACGTCGTCATGGTGCAGGGCTTCGAGACCCTGGCCGGCTCGACCGTGACCAAGGTCGGGGCGCAGAGCGGTGTCTCGGACGCGGCCGGCGGCCTCAGCCTCCAGGTCATCAAGGTCGACGGCCAGTTCACCCGGGGCCAGGTCCAGCAGAACGGCAACGGCGGCGACCAGCAGGGTGCGGGCCCCGGCCCGAGCGGCGGCACCAGCAGTGAGCCGCAGGGCGAAGTGCGGGGCGGCGGTGCCGACTTCGACGTCAACAGCTACTCGGTCTTCGGCACCGATGTCACCAAGCCCGCCCTCGGCCCCCTGACCTCCTCGAAGATCACCAGCGGTCGTACGTTCACGTCGACGGAGACCGACGCCAAGGTGGCCGTCGTCGACTCGGCGTACGCCAAGGAGAAGAAGCTCAAGGTCGGCTCCACCGTCACCATCAAGAGCGTCAAGTTCAAGGTCATCGGCGTCGCGACAGCCGACAGCGGTGACTCGGCCGCCAACCTCTACATCCCGCTCGAACAGGCGCAGACGATCGGCGACGCGAAGAACAAGGTCACCACGATCTACGTCAAGGCGACCGGCTCGCAGCGGATCGACGCCGTCAAGTCGGCGATCCAGAAGAACATCCCGGGTACGACGGTCACCACGTCCGCCGACCTCGCGGACACCGTCTCCGGCTCCCTGTCCACGGCCTCCTCGCTCGCCACCACCGTCGGCAAGTGGCTGTCCATCGCGGTGCTCGTGGCCGCCTTCCTGGTCGCCGGTCTGCTCACCTCCTCGGCGGTCTCCCGCCGGGTGCGCGAGTTCGGCACGCTCAAGGCACTTGGCTGGAGGTCGGGCCGGGTCACCCGGCAGGTCGTCGGCGAGGCGATGGTCAACGGTCTGCTGGGCGGTGCGCTGGGCATCGCCCTCGGCCTCGCGGGCGCGTACGCCGTGACGGCCGTCAGCCCCACGTTGCAGGCCCAGTTGGGCGGTGGCGCGGGCGGCGGCACGGGAGGCGGTCCCGGCGGCTTCGGCGGCGGACCGGGCCGGGCGGCCGCCAAGACCCTGGACGTCGCCCTCACGGCCCCGGTGAGCGTGACGACGGTGGCGATCGCGGTGGGCCTCGCGGTCACGGGCGGCCTGATCGCGGGCGCGTTCGGCGGATGGCGGGCGTCGCGGCTGCGGCCGGCGGACGCGCTGCGCCGCGTGGAGTAGCGGACCGCCCTCGACCCGCGCGAGCCGACCCACCCCAGGTGCGCGCGGAACTGCGCGACCAGCCCCCACGAACCCGCAGCCGAAAAGCGACGAACCCCTCCCAGGAGCCACCCACATGTACGAACTCAGAAATGTCACGAAGCGCTACACCCGAGGCAAGGAAACCGTCCACGCCCTCGAAGGCGTCGACCTCACCATCGCCGACGGGGACCGTCTGGTCATCCAGGGTCCCACCGGCGGCGGCAAGTCCACCCTCCTCCAGATGCTCGGCGGCCTCGACCGCCCCACCGAGGGCGAAGTCGTCCTCGACGGCACCGACCTGGCCAGGCTGCCCGAGGCCAGACTCACCAAGATCCGCAGCGAGAACATCGGTTTCGTCTTCCAGAGCTTCAACCTGATCCCCACCCTCACCGCACAGGAGAACGTCGAGACCGCCCTCGTACCCCTGGGCGCAAAGGGGAAGGAACGGCGCGAACTCGCCGCCGACGCACTGGAGTCGGTCGGTCTGGGGGAGCGGCTCGGGCATCTGCCGGGCGAGATGTCCGGCGGCCAGCAGCAGCGCGTCGCCATCGCCCGGGCGCTGGTGAAGCAGCCGAAGGTGCTGCTCGCCGACGAACCCACCGGAAACCTCGACGAGTCGATGCGGGACGAGATCATGGACGTACTCGAACGCATGTGGAAGGAGCTCGGGCTCACTTTCATCATGGTCACCCACGACTCGTCGATCGCGAAGAAGGCCCCGCGTCTCGCGACGATCCGCAAGGGGCGGATCTCGGTGGAGGAGAACACGACAAACTCGTAACAGAAAGCCCTCTCTGTTGCTTGCCTGTTGAGCCAAGTGATCACCCCCCGGCATACTGCGTCCTCCGGGGGGTGCACGCGCATGCGTGCGAGACCTCCCCCGGCCGGGTGAACGGGGAATTCACCCGGTACTTCCGCAAGGGGGAGTTTTGCGTAGACAAGTGAAAAAGGCATGCGCGGCCACGATCGCCACGGCGGCCGCCGTGGCGTTGGCGGCGGGCATGACCAGCCCGGCATCCGCGAAGGCCGCACAGGCGACCGGCACTTCGAAGGCCCAGCTCACGTCGAAGCACCGCCTCACCCTGATCACCGGTGACCGCGTCGTCGTCGACGCCAAGGGCCGGGTCGTGGGCGTGGAACCCGCCAAGGGCCGCGGCCACATACCCGTCCAGCTCCGCAAGGCCGACGGCCACACCTATCTGATACCGGCCGACGTCGCCCGCCTGGTCGCGAACGGCAAGCTCGACCAGCGCCTGTTCGACGTCACCGAGCTCAACAAGGCCACCACCCGCAAGTCCCAGAAGTCCGGCCTGAAGGTCATCGTCGGCTACAAGGGCGCCGCCGGGGCCGCCAAGGCCGACGTCCGTGACGCGGGCAAGCTCCGTACCAGCCTCAAGTCCCTGAACGCGGACGCGATCCAGACCAAGGTCGAGGACGCGCCCGAGCTGTGGGACGCGGTCACCGACGGCGACAGAACCGCCTCCGGTATCGCGCACGTCTGGCTCGACGGCGTCCGCAAGGCCAGCCTCGACAAGTCCGTGCCGCAGATCGGCGCCCCCACCGCGTGGGCGGCCGGCTACGACGGCAAGGGCGTCAAGATCGCCGTCCTGGACACCGGTGTCGACGCGACGCACCCGGACCTCAAGGACCAGGTGATCGCGTCCAAGAACTTCTCCACCTCCGCCGACGCGACCGACAAGTTCGGCCACGGCACGCACGTCGCCTCCATCGCGGCCGGTACGGGCGCCAAGTCGGCCGGCAAGTTCAAGGGCGTCGCGCCGGGCGCGAAGCTGCTCAACGGCAAGGTGCTCAGCGACGACGGCTACGGCGACGACTCGCAGATCCTCGCGGGCATGGAGTGGGCGGCCGAGCAGGGCGCCGACGTCGTCAACCTGAGCCTGGGCGGCGGCGACACCCCGGAGATCGACCCGCTGGAAGCCGAGGTCAACAAGCTCTCCGAGACCAAGGGCATCCTGTTCGCCATCGCCGCCGGCAACGAGGGCGAGTTCGGCGCGCAGACCGTCGGCTCCCCGGGCAGCGCTGCCTCCGCGCTCACCGTCGGCGCGGTCGACGACCAGGACAAACTGGCCTCCTTCTCCAGCCGCGGCCCCGGCATGGACGGGCAGATCAAGCCCGACGTGACCGCGCCGGGTGTGGACATCACCGCGGCCGCGGCCCCGGGCAGCATCATCGAGCAGGAGGTCGGGCAGAAGCCCGAGGGCTACCTCACCATCTCCGGTACGTCGATGGCGACCCCGCATGTCGCGGGCGCGGCGGCGATCCTCAAGCAGCAGCACCCGGACTGGACGTACGCCGAGCTCAAGGGCACGCTGACCGGCTCGACCAAGGGCGGCACGTACACGCCGTTCGAGCAGGGTTCGGGCCGCATCCAGGTCGACAAGGCCATCAAGCAGTCCGTGATCGCCGACCCCTCGTCGGTGGGCTTCGGCATCCAGCAGTGGCCGCACACCGACGACACGCCGGTCACCAAGCAGCTGACGTACCGCAACCTCGGTACGAAGGACGTCACGCTCAAGCTCACGTCGACCGCGACCAACCCGAAGGGTCAGGCCGCTCCGGTCGGCTTCTTCAAGCTCGGCGCCACCACGGTGACGGTCCCGGCGGGCGGCAAGGCCTCCGTCGACCTGACCGTCAACACCAAGCTGGGCGGCACCGTCGACGGCGCGTACTCCGCGTACGTGACCGCGACGGGCGGCGGCCAGAGCGTGCGCACGGCGGCCGCGGTGCAGCGCGAGGTCGAGTCGTACGACGTCACGCTGAAGTTCATCGACCGTGACGGCAACCCGGCCAAGAACTACAACACCAGCCTGGTGGGCCTCTCCGGCCTCGCCAAGGAGAAGTTCTACTCGCCGTACGACGCCGACGGCACCGTGACCGCCCGCGTTCCGCGCGGCGGTTACGTCCTGGACTCCGCGTTCTTCGTGGACCCGGAGGACTTCACCAAGGGCGCCGACTGGCTCGCCCGGCCGAAGCTGAGCGTCACCAAGAACCTCACGCTCACGCTGGACGCCCGCACCGCGAAGCCGGTCGACATCACCGTTCCCGACACGGACGCCAAGTCGGAGTTCGCCACGGCGGAATACGCGGTCAGCACGCCCGGCGCCAGCTTCGGCTTCGGCTGGTGGCTCGACTCGTACACCAACTTCCGCAGCGCCCACCTGGGCCCGAAGGTCACCGACGGTTCGCTGACCCAGCAGTGGGACAGCCACTGGACCAAGGGTGCCGACGAGCAGTACGACACCACCGCCGGCGGCACGGTCACCGAGCTCGCCACCGGCTACACCAAGCACTACAAGGCGAGCGAGCTGGCCACGGTGAAGGCCAAGCTGGGCTCCGGGGCGAGCGGCAAGAAGGGCTACCTCTCGGCGGTGGGCTGGCTGCCCGCCAGCAACAGCGCCTCCTCCATCGGCATCCCGCAGACCCTGCCCGGCACCCGCACCCTGCACCTGTCCACCTCGGACGGCGTGAAGTGGCAGCTGGACTTCGAGCAGAGCGGCGGCGTCGACGCGGACGGCTTCCCCATCACCGAGGCGTACTACACGCTCGGCGAGCCGCACACCTTCAAGGCGGGCCAGTCCTACACGAAGCGGGTCAACACGGCCGTCTTCGGACCGCACCTCACCAAGGACTTCGGCCTCTTCCGTGACGGCAACAAGATCTCCGGTGTCCTGCCGCTGTTCGCCGACGGCAAGGGCAACCCGGGCTCCTCGCTGTTCACCTCGGTCAACACGACCCTCTACCGCAACGGCACCAAGGTCGGCTCCCACGACGACCCGCTGTTCGGCGAGAAGGAGTTCAAGGTCCCGTCCGGCGACGCCGAGTACAAGCTGACGACGTCGGTCAAGCGCAGCGTCAAGATCGCGGCGGCCTCCACCCGCGTGGACGCGAGCTGGACGTTCCGCTCCAAGAAGACCACCGACCTCACCAAGCTGCCCGCGTCCTCGGCTCGCTTCGCGGCGACCACGGGCCTGGACAACAAGGTCACGGCCGGCGAGAAGGTCAAGATCCCGGTGATCGTCGAGGGTGCGGCCAAGGGTGCCAACCTGAAGTCGCTGTCGGTGTACGTGTCCTACGACTACGGCCAGACCTGGAAGAAGGTCGACGTCAAGGACGGCAAGATCACCGTGAAGAACCCGGAGAAGGGCAAGGCCATCTCCTTCCACGCGAAGATCGCCGACAAGAAGGGCAACAAGTCGACGATCTCGATCTACAACGCGTACTACGGCAAGTAGACCCTCGTCTGCTGACCGGGTTCGCTGAGCGCTGAGCGAAAGGCCCGCCGGAGGTGCAGCCTCCGGCGGGCCCTTCGTGTTTGTGTGGGCGTATGACTGCAGAGACCGTCGAATACGTCCGGTACCGCATCCCCGAGCAGCAGTCGGCGGAGTTCCTCGCCGCCTACACCCGTGCCGCGGCCCAGCTCGCGGCCGCGCCGCAGTGCGTCGACTACGAGCTGACCCGATGCGAGGAGGACTTCGAGCACTTCATCCTGCGCATCACCTGGACGTCGACCGAGGCCCACCTGGAGGGCTTTCGCAAGTCCGAGCTGTTTCCCGGCTTCCTCGCCGAGATCCGCCCCTACATCAGCGACATCCAGGAGATGCGCCACTACAAACCGACGACGGTCCGCGGCACGGGCTCCGCCGTCCCCACCCTCTACTCCTGGGCGGGCGGAGCCGAGGCGTTCTCCCGCCTGACCTCCCTCTTCTACGACAAGGTCCTGAAGGACGACCTCCTGGCGCCCGTGTTCGACGGCCTGGCCCCCGAACACGCCTCGCACGTCGCGCTCTGGCTCGGCGAGGTCTTCGGCGGCCCGGCCGCCTACTCGGAGAACCTGGGCGGCCACGGCCACATGGTCGCCAAGCACTTCGGCAAGAACATCACGGAGCCCCAGCGCCGCCGCTGGGTCAACCTCATCCAGGACGCGGCGGACGAGGCGGGCCTGCCCACCGACGCCGAGTTCCGCTCGGCGTTCCTCGCCTATGTGGAGTGGGGCACCCGACTGGCGCTGTACTTCTCGGGCCCGGACGCTCAGCCCCCGGCGGAACAGCCGGTACCGAAGTGGAACTGGGGGGCGGCGCCGCCGTACCAGCAGTGACGTGGCCTTGATGTGCCGGTCACGGCAATGTCGGCCCGTCCGGCGTTCGAGGCGAGGCCGTTCAGGCCGATCGGGGGTCCGGGGGCGGAGCACCCAGCGACCCGCCCGCACCCGACCGTGTCGCCCCCGAGCGCGTCGCATCCGCACCCCAGCTCGCCAGCAGGCGCAGCGCCTCCGCCGAGGCGGACCCTGGTTCGGCGTGGTACGTGATCAGGTTCTGGTTCGGATCATCCGCCAGCCGGAACGACTCGAACGACAGCGTCAGATCACCGACGAGCGGATGACGCAGCCGCTTGACCCCGTGGCCCTTCTCCTTGACGTCATGCGTGGCCCACAGCCGCCGGAACTCCTCGCTCTTCAAGGACAGCTCACCCACCAGTGCGGCCAGCTGCGGGTCGTCCGGATGGCAGCCGGCGTCCATCCGCAGATAGGCCACGATGTCGGCCGCCTTCTGGTCCCACTCCACGAACAGCTCGCGGTACTCGGGCTTCAGGAACACCATCCGCGCCCAGTTCCGCTCCTGCGCCGGCAGCCCGGCCCAGTCCCCGAAGACGGCCGCGGCCATCCGGTTCCACGCGAGGACGTCCGAACGCCGGCCCGCGATGTAGGCCGGAACACCGTCCAGCGTGTCCAGCAGCTGCCGCAGCGGCCCCCGCACCTGCTGCGTACGCCCCACCGGCTTCTTCTTGTGCTGCTTCGGCTTCGCCAGATGCATGAGATGCGCATGCTCGGCCTGGCTCAGCCGCAGAGCGCCCGCGATCGCGTCGAGGACCTCCGCGGACACGTTCTGCCCGTTGCCCTGCTCCAGCCGCGTGTAGTACGCCACCGACACCCCGGCGAGCTGCGCCAGCTCCTCGCGGCGCAGCCCCGGCACCCGGCGATGGCGCCCGAACCGCGGCAGCCCGACGTCCTCCGGCTTCAGCCGGGCGCGCCGGGTGCGCAGGAACTCGCTCAGCTCGGCGCGCCGGTCCAGGGCCCCACCGACGCCGGCCTGCCTGGGCTCCTGTGCGGGATCGGGCGGTGCGTCCATGCCCTCCAGTATTCACGGTCGTACGCAGACCAACCTGACCCCGCCAGTGGTAGGCACAGCGAACGTAGGCAGAGCCGTGGCCTGGGTGAATCCTTGCCCCTTCGCCAGGCTGGACGTCGTGCCCGGACGGACAGCAGACGACAGCCGGGCGCGGAATCCCGCTAGGAGAACCCCGGCATGACCACTGTTGCTGCGTACGCCGCACCCGCCGCCAAGGCTCCGCTGGAGCGCACCACCATCGAGCGCCGGCCGGTCGGTGAGTTCGACGTCCTGATCGACATCAAGTTCGCCGGCATCTGCCACTCCGACATCCACCAGGCACGGGAAGGCTGGGGCGAGGCGATCTTCCCCATGGTCCCCGGCCACGAGATCGCGGGCATCGTCTCCGAGGTCGGCCCCGGTGTCACCGGGTTCGCCGTCGGCGACCGCGTGGGCGTCGGCTGCCTGGTCGACTCCTGCCGCGCGTGCGAGAACTGCAAGGCCGGCCTGGAGCAGTACTGCACCGGCGGCGCCGTCGGCACGTACAACGCCCTCGACAAGAACGGCGAGCCTACCTACGGCGGCTACGCCGAGAAGATCGTCGTCGACGAGAACTTCGTCGTCCGCATCCCCGAGGGGCTGAAGCTGGACGAGGCCGCGCCGCTGCTGTGCGCCGGCATCACCACGTACTCCCCGCTGAAGCACTGGAACGCCGGCCCCGGCAAGAAGGTCGCCGTCGTCGGCATGGGCGGCCTCGGCCACATGGGTGTGAAGATCGCACACGCGCTGGGCGCGGAGGTCACGGTGCTCTCGCAGTCCCTGCGCAAGAAGGAGGACGGCCTGAAGCTGGGCGCGGACCACTACTACGCGACCAGCGACCCGAAGACCTTCGAGGAACTGCGCGGCACCTTCGACCTGATCCTTTCGACGGTCTCGGCGCCGCTGAACCTGGACACCTTCCTGTCCCTGCTGAAGACGGACGGCGCCTTCGTGAACGTCGGCGCGCCCGAGGAGCCGGTCCGCCTCAACCTGTTCTCGGTGATCGGCGGCCGCAAGACCCTCGCCGGCTCCGGCATCGGCGGCATCAGGGAGACCCAGGAGATGCTGGACTTCTGCGCCGAGCACGGCTTCGGCGCGGAGATCGAGCTGATCGGGGCGTCCGAGATCAACGAGGCGTACGAGCGGGTGCTGGCCAGTGATGTGCGGTACCGGTTCGTGATCGACGCCGCGACGATCTGACGCCCCCGGACGTCCCGGCCCCGGACGCCCCGGCCCCGGCCGCTTTGGGCCCTGATGAGGCAAGGCTTGCCTCATCAGGGCCCGGAGTATGTTGAGTACGGGAGGTCCATACGATGACCGTTCAGCTGAACCACACCATCGTCGCCGCGCACGACAAGGAGGCGTCGGCCCGCTTCCTCGCCGAGATCCTGGGGCTGGACGTGAGCCCCCAGTACGGCCCGTTCATCCCGGTCGAGATCCCCAACGGCGTGACCCTGGACTTCATGGAGACGTCCGGGACCATCACCCCCCAGCACTACGCGTTCCTCGTGTCGGAGGAGGACTTCGACACGATATTCGCCCGCATCGAGGAGGCGGGCCTGACCTACTGGGCGGACCCGTTCCACAGCCGTCCCGGAGCGATCAACCGCAACGACGGCGGCAGGGGCGCGTACTTCGACGACCCGAACGGCCACAGGCTGGAGATCCTGACCAGGCCGTACGGCAGCGGAGGCTGATCCCTCCCACGTGGCAGGAGTTCCCGGCGGAGAAGGTCCGGGAGCCGCGACAGGGCGTGGGCGGGCCCAGGCGGGCCTAGGGGGTCTTGGTGAGCGGGGATGCGGGCGGGACGGCAGGGTCGGTCCCGCCCATGTCCAGGCGGAACGGCGGGTACTGATCGGTCATCAGCGCGGCGTAGGCAGCCACCCGCGCCACCCAGCGGGCCAGACCGAGCAGGAAGTCGAAAAGGTGAACCGGGTACCGGGCGGTGAACAGCAGAATGACCACGGCGACCAGAGAGAGGAAGGCGATCAGACCCCCGCCGCCACGCCAGCCGTCGTCGTCCGCCCAGCCCCAGCCACCGGCGAACACCCCGACCACGATGTACTGCGGGATCGCCAGCAGCCACCACTTCACCAGGACCAGACCGCGCGAGAGACGCTCCGGATAGGCGACGTCGAAATGCGCCGGGTAGTCCGGCACGTCCGCGAGCGTGAACGGCGGGTACTGGTCCGTGCCGAGCGCGGTGTGGGCGTAATAGGTGACCCGCCAGTTCCAGCGCATCACGCCGACATTGAAGTCGAACAGGGTCCGTGGGTACTGGCCGGTGAACAGGATGGCGAAGAACGCGACGACGGTCACGAAGAAGAACGCGATCCACAGGAAGAACAGCACGATGTAGTGCGGGATGGCCAGGAGCCACTTCACCAGCCACAGCCATCTGGACAGCCGAGGGTCGAGAGACGCCTCGATACGCACAGGTGACACGCTGACAGGCATCATGCGGCTCAACTCCCAAACGGTTTCCCGATCATGAATCGAGACTCGCACCGGAAGGGGAGGGGCGCGACCGGGACTGGTCCATACGGGGCACGCGCCGTCGCTTTTCTACGGCGCATAGTAGGCGGCGTACTGAGCGGACTGTGCTTCGGTGGAGAAGTCCTCGAAGTCGCCGACGGCTTCGCACTGGAGCAGGCGTTGCAGGGCCGCATCCGCTTCGGGCAGACGCTTGCCCAAGAGGTACGACTTGGTCCTCGCCAGTCCGCTGCCGCACAGCAACTGGATGTCGATCGAGCAGTCGGCGTCCATGCCGGCGGACTTGGCCTGCCAGATGAGCAGTACGTCGTCGAGCGAGCCGGCGTTGAACAACTGCACGCAGCACAGCTTCATCAACTCCGTGTCGCCGTTGCCCTGAGCTTCTTGTTCCAGCCGGACGTGGTCGCTGAGCAAGCTTCGTACTTCGTCGAGGCTCGAGCCGTCGGGGCGCAGTCCGTAGCGGTGCAGACTCTCGTCTTCGTCCATCTCCACATCTTCTACTGGGAAGCGCTCCTCCGAACCGGAGGGTCCCGGCGGCGGGTTCCGCCACCTTGCCGTGTACGTCAGCCCAACCCGGGCCACGAGTCGGTTTCCGGGTGGCAGTTCAGCCGCGGCGCGCCTCGATCGCCGCGGCAACCTCGTCGAGGTCCCTGGCGATGGCCTTGCTCACGACCCGTGACCCAACGCCGCCCATCACCTTGGCGAGCAGGCCGGTGATCCCACCACCGTGTGCCGTGGCAGTGAACGTCATGCGGACCGTCGTCGCCGACGGGCCTTCCGCCTGCAACTGCCACTCCGAGACGTAATGGGTGCCATGCGACTCGGCCTCCACGACGTACCGCGCGGGTGGTTCGCTGGCGGTCACCCACATCTCCTCGGTGGTGTCCTTGCCGAACATGCGCCGGGTCTCCCGCCACCGCGTGCCGACGCCGAAGTCCCCGTCCGTGAGGACTTCGACGTTCGAGACGCTGCTGAGGACGTGTTCCATGCCCCCGGGGTCGGTCAGGGCCTCCCAGACAAGCCCCTGACCTGCGGCGATACGGCGCTCGACGACGACGCTTCTGCTGGTCATGCCACCCATGAAAGCACCAGGGTCCGACGGCTGCCCGATGACTGAGCGATGGCCGTCTGCGCCTCAGAGCAGGAGCGGAAGGCCTACGAGTGCCGCGGCGCTCGCGCCGAGTGCGGCCAGGAGCGACCCGGGCCAGTTGCCCGACTGGGCGTAGGTCAGCAGCCCGGCCAACAGTCCGGCCACTACCGAGGCTAAGAGAATGAGAGCCCAGCGCAAGGACAGCCGCTCCGGCGGGGGCGTGGGCGTGGGCGAGGTCGGTTCGGACATACGGCTCTCCTGCAACTGCGTCAGGACGGGATGAGGCAGCCCTGAGTCGGCTGCCGCGCACCGACACCGGCCTGGTGACGTCAGCTGCGACTCACCCTGGCCGTGCCCGGTGCCACCGAAACATCTCGAATGAGTGACCACCATAGCCATATGAGTTAGATCAGAGAAGGCTTCTGATATGTCATCACTCGCCGTGAAGGGGCATGAGAGCAGGCACCGGGCAGACACACGACAGATGTGCGCTCCGGCGTGCGCCCGGCGAGCCGTCTGTGCTTCTGATTGCGGTGGGCGGACTGCTGACTAGAGCGGCACTGTGACATAGCATCCCTGCCATGACTGGTCCCGAATTGGACCCTCCCGTGGATTCCGAGGACGTTTTACGGGGCTCGACCGCCAAGGTGGTGGAGCGACTGGGCTGCCAGATCGTGGAAGGCGGCAAGCCCCGCGACCAGCACCTGACCGTGGAAGCCGTCATGCACGAATGCGGGGTCACCCGGCCCATGGCCCGCGAGGCACTGCAGACGCTGCATCAGAAGGGCCTGATCAATCTGCAGCCGCGGATCGGAGCCACGGTTCAGGCACTGGAACGGTGGGATCTGCTGGACCCCGACGTCATCGCGTGGCGTCTGGAGGTGGCCCCCGACAGCCAGATGCGGTCACTCACGGAGCTGCGGGAGGTGATCGAGCCCCGGGCGGCCAGGCTGGCAGCCCTGAGCAGATCCGCGGAGATCTGCCACGACCTCACCAGCCAGGCCCGCACCTTGCTCGCCCTCAGCGAGGACGAGGACTTTGCGGAGCCGAAGGACGGAGCCGCTGTCCGGCAGCGCTTCCGGGACGTCGATGCAGCCTTCCATCGCACCCTGCTCGCCGGCTCGCGCAACGAGCTGTTCCTGCGTCTTTCCCACCCGGTCGTCATGGCGTTGAATCACCGGATCGACCGGGACTGGGCGGGCGGTCACCAGGAGGAGATGGTCTCGCCGGCGCGCGCTGTTGTCGGCGCCGACACCGTACAGAGTTATCCCACGCGGCCGCAGCCGATCGCCATGTGGCTGCACATGGGGCTGGCTTACGCCGTCGACCAGGGCCTGGCGGCGGCCGCGGAGGCTTTCGCGGAGGCCATCCTCGCGGAGATCCGCGGCGGGAGACTGCAGGATCCCGTCGTGCTCGACCATCTTCGGGCGGGTCTGGACCAGTTCAATACCAACGGCCTGCCGGCCGCTCATCGAGCCGGCTTCCAGGACGCCCTGGCCTCGTTGATCCGTGCCCGGCGCGCCCCCGTCGTCGTCATGGGGGCAAGTGGATGCGGCAAGACCACTGTGGGCCCGTACTTGGCGGAGTCGCTCAGGGTGCCGTTCGAGGAGGGCGACCGCTTCCATCCCCCGCGCAACCTGGAGTCGTTGCGGAACGGCACCCGTCTCGACGACAGCAGCTGCAGCCCATGGCTTGCCGCCATCGCGGGCCGTATGCGTGCGGCGGGCTCGGAGGAAGGGCTGGTGATCACGTGCTCCGCGCTCAGACGTATCCATCGCGAGATGCTGCGAGTTGCCCGCCCCGACGCGTTCTTCGTGCACCTGGACCTCGACCAGGACCTGGCCACCGCCCGCGTGGCCGGCAGAGAGTCGCACGTCATGCCCGCGTCCCTGGTGTCCTCACAGTTCGAGGACCTGGAGCCATTGCAGGAGGACGAGGCCGGCATGACGGTCGACGCGACCTTGCCCGTCGAACGCATCGTCGCCGAGGTCCAGACCGAGCTGGCCCGGCGCACGCGAGGGTGTTGAGAGGGTCCTGGCCCTCGACGGGGCTGGCGAAAGCAACCCTTCCTGGGCGTGCGGTGGTCTTACCGGGCGTCGGGCGTCGGGCGTCGGGCGTCGGGCGCCGGGCACGGAGGACCGGCCTCTGACGACTCGCACTGACATCCCCACGGGAAGGGCGCACTCCATGGTGCTGAATCCTGACTTCTGCCTGGACGTTCCGGAGGGTTTCGACGATTCGGACGCCGAGACCGGGGTGCATCCCATGGCCAGGAAGCTGTTCCCCGCCACAACTGCCGCGGATGCCTTCAGGAAAGCCCATGAGTGGGTGCGGGAACAGAACATCCGCCTGACGGACGTGTCATGGGATTTCTTCCACGAGGAGGACCAGCCCTACTGCCTGAGCATCTATTTCACGTTCGAGCTGGGTCCCGAGGACACCTGAGCGGCCGGGGCCCGCCAAGCGGGTCGGCCTGCCGCGGCACCGTGCAGATTGCCCGTGCCACGCGGGGTGCGGATTCCACGCACCCGCACCCGCACCTGGCGCCTGACCCCGTCCCGGCCAGCCTGTGCTGCCATGTGCCCCTTGCGTGCTTGGACGTGCAGACGCCGGGTTCATTGTTCTTACACTGCGTCGTCACGTCGGGGCCTGGTCGGGGAGAGTCCGGCAGGCGTGCCCTGCATCGGGATCCTCAGCACCTCGATCAGACTGGCGTAACTGTCGGAGCCGTGGCCTGCGGCCTTCGCCCGCTGCATCGCGGTCCTCAGCAGTTCGGGCAGGGCGTTGTCGACGCCTCGGAGTGCCGCGGCGTGGATGAGGTGGTCGATGGCAGCGATCTGCACATCGACGGTTGCGTCGTCTCCCGGGTAGCGACCGGCGTCCACTTGGACCGCGTAGGTGGTCAGGAACCCGGCCACCGCCGTCAGCCAGCGGACTGCGACGGGGGTGAACTCCGTGGCCGGTGTCTGCTCCGCGCCGACCAGCGCGGCACCGTGCAGCCAGCCGGTCATGGTCGACCACATCAAGCCGAGGAGCGCCGCGTCGTACAGGGAGGCCAGGCCGGGGTCGGAGCCCAGGTACAGGGGATCGCCCAGGGCCGCCAGGGTCGGACGGTGGGTTTCGAACGCGGCGGGCGAGCCGCTGTAGAGGAACATCATCTCGGGGCTCCCCACGCCGGGCGGGGTGGTCATGATCGCGCCGTCGACGTAGTCGATGCCGTGGGACCGGGCCCAGGTGACCGCCTCTTGGGCCTGCTCCGGCGAGCCGGAAGTGAGGTTGACCAGGGCCTTCCCCGTGAGAGCGTCGGCGACCGGGTCGAGGACGGAGTGCAGGGCGTCGTAGTCCAGCACGCAGGTGATGATGAGCGGGCTCGCCGAAATCGCCTCCTCGGGGGTCGCGGCCAGTCGGGCACCACGGTCGGCCAGCGGCTGCGCTTTGGACACCGAGCGGTTCCACACGGTGAGCGGATGGCCACTGTCCAGCAGGGTCGCCGCGAGCGCCGAGCCCATCGAGCCCAGCCCCATGACGGTAATGGCCTGTCGGTCGCCATTCATGTCACAACTCCTTTTAGATCGGTACGTGTTGGTCGATCACGTACTGATCACGCTCGCAGCGCCCGGCGAACGAGGACAGTGACACCCGTGACGGCTGCCACCAATTTCCTGCCATACCATTCGGGAGCATGGGTGCCGGATCTGTCGCCGTCGTCGTGACCGAGGAGTTGGCCGTCCCCTCGTGGGATCTCTACGAGTTGAGCATTCCGTGCACCGTCTTCGGCACGCCGCAGCCCGACCTGGCAGACGTCTGGTACGAGTTGCGTTTGTGCAGCGCCGAAGACCGTGCGCAGGACGGCGCGGTGTCGGGAACGGGCCTCTCACTGCGGACGAGCTACGGGCTCGACGACCTCGCCGACGCCGACACCGTGATCGTGCCCTCAGTACCCGACTCATGCGTGGACGAGGGCACACCGCTGCCGCCGGACCTGATCACCGCCCTGCGCGGCGCTTACGACGCGGGTGCCCGCATGGTCTCCCTGTGCACCGGCGCCTTCGCGCTCGCCGAGGCCGGGCTGCTCGACGGACGCCGTGCCACGGCCCATTGGATGCACACCGCGCAACTGGCCGAGCGTTACCCGAAGATCCACGTCGACGACTCCGTGCTGTACGTGGACGACGGCGACGTACTCACCAGCGCCGGGCTCACCGCCGGTCTCGACCTGTGCCTGCATCTGGTGCGGCGCGACCTCGGTGCGCACGTCGCCAACCAGCTGGCGCGCCGGATGGTCGTTCCCGCGCACCGTCCCGGCGGCCAGGCACAGTTCATCGACCTGTCGGTACCGGAGACCGACGACCAGGGACTCGCGCCGGTACTGGAATGGGCCCGCGCCCACCTGGACCAGCCGTTGACGGTCGACGAGCTGGCACGGAGAGCGGCGATGAGTCCGCGGACGTTCTACCGACGCCTTAGGGCCGCCACGGGGACGACTCCCCTTCGGTGGCTCCTCGAGCAGCGGCTGGGACGGGCGCGGATGCTGCTGGAGTCCACGGACCTCCCGGTCGAGAAGGTCGGGGAGCTGAGCGGCCTCGGCACGGCGAACAACCTTCGGCACCACTTCCTCAAGCAGGTCGGGGTGTCGCCGAGCGACTACCGGCGGATGTTCCCCTGTTCGACTGCGGCAGTTCGGTGACGTTGCCCGGCCTGCGCCGTGGGCACCGCCGGCAGCAGAAGGGGGGCGTCATGCAGCGTGCAACGTGCGTTGGACGGTTTCCCGACCGTGACCGACGCCTCCGCATCGCCTCGTCGTCGATTCGGATGGCCGGCCCTTCAGGCTGCGGCGCCGCAACGAGTACGGAAAGGTGCCGGATGCGGCATCGGCGAGGAAGAGCGACGATGGACTTCTGGGCCGCGGCGATCACCATCTTGGGGGCGTGGGAGACGTCATGCCGGTTCACAAGGTCCGCCCGGACATCAGCGTCCTGAATGACAGCCTCGAGGTGCCGGGGATCGGGCACCTCCCGGTGAACGCCTTCGTGCTGTTCGCCTCCCAGCCCGTCGTCGTCGACACCGGGCTCGGGCTGCCCGACCGGAACTTCCTGGAGACGGTCGGATCCGTGATGGATCCCGCCGACGTGCGGTGGATCTGGCTCACGCATCCGGACCGGGATCACACAGGCGGAATCTTCGATCTGCTGGCCGCGGCGCCGGAGGCTCGTGTGGTGGCCACGTTCCTTTCTGTGGGGCTCATGTCCTGTGAGCGGCCGTTGCCGCTCGATCGCCTCCATCTGATCAACCCGGGGCAAACCATGGATGTCGGCGACCGGACCCTCACGGCGTTCAGACCACCGCTGTACGACAACCCGGGCACGGTCGGCTTCTTCGACGACCGGACGGGGGTCTGCTTCAGCTCCGACTGCTTCGGTGGGCCGATGTCCAGCGCCGAGTTGGCACGAGCCGATGACGTCGGTGCGGTCGGCGACGAGGAATTGCGGGCCGCGCAGCTGCTGTGGGCCACGGTCGACAGTCCATGGGTGCAGAACGTGGACGCCCAGAAGTTCCGTGGCAGCTTCCAGCCTCTACGGGAGAGGGAGCCGGAGCTCATCCTCTCCACGCACCTGCCCCCGGCACCGGGAATCACCGGGACGATGATCGACAGACTGGGTTCGGCGGCTGGGGCCCCGGCGTTCACGGGGCCGGACCAGGCAGCGCTGGAGCAGATGCTGGCGGGGTTCGAGCCCACGGGCGGCGGGCAGCCGGCGTCCGGAACTCCGGATCGTTAAGCCCGTTGGTCGGCCAGAGGCAAGGCGGCCGCCATCTCGTTCCGCTCCTTGCGGCCGATCAGCGGGAAGATGATCTTCAGTCCCTGCTCACTGTCCACCGAGGAGATGACGAACGAGGAGTTGAGTATCCGCTCCTTGATCTCCGAGCGGACGAGACCGGCGCGCGGGATCGTCATCAGGTGTTCTTCCGGCCGGGCGAACGTCGGGTTCGCGCGGAAGATGAAGATGCGGCGGTCGGTCATCGCCAGGTACATGGGGGTCGGCGCCGGGATCACGGCCATTCCACCGCCGCTCAGGATTGCAGAGGCTGCCGCGAACGCCGCCGTCCGGCGCACGGTGACGGAACTCAGGTTCACGATCGTCGCCACCTCAACCTGCTCCCCGGACTCGAGCATGGGGTCGACGGCGGCCAGGAAGAGTCTGCGGCGCTTTCCGTTCACGGGCGTACTCCTGAGAGGTCGGGCGTGAGCCGTACGGGACTGCCCCGCACGGCTTGCGGCTGTCCGGCTCCTTTGGCGCCACAGGGTCCCCGTACCCGGACAACAGCCGTGCCGGAGTCCCGCACGGGCCCGGCCGGCGTGAGTCGTCGGCATACCTTGCCATACGTGGTCAGGGACCCGTTCCTGGTGGTTCTCGCGTACACCAGGGCCGACTGGACGGGCCCGGAATCGCCAGGAACCCTCACGCGTTGAGGAGGGTGGGTATCGGAGGCCTGTGGGGTTGGCCGAGTAGGCCGAGTCGAGCAAGCCGAGAAGTATTGGAGGGGCCGTAATGGCTGCGCAGACGCAGAGGGCCGTGTTGGCGGGCGGATGCTTCTGGGGGATGGAGGAGCTGATCCGCCGCCTTCCGGGTGTGACGGCGACCCGGGTCGGATACACCGGGGGTGACGTGCCGAACGCGACGTACCGTAACCACGGCACGCACGCGGAGGCCATTGAGATCCTTTTCGACCCCGAGAAGACCGGCTACCGCGCGATCCTGGAGTTCTTCTTCCAGATCCACGACCCGAGCACCAAGAACCGCCAGGGCAACGACATCGGCCTCAGCTACCGTTCGGCGATCTACTACACGGACGACGAGCAGAAGCGGATCGCCGAGGACACGATCGCTGATGTGAACGCCTCCGGACTCTGGCCGGGCAAGGTCGTCACCGAGGTGGAGCCGGTCGGCCCCTTCTGGGAGGCCGAGCCCGAGCACCAGGACTACCTGCAGCGTTACCCGGACGGCTACACCTGCCACTTCCCGCGCCCGGGATGGCGGCTGCCCGCCCGCACGGAGGGCTGACGGCGACTGCGCGGAGGCGGCCCGGCCGACGCATCCCACGCTCGGCCGCGCCCCCGCCGGGGAACCCCCATGACGACATGCGCTGATCCGGCCGGGGATGACACAGGCGCTCAGCGCAGCAGCGTCGCCGGGCTGCCGCCGTTCGCCTCGTAGCCCGCGACCGCGAGCGCGCGGTAGACCGCGAACTCCGCCGCCGGGTCGGCACTCAGCGTCCAGGGGAGGGCGCCCACATGGCCGTCGACGTTTATCAGCTGGTTCATGGCCTCCGCCCAGCGCTCGGAGCGGACCAGGAAGAAGACCAGGAGGTGGCGGACGTGCGCCAGCATCGGGTCGTCGGGGCGGGCCGAGTGCACGGCGTGCAGCGCGCCGTGGATCGCCTTGGTGACGACCTCGCTCTGGTAGAAGCTGCTGACCAGGTTCACCTCGGGCAGGTGCTCGAAGACCGAGAACAGCGGCATCGCGGCGAGCGGGGAGCCCTGGGGCGCGCGGGCGGCGGCGGCCTCCGCGAACGACGTGGCCTGCGCGCGCGAGCCGTGCCACTTCTCGCACCAGTAGTGCAGGGCGGCCAGATGCGCTCCCATATGGGCCGGGGCGCGGTCCAGGATCTGCAGCCACAGCTGCTCGAACTCGGCCTGCGTGTAGGCGAGTCCACGGGCCACCGACAGTTCGACGATGTACGGGATCGGGTCACCGGGAGCCAGCAGCGCCGCGTCGGCGCACGCCGACCTGGCCTCCTCCATGATGATCCGGAACTCGTCCGTGCCCGGCGTCGACGTCCGCCACGCCTGCTGCACCAGGAACTCCGCGTGGACGGCCGCGCCGCCCGCGTCCTTGGGTGCCTCGGCCCGCCACACCCGCAGCCACTGGCCCCCGGGCGTCTCGCTGACCCCGCCGGGCCGCTGCTGCAGTTCCAGGGACGCGGCGCCGGCGAAGGCCTGCACACGCTGCCAGCGCAGCTCGCCCTCGCTCTCCGTGCCCGAAAGGAGCTGCGAGGCCGCCCGGTAGTCCTGGGTGTGCTGCACCAGGTCGAGGACGTCCAGCAGGTCCTGGTCGGGGCCGGGCATGCGGATGTCCAGCTCCTCCTGCCGGACGAACCCGTAGTTCGCCGGGTCCGCGGCGTCCGGGTGGCCCGGCGGCACCTGTTCGATCATGCCGCGCCTGCGCCGCAGGAACGGAAGCAGCACGAAGCCGAGCATGACCAGTGCCATCAGGACCCAGAGAATCTCCATGCCTCAAGCGAACCAGACGGTGCCGACAATTGGCCAACCTGGTCGCGGACACCTGTGGAAAACCGTCGGTGTGCCCGGAAAACCGCCGTCGTCGTCCCGTGGGGCGACGGGAACCCGCCCCTCCGTTCTCCCGCGTCCCACGGCCGTACGGCGCGGCTCCCCGGGGCGCACTACCCTCGGTGCCCATGAGCGACAGGCAGATCAGTCAGCACTTCGAGACCCTCGCGATCCACGCGGGCAACACCGCCGATCCCCTCACCGGCGCGGTCGTCCCGCCGATCTACCAGGTCTCGACCTACAAGCAGGACGGCGTCGGCGGCCTGCGGGGCGGCTATGAGTACAGCCGTAGCGCCAACCCGACCAGGACCGCCCTGGAAGAGAACCTCGCGGCGCTGGAGGGCGGCCGCCGTGGCCTCGCGTTCGCGTCCGGGCTGGCGGCCGAGGACTGCCTGCTGCGTACGCTGCTCAGCCCCGGCGACCACGTCGTCATCCCCAACGACGCGTACGGCGGAACGTTCCGTCTGTTCGCGAAGGTCGTCTCCCGGTGGGGGGTCGAGTGGTCGGTCGCCGACACCAGCGATCCCGCCGCCGTACGGGCCGCGATCACCCCGAAGACCAAGGCCGTGTGGGTGGAGACCCCCTCCAACCCGCTGCTCGGCATCACCGACATCGCCGCCGTCGCGCAGATCGCGCACGACGCGGGCGCCCGGCTGGTCGTCGACAACACCTTTGCCACGCCGTACCTGCAGCAGCCGCTGTCCCTCGGTGCGGACGCCGTCGTGCACTCCCTGACGAAGTACATGGGCGGCCACTCGGACGTCGTCGGCGGCGCGCTGATCGTCAGCGACCCGGCGCTCGGCGAGGAACTGGCGTACCACCAGAACGCGATGGGCGCGGTCGCCGGGCCCTTCGACTCCTGGCTGGTGCTGCGCGGCACCAAGACGCTCTCGGTGCGCATGGACCGGCACAGCGAGAACGCCACCAAGGTCGCCGACATGCTCACCCGGCACGCGCGCGTGACGCGTGTGCTGTACCCGGGTCTGTCCGAGCACCCCGGTCACGAGGTCGCCGCCAAGCAGATGCGGGCGTTCGGCGGCATGGTCTCCTTCCAGGTCGAGGGCGGCGAGGAGGCGGCCGTCGAGGTCTGCAACCGCGCCAAGGTCTTCACGCTCGGAGAGTCGCTCGGCGGCGTCGAGTCCCTCATCGAGCACCCCGGACGCATGACGCACGCGTCGGCGGCCGGCTCGGCCCTCGAGGTCCCGGCCGATCTCGTACGCCTCTCCGTGGGCATCGAGAACGTCGACGACCTGCTGGAGGATCTGCAGCAGGCGCTCGGCGGGTAGTCACGGGCGGCGCCGGATCACCAGTTCGTGAGCGGTGGGGTCGTGTCCGAGGGCGGCTCCACCCAGGGGTGGGCCATCAGCGCCCACACCAGGAAGGTCACCGACGCGGCGAACAGCAGCAGCCACATCAGACGGCGTGCGACGGTTCTGCGACGCAGCATGCGGCCGCCACGCCGTACGACGTCCGCGTACAGGTCGGGCGGGACGGCCGGCTGCGTCCGTTCCATGATCCGCCGCGCGGCGGCCTCCCGCTCGGGCCGGTTCACGACGTCACCGCCTTCGCGCCCATCGGCGCCGGTGCCGGTCCCCGCGGGGGATGCAGCAGTGTGGCCGTCGCCCGGTCGCAGATCGCGTGGACGCGTTCGGCGGGCAGGCCGAGCAGAGCCGCCGCCTGCTCCTCGGCGACGCCCTCGAAGAACCTGAGAACGAGGATCAGGCGCTCCTGAGGGGTGAGCGCGGCCAGCGGACTGCCGGGGTGCGGGCGGGCCCGGCCGAGGCCGCCGTACTGGTGCCACGCCCCGCGCGCGAACCGGGTGGCCAGATACTGGCGGGCACGGTCGTACGGGTCCTCGCCGCGCAGCCGGTCCCAGGACGCGTACGTGTGGGCCAGGGACAGCGTCAGCAGGCGCCGCGCGCGCGGATTGTCGTCCGGTGTCTCCGCCGTCAGCAGCGTGGCGGCATGCAGCAACCGCCCGGCAGCGCCCGCGACGAACGCCTCGAACTCCCGGGCCCGGCGGGCGCCTTGGGACGCTTGCCGTTGTCGCACCGCGCCTCCTGCCTGAGGGCGACCCTGAGGATGCGGGACCCGGCCGCGTCCGGAAACGCTCGGGCCGCCTGCGACAGGGATCCCGATCTCATATGAGGCCAGGGGTGCCCTTTCGGTCAAGAGCCACGCACGCACCGGTGGCGTCCCGCCCGGGACCGACCTCCACCGCTCCACGCGCGTGTGGCGACGCTCAGGTCGGCGACGGCGCGTCCGCTCCCGGCAGCCCCTGGACGGCCATGCGGGCCGACAGGGCGGTATTGAAGCGTGTGAGGAGCGTGCAGAAGGCCTCGCGCTCCTGCGGCGCCCAGTCGTGGGTCAGCTCGGCCATCAACTGACGCCTGGACGACCGCACTTCCTCCAGGCGCGACTGCCCGCGCGGGGAGAGCTGGAGCACCACGGCCCGCCCGTCCTCGGGGTGCGAGGTGCGCTTGACGAGTCCGGTGTCGACGAGCGGAGCCACCTGCCGGGTGACCGTGGACGAGTCGATCCTCATGCTCGCGGCGAGCGCCTTGACGCCCATCGGTCCTTCGTTGTCGAGGCGGTTGAGCAGCAGGTATGCGGCCCGGTCCATGGAGTTGCGCACCTGCCCCACCCCGCCGAGCCGGGTCTGTTCGGCACGGCGGGCGAACACCGCCACCTCGTGCTGCAGGGTGTCGAGGAGACCGGTGTCACCGACGGTCGTCATGTCCATCGACATTTCAGGTGTTGTGGGCATGGCCGGGGGCTCGCTTCATGAAGGGGGTCCTGGGTTGGGGGACAGGGTACGCGGCCGGGGGGCGGGCCGTACCGGCGCTGAGGAAACCGGTCTCGGAGGTTGGTCACAGCCGCGGTCGCGGCGAGTGAACTGCGAGACTTGAGCCATGAACCACCGCACGGCCCACCCCCCGCCGCCGGTCACCCTCGACGACGTGCGCGGCGCTCAGAAGATGCTCGCGGGCGTGGCGCGGATGACCGCCATGGAGGGCAGCCGGCACCTGTCCCAGCTGGTCGGCGCCCCGGTGCACTTCAAGTGCGAGAACCTGCAGCGGACGGGATCGTTCAAGCTGCGCGGCGCGTACGTCCGTATCGCCTGCCTGCTGCCCGAGGAGCGGGCCGCCGGAGTCGTCGCCGCGAGCGCGGGCAACCACGCGCAGGGCGTGGCGCTGGCGTCCGCGCTGCTCGGGGTGCGTTCCACCGTGTTCATGCCGCAGGGCGCCCCGCTGCCGAAGATCAGCGCCACACAGGAGTACGGCGCCGAGGTGCGCCTGCACGGCCAGGTGGTCGACGAGACGCTGGCCGCCGCGCAGGAGTACGCGGCCGAGACGGGCGCGGTGTTCATCCACCCCTTCGACCACGCCGACATCATCGCGGGCCAGGGCACGGTCGGACTGGAGATCCTGGAGCAGTGCCCGGAGGTGCGCACGATCGTCGTGGGCATCGGCGGGGGAGGGCTCGCGGCCGGTATCGCGGTCGCGGTGAAGGCGCTCAGGCCGGACGTGCGGATCGTGGGTGTGCAGGCGGCGGGCGCGGCCGCGTACCCGCCCTCGCTGGCCGCCGGGCGGCCGGTGTCGGTCGACAACCCGGCGACCATGGCCGACGGAATCAGGGTGGGGCGGCCCGGCGACGTACCGTTCGGGATCATCGGCGACCTGGTGGACGAGGTGCGCACGGTGACCGAGGACGAGCTGTCCACCGCGCTGCTGCTGTGCCTGGAGCGGGCCAAGCTGGTCGTCGAGCCCGCCGGCGCGAGTCCGGTCGCGGCGCTGCTGAGCGACCCCGGATCCGTCGAGGGGCCGGTCGTGGCGGTACTGTCCGGCGGCAACGTCGACCCGCTGCTGCTCCAGCGCATCCTGCGGCACGGCATGGCGGCGCAGGGCCGCTACCTGGCCGTACGTCTGCGGCTGACGGACCGGCCGGGCGCCCTCGCTACGCTGCTCGGGGTGTTGTCAGTGGTGGACGCTAACGTCCTCGATGTGAGCCACGTACGGACCGACCCACGGCTCGGGCTCACGGAGGCGGAGGTCGAGCTGCATCTGGAGACGAAGGGCGCGGCGCACTGCGCCGAGGTCGGCCAGGCCCTCCGCGAGGCGGGTTACAAGGTCATCGACTGAGGTCAGGGCCTGTTCGTCACTTGTTTCGTCACTCGTTCGGAAAATTCCGTTGAGAGACGCGATACATCGCGTTAGTGTTCGTCGCGTCTCATGACGACCATCCCGACCACGACCACCCCGACCACGACCAACCCCGAAGACGTGGAGACTCACATGCCAGGCGCCATCTATGCCGAAGGTCTCGTCAAGACCTTCGGCGACGTAAGGGCTCTGGACGGCGTCGACCTCGATGTGCCCGAGGGCACCGTGCTGGGCCTGCTCGGGCCGAACGGCGCGGGCAAGACGACGACGGTCCGCTGTCTGACGACCCTGCTGCGCCCCGACAGCGGCAAGGCGGTCGTCGCCGGCCTCGACGTGCTCAGGCACCCCAACGAGGTACGCCGCTCCATCGGCCTGTCCGGCCAGTTCGCCGCCGTCGACGAATACCTGACCGGCCGCGAGAACCTGCAGATGGTCGGGCAGCTCTACCAGATGAAGGCGAAGGAGGCGAAGGTCCGGGCCGACGAACTGCTGGAGCAGTTCAACCTCGCGGACGCCGCCGACCGCACCGCCAAGACCTACTCCGGAGGCATGCGCCGCCGCCTCGACCTGGCCGCGGCCCTGGTCGTCTCCCCGCCCGTGATGTTCATGGACGAACCGACGACCGGCCTCGACCCCCGCAACCGCCAGCAGCTGTGGGAGGTCATCAAACAGCTGGTCTCCGGCGGTACGACCCTGCTGCTGACCACCCAGTACCTCGAAGAGGCCGACCACCTCGCGCACGACATCGCGGTCGTCGACCACGGCCGTGTCATCGCCCGCGGCACCTCCGACCAGCTCAAGGCCCGCACCGGAGGCGAGCGCGTCGAGGTCGTCGTCCACGACCGCGAACACATCCCGACCGCCGCCGAGGTGCTGGCCGGGTTCGGCAAGGGCGACACCTCCATCGAGGATCACACCCGCATGCTCACCGTCCCCGTCACCGGCGGCGCCAAGCTGCTGGCCGAGGTCATCCGCGAGCTGGACGCCCGCGGCATCGAGATAGACGACATCGGGCTGCGCCGCCCGACCCTGGACGACGTCTTCCTGTCCCTGACCGGCCATGTGGCCGAGGTGAAGGACGAGGAGCCCGGCGCGGCGGCCGGCGCGGCCGCCAAGGACCGCCGGCACAAGAAGGAGACCGCCAAGTGAGTGCCGTGACCGATGCCGTGCGGATCGCCGCGCCCGGCAACCCCGTCACCCAGTCCGTCCGCGACTCGCTGGTCGTCGCGAAACGCAACCTGATCCGTATGTCGCGGATCCCGGAGATGGTCATCTTCGGGCTCATCCAGCCGATCATGTTCGTGGTGCTGTTCAGCTATGTGTTCGGCGGCTCCATGAACATCGGCGGCACCACCGACCCCGCCGTCTACCGCGAGTTCCTGATGGCCGGCATCTTCGCGCAGACCGTCACCTTCGCCACCGCGGGGGCGGGCGCGGGCATCGCCGACGACATGCACAAGGGCCTGATCGACCGCTTCCGCTCGCTGCCCATGGCCCGCGGCGCGGTGCTGACCGGGCGCACCCTCGCCGACCTGGTGCAGACGGCGCTCACCCTGTTCGTGCTGGCCGTGGTCGCCCTGCTGGTCGGCTGGCGCACCCACACCAACTTCGGTGAGGTGCTCGGCGCCTTCGGGCTGCTGCTCCTGCTGGGCTATGCCTTCACCTGGGTCGGCGCGCTGATCGGCCTGTCCGTGCGCACCCCGGAGGCGGCCACCTCGGGCGGACTGATCTGGCTGTTCCCGGTCACGTTCATCTCGAACGCGTTCGTGGACTCCAGCAGGATGACGCCCTGGCTGCAGCACGTCGCCGACTGGAACCCGTTCAGCGCGACGGTCCAGGCCTGCCGTGTGCTCTTCGGCAACCCCGGGGTCTCGCCCTCGGACGCCTGGCCCATGGAGCACCCCGTGTGGGCCTCGCTGATCTACTCGGTCCTGATCATCGTCATATTCAGGACGCTGGCGGTGCGGAAGTACCGGTCCGCGACGGCATGACAGTGCCCCCGGCGTCTCGGGGACGCCGGGGGCCGGTCAAAGGACATGCCGGACGGGATCAGCTGGTGTACGGCTCGGCCTTGAGGATCGTCACCGAGGCCTTCTTGCCGTTGGGCAGCTCGTACTCCGCGTCCTCGCCGACCTTGTGGCCGATCACGCCGGCGCCCAGCGGCGACTGCGGCGAGTAGGTCTCGATGTCGGCGCTGGCGTACTCGCGGGAGGCGAGCAGGAACGTCAGCGTGTCGTCCTCGTCGCCGTCGAAGGCGATCGTCACGACCATGCCGGGCGCGACCGCACCGTCCGCCGAGGCCGGCGCCTCACCGACCTGGGCGTTCTCCAGGAGCTGGGTCAGCTGGCGCACACGGAGCTCCTGCTTGCCCTGCTCCTCCTTGGCCGCGTGGTACCCGCCGTTCTCACGCAGGTCGCCCTCCTCGCGCGCGGCCGCGATCTTGGCGGCGATCTCCGTGCGCGCAGGACCAGTAAGGTGCGCAAGCTCGTTCTTGAGCTTGTTGTACGCCTCCTGGGTCAGCCAGGTGACGTTCTCGCTGGTCTGGGTCACAGGTGCTCCTCGTAGGTACTGGGAATACAAAGCATCGCCCTACCCAGAAGAATGTTCCTTCTCGGATGGGCGAAACCACGAGCCTAACAATTCAGGGGCGGAAGGGGGAGGACATAAGCCACCAGAATTTCATTGACGCAGGTCAGCACCCACGCATTCGGAGCGACGTCAGTCGGCGTGGCAGCCGAGCAGTTCGGCCGTCGTGCCCGCCGAGGTGGTGCGGAGCGTGACGACCTTGTCGATGCGTGTCGCGGGCCCCTCGAAGCGGAAGTCGGCCCGGCCCACCTCGGCACCGTTCTCCGCCTGGGACCGCAGCGTGCAGTATCCGCTGACGCCGGCGTCCTTGCGGACCTCCAGATGCACCTTCACCGCGTCCGTCGACGGATCGAACGTGATCACCTCGGCGCTGATCTTGTTCTGGCCGACGTAGTGGTAGGCGAAGTAGCCGACCAGAGCGAGAAGCGCCGCCGCGAGGACGGCACCGACGACCTTCAGCGTGCGGTCCGCGCGCGCGTCCGAGGAACGGCCGTAACGGCCCTCGGGCGGACGCGTGCTCGCCGTCGTCATGATCGTCCTCTCGGCCTGGGGCAGGACCCCGGAATTAATCGCCCCCCGATTCGGTCACTATAGAAGCCGCCGATCGCACCGGCTCACACCGGGCGCCGACTACGAGGATTGAGTCTTGACTGACCAGCTGCGACTGATGGCCGTGCACGCCCACCCCGACGACGAGTCGAGCAAGGGCGCGGCCACCATGGCGAAGTACGTGTCCGAGGGGGTGGACGTGCTGGTCGTGACCTGCACGGGCGGGGAGCGCGGCTCCATCCTCAATCCGAAGCTGCAGGGCGACAAGTACATCGAGGAGCACATTCACGAGGTACGCAAGAAGGAGATGGACGAGGCCCGCGAGATCCTCGGCGTCGGGCAGGAGTGGCTCGGCTTCGTCGACTCCGGCCTGCCCGAGGGCGACCCGCTGCCGCCGCTGCCCGACGGCTGCTTCGCCCTGGAGGACGTCGACAAGGCGGCCGGCGAGCTGGTGAAGCAGATCCGCTCGTTCCGGCCCCAGGTGATCACGACGTACGACGAGAACGGCGGCTACCCGCACCCCGACCACATCATGACCCACAAGATCTCCATGGTGGCGTTCGAGGGAGCCTCCGACACCGAGAAGTACCCGGAGGCCGAGTTCGGCCCCGTGTACCAGCCGCTCAAGCTGTACTACAACCAGGGCTTCAACCGCCCGCGCACCGAGGCACTGCACCACGCCATGCTGGAGCGCGGCCTGGACTCTCCCTACGGGGAGTGGCTCAAGCGGTGGAGCGAGTTCCAGCGCACCGAGCGCACGCTCACCACGCACATCCCCTGCGCCGACTTCTTCGAGATCCGTGACAAGGCCCTGATCGCGCACGCCACCCAGATCGACCCCGACGGCGGCTGGTTCCGGGTCCCGATGGAGCTCCAGAAGGAGGTCTGGCCGACGGAGGAGTACGAGCTCGCGAAGTCACTCGTGGACAGCTCCCTCCCCGAGGACGACCTCTTTGCGGGCATCCGCGACAATGCCTGACATGAGCGCAAGCGCAAGCCTGGCAATGACACACCTCGTCCCCCTCGCCAAGGAGGTGGACGAGAACAAGGTCACCCCCGGCGTCCTCGGCTTCATCGTCTTCGCGGCGATGGCCCTGGCCGTATGGGCGCTGATGAAGTCGATGAACCGCCACATGGGCAAGGTCGACTTCAAGGAAGCGCCCGACCCCGAGGCGGACGGGTCCGCGTCCGAGGACACCCCGGCCGAGCCCAACTCCAAGCGGGGCTGACGCATCCGGGAGGGCGGGCGCCGGTCAGCGCTGGGCCGGCACCGCCACCCCCATCACCTCACGGGCGTGGCGGTTCGGCACCATGCCCAGCCGCCATGCCTGCCAGCCCGCCGCCAGGTCGACGCCCCGCTCCAGCAGCAGCTGATACGCCTCGACGTAGTCGTCCAGCTTCCCGTCCCGCGAGGAGTGTCCCGCCCGCGACAGCCGGGCCAGCTCCTCCTGCGCCACCGCCGTGCCGATCTCCACACCCCCGGGAGCGGCGTACGGCAGCAGCGTGCAGCGCAGGAAACGCGCCCAGTCCTCGCCCCGCCGGTCGCCGTACGACGTGAACAGCTCCACCGCCTCGTCGCACAGCGCCAGCGCCTGCTGCGTACGGGCGTTTCCCGCGTCGACGACCGCCAGCTCCAGACAGGTCCACGCCTCGCCGTGCGCGACACCGATGCGCTGGAAGTCCGCACGGGCATCCACCAGCAGTTGACGGGCAAAACCCGAGTTGCGCAGCGAACCCGTCTGCGCCGCACGCTGATCACGGGTGGCCCGCGCCGAATGGTGACGGGCACACGCCAGGCCGTACACGTCCCGCATCCGCGAGAACATCGTCCGTGAGCGCTCCAGCTCACGCACCGCCTGATCCAGATCGCCCGTCTCCTCCAGCGCCTGGCCCAGGTAATAGACCGTCCACGCCTCACCGCGGGCGTCCTCGTTGTCCCGGTGCCGCGCCGTCGCCTGCCGCAGACCCTCCACCGCCGCCGAGGCGTCACCGGCGACCAGACCGGCCCGGGCCAGCTGGGTCAGGGCCCACGCCTCACCACGGCCGTCACGGGTACGGCCGTACAGATCCAGGGCGTCACGCAGCTCCGCCTCCGCGCGCGCAATGTCCCCCATGCGCAGACCCAGCTGACCGAGCTGGAAGTGCGCCCACGCCTCGCCGTGCACCGACTCGCCCGCACGATGCAGCACCAGGGACTCCGTCAGCAGCTCCATCGCCTCGGACAGCCGGCCACGGTCACGCTCGACCGCCGCCAGCGCGTGCATCGTCCAGGCACGGTCCGTGGCCAGCTCCGCGGGCGCCTGAAGATCCAGCGCCTCCCGCAGCTTCGCCGTCGCCTCACCGAGATTGCCCTGGTGATGCAGGGTGATACCGAGCGAGCACAGCGCACGGGCCGCCCCCGCGTCGTGATGGGCCTCCCTGTACAGATCGACCACCGAGGTCAGCGTGGTGCGCGCCTTGTCCAGCTCACCCAGCTGCCGGGCCGCGATGCCCGTACGCCACTGCACCGAGCGGACCAGCAGACCCTCGTCGACTGCCTGCGCCAGCTCGCTGATCTCGCCCAGGCGGTACAGATCGCCGCGCAGCAGGCAGTAGTCGCACAGGGCACCCAGCAGATTCAGCACGGCGGCCTGGTCGACGCCCTCCGCGTGCCGCAGCGTCGCCGTGATGAAACTCGACTCGTCGTCCAGCCAGCGCAGCGCCTCGTCGAGGGAGGTGAAGCCGTGCGGACTGAATCGGTCCGAGCGGGTCGACATATGGCCGTCCACCAGACGCAGCACCGAGTCCGCCAGGTCCGCGTAGTTCACGATCAGCCGCTCCTGCGCCGCCGTACGCTCCGACGCCTCCTCCTCGTCGGCGAGACGTGCCTGCGCGAACGTACGGACCAGATCGTGGAGGCGGTAGCGGCTGCCCCGCACATGGTCGATGAGGCCGGCTCTCGCCAGCGCCACCAGATGCCGGGTCGCCTCCGTCTCGTCCGTCGCCAGCAGCGCCGCCGCCGCGGCCGCGCCCAGCGACGCCCGGCCCGCCAGCGCCAGCCGACGCAGCAGCCGGCGGGCCGTGTCCGACTGGTCGGTGTAGCGCAGCCACAGCGCACGCTCCACCGGCTCCACCGGACCGTACGCACCCAGATCCGAGGCCAGCGCACGCGGCGAGCGCGGGCCCAGGGCGGAGCCCGCGATCCGCAGCGCCAGCGGCAGCCCGCCGCACAACTCCCGGATCCGGTCGGCCGCTTCGGCGTCGTACGGCCCCGAACCGTTCTCCGCCGACGCATTCAGCAACTCCTCCGCGCCGGCCGCGTCCAGCGACTGCACCGGAAGCTGGTGCACCCAGGCGGAGAGGCCCGCGGGCAGATCGACGGGCCCCCGGGCCGTGACCAGGACCAGACTGTCGGAACGCTCCGGGACGAGCGTGCACACCTGCGCGGGGTCGCAGGCGTCGTCCAGGACGACGACGACCGGCACGCCCGTCAGATGCTGGTGGTACAGCTCGCTCAGCCGCTTGACCTGCTGCTCGGGGGACGAACGCTCACGGAACAGCAACTGCTCGCGCGGCGCGCCGAGACGGTTCAGCAGGTGCAGCAGCGCGTCGCGGGTGGGGAGCGGCGACTCTTCCGCAGTGTCGCCGCGCAGATCCACGACGCACGCCCCGCGGAACTGGTCCTTGAGATCGTGGGCCGCGCGGACCGCCAGGGTGGTCCGGCCGCTGCCGGGGGCACCGTGCAGCACGACCACCGTCGGCCGCGTCTCGGTGCTCGCGCGGGCCGCCTGCACCCACTGCCGGATCCGCGCCAGCTCCTGCCGACGTCCCGCGAACGGGCCCACCGGTTCGGGAAGCTGACCGAACGACTGCTGCAGCACACTGCGCCCGCGGGCCGCCGCGCTCTTGTCCGTGCCGCGCAGCCGCGGCCCCGTCTTCTTCGGGCCGGTGGAGGCGCTCAGCACACGCTGCTGGTCCAGGAACGGACGGATGCCCCGTACCTCCAGCGCCGTCAGCCACTGCAGACGCAGCTGCTCCGGACCGCCGGGCTGACCGATGGCGCCCGCGCGGTGATGGGCGGCGGGCAGATGGGAACCGGCCACCTTCACCACGGTCGCCGCCGCACCCACGACCCCCACCGTCATCCCGGTGCCCAGCGCCGTGCCCGCGCCGGTGCCGAGGGCCAGATCGGCCACGGTGGCGGCGACCGCGGCGACACCGGCCACCAGCAGCGCAGTGCCCGCGCCCTCCCGCGCATACCGCTGCCCGAAGGTGAGCCGTCCCGCCTCCGCCTCGTCCAGCGCGCGCGTGTACGCCTCGTACTCCTCCGCCGCCGTCTGCGCCATCGCCTCCAGCGATCCACGCGCCCGCGACAGCAGCACACTCCCCTCGGTACGCCCACCCGACCGGCGCACCTCCTCCTCCACGGCCCGCGCCAACAACCGCTCGGCCTCGGCCCGATGACTGTCCCGCATGTCACGTCCCCCTTCGGTGGCAACGGGTTTCTTGGTCAAGTGTGCTGTGCACGGAGCGTGGAGGGGAGGGGGCGGAATCAGGGGGACGTGTGACGAAACGGCCCAGGACGGGCCGCGCCACGGGCGGCTGTCCGATGTTCCCGGGGTGCTGCGGCAGGATGGAGGTATGCCGAACCGACTGGCTCATGAGACCTCCCCGTATCTCCTCCAGCACGCCGACAATCCCGTCGATTGGTGGCCCTGGTCGGCGGAGGCGTTTGAGGAGGCCCGGCGGCGGGGCGTACCGGTGCTGCTGAGTGTCGGCTATTCGAGTTGTCACTGGTGCCATGTCCTCGCCACGGAGAGCTTCGAGGACGAAGCGGTCGCCGCCTACATGAACGACCACTTCGTGAACATCAAGGTCGACCGGGAAGAGCGCCCCGACGTGGACGCCGTCTACATGGAGGCCGTGCAGGCGGCGACCGGGCAGGGCGGGTGGCCCATGACCGTGTTCATGACTCCGGAGGCCGAGCCGTTCTACTTCGGGACGTACTTTCCGCCGGCGCCCCGGCACGGCATGCCCTCGTTCCGGCAGGTGCTGGAAGGCGTGCGCAGTGCCTGGGCCGAGCGGCGGGACGAGGTCGCCGAGGTGGCCGGGAAGATCGTACGGGATCTGGCGGGGCGGGAGATCGGTTACGGCGACAGCAGTGCGCCCGGTGAGGAGGAGCTTGCGGGGGCGCTGCTCGGGCTGACCCGGGAGTACGACCCGCGGCGCGGCGGGTTCGGCGGGGCGCCCAAGTTTCCGCCGTCCATGGTGATCGAGTTCCTGCTGCGGCACCATGCGCGGACCGGGGCCGAGGGGGCGCTGCAGATGGCCGTCGACACCTGCGAGCGCATGGCGCGTGGCGGTATCTACGACCAGCTCGGCGGTGGGTTCGCCCGATACTCCGTCGACCGGGACTGGGTCGTGCCCCACTTCGAGAAGATGCTGTACGACAACGCCCTGCTCTGCCGTGTCTACGCCCATCTGTGGCGAGCCACCGGGTCCGAGCTCGCCCGTCGGGTCGCTGTGGAGACCGCGGACTTCATGGTGCGTGAACTGCGCACCGCCGAGGGCGGGTTCGCCTCCGCGCTCGACGCCGACAGTGACGACGGAAGCGGGAAGCACGTCGAGGGCGCCTACTACGTATGGACGCCGCAGCAGTTGCGCGAGGTCCTCGGGGAGGAGGACGCCGAGCTCGCGGCCCAGCACTTCGGGGTGACCGGGGAGGGCACGTTCGAGCAGGGCGCCTCCGTCCTGCAACTGCCTCAGGACGAGGGTGTGTTCGACGCCGGCAGGATCGCGGGCATCCGCGACAGGCTGCTCGGGGCCCGGTCGGCCCGTCCCGCCCCCGGCCGCGACGACAAGGTCGTCGCCGCCTGGAACGGGCTCGCCGTCGCCGCGCTGGCCGAGACCGGTGCCTACTTCGACCGTCCCGACCTGGTGGAGGCCGCGCTCGGCGCAGCGGATCTGCTCGTACGGCTGCACCTGGACGACCACGCCCGTCTCGCCCGGACCAGCAAGGACGGTCACATGGGCGCGAACGCGGGTGTGTTGGAGGACTACGCCGATGTGGCGGAGGGTTTCCTCGCGCTGGCCTCCGTCACCGGGGAGGGCGTGTGGCTGGAGTTCGCCGGGCTGCTGCTCGATCATGTCCTCGACCGGTTCGCCGACCCGGAGTCGGGTGCGCTGTACGACACCGCCGCCGACGCCGAGCAGTTGATCCGCCGGCCGCAGGATCCGACGGACAACGCCACCCCGTCCGGCTGGACCGCCGCCGCGGGCGCCCTGCTGGGCTATGCCGCCCACACCGGTTCGGAGCCGCATCGCACCGCCGCCGAGCGGGCGTTGGGCGTCGTCAAGGCGCTCGGCCCGCGGGTGCCCCGGTTCATCGGCTGGGGGCTCGCGGTCGCCGAGGCGCTGCTGGACGGGCCGCGCGAGGTCGCTGTCGTGGGCCCGGGCCTGGACGACGAGGGCACAAAGTCCCTGCACCGTACGGCACTTCTCGGCCAGGCTCCGGGCGCGGTCGTGGCGGTCGGGACTCCGGAGAGTGACGAGTTCCCGCTGCTCGCCGACCGGCCCCTGCTGCACGGTGAACCAACCGCTTATGTCTGCCGTAATTTCACCTGTGATGCCCCGACGACCGAACCTGAGCGGCTGCGTACCGCGTTGAGCGGCTGAAAACAGCAGGAAAACAGGCGTGGAGGGGCTTATTCCGCACGCCCAAATGGGCTGCGTGTTCGGATACCTCCCGCTAGCCCCCGCACCGTTCCGAAACACTCTATTTATCGGAACAGCTCTCACGCTTCACAGTTCCCCCTTACTCTCTCCACAGTGACGCGACGGATGTGACTCACCGTTGCGACAGGGGGCTTTGGGATCTGGGGGGATCTGGTTGTTGACGTCTGTCTTCATTGCTGCTGTCTCGCTGGCCTTGTTCTGGATGGCTGCCTTCACCTTGTGGTGGCAGATGCACGCGTGGCGTACGCCCGAAGTGCTCGCCTCCACCCGTTTCAGCAGTCCGGACGGTGACCAGCACGTCTCCTTCTCGCTGCTGCTTCCGGCGCGGCACGAGCAGGCCGTGCTGGACCACACCATCCAGCGGCTGCTGGAGTCCACACACACCGATTTCGAGATCATCGTCATCGTGGGGCACGACGACCCCGAGACCACGGCGGTGGCCGAGAGGGCCGCCGAACGCGATGCCCGCGTCCGTGTCGTCGTCGACACCCATGAGAAGAAGAACAAGCCGAAGGCCATGAACACGGCGCTGCCGCACTGCCGCGGCGATGTCGTCGGGGTCTTCGACGCCGAGGACCAGGTCCACCCGGAGCTGCTCGCCCATGTGGACCACGCGTTCCGGACCACCGGCGCGGACGTCGTCCAGGGCGGGGTGCAGCTGATCAACTTCCACTCCAGCTGGTACAGCCTGCGCAACTGCCTGGAGTACTTCTTCTGGTTCCGCTCCCGGCTGCATCTGCATGCCCAGAAGGGGTTCATCCCGCTCGGCGGCAACACCGTCTTCGTACGGACCGATGTGCTCCGAGAGGCCGACGGGTGGGACCCCAACTGCCTCGCCGAGGACTGCGACCTCGGTGTGCGGCTGTCCAGCGTCGGCAAGAAGGTCGTCGTCGCCTACGACTCCGACATGGTGACCCGTGAGGAGACCCCGGGCTCGCTGATGTCCCTGCTCAAGCAGCGCACCCGCTGGAACCAGGGCTTCCTTCAGGTCTACCGGAAGAAGGACTGGAAGCAGCTCCCGGGCTTCGGGCAGCGGCTGCTCGCCCGGTACACGCTGATGACGCCGTTCTTCCAGGCCTTCTCCGGTGTCGTCATCCCGCTCAATGTGGCGATCGCCCTCTTTCTCGATGTGCCGGTCGGGGTCGCGTTCATCACGTTCCTGCCGGCCGTCACCGCGCTGGTGACCTTTGTCTTCGAAATCGTGGGACTGCACGACTTCGGCAAGCAGTACGGGCTCCGAGTCCGCTTCGTCCACTACGTCAAGCTCCTCGTGGGCGGCCCCTTCTATCAGGTCCTCCTCGCCGGGGCCGCCGTACGCGCCGTGTGGCGTGAGCAGCGCGGCCAGAACGACTGGGAGTTGACCACTCATGTCGGCGCTCACCTCACCGAGGCCGACGTGATCCAAGAGTCCCGAGAGGACGTTCCTGCGTGACCTCCACCCTTCCCGCGGTGACCACTGCCAAGGTCCCCGCGCAACGGCAACCTGCGCCTGAGGAGCGTTCGACCGGTCGAACAACTCCGCCGAAGCCGACGCGGCTCCGCTCCTCCCGGCCCGACCTTCTCCTGTGCGGTGCGCTCCTGGTGGCGATCCTCGTCGTGCAGGGTTGGAACATCGGCTCCTATCCCACGCTCAGCGACGACGAGGGCACCTACCTCGCCCAGGCCTGGGCGGTCCAGCAGGGCAAGGGCCTCGCCCACTACACGTACTGGTACGACCATCCGCCCCTCGGCTGGATCCAGATAGCCGTACTGACCTGGATACCGTCGCTGATCAGCCCCGAGTCGATGACCGTCGGCTCGATGCGCGTCATGATGCTGGTGATCAGCGGTGTCAGCGCGGTCCTGGTCTTCGTGCTCGGGCGCCGGCTGTCGCTGCCGCGCTGGGCCGCCGGGCTCGGCATGGTGATCTTCGGGCTGTCGCCGCTGTCGGTGGTGCTCCAGCGTGAGATCTTCCTGGACAACCTCGCGGTGATGTGGACGCTCCTGGCGTTCACTCTCGCCGCCTCGCCGAGCCGGCATCTCTGGCACCACTTCGGCGCGGGCATCGCGGCCGCCACGGCCGTCCTCACCAAGGAGACGATGCTCGTCATCCTGCCCGCCGTCCTGCTGACGATGTGGCGGCACGGCCACCGCGACACCCGGAAGTTCGCGCTGACGGGCGCGATCACCGCCTGCGCGCTGATCGGCTTCTCGTACCCGCTGTTCGCCGTCCTCAAGGGCGAGCTCTTCCCGGGCGGCGGTCATGTCTCGCTCATCGACGGCCTCAAGTACCAGATGACCAGGCCGGGTTCGGGCTTCATCCTCGACCGGGGCTCCGGTTCGTGGGGCGTGCTCCAGTCGTGGCTGTACTACGACCGGGTACTGATCGTCGGCGGTCTCGCGGGTGCCCTGCTGCTCCTGGCCACCTGGCGCTGGTCGGTGACCGCCCGCGCGCTGGCCGGCCCGTGCCTGGCCGTGGCGATCCTCGCCGTGGTCGCGATGCGCCCCAACGGCTATCTGCCCGCGATGTACATCATCCAGGCCCTGCCCTTCCTCGCCCTCGTCCTCGCCGGAGGGACCGCCTCGGTCGCCCACGCGGTGCTGCGCCGATGGCGGAGCACCGGCGAGAAGCGGTTCGTCACTTCAGGCCGGTACGCGCTCGCGGCCGCTCTCGCGCTCGCCGCCGGCGCCTATGTCGTTCCCCACTGGTACGAGGGCGACCGCGTCGCCGTCACCGCCGACGCCAACGCCCCCTACCGGGCCGCCTCGAAGTGGCTGGCCACGGAGGTGGACGACCCGACCGACACGCGCGTCCTCGTCGACGACGCGCTCTGGCTGGACCTGGTGCACGCCGGGTACGAGCCCGGGCTCGGCGTCATCTGGTTCTACAAGGCCGACCTGGACCCCGCCGTGACGAAGACGATGCCCCGCGGCTGGAAGGACCTCGACTACGTCGTGGCCTCCCCGACGGTGCGGCGCGACGCGGTCGACCTGCCCAACGTCAAGGCGGCCATCCAGCACTCGACGCCGGTCGCCACCTTCGGCACGGGCGAGGACCGGATCGAGATCCGGCAGATCCAGACCACGGGCAGCGCCTCGGGAGGCGAGCGATGAGCCAGGACTACACCGTCCCGGGACGGCTGAACGATCCGGCCGTCCGGGCCGCCGCGAAAGCACCGGCCGAAGCGCCCCGGGGGCGGACGAGCCAGGATGACGTGGCGGAACCGGGTGCGGTCACGATCGTCGTGCCGACCTTCAACGAGTCGGCGAACGTACGGCAGTTGCTGCGCCAGATCACCGAGTCGGTGCCGTCGCGGCTGCCCTGCGAGGTCGTGTTCGTGGACGACTCCACCGACGACACCCCCGAGGTCATCCGCGAGGCGGCCAAGGACTGCCCGTTCCCGGTCACGGTGCTGCACCGGGACGAGCCGGTGGGCGGCCTCGGCGGGGCGGTCGTCGAGGGGATGAAGGCGGCCACGTCCGACTGGATCGTCGTCATGGACGGCGACTGCCAGCATCCGCCGTCGCTGGTGCCGGAACTCGTCGCCACCGGCGAGCGGGCGAACGCCGGCCTGGTCGTCGCCTCCCGCTACATCAAGGGCGGCAGCCGCGCCGGGCTCGCGGGCAGCTACCGGGTGGCCGTCTCGCGGGGTGCGACCTGGCTCACCAAGTCCCTCTTCCCGCGCAAGCTGCACGGCATCTCCGACCCGATGAGCGGCTTCTTCGCGATCCGCCGCAGCGCCGTGACCGCGGACGTCCTGAGGCCCCTCGGCTACAAGATCCTCCTCGAACTCGCGGTGCGCAGCCGCCCGCGCGAGGTCGCCGAGGTGCCGTTCGTCTTCCAGGACCGGTTCGCCGGGGAGTCCAAGTCGAGCGCCCAGGAGGGCTTCCGCTTTCTGCGCCATCTGGTCGGCCTGCGGACCGCCTCGCCCGTGGCGCGCATGGTCGGCTTCGGTCTGATCGGCCTGACCGGGTTCGTGCCCAACCTGCTCGGGCTGTGGGCGCTCACCGCGCTCGGCATGCACTACGTACCGGCCGAGATCCTCGCCAACCAGCTGGGCGTCGCCTGGAACTTCGTGCTCATCGAGCATCTGCTGTTCCGCGACCGCCGCGAGCACCGGCGCTGGTGGGACCGGGTCGGCCGGTTCGCGCTGCTCGCCAACGCCGACCTGGTGCTGCGCATCCCGCTGATCGCCCTGTTCGTGCACCGGCTCGGGATGGGTGCACTGTCCGCCACCGCGCTCGCGCTGGTGACGACCTTCGTTCTGCGCTTCGTGGGGACCGAGGCGCTGGTCTATCTGCCGCGCAGGGGAGTGCGCAGGGCCGCCCGATGAAGCACAGGAGCCGCACAGCAAGGAGAACCACGTGACACAACCCCGCGTGACCAGCCACAGTCCGAACAGACTCCGAAGAAGGACGGCACTGGTCGGGGTGGGCGCCCTGACCGCCGGTCTTCTGCTCACCTCGCCGCAGTCCGCGGCGGCCGCCAACCTGGTCAAGAACCCCGGGTTCGAGACGGCCGGCGCGGACGGGATGCCGTACTGCTGGGAGAAGTCCGGCTGGGGCGACAACGACTTCACCTTCACCCACACCTCCGACGCCCACTCCGGCGGCAAGGCCATGAAGGTCGAGCTGACCCGCCGGGTCGACGGCGACCGCAAGGCGCTGATCACCGAGTCGACGGAGTGCGCGCCGGTGGTGACGGCGGGCAAGCAGTACGACCTGTCGCTCTGGTACAAGACGACCACCCCGGACGCGAACGTCACCCTGTTCCGGCACGACACGACCGCCGGCTGGCAGTACTGGACCGACCTCAAGACGCTGGAGATGCAGGGGAACTGGACGCAGGCCACGGTCCGCACCCCCGAGATCCCGGCCGGCACGGACCGCATCACCTGGGGTGTGTCGGTGTACGGCACCGGCTCGGCGACGACCGACGACTACACGATGGAGCAGGTCCCCGACGTCCTGCCGCCCGCGGCCTGCACCGGCACGGCCGAGGAGTGCGCCAACGGCAAGTGGGATGTGCTGCCCACGCAGAACCCGGTCCGCTCGATGCACTCCGTCGTCCTGAAGAACGGCAAGGTGCTGCTGATCGCGGGCTCCGGCAACAGCGAGGAGCAGTTCAACGCGGGCACGTTCACCAGCGCCGTCTACAACCCGGCCACCGGCAGCTACAAGGTCGTCCCCACGCCGAAGGACATGTTCTGCGCCGGCCACGTCCAGCTCCAGGACGGGCGCGTGCTGGTGATGAGCGGCAACAAGGCGTACCCGGTGCCGGGCGGGCACGGCTACGAGGGCTTCAAGGACTCGTACATCTTCGACCCGGTCACCGAGACCTACAGCAAGACCAACAACATGAACGACGGCCACTGGTACCCGTCGGCGACCGAGCTCGGCAACGGTGACGTCATCTCCTTCGGCGGGCTGCGCGAGGACTCGTCCGGCTCGGTGACCGCCGAGTACTGGTCGGACAAGGACCAGCAGTGGCAGCCGCTGTGGAAGGTCAACCAGACCTGGTCGTTCTGGGGTCTGTACCCGTCGATGATCCTGATGCAGGACGGCCGCCTCTTCTACTCCGGAAGTCATGTCTTCGGCAACAACATCCCGGGCACCGGCTCGGCGGTCTACGACTACGACGCCAACACGATCACGCAGATCCCGGGCCTCAGGAACAAGGACGAGCGCGACCAGTCGGCGAGCGTGCTGCTGCCCCCGGCGCAGGACCAGAAGGTCCTCACCCTCGGCGGCGGCAACATCGACTCCAACCCTGACGCCAACCGGCTGACCGACATCATCGACCTCAAGCAGGCCAACCCGTCCTATGTGGCCGGCCCGCCGATCCCGCAGGGCACGGTCGACCTCGGCAACGGCAAGGTCGCCCAGACCGGCAACCAGGGCAAGATGTACGTGTCCGCCGTACTGCTGCCCGACGGCAAGGTCCTGGAGACGGGTGGCGCGCTGCACAACCGGGCCGATCCGGTCTTCGAGTCGTCGATCTACGACCCGGAGAGCAACACCTTCGACCCGGTGGCCGCCGACCCGCAGGCCCGCGGCTACCACTCGTCGTCGTTCCTGCTGCCCGACGGGCGGGTGATGTCGACCGGCGACAACCCGGGCAACGGCACCTGGAACCACAACGTGTCCATCTACACGCCGCCCTATCTGCTCAAGGGCACGCGTCCGACGATCACTTCGGTGATCGACACCGAGTGGAACTACGGCGACACCCAGCGGATCACCGTCGACCGGCCCGTCGCCAAGGCCGAGCTGATCCGCCCGGCGGCGGTGACCCACTCCTCGGACCCGAACCAGCGGTTCGTGGACCTGCCGCTGTCGGTGGACGGCAACAACGTCGACCTGAACGTGACGAGCAACCCCAACCTGGCCCCGCCCGGCTGGTACATGCTCTTCGCGGTGGACGCGAACGGCGTGCCGTCGGTGGCGAAGTGGGTGCACCTCCAGGGCCCGCAGGCGCTGAGCGCCACCGACGCCTCGGCGCACGTCCACTCCTTCGCCGACTCGCTGGAGGGCAAGGTCACCAAGCCCGGGAAGAAGCGGACCTCGCAGAAGGTGCCCGTCACCGTCTCCGGCTGCGACCGGCACTACGGCTCGATCAATGTGTGTGTGCCGACCGCCTTCCCGGCGAAGGTGAAGAAGACGACGGCCGCGCGGTGCGCCTGGCTGAAGAAGAACGACTACGGCCGGCTGAAGATCAACGGCAGGGACGACCCGCTGGGCCTGGACCGCAACCGGGACGGAATCGCCTGCGGAAAGGCCGACGTGACAAAGAGCTAGCGTTCACCCGCGAACTCGTCCAGGGCGCGCTCCACGATGGCCACCAGCTGCTCGTGGTGCGCGCCCTTCCAGTACGCCCGCCCGCACTGCCGGCACTGTGCGAAGACGTCGTACGACCGCTGCGTCCCGCCCTGCAACTGGTCCGCCACCTCCTCCTTGGTGGCCTCCTTGAGCAGTCCGTTGCAGGCGGTGCACCGGGTCCATGGCCTGAGCTCGGGCCGGAACCGGTCCAGGACGTCCCGCAGTTGCTCCTCGGGGCGGGTGCTGTAGACGAAGGCGCCCGCCCACAGTTCGCGGCGGCGCAGCAGGCCGCGGTCGCGGCTGAGCATGACCCGCTTCTCGGCGGCGGAGCGGGCGGCGAGGGCGGGGTCGCCGATGTCCGTCGACTCGTACGCCGTGTCCACGCCCAGCAGGCGCAGCCGCCGGGCGAGGGTTCCGAGGTGGACGTCGAGGAGGAAGCGCAGGGGCGCGCCGTGTACCCGCTGGGGCCGCTCGACCGTCCGTACCCGTACGGATTCGCCGCCTGCCGGGATGTACGACACCGGGACCTCGCGGCCGTCGACGAGGAGCACGCCGACCTCGGTCAGCGGGACGCCGGCCGACTCGACGACATGGCCGAGGGAGGAGAGTCCGTCGACGGCGAGCGCGCTCGCGCCGTCCCGCCGCCCCTGCGGGACGAAGACGGCCAGCTCGGGGGCGAATTCCAGGTGGATCTCCGGTGCGCTCACCGGGTCAGCATGTCACGGCGGCCCGTGCGGGGGCTCAGCGATTTTCCCGGGGGAGGCCGTGTTGCAGGATGTCCAGGGTCCGGTCGACGAGGGCGGCGAAGTCGTCCCGGTGGCCGTTCTCGGCCCAGTAGAGGGAGGTCTCCATCAGGCCGCCGACGAGGGACATCGCGTACACCCTCACCTCCAGGCTGTCCGGGTCCCGGCCGGTGCGCTCGGCGATGGCGGTGCAGAGCATGCGGCCGGTGACCGACATGCTCTCCATCATCCGGGAGCGCACCGCGGGGACCTGGACCATCAGACGGGTGCGCAGCCGGGCCACCTCCGGGTCCTGCTCGACGCCCGTGCGGACGGCCTCCCGCATCACATGCCGGATGGTGTCCGGCCACGGTTCGTCCACGGGCCGGGCACGCAACTTCTCCAGTAGGACCGGGTCGGACTCATCCGTGAGGACGATGTCCTCCTTGGCCGGGAAGTAGCGGAAGACGGTCGACGGTGACACCTCGGCGCGGTCGGCGATCTGCTCGATCGTCGTGGCGTCGTACCCCTGTTCCTTGATCAGTGCGTACGTCGCGGTGCGGATCGCCTCACGCGTCTTGATCTTCTTCCGCTCGCGCAGCCCCAGCCGGGGGCGGTCGGCGGGGGAGGTGGTGCGTGCGGCCGTCATGGAGGTCATTGTCGGGCATGGTCGGCAGGCCACGAAATGAGAGTAGCTCTCAAAATGGAGGGACTGTCCATCACGGGCAGCGGGTGTCACCCGTGCTGGTAGGCCACCAGTGAGATCCCGACGTAGTGGACGACGAACGCCGCCAGGGTGAAGGAGTGGAACACCTCGTGGAAGCCGAACCAGCGCGGTGACGGGTTGGGGCGCTTGATCCCGTAGATCACCCCGCCCGCGCTGTAGAGCAGGCCCCCGACGATCACCAGGACCAGGACCGCTATCCCGCCCGATCGCATGAAGTCCGGCAGAAAGAAGACGGCCGCCCAGCCCATCGCGATGTAACAGGGGGTGTAGAGCCAGCGCGGGGCGCCGACCCAGAACACCCGGAAGACGATGCCCGCGGCCGCCGCTCCCCAGATGCCCCACAGCAGCCACTGCCCCTTGGCGCCCGGCAGGAGCAGCAGGGTCAGCGGGGTGTAGGTGCCCGCGATGATCAAGAAGATATTGGCGTGATCCAGACGGCGCAGAATGCCGTCCATCCGGGGGTTCCATGTGCCCCGGTGGTACAGCGCGCTCACGCCGAACAGCAGGCACGCCGTCAGTGCGTAGATCCCGCAGGCGATCCGTCCGCGGGGGGAGTCGGCGAGGGCGGTCAGCACCAGGCCCGCGACGAGCGCGGCCGGAAACATGCCGAGATGCAGCCAGCCGCGGAGCTTGGGCTTGACCGGATGCGGCAGGGAGAGCGCGACGGGACCGCGGCCGGCGGCCGGCGTGTCCGTGGGCGCGTCGGGGACGGGCGCAGTCATGCGGCGCATCGTACCTACGGAACCGTAGGTTACGGATCGCTTCCGCCTACGGAACGGCGAAGAGTGGCCATTCTCTCATGGGAGTTGGCGGGTCGCCTGTTACGCAAAAGAACCTTCAGCTGAACCCAACGTGCACGCAAAGAGGCAGTTCTACACGTGGCGATCCTCACGTCGCTCACCTGTGCGCTCCTCTGGACATATGCGCACTCTCGTCGGATGATCAAATGAGTGCGGTCGGCACCGGATGAGCGCCAGAGTCACCCCGAGACGCATCCGGGTCGCAGCCCCCACGGGGCCTCCAACAAAAAACCCTTCTTCTAGGAGCAATCGTGGCGCGCGACATCGCGGCTCCCCCCGTCCCCACCAACCACCAGGAACTGATCTCCTGGGTGAACGACATCGCCGAACTGACGCAGCCGGACAGCGTGGTCTGGTGTGACGGATCAGAGGCCGAGTACGAGCGACTGTGCGAGGAGCTCGTGGCCAAGGGAACCTTCAGGAAACTCGACCCGATCAAGCGCCCCAACTCGTACTACGCCGCTTCCGACCCGACCGATGTCGCGCGGGTCGAGGACCGGACCTTCATCTGCTCCGAGAAGGAGGAGGACGCCGGCCCGACCAACCACTGGAAGGCACCCGCCGAGATGCGGGAGATCTTCCGGGGGACCGACGGCCAGGGCGGTGTCTTCCGCGGCTCGATGCGCGGCCGGACGATGTACGTCGTCCCGTTCTGCATGGGCCCGCTGGGCTCGGACCTCTCCGCGATCGGCGTCGAGATCACCGACTCCGCCTATGTCGCCGTGTCCATGCGCACGATGACCCGTATGGGACAGCCCGTCCTCGACGAGCTGGGCTCCGACGGCTTCTTCGTGAAGGCCGTGCACACCCTCGGCGCCCCGCTGGCTCAGGGAGAGGCCGACGTCGCGTGGCCGTGCAACTCCACCAAGTACATCTCCCACTTCCCCGAGACCCGCGAGATCTGGTCCTACGGCTCCGGCTACGGCGGCAACGCCCTGCTCGGCAAGAAGTGCTACGCCCTGCGCATCGCCTCCGTCATGGCGCGTGACGAGGGCTGGCTCGCCGAGCACATGCTGATCCTGAAGCTGACCCCGCCGCAGGGCGAGTCCAAGTACGTCGCCGCCGCGTTCCCGAGCGCCTGCGGCAAGACCAACCTCTCCATGCTCGACCCGACCATCTCCGGCTGGACCGTGGAGACGATCGGTGACGACATCGCCTGGATGCGGTTCGGTGAGGACGGGCGGCTGTACGCGATCAACCCCGAGGCCGGCTTCTTCGGCGTCGCGCCCGGCACGGGCGAGCACACCAACGCCAACGCCATCAAGACCTTGTGGGGCAACTCGGTCTTCACCAACGTCGCGCTCACCGACGACGGCGACGTGTGGTGGGAGGGCCTGACCGAGGAGGCTCCGGCCCACCTCACGGACTGGAAGGGCAACGACTGGACTCCGGCAGCCGAGACCCCGGCTGCCCACCCGAACTCCCGCTTCACCGTCCCCGCCTCGCAGTGCCCGATCATCGCGCCCGAGTGGGAGGACCCGAAGGGCGTGCCGATCTCGGCGATCCTCTTCGGTGGCCGCCGCGCCACCGCCGTACCGCTGGTGACGGAGTCCTTCGACTGGAACCACGGTGTCTTCCTCGGCGCCAACGTGGCCTCCGAGAAGACCGCCGCCGCCGAGGGCAAGGTCGGCGAACTGCGCCGCGACCCCTTCGCCATGCTGCCGTTCTGCGGCTACAACATGGGTGACTACATGGGTCACTGGGTCGATGTCGCCAAGGACAAGGACCAGTCGAAGCTCCCGAAGATCTACTACGTCAACTGGTTCCGCAAGAACGACGAGGGCAAGTTCGTCTGGCCCGGCTTCGGCGAGAACAGCCGCGTCCTGAAGTGGATCGTCGAGCGGCTCGACGGCAAGGCCGAGGGCGTCGAGACCCCGATCGGCATCCTGCCGACCAGGGAGGCCCTGGACACCAACGGCCTGGAGCTGGCCGACTCCGACCTGGACTTCCTGCTCACGGTCGACAAGGAGGTCTGGCGCGAGGAGGCCGCCCTGGTCCCCGATCACCTCAACACCTTCGGCGAGCACACCCCGAAGGAGCTGTGGGACGAGTACCGGGCGCTGGTGGAGCGCCTGGGCTGAGCGTCCTCCCGAGAACTCCGCGGCCGGTCCGATCTTGCCCTGACCTGCGATCGTCACGGCCGGCCGCGGTGCAGACCGGCGAGGTCCCGTACAACGGCGTGCGGGGCCCTGGGCCTGTCGTCGTACTCCCCGTCCGCCCCGACGGGACCGGTACGACGACAGGCCTTCGCCCGTGGTCGCGCCCCCTTGATCCAAGGATCTTCACGGCTGTTACATGGTTGTCACAGGTGTCTGTCCGAACGCAGCGGACACCCAACTCAGCCTGTGGGGGGCACAGTTGAATGCTGCACACCGTCCCGGACGTCTCGCGGCCACACTGGTCGCCGCCGCACTCGCCGGGGCCGGCCTGACCGTCGCCGCGGCGCCCGCCGCCCATGCGGCGGCCTCCGACGCGGTGGCCAAGCTGCCGATCTCGTCGTTCTCGGCGATCGCGGTCGACTCCGTGCACCAGCGCGTGTTCGTGGCGGACAGCAACACCGACTACTACCTCAACAAGGGCGTCATCGCCGTCTACGACTTCCGGGGCGAGCGTCTGACCACCCTCCAGACCCCGGCCCATGTCTCGGGTCTGGCCCTCAGCGCCGACAGCAGCAAGCTCTACGCCGGTCTGCGCGAGCAGATCCAGACGTACGACACCACCACCTTCCAACCGGCCTTCCTCGCCTCCACCAACACCGACACCTGCGGCCGGGAACTCGCCTTCTCCGGCGGCCAGTTGTACTTCACCACGCCCTACTCGCAGGATGCGGGCGCGTGCCCCACCGCCCAGACCCATCTGGACGGCATCGTGAACGGCGTGCACACCCGCACCGGCTGGAACGACTACGGCAAGCTCAAGATCGAAGCCGGCCCGGGCAACCGGATGCTGATGGGCCAGCCGCGCAACGACAACGCGGCCGACCCCTTCCTCACGGTGTACGACACCAGCGACGGCTCTCTCGTACGAGGCGCCGCCCCGCCGCTTCGCCGACAGTGAGGGCAAGGGCGCCCTCGATCTGAAGGACCTCGCGTTCTCCGCCGACGGCAGCAAGGTCGCCGTCGCCGACGCGGCCCACGGCACCCGGCTGCTCCACACCGGCGATCTGTCGGACGCGGCGAACGGCTACCCGGCGCTCCCGTCCGGGGCCACCGCGAGATCGGTCGCCCTCAGCGGCGACGGCTCGTACCTGGCGCGCGGCGCGGCGGCCACCGGCTCCACGCCCGACCTGCTGCTCCAGCCCGCCGACCCGGCCGACTCGACGGCCCCGCTGGAGTTCGTCTTCGAAGGCAGCCTCGACGGCGACCGGGTCGCCCCGCGCGGCATGGAGTGGTCGGCCGACGGTTCCCGGCTGTTCGCGGTCACCACCAATGCCGCCGGCAGCCAGTACTGGCTGCACTGCACGCTGACCAGCTTGCGCATCAGGGGCGCGGTGCGGTCGACGTCGGCGTCGCTCGCGGCGACCCGGCCGCCGTTCGCGACATAGGAGGCGGCGGCGAGATAGAGGGCACCCGAGTTGGAGGTCTCCGGGTCGGTGGAGGCGATGAAGAGGGTGCCGGTCAGCTCCCCGTACTGGGCGGCGCCCTCGAGCTGCTGCCAGGTCCGGTCGCGGCGGGCCGCGTCGAGATACGCCGCCATCTTCAGGGTGCCGCGGTTCTTGTCCAGCGTGGCAAGCCCGCCCGCGGCCAGCACCTCGGCGGCGCCTCGGTGCGCCACGACGACGAGGGGCGAGTAGAAGGGCCGCGGCAGGGTTCCGCGTACGTGGTACTTGCCGGCGAGTTCGTCGGCGGGAGCCCGGCTGGAGGGGAAGGCGAAGTCGTAGCCCTTGAGGTCGAGGCCCTCCATGGCCCACGAGCCGGACGTCTCCGTCTTCACGGTGTAGCCCTTGGCGGCGAGGGCCTTCACCACGTCGGGATCGGCGAAGAACTCCGCCTTCTCCGATCCGATGACTGCGCGCACGGTCTTCGTTGCCGTGCCCGTGTCCCCGTCTTGCCGGCCCGCTACGACGGCTGCCACCACTCCGCCGATCAGCAACACCGCGAGGACGATTCCTGCGATACGTCTCACGGCGGGGAGCGTGCTCGCGGAACTCCACATTCCTGGGTGGGGTGGGTTAACGGAGGGTGAAGTGGCCTTACCGTTATGCAACGGGAACGACGGACTATGCAACGGGAACGACGGACTCCGGTGAACGGCTTCTCTCCACCGCGACGGCGCGATGCCGCGCCGGGGGTTTGCGGCGGTGCCGAGTTGCGGGTTGCAGGGTGCAGGGGTCTTGCCCGGTATGCGACCGGCGCACCTTCCTCCCGCCGCGACGGCGCTCAGCCGGGACGGTCGATTGCGGCGGTGCCCAGCCCTCCGGTGCAACGCACAGCGTGTCTGTCTGGCCGCGATGTTCCGCTCACCCGCGCTTGCGGGGTGCCGCTCTCCTTGGGACGGGCGCCGCCCCAGCGGTACGACTGCCCGCGGCTGGGCTGGTGTTGCCCGCGGCTGGGCCGGTGCTGCTGGCGGCACAACTGCGCGATGCTATGTGCCGCCCGCAGTTGGGCCCGCTCAAGCCAACGCAGTGCGTGGCGCCCGGTCCGCGCGTCGCTCTGGGACGCGCGGACCGGGGCCGTTCGGGGGGAGCCGGATGGCTCAGTGGGGGGCGAGTTCGCGGGGCCCCAGTGCCGCCGCGTGCGCGTCCATCTGCTCGGCCGCCAGGATCGCCGCCGCCGTGTCGGCGCGCGACGCCGCGACGACCAGCGCCCGCCCGGCGAGGGTGTGCGCCCGCTGATGCAGCGCCGTGAGCTGGGTCTTGCGGCCGCCGGAGGCCACCGCGCGGGCCGGTGTACGTCCTCCCCGCAGCCGGGTCACCTGCTCGGCGAGCCGCTCGGCCGCGGCCTCCAGCTCGGCGGAGGGCGCCAGCGCTCGCAACTCGTCGGTGACGGCGAGCAACGCCGCGAGATGGCCCGCGAGCTGGATGTCCAGCTCTTCCTCGCGGGACCTGTGGGGGAAGTCCGAGGTGGTGCCGGCCATCGGGCTGTGGACCGACTTGGTGCGGATCGGTTCGTACATGGATGGCCTCCTGTGCTGTCAGGAAGCCATCCTACATTAGAACGCGTCTAAAGTTGAGTGTTCACGGCTGGCTGTAGCCGCCCAGGAAGTTCCCGATCCGGGTGACCGCGTCCCGCAGGTCGCCGACCGCCGGCAGGGTGACCACCCGGAAGTGGTCCTGCTCGGGCCAGTTGAAGCCGGTGCCCTGGACGACCATGATCTTCTCCTGCCGCAGCAGGTCCAGGACCATCCTCCGGTCGTCCTTGATCTTGAAGACGTTGGGGTCGAGGCGCGGGAAGAGATACAGCGCCCCCTTCGGCTTCACGCAGGTCACGCCGGGGATCTGGGTCAGCAGCTCATGGGCGACATCCCGCTGTTCCCGCAGCCGCCCGCCCGGCAGCACCAGGTCGTCGATGGTCTGCCGTCCGCTGAGTGCGGCGACGACCCCGTGCTGACCCGGCATGTTCGCGCACAGGCGCATGTTCGCGAGGATCGTCAGGCCCTCGATATAGGAGTCGGCGTGGGCGCGCGGCCCGGAGATCGACATCCAGCCGACCCGGTAGCCGGCCACCCGGTACGCCTTCGACATGCCGTTGAAGGTGAGGGTGAGCAGGTCGGGGGCGATCGACGCGGTCGCGGTGTGCGTGGCACCGTCGTACAGGATCTTGTCGTAGATCTCGTCCGAGCAGACCAGCAGGTTGTGGCGGCGGGCGATGTCGGTCAGTCCCTTGAGCACCGCCTCGTCGTACACCGCGCCCGTCGGGTTGTTCGGGTTGATGATGACGATCGCCTTGGTGCGGTCGGTGACCTTCCGCTCGACGTCCGCGAGGTCGGGCATCCAGTCGGACTGCTCGTCGCAGCGGTAGTGGACGGCCGTGCCGCCGGAGAGGGAGACGGCCGCGGTCCACAGGGGGTAGTCGGGCGACGGTACGAGGACCTCGTCGCCGTCGTCCAGCAGGCCCTGCATCGCCATCACGATCAGCTCGGAGACGCCGTTGCCGATGAAGACGTGCTCGACGTCCGTCTCGATGCCGAGGGTCTGGTTGTGCATGACGACGGCCCGGCGTGCGGCGAGCAGGCCCTTCGCGTCGCCGTAGCCGTGCGCCGACGACACGTTGCGGAGGATGTCCTCCAGGATCTCGGGCGGGCACTCGAAGCCGAACGCGGCCGGGTTGCCCGTGTTGAGCTTGAGAATGCGGTGACCGGCCGCCTCGAGCCGCATCGCCTCCTCGAGCACCGGGCCCCGGATCTCGTAACAGACGTTGGCGAGCTTGGTCGACTGGATCACCTGCATGTCAGGGAGCTTACGGCCCGGTAACGCGCCGTGGGTCGTGTTTTCCGCCACGTGAGACGCACGCTTTGACCGGTTATGGGCAACGGCTGTCCTAGGGGCCCCTTCAGTCTCTAGAATGCGCGGCCATGTCCAAGCCACCTCAGTACGACAACGGGGCGTACGGCGCGGACGGGACCCAGGGCCCGCCGACCGTGTACCATCCGTCGGCACCGCCTGCCCCGGAGTACGAGGGGTACAGAGATCCGGCGGCCGCCCACGGCTGGCAGAACGCCTACGACGAGACGTGCCGGCTGCCCCGGATACCCGACGGCGGCGAGCCCGGTCCGGGGGCCGGCGACTACGCGGCCTCGGATGACCGCGAGGCCGGGAGCCACCAGGCGGCCGGCGGCCGGCCGGACGAGCATGCCGCGTGGGGGGCCGGCGGTCCGGGCTCCGAGTCCGACTGGGAGGCGGCAGCGGACCCGGACACCCGAGTGGGCCGGCGTGCCCGCAGGCAGCGCGCCCGGCGCCGTATCGCGGTCGCCGCGGGCGCGGCGGGTGCCATGTCCGTGGCCGCGCTGGTGGCCGGGTTCTCCTTGTCCGGGTCGTCGGGCGACAGGGAGGGCAAGCACGACCGCACGGGCCGTCCGACGATCGGGGAGTCCGAGGCGCCGGAGGAGTCGGCCGCAGTCCTGTCGTCCGGCGGTGCGCAACGGTCCGCTCCCGCGTCCGCGAGCACCCCGGCGGACGCCTCCCCGTCCGAGACAGACACGCAGGGCCCCTCGACCACGCCGAGCAGCTCCGCCACTCCCACCCCAACGACCACCGCGAGCACCTGGGTACCGGGCAACTCCAACGGGAAGCCGGGCCGCGGAAACGCGAAGCGCGACAGGTAGCGATGTCGTCCGCCGAGGGGATCTGAGCGCGCCGTTCGCGGCACGGCTGTCGCCACCCCCACCACCGACCGCGTGAGCGCCCCACCCGGGCCCTCCGCTTCCGCCGAAGAGACCGAAGCACGCTCAGCCACGCTCAGCGGCGCAGCCACCAGCGTCCCAAGCAGCCCCGCATGCCGATAGGTTGACCCTGCCGAAGGGGGAGGCAGGGCATGGAGTTCTCGCTGCTGAACGACGAACCGGTCACCGCTGCGGAGGCGGATCTGCTCGGGACCGGCCGCGCCGCCCGCGAGTTGGCGAACCTGCTGGACGCCTCCCGGAGCGCGACCCCTTTCACGCTCGCCGTGGACGCCGGGTGGGGCATGGGCAAGAGCAGCCTGATGCGGCTGGTGGAGACGGAGCTGCGGCAGCGCGGGGACGTGGAGACGGTCTGGTACAACGCCTGGACCTCCACGGGGGCCGACGCCCTGGAGGGGCTGATCAAGTCGGTCCTGATGCGGTTCGACCGGCGGGTGCTGCGGCGCGCGGTGCACCGGCTGGCCGAGCACAGGACGCTGATCACGGCTGTACGCGCGACGCTCACCGTGGCCGTCGCGCCGTTCGGAGTGGCGGGGCTCGTCGACCGGCTATGGCATGAGCTGTCCGTCGGCCCCAAGGCCCGTAACGCCATGCGGGACGCGCTCTACGACCTCGCCACCGAGTGGGCCGAGACGGCACAGCACGAGCCGCGGCGGCTGCTCGTCGTCTTCGTGGACGACCTCGACCGCTGCTCGGAGGAGACGGTCCTCGCGGTGTGCGAGGCGGTGAAGGTCTATCTCGACGTGCCGGGACTCGCGTTCGTGATCGGCTGCGACCGGTCCGCGCTCGGGCCGTCGGGACTGCTGCGGGAGCTGGGACCGGCCGGTTCGGCGTTCATGGAGAAGATCTTCCAGACGAGCTACCGGCTGCCGGCGGCGGGCGGCGAGGACCTGGAGGCGTACGTCCGTCACTGCGCCGAACACTGCGGGCTGCGCGAGCTCCTTGACGACGACCTGGTGAGGCTGATCGCCGACCGCTCGGCCCGCAACCCGCGCCGGATCAAGCGGCTCATCAACGGCTTCGGCCTGGAGTGCTCCCTCAATCCCGTGTGGGCGGGGTTCAAGCCGGAGGCGGTCATCAGAACGCTGCTGCTCCAGCATCTGTACCCGGACTTCTACCGCATCCTCGTGGCAGGCGACGGCACCTACGCCCACGCGGCCCACGAGTTCCTCGAATACCGGGTGGCCCGGCGGGTGCTGAGCCAGTGGGCCCAGGCAGATCCCGAGGTGTGGCGGACCACGGTGGACTCCGTGACCGGACACGGTCTCGCGGCACCGGACCCCGAGGACCGGGACACCTGGGAGGCCGTACGGGCCCGGCTGGAGGAGGAACTGCCCACCGCGTTCCCGGCGTTGGCGCGCGACCAGAACTTCGTCCCTCTCGTCGAGGAGTGGATGCGTCTTCCGCAGATCGACGATCTGGTGAAGCAGTTGCAGGAGGGCGGGGCGGCGCCCGTCACCGCGATCCGCGCTGACGAGGAGCCGCGGACGGCCGCGGACGGGACGCCGGCCGAGGGCCGGGACACCTACCGGGGCATCCGTGTCCTGTGGGTGGACGACCATCCGGAGAACAACACGTCCTTCGCCCGCTATCTGGAGCAGCACGGCGCCCATGTCCTGACGGCGGAGAACGGTCAGGCCGCCGACCGGATGCTCGGCCTGCACGCCGTCGATCTGGTGATCTCCGACGTGGCGCGCGGCCTCGACCGGGACGCCGGGCTGACCGACCTCGCCCGCTGGCGTGAGTGGGGGAGCTTCGACGGGCCCGTCGTGTTCTTCACCGGCCGGGTCACCCCGGCACGCGAACAGCGCTGCCGTGAACTGGGTGCCGTGATCGCGGTCGACGGTACGGCGCTGTTCGATCACATCGACGCCGCAACCGTCGAAATCCGCCAACGCCGGTCTTGAAATAACTCCTTGCCCGTCCACCCCTCTGTAATGACAATGCCCATGACAAGACAACGCCCGGAAGATCTCCGGTCGTTCACGTCTCAGAGGGGACCCCCACATGAGAAAGCCTCTCCTTGCCACGCTCACAGCCCTGGTGATATCCGGGGCGGGCATGGCACCCGCGGTCGCCGCGACCGACCAGGCGGCACCCGCGAAGAAGGCGTCGCCGACGCTGAAGGCCGTCAGCCTCGCCGGGACCGTCGCACTGAGCAACTGCTCCGGCTCCGTCATCCGCTTCCCCAACTCCGCGGACACCGACCCGGGCTTGGTGCTCTCCAACGGCCACTGCCTGGAGACGGGCTTCCCGGAGCCCGGCGAGGTCATCGTCAACCAGGCCTCCAGCCGCTCCTTCGGACTGCTCAACTCCTCCGGTACACGGGTCGGGACGCTGCGCGCCAGCAAGGTCGCCTACTCGACGATGACCGACACGGACGTGACGATCTATCAGCTCACCCGCTCTTACGCGTCCATCAGGAACACCTACGGCATCAGCCCGCTGACCGTGCAGGACACACACCCGGCCGCCGGCACCGCCATCACGGTCGCCTCCGGCTACTGGAAGCGGCTGTACAACTGCAACATCGACGGGTTCGCGTACCGCCTCAAGGAGGGCGACTGGACCTGGAAGGACTCGGTCCGCTACACCTCCGCCTGCCAGACCATCGGCGGAACCTCCGGCTCGCCGGTCGTCGACCAGGCCACGGGCAAGGTCGTCGCCGTCAACAACACGGGCAACGAGGACGGCGAGACCTGCACCGTGAACAACCCCTGTGAGGTCGACGCGAACGGCAACGTCACCGTCCGCGAGGGCATCAACTACGCCCAGGAGACCTACCAGATCCCGGCCTGCTTCACGACCCGCAACCAGCTCAATCTGAACGCGAGCGGCTGCGTTCTGCCCAAGCCGTAGGCGCAGGGACGCGGAAGGGTGTTCCGTCACACGGGACTGCGACGGACCGCCCGCCCCGCCAGTACGTCCGTCCGCCGCCCGTCCTCGATCACGAACCGGCCGTCGACGAGGACGTGGGGGATGCCCGTCGGGAGGGTGCGCGGCCGCTCGAAGGTGGCGCCCGCCGCCACCGTCGCGGGGTCGAACAGCACGAGGTCCGCCCGGTGGCCCTCGCGGACCACACCCCGGTCCGGCAGCCGCAGCCGGGCCGCCGGACGGCCGGTGAGGTGGGCGATGCACTCCTCCAGCGACAGCACGCCCAACTCCCGCACATAGTGGCCGAGATACCGCGGGAAGGTGCCGTAGGCGCGCGGGTGCGGCTTGCTGCCCTGCAGGATGCCGTCGGAGCCGCCGGTGTGGACCGGATGCCGCATGACGGCCGCCACGTTCTCCTCGTGGCCGACGTGCTGGAGGATCGTCGGGCCGAGCCGGTCCTCGACCAGCAGCCGGCGGGCGGTCGCCCAGGGGGCCTCGCCGCGCAGCAGCGCCGACTCCTGGACCGTACGGCCCACGAAGTCGCCCAGCGCCGGATCCGTCACGCCGGAGATCTCGACCGTGTCCCAGTCGACGGGCACACCGTGGCAGCCGTCGGCGCCGACGGTCTCCAGATCGTGCCGGATGCGTTCGGCGGTCTCCTCGTCCGCGAGCCGCGCAAGGACCGCCTCCGGCCCGCCCTCGCCCGCCCAACCGGGCAGCAGGGCGACGAGAGTGGTGCAGCCGGGGGTGTACGGGTAGGTGTCGAGGCTGATGTCGGCCCCGCCCGCCAGCGCCTCGTCGAGGAGCGACAGCAGCTCGGGCGCCCGGCCCTTGTTCACACCGAAGTTCAGGGTGGCATGGGCGAGGTGGAGCGGGCAGCCGGCCTCCCGGGCCACGGCCACCATCTCCTCGTACGCCTCCAGCGCGCCGGCGCCGTAGGAGCGGTGGTGGGGGCAGTAGTAGCCGCCGTGCTCCGCCACCACCCGGCACAGCGCGGTGAGTTCGGCGGTCCCGGCGTACATGCCGGGCGTGTAGGTCAGCCCGGAGGACAGGCCGACGGCGCCCTGCTCCAGGCCCTCGGCGACCAGCTGCCGCATCCGCTCCAGCTCCCGCGGGGTGGCCTCGCGGTCCTCCCAGCCGACGACGAGCGCGCGGACCGTGCCCTGGGGGACGAGATAGGCGGCGTTGACCGCGATCCCCCGGTCGAGCCGGTCGAGGTACTCGCCCACCGACCGCCAGTCGAAGTCGATGTCGTCGCCGGGGCCGTTCCAGCCGGTGACGGCCCGGCGCACCTCGTCGAGTGTGCGGTCGTCGACCGGCGCGTACGACAGCCCGTCCTGGCCGATGACCTCCAGCGTCACGCCCTGCGCCGCCTTCGCGCTGTGGTCGGGGTCGCGCAGCAGGGCCAGGTCGCTGTGGGCGTGCATGTCGATGAAGCCGGGGGAGAGGACCAGGCCCTCGGCGTCCAGTTCCCGGCGTGCCTTGGGGCGCTGACAGCCCGCGGCCGCCGCCTCCTTGACGACGGACACGATCCGCCCGCCGTCGACGACCACGTCGGCGCGGTACGACGGGTCACCGGTGCCGTCCACCACGTCCGCGTCCCGGATGACGAGCTCCTCCACGCCGTAACCCCCTAGAAGAACGTACGGATGTAGTCGACGACCGTGCCGTCCGCCTCCGCCACCGGAATCAGCGGCCACTTGTCGAAGGACGTGCACGGATGGGACAGGCCGAGGCCCAGCCAGTCGCCGATCTCGATGTCCGCCCCGGGGGCCGTCCGCAGCCAGGCGTGCTGGTCGGACAGGGCGGTCACCTCGATTCCGGCGGCCGGACGCTCGGTGCCGTCCCGCCGGACGACCTGCGCGAAGGGCAGGCCGAGGTCGTAGGCGGCGTCCCGCTTGCCCGCGTTGACGAACGCCTGGTCGGGCGACGGGCGGGAGACGACCTGGGTCCACAGGCGGAAGGCGGGCTCCAGGGCACCCTCCTCGGGCACCCGGTTGAACGGCGTCAGCTTGCGGTAGTGGCCGTCGTCGTGCGAGACGTATGCGCCCGAGCGCAGCAACTTCAGTACGGGGGACGAGAGTTCGGGGATCTCGGCGAACACGTCGGCCACCGCGTCGAACCAGGCGCTGCCGCCCGCGCTGACCACGATCTCCTCGACGCCCGGGAAGCGCCCGGCCTTGTCGAAGCCGACGGCCAGCGCGACCAGCCGCCGCAGCCAGGCGTGCACCCGCTCCGGGTCCGCCCGCGGGACCTCACCCTCGTAACCGGCCACGCCGACCAGCCGCAGCGCCGGCGTGGCAGCCACCGCGTCCGCGACCGCCGCGCACTCCGCCTCCGTACGGACCCCGGTCCGGGCGCCCTCCCCGCCGGCCAGCTCGACGACCACGTCGATCGGGCGGGCCGCCCCGCGCAGCGCCTCGGCCATCAGCTCCACTCCGCGCGCGGAGTCGGCGTAACAGATGAAGCGGAAGCCGGGGTCGGCGTCGAGTCCGGCGGAGATCCAGCGCAGGGCCGAGGGGTCCACCAACTCGTTGGCGAGGAACACGCGTTGTACGCCGAACGCCCGCGCCACCCGCACCTGGTGCGGCACCGCCAGCGTGATGCCCCAGGCACCGTGCTCGATCTGACGCCGGAACAGCTGCGGGGCCATGGAGGTCTTGCCGTGCGGGGCGAAGGCGAGACCGTGCCGGGCGGCATACGTCTCCATCAGCTGCAGATTGTGCTCCAGGCGCTCGGCGGACAGCGCGAGTACCGGCGTCGCGAAGCCGCCGGTGAACAGGTTGCGGCGCTGGGCGGCCAGCTCGCCGACGGTGAGGCCGTCGGCGTCCGGGGGAAGGCCCTTGAAGCGGTGATCGACGCGCTCCTCAGCCAGTCCGGCGAGCGCCTCTGTGCTCATGGAACCTCCCTGATCAGGCACGTTGCGATGTATGCAACGACCATTGCGTATATCGCTCTCTGCTGTCTAACATCTCGCCCGACGCGGGGTCAACGAGGCCGCAGCCCCCGCACCAGGCCCAGGAGCTACGACGATCGTGACCCCCAGCGGACTCCGCAATGCCCCCGACGTCGTGGACGTCGTCGCGCTCGACGAGTCCATGGTCACCTTCCTGCCCTCCCGGCCGGGCCGCCTCGCCGACGTACCGTCCTTCGAGAGGGCCATCGGCGGCGCGGAGTCCAATGTGGTGTGCGTGCTGGCCGCGGCAGGGCATTCGGCACGGTGGGTCAGCCGGGTCGGCGCGGACGGCTTCGGGGACCACCTGGTCGAGACGATCGGGTCGTACGGAGTCGACGTCGCGTCCGTACGACGCGATACCGCCCGCCCGACGGGCGTCTACTTCCGTACCGCCGGTGACCGGGCCACCGACGCCCACGAGGTGGCGTACTACCGCACGGGGTCGGCGGCCTCCGCGATGACGGCGGGGAACGTGGACCTGGGGGCGGTGCGGGCCGGGCGTGTGCTCCATCTGTCGGGCATTACGGCGGCGCTCTCGGGGGAGTGCCTTGCACTGCTGCGGGAACTGACGTCCCCTCGCCCGGGCCGGCCGCTCGTCTCCTTCGACGTCAACCACCGGCCCGGGCTGTGGCGCGATGCCCGCGGACCTGACGTGCTGCTGGAACTGGCGCGCCGTGCCGACCTCGTGTTCGTGGGGGAGGACGAGGCGGAGCAGGCCTGGGGACTCAGCGGCGGCCCCGAAGCCGTCAGGGAGATCTTCCCGGAGCCGGGGGTGCTGGTGGTGAAGCAGGGGGCCCGGGGGGCTACCGTGTTTCTCCGCCCCACCGCGGGCAGCCGTGCCGCCGGGGCGGCGCCCGCCCCGAAGAGCGCCGGCACCCCGCCGGCGCCGGGCCGCGCGGCCCACCCCCGGCCGGCATCGGCCCCGGGCCCCTCACAGCCGGCCGCGTTCGTCCCGGCCCCCCACGTCGACATCGCGGCAGCGACCGGCGCCGGCGACGCCTTCGCCGCCGGCTTCCTCTCCGCCACCCTGCGCGGACTCCCCCTCCGCGACCGCCTCCGCCACGGCCACCTGTGGGCCGCCGCCGCCCTCACCACCCCCGGCGACCTCGCCACACCCCCCACCCGCCACCACGCCGACCGCTTGGCCGCCCTGGACGACGACTCGTGGGGGACACTTCGACTCGGCCCCGGCTGGACGCACACCGAAGAGGCCCCGGAGGAGGCACGCACCCCATGAGCCAGACCGTCGACCGCGCGCTGAGCATCCTGCCGCTGCTCGCCGAGGGACCCGCCGACCTCGGGCAGGTCGCCGACCGCCTCGGCGTCCACAAGTCCACGGCCCTGCGTCTGCTGCGCACGCTCCACCAACACGGCCTCGTCTACCGCCAGTCCGACCAGCGCTACCGCCTCGGCGCCCGTCTCTTCGCCCTCGCCCAGGAGGCGATGGACAACCTCGACATCCGCGAGATCGCCCACCCCCACCTCGTACGCCTCAACGAGCAGTGCGGGCACACCGTCCACCTCGCCGTCCACGAGGAGAACGAGGTTCTCTACATCGACAAGGTGGAGAGCCGCTACCCGGTCCGCATGTACTCCCGGATCGGCAGACCGGTGGCCATCACCGTCGCCGCCGTCGCCAAGCTGCTCCTCGCCGATCTTCCCGAACCCGAGCGCCGCGCCCTCGCCCAGAAGCTCGACTACCCCCTGTACACGGCCCGTTCGACCCCCAACGCCGCTGCCTTTCTGCGGGAGTTGGAGAAGGCGCGTCACCAGGGCTGGGCCACCGACCTCGGCGGCCACGAGGAGTCCATCAACTGCGTCGCGGCCCCCGTCCGCGGTGCCGACGGCCGGGTGGTCGCCGCGATGTCGGTCTCCGCGCCCAACGTCGTCGTCACCGCCGACGAACTGCTCACCCTGCTCCCGCTGGTGCGCCGTACCGCGGACGCCATCAGCGGCGAGTACTCCGGAAGAACCCCTGTGGAGGAGTCCGTATGACCGAGAAGACCGCGCTCGTCCCGAGGACCCACACCACCCCGCCGGCGAAGTTCTCCCACGGCGTCAAGAAGGGCAACATCCTCCAGGTCGCCGGCCAGGTCGGCTTCCTGCCGTCCGGGGAGGGCGGGCCGCCCACGCCCGCCGGCCCCGGCCTGCGCGAGCAGGCCCTCCAGACCCTGGCCAACGTCAAGGCGGTTCTTGAGGAGGGCGGCGCCTCCTGGGACGACGTGATGATGATCCGTGTCTATCTGACGGACGTGGACCACTTCGCCGAGATGAACGAGATCTACAACGCGTACTTCGAGGAGCAGGCGCTCACCGCGCCGCCCGCGGCCCGTACGACCGTGTACGTCGGCCTTCCTGCCGGACTCCTCGTCGAGATCGACGTGCTGGCCGTGCTCGGCTGATGCCGGGCCCCGTCGTGTAGGGGTCTGATAACGAAGTCGGGGTCGGCTGTGTCCGGCACAGGATTGTCGACCATACTGCCTTGCTGTGGAGCAGCGCATCAGTTCTAGCAACCAGCCCCTGGAGGGCGCCGGTTTCGACCCGGCCTTCATCCCCGGGCTCGTGAAGCCGGAGAACGAAGAGGCGGACACGACGGCGGAGCCCGAGGCCCCGGCCGACGGGAAGGACGTCTCCGAGGAGCCCGTCTCCGCGGAGGACGGGGCCCCGGACGAGTCCGAGGCCCCGGAGGAGTCCGAGGAGCCCGCCGACGGCCCCGCCTTCGAGGCCTCCGACCGCAGGGCGAAGATCGTCGCCGACAGCAAGGGCGTCCGGCTCACCCTGGACGACCAGGAGTGCGAGTTCCGCTGGGACGAGATCGGCGCGGTCGAGACGGAGTCCCCCCGCTTCGGCAAGCGGTTCACCGTCACGGTCCACACCCCGGACCGCCGCTGGTACCCGATCGAGATCGAGGCGACGGCCAGAGCGCGCTTCCCGGAGTGGGAGCAGGAGTTGGACGCGGTCCTGGACGCCTACTTCGAGGACGCCGACCAGCCGGCTCCGGGTGCCTCGTAGACGGGCGACGGTGCGGTCCGTGCCCGAGTGACGGCGTCGTGGAGGGCCTTCGGGTCGTCCGCGTGCAGCCTGATCAGCCGTACGGGGCGGGGCGCGCCGAGCAGTCGCGGCGCGTCGACCGGCTCCGTCAGTTCGAGGGTGACGGAGGTCTGCGAGCCGACGTCCAGGTTCAGCTCGCCGTCCGCCTTCTCGTGGGTGAACCGCGTTTCGCGCCGGACACGGACGATCCGGTCGAGCGGCACACGGACGTCGACGTGGGCCGCCTGCCGGACGCGCAGGACACCGTCGGCGAGCACGTGCGGCCGGGTGACGGAGGCCGCGTGCAGACCGACGACGAAGAGGACGGTGTAGACGTCCAGGACGAGCACCACGGCGTGCACGACGGGCCAGTGGGCGGGCAGGAACGACATGCCGACGGTCTCGACCAGGCACACGAACGCAAAGCCGTACATCATGGGGGCCTGGTCGCGGGCGTGCGGGAAGACCGCGCCGGCCCCCTCGACGCCGTGCGGGCGGCGGGCGACCCACCGGACCAGGCTCGTCATGAGCCGCAGTTCGTGCCCGACGAGCCGCAGCACGGGCTCGGGCACGAGCTCCCCGAGCGCCTCCCGCCGGGAGAGCCCGCGCCGCCGCAGCCGCAGCCAGACGAACGCCTCGGCGCCGAACAGCACCAGCATGAGCAGTTCGCCGCCGAGCAGGACGGGGCCGGGTATCCGCACCCCGCCGATCAGACAGACGGCGAGCACGAGCTCGGCGGGCAGCGCGGCGTACGCGACGGCGCGCAGCCCCCGCAGGACCCGCCCCCGTGGCGGGGAGGCGGGCCGGGGCAGGGCCACCCGGGTCTTGGGAGCCGTCAGCTTCCCCACCTCGTGACCGCTAACTGCAGTACTGGGCCTCCTTGCCGATGGACCGGTACATACAGTCCGCGTTCTCCAGCAGTTGCAGCACCGCATCCCGGTTCCGTGAGGTCTCCCGCTCGATGACCTCGTCGGGCGGGTAGAACCCACCCCCGGAGCCGGACCGCGGATACATCTCGAAGGTGTACGAGAAGATCTTGTGCGCACCCCAGAGATAGTCGTCGATCGACCCGTCGGTGATGTACAGGTCGCTCGCCTGCTCCGGCGTGTACCCGTTGCTCGCGGCCATCTTCTCCCCGACCGTCCTGAAGGCGTTGTAGTCGTCCGCCGTCATCCCGGTCGTCGTGTTGGCGTAGGTGTACCCGAACGGCCACAGCACCAGTTCGCTGTACGTGTGGAAGTCGATCCCGGCGGTGATCTGCTGCTTGCCGCCCACGACCCGGCCGCGCACGAAGTCGGAGACCACCTTCACCTCGGGCGCCGACTCGGGGGCGGTGCCCCGGTACGTCTCCGAGGACTTCGATCCCGAGGACCCGCCGCAGCAGCCCCACTTGTAGTTCCAGTTCCGGTTCAGGTCCGTACCGACGTACGACGAACCGGAGTTGGGCTGACGGTTCTTGCGCCACGACCGGTACGAGCCGGTGGCGATGTCGTACTCGCCGCCGTCCGGGTTGAGGTCGGGCACGATCCAGATCTCACGGCTGTTGACCATGCCGGTCACGCGGGAGTCGCTGCCGTAGCCGGCTCCCAGCTCGCGCAGCAGATACAGCGCCATCTCCACCGTCAGATGCTCACGGGCGTGCTGGTGGAAGGTGAACAGGACCTCCGGCTCGTTCTCGTCGGTGGCGACGTTGTCGCTGATCTTGATGGCGACGATGTCCCGGCCCTGGTACGACTTGCCGATGACCCGCCTGCTCATGATGCTCGGATAGGCCGCGAGCCGTGTGCCGATCTCCGAGGTCATCTCGGCGTAGTTGTGGTACTTCGAGTCGGCCGAGGGGAAGTCGTAGAGCCGTAAGTCGTCCGCGTCGGTGGACCGGTCCGGGGCCGAGCCCAGCAGCGTGACCTCGTACCCCTGTTGGCGCAGTTTCCTGACCTGTGCCGCGCGCCCGGAGACGACGACGGTCTCCTCGTCGGCCTCGTCCACGCTCACCCCGGACCGGGCGATGGCGGTGCGGGTGACCGGGGTGTTGTGGTCGACGTGGATCTCGTACTGGCGGATGTCGTCGGAGGAGGGTGCCGCCTTGCGGGTGCTGTCGGCGCTGGCGTCGGTCGCCGTCGCGGAGAGGGGGGCTGCGAGGGCGAGGGCCATCAGCGCGGCGAGGGCGGCGGTTCGTCTCCCGCCTCGGACGCCCGGGCCTTGTGTGCGAAGTCGCATGAAGTCTCCTTGTGTCTCCAGGGATTCCGGGGTCTCCGGAAGTGGGGAGTGGAGTCGAGTGGAGTGTGGGGGGTGGTTCAGCGACGTGCTGGTGCGGGTGCCGCTCATCGTGCGCTCGTGGCATGAGCAGGTCAAGGCTGTTTCCGGGCCTTCGTCGGACGGAGGCCCGCCGACCCGGTCATGCGCACGCCCCTGCCCTCGTCAGCGGGAGCAGGGGCGTGCACGGTCGGTGACTCTCGGCTACGGCAGCCCGTGCACGTGCGGCCCCACCGCGTTCGACCAGGCGTTGCCCGCCGTCGCGTCCCAGTTGGTCGACCAGGTCATGGCGCCCCGCAGGTCCGGATAGGTCTTCGACGGCTTGAAGGTCCCGCAGCCGGTTCCCTTCGTCAGGCAGTCCAGCGCGTTGTTCACCACGCTCGGTGACACATAGCCGCTGCCCGCGCCGCGCGTCGAGGCCGGCAGGCCGAGGCCCACCTGGGACGGGGACAGCCCGCCCTCCAGCTGGATGCAGGCCAGTGCCGTGAGGAAGTCGACGGACCCCTGGCTGTACACCTTGCCGTCGCAGCCCAGCATCGAACCGCTGTTGTAGTACTGCATATTGACGACCGTGAGGATGTCCTTCACGTTCAGCGCGGTCTGGAAGTACGCGTTCGACGTCGACTGCATGTCGATGGTCTGCGGCGCCATCGTGAGCACGAGGGACGGTCCGGCCTTCGCGGCCAGCGCCCGCAGGGCCTGCGTCATGTAGGTCGCGTTGAGGCCGTTCTCCAGGTCGATGTCGACGCCGTCGAAGCCGTACGTCTGCATCAGGGAGTGGACCGAGTTCGCGAAGTTCGTCGCGGACGCCGAGTCGTTCACCGACACCGTGCCGCGTTCACCGCCGACCGAGACGATGACCTTCTTCCCGGCCGCCTGCTTCGCCCTGATGTCCGCCTTGAACTGGTCGACCGTGTAGCCGCCGAGGCCTGCGGAGTCCAGGTTGAAGGTCACGGCACCCGGCGTCGTGGTCGCATCCGCGAAGGCCACGGCGATGATGTCGTACTGGGCCGAGACGTCCGAGATCTTCTGGACGGTCGCCCCGTTGTTGAAGTTCTGCCAGTAGCCCGTGACGGCATGCTTCGGCAGCGTCCCGCCGCCCCCGCCGCCCGGCGTCGTCGTCCCCGTCACCGCAGCCGACTTCGCCGACTCACCCGCCGAGTTGGTCGCGGTGACCTGGAAGGAGTACGAGGTCGAGGCCGCGAGGCCGGTCACCGTCGCCGAGGTGCCCGACACCGCCGTCACCTTCGTACCGTTGCGGTAGACGTTGTACCCCGTCGCGCCGGAGACGGTGTTCCATCCCAGCGAGACGGAGGACGAGCTCGTGCCCGTCACCGTCAGGCCGGCCGGGGCCGCCGGGATCGTCGGCGCGGGGTCGCCGCCTCCGCCGCCGTCGGGGCCGTGGACCGACACGTCGTCGGCGTAGTAGGCGGGCTGGCCGTACCAGCCGTGCGTGTACACCGTCACCGATGTCGTCGAAGCGCCCGTGGTGAACGTGGTCGTCAGCTGCTTCCAGGACGTGGAGTCCGGGGTCCAGGTCGACACATCCGTGGTGCCCGTGCCGGTCGCGCCCAGATAGGCGTAGCCACCCTGCACCCAGGTGCTCAGCGTGTAGGTCGAGCTGGGCTTGACGGCCACCGTCTGGGTGCACCGGGCGTTGTCCTGGCCGGCCGGCGTCGCCTTCAGCGCGGCCGAACCGCCGTGCACCGGGGAGGAGACGGTCGTACCGCTGCCCGCGGAACAGGTCCAGTTGCTCAGGCCGGACTCGAAGCCGGCGTTCTTGGCGTTGTTGACGTCCACGGCGGACGCCTGGCCCATGCCCGCGAAGCAGAGGGCGAGGGCGCCGAGGACGGCCCCCACCCATCTGCGGGTGGGTCTGGGCATGCCTGGTGCGCGGTCCACTGAAGCCTCCGAGTGGGGGAGAGAGACGAGGAACGGTGGCCACCGCTGCCGTATAAGTTGGTCCAGACCAATTCAACTGTCAAGAGGTTCAGTCCAATTCACCTGTCACCCCATCTGTGAGGGAATCCACCCCTTCGAACTCCCGGAAGGCGAACAACAGAAGAAGGAAGTCAAAGAAACGCTGTTCTCCGGTCATACGGGCGTGGTTACAGTGCTGAGGTAGTCACGCAGTGAAGTCATCCGGGTGTGCCGGAGTAACACCGGTGGGACCCACGGGCAGGGAACGGGGAGCTGGGCGTGCCAACTGCCATTGCCGTGACCAGCGCCGACCTGGCGCTGCCGCCGCAGGACGAGCGAACCATGCCCGCCGTTGTGCTGCCGGATCTCGGCACCCAGCCGCTCGAACAGTCGCTGGCCACCCTCCAGTCGCTGACCGACCAGCACGGGCATGTGATCGTCGTCTGCTCGAAGGCCGTCTCCGAGGGGGTGGCGCGCCGGCTGCACACCGTCCGTTCCCTCCTGGAGAGCGACCGCATAGCCCTGTTCCGGCCAGATCTGCCCCCGCTCGGACTCGCCGTCCTGGCCCGCCAGTTACGCCAGCTCGCGTCCTGCGACCTCAGCCCCGGCGTTCTCGCCTGCGCCGGACGGCTGCTCACCCACTACCTCCACGCCGGGGCGCTCCTCGGCTCCGTCGCGAGGCTCGACCGGGTCCCCGTCGGCCTCACCTCGCACGCCAAGTCCTGGGTGCCCGGCAGCCAGTTCGCCGTACTCGCCCATCCGGTACCGCAGTTGGCACGGATCGGCCACGAAACCACCCTCGCCGGACCGGAGTTCGCCACCTCGATGCTGGTCGCCAAGGGCCAGCTCCAGTCCGACTGGATCACCGCGACCCTGGCCAAGGCCTGGAACGTCCAGGGACTGCGCGAGACCCCGCTGCCGGCCGAGTCACCGCAGTGGTGGGGGACCGGCAGACTGATCGAGTTCTGCACGTTCCTGCCCGACCTGTCGGTGCTCTACCAACTGGTCGCCTCCGTACGGCAGTCCGTCTGCCACTGGTGCGGCATCGACGTCATCGGCGACCGCTGCGTCTTCTGTTCCGCGACCGCCCCGTCCCTGGCACCCACGTCATCCGCGTCATCCACGTCTTTCGCGTCATCCGCCTCATCCGTGCACGAGAACCAGCTGCCCGCCGGCTGAGCCGCCCTGGCCGCCACCCCGCCACCCCGCACCCCGACTCCGCTCGACCGAAACCCCCAATGAGGTTGTACGGTTCATGAACTCCCGTCAGCGCCGCGGCGTGATACTCCTGCTTCTGTCGGTCCTGTGCGCCCTCGCCGCGTTCGCCGGCGTGCTGTCCGTCATCAGCGACGTGAAGTCCAAGGTCGGCCCCGAAGTCACCGCCTACCGGCTGAAGTCGAAGGTGGAGCCGTACACCCGCCTCACCCCGGACCAGTTCGAGAAGATCAGGATGCCCGAGCGCTGGCTGTCGGCCACCGCGGTCACCGACCTCTCCGAGATCCGCGGCAAGATCGCGGTCACCATGCTGCGCGAGGGCTCCCTGCTGCAGAGCGACATGATCGTCGATCAGCCCGCCCTGCAGCCCGGGCAGCAGGAGGTCGCCATCATGATCGATGCGGCGACCGGCGTAGCCGGCAAGATCACGCCGGGCTCCACCGTCAACGTGTACGCCACCTTCGAGGGACAGCGGGAGGGTGATCCCGACCTGTCGAAGATCATCGTAACCAATGCCAAAGTCCTCGACGTCGGCAGGCTGACCCCGCTCGAACCCGACGACAACCACCGGAACCGGGAGCTCACCGAGGCCGTCCCGATCACCTTCGCGCTCTCCACCGCCGATGCCCAGCGCATCACGTACGCCGAGTCGTTCGCCCAGCGGGTCCGGCTCGCGCTGGTCGCGCCGGGCGGGCCCACGACCGTCCCGGAACAGGACCGCACGTACGAACTCGCGAAGGACAAGTGAGAGCCCGCCATGCCCACGAGGATCCTGCCGGCAGTCGGCGACGCGGACGCGGTCCGCTCCCTCACGACACTGCTCAGCCAGCTCCCCGACGCCGAGCCGGTGGCCCCGGTGGCCGACTCCACCCAGCTCATCGACACCCTCGCCCGCCTCGCCGCCGAATCCATCGACGAGCTGCCCGAGGTCGTCGTCGTCCACGAGCGCATCGGCCCGGTCCCGGCCCTGGAACTCATCCGTGAAGTGGCCCTGCGCTTCCCGGCCGTGGGCGTCATCCTCGTCACCTCGGACGCCGGTCCCGGCCTCTTCCAGGCCGCCATGGACTACGGCGCCCGCGGTCTGATCGCCCTCCCCCTCGGCTACGAAGAACTGGCCAGCCGCGTCCAGGCGGTCGCCCAGTGGTCGGTGGGCGTACGGCGTCATCTGGGCGCCGGGGGCGATGTGTTCACCGGAGCCGGCGGCACCGTCGTCACGGTGAGCGGCGCCAAGGGAGGGGTCGGCGCGACCTTCACGGCGATCCAGCTCGCCCTTGCCGCCCAGGCGTCGGGCCGCGGCACCGCACTGGTCGACATGGACCTCCAGACCGGCGACATCGCCTCCTACCTCGATGTCCAGTTCCGCCGCTCCGTGCTGGACCTGGCGGCCATCACCGACATCTCACCGCGCGTCCTCGCCGACGCCGTCTTCCGCCACGACAGCGGGGTCGCGCTGCTGCTCGCCCCCGGCGAGGGCGAACGCGGCGAGGACGTCACCGACCGGGCCGCCCGCCAGATCGTCAGCGCCCTGCGCTCCCGCTACGAGGTCGTCGTCGTCGACTGCGGCGCCCAGCTCGGCGGCGCGGGAGCCGCCGCGGTGGAAATGGCAGACACGGCCCTGCTGGTCACCACCCCGGACGTGCCGGCGGTCCGCGGCGCCAAACGCACGGTCCGCATGTGGGACCGGCTCCAGATCCGCAAGGCGGAGGAGACGACGGTGCTCGTCAACCGCTACTCCCGTGGTACGGAGATCCAGCCCCCGCTGATCCAGAAGATCACCGGCACGGCGGTCGCCGCCACCGTGGTCCCGTCCGCCTTCAAGGAACTCCAGAGCGTGGTGGACGCGGGCAGAATCCACGAGCTGGACAGCAGAAGCACGGTGAAGCAGGCCCTGTGGGGCCTGGCCGGCGAACTGGGGCTGGTCAAGGTCCCCGAGGGCGACCGGAAGAGCGGCAGGTTCCGGGGCGGCGACCGGGGATCGGTGAGTTTCCGGCGGCGCAGGGACGGAGGGGGGTAAGGGATGCGGACGCCTTCCCTGGGGTGGCGGCGGGACGAGGGACAGGTCACCGTCGAGTTCCTCGGCATGACCCCGCTGATCGTCGTCACACTGGTCCTGCTGTGGCAGTTCGTGCTGGTGGGGTACACGTTCACGCTCGCGGGAAATGCTGCGGACGAGGCGGTGCGGCAGGGGACCGCGGCGGAGCCGGAGGGCAGACAGGCGGCATGCGAGCGGGCGGGTCTGGACAAGCTCCCGGGGGCGTGGAGCGGCGAGGTGTCCTGCACCACGAGCGACGGCTATGTCACGGCCGACGTCAAGCTCACGGTCCCCGTCCTCTTCCCGGGCGCGATCGGCTTCCCGTTCGGAAAGGTCGAGGGCCACGCCGGCGCCGTAGAGGAGGCGAAGGGACATGCCGTACGACGGTGAAGGCCGCGACCGAGGTCAAGTCGCCCTGGAATACCTCGGGTTCATCCCGATCCTGATCCTGGTCGCCATGGCGGGCGTACAGATCGGGCTGATCGCGTACACCGCGCAGCAGGCGGGGACGGCGGCCCGGGCGGGCGCGCGCAGTGCCTCGCTCCAGGAGAGCGCCCAGCAGGGCTGCCGGACCGCCGTCAGCTCCTGGCTGGCCGACGGCACCGACTGCTCCGACGTCGTGGACGGCGGTGATCAGGTGACCGTCACGGCCACGGTGCAGATCCCGTCCATCGTCCCCGGCTGGACCTTCGACCCCGTCCGCAAGACCGCCACCATGCCGCTCGACCACAAGGACCGACCCATGAGGACCGACCCATGAGGACTTTCCGATGAGCCTGCGGGCGCGCATCAACTCCCCCGAGGAGAACGGCAGCCGGGGCGAGGACGGCCATCTGGTCGCCTCGTACCGGGCCAAGCTCCTCGAGGAGATCGACCTCGCGGAGATGAGTTCGCTGGCGGCGGCCGAGCGCAGGGCCCGCCTGGAGCGGGTGCTCGGGCACATCATCAGCCGGGAGGGCCCCGTCCTGTCGACGGTGGAACGCTCTCAGCTGATCCGCCGGGTCGTCGACGAGGCACTCGGCCTCGGCATCCTGGAACCGCTCCTCGAAGACGCCTCCATCACCGAGATCATGGTCAACGGCCCGGACGCGATCTTCGTCGAACGCGGCGGCCGCGTCGAGCAGTTGCCGCTCCGCTTCCCTTCCCACGACCAGCTGATGCAGACCATCGAGCGGATCGTCTCGACGGTCAACCGCCGGGTGGACGAGTCGAACCCCATGGTCGACGCGCGACTGCCCTCCGGTGAGCGTGTGAACGTCATCATCCCGCCGCTGTCCCTCACCGGCGCCACGCTCACCATCCGCCGCTTCCCACGCTCCTTCACGCTCAGCGAGCTGGTCGGCTTCGGCTCGCTCGACGAGCACATGCTGTACCTGCTGGCCGGCCTGGTGCAGGCGAAGTTCAACATCATCGTCTCCGGAGCGACCGGCACCGGAAAGACGACGCTGCTGAACGCCCTGTCGGGCCTGATCCCGGAGCGCGAACGCATCATCACCATCGAGGACTCGGCCGAACTCCAGCTCCAGCAGGGGCATGTGATCCGGCTGGAGTCGCGCCCGGCGAACGTCGAGGGCCAGGGCCGGGTCACCATCCGCGACCTCGTCCGCAACTCGCTGCGTATGCGCCCCGACCGCATCGTCGTCGGTGAGGTCCGCGGCGGCGAGTCGCTGGACATGCTCCAGGCGATGTCGACCGGCCATGACGGCTCGCTCGCCACCGTCCACGCCAACAGCGCCGAGGACGCGCTGATGCGCCTGAAGACCCTTGCTTCGATGTCCGAGATCGAGATCCCCTTCGCGGCGCTGCACGACCAGATCAACAGCGCGATCGACGTCATCATCCAGCTCACCCGCTTCCCCGACGGCGCCCGCCGCATCACCGAGATCGCGATCCTCGACAGCCACGGCGGCGAGCCCTACCGCCTCGCCACCGTGGCCCGCTTCGACGCCCGGCCCATGACCGCGGACGGCCGGATCTACGGCGCCTTCCAGTACTTCCCGCTCCCGCGCCGCACCGCCGACCGCCTCTACATGGCGAGCCAGCCGATCCCCCAGGCCTTCGGCGTCGCCCAGTCCGCAGAACAACTCGCCACCCGAGAAGCCAGGTAGGTGGGACCGCCCCCATGGAACTCCAGACCCTCGTCACGCTCACCACCGGCATCACGCTGCTGACCTGCGTCCTGGCCGTCGTGGGCGTGCACACCTACGCCAAGGGCAGGGCACAGCGGGCGGCCCTGGTCGACCGCCTCTCGGCCGCCGGCCAGCTCCCGCCCGCCGGCCGCCGGCGCCGCTTCCGCAACCTGGACCGCCGGCTGCGCCGCACACAGCTCGGCAGAAAGCTGGAACTGAGGCTCGCGGCGACGGGCCTGGACGTCACCCCGGGCGAGTTCTTCGCCGCCATGCTCGCCACCGTCGGCGGCCTGTGGCTGATCGGCCAGGCGACCCTCGCGCCCTTCTTCGGCCCGATCGCCGGACTGCTCGGCATCTGGGCGGCGCTCCAGTTCCTCAGCTGGCAGCGTCAGAAACGCATCGAGAAGTTCATCAACCAGCTTCCCGAACTGGCCCGCATCCTGGCCAACGCCACCCACGCAGGCCTCGCCCTGCGCACCGCGATCGGCATGGCGGCGGAGGAACTGGAGGCGCCGGCCGGCGAGGAACTGGGCAAGGTGGCCGACCAGTTGGCCCTCGGTGCGTCGATGGACGACGCGCTCGGCGAACTCGCGGAACGCCTGCCCTCCCGCGAACTGGTCGTCCTGGTCACCACGCTCGTGCTGTCGAACCGGGCCGGCGGCCAAGTGGTGAGCGCCCTGCGCAACCTCACGGAGACACTGGAGGAACGCAAGGAGACGCGACGCGAGGTACGGACCCAGCTGTCGCAGGTGAACATGACCTCGTACGCGGTACCGGTCCTCGGCGTCGGCTCCCTGTTCCTCATGAACGGCGTGAAGGACGGAGCCCTGGACCGTATGACGGGCTCCCCGGTCGGCCAGGGAGCCGTACTCGTCGCCTTCGCGCTGTACGCGGTCGGCTTCGTCCTCATCCGCCGCCTGTCCCGCATTGACGTCTGAGGGGAGGACGGCCATGGGACTCCTGCTGGCGCTCGCCATGGGCTTGAGCATCTGGGGCATCTTCGCCGGCATCCGCATGTACCGGGCGGACACGAAACTCCCCTCCGACCTGGCACTCGCCCTGGAGGTCGGCGCCACCCGCACCGGCGCGGTCGACTCGCTCGTCGACCGCCTCGGCATGCGCTACGCCCCCACGGTGCTCCGCCTGATGGGCCCCCGCCAGGTGGCCAGGTACCGCCGCAAGATCGACCTGGCGGGCAACCCCGGCGGCCTGACCATCGACCGCTACGCGGCCCGGCGCGCGGTCTACGGCGTCCTCGGCGGCGTCGGCTTCCTGGTGTTCCTCTTCCGGGGCAACGTCCTGGTGGCGTTGTTGCTGCTGGCCTTCGGTGCGTTCTGGACGGAGGTCGGCATCTGGTCGGCGATCCGCATCCGCAAGGACGTGATCGAACGAACGCTCCCGGACTTCCTGGACGTGCTGGCAGTGGTCGTGAGTGCCGGACTGGGCTTCCGCCAGGCCCTGGACCGGGTCGCCTCGAAGTACGAGGGCCCCTGGGCCGACGAACTCCGCATCACGCTCCGCCAGATGGACCTCGGCATGAGCCGCCGCCAGGCCTTCGCGGAACTGCGCCGCCGCAACGACTCCGAACAGGTGGCGATGTTCGTGACGGCACTGCAGCAGGGCGAGGAACTGGGCGCACCGATCGTGGACACGCTGGTGGCCCTGGCGAAGGACATGCGCCGCACGGACGCACAGAACGCCCGCCGCAAGGCGGCACGCGCGGTCCCCAAGGCCACGATGATGATCACGACGTTCATGGTCCCCGCAACGATGATCCTGCTGGCCGCAGGCCTGCTCCTGGGCTCCGGCACGGACTTCGGGTCTCTTACGGGGGAGTAGGGGTGGGGGTTGTGGTGATGCGGCGAGTGGGGAGCACGGGGGCGGCGAGGGGGACACGTGCGGCGGGGGTGGCGAGGCTGTGGCGGGTGCGGGGGGTGGACGGTCGGGCGGTGTCGGATGGACGGATGCCGGAGGCGGACGGTCTGGGGGCGACGGCGGAAGGGAAGACGACGGCTGGACGGCCGACAGCGACTGGACGGCTGACAACGATTGGAGGGCCGACAGCGACTGGACGGACAGCCGCCGACGGCGATCAGCCCCCACAGGGGCCACCCGCACCCGACGACGAAAGCAGTACGGGTGGTGCGGGTGGGAACCCAAACCCGGCCGAAGGCCGGGTGGCGCCCAACAACCCACCCGCTCCCGCTCCCGCACCAGAACCCATCCGCCTACAAATCAACGCCCTACAGGCAATGTGCCGCCAAGTCTTCGGCTTCCGCCTCGCCATGATCGCCGTAGCCGCCCCCTCCGCCCTCCTCAACGCCGCCCCCGGCTTGGGCACCCGCGTGGTCAGCGCAGCCGTAATCGTCACCTTCATGGCCTCGTACGCGCTCTTCAGAGACTGGGAACGCTTCGGCCCCCTCCTTCTGCGCCACCCCACCCTCCTGGCCGTGGACACCCTCCTGGGCTCCTTGCTCCTGATCTCCGCGGGCCCGGACACAACCCTCGCCTACGTAAGCGTCTGCACTCCCCTCCTGGCCGGCATCGTCTACAGCTGGCGAGGCGCCGCCGTCTTCGCCTCACTCCAGTCGCTGATCCTCCTCCTCGTGTACGCCACCCTGGAGGGCCCCCACACAGACCTGGCCGAGTCCCTGCTCCTGCCCGGCCTCTGCATCATCACGGGTGCCCTGGGCTCGACCCTGCGCAACCTGATGCTCCGCTTCGGCGAGGCCACGCACGCTTTGACGACCGTCCAGGCCCGCCTGGCCGTAGCGGAGGCGATCAGCGCCGAACGCGCCCGCCTGGCCCGGGAGATGCACGATTCGGTGGCCAAGACGCTTCACGGCGTGGCCCTGGCCGCGGACGGCCTGGCCACGTCGGCGAGCACGGACTGCATGGACCCGGCCCTGGTGAAGCAGCAGGCAGAACTGGTCGCCCGCTCAGCAAGGCGCGCCGCCGCGGAGTCCCGCGAACTCCTGACCGACCTGCGCCGGGAGTCGGACCCGACCCACACCACGGACGTACTCGAAGAACTGGCCGCCCGCACCCGCGACTTCTCCGTCCGAACGGGCCTGCCGACCACATACACCCCGACCTGCGAAGGCACCCCCGGACCCCGGATCCCACCCGCCGTGGCCCGCCACCTCCTCACCATCACCACCGAGGCGATGGAAAACGCCCACCGCCACGCGAACGCCACCCGCGTCGACGTCAGCGCGGGCGTCCACGGCGACCTGCTCCGCATCAGCGTGTACGACAACGGCTGCGGCCTGCCCCCCGGCACCACCCTCGAACACCTCCGCAGAACGGGCCACTTCGGCCTGGTCGGAATGCTCGAACGGGCGGCCTCGGTGGGCGCAGGCCTCCGCATGGGCCGCGGAGACCACACCAGCGGCACGGAGATCAGCCTGGAACTCCCGCTGGCGGCACTGAAATGACCACAGGCAACGACAAGAGAGGAGGCCGTCAGGTGTTACGGATCTTGGTGGCCGACGACAACCCGGTGGTCCGCGCCGGTCTCACGGCCCTCCTCTCCAGCCACCCGGACATCACGGTCGTGGCGGAGGCAACAGACGGCCGGGAGGCGTACGAGGCGGCCCACCGCAACCACCCGGACGTCATCCTCCTGGACGTCCGCATGCCGGGCGTGGACGGCATCTCGGCACTCCCGCACCTGGTACGCATCGCCCCGGTCGTGATGCTCACCTACAGCGGGGAGTCGGACATAGTCGAAGAGGCCCTACGCCGAGGAGCAGGCGGCTACTTGGTCCACGGTGAGTTCACGGCAGACGAACTGACGACAGCCGTACGCGACATCACCAGGGGCAGAGCCCACTTCACTCCCACGGCGGCGGACGCCCTCCTGACCCAGCTCCGCCGGACCCCGAGCGGCGGCCCCCCGCTACCGGAGGGCCTGGGATCGAAAAATGCGATTGCACACGAACTGATCCTCCCACGCATCCCATCTCCGCCCACTTCCCCAGAAAACCTTTCGCAAATGCAACTGGGTATGGGACAGTCGTCGTATGGATGGAGGGGCGACCGTCCGACCACTCCCGACAGGACGCCGTTCCACCTGAGCACGAGGGAGGCGGAGATCATGGACCACATCGCAACGGGCCTGAACAACCAGCAGATCGCCGCCGCCTGCTTCATCAGCGAGAAGACGGTCAAGAACCACATCAACCGCATCTTCGCGAAGCTCCACAGCACAAGCCGAGCGGAAGCCGCCGCCAAGTGGCTGGGCACAGCCCCCTCTTCACCCCGAGGCCTGTCATGACCCGCGATTGGGCCCGGATTTGGGCCCTGGGACCCTCCGCCGCCCCGGACGCCCCGGCGTACCTTGCCCACGCTGCAAAGACTTGCCGGCCCCCCGGAGGGACACACGATGAGCAACTGGATCAACACCACGGTCACTTACCTCCAGTCCCGCACCACCCACAACGACAAGGGCCAGACCGCGGTGGAGTACCTGGGCATCATCGCGGTGGTGGTGGCGATCGTGCTGGCGATCACGGGGACGGACATCGGCCAGACGATCTACGACGCCATTGTGGACAAGATCGACGAAGTCACCGGCTGATCCAGCCTCGCAGGTTCGACGACGCAGGGCAGGCCTTCCCCATCTACATCACGGTGGTGGCGGGCCTGCTCTTTCTCGCGTTCGCCTACCTTGCGGTCGGCCAGGCCGCGGCGAACCGGAACGGTGCCCAGACGGCGGCCGACGCGGCAGCACTCGCGGCTGCGTTGGACACCCGGGACAAACTCGCAGACGAGTGGGCGGACAACGTACGCGACCCCACCAAGTGGCAGGCCATCTTCGACGGCAGCAGGGTGACGCTGGACGGTTGCGGGCGTGCAGACGAACTGGCCGCGCAGAACGACGCCGGCGCGGACTGCACACCTCTGGATGGTTTGCCCCCTGGCTACAGGGTCAAGGTCCGGACGAACAAGCCCGTAGGTGATTCGATCGTCCCCGGTACCGAGAACATCCACTCCATGGCGATCGCCACCGCCGTGATCGAGTCGCTCTGCGAGCCCGAGCTTCCTGGAGAGGGCGCAGACGAGGACGAACTGCCGAAGCTCACCTGTGAGGACAGAGAAGAGTGGACTCTCGACCCGGACGACCTCTCGGATCTCCCGGGCCCCGAGGACCTCTTCGACGTCCATCTGGCCGACCGACAAGCGAACGACGAGGGATGAAGGAAGCAGAGTGATGAGCATTCGGTTCACTGCGAAGGCCCGCAGGGGGATGGTGGCGCTGTCGGTTGCGGCCGGGCTGGCTCTCGGCGCGGCCGGCTGCGGCGGTGGCGGCGACGACAAGAAGCCGGGGGCATCCTCCGCCTCCAAGAGCAGTGGATCCGACACGAGTGCTCAAGAGGGGACCGACGAGCCACTCGCGGAACTCAAGGGGGAGAACGGCCTCATTCTGAAGATCACATCCGCTCAGAGGGATTCGGGTGGGTTCGTCACCGTGAGCGGTGAACTGAAGAACGACGGTGCTGAGGCCACGCGTGTGTCGGTACGGACGGCAGGCGACGAGACGGAAATCATCAGGCACGGCTCGTCGCTCGGCGGAGCGACCCTCGTGGACTCCGCCAGCAAGAAGCGCTACTACGTGCTGAGGGACACGGACGGCCGTCCGCTGACGACGACGGGCATGCCGAGGATCGAGGCGGGCGCGACCATTCCGGTGTTCATGCAGTTCCCGACGCCACCGTCCGGCACCAGCGAGGTCAACTTCCAACTGCCCACGTTCGCCGCCGCATCCATCCAGATCTCCGGGTGAGGCCGCCGATGACCCGCGCACACCTCACCCTGATCACCACCACAGCCTCTTGCCTGCTCGCCGTTGCACCCATCGCCCACGCCGACGACAGCCCCAGCGTCCCCCCAGGCACCGAGGCAACGGCCTCCGCCCCGGTCGAAGTGGACGGCAACGACCCGGACCTGAAGCTCCCGGAAGGCGCGACCCTGGCCCAGGCCAAGGTCCTGGACATCAAGCAGGTCGTCGAAGAACAGAGCGGCGACGAACGCCGGGAGGACACCAACGCGGACGTGAAGTTCGCCCTCCAGGCCGAGGTCCTGTTCAGCAAGGACAGCGCCAAGCTGAGCGCCGAGTCGAGGGCCCGAATCGCCGCGATCGCGGAGGAGATCAAGACCCAGAACGCAACGAGGATCCGCGTCTTCGGCTTCACGGACAACCTGGGCTCCTCGGCCCACGGCGATGTCCTGTCCAAGCAGCGCGCGAACGCCGTACAGGACGTCCTAGACCAGGAACTGAACGACTCCAACGTCACCTTCGAAGTACGCGGCTACGGCGAGCAGTACCCGATCTCCTCCAACACCACGGAAGCCGGCCGCAAGAAGAACCGGAGGGTGGAGGTGTCCTTCCCCCGCTCGGAGTCGTAACGGCACCACTACCCAACCACCACCTCCACACGCACCCCTGCCCGCACCCCCCACCCGGCCATCACGCCCGCTTCGGCCTCCAGCACATGCCGGGAACGGAACCGGGGCAGACCCAGCCGGCCCGGCTTCATGGTCCGCACGGCGATGACCGTGAGACGGCGATCGAGGTAGGCGACGTCGATAGGGATGCGCATACGAAAGGTGTGCACGCCGGAAGCGGGAGAGAGCAGGATGGCGCCTTCGACGGAATCCCGCCCCAAGAGCCCCTTGGTACGCGCCCGATACGACGCAGCGATCTCCAGCGGAACGGAGACGACGCCCACGCGCTCCCCGTGCACGACCAACGTCCCCCGACCGTCACGCCAGCGTCGGCTCATCACCAGCGCCGTCTCCTTTGCTTGTTCATAAGTGGAACGCCCTGCTCAGCACGGCACGCTGCGGGCCGACCGGCGAGTTACGCAACCGTTACGGCTCAACTAATCTGCTGGAGACCCGATTTGGCCCCATGCACCCCTCCGGTCGACAAGATTAACCCTGGTGTGACCCCGTGCCGGTGGATAGCGTTGGTTCGCTGAAGAGAATCCTCGCCTCACCGGGAGCCGAACGTGAACCGCCGCCCCACCCTCCTCGCAGCGATCGCGCTGACCGCCGCAGCGGCCCTTTCGCTGTCCGCGTGCGGGAGCGATGACAGCTCCAAGGACAAGAACACCGACAAGATCGAGGGAGCCGACACGGGGAGCGAGACCTCGGCTTCTCCTAGCGCATCCGCATCAGGGCCTGGCGCCACGCGCCCCAAGATCAAGCTTCCCTCCGATCTCCACCACGTCTTCGAGTGGAAGAAGACCGGTGACGCGGAGAAGGACGCGGTCCTCCACGACGGCGAACAGTTCATCAAAGCCACGGACCAGGCCATCGCCAACCAGGACGCGCTCGACCCGGCATACCGCTTCTATTCGGAGGGCGAGTTGGCCGCTGCGACGCAGAACTATGTGCAGAGGTTTGTCGACCACAAAGCTCGTACCACCGGTACATATCGCTTCTACAGTGAGTTGGTGACCCTTCGAGGGAACGGGCGGGCATCGCTCAGGTACTGCGAGGACCAGGGCAAAGCATTCAACAGGAACGTGGAAACCGGAAAGATCGACAAGACCCCGGTGACCAAGGACAGCTACATCCTCTACAACACGGCGCTGAAGAAGAATTCGGACGGGGTTTGGGCGACGCAGGACATGATCTCGGAGAGGGGAAGCAGTAAATGCCAGCCGTGACGAAGCGCGGAGCCGTCGTTGGCTTGGTCGTGACGTTGGCGATGCTTGGCAGCTCCCCGCCCGATGACGACTTCGGCGGAGGAAGCCAGAAGCCCAGCGATCCACCTGCGTCCGGGGACGCCACCCAGGACGGCACCCTCTCCGCGACTGCGGGAACTGTCGTGTTCGACAACTCCAAGAACGGCTCTGGTGGCTCTTCGGGCCCGGTCACGTCCAGCTCCACCTGGACGCCGCCTGCCTGCTATTACGCCCCGAAGTACACCCCGGAACAGCTGCAGAAGTATCTGGAGTCGATCTGGGAGGTAGGTTCGACGGGGTCTGAGTGGGATCTCCAGCAGCGCAACAAGTACGTGAACGGCGGCGTCGCCAAGGACTTCAACAAGGCGAAGACCGGCAAGGGCTACTGGTGGGACTCGTACGTCACGCCCGGCCGCGAGGGTGACCCCGGCGCGCTCGACTGCACCGAGGACATCTTCTGGGTGGACACGGGCGAGGACCCGCCGGCGGACATCCCTGAGGCGATCACTCCGGAGGTTCTCGCCCAGCTGGCCTACGCCGAGATCCGCGTCCCGTCCACGAAGGTGGAGCTGGCCCCGGAGGGCACCACAAAGGTGAACCTGCCGACCTGGGCATGGCTGGACGGGGCGAAGTTCAAGCCGGTGTCGGTGACGGCGAGCGTGCCCCTCCTCGGCGTCACCGCGACGACCACCGCCGAACCGGTGTCACTGAAGATCGACCCCGGTACGGACGACGCGGTCACCTACCCCGCCTCGGGTGTGTGCCGGATCAACGCTGACGGTTCGATCGGCGCTTCGTACGCCAAGGGCAAGGCCGAGGAAACCCCGCCCTGCGGCGTGAAGTACCTGCGCTCCTCGGGCGACGGTTCGTACCGCCTGAGGGCCACGCTCACATGGAAGATCCACTGGACCGGCACCGGCGTCACCGGCCAACGAGACCTGCCCGACGGCACGTTCGGCGCGGACCAGAACGTAGTCGTACAGGAGATCCAGGCCGTCAACCGCTGACGGCGCAAACGTGCCCTGCACGCGGGAGACCCGAGAATGCAGCAGCCCACAACGCCGGACCAGTCCGCTGACCGTGATCATTCCTTCGGGCTGATCACGCCAGAGGACTGGTATCGCATTCCGCTTCAGCCCGAGGAGCGACGCGAGGCATCGGTCACGGCGCTCATACGACGACAGTTCGCAGGCGTCGATGATCAGCCGGTCCTCCGTCGACGGGCTGAGGAACAACTGTTGGGGGCTGCGGAGGCCGGCGCAGCGCAGGGTGGAGTCGTTCTCTATCTGTCGTTCCTTGCAGCGGCCGGTATCCCGCTCTCTGCATCGTTGCTCATCTCTCGTATCCGGCAGCCCTTTGACAGCCTTGATGCAGTCGCTGCACTCGCGGGCAAGGGCGAGGTGGCACCGGTTGCTCTGCCCGCCGGAAGCAGGGCGGCTCGTCGCCGACGCAGCGAACGAAGCCGGGAGACTGAGAAGTTGGGCTCGGAGTTCCAGGACACCATCGTTGAGTACTTCACACCGGTCCCAGATCGAGACGAGTCTCTGATGCTGACCTTCAGCACGCCGATGGAACCCATCGCCGACGCGATGGTGGAGCTCTTTGACGCCATTGCAGGCACCCTCTGTTGGCGGACACGGAACGAAGAACCTGACGGGGGAGCGTGAATGGGCGAACGACTGAGGGTCTCTACCGACGACTTGCATACAGTGGGGGTCGGGCTGCGGACCGTGGCTACGGAGTTCGAGGGGCTCGACAAACTCCTGGACTCCTATGACCGGCGCACTGTTGGGCACAAAGGGTTGTATGAACGGCTACAGGATTTCTCCGATGACTGGGACGACAACCGCAACAAGATGATCAAAGAGATTGAGGGCCTGGGCACGATCGCCAAGGAGGCAGCCAAGGCCTATGTCCAACTCGACACTGCTCTATATCAGGCCCTCATCGGTAAGGACAAGAAGAGGTGAGCCGTCCCGCCGATCACCGCTGGGAGGTGCTGGGGGAGGATGCCGACCCGACGCCGGGCGACGTCCATGACCTCAACGCGTTGGCACGCCGGTTCACCGCTACGGCCAAGACCATCAAAGACACAGCAGATGCACTGCGACGCGTCGGAAACCAAGAGAGCTGGGATTCCGATGCTGGGCGTGAATTCGCCGGGAAAGCCAGCGAGACCGCGAAAACAGTGAGCAAGGCTCACGATCGGTACGAGGTAGCTGGCGAGGCGCTCAAGAAGTACTACACCGACCTTGAGACCATCCAGGATGAAGCTGATGGTCTGCTCGGTCGGGCCGAAGCGAAGGCGGGAGAACTGGCAACGGCCAAGTCTCGGGCTGACAACCCTTCCAAGGGCACGGATCGCGATGCGCAGGACAAGCTCGACGGCAAGGTCACGCAGCTTCAAGAGGGTCTGGACGGGCTGCAGGGGAAGCTTGCAGGGTTGAAGGAACGCCACAAATCGGCCGGCGACACAGCCGCCAAGAGTATTGAGAGCATCGTCGAAAGTGACGGCCTCAACGATAGCTGGCTCGACGATCTGCGTGACACCCTGGAGCTCATCAGCAACCTAGCAGGAGCCATTTCCGCAGTTTGCGGAGTGATGGCGCTCTTGGTCGGTTGGATCCCGGTCATCGGGCAGGCGATCGCCGGTGTTCTGGGAACCATCGCCCTGGTGATGACCGTGGTGTCACTCATCTGCCATACGCTCCTCCTCATCAATGGTGACGGCAGTTGGAAGGACGTTGCCATGGATGTTCTGGGCCTCGCGACCTTCGGCATAGGAAGGGTCTTCTCCGCGGGCGCCAAACTCGCTGCAACTGTTGGGCGAAGCAGGGTCTGGACTGCTGCGACTCAGTACGTTCGAGCGTGGAATCCGACCATGAGCGCGGCCGCGAGGCGTGCTCTCGTCGTGGAGATGGTCGGTGCGAGGGCTGGCGCGGTTGCGCACGCGGCGCGGCCTGACGTCAGTCTCGGTGCTGCGTTCAAGGGTCTTCCACGCTCGTTCGCGGATGACTTGAGCACCATCCGGGACAATTGGAGCGACTTGTTCAAAGTGGGGGACAATCTGTCCGCCGCCCGCGACGCTTGGAACACCGGTGGGGTACGTGGTCTGGCCAGCATGTACGTCGGGCCGGGCATGACCGACGAGCTGGGACGGATGAAGAGCATCGACGCGGGGGACCTCAACTTCATCGGGACGTCCGATGCCTTCAAGCAGGCATTCCAATACAACTCCTGGGCTCTCGGAGCCACCGGTACCGGAGCCGGATCCGACAGTTACAGCTTCTTCAAGTTGTTCGGGAGTGAGCCGGAGATCGATGTCACGGGCGCCGACGCCTCGCTTGCCGGGACGTGAGCTGCCGTGCTGCCTTCCTCAGAGACGTCAGCTCCTGACTGGCGCGAATGCCGGATCGATTTACCCTCGCCGGAGAGTTGGCTGACTCTCGACCTCGATACCGATGAGCCCGAGTCCTGGGCCCTCTCCGTCGCTGAAGCGCACCTCGGCCCGGATGTTGCGGCGGATTGGCATCAGGCCTTCGCCCAGGACGTGTTGTGGTACTGGGTTGGCGCGGTACGTCAGCGGGCCTTGTGCGCTGCCTTGCTCGCTCCGCCGAACAACTCGGTGATTGCGAGCTATACGGTGCGAGAACTGAGGATTCCTAATGAATCTCTGAATCTGGACGCTTTGCATGCAGAGGGGGAGCGTGCCGCAGGGCCGTACTTCGGCAGCCCCGGAATCGTGGAGGTCGAGCTCCCTCTGGGGCCGGCGCTGCGCGTGCATCGCCTGGAGCCAACAGATCCCGATCTCGATCACGGCAGCATTGTGGAGGGAGTGGCTCATTACGTCCTTCCACAGGCGTACGCCACGGCCTTGGAGTGCCGACTGCTCTGGGCGTCGCTGGGACTGGGTGAGGAACTGGGAAGAATGGCCGACGAGCTCGCGGCGTCAATCAGGCTCGTGTGATCCATGTGTCTTGCTGCGACGGGTGAATTGCTTCCCGATGTTGCTGGTCAACCAGAATTTTTCCCAGGGAATGACCGCCAAAGGGATCCAACTGAAACCGATGGCGAAGACACTGATGAGACGGGTAAGTCCCTCGGGGAGAGCCCACCCAAGCTGGGAAACGACCACAGCGACGACCAGAAGATAGACGTCGAAGACAAGAAGGCCCAGTAGCTTGAGCCAGGCTTCTGGCGGGCGAAGTCGTGTCGTCTTTGAGGTCCCGCGGAATAGGCCGAGCAGGATCAATGGCAGAAGAATCCCCGTCAGCGCGCCGAGGCCGATGCCTCCGATCACGAGGGAGCCGCGCCCGTCTTCAGGGATCACTGCCGAGAGGAACGAAGCATCTGCCAACCTCTCGGTGAGGGCGACGCCTGCGAATCCGCCCAATACCATGGCTACCAGGACGAAGGTCACTCCGACACCGAATGCAATCTTCCCCGTAGTTGTGCGACCAGTGGTACCAGTCCCGGGCCCACCCGATCCTGAATCAGTGGACATGGCTCTCCCATTCCTCGCGAGGTGAGACCGAGGGTAGCGGGCATCTTGTACGTGGTGCGTTGGGCTGCTTCGCAATTCTCGCAGCGCTCATCGGGGCCACAATGCAACAGGTGGGTCGGCTGCCAGCACCACGTCGGCAAGCGCAACGTTCCAAGGCCGATGAGACGCCCCGACGTAGGCGACGCCGTCCAGGGCTCGTGTCCTGGCAGTTGGCTAACGCCCCTCGCCCTTGGCGAGCAACTCGCCGCGCACCGGCTATGTTCCGCCCCGGCCGTGTGGTCGCGGGCACGCCCGGACACTTCTGATGTGGCTAAGCATGAGATCGGCTGGCCGGGCCCACTGGGTCACCTGCTTCTTTGCTTGTTCATAAGTGGAACGGTCTGTTCAAAGTTCTCCCCAGTCAGCGAAGGGTGAGTTACTCAACCGTTACTGGTCAACCCCGGCCCTGTACGGGCTATTTGGGTCCATACACACCGTCAGTCGACAAGCCCTCACTGGTGTCACTCCGTGCCGGTGGATAGCGTTGGTTCGCTGAAGAGAATCCTCGCCTCACCGGGAGCCGAACGTGAACCGCCGCCCCACCCTCCTCGCAGCGATCGCGCTGACCGCCGCAGCGGCCCTTTCGCTGTCCGCGTGCGGGAGCGATGACAGCTCCAAGGACAAGAACACCGACAAGATCGAGGGAGCCGACACGGGGAGCAAGCCGCCGGCGACCCCGACCCAGAGCGCATCGGACTCCGCCGGTCGCCCCAAGATCACCTTTCCGTCGGACGCCTCGAATGTCTTCGAGGACCAGAAGACGGGTGACGCGACGAAGGATGCCGTTCTCGCGGACAGCGCCATGAGCGTCAACTCCGTGGATGAAGCAATCTTCAAGGCCAGCACAGGCACAAAGGCGCTTGGCTTCTACAACACCGCCAAGGCTTTGAGCTCGTCGATCACATATGTGCGGGGGTATATCGACGACAACGACACCTGGGTCGGGGTGACCCGATACTTCGATCGCAAGGTGACACTTTCTGGGAACAATCAGGCGTACGTCACCTACTGCTCCGACGAGAGCAAGTCCTACATCAAGAACAAGAAGACCAAGAAGGTCGACAGGTCGCCGGCGACGGCGAACAGCTACGTGTTGTACCACACTAAACTCACCAAGAACGCCGAGGGAGTCTGGCAGACCACCGACATCGTCTCGGACAGGGGGGACAAGGCGTGTCAGCCTTGAGAAACTCGGCGAGGACCGTGACGGTCCTGGCGCTCACATGTGTCTCCGTCTTTGCTTCTCATGCGGCCTTCGCTGAGCGCGACAAGCATGGCAACAACGGCCAGCCCCAACAAACGGCCGACACCGGAGACGACCGCAGCGTCTCCGTGACCGTCGGCGTCGTATTCGACCGTTCGAAGAACGGCAGCGGGGACTCCGCCGGCGGGCTGACGTCGAGCACATCGTGGACGCCGCCTCCCTGCTGGTATGCCCCGAAGTACACCCCGGAGCAGTTGCAGAATTACCTGGAACCGATCTGGGAGGCTGGCTCGACGGGCTACGAGTGGGATGCCCAGCAGAGGAAGAAGTACGTCAACGAGAAGGACCACAAGAAGGACTTCAACAAGGACAAGACCGGCAAGGGCTACTGGTGGGGCTCGTACGAAAACAAGAGCTACCCCCCAGGCTGGGACTCTTGCGACGAGGACTACTTCTGGGTGGATGCGGGCGATCCCCCTCCCGCCGACATCGACAACGCCGTCACCCCGGAGGTCCTCGCCGAACTCGCGTACGCCGAGATCCGCGTCCCGGGCACCGAGGTGACCCTGGCCCCCGCGGAAACGACCAAGGTCAACCTCCCGACCTGGGCCTGGCTCGACGGTGCCGAGTTCAAGCCGGTCTCCGTAACGGCGTCCGTTCCTGAGATCGGCATCACGGCGACCGCGACGGCGGAACCGGTCTCTCTGAAGATCGAGCCGGGTACCGCGGATGCCGAGACGTATCCGGCCTCTGGGGTCTGCGAAATCAACAACGGCCGCATTGGGGAGCCTTACGCCAAGGGCAAGGCCGACGAGACCCCGCCGTGCGGTGTGAAGTACCTGCGTTCCTCGGGCGACGGCTCATATCCGCTCAAGGCCACTGTCACCTGGAAAATCCACTGGACCGGCACCGGCGGCGCGGGCGGCGACCTTCCCGACGGCAACTTCGGCGCCACGCAGGACGTCGTCGTACAGGAGATTCAGGCCGTCAACCGCTGAGCGGTTGTGAGGATCCGTCGTGATCTGCCCGCTCCCGTGGCCGGGGGCGGGCATCCGGCCGTTGCCCCACCAGTGGAACGGCTACCGCCGCTTACTCGTGGCAACACCGGGAACGGGGGACAGTCGCGTGGTGAACCGGCTGGCCGTTGATGACGATGAGCTCCTGCACTTCATGAAGTTGCCGAAGAAATCCAGCAGTTCCTTGAAGGCATGGCGCAAAGTGTTGAGCGACGCCACCGTCACCTGGACGGTGAGGCTGTCGCAGCGTGACGCGCACTCCACCCCAAACCGCCCCGTAGAGACGTTGCCCACTTCAGCCCCGCCCGATAGGAAGCCCCATGACTGGACTCGGTGCAGTGTTCCGCCCCCAGCTCGCCCCCGAGCGGCTGCGTGCCATCGCTCGGCTTGCTGATGAGAGCGGGCTCGAAGAGCTCTGGTTGTGGGAGGACTGCTTCGGGGAAGGTGGGATCTCCACCGCCGCTGCCGCGCTCGCCTGGACCGAGCGGGTGCGGGTTGGTGTGGGGCTGTTGCCCGTGCCCTTGCGGAACGTGGCCCTGGCCGCGATGGAGGCGGCCTCGCTGTACCGGATGTTTCCCGGGCGTGCCGTTCTTGGGGTCGGGCATGGGGTGCAGGACTGGATGGGGCAGGTGGGGGCGCGGGCGGAGTCGCCGGTCACTCTGCTGCGGGAACATCTTCTCGCGTTGCGTGCTCTGTTGCGCGGGGAACGGGTCACTACCAGCGGGCGGTACGTGAAGCTTGACGACGTCGCCCTCGACTGGCCGCCCCAGGGCCCCGTCGAGGTCCTGGCCGGTGCCACCGGGCCGCGCTCGCTTCAGCTGGCCGGTGAGGTCGCGGACGGGACCGTGCTCACCGCCTCCACTTCGCCGGAGGGTGTACGACGAGCACGTCAACTCATTGACGAGGGGCGGGCGTCGGGCGGGCGGTCCGGTGATCCTCACACGGTGGTCGTCTATCTCCTCGCCGCCACCGGGCCCGACGCCGCCACCCGGCTGCGTGCCGAGTTGGTCGCAGAGGGCCGGGACCAGGTTCCCGACCTGGGCGTCGCCGGTGACGCTCGCGCCGTAGCCAACGCCGTCCAGCGGCTGGCGGACGCCGGTGCCGACACCGTGATCCTCCAGCCCACCGGCGACGAACCGGACCCGGAAGGTTTCGTACGCTTCACGGCTGAGGAAGTCCGGTCCCTGGTGCCGTGACATGACCGGGCGAGGAGGTCGCGTACGCGTGTCGTCCGTCCTCCCCGATCCCTGGCGCCTCCCCTTCGAACTGGCCTGGGAGGCGTTTCGGGCCGGGAGTCGGCCCGTCGGGGCGGTTCTCGTCGATGCCGGGTCGACGCGTCGTCGCCACCGGCCACAACCGGAGCCAGGAAGCAGCGCTCTCATCCACCCCCACGTCTGCCATGTTGTGTACGCCGCGTCCGACGCCCCGTGGCGCGGCATCGAAGGCGTCCCCGGCGTCCCCGGCATGGCCGGGCCGCTCGCCGCCTTCAGCGAGCTGCTCGTCAACCTGTGGGGCGGTGCTGCACACCCCGACGAGACGGACGAGTCCACCACCCACGCCGTCCGCCGTCGCCCGCCGCCGACGGCCTCCTCGGCGCCTCGCCCGCCGCGGTCGCGTACGACCTTCTCCGGCCCCAACTTTGACCGCTGGTCCTGCGGAGCCCTGGGCCTGCGGACCCGCTCGTCTGCTGCCCCGGCCCCCGGCCTGCGGCCCTGTACTAGTGGCCCAGGGCCCGCGAACCCTCGTCGGGGACGACACCCGCCCGCACTGGCCTCCTGCACCGCAGACACCCCGCCCGCAGACACCCCCGCTCCGCAGGCCCAGGCTTGCGACCCCCCGGCGCGCCATCCCCCCAGCCTGCGGCCTCCGCCCACACCCCCCAAAAAAAATCAGCGGCGCACCCCCAAACCCCCTGCCACGATCACCCCATGCCTCATCCCCACGACCACCGCCGCTTCGAAGACCTCGTCGCCGAAGGCGTCTCCGTGCCCACCGAGGGATGGGACTTCTCCTGGTTCGAGGGGCGGGCCAGCGAGGCGCGGCCCTCGTGGGGGTATGCGCAATTGATGGCCGCGCGGATCGGCCGCGCGGCCGCCGTGCTGGATGTGCAGACCGGCGGTGGCGAGGTCCTGGACTTCGCGCTCGGTGCCGCCCGGAAGGCGCCGCAGGTGGTCGTCGCGACCGAGGGCTGGCCGCCCAACGTCGCCAAGGCCACCGCGCTGCTGCGCCCCCGCGGCGTCGCGGTCGTCGCGGTGCCGGAGGACGCGCTGCTGCCGTTCGCGGACGGCGCCTTCGATCTCGTCGTCAGCCGGCACCCCGTACGCCCCCACTGGACAGAGATCGCACGGGTGCTGGGCCCCGGTGGCACGTACGTCGCCCAGCATGTGGGGCCGAGCAGTGTCTACGAGCTCGTCGAGTACTTCCTCGGCCCGCAGCCGGAGGAGCACCGCAACGCCCGTCATCCCGAGCGTGAGCGGGCCGATGCCGAGGCCGCAGGGCTCGAGATCGTCGATCTGCGTGCCGAGCGGCTGCGGATGGAGTTCCACGACATCGGCGCGGTGGTGCACTTCCTGCGCAAGGTGATCTGGATGGTTCCCGGGTTCACCGTGGAGGCGTACGACAGCCCGCTCCGTTCCCTCCATGAACTCATCGAGTCGCAGGGGCCCTTCGTCGCGCACAGCTCCCGTCACCTCTTCGAGGCGCGCAAGCCGGTCCGGTGAGTCTCAAGCGTGCGGTCCGGCAGTGACCTTTCCGATCACCAACTCCGGCCTTGCCTCCAGCACTTCGCCCGCCCTCTCGACCTGTTCGCCCAGCTCCCGTTCCTGCCGCGCCGTCAGGCGCCCCAGTGGCTCGACCGTGACGGTCGTACGGCGTCCCTGGCGGCGTTGGTGCCAGACCCCGGCCACCACCCCGTCGACCAGCAGCACGGGGTAGTTGCCGGCCTGTCCGCCGGACAGGGCCCGTTGCCAGGCGTCGCCGGGAAACAGCAGGTCGCGCGGCTGCGCGGCGATCGCGTACGCGTCGAAGTAGGGCAGCAGCCGCACACCTCGGAAGGAAGCGTCCGGGAAGTCGGTGTCGCCGGCCGCCACCCAGGCCGCAGGTCGGCCCGCGAGGCCGACCTCCTCGATTTCGCCCGCCTTCCCGAGCTCCGCGAACAGCCTCGCGGCCCAACCCGCGGGCGCCGCCAGCCACTTGGCGAAGTGTTCCGGCGTCGCCGGTCCGTAGGCGTGCAGATAGCGGCGTACGAATGTGTGCAGTGCCTCGTCCGGCGGCAGCGGGTCGAAGTGCGGCGGGCGGGTGTACGTCACCTTGCGGCCCCGGTTCGGTCCGAAGCACAGCGCGCCCGACTGGCCGGCCCGGTGCATCACCAGCCGCCAGCGCGGCCACATCCCTTGGAACGCGGGCATCACCAGGTCGCCGGCCCAGGCACCGGTGCGGGCGAGGACCTCCTCGCCGAGCTCGTCCGCGGTCAGGCACACCCCGTCGAGCGCGTCGCCGATCGCCGCGACGATCTGCTCGGCCTGTTCCTCGGTGACCCGGACGCCGGGCGGGAAGGGGCTCGCGCCGGGCGGGACCGCGGTCAGCGCGGAGCACCACAGGGGCAGCTCGTGGGCGGCGAGCAGGTGGACGGTCCCGCGCGGGCCGTGTGTCTTCACCAGCGAGCGGTCGTCCCACAGCGCGGTGCGCACGTGCGTCCGGGTGGTCCCGGCGGCCCGGATCCCCACCGACAGTTCGGCTGCGGACAGCACCTGCGCATGCGCGCCCAGCATCGCGGCGACCACCTCGGCGAGCGGTGTCCCGGCCGGGGCCGGCCGGGACAGGAACTGCCGCTGGAGCCGCCGTGCGCTGACCTCTTCCCAAGTGGTCCTTACGGTCATGGGACGACGCTAGGCCGGAATGAGGCCAACGGATGTCCCCTCTCCGCTCGCATTTCGCGTCACACATAGTGCAAATGGGGTGATTTGCCCAGGGGGTGGCGGGCCGCTCGTTCTTCTCCGATCTGACATGCGGAGTTTTCACATTGTTATCCCGTCGGGTCGCACCCAGTCTCATGCGTCACGTAAGTTCAGACCAAGGCAATTCGCGTGAGCAAAGCTGCGCGGGCGGTACCGCGCAGAGGAGGGGGCTGCGCGGTGCCGTGTTCTGGTGTGAGGGTGCGTCGTGGCGTCAAGCGGCCATTCGCTGACGTGGTCACCCGAGGGAAGTGCGTGTAGGGGTAAGCCGTCGAACGGGCCTCAAGGTGGATCAAAACCTCCCGATCCCTCTCGATCCCTCCTCATTCCGCGCCATCCAGGCGCTATCCCGGCGGTATCCCGCCCGATGCCCCAGTCATCCGCTGTGATTCGGCCATCAAGGAGCCCGGAAAAGGGCCTCACGTGACCATCGGCGCGTCGCCACCCGACTCCGGAGAGTAATTGTGACACGCCGATGCGCGCAGCATCACTTACAAAGGGTTATGGTGGAAGCCCCCCCTCGGGCCGGTCCGTCTCCCCCCCACGGACCGGCCCGTCTTCTTGTGCCGGGACGCCCCCCTTCTTGAGCCGGGGGCCCGCTTCCTTGAGCCGACGAGTCCGGACCCCCGCCCCCTCTCCCCTCTCCTCCCCTCCCCTCCGCCCCCACCCCCAGCACCCGTTGGCCGTGATTCCGCCCCGCAGGGGTAGGCTTCGCCTCCGGGGACCGTCGTAGGGAGCCCCCGGACCGCCACACGGACAAGGACCGCCCTCGGTCGTACCGGGGCCGCGCCTGTCCGATCCGTACGGAGGGGCTGACAATCACGTGAACCTGCGCGACAAGCTGCGCGGCCTGCTGGTCAGGCTGTACGCACGCCGGGTGGAAGGCCACCTGGACCACGCTCAGGTGCCCAAGCACATCGGCGTCATCATGGACGGCAACCGGCGCTGGGCGAAGGCCGCGGGCTCCACCACCGTGCACGGTCACCGGGCCGGGGCCGAGAAGATCGAGGAGTTCCTCGGCTGGTGCTCCGAGACGGACGTCGAGGTCGTGACCCTCTGGCTGCTGTCGACGGACAACTTCGACCGGCCCCAGGACGAGCTCGGCCCGCTCCTCGGGATCATCGAGGACGTCGTCCGCACCCTCGCCGCGGACGGCCGCTGGCGGGTGCATCACGTGGGCACCCCCGATCTGCTGCCCTCCGGGATGCAGACCGCGCTGAAGGAGGCCGAGGAGGCCACCGCCCACGTCGACGGGATAGTGGTCAACGTCGCCATCGGTTACGGCGGCCGCCAGGAGATCGCCGACGCGGTGCGCTCGATGATCCTCGACGCCGCCGACAAGGGCACCTCGATGCCGGACCTCGCCGAGGCCGTCGACGTCGACATGATCGGCCGCCACCTCTACACGGGTGACCAGCCCGACCCCGACCTCGTGATCCGCACCAGTGGCGAGCAGCGTCTGTCCGGATTCATGCTGTGGCAGACGGCCCACTCGGAGTACTACTTCTGCGAGGTCTTCTGGCCGGCGTTCCGCAAGGTGGACTTCCTGCGCGCCCTGCGCGACTACGCTGCGCGCCATCGCCGTTACGGCGGCTGACACCCGAAGGGTGTCCTGACTACCCCTTTTGGGGCGGAAGTAACAAGGAGTTCACCGGGGCGCCGTCACGTGCTGTGGCATGGCTGCGCATGTTCGAGGGCATAAGCCAGACAGGTCGACGCCCGAACCACGGGTGTCGGATCTCAGCGGACGGCACGGGGCCGTCCGCCCGGGAGGCCCTTTGCACCAGCCCTACCGTGCGGTCCCAGCACGGACGAGGAAGCGGAGGGCCGGTTTTCGGCCCGCGCAGGGCGGCCGACGACCGGTCCAGTTCCACTCCGTCGCTCCCCGACCTCATCCGAGGGGGTACGTCCTTCCGTGGTGACCAGCACAAAGCGCCACAAGCCAGACCGGCGCACCTATGTTCTCGACACCAGCGTCCTGCTGGCCGACCCGAACGCCCTGAACCGCTTCGACGAGCACGAGGTCGTGCTCCCCATCGTCGTGGTGACGGAACTGGAGGCCAAGCGGCACCATCCCGAGCTCGGCTACTTCGCCCGGCAGGCGCTGCGCCTGCTCGACGAGTTCCGGGTCCGGCACGGCCGTCTCGACGCCCCCATTCCGATCGGGGACCTCGGCGGAACCGTACGTGTCGAGCTCAACCACTCGGACCCCAGCGTGCTGCCCACCGGCTACCGCCTGGGGGACAACGACTCCCGCATCCTCGCGGTCGCCCGCAATCTGCAGGCCGAGGGGTTCGACGTCACCGTCGTGTCGAAGGACCTCCCGCTCAGGATCAAGGCGTCCTCCGTCGGCCTCCTCGCCGAGGAGTACCGCGCCGAGCTCGCCATCACGGACTCCTCCGGCTGGACCGGGATGTCAGAACTGACCCTGGGCGGGGAACAGGTGGACATCCTCTTCGAGGACGGGCACGCCTTTGTGCCCGAGGTCGCCGGCCTGCCGGTGCACACCGGTCTGACGATCCAGTCCGAGCGGGGCAAGGCGCTGGGACGGGTCACGGCCGAGGGCAACGTCCGGCTGGTGCGCGGCGACCGTGAGGCGTTCGGCATCAAGGGCCGGAGCGCGGAACAGCGCATCGCGCTGGACCTGCTCCTCGACCCGGACGTGGGGATCGTGTCGATGGGCGGCCGGGCCGGCACCGGCAAGTCGGCGCTCGCGCTCTGCGCCGGCCTGGAGGCGGTCCTGGAGCGCCGTCAGCACCAGAAGGTGATGGTCTTCCGGCCGCTGTACGCGGTGGGCGGGCAGGAGCTCGGCTATCTGCCCGGCACCGAGGCCGAGAAGATGAGCCCCTGGGCGCAGGCGGTCTTCGACACGCTGTCGGCGGTCACCAGCCGCGAGGTCATCGAGGAGGTCACCGCGCGGGGCATGCTGGAGGTCCTCCCGCTCACCCACATCCGCGGCCGCTCGCTCCATGACGCGTTCGTGATCGTGGACGAGGCCCAGTCACTCGAACGGAACGTCCTGCTGACCGTACTGTCCCGAATCGGTGCGAATTCACGGGTCGTTCTGACCCATGATGTGGCACAAAGGGACAATCTGAGGGTCGGGCGATACGACGGTGTCGTCGCCGTCGTCGAGAAACTGAAGGGTCATCCGCTCTTCGCGCATGTCACCCTGACGCGGTCCGAGAGGTCCCAGATTGCCGCCCTTGTGACCGAAATGCTGGAGGACGGGCAGATCTGAGAGCAACCGCCCAATCGGGGTGGATTACGCGGCAGTTGGCGCCGTCCGGCAAAGGCGAGAAGCCTAGCCGGACGGCGTCGGCGTGTGTGGGGGTTTCTTGAAATCCCCTGGGTCAAACACGATGTGAGCTTTCACACGCAACGCAGAATTGCCTTGCGGCGTCCGGTTACGGCAGAGTCTCACTCCTGTCAGGCCTCGCATACGACACACCTGTACCCCCAGCGGTACGGCACCACAGAAGAAGCACTGCTAACTCCATAGAGTTGTCGTATGCCGCCCGAGCACCACGCGGCGCTTCCCTCGGGGAGTTGCCCACCGGGCCCGCGCCTCCCGTGACCCCGCAGTTGGGAGGCCAGTGTCAGGGGCACGATTGCGTCCGCCAGGGTCACCGAAGCGGGCGATGCTGGAAGGAAACCGTGTGAGCCGGATTTCGGTCCGGGGGTTCGCAGTGGCTTCGGCCACGGCGGTCACCGCTGTCGGTAGCGTCGTCGGAGTTGCCTCGGGCAGCACCGCGCAGCCCAACGACGCCGAGGCGACGGCAGCCGACTCGACGCTCCTCGCGGACATACCCGCGGGCCAGCAGGCCCAGGTGCAGACCGCCTCCCTGACGCAGCAGGCCAATGTGCAGGCCATCGCGGCGGACGCGAGCGCCAAGAAGGACGCCGAGGAAGCCGCTCGCAAGGCGGCCGCCGAGAGTGCGATCGCCAAGAAGGAAGCCGCCGAGAAGGCGGCCGAGGAAGCCGCCAAGGAGCGCGCCGAGGCGAAGGCCGCGGCCAGCCGCAGCTCCGCCTCCTCCGCGGACTTCCCGGTCCAGAGCTCCTACTCGGTCGCGCAGATCCAGGCGATGGCTCGGCAGATGGTGGCGAGCGACCAGTTCCAGTGCTTCAGCAACATCGTGGACCACGAGTCGAGCTGGAACTACCAGGCGGTCAACCCCTCCTCCGGTGCCTACGGTCTCTTCCAGGCCCTGCCCGCCGGCAAGATGGAGTCCGCCGGCTCCGACTGGCGGACCAACCCGGCCACCCAGATCAAGTGGGGCCTCAACTACATGAACGACCGGTACGGCAGCCCGTGTGGCGCTTGGTCGTTCTGGCAGGCCCACAACTGGTACTGAGACTCCGGGGGCCCCGGCTCCCGCTCTCAACCCCGCGCAGCCCCTCCCCGTCCTAGGGGGAGGGGCTATCGCCATGTACGGTCGGACGCAACGACTCCAGGGGAGTGGTGGGGATCGACGGGGGAAGAGGACGGATCATGTCGCGAGTGCCATGGTGGCTCGGTCGGCTCGGCGCCGGACTGACCGAGATGAGTGAGCGGTTGGACGAGCGGCGTGCCGAGGTGGAGCGGGAGAACGACGAGCCCGAACCGGTGACGGCTGCGGAACACGTCCCGGCGTCCCGTGACCCCGAACCCGTGCCCGTGCCCTCCCCCGTGGCCGCGGCGCGCCCGGACCCCGCGCAGGCCGTGCCGTGGGGAGTGCGGGTCGCGGCGGAGGCCGGCTGGCGGCTGCTCGTGCTGGCCGGCACGGTCTGGGTGCTGATGCGGGTCATCAGCGCCGTACAACTGGTGGTGCTCGCCTTTGTGAGCGCGCTGCTGATCACGGCGCTGCTCCAGCCGACGGTGGCGCGGCTGCGGCGGGTCGGCTTCCCGGGGGGCCTCGCCACGGCGCTGACCGCGGTCCTCGGCTTCGTCGTCATGGGGCTGATCGGGTGGTTCGTGACCTGGCAGGTCATGGAGAACATCGACAATCTCTCCGACCAAGTCCAGGACGGCATCGACGAGTTGCGCAAGTGGCTCCTGAACAGCCCGTTCCATGTCACGGACAAACAGATCAACGAGATCGCCAAGAACCTGCGCGAAGCGATCGGCTCGAACACGGACGCGATCACTTCTGCGGGTCTGGAGGGCGTGACGGTCGTGGTCGAGGCCCTGACCGGCATCCTCCTGACGATGTTCTCGACCCTCTTCCTGCTCTACGACGGCCGGCGCATCTGGGAGTGGACGCTGAAGCTGGTGCCCGCGGCGGCGCGGCCCGGCGTCGCGGGTGCGGGCCCGCGGGCGTGGCGCACGCTGACGGCGTACGTGCGCGGCACGGTGATAGTGGCGCTGATCGACGCGATCTTCATCGGCCTGGGCATCTACTTCCTCGACGTCCCGATGGCCGTGCCCCTCGCGGTGTTCATCTTCCTGTTCGCCTTCATCCCGCTCGTGGGCGCCGTCGTCTCCGGTGCGCTGGCGGTGGTCGTCGCCCTGGTCACCCAGGGCGTGTTCACGGCGGTGATGACCCTGGTGGTCGTCCTGGCGGTCCAGCAGATCGAGGGGCACATCCTCCAGCCGTTCATCCTCGGCCGGGCCGTCCGGGTCCATCCGCTCGCGGTGGTCCTGTCGGTGGCGGCGGGCGGCCTGGTCGCCGGCATCGGCGGCGCGGTCGTCGCGGTGCCCCTGGTCGCCGTGACCAACACGGTGGTGGGCTATCTCCGGGCGTACTCCCAGGAACCGGCCCTCAGGTACTCCCCGAAACCCAGGGGCGCCACGGTGGCCGACGCGGCCCCGGTGACACAGGCGACGACGGACACACCGCCGGCGTAAGACAGCGGGTCCCGCCCACCCGAAGGTGACCGGGACCCCATGAGTGCAGGGCGAGTTACTCCGCCGGCACAGTTACTCCGCCAGCACCGCTTCCGTCTCCAGTGTCGTGCCGACCGCCTGGATCACGGACGCGATCTTGAACGCTTCCTGGACGACCTCGCGCTCGACGCCCGCCTTGCGGAGCACCTGCTCGTGGGAGTCGAGGCACAGGCCGCAGCCGTTGATGGCGGACACCGCGAACGACCACAGCTCGAAGTCGGTCTTGTCGACACCGGGGTTGCCGATGACGTTCATCCGGAGGCCGGCCCGCAGATTGCCGTACTCGTGGTCCGAGAGCAGGTGACGCGTGCGGTAGAAGACGTTGTTCACACCTCTCGGTCACCGGCTCGGCGGACGCGAGGGCATCCCCCGCGAGGCGCTGCGCGCGCTGAACCTGCTGCTTCTCGACGAGGGGCACTGTCTGCGCGACCAGGCCCTGGACATCTGCCGGGAGGCCGGACGCGAGGACGTCCCCGTGACCACGACCGCCGCCGGCCTCGCCACCCTCGTCCAGCTCGTCGCCGGCGGTCTCGGAGTCACCCTGCTCCCGCGCACGGCCCTCAAGGTCGAGACAACCCGCAGCAACCAACTCCTCACGGGCTCCTTCGCCGACCCGGTCCCGACCCGCCGCATCGCCCTGGCCATGCGCACGGGCGCGGCGCGCGGTGCCGAGTACGGGGAGCTGGCGGGCGCGCTGCGTGAGGCGTTGCGGCCGTTGCCGGTGCGGGTGCTCGACGAGGGCGCCTGAAAGCATTCTCCAACATTCGTTCAAATGAGCGCCGAACATCGCTCTTCGAACGGCTGGATATTTCAACTTCCGTCAGGTGAAGGCAGCTAGCAAGACCTCGCCCGGAAAATGCGTCCGGGCTGATACATATTCCTCCCTCAGCGTTACGCGTCAGGCGTATGTGCGACAGGCCAAGGGGAGTGATGTCGGACATTCAGGGTCCCCTCGACCGGTTCGGTCACGACCTGCTCGTGTCGGCTCTGGTCGCGTGCGCGCGTGAGGAGTTCAGCGGGGAACTGCGTGTGTCCGGGATGCCCGGCGGCACCTTCCATCTGCGCGGCGGACTCGTCGTCGCGGTCGAGAGCCCCGGTGCCCCGGGTCCGGAGGCTCTGCTGCTGCGCTCCGGCCGGGTCAGCGGCGAGGAGTGGGCCGGTCTCGTACGGGAGGCCGGCGGTGCGCGCTGGCCGGCGGCCGGACTGATCACCCGCGGGTACGCGGGCGCCGCGCAGCTCAGGGTCGTCTGCGCGATGGCCCTGCACGACGCGGTCTTCGCGATCGTCGCCGGCCGGGTGGACGGCTGCGAACGCGGCCTCGCGGCCGAGCCGTTCACCCAGGTCGCCGTGGGCGAGCCGCCCATCAGGCTGCTCCACGACGCGGCCCGCAAACTGCTGGCGATCACCTCCCTGCCCCACCCCGTACGGCCGGACCGTGAACGCCCCCGCCCCGTCCCGGACCTCGCCGCCCCGCTCACCGCGCTGCAACGCGAGCTGCACGCACAGGCCGACGGCCGCAGTACCTGCCGCGACCTGGCCTTCCGGTCAGGACGCGGGGTCTACACCGTCACCGTCGAGATCGCCCGGATGCTCGGCGAGGGGTTCCTCGTGTGCGAGGGGCCTCCGCCGATCCCGGTCCGGGCCATCCCCGAAGGGCAGGGCGTGCACCACCGCAAGCCTCCCGCATACCCCCCACCGCAGCCACCCCCCGTACCGGCCGCCCTGCCTCGCCGACGGCCCGGCGGCTTCTTCCGACTGCGGAACGGAACCCGAAACGAAGAAAGCGACATGAGCAAGCCGACATGAGCAAGGCGAATGCACAAGCCGGCAGGACGAGCCGGCGAGAACAAGAGTGCATGCACGAGCCGAACAGATGTGAACAGAAACAGGAGAGTTGACTGCATGGACCACAAAGCGCTGGCGCTGGAAATGCGCGGCCTGCGTGAACAGGTCACCGGAATCACCGACACCGCCGTGGCGGCCGCCGACGGGTTGCTGATCGCCGCCGACACGGCCGACTCCATCGACCCCGAGGGCCTCGCCGCCCTCGCCGCGGCGGGCCTCGGCCTCGCCCGCCGTACCGCCGACGCGACCTCGCGCGGCATCCTGCGCCGGACGGTGACCTACGGCAGCCACGGCTGCGCCGCCTTCTACTCGGTCGGCGACACCGCCCTGGTCGTCGTGCTCGGCGACGAGGGACTGGACGTGGACCGTCTACACATGGCGACCCAGCCGGCCCTGGACCGGATCGGCGCGATCCTCACTGACAAGGCCACGGAAGGAGTGTGAAGGCATGGCAACGAAGCGTATGTCTCCCGGTTTCTCCGATCAGGTGATGGGCCTGGTCAAGTCCCTGCGTACCGACGCCCCCGAATGTGTCGCCGCGGGCGCGGTCGACATGTCGACCGGCATGCTGCTGTCGTACGAGACGGTCGACAACCATCCGCCCGAGGTCCTGGATCTGCTGGCGGGAGCGACCCTCGACCTGTTCCAGGGCCGTACGGTCGTGATGATCGAGGACGTCTTCAAGGAGCGCCGCGGGATCACCAGTGACACCCATTTCTTCCAGGAGATTCTGGTCAACAGCGACAACCTCACCCACCTGTTCGTGCGCATGAGCGACCAGCAGGACGTGGTCGCCGTGGTCGTCTGCCGCAAGTCGGTGAACGTGGGCATGCTGTTCGCCCAGGTACGGCGGGTGGTGCGGGAGTACAGCCTGTGAGCATGCCGTGGCCCCTCCCCGTGGCGGGGGAGGGGCCGCCGGCCGCTACTCGGTGCGCAGCCCGTCCGGGCGCATCAGCCGGAGCAGCGGCGGCATGCTGAGCAGGGTCACCACCAGCACGACCGCGGCACCGATGCCGGTCATCGTCAGCACGCTCAGCCAGTCGACGGTCACCTTGGTGCCCGTCATCTTCAGCAGCACCGTGCCCAGCGTCAGACCGACCGTCGAGGCGAGGACCAGGCCGAGCGTGATCGGTATCGCCGTCTGCCACAGCACCGACAGGCTCAGCGTGCGGCGCCGGGTGCCGAAGGCCACCAGGGACGAGAGCAGCTTCTTGCGCTCGCGCAGCTGCTCCAGCTGGGAGACGAGCAGACTCGCCCCGATGAGGACCAGCACACACGTGGCGCCGACGAACAGCCCGGTGCGGATGGACCGGAACTGGGTGGACTGCTCACTGACCGTCATGTTGTACACGTCCGCGAGCGGATCGAACCGGGCGGCCGTGTTGCGTACGTTGTCGCGGGAGTCCGGCACCGACGGGTCGAACCTGACGTACACCTTCTGCGACAGGCCGGCCGTCGCGGCCGCGGGCAGCGCACGGGGAGTGATGAGGAGTCCGTCCCGGGCGTAGCCGGTGGGGTCCTCGCGGGGCGCCGCCGTCTTCAGCCCTGCGGGCACCTTCCAGGCCGCCGCAGGGTGCTCGTAGTCGGTGTACGACGGGTCGAAGTAGACCGTGCGGCCGGCCTGGGCGAGCTCCCTGGTGCCCTCGTCGTACTCACCGCCGAGGATGCGGTAGATCTCGCCGTCCCGGCAGGACTTCAGGGTCGCGACCTCGCGCAGTGCCGCACAGCTGCCGACGGCCACCTCGATGGACGTCTCCGGATTGTTCGTCCGCTCTCCGACATACGTCGTGGTGATGGTCTTCGCCGTCTGCACGCCCTTGGTCTGTGCGAACTCCCGGGCGACCTTCTCCTGGGACGCCCCGCCCCGCACGTCGACGGTCATCTGGGCCCGGCTGACGTCGTTGTCCGTCTCCTTGGTGTAGGCGGCCTCGACTCCCGAGAACAGCATCTGCAGGGCGATCGCGCCGGCCACCGCGACCGCGATGCCGTTGACCAGGCGGGCGGCCGTTCCGCTGCTCAGCTGGAGCCTGCGGACGGCCAGTTGCCAGGAAACCGAGCCGGAGTTCAGCCGGGCGACCACCGCCTCGACGATCCACGGCAGCAGAGCGGTGATGCCGACGAGCAGCAGGACCGTGCCGCCGATGACCATCCATTCGTTGAAGTCGCCGTTGCCGTTGCCCTGTCCGACCATCGGGTACAGCAGGCCGAGGCCGGCCAGCGGCAGCAGCAGCCGCCACCACAGGCGGCGCCGCGGGGGCTTGGTCGTGCGGACCACGCCGAGCGGTTCGATGACGACACCGCGCAGTGCCAACAGCGTCACCAGGACGGCCGCGGCGGGCACGGCGGCCGCAACGAGCAGGGCGAGCGCGGGGGACGGATCGAGGTCGCTGGGAAACAGGCTGACATCGCGCACCTCGAGCAACGCCACCAACTGGCGCCCCGCCAGGAAGAACGCGGTACCGAAGACCAATCCCAGCAGCGACCCCGCGAGCGCCTCGCCCGCCGCGATCCGGCGGGTCATCCGCCCGTCCGCGCCGACCAGGCGCAGTGCCGCGAGTCGGCGGTCCCGGCGCTCGCCGCCGAAACGCACGGCCGCGGCGATGAACACGGCGACCGGCATCAGCAGCACGGTGAAGACCATGAGGACGAGCAGCAGCAGGACCGGGTCCAGACCCTCGCCAGGTGGCTTGACGGACGGCCCGAAGTAGTCGATGCGCTCGACCTTGCCGCCCGACAGACGCTTCCCCAGGCCCTCGGCGCCCGCGTAGTAGGCGAGTTCGGCGGGGCCGATGAGCCCGGACTGAGCGATGGTGCCGGTGACGCGATAGGGCAGGCGTTCGCGCAGCAGCTTGCCTGAGTCCGACTTCAGCAGCCTGTCCAGTGCGGGCGAGACGACCATGTCCCCGGGCGCGGGAAACTTCGTGATGCCCGGAGGCAGCGGCGCCTTGGGACCCTCGGGTTCCGTCAGCCGGCCGCGTATGTCCTCACTGTGGTACGTCGAGTCGGTGCGCGCGATGATGAGCGTGTCGTCGGCCTTCGGCTTGGCCTCGCTGATGTACGTGAAGTCGTCGCGGGCCGATCCCCGGTCGTCCCGGGCCTTGATCGCGCCCGGCAGTGCGGTGGTGAGCAGCAGCAGCGCCACTCCCAGCCCGACCCCGACGGCCGTCAGCAGGACCCGGACCCAGCCCTCGCGGCCGCCGGTGAACGCGAACTTGGCGCCCATGCCCAGGTCGCGCGACCACTGGCCGGCGCTCATACGGCCCGCTCCATGTCCCGGGACTTCCCGTCCCGTACGACGATCTCGCGGTCGGAGTAGGCGGCCACCCGCGCCTCGTGCGTGACCAGCACGACGGCGGCGTTGGTGGACCGGGCGGCCTCTGTGAGCAGTTCCATCACGCGCTCGCCGTTGAGGGAGTCGAGTGCGCCGGTGGGCTCGTCGGCGAACAGCACGCGCGGGCCGGTGACCAGCGCGCGGGCGACGGCGACCCGCTGTCCCTGACCGCCGGAGACCTCGCCGGGCCGCTTGGCCCCGAGGTCGTCGACCTCCAGGCGCTCCATCCAGGCCAGCGCGGTGCGCTCGGCCTCCTTGCGGCCGGTGCCGTTCAGCCGCAGCGGGAGGGCCACGTTCTCGACGCAGGTCAGTTCGGGAACGAGCTGCCCGAACTGGAACACGAACCCGAACTCGGACCGCCGCAGCGCGCTGCGCTGTGTGTCGCTCAGCCCGGCCATCTCCTGGCCGTTGTACGTGATCGAGCCCGCGTCGGGCGGCACGATCCCGGCGAGGCAGTGGAGCAGGGTCGACTTGCCGGAGCCGGAGGGGCCCATCACGGCGACGACCTCGCCGGGGTGGATGGAGAACTCGGCGCCGTCCAGGGCGGTCGTGGGACCGTACGTCTTGCGCAGTCCGGACGCGGCGAGCAGGGAACCAGCCGGATGATGCGTCATCGGGTCACCGCCTCGGCGAGTTTGTCGAGACGCGCGGCGGTCAGCTCCAGCCAGCGCAGGTCGGCCTCGAGATGGAAGAGTGCGTGGTCGCAGATCAGTTGGTCGGCGAGATCGCCGTTGCGCTTGCGGTCGGTGAGGATCCGCATCATCCGCAGATGCTCGGAGCGCTGCGTGTCGAGGAGGTCGGCCGCGTTGCGGTGGGTGAGCAGCGCGAGGACGACCTTGGTGTACAGCGTCGACTGCAGATACGGCTCGGGCTTCTCCGGAGTGGCGAGCCAGAGCGCCACGTCGGAGACCCCGGCGTCGGTGATCGCGTACCGCTTGCGCTCGGGGCCGTCGCCCGCCTCGATCCCGTCGACCTCGACGAGTCCGTTCTTCAGGAGGCGCGACATCGTCGAATAGACCTGGCCGTAGTGCAGCGGCCGGTCGTGACCGAATTTCTCGTCGAAGGCCCGCTTCAGGTCGTAGCCGTGGCGCGGCCCCGACTCCAGCAGGCCCAGAAGGGTGTGACCGATGGACATGACAGCACTCTACACAGCGTGTATACCCGCCATGTATACGCGGAGTGTGTAGATCATGGCGGGGTGTGGGGGAGCGCAGGTGGGGGCCGATTGTCACGGTTCTGCTACTGAGACCGGGGCGGCCGCCCGCGGCGGGGCAGCGGACCCGCCTCGCCCGGCAGCCGCCCCGCCTCCTGCAGCGCCCTGCGCAGCAGGAACTCGATCTGCGCGTTGGCCGACCGCAGTTCGTCGCCCGCCCAGCGGGCCAGTGCCTCGTACACCGCGGGGTCCAACCGCAGCAGCACCTGCTTGCGCTGCTGCGGCCGACGCTGAGGGGCCGGGCCCTCGGACGGGGTCGTCACTGGTAGAGGGACCCGGTGTTGAGGACCGGCTGCGGGCTCCGGTCGCCGCACAGCACCACCATCAGGTTGGACACCATCGCTGCCTTCCGTTCCGGGTCCAGCTCCACGATGTCCCGCTCGGTGATCCGGGCGAGTGCCGCCTCGACCATCCCCACGGCTCCGTCCACGATCTCCCGCCGGGCCGCGACGACCGCCCCCGCCTGCTGCCGCTGGAGCATCGCCGAGGCGATCTCGGGTGCGTAGGCGAGATGCGTGAACCGCGACTCGATGATCTGCACCCCGGCCGCCTCCACGCGTGCGTGCAGTTCGACGGCGAGCTTCTCGGTGATCTCCTCCGCGTCACCGCGCAGCGACAGCCCGGCCTCGTCGTGGGCGTCGTAGGGGTACTCGATGGCGATGTGCCGTACGGCCGCCTCGGTCTGGGTGGCGACGAACTCCAGGAAGTCGTCCACCTCGAAGCTGGCCTGCGCGGTGTCCTGGACCTTCCATACGACCACCGCGGCGAGCTCGATCGGGTTGCCGTAGGCGTCGTTCACCTTGAGGACGGCGGTCTCGTGGTTGCGGACGCGGGTCGAGATCTTCGCGCGGGAGGTGAAGGGGTTCACCCAGCGCAGCCCGTCCTCGCGGATCGTCCCCCGGTACCGCCCGAAGAGCTGCACGACCCGCGCCTCACCCGGCGACACCATGTTCAGCCCGCACATCGCGAGGAACGCGGCGGCGGCGATCACGATGCCGGTGACGATCAGCGCGGCCTTGGGGCCCGCCACGGCGACGGTCGAGCCGCCCATGATCGTCCCGGCGCCGATCAGCAGTCCGACCAGCCCGAGCAGCAGCGCGAGCCCGCCGCCGATGTTGTGCGCGGCGAACTCCTGCACGCGTGGCGCGGGCATCTCGGGTATGTCGTCGGTGTGTGCGGACATGGGGTCCCCGTTCTGTCGGTGCTCCGGTCGCTGTCGCTAGCTCCGGTCTATCTAAGTGATAGCACTTTAACCGTCCCTGCCGCATCCCGAGCAACCCTCGGCCCCCGTTATTCGTCGGTTCCGTTGGAACGGGTGCTGATTCTCACGCCCGTAAAGACCGGATCGCGCGCCGTTTGTCATAGAGAGCGGTGTTAGCTTTCTGAGCTGACCTGAGCCACGACCCTGCATGACGGCCGAGTAGAAAGCGGAGCGAAGCGACTCATGGGACGAGCGGAAGAGAGACGAGCGCGACAGCGTGGTGGCCGTCGCGCAGCGCCCAGGAACCGCTCGTCGCAGGCGGCCATGGGCTCGGCGCCGACGGCTCCGCGGGGCCGGGCGGCCGCCAGGAGGAGCGCCAGGGGCGGCACGAGCGACAAGAGCCTCATACGCAGGCTGTTCACCTGGAAGAAGATCCTGGGTACGTTCTTCGGCCTGTGTCTGCTCGGTATCGGCTCCTTCGTCGTGCTGTACCTGATGATCGACATCCCCGCCAGCGGGAACGAGGACGCCAGGCTCCAGAGCAACGTCTACAAGTACAGCGACGGCACGATCCTGACCCGCAACGGCGACCTCAACCGTGAGGTCGTGGACCTCGCGCAGGTCCCCAAGCCCGTGCAGAAGACCTTCGTCGCCGCCGAGAACAAGACCTTCTACAAGGACGCCGGCGTCGACCTCAAGGGCACGGCACGCGGTCTGCTCAACACGCTCTCCGGCAAGGGCGCCCAGGGCGGCTCGACGATCACCCAGCAGTACGTCAAGAACTACTATCTGACCCAGGATCAGACCGTCACGCGCAAGCTGAAGGAACTGGTCATCTCGCTGAAGCTGGACCGCGAGAAGGACAAGGACTTCATCCTCGCCGGCTACATCAACACCAGCTACTACGGCCGCGGCGCCTACGGCATTCAGGCCGCCGCCCAGGCCTACTACCGCGTCGACGCCGAGAAGCTCAGCGTCGCGCAGGGCGCCTACCTCGCCGCTCTGCTCCAGGCACCGAGCCAGTACGACTGGGCCGTCGCCACCGACAACGGCAAGAGGCTGGTCAAGAACCGCTGGAACTACGTCCTGAACAACATGGTCGAGGAGGGCTGGCTGGACCAGGCCGAGCGCGACTCGATGAAGTTCCCGGTGCCCAAGGAGCCGAGGCCCTCGGCCGGTATGCGCGGCCAGATCGGCTACCTGGTGGACGCCGCCAACGACGAGATGGAGAAGCAGCTTGTCGCCCAGGGCACCGCCGAGGACGCCAAGCAGGCCGAGGCGATGGTCGAGGCCGGCGGCTGGACCATGACGCTCAACATCGACAAGAAGAAGCAGACGGCGCTGGAGAAGGCGGTCAAGGAACAGCTGACCAGCAAGCTCGACAAGAAGAAGCGCAAGGTCGACGGGAACGTTCAGGCCGGTGCCGCCTCGGTCAACCCGAAGACGGGCGCGGTCGTCGCGATGTACGGCGGCGTGGACTATCTCAAGCACTACACGAACAACGCCACCCGCCCGGACTACCAGCCCGCCTCCACCTTCAAGCCGGTGATCCTCGCCGCGGCCTTCGACGACGAGGCCGAGACGCAGGACGGCAACCAGATCATGGCGAACTCGGTCTACGACGGCACGAGCAAGCGCCCCGTCGAGGGCAGCGACATCGCCTTCGCCCCGGAGAACGAGGACGACCGGAGCTACGGGAACGTCACCGTCCAGACGGCGATGAACAAGTCCATCAACTCCGTCTTCGCGCAGATGGGCGTCGACGTCGGCATGGACAAGGTGCTCAAGACCGCGAGCGACCTGGGCATGCACACCGACGGGCTGGAGGCGGTACCGGCGCAGACCCTGGGCACCATGGGCGCGAGCCCGCTGGAGATGGCCGGTGTCTACGCCACCCTCGACAACCACGGCAAGAAGGTCACCCCGGCGGTCATCAAGAAGGTCGAGCACAGCTCCCTCAAGGTCGACCCCCCGGATCCGGTCGGGGACGAGGTCATCAGCCGCGAGGCAGCCGACTCGGTCACCTCGGTGCTCACCGGCGTGGTCGACGACGGCACGGCCCGGACGTCGGTGCGGGACAACCCGAAGCGCATCGGCCAGAAGGTCGCGGGCAAGACCGGTACGTCCGACAACAACAAGTCGGCCTGGTTCACCGGTTACACCCCGAACCTGGTCACCTCGGTGGGCCTGTTCGGCGAGTCCGCCAAGCCGCCGCACCCCCAGGTCACCCTGACCGGCGCCACGGGCCTCATCCCGGCCCCGGGCCGTATCAACGGTGGCGGCTACCCGGCGCAGATCTGGGCGGCGTACACCTTCGGAGTCGACACCAAGATCACCCAGTTCGACCTGGACACCGACCAGGGCGCCGCGGTGCAGCCGATCCAGTCGCCGACCTTCTCGCAGAAGCCGTCCTCCACGCCTTCCGACGAGCCGACGACCAAGGAGCCGACGACCGCCCCGCCGACCACCAAGGAGCCGACGTCCGCCCCGCCGACCTCCGAGGAACCGACGACCCCACCGACGACGAACGAGCCCACGGCCCCGACGACGTCACCGACGGGTGAGATCCCCGAGGATCCGGTGGATCCGAACAGCGGCCAGTAGGAACGAACAGCAGCCGGCAGGAACAGCGAAGGGCGCCCCGATCGGGGCGCCCTTCGTACCGCTACCCCCGGTTCAGTTCGAACCAGACGACCTTCCCCGTACTCAGCCGAGTAGCGCCCCACCGCCGAGCCAACCTGTTCACCAGATACAGCCCACGCCCACCCTCATCCGTCGCCCGCGCCTGCCGCAGCCGAGGCAGCTGCGGCACATCGTCACCGACCTCGCAGCGCAGCACATCCGTGCGCAGCAGCCGCAGCGTGACCGGACGGGAGGCATAGCGCACGGCGTTGGTCACGACCTCGCTGACCAGGAGCTCGACGGAGTCGCTGAGCTCCTCCAGACCCCAGCGGGACAGCGCGCGCCGGGCCAGGCGCCGGGCCCGGCCGGGGGCCGCGTCCTCCGGCTCCAGGAACCAGTACGCCACGTCGCTCGGCGCGATCCCGTCGAAGCGGGCGGCGAGCAGCGCGATGTCGTCGTCCCGGTCGCCCGGCCCGAGCATGTCGAGCACCTCGTCGCACAGCGCTTCCAGCGGCGGCGGATGATCGGGGCCGGTGAGCTGCGCGGTCGCGGCGAGCTTCTCGCGCAGCTGCTCTATACCCGTCCACACGTCCCGGAGGCGGGATTCGACGAGCCCGTCGGTGTAGAGGAGCAGGGTCGCCCCCGCGGGCGCGTCCAGCTCCACGGCCTCGAAGTCGACACCGCCCACACCGATCGGCGCGCCCGGCGGCACCCGCAGCACCTCGGCGCGACCGCCCAGGTGCAGCAGGACCGGCGGGGGATGGCCGGCGTTGGCGATGGTGATGCGGTGCGAGACGGGGTCGTAGACGGCGTACAGGCAGGTCGCCATGCGGTCGGTGCCCAGGCGCTGGGCCTGTTCGTCGAGATGGTGCAGGACCTCCTGCGGCGGCAGGTCGAGCCCGGCGAGGGTCTGGGCCGTCGTCCGCAGCTGGCCCATGATCGCGGCGGAGGTCATGGAGTGGCCCATGACGTCGCCGACGACCAGGGCGACCCGGCTGCCGGGCAGCGGAATCGCGTCGTACCAGTCCCCGCCGACCCGCGCGGTCTCGGCGGCCGGCAGATAGCGGGACGCCAGCCGGACGCCCGTAGGCCGTGGCAGCGTCTCCGGCAGCATGGTGCGCTGGAGCTCGTCGGCGATGTACGCCTCACGTCCGTACAGCACGGCCTTGTCGATGCCGAGCGCGCTGTGTGTGGCGAGCTGGGCGGCCACCAGCAGGTCGTCGGCCTCGAAGGGGATGCGCTCCGGGCGGCGCAGGAACAGCGCGGCGCCGATGACCCGGCGCCGGCCGCGCAGCGGGGCGAGGATGGCGCGCTGTTCGGCGGGCACCACGAACTCGCTTCCTTCGCCCAGCAGTTCGGGCAGTGCGGCACGGGCGGCGGGCGTGTCCGTGAAGACGGGCCGCACCCCGCGCAGCACCTCGGCGAGCGCGCTGCCGGGCCGTACCTCGCACAGTTCGGTGCCGATGGTGTCCAGTTCGGAGGGCTCCGGCTGGACGGCGGGCGTGAACCCGCCGTCGGTGTCCCGCTCCTCCGGGATCCGGTCGGTGCGGCGCAGCCGCAGCACCAGCGGGCCGGTGGGCCGCTCGTCGCCGACCGGCAGCGGGTCGCGCAGATAGACGAGGATCGCGTCCGAGAAGGTCGGCACGGTGGCCCGGCACAGCCCCATCACGATCTCGTCGAGGTCGATGCCGCGGGCGATCCGCCGGGTCGCGGCGCCCACGAACCGCAGCCGGTCCCCGTCCCGCCGCATCGGCGTGGGCCGCCCGGGCGGCAGTCCCTGTCCGGAACGGCGCTCCTGGCCGGCCTGGGACACGGCCGTCCGGTCCTGGTCGGCGGCCGGCTGCACCGGGATGGCCTCGGCCTCCGGCACCGGCCGCGGACGGTGGGTACCGGTCTCGGCGGTGGCGGGCTGGGAGTGCTCGGGGCCGGTGCCGTCGGAGCCCACCGCACCCGAGGGGTCCTTGCCGTTGCCGCACGGCGTGGTGGTGCCCGGTGCGGTGGTGCCCGTGCCGGGCCTGGACGGCGTCTCTCCCGTCCGTCCCTGTGCGGGTAAGGCGCTCGCGCCGGCGGGCGCCGGGGGAGGCGCCGAGGAACGCAGGAGCGCCCCGCGGGGGTCCGCGGGGTCGGCGCCCGGCTGGGGGCGCTCGAACGAGGTGGGGTACTCCGTCACGCGTGTCGAATCCGTCCGTCCGGGGCTGCGCGCCGCGCGTGCAGTTCGTCCCGCAGGAATGCCGATACCCGGAATACGTGTCCCCGGAACGGAATCCCCGCGTGGTCAGAGGCTGTTCCTGTGCAACCGGGGCCCCGTGTGCGGCCCCTGCCGGTGTTGCCCTCGTACCCCTCGCTCACGTCCTGCCGCCCCTCGGTGACGATCGGTCAAGCCCAGCGCCTGCGCGGTAAGTTGCCCCAGCGTGCCCCTTGCGGAGGACGATCCTACGTTTCTTGCCCGGGGGCGCATCAAGGGTCTCATGAGGACATCTGCACGGGAGTGCGGTCCCAGTCCTCCGGAAGTGCGGGAACCGTCCAGGACGGATCCGGACGCCAGTGCTGCCAGCCGTCCGAGAACGGCGGGCCCCAGGCGCGGATCACCTCCACCGCGGACCGCCCCGCCTCCCGCACCAGCGCGGCCAGCCGGGCGTCCATCAGCCCGTCCTGCTGGGCCTGCGCGAACTCGTCCTCGTCCCGCCAGTGCCAACTGCGATCCGGGTGGACGGAGATGTCCAGGAAGTGGTCCTCGGAGTCGACCCCGCCGTGCCAACGCGCCAGCGGCTGTTCGAGGTTCACGTACCAGTTCTTGAACCGCCAGCCCGGCTCCCAGAACAGCCACACCGACCACGGCTCACCGGGGCGCGCCAGTTTCAGCACCCCGGTGCCGAACCACCGGTCGCGCTGCACCGTCCTGGGCTTGGTGTAGCGCGACTCCAGCGGTTCCTGGTGCAGCGGCGTGCCGTCGGCGAGCGCGGGCTTGACGCACTCGGTGCCGGGCGCCATCCAGACGGCGAGTATCTCGTCGTCGTCCCGTACGACGGTCACGGGGCGCGCGATATGGAAGCGTGCGCCGGCGTTCTCCCGGTACCGCCACAGGATCTGACTCCCGGGCTCCCAGTGCGCCGCCGACCCGCCCGCTTCCGCTCGTCTCATCGCTCCACCGCCTGCCATGGACAGATATTAGGTGCCATAGGCATACGACGCTGCGCTTCCGGTCATGGTTCACACGCCCGTCATCGGGCTCGTCCGGTTACGGGTGTGTCATCCGCAGCACATCCAGGGCCTCGTCCAGCTGTTCCACCGTCAGGTCCCCGCGTTCGACATACCCGCCCTCCAGGACGACCTGGCGGATCGTCTTGCGCTCGGCCAGCGACTTCTTGGCGACCTTGGCGGCCTCCTCGTATCCGATGTACTTGTTGAGCGGGGTGACCACGGAAGGCGAGGACTCGGCGTACTCGCGAGCCCGTTCCCGATGCGCGACGATCCCGTCGATCGTCCGGTCCGCGAGCAGCCGCGAGACTTGGGCCAGCAGCCGGACGGACTCCAGGACGTTCCTCGCGATGACGGGCAGCATGACGTTGAGCTCGAAGTTGCCGGCGGCCCCCGCGGCGGCGACCGCGGCGTCATTGCCGGTGACCTGCGCGGCGACCATCAGCACGGCTTCCGGAATGACGGGATTGACCTTGCCCGGCATGATCGAGGATCCGGGCTGGAGGTCGGGCAGGGAGATCTCGGCGAGACCGGTCCGCGGCCCGGAAGCCATCCACCGCAGATCATTCGCGATTTTCGTCAGCCCCACGGCGATGGTGCGCAGCTGCCCGCTCGTCTCCACGATCCCGTCCCGCGCGCCCTGCGCCTCGAAATGGTTGCGGGCCTCGGTGAGCGGCAGCCCCGTGACACGGGCGATCTCCTCGATGACGGCGGCGGAGAAACCGGGCGGCGTGTTGATGCCGGTGCCGACCGCGGTGCCCCCGAGGGGCAGCTCGGCGAGCCGGGGGAGCGAGGCGGCCAGCCGCTCGACCCCGTACCGCACCTGCGCCGCGTACCCCCCGAACTCCTGCCCGAGGGTCACCGGCGTCGCGTCCATGAGATGCGTCCGCCCCGACTTCACCACATCGGCGAACTCCGCGGACTTGCGTTCCAGCGAGGCGGCCAGGTGTTCGAGGGCGGGAACGAGATCGCGGGTGACGGCGGCGGTGGCGGCGATGTGGAGGGACGACGGGAAGACGTCGTTGGAGGACTGGGAGGCGTTGACGTGATCGTTCGGGTGTACGTCCCTGCCGAGCCGTTCACTCGCGAGGGTGGCGATGACCTCGTTGGTGTTCATGTTGGACGAGGTTCCCGACCCCGTCTGGAACACATCGACGGGGAAGTGGGCGTCCCACGCGCCCTCGGCGACCTCCGCAGCCGCGTCCTGGATCGCCTCGGCGACGTCCTTGTCGAGCACCCCGAGCTCGGCGTTCACCTTCGCGGCGGCACCCTTGATCCGCGCCAGCGCCTCGATGTGGGCACGCTCGATGCGCTGCCCGGAGATGGGGAAGTTCTCGACGGCACGCTGAGTCTGCGCCCGCCACTTGGCGTCCGCCGGAACGCGGACCTCACCCATGGAGTCGTGCTCGATCCGGTATTCACTCATGCCGGATACAGCGATCGGACGGGCGGTGTTGTTCCGATCCCTGCTCCGCCCGGGTGCAGGGCTTTCAGGCCGTCGGGTGTTTGGGGCGTGGCTGGGTGAGCAGTTGGGAGGTGGGGGCGGGGACCCGGTTCGTCCGGGGTTGGGGGTGTGGCTGTGCGGGTCGGCGGGGTCTGGGAATTCCAGCCGTCCGGTGCTTGAGGGCGCTGCTGTGCGGGCCGTCGGGGGGTCCGGGAATTCCAGCCCGTCCGGCGTTTGAGGACGAGGCCGTTCAGGCCGAACGGGGGTCCGGGGGGCGGAGCCCCCTGGGGCCGCGGGGGCCGGAGGCCGGGCCAGCTCACCCCCGGCCAGTCGGCCAGCCCCCCAACCGGCGGAGCCCTACGCGAGCCCGGGCCCCCGCACCGGAATCGACGTGAACGTCGGCGCCGGCGCCGGATCCTGGAAGAAGTCGTTGCCCTTGTCGTCGACGACGACGAACGCGGGGAAGTCCTCGACCTCGATCTTCCAGACCGCCTCCATCCCGAGCTCCTCGTACTCGACGACCTCGACCTTCTTGATGCAGTCCTGCGCGAGACGGGCGGCGGGACCACCGATGGAGCCGAGGTAGAAACCGCCGTGGGCGGAACACGCGTCGGTGACCTGCCTGCTGCGGTTCCCCTTCGCCAGCATCACCTTGGAGCCACCCGCCGCCTGGAACTGCTCGACGTACGAGTCCATGCGGCCGGCCGTCGTCGGACCGAACGAACCCGACGCATACCCCTCGGGCGTCTTCGCCGGACCTGCGTAGTACACCGGGTGGTCCTTCAGGTACTGCGGCATCTCCTCACCCGCGTCCAGCCGTTCCTTGATCTTGGCGTGCGCGATGTCCCGGGCCACGACCAGCGGGCCGGAGAGCGAGAGCCGGGTCTTCACCGGGTACTTGGTCAGCTCGGCGAGGATGTCGTCCATCGGCTGGTTGAGGTCGATCCGCACCACGTCGCCCTCGTCGAGGTGGGCGTCCGTCGTGTCCGGCAGGAACCGCGCCGGGTCGGTCTCCAGCTGTTCCAGGAAGACACCCTCCGCCGTGATCTTCGCGACCGCCTGACGGTCGGCCGAGCAGGACACGGCGATGGCGACCGGGCAGGACGCGCCGTGCCGCGGCAGCCGCACCACGCGCACGTCGTGGCAGAAGTACTTGCCGCCGAACTGCGCGCCGATGCCGATCTTCTGCGTCAGCTCGAAGACCTTCTCCTCCAGCTCCTTGTCCCGGAAGCCGTGGCCGAGCGGCGAGCCCTCGGCGGGGATCTCGTCGAGGTAGTGCGCGGAGGCGTACTTCGCGGTCTTCAGGGCGTACTCGGCGCTCGTGCCACCCACCACGATCGCCAGGTGGTACGGCGGACACGCGGCCGTGCCCAGCGAACGGATCTTCTCCTCCAGGAACTTCATCATGGAGGCCTCGTTCAGAACGGCCTTCGTCTCCTGGTAGAGGAACGACTTGTTGGCAGAGCCGCCGCCCTTGGCCATGAACAGGAACTTGTACGCGCCGCCGTCCGCCGCGTACAGCTCGATCTGCGCCGGGAGGTTGGAGCCGGTGTTCTTCTCCTCCCACATGGTGAGCGGAGCCATCTGCGAGTAGCGCAGGTTCAGCTTCGTGTACGCGTCGTAGATACCGCGGGACAGGGCCTGCTCGTCACGCCCCTCGGTGAGGACGTTCTGCCCGCGCTTGCCCATCACGATCGCCGTGCCGGTGTCCTGGCACATCGGGAGCACGCCCGCGGCCGCGATGTTCGCATTCTTCAGCAGGTCGAGGGCGACGAACTTGTCGTTGCTCGACGCCTCGGGGTCGTCGATGATGCGGCGCAGCTGGGCCAGATGGGCCGGGCGCAGATAGTGCTGGATGTCGTGGACGGCCTCCTCGGCCAGCTTGCGCAGCGCCTCCGGCTCCACCTTGAGGAACGTCCGCCCGTCGGCCTCGAAGGTGGAGACACCCTCGGAGGTCACCAGCCGGTACGGGGTGGTGTCCTCTCCCATGGGGAGCAGATCGGTGTACGCGAACTCAGGCATGTCGCCCATTCCTCACTTGACAGACAGCTGCCCGTCCTCCATTGGCGGGCGCCCACCAGCGTAGAACCTGCCACTGACGGCGAACCTGTGAGGTAAGGCTCAGTTCCCCGCACACAGGCACCCGCACCCCCCTAGGGGGTGTCGTTTGGATCATGCCGGCGTCGCGGGGTGTGGTGCGCACATCTGCGGCGTTGTCGTCGGTTGCCAACTCCCCCACTCTCGACTTCGCTCGAGCGGGGGGACCCCCATCGCGTTGACGCCCTCCTCCGCCTTGCAGCTGCACGCACCACACCCCGTTTTTCTCGGCTTGGCTGCAAGGCGCCGCTTCTCACGGCCAGCCTGATCCAAGCGACACCCCCTAGTCGCGATCTATCGCGTTTGGGTACGCTGCTGTCGTGGACCTTCAGAAGCAGACCGCGCCCGCCGTCTCCGAACTCCGCGCCTCGGACGCCGACCGCGACCGCATCGCGGACATCCTCCGTGAGGCCCTCGCCGAGGGCCGCCTGACCGCCGACGAGCACGCCGAGCGCGTCGAGGGGGTGCTGCACGCCAAGACGGTCGGCGAGCTGGAGGTCTTCATACGGGACCTGCCGGCCGCCCACCGCCGGTCCGCGCCGGCCTTCGCCTCGGCCCCCAACCGCCCCGCGGCGGCCCTGCCGGCCGACGCCGACGACAACGTCGTGGCCGTCTTCAGCAGCGCCGTCCGCAGGGGCCGCTGGCGCGCCGGCCGCCGTATCCACGCGTACGCGATCTTCGGCAGCGTCGAGATCGACCTGAGCGAGGCGCTCTTCGAGTACCAGCAGGTCGTGATCAAGGCGATCTCCGTCTTCGGCAGCGTCGAGGTCCGCGTCCCGGAGAACATCTCGCTGCGCGGCACCGGCGGCGGTGTCCTCGGCAACTTCGAGGTGGACACGCTGGATTCGGACGACCCCGAGGCTCCCGTCGTCTATGTCGACGGCTGGGCGGTGCTCGGCAACATCGAGGGCAGGCCCAAGCGGGGCAAGCTCGTGGCGGACATCCTCGACCGCGTCCAGCGCAAGGTCGACAGGGGTATGCGCAAGCATCTGGATCGTTGACGGTTGCGAATTCGACCTTCTCCGAAGGGAATTGGTTCACCCGCGGTCCCTTCGCGGTGTGCTCTCGGTGTGCCGCAACATCCCACGAAACCCAGCGGTTCGGAACTCAGTGCATAGGCACGCGCACAGCGGGTAGGCCTTGCTGCATCGTCTCTCGCTCGCGAAGCCGTCGTCAGGAGTAGACCGTGCTGCAACCGCCGCATTCGTCCCTGCAGGTAGCTGCCGTGCCGGCCCAGCGGGTGCCCGTGCGTGACAGGGACCAAGACGCACCGTGGCACACCGAGGCGGTGTGCCGGCGCGACGAGGCCGGCCTGTTCTTCGCACCTTCCAAGGAACCCACCGCCGCCCGGCTCTCCCGCGAGGAGGCGGCCAAGCGGGTCTGTGCGCGCTGCCCGGTGATGGTCGAATGCCGCGAGCACGCACTCCTGCAACCCGAGCCGTACGGCGTCTGGGGCGGCCTGACCGCAGCGGAACGCCGTGTGGTCCTGGCCCGCCGACGCCGCCGTGACGTAGAACTCCAGAAGGCCGCCCGAGCGACGAACCGCATAGCAAAGGCCGGCTAGTCGGCCCGTTCAGACACAGAAGGGGGCGCCCCCTCCGCACCGGGGACGCCCCACCTTCTATCACGCCGGGTCACCTCTGAGAAGCGGCCGGTTGACGTACCCGTGGGGCACGGGGAACTGCACGACCAGCCACAGACGACCCGCAGCCGCCTGCGCTCCGCAGCTCCCCGCCCCTCAGGCGTCTACTTCCAGTACTTCCAGGCGTCTACTTCGCGCGGTCGAAGTCGATCGCGCTGTACGCCCGCAACTTGCTGAGCCGATGCTCGGAGCTGATCCGGCGCACCGTCCCCGACTTCGACCGCATCACGATCGAGTCGGTCGTGGCCGTCTCCGACCGGTACCGCACGCCCTTCAGCAGCTCCCCGTCCGTGATGCCGGTGGCGACGAAGAAGACGTTCTCGCCGGACACCAGGTCGTCCGTGGTCAGAACGCGGTCGAGGTCGTGCCCCGCGTCGATCGCCCGCTGCCGCTCCTCGTCGTCCTTGGGCCACAGCTTGCCCTGGATGGTGCCGCCGAGGCACTTCACGGCGCAGGCCGAGATGATGCCCTCGGGCGTGCCGCCGACGCCGAGCAGCAGGTCGACGCCCGTGCCCTCGCGCAGCGCGTAGATCGAGCCGGCGACATCGCCGTCGGAGATGAGCTTGATGCGTGCGCCGGCCTCCCGGACCTCCTTGATGAGGCCCTGGTGCCGCGGCCGGTCGAGGATGACGACGGTGACGTCCTCCGGCGCGGACCGCTTGGCCTTGGCGATCCGGCGGATGTTCACGGCCACGGGCGCGTCGATGTCGACGAAGTCGGCGGCCTCGGGGCCCGTGACCAGCTTGTCCATGTAGAACACCGCGGACGGGTCGAACATCGAGCCGCGGTCGGCGGCGGCCAGCACCGCGATCGCGTTCGGCATGCCCTTGGCGGTCAGTGTGGTGCCGTCGATCGGGTCGACCGCGATGTCGCACTCGGGCCCGGTTCCGTCGCCGACGCGCTCTCCGTTGAAGAGCATCGGGGCCTCGTCCTTCTCGCCCTCGCCGATGACGACCACGCCGTTCATCGACACGGTGGAGACGAGGGTGCGCATGGCGCGGACCGCGGCACCGTCGGCGCCGTTCTTGTCGCCACGCCCGACCCAGCGGCCGGCGGCCATCGCCGCGGCTTCGGTCACCCGGACGAGTTCCAGGGCGAGGTTGCGGTCGGGGGCTTCGGAGGGAACTTCCAGCTCGGACGGCAGATGATGATTCTCGGTCATCGGAGCGCACCTTTCTGATACGACGACGGCCGGATGAGGGTATGCGCTCGACTCTATCGCCGGGCGGACAAAATGAGCAGTGGCCCCCACGGATGAGCGGAGCGGTGTACCTGCGACGATAGGGGCGTGGCAGGTTCGAACGGTAAGCAGAAGACGGTCCGGGACATGATCCTTTCCCTGGCCGTGATCGGGATCGCGGCGGCAGTCATCTATGTCTTCGTCCCGCACGACGACTCCGCTCCCGACCTCAAACGGGTCGACTACCGCGTCGAGCTCCTGACGGCACGACGGGCCGCGTCCTACCCGGTGGCCGCGCCGGAAGGATTGTCTCAGAAGTGGAAGGCGACCTCGGTCCGCTTCCGCGGCGACGAGTCCGACGCCTGGCATCTGGGCTTCCACACCCGCGACGGCGAGTACGTGCAGATCGAGCAGTCGGCAGCCCGCAAGCGGTCGGCGTTCATCGAAGAGGCGAGCCAGGGCTCGGAGGCGACGAAGACGACCCAGCGGATAGACGGCCGGACGTGGACGCGCTACTCGGGCGGCCGCTACGACGCCCTGGTGCTCACGGAGAAGGGCGCGACGACGGTCGTGGCCGGCACCGGGTCGTTCGCCCAGCTGACCGAGATGGCACGGGCGCTGAAGATGGCGTGAGCACACGGACGACGGACACGGGAAGGCCCCCGCGCCGGCAGCGCTCGGGCCGCCCGGCATCACCTTAGGTTCTAGTGGTCGTTATCCGGGCCGGCCGTCCCGCCCCTGCTCGGAGCCGTTCTCCCCGTCCTTTTCCTCCTCCGCGAGCGCCGCGTCGAGCCGCTTGCGCGCACCCTCCAGCCAGGTCCGGCACACCTTGGCCAGCTCCTCGCCCCGCTCCCACAGGGCGAGCGACTCCTCCAGCGTCGTACCGCCGGCCTCCAGTCGCCGTACGACCTCGATCAACTCGTCCCGCGCCTGCTCGTACCCGAGCGCTTCGTCCACGTTGCTGCTCATGCCCCCACCTTATGGATCGACCCGGACAGTGAACTCACCCTCGGCGACCCGCGCCCGGAGCGTCTCGTCCGGCGCCACCTCGGACGGGTCGCGGACCACGTGGCCGTCGGCCTTCTGCAGGACCGCGTAGCCCCGCTGCAGGGTCGCCGCGGGGGAGAGGGCCACCACGCGCGCGTGCGTGTGCGTCAGCTCCGAGTCGGCGCGGTCGAGGAGATGGCCGAGCGTGCGGCGCCCCCGGTCGAGCAGCGAGGCGACATGATCGGCCCGCTCGTCGATCATCCGGTGCGGATCCTCTATCGAGGGCCGGGCGAGCGCCTGGGCCAGCCCGCGTTCCTCGCGGTCCACGAACGCCACCATGCAGCGCCGCGCGCGGTCCCGCAGCAGCCGCACCCGCTCGTACTCCTCCCCGACGTCCGGTACGACCTTCTTCGCCGCGTCCGTGGGCGTCGAGGCCCGCAGGTCGGCCACATGGTCGAGGAGCGGGTTGTCCGGCTCGTGCCCGATCGCGGACACGACCGGCGTACGGCAGGCCGCGACCGCCCGCACCAGCTGTTCGTCGGAGAACGGCAGCAGGTCCTCCACGCTCCCGCCCCCGCGCGCAACGACGATCACGTCCACGTCATCCAGGGCGTCGAGCTCCTTGACGGCCTGGACGACCTGCGGCACGGCGTGCACACCCTGCACGGCGACATTGCGCACCTCGAAGCGGACCGCGGGCCAGCGGTGCCGCGCGTTCTCCAGCACGTCCCGCTCCGCCGCGGAAGCGCGGCCGCAGACCAGCCCGATGAGCTGCGGGAGGAACGGCAGGGACTTCTTCCGCTCGGGCGCGAACAGCCCCTCCGCGGCGAGGGACTTCTTCAGCTGCTCCAGTCGCGCGAGGAGTTCCCCGACCCCCACCGGCCGCATCTCGGCGGCCCGCAGGGACAGCTGCCCGCGCGGGGCATACCACTCGGGCTTGGCGAGGACGACGACCCGCGCACCCTCGCTCACCACATCGGCGACCGCGTCGAACACCTGCCGGTAGCAGGTGACGCTCACCGAAATGTCGTACGACGGGTCACGCAGCGTCAGGAACACCACACCCGCGCCCGGCCGCCGGGACAGCTGGGTGATCTGCCCCTCGACCCACACCGCGCCGAGCCGGTCGATCCACCCCCCGATGAGCCGCGACACCTCACCGACGGGCAGGGGGGCTTCTGGGGACGTGTTCACAGCCATGCCGCGAGCGTAACGGCCGCCGCCGACATCACGGCGCGCCCGAACCGGTCGCCGCTCCTGCCGGAACGTGACAGGTGCGCGATCTTCGGCGCCCCGGACGCGGCCTTACGATGGTTCGCATGACTGCTTCGCCTGGCCGCCGTGTCCTGCTCGCCGCCCCCCGGGGCTACTGCGCGGGTGTGGACCGCGCCGTGATCGCCGTCGAGAAGGCCCTGGAGCAGTACGGGGCCCCGATCTATGTCCGGCACGAGATCGTCCACAACAAGTACGTCGTGCAGACCCTGGAGAAGAAGGGCGCCGTCTTCGTCGAACGGACCGAGGAGGTCCCGCCGGGGAACATCGTCATGTTCTCGGCCCACGGTGTCGCTCCCGTCGTGCACGAGGAGGCCGCGCAAGGCCGGCTCGCCACCATCGACGCGACCTGCCCGCTGGTCACCAAGGTCCACAAGGAAGCCGTCCGCTTCGCGGGCGAGGACTACGACATCCTTCTGATCGGCCACGAGGGCCACGAGGAGGTCATCGGCACCTCCGGCGAGGCCCCCGAGCACATCCAGCTCGTCGACGGGCCCGGCGATGTCGCCAAGGTCGAGGTCCGCGACCCCTCCAAGGTCGTGTGGCTGTCGCAGACCACGCTCTCCGTCGACGAGACCATGGAGACCGTCGACGCGCTCCAGGAGAAGTTCCCCCAGCTGATCTCCCCGCCCAGCGACGACATCTGCTACGCCACGCAGAACCGTCAGCTCGCGGTGAAGCAGATGGGCGCCGAGGCCGAGCTGGTGATCGTGGTCGGCTCCCGCAACTCCTCCAACTCCAAGCGGCTCGTCGAGGTCGCCAAGCTGGCGGGCTCCCGCGAGGCCTACCTCGTGGACTTCGCCGACGAGATCGACGAGGCCTGGCTGGAGGGGGTGTCCACGGTCGGCGTGACCTCGGGTGCCTCGGTGCCGGAGGTGCTCGTCGAGCAGGTCCTGGAGTGGCTGGCCCGGCGCGGCTTCGAGGACGTCGAGCTCGTCAAGGCGGCCGAGGAGTCCATCACCTTCTCGCTGCCGAAGGAACTGCGCCGCGACCTGCGCGAGGAGGCCGAGGCTCTGGTCGCCGAGCGCGGCGGTTCCGGCGCCTCCGAGGAGTGACCGGGCCCCTCGGCAGAGTGACTGTCAGTCGTCCGTCGTAACGTAGGGCCATGCAGATCTTCGGCGTGGACATCGGTGGATCCGGGATCAAGGGCGCCCCGGTGGACCTGGACAGGGGCGACCTGGCCAAGGAGCGCTTCAAGGTGCTCACCCCGCGCCCGGCCACCCCCGAGGGCGTGGCCGACGGCGTGCAGCAGGTCGTCGATCACTTCGGGTGGACGGGACCCGTCGGACTCACCTTCCCCGGCGTCGTCACCGGCGGCTCCACGATCCGCACCGCCGCCAACGTCGACAAGAGCTGGATCGACACCGACGCGCGCGCGTTGTTCAGCAGCCGGCTGGGCGGCCTCCCGGTGACGGTCGTCAACGACGCGGACGCGGCCGGCGTCGCCGAGGTGAACTTCGGCGCGGGCCGGGGCCGCCGGGGCACCGTCATCCTGCTCACCTTCGGCACCGGCATCGGCAGCGCCCTGTTCATCGACGGCACCCTCGTCCCCAACACCGAACTGGGCCACCTGGAACTGCACGGCCACGACGCGGAGAAGCGCGCCTCCAGCAAGGTCAAGGACGACGAGGAGCTGACGTGGGAGCACTGGGCCCACCGGGTCCAGAAGTACCTCGACCATGTGGAGATGCTGTTCTCGCCGGAGCTGTTCATCATCGGCGGCGGCGTCAGCCGCAAGTCGCAGAAGTTCCTGCACCTCATCGAGGGCATCAGGGCGGAGATCGTCCCGGCGCAGCTCCAGAACAACGCGGGGATCGTGGGCGCGGCGATGCGGGCGGCCGAGGGGGAGTAGCCGGTCCCGGGGCCGACCGGTGAAGGGGCAGGTCAGACGCGTGAGCGTTGCTGGGCGGCCCGGCGGCTCATCAGGCGGATCTTCCGCACCGTCGCGATGACCCCCGCGACGAGCGTCCCGCCGTAGAGCCACCCGGCCTGCGTCGCGAGCGCCGTGAAAAGGCCCATCAGGCTGCCGAGGAACCCCCCGCCCTCGTCCGCCAGGGGAAGCAGCCCCACGGCGAATGCGATCGGTACCACCACGGGAGCCGTCACGAGATCCCCCCGCCGGATCCAGCAGGCGGTCAGCGCGCACACCGGCAGGAACAGCACCCCGTACACGGTCAGCGACGCCCCGAACAGCACCTGGTCGAGCCACCCGAGCACGACCATCACAGCCCCGCAGAACAGACCGCCGCCCAGCCCGGTCAGCCGCGGATTCGGCAGCCGCCGTACCGTCGGACGGGCCGGGGCGGGCGGGGGTGCGGGCCGCCGTACCGCCGCCGGACGGCGCTGCGCCTGCGCGGGCAGCGGCGGCCTGCCGCGCGGCGGTCGGTACTGCCGGGGTCGCGTCCTGTGTTGCTCCACTGGACCAACCTAGGTCGGTTTATGTGCCCAATCGCCCCTCAGACACGCCGTGGGGCGCAGCCTGGCCATGCGTTCGATACGTCGCCGGGGCGGGTCCCGGCACGCCGTAGACTGGGGGATCGGCCCGCGCATCGAAGAAGGACCGGGCCCCGCCCCAGCCCCAGTCCTCTCACGTACGGGAAGTCGCAACGTGTCGCTCACGATCGGAATCGTCGGTCTGCCGAATGTCGGCAAGTCGACCCTGTTCAACGCCCTGACCAAGAACGACGTGCTGGCGGCCAACTACCCGTTCGCCACGATCGAGCCGAACGTCGGCGTCGTCGGCGTGCCCGACGCCCGCCTGGAGAAACTGGCCGGAATCTTCGGATCCCAGCGCATCCTCCCGGCGACCGTCGACTTCGTCGACATCGCGGGCATCGTGCGCGGCGCCAGCGAGGGCGAGGGCCTGGGCAACAAGTTCCTCGCGAACATCCGCGAGTCCGACGCGATCTGCCAGGTCATCCGCGCCTTCCGGGACGAGAACGTCGTCCATGTCGACGGCAAGGTCTCGCCCAAGGACGACATCGAGACGATCAACACCGAGCTGATCCTCGCCGACCTCCAGACCATCGAGAAGGTCCTGCCGCGGCTCCAGAAGGAGTCCCGGATCAAGAAGGACATCGCCCCGAAGGTGAAGGCCGTCGAGGAGGCGAAGGAGATCCTGGAGAAGGGCGACACGCTCTTCGCCCACGGCATCGTCCAGGGCACCGAGCGCAACGAGCTGCTGCACGACCTGCACCTGCTCACCACCAAGCCCTTCCTCTACGTCTTCAACGTCGACGAGGACGAGCTGACCGACGACACCTTCAAGGACGAGCAGCGTGCCCTGGTCGCCCCCGCCGAGGCGATCTTCCTGAACGCCAAGCTGGAGGCCGACCTCGCCGAACTCGACGAGGAGGACGCGCTGGAACTCCTCCAGTCGGTCGGCGCCGACGAGCCCGGCCTCGCCACCCTCGCGCGCGTCGGCTTCAACACCCTCGGCCTGCAGACCTATCTGACGGCCGGCCCCAAGGAGTCCCGCGCCTGGACCATCAAGAAGGGCGCGACCGCTCCCGAGGCCGCCGGTGTCATCCACACCGACTTCCAGAAGGGCTTCATCAAGGCCGAGGTCATCTCCTTCGCCGACCTGGTCGAGACGGGCTCGGTCGCCGAGGCCCGCGCGAAGGGCAAGGCCCGCATGGAGGGCAAGGACTACGTGATGCAGGACGGGGATGTCGTGGAGTTCCGCTTCAACGTCTGAGCGGATGAAATAACACCACGTTGCTCAACGTGGCAAAAACGCAGGTCAGAAGGGGTCGGACTCGCGAGAGGCCGGCCCCTTCGTCCATCCTGTGCTGGATCGGTGCTGGATCTTCTGACCCGACGTCAGGCGTACTCAGGTGTCGTACACAGTGGAGCGATGCCCGACGTGCACGACCCACACCACCAGCTCGCCGTTGTCGATCGTGTAGATCACGCGGTAGTCGCCCACGCGTAGGCGGCGGCGGTCGGGTTGGGAGACGAGGGCGGTGATGTTGAACCCAAGAGGGTCACTCTCCAGCTCGGTCAACTTGGCCAGAATGCGGAGGGCCATGTCTCGCGGGACCTTGCGGAGTTCGGCCTGAGCCTCGGGCCGGAAGGCGGTGCGGTACTCACTCACTGCGCGCCAGCGTCTCCCTCATGATGTCCTCGATCGGGATGCCGGGCGCCGGATTGGCCATGCGCTCGTCGATGATCCGGTTGATCTCGCGCTCTTCCCACTCCTGGTACTTGCGCAGCACCTCTATGGAGACAACGGCGGCGACCTGCTTGCCGCGTCGGGTGATCACGGTGGGTACGTCGTCCCGGTCGGCCCGCTCCACGACCTCGGCCAGGTGCGCCCGGACATCGCGGATGGACTCTATGGGCAGCGGCTGCGTCATGCACCCAAGCGTACCGAGTGTCTCATGTGTACACAACGCAACGGCTTCGTGATCGCTCGGAGGTGCCGGGTAAACCGCCACCGTGCTGGATCTGTGCTGGATGCGATCGCTTCGACCTCGAACAGGATGTCGGGCATGGCCAAGCCGGCGACCCCGATGACGGTTTGCGTGGGCGGCTTCTCGGCGCCGCCGCTCGCCACGGCCTGGCCGATTGACTTGAGCTTGTCGAAGTCGGGGTTCACCACATACGTCCTGAGCTGGGCGACGTCGGTGAGGTCGAGCCCGTGGGCCGCAAGGGCCGTGCCGAGGTTGCTGAACGCTTGCTGCACCTGCTCGTTGAAGTCGTTCGAGACAACCATGCCGTCCGGGCCCGATCCGTACTGACCCGAGACGAACACCAGCTCCGTGCCGGCCGGGACGCCGGCGGTGTGGCTGTAACCGAACGGGCCCGGGTCGTGCAGACCGTCGGGATTGACGATCGTGTGCGCCATGTGGATTACCTCTCTTGTGGGATGGGTGTTTCCTGCGCAGGCAATCAGCCGGTTGCGGCCGAAGTGTTTCCTGACGATCGACGCGTTCGCTGCTGGTTTTCGCCGTAGTGTCGTCAGTCCTTGGCCCGATTCAGCACCGTCGGGGGCAACAGGTCGGCGGTCGCAGAAGGGGCCCCGGACCTCCAGTCCGACGGCCATCCAAGGAAACATCTCGTCCGGGCGCGTCCCGAGTCGTTTCGAGTGTTGGCGGAGAGCGGAACCAGTCGGTGTGATCCGTATTACAGTTGACCTGTGCCGGTGAAGATTTTCTTCGGGGGGCCGGCACGAGCGCCGCTTTTCTCCCCCGGACAGGTGTGGGGAGGTTGGGTTGGACGCGGATTTCATCCAGTCGGTGGCCCGGGTCGGTGACTCCATCGAGATCGTGATGACCACCGGAGACCGCTTCGAGGGCGTACTGGAAGGGCTCACCCTCAGTCGCCTGAATCTGCGCAAACCCGATGGGCAGGTCATCGCGGTGGCACTGCCGACGGTGGCCTTCGCCCAGCTGAGTCCTGCCGCATCCGCCGTGCCCGTTGCGTCCGGCAGCCCCGAACCCCCGACTCAGGTACCTCCCGCGCAGGAACCGCCCGCGCAGCCGGACCCCGCGCCGGACCACGCCCCGCAACTCCCGTCGCCACGCGGACCGCAGCCGTCCGTGCCCGCGGCGTTACGCGGCGACGATCCGGCCTGGCGCGCGGAAGCGCTCGCCGCCATCGCCCAACTGCCGGTCGCCCCGCTGGACATGGGGATCTACGTCAGTCCGCAGAACCGCAAGGAACTGGAGCGGATCCGGAACTCGTACGAGAACGCGCAGAAGATCGGCGAGCTGGAGCCCCGCTTCGGCCGCGTCGGCCGGCTGTACGGCAGTGCCCGCCACCTGTGGAACGTCGAGCGGGGCAATCCCGAAGTCACGCGCCTGGTGGGCGCCTTGGCGCTGCTCAAGGACGACGCCGAGGCGGCGCATCACTTCCTCACCCAGGCCGCCGAGGCGGACGACGTCGTGGCCCGTCGGCTGATGGCCGTCAGCGCGGCCCACCTCGGCGACGCGGAGACCGCCCGGTTCGCGCTGCTGCGGTACTTCCACGACACGGCCCCCGACGGCGACCCCGAGGCATGGTCGGCACTGCTCGGCTTGCTCGACACGTACGGCGGCCGCGGACAGCTCGGCGAACTCATCGACGCCCCCGCCCACGACGACACCGCACGCGCGGCGGTGCGTGCCGCGCTCGGCGGTGCCGCACCGGCGGCGGCACCCGCTGCCCGGCCGCCGGGCGCCGTTCCCGCGCTGACCGCCCGGCGGGTGGTTCCGCCGGAGCCCGCAGCGCCGAAGAGCAGACCGCGGCCCCTGGCCGGCGACCCCCGGGGCAGGCCCGAGCCGACGGCAGCGCGGTCGTCCGGCGGGCAACGGGGCTGGGAGAACCAGTATCAGAAGGCCAAGTACCTGGAGCACCGCGAGAAGAACCTCGAAGCGGCGAAGGCCGCCTACCGGCTGGCGATCAAACAGAACGTGAAACGGGAGAGCGCGGCCAAGGACCTGGCCTGGCTCACCCGCCGGGTGGACGGCGCCGAAGCCGCGCTCCGTGTCATCGAGCACGAGTGCGCGGGCATGATCCAGCCCGGCCACGCCCTCGACAACATCCTCATCGACTTCTACACCGGGGCCAAACGCTACGCCGAGGCGCTGGAGGTGCTGGACCGTCAGTTCCGCCGTACCGACCTCACCAGCAGCAGGCGCTACCACGTCTGCCATCAGATCGCCTATGTGAAGCTCGCGCACGGCCAGGACTCCACGGACGAATGGCAGACGCTGCTGAAGCTGTCCCCGGACAACCAGAACGCCCAGCGGGGTATGGCGCTGGCCCTGGTGAGACGCGGTACCACGGAGGACCTGGAGGAGGCCGAGAAACTGATCGGCCATCACACCGACGACCGGTCCGTCCGCATCCTGCGCCAGATCGTGGCCCTGCGGCAGAGCGGGGGGACCGGCACCGACTCCGGCTGGGTGGAGCGGCTCCTCGAGGAGGTCCCGAGGTTCGTCGACTCGACCCCGCCGCTCGTCACCTTCGTGATGCAGAACTACTCGGAGCTCGCCGCGCGAAGGAAAGAAGACCGGGAGCGGCCGGTCACCCGAAGAGACCTGAACGTCATCGCGGAGACCGCTCGTCAGATGAGCGGCAAGCAGCCGGTGAACAGCGCCCAGGCGTACATCTCGGCCGCGGTGCTCGCAACGGAGCTGGGCGAGGAAGGAGCGCAGCGCTATCTGTGCCTCGGGCTGACCACACTGGCCGGCATTGTCCTCGACAAGCAGGAATACGAGTCGGCACAGGATCTGTACTGCGCCGCGCTGGCCGTGGCGGACGAGCGGGACGACCGGGAACTGACCCTCGACGTCAGGTCCGCGCTGATCGGCTACTTGCGTTCACCGGACGGCCGCCGGGCCGGGCCCACCCGGCACCGGGACCGCGATGAGGCCACCAGCCTGCGCGACGAGGTCGGCCGGGTGCTGTGGGACGGCATCGGCCGGCGCGAGCCCGGAGTGATCTTCTCGCTGATTCCGCCGCTCTTCGCGGACACCAGTGTGGCCCGTGATCTGGTGCTGGACGCGATGTGCGCCAAGCCCGAACTGCTCGAGGCGGCGGCCAGGCACCTGGGCCTCGCAGAGGCCGACCGATCGCCGGCGGACCAGCGCGCCGTGCGGGAGGCCTGGCAGCAGGCGGGCGACAAGTGGTCGCGGGACCGCCGGCGGCTGGAGCACAGCCTGGCCGAACTCCAGCAGCTGTCGATGTCGGAGAACGATCTGGAGTCGGCGCTCGACCGGCTCCGGGGCCAGGACGCCCTGATCTCCCCGTCCCTGCACGAGGCTCTGGTACGGATCGAGGAGGCCCTGTCCGAGCTGCGCAGGTTCATCAACGAACGCAGCTTCGAGGAGCGGGAGAACTGCCTGCGGCTGGCCGACCAGAAGGCCCGCGCGCTGAGTGCCGACATCCGGCGGGGCCCGACCAGCCTGGCGGTCGGGCTCGTCGAGCCGGTGGCGGCGCGCATCCGGGCACTCGTCGCCGACACGCAGCAGAATCTGCTGGCCACTCAGCAGCCCCAGCCGGAACTGAGCCTGGCGCTGGAGGAGAGCAGCGGCGGACAGAACGGTGTGGTCACCGTGCAGATCAAGGTGGCGAACGCGCTCGGGATGGCACCCCTTGAGTCCCCGGAGCTGACAGTGGGCGCCGACGCCGACCTGTTCTCCGTGGGGGAGCCGAGCGTGCAGCTGCCGACGGCGGTGCGCGGTGGTGAGCACCGGATCGAGCAGGTCAAACTGCGGGTCACCGACAAGGGCTTCGCAGCGGGCGCCTTCACCCTGCCGGTGACGCTGCGGTTCCGGCGGCGCTCCAGTGACGACTACGCCACGTTCGAGGCCACGCTGCCGGTCCGACTGGCACGCCAGGAGGAGTTCGAGCGCATCCCCGACCCGTTCCAGGACGGAGCCACCGGGCGTCCGGTCGTCGACCCCAAGATGTTCTTCGGCCGGGACGACCTGATCGAGCGCATCCGCACCCGGCTGCGGGAGGTCTCCTCCCCGGGCGTGGGAGTGGCGATCTACGGCCAGAAGCGCGCCGGGAAGTCCTCCATCGCCCACCATCTGGCGCGGCGGCTGAACGAGGACGGCCTGCCCGTCGTCGACGTGGGCAACATCGGAGACCTCTCCCCGGAGTCCGACGACCTCACCGGCACGCGTCTGCTGGCCCTGCTCATGTGGCGCGTGCTGGAGGGCGCCCATGACGCGCTCGCCCGGCTCGACGCGGCCGCCGCCACGGCGCCGCTGATTCCCGAAGGACTGACGCGCCAGGAGTTCCTCACCAGCCCCGAACCGGTCCACGACTGTGCCAGGCTCATCGAGCGCCACCGTGAGGGGATGCGGGGCAGCGCGCCGCCGCTGATCGTGCTGATCGACGAGTTTCAGTACATCGACCGGTGGATCAGGATGGGACTGCTGTCGCCGTCCTTCATGCAGGCGTTCAAGGCACTCATCGAACGGCGGCTGTTCCATCTGGTGATCGTCGGCCAGGACGCGCTCGACCGTCTGATCAAGGGGGACCCCAACGTCTTCGGGGTGTTCCACAAGGAGCGCGTGACCTACCTCGCCGAGCCCGACGCCCGCGCCCTCATCGAGAAGCCGATCCGTATCGAGGAGGGGGACCGGCCGACCAGCAGATACCGTGAACACGCGGTGGGCCAGATCATCGAGCTGACCGGCGGCAGCGCCTTCTACATCCAGCGGTTCTGCTCGCATCTCGTCCAGTACATGAACTCCGAGCGGGCGCCGGTGGTGACGGAGGCCGATGTCGAGCGGGTCCGCGACGAATTCCTCGGCACCCTGACCCGCCAGGACTTCGACAACCTCGAATCCCCCGGCTACACCGATCCGGACGCCTTCACCAGCGAGCAGTACCAGCCCGTCCTGCTGGCCGTGGCCCGCGCGTCCCGCAACCAGCCGGCCACGCTGCAGGCGATCCGGGAGGAGTACCGGGGAGAGGGTCTGGAGGAACTCCTCGACGACCTGGTCCTGCGCGATGTGGTGCGGCGCGAGTCCGGCGCCTACCGCATCGTGGTCCGTCTCTACCCGGAATGGCTGCTCAAGTACCTGGGAGCCAGCTCGAAGGCGGGCACGCCGTGACGGCCCCGGCCATCGGTGAGCGACACCCCCCGGCCAATCCGTACCGCCAGGTCGGCCGGGTCGCCGAGGGCGACCGCTTCGTCGGCCGGGACGGACTGGTGCGCCTGATACAGAGTGCGTGGCAGGAGCAGGGCCGCCCCTCGAACGTACGGGTGCTCGGATATCACCGCACCGGCAAGACCAGCCTGGTCCGCCGGGCGCTCCAGGCGTGCCCCGTACGGCGGACCGACCTCGTCAGCGTCTGGCTCGACGTCGGCACGCACGACTCCGGGGCGGACCTGTTCCGGTCGATGACCCGGCAGGTGATGGCGGAGTTCCGCGAGCGCGCCCGTCGCGGTGAGAAGGGTGCCCCGGACGAGCTGGGGGCGATCAACGCCGCGGTCCAGCAGGACGGGAACTGGGGCGATCTGCGGGAATCGGTACGGGACTTCTTCAAGGCCCTGTGCCGGCACGGCCATCATGTCCTCGCCGTGCTGGACGAGTTCGACCGGGCCACGAACACGTTCACCCGCCTCGCGGAGTTCCAGCTGCTGCGCAGTCTCGCGAGCGACCCCCCGTACTCACTGGGGCTGATCACGATCTCGCGCCGGGACATCGAATCCATCGAGGTCGACGCCGCGGGCGGTTCGATCCTCGGCGGTGTCGTGGCGACGCGCCGTCACGTCGGCATGTTCACCGACGAGGAGGCCGATCTGATGCTGGCTCGTGCCGCGGCCGTCGGCATCGGACTGGCCGCTCTGCGCGAGGAGATCATCGCGCGCACCGGGCTCCATCCCTTCCTGCTGGAACTGCTCTGCAACCGGATCGTCGACCTGCACCGGACGACGGGCCGGCTGGACGTACGGGCGGCGTACGAGCAGGAGGCGCCCACCTTCGACACACAGTTCGCCCAACTGCGGCAGAACATCGAGGCGGACAGCGAAGGCCGGGCCACGGCACTGCTCAGAAAGCTCGCGGTGGGCCGTCCCGCGGAGCCCGAGTCCCCGGAGCTGAGCCGTCTGAAGCAGATGGGCGTCGCGTCGTCCGGGCCGGAGCGGGTCACGCTGTTCTCACGGGAGTTCGCCCACTACATCCAGATGTCGGCACTGGACCAGGCGTGAGACGGCGGGGGCAGCGGGGGCAGCAACCGGGACCTGTCCGCCGGGGAAAGCGCTAGGACTCTCGGGCGTCGCCCCGCCGAAGCCACCGCAGCACCCGCTGTGCCGCCTCGCTGCCGGGCGTCGACCGTTCGAGCCGGGCCGCCGGCCCGTAGTGCCCCTCGCGGCGGAGCCGGGTCACGAGGTCCCGGACCGCTTCGGCGTCGCCCGCTTCGGCCAGGCTCAGGCGCAGCTCCTGCGCCTCCTCGTAGCGGCCGGCCCGCAGCAGTTCCTGGATGCGCGGGCGGGCGTGCTCGGCGAGCAGTGCGGGTGGGCGTACGGCCGCCTGTGCGGGCTCGGACACCTGCGTTTCGGCCGGCTTCTGCGGGGCGGTGTTCCTCGCCAGCACCAGCTCCGACCCGGCCCCCGAGGTGGCGAGCTGCGGCCGGGGCCGGTTCTCGCTGCCGAGCCGGTGGGCCAGGCTCCGGTAGAGGGTTGCGACGTCGAGTTCGGCGGGCCCGCCGGGAAGGCCCTCGTCCAGGATCCGCGTCAGGGCTCCGGTGAACGCGGTGCAGTCCTCCCCGGGAGGGGAGAGGGCCTTGGCGGTGGACGCGCAGGCGGTGAGTACGGCGGTGCCCTTGACCGCCGCGGCGGCCGCGAGGTCCTCCGCACCCATCGTGCCCTTCAGGGCCCTGCCGCTCCAGCAGCAGTCGAGGATCACCACCTTCTGCGGCACCGCCGCGGCACGCAGCAACTCGGCCCGTACGTGGTCGTAGTCCAGGGCGAGGTGGGTACCGGCCGGCTCCGGGCTCCTGGGCAGGGCCAGATACAGTCCGTCGCCCGCGAGGGGGTCGATGAGCCCGTGGCCGGCGTAGTAGAAGAGCAGCGACGCCGTTGCCTGCCCGGCAGCCGTCCGCAAGGCGCTGATCACCGAGTCGGCGTCCTCCGGCTGGTGCAGGACCGCGCAGTGCTCCGGGCGCAGACCCCAGATCCGTGGGTCGCCGAGGAGGGCGGCCAGCCGGTGCAGTCCCGCCTCGACCGCCGGCAACTGCCTTTCCGAGGACAGCTCGTGGTACCGGGACACGCCCACGAGCACGGCACGCGAGGTGGCGGCGGGCGGCAGCCGCGAGGGTGTCACGGGGTGGGGGGCGTCACCCCGGAGGACGCCTGGGCGGATCCGAGGGCCTGAGTGAGCTGCCGTACGGCGTCTGTGCCGTCGCCGTCCACGACGACCACCACGTTCGACTGGCTGATGGTCACGTTCGGCGCCGTACCCGTGCTCTGCTGCAGCTGGAGCCGGTAGGTGGCGATCGAGACGACGAGGCTGCCGAGGGCGATCAGGTTGGGGATCACCAGATTGAGGACGTCGAAGCCGATCCCCATCTCGCCGCCGGCCGGATCCATGGCCGCGGGGGTGGCACCGGCCGCGTGGGCGCCGGCCTCGGGGTCCTCCAGAAGCCAGCGGTAGAGATCGGTGCCGGCGCCGTGATCGGTCCGGATGCTCAGTTCCATGTCGCCCCCCGACGTGGTCAAGTGCCCCGGGAACGCGGGCATGTTCGCGGATTGTAGTGGTTCCCGCACCGGGCCTTGTGCAATTCCTTCGCAGGCCTCAATCTTTCGGCTGACACACAGTCAAGGCACAGGCGGCGCACGGATGTACGCACGGATGTGCGCGGTGAAATTGACATGATCGCGTCACTAAGTCGCGCACCAAGCGCACCGCACCAAGCCCACCACCAAGCGCACCAAGCGCACCAAGCAACGCCTGCTCTGTGCACCCCCCACGGCACCGCACCACCCCCCCACCAGCGCACCACCGATCGAGGAGGACCCCTCAGATGGCAGTGATGCGTCACCGAAGACTGGCAGTGACCGTCGCGGCAGCCACGGCCGCGCTCTCCGCGGGCCTCGTCTCCGCGCTCCCCGCCGGTGCGGCCCCCGCCGCCCCCGAAGGCCGTGTCCAGTACGAGGGCGCGGCGAACGCCGTCGCCGGCAGCTACATCGTGACCCTCGAGCCGGCCGAGGCCCGGTCCAGCTCAGCCGAGGGCCGCGCCGTGGCCGCACGCCATGGCGCCACGATCGAGCGGACGTACAAGAAGGCCCTGAACGGCTACGCGGTCAAGGCCACCGCCACCGAGGCGAAACGTCTCGCCGCCGACCGTGCCGTCGCCTCCGTCGTCCAGAACCGCACCTTCCACATCGACGCGACCCAGCCCAACCCGCCCTCCTGGGGCCTGGACCGCATCGACCAGAAGACGCTCCCGCTCAACAGCTCGTACACCTACCCGGACTCGGCCGGGACAGGCGTGACGGCGTATGTCATCGACACCGGCGTCCGCATCACGCACAGCGACTTCGGCGGCCGCGCCTCCTACGGCTACGACGCCATCGACAACGACAACACCGCCCAGGACGGCCACGGCCACGGCACCCATGTCGCGGGCACGGTCGCCGGCACCTCCTACGGCGTCGCCAAGAAGGCGAAGGTCGTCGGTGTCCGTGTGCTGAACAACTCGGGCTCCGGCACCACCGCGCAGGTGGTCGCGGGCATCGACTGGGTCGCCCAGAACGCCGTGAAGCCGGCGGTCGCCAACATGTCCCTCGGCGGCGGGGCGGACTCCGCCCTCGACACCGCCGTCCGCAACGCCATCGCCTCCGGTGTCACCTTCGCGGTCGCGGCCGGCAACGACGGTGCCAACGCGTCGAACTACTCGCCCGCCCGGGTCGCCGAGGCCATCACGGTCGGCGCCACCACGAGCAGCGACGCCCGCGCGAGCTACTCCAACTACGGCTCGATCCTGGACATCTTCGCGCCGGGCTCGTCCATCACGTCCTCCTGGAACTCCGGCGACTCCGCCACGAACACCATTTCCGGTACGTCGATGGCGACTCCGCATGTGACCGGCGCGGCGGCGCTCTACCTGGCCGACAACCCGTCGTCCACGCCCGCCCAGGTGGCATCCGCGCTGGTGAGCGCCTCCTCCACCGGTGTGGTCACCAGCCCGGGCACCGGCTCGCCCAACCGGCTCCTCAACGTGGGCGGCGGCACCACCCCGCCCCCGCCCGGCCGGCGCTTCGAGAACACCGGTGACTACGCGATCAACGACTACTCGACGGTCGAGTCCCCGGTCACCGTGTCCGCGGTCTCCGGCAACGCGCCAGCGGCCCTGCCCGTCGAGGTCCACATCGTCCACACCTACATCGGTGACCTCCGGGTCCAGCTGATCGCCCCCGACGGCACGGCGTACACCCTCAAGTCGTACGGCACCGGCGGCAGTTCGGACAACATCAACACCACGTACTCGGTGAACGCCTCCGCCGAGGCAGCCAACGGCACATGGAAACTGCGGGTCAGCGACAACGCGGGCCTGGACACGGGCCGCATCGACGCCTGGGCGCTGCAGTTCTAGCCGGGGTGCGGTTGTAGTCCGGTTTCAGTAGTGGTCGTCCTCGCGGAAGGGCTTCGGGTCGGTGACCCAGCCCGCCGCGAGGACGAGCCGTGAGTGGCGGTGCAGGGCCAGGAAGGCGAACGGGCGGTCGAAGGTGGCCCTGATGGTGGTGGTCACATGGCGGAAGTCGGGTATGCCCCCGGCCGCCACGGCCCCGAAGGCCGTCACCACACCGGCGCGGAAGCCCTGGTCGCCGAATGCCGCCCTGGTGGCCTGCTGCGCCGAGCCGACGGCCAGCGGGAAGGCGCTGATGCCCGGGAAGTGGCCTTGGCCGGTGTCCATCGCCGTGGTCAGGCCGAACAGACGGTGCAGCTCCAGCAGATCGTGGCGGGCCGTCATGTCGAAGGCCACGGTGGTCACGTCGAGGGTCGGCGGCTGCGGGCGCATGCAGCGTTTCTTCTCGACGCGCAGACCCGGACCCACCTCCCCGTACGGGAGCTGTGGTCCCGGGACGACCGGATGCCGGCGGGCCAGGAGATCGATACCCGCCGTCAGCACCTGACCCGGTGTCATCCGCTCCTCGCCGAGCAGGAGATGGACATCGACGCCGGTGTCGCCCAGCACCTTCAGTTCGGTGACGCAGCCGTCGGGCGTGTCCGCCACGCCGACCCGGTCCAGCAGGGCGCTCTTCCGGTGCAGGCCCTGCAGCGTCCGGCGCTGCCAGGGCCCGTCCTCCGGGCTCAGCGGCCGGTCCCGGAAACGGCTCAGCCACTTCGTCCGCAGGGCGAGTGCGCTCGCCAGCACCAACTCGGTGTCGTCCCGCAGGCGCAGCGGCATACGCTCGACCAGCCCGCCCGTGCGCTTCCGCGCCCACGCGTCCAGAGTCGCCCCGTCGGCAGCCAGGTCCCCGGTGAGCACCCCGTGCGCCTCCGCGGGCAGTCCGGCCTCCCACTCCTCCCGCAGCTCCAGCGTGCGCTTCGTCCACAGCCCGAGGGCCGAGTCCAGGCCCCGTATCTCCGCCATCGAGGCGAGCAGGTCCCGGGCGGCGGCGGCCGACTGCTCCGCGGGCATCCCGAGCGCCTGAGCCAGCTCCGCCCGCGCGGGGCCCGCCGCCCCGTCCGCCAGGAACGCGAGCAGCGGCCAGACGCCCGGCGCCGAGAAGACCGTACCCACGGCCGATTCCCGCGCCCAGCGCGCCGTCAGCCCGTTCACCGCCTGAATCGTCGCATTCGCGACCGTCATTCGTCCCCCGCTCGTCCCACGCTTACCATGCGCCAAGTCGTACGTCAGTTCTGCACCGTCACGTCATCGCCGGCGCCGCCGTCCGAACCAGGAGCACGGTACCCGTGTCCACACCTCCGCCCCCTGGGCCCCACCAGCCCCCGGAGCCGTACTCGCAGGGCCAGTATCCGGTGCATCCGCCGGGGCCGTCCCAGCCGCAAGGGCCGTTCCAGGGAACCCCGTCGGCGCCCTACGGCCCGCCCTACCAGCTCTGGGGGCAGGGCTACAGCCCGTACAACCGCCCGGCCCCCGTCAACGGCGTCGCCATCGCCTCTCTCGTCCTCGGCCTCCTCTGCTTCGTGCCGGCCGCGGGACTGGTCCTGGGGCTGATCGCGCTGGCGCAGATCAAGAAGCGGGGCGAGCGCGGCCGGGGGCTGGCCGTGGCCGGGTCCGTGCTGTCCTCGGTCGGGCTCGCGCTGTGGGCCGTGTCGCTGTCCACGGGCTTCGTCCTCGACGTCTGGGAGGGGGCCAAGAACGCCGCGAAGGACAGCGCCTCGATGAACAAGGGCACCTGCTTCGACTCGCCCAGCGGTCTGGAGGGCGCGGCCTACGACTTCGACGAGGTTCCCTGCGCCGGCGCGCACGACGGCGAAGTGTTCGCGGTCGTCACGCTGCCCAGCGGCGCCTACCCCGGCGACGACGAGGTGACGGACACCGCCGACGACAAGTGCTACGCACTTCAGGCGAGTTACGCCATGGACGCCTGGGCGGTGCCGGAGGACGTGGACGTCTACTACCTCGTGCCGACCCGGCAGAGCTGGCGCCTCGGCGACCACGAGATCACCTGTGTCTTCGGCAACACGGAGGAGGACGCCGGCCTGACCGGGTCGCTGCGCAACGACGAGACGACCCTCGACGCCGACCAGCTCGCCTATCTCAAGGCGGCCAACACCCAGGACGCGGCGCTGGATTCGGCCCCCGACGCCACCCCCGACGACGATCTGTCCGCGAACAAGGAGTGGGCCCGGCGAGTGTCGGACGCGATCAGCGAGGAGGCCACGATGCTGAGCGGGCACCGGTGGCCCGCCAGGGCCAGGAAACCGGTCGCCGCCGTCGCCGGGGAGCTGGAGGCCCTCCGGAAGGCCTGGGCGCAGGCCGCCGGCGCCCAGGACGTGGACACCTTCTACGAGCACTACGACCACGCCGTGACGATCGAGGACCCCGGAACGGCGGTCACCGCCCGCAAGGCTTTGGGCCTGGACACGACCCCGCCGTCGTACGAGGACGACTACGCCGACCCGGGTGCCGGACGGGCGGGCGCCGAAGCGGAGGTGTGACGGCGTCCATAGCGGGGAGAAACCGCCTGCGTAAAGCCCCCTGCGGGCACAAGTCATCACATCGAGTGATTCTCTGGCCCTTGCTTGCACCGGACAACCCACGGTTGCCACGCTGTTGCTGTCTGTACAACCTGATGGGAGCGGCCAGTGACATTCGGTGAGCAGCCGGCGTATCTGCGCGTCGCGGGTGATCTCCGCAAGAAGATCGTCGACGGTTCACTGCCACCGCACACCCGCCTCCCCTCCCAGGCCAGGATCCGCGAGGAGTACGGCGTCTCGGACACCGTCGCCCTCGAAGCGCGCAAGGTGCTGATGGCCGAAGGGCTGGTCGAGGGCCGCTCCGGGTCCGGGACCTATGTGCGCGAGCGGCCCGTGCCCCGGCGCATCTCCCGCTCCGGATACCGGCCCGTCGGCGGTTCCACGCCCTTTCGTCAGGAGCAGTCGGAGGGCGACGCGCGCGGCACCTGGGAGTCCAGCAGCGCCCAGGGCGAGGCGAGCGGGGCCATCGCCGAGCGGCTCGGCATCCGGCCCGGCGACCGCGTGATGTGCACGAAGTACGTCTTCCGGGACGCCGGCGAGGCGATCATGCTCTCCACCTCCTGGGAACCTCTGGCCGTCACGGGCCGTACACCCGTGATGCTGCCCGAGGAGGGCCCGCTCGGCGGGATGGGCGTCGTCGAACGCATGGCGGCCATCGACGTGATCGTCGACAACGTCACCGAGGAGGTCGGCGCCCGCCCCGGCCTCGCCGAGGAACTCCACGCCCTGGGCGGCGTCCCCGGCCATGTCGTCCTGGTCGTCCAGCGCACGTACTACGCCTCCGGCCGTCCGGTGGAGACGGCCGATGTGGTGATCCCCGCCGACCGTTACCGCGTCGCCTATCACCTTCCCGTGAGGTAGCGCACACCGCGCCCCACCACCGCACACGCGCCTGGCAGTTGCCCCGGGCGTTGCCCCCTTCCGCGCCCCTTCACGCTGCGGTGGAATCCGGCCGTTTTCGCAGGTCGCCCCGTGCGTGCACGCCATGCCGCTGACCGGATGCGTCATGGTGGGACGACGGCGCATTCGACGACGTGCGCCCCCGGAGTGCCGGTCCGGCCTGGCTGGTTGCGTACCTCTTTGTGAAAACGCGTATTCGCTGCGTAAAGGTAGGGCGTAGGCTCGGGCATATGCGGATTGCGGTTTCCTTATCGGGCGGGGCGCGGTGCAGACCGCGGGCGGGAAGTGGAGGGGCGCGATGAACGACGGCACGATCACTCTTCCCTGGCTCGTCATTCGACAGGACGACAACGGCAATCGCTACCGCGTGGGCAGGTACGCGACCCGTGCCGAGGCCCAGAAGATCGCGGACAGCCTCGACAGCCGCGGACACAAGCAGATGTACTGGGTCGAGCGGATCGGGCAGAACGGAACGAGCGTCGACGGCTGACCTCCCCCCGTACCCTCTCCCGCGCTCTCCCCTCCGCTCTCCCTCCATGTCGCCGCGCCGCTCCCGTAGGCTCCGGGACATGACGGAACGGATCGTGGTGGTGGGGGCCGCCCTGCGCGAAGACGGCCGGCTGCTCGCCGCGCGCCGCAGCGCACCCCCGGACATGGCCGGCCGCTGGGAACTGCCCGGCGGGAAGATCGAGCCCGGCGAGAGTCCCGAGGCGGCCCTCGTACGCGAACTGCGCGAGGAACTCGGCGTGGAGGCCGAGCCCGTCGAGCGTGTCCCGGGGGAGTGGCCCCTGCGACCGCCGTACGTCCTGCAGGTCTGGACGGCCCGCCTGCTCCCCGGTTCCGGCGACCCCAAGCCCCTTGAGGACCACGACGAACTGCGCTGGCTCGCACCCGATGACATCTGGTCCGTGGACTGGCTGGACCAGGACGTGCCCGCGGTGCAAGCGGCGCTCGCGAGGCTGGAACCGGGGGCTTGAACCGGAGGCGGCAGGCCTCTGGGCCCCCGTGCGACTGGGCGCCGCCCCCGACGGTACTCGCGACTGGATATCGGGTATCTGACCATTAACCCCATGAAACCGGACATGGGTGCGTCGCCTGGCCTGGGAAGTGATCGGCGTGATCGACACCGGAGGCGACCGCGCCGAGTGGACCTTCCCCGCCGAACCCGGCGCCGTCCGTCGCGCCCGCACCGCCGTCCGCACCCGGCTGCGCGAGTGGGACCTCGACAGCCTCGCCGACCTCACGGCCCTGCTGGTCAGTGAACTGGTGACCAACGCGCTGCGGCACGCCACCGGCCCCATAGGCGTCTGCCTGGTCCGCCCGGCAGGCCTGGGCGACGTCCTGCTGGTGGAGGTCTCCGACCCGATCCCGGACCCGCCCCGCGAGCGCGCTCCCCGGCCCGAGGACGAGAGCGGCCGCGGCCTCCAACTCGTCGCCAACTCCTCGCGACGCTGGGGTACCCGCCCCGGCGAGGCGGGCAAGACGGTGTGGTTCGAACTCGCGGTTCCCGGCTGAACCGCGACCGCCGCGGGGGGCCTTGGGCCTGTACGGGCGTGTCCGCGCTGTCGAGCAAGTGGTTCAGGCCAGTGGTGGTTGTCGAAAGACGTGATTCGACGAGGTGTCTCCTGGTTAGAAGACTGTAGGTGTTGTCGCGGGCCGGACCGAAAACCATCGGGACCGTGCTGTGATCGTGAACACCGTGTTGTGCGGCACCGTAGTGCTGGATACTGCGGGCAGCCGCCTTCGGTGACCGGTGCCGGACGCGGTGAGCTGGAGGGGACGGTTCGCGTGAGCGAGATACCAGCGAAGGCCACGGAGTCCGAGGACCCGTCGGGTGGCGCTGGGACGGAGGCCGCGGATGCCGCCGCGGCGGCCATCCGTTCCGGTGAGGCGTCACCCGGTGACGCCCTGTGGCAGAGCAGTCCGCCCGGCTCGATGTACGACTACATCAAGGTCGCGTCCTTCTCCATCGGCCCCGACGGGCTCGTCGACCAGTGGAGCCTGCGGGCCGAGCAACTCTTCGGCGTCCCCGCCGCGCACGCCGTCGGCCTGGACCCCATCGAGGCGTTCATCGACCCGGACCGCCGAGAACAGGGCCAGCGCAAGATGGCCGAGATCCTCGACGGCCGCGAGTGGACCGGCGTGGTGCCCTTCCGGCTGCCGGACACGCCCGACGGCGAACGCGGTGAGGAAGGCCTCGCCGAGGTGTACGTCATGCCGACGCGGACGGAGGAGGGCGAGAAGGCCGCCGTCTGCATCGTCGTCGACGTCCGCACCCTGCGCAGCATCGAGACCGACCTCGCCGCCTCGCAGGCGATATTCGGTCAATCCCCGTTCGGCTTCCTGCTGATCGACCCCGACCTGCGGGTACGGCGTGCCAACCGGCGGTTCGCCTCCATCTTCGGCGGCACACCCGACGACCACCGCGGCCGCGGCGTCCACGACTATCTGCCGCGCCCCGAGGCCGAACGGGTCGCCGCGACCCTGCGCCGGGTGCTGGAGACCGGCGACTCCATCACCGACATGCATGTCACGGGCTTCCTGCCGGGCTCCGAGGAACGCCGGCACTGGTCCATCAACCTCTACCGCGTGCACAGCGGTTCCGGCCGCCCCATCGGCATCGCCTGGCTCGCCACCGACATCACCGCACGCCGCGCCGCCGCCCGCGAGGCCGCCGCGGCACGGCGCAATCTCGCCCTCCTCAACGAGGCCGGGGCCCGCATCGGCAACTCCCTCGACCTGGAGACCACCGCCCGCGAACTCCTGGACGTCGTCGTCCCCGGCTTCTGCGACCTCGCCACCGTCGACCTCTACCAGGGCCTGCTGGTCGGCGACGAGACCCCGCCGGGTCTCGCCGACGGGAGCGCGGAACTGCGCCGGGTCGCCTTCGCCAGCGCCGTCTCCGACGTGCCCTTCGCCGAACCCGGGACGGCCGTGGCGGTCGGCGCCGTCCACCACTTCCCCTTCAACTCGCCGTGCGCGGACGCCCTGCGCACGGCCCGGACCCAGCTCCTCCCCGCCGAGGAGGGCGGACTCGTCCAGTCCACGCTGGCCGTGCCGATGGTCGCCCACGACACCGTCGTAGGACTCGCGCAGTTCGCGCGCACCAAGGGCAGCGAGCCGTTCGGGGACCGTGACCGGGATCTGGCGGTGGAGCTGGCGGCCCGTGCCGCCGTCTGCATCGACAACGCCCGTCTGTACCGGCGCGAACACGAACGCGCCCTGATACTGCAGCGGTCGCTGCTCCCGCCCGGTGACCCGGTGGCCTCCGGCCTGGACATCGCCTGCCGCTATCTGCCCGGGAACTCCTCCGCCGACCGGCCGAGCGAGGTCGGGGGCGACTGGTTCGACGTGATCGAACTTCCGGGCCACCGCACGGCGCTGGTGGTCGGGGACGTGATGGGCCGGGGCCTGCGGGCAGCCGTCGCGATGGGCGAACTCAGGTCCGCCGTACGCACCTTGGCCCTTCTCGACCTCGAACCGGCGGAAGTCCTCTCCGCGCTGGACGAGATCGCGCGCGGCCTCGGTGCGCCCGGCGGCGTCCAGCAGGCCACCCGCGCCGCCCGTCGCCCCCGCGAGGCGGACCTGTCCGAGGTGTACCTCGCGACGTGCGTGTACGCCGTCTACGACTCCGTGACCCGCAGATGCACCTTCGCCAACGCCGGCCACCTGCCGCCCGTCCTGGTCGAACCGGGCGAGGACGCGCTGATGCTCGACGTACCGCCGGGCATGCCGCTCGGCGTGGGGGGCGAACCCTTCGAGGAAGTGGAGGTCGAACTGCCCGAAGGCGCCCTGCTGGCGCTGTACACGGATGGACTGGTCGAATCGCGCGACCATCCACTGGACGAGGGCCTCCAGGCCTTCGTGGGCGCCCTCACGGATCCCTCCAGCCCCCTGGAGGACGTCTGCGACCACGTCCTCAACACCCTTGACACACACCATGGCGAGGACGACATCGCCCTGCTGATGGCGCGGGTCCAGGGTCTGCCCGAGGACTCCGTCGGCGACTGGACGCTGCCGCGCGAGCCGAGAAGCGTGGGCCGCGCCCGCGAGTACGCGCGCGGCCGGCTGCTGTCATGGGACCTGGAACCGCTGGTCGACACGACAGAGCTGCTGGTCAGCGAACTGGTCACCAACGCCCTGCGCTACGGCGAGGGCGAGATCAGACTCCGCCTCCTCCTGGACCGCACCCTGGTGTGCGAGGTCTGGGACGCGGGCCTGGTCCAGCCGCGCCGCCGTCGCGCCCGGGACACCGACGAGGGCGGCCGGGGCCTGCAACTCGTCGGACTGCTCAGCGCGGCGTGGGGCTCGCGGCGCACCCCTCGCGGCAAGACGGTGTGGTTCGAACTCCCCCTGCCGGATGGTGAGCACGGCCTCGCCGACCCCGCGGAGGCGTTGCTGAGCCTGTTCTGAGAGCGGCTACGCGGGGGCCGGGCCGCGCCTCGCCCGGGTGCCCGGGCCGCCGAAACTCGCGGACGGCCCGCCGGCCGGGGCCCCACCGAGGAGGACCCCGCCGAGCACGGCCCCACCGAGCCCGCTCGCGTGCTCGGCCGCGCCCGCGACGGGATTGCCGTGCACCCGCACATCCTGCTCGGCGAGTTCACGAGCCTGCCGGGCGAGGGCGTCGGCCCGGAGGTCTGCCGCGTACGTCCCGCTGCGGAGAAGCCGTTCCGCCTCGGCCAGCCGGGTACGGGCCGCCCCGCCCACGGCACCCCGGTGCGTACCGACGAACCCGTCCGCGAGCGCAACGGCACTCCGCGCGGCAAGCGAGGCAACGGCGCCCATCACCCCGGCCCGCCCGACCCCGAGCGGCGACACGGTCCCGAGGATCCGCCGCAACGCACGGAGCGGGTCGTACGGCCCGGCCGTCAACTCCTCCCGCACGGCGGCCAAGGCGACGTCCGCATGCAGAATCCGAGCCCGCAACTCCCCGGCCGGGAGGGCTGCGGGGGAGAGGGCGCTGGGGGAGCGCGGGGGTGCGTCGGGTGGGGAGGCGGGCGGAGGGTTGCCGGGGGTGGTTGGGGGTGCGCTGTCCGGGGTGGTCGGCGGCGCGTTGCCAGGGGCGCTCGGGGCTGGTGGAGCGTCGTGCGGGGGCTCGTCGGCAGCGGCCGTGTCCTTGGCGTCGTCCGCCGCCTGACCGGCATCCGGCGGCTCCTGACCGGCCTCCGCTCCCGCGGATGTCCGATCGGCGCGGACGACTGCCGCGGACGTCCGGTCGCCTGCGGGCGGCGGCTCTTGACCGGCTTCTCGAGACGCCGGCCCGGCCTCCGCGGATGCACGACCGGCCTCCGCCGTCCCCGCTTCCGCCGCGTGACCTGTCTCTTCGGTCGCTGGGCTGGCTCCCGTGGGAGCTGGGCCGGACTCCGGCGGCGTCTGGTCGGCCTCCGTGAACGCGGGCGCGGCCGCTGTCGTTGCCTGCTCGGCGCTGTCCGGCGCGTGGTCGGCTTCCGTCGTCGTTCGACCGGCCTCGGTCGGCCTCTCTTCGGTTTCCTTCGGCGTCTGGTCGGCTTCGGGCGGCCCCTGGCCGGATTCGCTCTGCCCCCAGCCGGATTCCGTGGACGTCCGACCGGCCTCCGCCGTGCCCTGACCGGCTGCCCTGGGCGCCCATCCGGCCTCCGTCGCCCCCTGCCTGCCTTCCGCCGCCACCCCGCCGGCCCCCGCTGTTCCCTGACCGGCTTCCGCCGTCACCCAGCCGCCCCCCGTTTCCCCCTGGCCCGCCTCCATCGACGCCAGGGCCAGTTCCTTTCGCGCCCCCGCGATCTCCGTCTCTGCCCCCGTCAGCGCCGCCGGGACCAGAGCCGCGGCCGTCGTCAGGGATGTTGCGAGGTGGTCGATGTCGTCGACGAACGCCGCGGCCTGGGTGATCGCGCCCTCGGCGGCTCGTAGATGACGGGCCGCGTTCTCCGGCTCGCCCAAGTCCGTCGCCTGGCGGGTCTGGTTGAGGCGGAACGTGGCGAACACCAACCGGTCCTTGGCCTGTTCGGCGTGGCCCGTGACATCGGCGGTCGCGCCGGAGCCGTACCGTCTGCCGAGATCGGCGAGGGTCGCATCCGTGGCCCCGGTGCGGCCGGTCAGCTCGCGGAAGCGGGCCTCCGCGAGTTCCAGCGCCTCGCCGATGCCCTCCTCCAGGCCACGGAGCCCGTCGAAGCCCGCGGCCTCCGTGTCCAGCCGCCGCCCCGCCTCCTGGCACCGCCCGACGATCCCGGCGAGCGCGTGCTGCCGGGCGGACGGGTCCGCGGGGACACCTTCGTCGTACTGCTGCCGCATCCGGAAGGCGGCCGACAGCTCGGCCTCCGCGTCCCGTACGGCCCGTGCGTACGGGGTTACGGCCGCCGTCCCGAAACGGGCCTCGGCGAAGCCGAGTTCCTCACGACTGGTGCGGACGCAGTCGTCGGCCTCGGCGAGCAGGGCGAGGGACCTGGCGTCCAGCTCCGCGGGCGGCGCAGCCAGCGGCCCGGCGACGGGGGCTCCGGCAGCGGGGTGCGTCGTCCGGGCCCTGGTCCGGGACCGCCGGACATGCCGCACGTATCCGTATCCGGCGACGGCACCCACCGCCGCGACCGCGAGGAGCGGCAGGACGAGGCCGGTGGTGGACGTCTCGTCCTGCTCCTGCGCGGCCGCGACCGGGACCGGCCCCGGCCCGACAGCCGGGGCCGGAGGCTCGGTACTGATCGTGACGCCGGGCAGCACCAGCCATACGACCCCGACCGCGGTCCCCAGCACGGCATGCGCCACCCGCACGGATATGTGCGAGGTCGCGCGCCGCGGCCGGCCCCGGATCAAGGATGACGTCACATTCCGGAGCGTATGAGCAGGAATCCGGCAGCGCGAGCGGGATGGGCCAGGGGTGGGGACGGACGTGCCGTGCCTTCTAGGACCGTCTCCTGATCTTCGAGCCCAGCCAGACCAGTGGGTCGTACTTGCGGTCCACCGCTCGTTCCTTCAAGGGGATCAGTGCGTTGTCCGTGATCTTGATGCCCTCGGGGCAGACCTCCGTGCAGCACTTGGTGATGTTGCAGTAGCCGAGGCCGTGTTCGTCCTGCGCGGTGGTCTTGCGGTCCAGCCCGGACTCCGCGGCCGCGTCCAGCGGGTGCATGTCCAGTTCCGCGACGCGCATCAGGAAACGAGGTCCGGCGAACGCCCGTTTGTTCTCCTCGTGGTCCCGCACCACATGGCAGGTGTCCTGGCACAGGAAGCACTCGATGCACTTGCGGAACTCCTGTGGACGGTCCACGTCCTCCTGCATCATCCGGTACTCGCCGGGGCCGACCCCGGCCGGCGGCACGAAGGAGGGGACCTCCCGGGCCTTTTGGTAGTTGAAGCCGACGTCCGTCACCAGGTCGCGGACCACGGGGAAGGCCCGCAGCGGGGTGACCGTGATCGTCTCCTCCCGGGTGAACACCGACATCCGCGTCATGCACATCAGCCGGGGCCGCCCGTTGATCTCCGCGGAGCACGAGCCGCACTTGCCGGCCTTGCAGTTCCAGCGCACGGCGAGATCGGGGGCCTGGGTGGCCTGGAGGCGGTGGATGATGTCGAGGACCACCTCGCCGTCGTTGACCTCGACCTCGAAGTCCTCCAGGCCGCCGCCCTGCACATCGCCCCGCCACACCTTGAAGCGGGCCTTGTAGCTGCTCACTCGTAGAGCTCCTCTTCGGCGAGGTACTTGACCAGCTCGTCCTTCTCGAAGAGGGCGAGCAGGTCGGGGCGGATGGGGTCGGTGGTCTCACGGGTGAGGCTGATCTGGCCGCGGACCGGGTCAGTCGCCGCCAGCCCGCCCGTCGGGTCGGTGAGCGCGCACAGCAGATTGATACGACGCCATGTGCGGTCCATCGTCGGGTGGTCCTCGCGAGTGTGGCCGCCGCGCGACTCCACGCGCTCCAGCGCTGCCCGGGCCACGCACTCGCTGACCAGCAGCATGTTCCGCAGGTCCAGCGCGAGGTGCCAGCCGGGATTGAACTGCCGGTGGCCCTCGACACCGGCCCGCCGGGCCCGTACGCGCAGGTCCGCCAGTTTCTCCAGCGCCTGCGCCATCTCCCCCTCGCGACGGATGATGCCGACCAGGTCGTTCATCGTCTGCTGGAGTTCCTGGTGGAGCGTGTACGGGTTCTCCGGCGGCCTGGTCCCCTCGTCGTCCGGCGTCGGCCCCTCCGCCGAGAACGGCCGCAGCGCCTCCGCGGCCGCTGCGTCGACCTGGACGTCGTCCACGGGCGGGCGTCCGTCGGAGAGGCCCGCCGCGTACTCGGCCGCGTGCCAGCCCGCCCGCCGGCCGAACACCAGCAGGTCGGAGAGCGAGTTGCCGCCGAGCCGGTTCGAGCCGTGCAGGCCGCCGGCCACCTCACCGGCCGCGAACAGGCCCGGCACCCCACGCGCGGCCTCGGTGTCGGAGTCGACCGCGATGCCGCCCATCACGTAGTGGCAGGTCGGCCCGACCTCCATCGGCTGCGCCGTGATGTCGACGTCCGCCAGCTCCTTGAACTGGTGATACATCGATGGCAGCCGACGCTTGATCACCTCGGCGGGCATACGCGTCGACACGTCCAGGAACACCCCGCCGTGCGGGGATCCGCGGCCCGCCTTCACCTCGGCGTTGATCGCGCGCGCCACCTCGTCGCGGGGGAGCAGCTCGGGCGGACGCCGGTTGTTCTCCTGGTCGTCGTACCAGCGGTCGCCCTCCTCCTCGGACTGGGCGTACTTCTCCTTGAAGACGTCGGGGACGTAGTCGAACATGAACCGCTTGCCCTCGGAGTTCCTGAGCACCCCGCCGTCACCGCGCACCGACTCGGTGACGAGGATGCCCTTCACTGACGGCGGCCAGACCATGCCCGTCGGGTGGAACTGCACGAACTCCATGTTCATCAGGGGCGCCCCGGCCAGCAGCGCCAGCGCGTGCCCGTCACCTGTGTACTCCCACGAGTTCGACGTCACCTTGAAGGACTTGCCGATGCCGCCGGTCGCGATCACCACGGCGGGGGCTTCCAGGACGAAGAAGCGGCCGGACTCACGTTCGTACGCGAAGACTCCCGAGACCCGGTCACCCGCGGCGGAGCCGCTGTCGGGCACAGTCTTGAGGACCCGGGTGACCGTGCACTCCTGGAAGACCTTCAGCCGGGACTCGTAGTCGCCGGTCTCGCGATGGTCCTCCTGCTGCAACGACACGATCTTCTGCTGGAGGGTGCGGATCAGCTCCAGGCCCGTACGGTCGCCGACGTGCGCGAGACGCGGATACTCGTGGCCGCCGAAGTTGCGCTGCGAGATCTTCCCGTCCTTCGTACGGTCGAACAGCGCGCCCCAGGTCTCCAGCTCCCACACCCGGTCCGGTGCCTCCTGGGCGTGCAGCTCGGCCATCCGCCACTGGTTGAGGAACTTCCCGCCGCGCAGGGTGTCGCGGAAGTGGACCTGCCAGTTGTCGTGCTCGTTGACGTTGGCCATCGCCGCCGCGATGCCGCCCTCGGCCATCACGGTGTGCGCCTTGCCGAACAGGGACTTGCAGATCACTGCCGTACGGGCGCCCCGCTCGCGCGCCTCGATCGCGGCGCGCAGTCCGGCGCCGCCCGCGCCGACCACGACGACGTCCCACTCCTGGCGGTCGACCACGGACATCAGAAGGCCTCACTCATCTAGAAGAACCTCGGATCGTCGAAGACCCCGGACGCGACGAGATAGACGTAGAAGTCGGCGAGCGCCACGCTCACCAGCGACGCCCAGGCCAGCTCCATGTGGCGGGCGTTCAGCTTCCCGACGACCTGCCATGCCTTGTAGCGCACGGGATGCCTGGAGAAGTGCTTGAGCTTGCCTCCGACGATGTGCCGGCAGGAGTGGCAGGAGATCGTGTACGCCCAGATCAGCACGATGTTGACCAGGAAGACCAGGGTGCCGAGACCCATGTGGCCCCACGCGTAGTGCTCGTCCCGGAAGGCGAGCACTGTGTCGTAGGTCAGCACCCCGGCGACCAGGATCGCGGCGTAGAAGAAGTACCGGTGGATGTTCTGCAGGATCAGCGGGAAGCGCGTCTCACCGGTGTACTTCCCGTGCGGCTCGGCCACCGCGCAGGCCGGGGGCGACATCCAGAAGCCGCGGTAGTAGGCCTTGCGGTAGTAGTAGCAGGTCAGACGGAAGCCGAGCGGGAAGATCAGGATGATGATCGCGGGGGAGATCGCCCACCAGCTGCCGAAGATCTCCCAGTTGGGCCCGGCGCGCATGGTCTCGCACCGCTCCGCCAGACACGGCGAGTAGAACGGCGAGACATACGGCGCCGCGTAGTAGTCCGTATCGGCGAAGGCCCGCCAGGTCGAGTACACGATGAAGGCGAGCAGGCCCGCCGCGGTGGCGGCCGGCGCCAGCCACCACCGATCGGTGCGCAGATGCGGCGCGTCGATCGCGGCGCGCGTACCGGTGTGTACACCGCCGCGGAGCGTATGGGGTTCTGTGTCCGGTGGTTCCGTACCAGTGGCCAACTCAGTACTCCGGTTTCATGGCTCCGGTCGGGTCAGGGGGCGTGCCGGTCGCGGGCGCCGAGCCCCTCGTCGTCCGTGTCCACCCACAGGCTGTCGTCGTACGGGGTGTCGGGGATGGTGACGAGTTCGGGCTTGCGTGGTGTCGCGGGGCCCGCGGCCGTCTCACGCAGGAGCGCGACGCTCTCGCGCAGGTGGTCGGCGTCGGCGCGGACGCGGCGCATCTCCAGACCGCCGCTGCCGAGCTGCTTCTCCAGGCGGCCCAGGGACCGGGACAGGTCGTCGAGGCAGCGCTGGACCGATGTCAGGTCGTCGTGCACGGACATGACGTGACCTCACTTCCGCGGGCCCTGTGGCCCCTGGGTGGCAACGTTCATGCGCCTGCGAGTGTTGCGCGTCACACCTGCCGATGTGAAGCCATGTGCAGCGATTGGCGGATTGCACTCCTCCAGTGCACGCCCGCACGCGCTCTGTGTGCGCCGGGGGATCGCGTTGCTCCGGACGGGTGACCTTGCGCGACCCTGTCGCCGTGTCGCTCCCGGCGGCCGGACTCTTTCCTCTTCAGTGATGCCGTAGATCTGATCAACACCAAAATACCGCCAAACGTGATCAAAACGCACCCGGGTCACTCCGGCGGCACTGGCTCCTCGGAGGTACCAGAGATGTCCCACGACGGCGTCGGACCGCGCGCGGTCATGCGCTCGGTCGCCTTCCTCACCGCGGGCGCGCTCGCGGTGACAGCGCTGGCCGCCTGCAGCTCCGAGGACAAGGCGGGCAGTCCGCTCGCCGGGCAGGACATCGCGCCCGCCGCCCGCGATCTGATCGCCGACGGCGGCACTCTGCGCTGGGCCGTGGACGCGGTGCCGGAGACCCTGAACACCTTCCAGGCGGACGCCGACGCGACGACCACCCGGGTCGCACAGGCGGTGCTGCCGTCCATGTACCGGCTCGATGTGAACGGTCGGCCGCAGCGCAACGCCGACTATCTGGAGTCCGCGAAGGTCGTCGAGACCGAGCCGAAGCAGGTCGTCCTGTACAAGCTCAACCAGCAGGCCGTGTGGAGCGACGGCCGCGAGATCGGCGCCGCCGACTTCGCCGCCCAGTGGCGTGCCCTGTCCGGCAAGGACTCCGCCTACTGGACCGCCCGCAACGCCGGCTACGACCGCATCCAGAAGATCGAGCGGGGCGCCAATGACCTGGAGGTCAAGGTCACCTTCGCCCGGCCCTACGCCGACTGGCGATCGCTGTTCTCGCCGCTGTACCCGAAGGAGGTCATGGGCACCCCGGACTCCTTCAACGACGGGGCCCGGAGCAAGCTGAAGATCACCGCCGGGCCCTTCGCGGTGAAGAAGGTCGACCACAAGGCGGAGCGGATCACCCTCGTCCGCAATCCGCGCTGGTGGGGCCATGAGCCCAAGCTGTCCGAGATCGTGCTGCGTGCCGTCCCCCGCGACGAACGGGCCGCCGCACTGGCCGCCGGCGCGGTCGACCTGGCCGAGATCGACCCGTCCGCCGCCCGGAGCATCGCTCTCGCGGGCCGCGCCGGGGGCAAGGGTGCCGGCACCCCGCTCCAGGGATCGGGCTCCGACGAGAAGGCGGCCACGCGCGAGGACGCCCTCCAGGGCTACGAGGTCCGTAAGTCCCTGGAGCCCGCTCATACCCAGCTCGCCCTCAACGGATCCACGGGGCCGCTCGCCGACGAGCGGGTCCGCAGGGCCGTCGCCCGGGCCCTGGACCGGGGGGAGCTGGCCCAGGCCGTACTGAAGCCGCTGGGACTGCCCGCGGTGCCGGTCGGCAGCCATCTCGCGCTGTCCGGCCAGGCCGCGTACGCCGACAACAGCGGGGCGCTCGGCGACCAGAACACCGCGGAGGCGCAGGCGCTGCTCGCGGACGCCGGCTGGGTTCCCGGCGGGCCGGTCAAGGAGCAGAAGAAGGCCGAGAAGGCCGCCGGCGCGGGCGGCAAGAAGACCGAGGACAACTCGACGGGCGATTCCACCGGCGACTCCGGCGGCTCCGGCGACGAGGAGGAGACCTACGTCGTCGGTGAGGACGACGAGACGGACGGCAAGGCGCACCACGAGGCCGACCGGGAGCAAATGAAGGACCCCAGGGACCACACCGGTCTGCACCACGAGTCGGCCGGGAGAGCGAGCGGGACGAGCGAGGAGGCCGCGCGGCCGCTCGCGCAGGACGGCAAGCAGTACCTGCAGCCGGGCGGCGCGCCCGGCGCCTACGCCCCCCGGGGCACCGCCGCTCCGGCGGGCGCCGCGGCCGGGCCGCTGGCCAAGGACGGCAAGCCGCTGGCACTGCGCTTCGTGCTCCCCTCGGGCCCCGGCTCTGAGCCGCTGCGCACCGTCGCCGACCGCATCAGCCGGATGCTGGACCGCGTCGGCATCCGCACGGAGATCACCAAGGTCCCGGACGAGAGCTACTTCAAGGACCACATCGCGTCCGGTCTGTACGACCTCGCCCTGTACTCGTGGCCCGCTTCCGCCTTCCCGGCCACCGACGCCCGCCCCATCTACGCCAAGCCGGTCCCGGCCGCCGACGGCTCCTTGAACGTCGAGCAGAACTACACCCGTGTCGGCACCGACCAGGTCGACCAGCTCTTCGACGAGGCGGTGTCCACGCTCGACGAATCCAAGACCCGGAGCCTCATCCGCAAGGCGGACGCCCGCATCTGGGCGGCGGCGGGCTCGATCCCCCTCTACCAGCGCCCCCAGCTGACCGCGGTGCGAAAGAGCCTGGCCAACACGGGCGCCTTCGGCTTCCAGACCCCGGTCTACGAGGACATGGGCTTCCTGAAAAAGGGTGCGAAGCCCGAGGTGAGCCCTTCCGCGAGCCGGTAGGGAGACCCAGGCCACTGGGCCCTGCGGAGGCTACCTCCCGCAGGGCCCCGTACCATGGGGTGAGGCCGTGGCGTGTCCAGCCCGGCAGGGTCCGCGTAACACAGACGTACGCGCAGGCCATCCTCACACTCCGGGAGTACGCCACACCATGCCTGTGACTGCTACGCGTCACGACATCCGCAACGTCGCCATCGTCGCGCACGTCGACCACGGCAAGACGACCATCGTCGACGGCATGCTGAAGCAGGCCGGTGCCTTCGCCGCCCACCAGCTCGACCAGGTCGACGACCGCGTGATGGACTCGAACGACCTGGAGCGTGAGAAGGGCATCACGATCCTCGCCAAGAACACCGCGGTGAAGTACCACCCGAAGGACGGCGGGGACCCGATCACCATCAACATCATCGACACCCCCGGCCACGCCGACTTCGGCGGCGAGGTCGAGCGCGGCCTGTCGATGGTCGACGGCGTGGTGCTGCTCGTCGACGCCTCCGAGGGCCCGCTGCCGCAGACCCGCTTCGTGCTGCGCAAGGCCCTCCAGCAGCGCCTGCCCGTCATCCTGTGCATCAACAAGACGGACCGCCCTGACTCCCGTATCGACGAGGTCGTCAACGAGACCTACGACCTCTTCCTCGACCTGGACGCGGACGAGGAGCAGATCGAGTTCCCGATCGTCTACGCCTGCGGCCGCGACGGCATCGCCTCGCTGACCAAGCCGGAGAACGGCACGGTCCCGGCCGACTCCACCAGCCTGGAGCCGTTCTTCTCCACGATCCTGGAGCACATCCCGGCCCCGGTCTACGACGAGGACGCGCCGCTCCAGGCCCATGTCACCAACCTCGACGCCGACAACTTCCTCGGCCGTATCGCGCTGCTCCGTGTCGAGCAGGGCGAGCTGCGCAAGGGCCAGACGGTCGCGTGGATCAAGCGTGACGGGTCGATCAGCAACGTCCGCATCAGTGAGCTGATGATGACCGAGGCGCTCACCCGCAAGCCCGCCGAGAAGGCCGGCCCCGGTGACATCTGTGCCGTCGCCGGCATCCCGGACATCATGATCGGTGAGACGCTGGCCGACACCGAGAACCCGATTGCGCTCCCGCTGATCACGGTCGACGAGCCCGCGATCTCCATGGTGATCGGCACCAACACCTCCCCGATGGTGGGCCGCGGCGGCTCCGGCAAGGGCGCCGACGCGAAGGCGGCCGTGAAGGACCGCAAGGTCACCGCCCGCCAGGTCAAGGACCGTCTCGACCGCGAGCTGATCGGTAACGTCTCCCTGCGGGTCCTGGACACCGAGCGTCCGGACGCCTGGGAGGTCCAGGGCCGTGGTGAGCTCGCGCTCGCCATCCTCGTCGAGACCATGCGCCGGGAGGGCTACGAGCTCACGGTCGGCAAGCCGCAGGTCGTCACCAAGGACGTCGACGGCAAGGTCTACGAGCCGGTCGAGCGGATGACGGTCGACGTGCCCGAGGAGCACATGGGCGCGGTCACCCAGCTCATGGGTGTGCGCAAGGGCCGTATGGACAACATGTCCAACCACGGTTCCGGCTGGGTGCGCATGGAGTTCGTGGTGCCCTCCCGCGGTCTGATCGGATTCCGGACGGAGTTCCTGACCCAGACCCGCGGCACGGGTATCGGTCACTCCATCCACGAGGGCTTCGAGCCCTGGTTCGGCGCCCTGCAGACGCGTAACAACGGTTCGCTGGTCGCCGACCGCTCCGGTTCTGTCACCGCCTTCGCGATGACGAACCTCCAGGAGCGCGGTGTGCTGTTCGTGGAGCCGGGCACCGAGGTGTACGAGGGCATGATCGTCGGCGAGAACTCCCGCTCCGACGACATGGACGTCAACATCACCAAGGAGAAGAAGCTCACGAACATGCGGTCGTCCACGGCCGATGTGGCGGAGTCGATCGTCCCGCCGCGCAAGCTCTCCCTGGAGCAGTCGCTGGAGTTCTGCCGCGACGACGAGTGCGTGGAGGTCACCCCGGAGGCGGTGCGCATCCGCAAGGTGAACCTGGACGCCCGCGAGCGCGCCCGCGCGGCGAGCCGGGCGAAGCACGGCTGACCGGCCGGGCGGCCACGGCAGCGTTCAACCGAAGAGCCAGGCCCTCTTGTGGGGGGCCTGGCTCGCTGCATGTTCACAGTTCCTGCCTGGCGGAGGCATAGGGATAACCCTCTGATTCGGCCGGCGGGCGCCCGGTGGCCCACGATCGGTACTAGCCTCGGGGCGGCGCGATGTGCAGGCAGGCCCGCGCTGTCGGCCAACTGTAGTGAGGGCGCAGCCCCTTGGCACGTCGGCCCGCGGACAAGTGCACCGAGTGCACCCCCCGCACAGCGGCCACGGTGGCCGCAACTCATTTTCCCTACCGGTGCGTCCGGAATGCGGACACTCGACGCCGATAGATGTGTAACAAGTCCGTTTCGCAGGGATCTTCCCTCTATCCCTTTGTCCGGATTTTGGAAGAAGTTGGCCGCAGGTGTGATCGAACCGAGACCTTGATGGTGTGGTTCGGCGATAGCTCATGCCAGATAGTTAGGCGCGTAGAGCTCGGATCAGACGGGTCGCGCCAACCAGAGGCGCAGGCTCTCGAGCGCTGGGGGCACCGACACAGTTTCACGCGCCGGCAACGGTGTTGTGTCCAGTGCTGTCCCGTGCAGTGAACCTATGGATTCTTGAGGAGGAACCCATGCGCGGTGCCAGGAGTGCCAAGTGGGTTGCGATAGCCGCGGTGGTGGCACTTGGAGCGACCGCCTGCGGTGGTAGCGGCGATGAGGGCAGCGGCGACAGCAAGGCCGCGATCGACCCGAACGGTACGTTCACGGTCGAGTCCGGTGAGCCGCAGAACCCGCTGCAGCCGGCCAACACCATGGAGTCCTACGGCAGCATCGTGATCAAGTCGCTGTTCACCGGCCTGGTGGACTACGACAGCAGCGGCAAGATCGTCATGATGAACGCCGACTCCGTCGACACCACGGACAGCAAGACCTTCACGGTCAAGCTGAAGTCGGGCTGGAAGTTCCACGACGGCACCCCGGTCACCGCCGAGTCCTACGTCAAGGCCTGGAACTGGGCCGCCACCCCGGAGAACAAGCAGACCAACAGCTTCTGGTTCTCCGACATCAAGGGCTACTCCGAGGTCGCCCCGGAGTCGGGCAAGCCCAAGGCCACCGAGCTGTCCGGCCTGAAGGTCGTCGACGACAGCACCTTCACCATCGAGCTGAGCACGGCCATGCCGTACTTCATCTACAAGCTCGGCTACGAGGTCTTCTCGCCGCTGCCCGAGTCCTTCTTCAAGGACCCGGAGGCCGCCGGTCAGAAGCCGATCGGCAACGGCCCCTACAAGTTCGTCAGCTGGGAGCACAAGAAGGCGATCACGGTCGCCAAGAACGCCGACTACAAGGGCTCGAACGCGGCCAAGAACGGCGGCGTGACCTTCAAGAACTACTCCACCCCCGAGACGGCGTACGAGGACCTGAAGTCCGGCAACCTCGACGTCATCACCCAGATCGCTCCCAAGGACCTGCCGGTCTACAAGACCGACCTCGGTGACCGCGCGGTGGACCAGGCGTACTCCGCCGTCCAGTCGATCGTCCCCGCCTTCTACACCAAGCAGTGGAAGGACATCGACCCCAAGGTCCTGCAGGGCCTGTCGATGGCGATCGACCGCAACACCATCACCAAGACCGTGCTCCAGGGCACCCGTGAGCCCGCCACCGGCTGGGTCGCCAAGGGCGTTCTCGGCTACCAGCCGAACGCCGCGGGTGACGTCACCACGTACGACCCGGCCAAGGCCAAGGCGCTCATCAAGGAGGGTGGCGGCGTTCCCGGGAACGAGATCACCATCCAGTTCAACGCGGACGGCGGCCACAAGGAGTGGGTGGAGGCGGTCTGCAACTCCATCACCAACGCCACCGGTGTGAAGTGCGACACCGACTCGAAGGCCGACTTCCAGGCCGACCTCGACGCCCGTGACGCGCACGAGGTCAAGTCCATGTACCGCGGCGGCTGGGTGCTGGACTTCCCCATGAACGCCAACTTCCTCCGCGACCTGTACGGCAGCAAGTCCTCCGGCAACACGAGCGGCTTCTCCAACAAGGACATCGACAAGGAGATCGCCGCCGCCGACAGCGCCACCACGCTGGACGACTCGGTGGCGAAGTACCAGGCGATCGAGAAGCAGCTGGCCGACTACATGCCGAGCATTCCGCTCTGGTACTACAAGGTCAACGCGGGCTACGGGGAGAAGGTCTCGGGCGTGAAGTTCGCCCAGGACGGCGACCCGATCCTGACCGGCGTCCAGGTCAAGAAGTAACCGCAAACAGCCCGTTCCCCCAGGGCGCGACGCAGACGCGCCCCGGGGAGCGGCTGGGGGGCCCTTTTCCCGAGCACCGTCAAACGGTGCTCGGGAAAAGGGCCCGTCGGCTGCCGCTGTGACTTATATGGAGGCACGATGGGGCGCTACGTTGCACGGCGACTGCTCCAGATGATTCCGGTGTTCATCGGAACAACTCTGCTTATTTTTCTCATGGTCTACGCCCTGCCCGGCGACCCGGTGCGGGGGCTGTTCGGCGACAAGGGCGGCAGCCCGCAGGTCGTCGCCGCACTGAGACATGAGTACGGTCTGGACCAGCCGATCCTGGTCCAGTACTGGAACTACATGAAGGACATGATTCTGCACGCCGACTTCGGCACGCAGATCGCCAGTGGCCGCCCTGTCACCGATGTGCTCGGCGACGCGTTCCCGGTGACCCTGCGCCTGGGCGGCTTCGCCTTCGCCATCGAGGTCGTCCTCGGCATCAGCCTCGGCGTCTTCGCGGGCCTGCGCGCCGGACGCTCCGCCGACACCGCGGTCCTGCTGATCACGCTGCTGCTGATCTCGGTTCCGGTGTTCGTCCTTGGCTTCCTGCTCAAGTGGATCTTCGCCGACGAACTGCAGTGGCTGGAACCGAATGTCAACGACCCCTCGAACTACGGGCAGTTGCTGATGCCGGCCATTGTGCTGGCCACCGCGTCACTCGCCTACGTGTCCCGGCTGACCCGTACGTCGATAGCCGAGAACATGCGCGCCGACTACGTCCGCACGGCCATCGCCAAGGGCCTGCCGCGGCGCCGGGTGGTGAGCGTCCACCTGATGCGCAACTCGATGATCCCCGTGGTCACTTACCTGGGCACGGACATCGGCGCGCTGCTCGGCGGCGCCGTCATCACCGAGGGCATCTTCAACATCCAGGGCGTCGGCGGCACGATCTACCAGTCGATCGTCCGCAGGGAAGGCACCACCCTCGTCGGTCTGGTGACCATCCTCGTGCTCGTCTACCTTGTCGCCAGCCTCCTTGTCGACCTGCTTTACGCGGTCCTTGACCCGAGGATTCGCTATGCCTGACATGACCAAATCCGGCACCGTCACCGCCGCCCCGGACGCCGTGGGCGCCGCCGCCCCCGCCCCCCAGCCGCTCAAGGCCGAGAAGGCCCGCGGCCTGTGGGGCGACGCCTGGCAGGATCTGCGGCGCAACAAGATCTTCATCGTCTCCTCGGTTCTGATCCTGCTGCTCCTGACGATCACCTTCTTCCCCAGCTGGTTCACCAGCGCCAACCCGGCCTACGGCGACCTGGCCAAGCACTACCTTCAGAAGCCGCAGCTCGGAAAGGTCTTCTCGGCCGAGTGGCTGGGATACGACCAGCAGGGCCGCAGCGTCTACGCCCGGCTCATCTACGGCGCCCGGGCCTCCATAGCCGTCGGCTTCGGCACCACCATCCTGGTGACGATCGCCGGCGGCCTGGTCGGCATGATCGCCGGCTACTTCGGCGGGGTCGTCGACTCCATCCTGTCCCGGCTCGTGGACGTGTTCTTCGGCATCCCGTTCCTGCTGGGCACCATGGTCGTCCTCAACTCCTTCCCGAAGCGCACCACCTGGGTCGTCATCGGCGCCCTGGGCTTCTTCGGCTGGACCCAGCTGGCCCGTGTGATGCGCGGTGCGGTGATCACCACCAAGCAGGCCGACTACGTCCAGGCGGCCAAGGCGCTGGGCGCGAGCACCACTCGCATCCTGTTCCGACACATCCTGCCGAACACCCTGGCCCCGGTGATCGTCGTCGCGACCATCTCGCTCGGCGTCTACATCGGCGCGGAGGCCACGCTGTCCTTCCTGGGCCTCGGTCTGAACGGCGTCTCCTGGGGCAACGACATCTCCGACGGCGGCGCCCAGATCCGGGTAGCACAGTGGATCATGCTCTACCCGTCGATCATGCTCACCATCACGGTGCTGGCATTCATCATGCTCGGCGAAGCGGTCCGCAACGCCCTCGACCCGAAGACGCGCTGAGGGAGGCGTACGTGACCATCATCGAAGAAGCCTTCGTGCCCTCGCCGCGTGAGGACAACGGCGGCCCGCTCCTCGAAGTGCGCGACCTGCACGTCGAGTTCCGCACCCGTGAGGGTGTCGTACGGGCCGTCAACGGCGTCAACTACAGCGTCAAGGCCGGCGAGACGCTCGCCGTGCTCGGCGAGTCCGGCTCCGGCAAGTCCGTGACCGCGCAGGCGATCATGGGCATCCTCGACATGCCCCCGGCGACGATCCCGCAGGGCGAGATCCTCTTCCGCGGCCAGGACATGCTGAAGATGTCCGGCGAGGAACGCCGCAAGATCCGCGGCCAGCGCATCGCCATGATCTTCCAGGACGCGCTCAGCTCGCTCAACCCGGTGCTCAGCGTCGGCTACCAGCTCGGCGAGATGTTCCGCGTCCACCAGGGCATGTCCAAGAAGGACGCCAAGGCCAAGGCGATCGAGCTGATGGACCGGGTGAAGATCCCGGCCGCCGCGGCCCGGGTGAACGACTACCCGCACCAGTTCTCCGGCGGTATGCGCCAGCGCATCATGATCGCCATGGCGCTGGCCCTGGAGCCGGACCTGATCATCGCCGACGAGCCCACAACGGCTCTCGACGTGACGGTCCAGGCCCAGGTCATGGACCTGCTAGCGGAGCTGCAGCGCGAGTACAACATGGGCCTGATCCTGATCACCCACGACCTCGGCGTGGTCGCCGACGTGGCCGACAAGATCGCCGTGATGTACGCGGGCCGGATCGTGGAGCGGGCCCCGGTCCACGAGCTGTACAAGCGCCCGGCGCACCCGTACACCCGTGGTCTGCTGGACTCGATCCCGCGCCTGGACCAGAAGGGCCAGGAGCTGTACGCGATCAAGGGTCTGCCGCCCAACCTGCTGCGCATCCCGTCCGGTTGCGCCTTCAACCCGCGCTGCCCGAAGGCCGAGGACGTGTGCCGCACCGAGGTCCCGGACCTGCTGGGGGTCACCGAGCAGGACGGCTCCGAGCTGGTCGGCCGTGCCTCGGCGTGCCACTTCCGGAAGGAGACGATCCATGGCTGAGACCGACGAGCCGCAGGACGCCACGCCGAACGTATCCGACGTGGAGGTCGTGGACGCCCATTCCGAGGCGGAGGCGGTCGCCGCGATCGACGCCCCTGTCGAGCGCGGTGAGCCGATCCTGCAGGTGCGCAACCTGGTGAAGCACTTCCCGCTCACCCAGGGCATCCTGTTCAAGCGGCAGATCGGCGCGGTCAAGGCCGTCGACGGCGTCTCCTTCGACCTGTACCAGGGCGAGACCCTGGGCATCGTGGGCGAGTCCGGCTGCGGCAAGTCGACCGTCGCCAAGCTTCTGATGAACCTGGAGCGGGCCACCGCGGGCGAGATCTTCTACAAGGGCCAGGACATCACCAGACTGTCCGGGCGCGCCCTGAAGGCCGTACGCCGCAACATCCAGATGGTGTTCCAGGACCCGTACACCTCGCTCAACCCCCGTATGACGGTAGGCGACATCATCGGGGAGCCCTTCGACATCCACCCCGAGGTGGCCCCGAAGGGCGACCGGCGCCGCAAGGTCCAGGAACTGCTGGACGTCGTGGGCCTCAACCCCGAGTACATCAACCGCTACCCGCACCAGTTCTCGGGCGGTCAGCGCCAGCGCATCGGCATCGCCCGCGGCCTCGCACTCAACCCCGAGATCATCATCTGCGACGAGCCGGTCTCGGCCCTGGACGTGTCCGTCCAGGCCCAGGTCATCAACCTGATGGAGCGACTGCAGGACGAGTTCAACCTCTCCTACATCTTCATCGCGCACGACCTGTCGATCGTCCGGCACATCTCGGACCGTGTGGGGGTGATGTACCTCGGACGGATTGCGGAGATCGGCTCCGACGAGCAGATCTACGACCACCCGACACACCCCTACACCCAGGCGCTGCTCTCCGCGGTGCCCGTGCCGGACCCGGAGGCCCGTGAGCACCGCGAGCGGATCATCCTGACCGGTGACGTGCCCTCGCCGGCCAACCCGCCCTCGGGCTGCCGCTTCCGCACCCGCTGCTGGAAGGCGCAGGACAAGTGCGCCGAGGAGGTCCCGCTCCTCGCGATCCCCGAGAGCTTCAAGGGCTCGGACACCCCGGCGGCCCACGAGTCGGCATGCCACTTCGCCGAGGAGAAGGACGTCGTGCACGTAGCCTGATCCGCCGCATCGGTACGACCACCGGTTCCCGGCACCCCCAACAGGGTGCCGGGAACCGGCATTTCCTTGTGCCGCGGTCACTCCGTGATGGTCGCCCGCGCCCAGTGGCAAGCCACCTGCGCCTCCCCGCCCCCGTCCAGCACCCCGGGATCCTCGTCCCGGCACGCCTCCTCGACCCCGGCCCGTTCCGCCTCTCCGCTCCCCAGAATCTGGCACCGCGCGTGGAAGCGGCAGCCGGAGGGGATGCGGGATGGGTCCGGGGGCTCGCCGGTGAGAACGACAGGGTTTCCGGGGGCCTCCGGCAGGACCGACAACAGGGCCTGCGTGTAGGGGTGCCGGGGTACCGTCAGAACCTGCTCCACATCACCCGTTTCCACGATCCGGCCCAGGTACATCACCGCGACCCGGTCGGCGATGTTCCACGCCAGGCCCAGGTCGTGGGTCACCACCAGCGCGGACAGGCCCAGTTCGGTGCGCAGGCGCAGCAGCAGGGCCAGGATCTCGCCGCGTACGGAGGCGTCCAGGGAGGCCACCGGCTCATCGGCGACGATGAGTTCGGGTTCCAGGACCAACGCGCCCGCGATGACGACTCGTTGGCGCTGACCGCCGGACAACTCGTGCGGGTAGCGGAGAAAGAAGGACTCGGGAGGCCTGAGGCCCGCCCGCGACAGGGCCTCCGCGACCGCCGCCCGCTCATCGCCGCCGTACCCGTGGATCCGCAGACCCTCCGCGACTGCGTCGTACACCGTGTGCCGTGGGTTGAGTGATCCGGTCGGGTCCTGGAGGACCAACTGGACGCGTTTGCGGTACGTCTTCAGGGCCCGAGAGGAGTACTCCAGTGGCCGCCCGCCGAAGCTGACGCGGCCCCGCGTCGGCCGTACCAGACCCAGCAGCGCCCGGGCCAGCGTCGTCTTTCCGCAGCCGGACTCGCCGACCAGGGCCACGATCTCCCCAGCCCCGACGTCGAGTTCGACGCCGTCCACCGCGCATGCTGGCGGGCCGCCGTGCCGGCCGGGGTAGGTGACGTGCAGTCCCACTGCCCTCAACAGCGTCATGTACCGTTCCTCGCGTCCTCGGTCGTCGGCCCCGGCACCGTCGCCGACACGTGCACACAAGCGGCCCGCCGCCCCGGTCCCGCCACCCGCAGAGCCTGGTCGTCCACGGCGCAGGAGTCCAGCGCGACCGGGCAGCGCGGGTGGAAGGCGCAACCGGAGGGCAGCGCGGCCGGGTCGGGCGGGTCGCCGGCCAGGCCGCGCGGGGTGAACCGGGAGGCACGGTCGCCAATGCGCGGGAAGGCAGCCGACAATGCCTTGGCGTAGGGGTGCCGGGCTCCCTCGTGGACCTCTCGGGCAGGCCCCTCCTCGACCACCCGGCCCGCGTACATCACCGCGAGCCGGTCGCAGGTGTCTGCGAGGACCGCGAGATCGTGACTGATCATGATCAGGCCCAGGTTCTGCTCGGCGACGAGCTGTTCGATCAGCCGCAGGATCTGCGCCTGGATCATCACGTCCAGGGCCGTCGTCGGTTCGTCGGCGATGATCAGCCTGGGTGCGCAGGCAAGGGCCATGGCGATCATCACGCGCTGGCGCTGCCCGCCGGAGAGTTCGTGCGGATACGCCGCCGCCCGCGCCACCGGGAGACCCACGTGCTCCAACAGCTCCCCGGCCTGCTGCTTCGCGGCCGCCGGGGTGGCCTTGCGGTGCAGCAGGACCGGCTCGGAGATTTGGTCGCCGACGCGGTGCACGGGGTTCAGCGAGTGCATCGCGCCCTGGAAGACGATCGAGGCGCCCGCCCAGCGGACCGCCCGAACCTGCCCCCACCGCATGGTGAGTATGTCCTCGCCGTCCAGCAGGACCTCCCCGCCGACCCGGGTCCCGGTCGGCAGCAGCCGCAGCAGCGCGAGCGCCAGCGTGGACTTGCCGCAGCCCGATTCGCCCGCGATGCCGAGCTTCTGCCCGGCCGCCAGCAACAGGTCCACGCCCCGCACCGCGGCCGCCCCACTCGGGTAGGTGACGTCGAGGTTCCGGACCTCCAGCAGTGTCAACGGTCCACCCCCAGCCGGGGGTTGAGCACCGACTCCACCGCACGCCCGCACAGCGTGAACGCCAGCGCCACCGCCGCGATCGCGATACCGGGCGGCACCAGATACCACCAGTCGCCAGAACTCACCGCACCTGCCTCCCGCGCCTCCTGGAGCAGCCCGCCCCACGACACCACCGTCGGATCACCGAGCCCCAGGAAGGCAAGCGTCGCCTCGGCGAGGATCGCGCCGGAGACCATCAGGGTCGCCTGCGCCAGCACCAGCGGCATCACATTGGGCAGCACGTGCCGGGCCATGATGTGCCGGTGCCCGCCGCCGAGCGCCTTCGCGCGTTCGATGTACGGCCGCGACTCCACTGCCAGCGTCTGCGCCCGCACCAGCCGGGCTGTCGTCGGCCATGAGGTCACGCCGATCGCCAGGATCACCGTGCCCAGCGAGCGGGACATCACGGTGGCCAGCGCGATGGCGAGCACCAGCGTCGGCATCACCAGGAACCAGTCCGTGACCCGCATCAGCACGGTCGCGTACGCGCCCTTGAAGTGCCCGGCCGTGATGCCCACCAACGTGCCGATCGCCACCGACAGCACCGCCGCCAGCAGCCCCACCAGCAGCGAGACCCGCGACCCCCAGACCAGCAGGCCCAGCAGATCGCGCCCGAACCGGTCGGTGCCCAGCGGGAACTCGCCGCTCGGGCTCTCCATCGGTCGGCCCGGAGCGTCGGTCACCCCGGCCACGTCGGATCCGACAGTCAACGGCGCGGTGAGTGCGACCAGTGCGAACAGGGTGAGCGCGGTCATGCCCACCAGTCCCGCGCGGTGGGTGCGGTACTGCTTCCAGAACCGTACGGCGGAACGCCGGCGGCGCTGCCAGGCGAGGCGGCGCGGGCCCGCCCCGGCCGCCGGGGCGGGGATGTCGGTCTTCACCGGCCCACCCGGGGGTCGAGCAGGGGATAGACCAGGTCAGCAAGAGTGTTCATGATGATCACCGCTGCAGCGAAGAAGAGGAACAGGCCCTGGACCAGGGGCAGGTCCGGCACGCTCAGGGCCTGGTAGAACAGGCCGCCCAGACCCGGCCAGGAGAACACCGTCTCGACGAGGATCACGCCGGCGACCGTCCGGCCGAGGTTGACGAAGACCAGCGTCACGGTCGGCAGCAGCGCGTTCGGCACGGCGTGGCGGCGCCGGACCAGGTCGTCCCTGAGGCCCTTGGCCCGGGCGGTGGTCAGATAGTCGCTGCCCATCTCGTCGAGCAGCGCCGAGCGGGTGACCAGCAGGGTCTGCCCGTACTCGACCGCAACCAGCGTGACCACGGGCAGGATCAGATGGTGGGCGACGTCGAGGACGTACGCGAAGCCCTCCTCGCCGCCCGATTCCATGCCGCCGGTGGGGAACAGCCCGGGGATCGGCCCGGTACCCACCGAGAACACGATGATGAGCAGCAGGCCCAGCCAGAACGACGGCACGGAGTAGAGGGTCAGCGCCAGACCGGTGTGCAGCCGGTCCACGAGCCGGCCGTGGCGCCAGGCCGCACGGGTGCCGAGAAAGATGCCGAGCGCGGTGTAGAGGACGAATGCCGTGCCGGTCAGCAGCAGCGTGTTCGGCAGGGCCTCGCTGATCTTGTCGATGACCGGGGCGCGGAACTGGTACGAGGTGCCGAGGTCGCCGGTGAGTGCCTCACCGCAGTAGTCGGTGAACTGCTGCCACAGCGGCAGGTCGAGCCCGAACTCCTTTCGGTAGGCGACCAATTGCTCGGTGGACACCGGACGGCCACCGGTCATGGTCTTGACCGGGTCGCCCGGGATCAGCCGGAACAGGAAGAAGCCGGTGACGAGCACGGCGAGCAGCGAGACGGCGGCGCCGCCCAGTTTGCCGACGCCGTACCGGAGGTACACGGCGGTGGTGTATGCCCAGGGGCCGTGTGCCGCCGGTCCGGCCGGGGCCGGACCGACGGTCTTCCCGGCTGGTGTGGGTGATGCGTCGGCGGTCATCGGCTATTCACGGTCGTCGACCGTGGACCGGCGGCGCAGAGCGAAGAAGACGCCGGCGCCCACCAGCACCGCGGCTCCCACGACACCGCCGACGATCACGCCGGTCGCTCCGGCGTCGTCGGAGGATCCCGTCCTGTCCGCCGGAACAGCCGACCACCAGCTCCAGTAGCCGTCCTGGCCGTAGATGTTGCCCGCGTCGCTCGGCATCGTCCGGATCGACTTGATCTGGTCGGTCCGATACGCCTCGACGGCGTTCGGGTACGCCATGACGTTCATGTACCCCAGGTCGTACAGCCGCGACTCCATCTGCTTGACTATGGTGGCCCGTTTGGCGGGGTCGTACTCGGAGAGCTGGCGCGTGTACAGGTCGTCGTACTGCTTGTCGCAGACGAAGTTGTCCGTGGCGCCGCTGTCCTTCGGGGTGGCGGGCAGGGCCGCGCAGGTGTGGATCGACAGGACGAAATCGGGGTCCGGGTTGACGGACCAGCCGTCGAAGGCAAGGTCGTAGGTGCCCGCGAGCCACGGGTCGCTCACGTTGTCCAGGCAGTCGAGGGTGACACCGATGCCGAGTCTGCCCCACCACTCCTTGAGGTACTGACCGACCGCCTTGTCGTTCGGGTCGGTGGCATGGCAGAGGATCCGGTACGTGATCGGCTTGCCGTCCTTGCCGAGACGTTTGCCGGAGCTGTTGTTCCTCCGGTAGCCGGCCTCGTCGAGCAGCCGGGCTGCCCGCTGTGGGGCGTAGGCGAGTTCCTGGCTCGCCGATGGCTTCCAGAAGTACTGCGAGAAGCGCGGCGGGATGTAGCCCTGGCCCTGGACTGCGTGGCCCTGGAACACCTTGTCGATGACGGCCTTGCGGTCGACCGCCATGAACAGGGCGTGCCGCACCCGTACGTCCAGCAGGGAGGGGTCGCCGTCGCCGAACTTCTGGCCGTTCCTCGCCTTGGCGCCAGGGTTGATGGCTAGGGCGTAGAACCGGCGGCCGGGAGCGTCGTTGACGTGGATGTCCTTCTCGCTCTCGAGGGAGGCCGCCTGAGCGGGGGTCAGCGAGGGGGAGCCCGCGACGAAGGAGACCTCGCCCTTGCGCAGGGCGGCCACGGCGGCGTCCTGGTCCTTGTAGTAGCGGAAGACCATCTCGTCGAACTTCGGCGTGCCCCGCCAGAAGTCCTTGTTCGCCTTGAGGCGTACGTAGCTGTCGGGCTTGTAGTCGGTGAGGACGAACGGCCCGTTCCCGACGACGGGGAAGCTCTTGTCGTTGTTGAATTCGGAGAAGTCCGTGACCTTCCCCCAGACGTGCTTGGGGACGATCGGCACGTCGAGGGCTGTCATGGTGGCCTGCGGCGTCTTCAGTTCGATGACCAGCTTGGCGGGGCTGAGTGCGGTGACCTTCTTGAAGTTGGTGACGAAGCTGCCGTTGGCGGTGGCGGCGCCCTCGTCGGTCATCATCTTGTTGAACGTCCATGCCGCGTCCTCGGCGGTGGCCTGCTGTCCGTCCGACCACTGGGAGTCGGAGCGGATGGTGTACGTCCAGGTCAGTTTGTCGGGGGACGACTCCCACCTGGTCGCCAGGCCGGGGATGGCGCGGGCGTCCCTGGGGTCGTAGTTGGTCAGGTATTCGTACATCAGCCGGTGGATGCTGGTGCTGAGCAGCCGGGACGCCAGGAACGGGCTCAGCGAGTCCACGCTCTGCGCGACCGCGACGGTCAGGACGCTGTCGCCTTCCGCGGCCGCGGCCCGGTGGGGCGCCGGGTTGAGCGGGGTCGCGAGCCCGGCCGACAACGTCAGGGCGGCTGCCCCGACCGCGGCGAGGAGCCTGCTGGCCCGGGATCGTAATCTCCTCGGGCCCGAGAGCCCATTGCCGTGGACTTGTGTGCTCATAGGTCGTGACCTCGCGTCATCGCTCGCACAGGGACGGCTTGTCGGACTGCTGGACCGGACCGGACGGGGTGTCGCCGACGGGAATGATGAGTGTGTCTACCAGCGCTGCTCCACACCCGTCAACGGTGCGTGAACAGCCTGTGGCCTGCGGAAATGAACCTGAGACGGGAACGAGACAGCCATTGGTCCACACCGGTGAAGCTGCCCTGGTGACGGCCTGACGATGTCCCCCGACCGTATCTGCCCCTCTTGCCGGTGACGGCTCGGACGACCGTGCGGCCGGTGACCCGTACCGCCCGTGCTTGCGTGCATCATGGGCACTCTGTGCTGATATTGGCCGGTAACGGTTCAGTATTCCGGCGCTGGCTGCACTGCGCACTGCACGGGGCACTCACGAGGAGTCACTCCATGCGTGGAGCCAGGCACCCAGAGGGGCCGCATGCGCGGCGGGGTCAGCTACGCGACGCACGGCGAGATCCTGTTCCAGGGACGGAGCTGTGAGATGTTCGTAGTACATCGGGCTTCCGGCGCATCACAGTGCTTCGGCGTTTGAGGCGAGGAGACGGCACGGAACAACATCCACCTTGACATCATTTTGAATGGATGAAAGATAGTTGAAAGACCTGGGAAAGCTCGTTCGGAGAGGGTGTTCCTGAGGTCGGAAATCCCTCGCGGGGTGGCCGACGAGTAAACCGGATGAGGAGAATCTCGATGGCCAAGACGCTTCGTGGCCTGTTTGGGCGCGTTGCCGACAAGCTGCTTCCCCAGACGATTGCAGCGGCGGGCTGTGCACCGGACTGCTTCTACGTATACAACGACTACGGGCCTGTCGGTAAGTGCTGCTACGGGGCGGACTGCAAGGTTCACTGTTAAGCGGGATACAAAGCGGCCGCCGTGGTCCGGAGCGCGGCGGCCGTCTCGCGCATCAGCCAGACACGACTCGGGGAACAATGAAAGCTGTCGAAGCCTTCGGACAGTTGTGCCTGACCGCAGTGTTCTTATGGTCCGGCCTGTCGAAAATCCGAGACATCCATGAATTCCGTCGACATTTGGCGGTGACTATCCCAGGGCTCCTTCGATTCTCGGGTGTGCTGGCGGCAGCGGTTCCCGCAGCTGAACTGTGTATTGCTTCGCTTATTCTGCTGTGTCCACTGCGGTGGATCGGATTTGCTGCGGCCATGCTTCTCCTGTTCGCCTTCACCGCGTATCTGCTGAGCCTCATTTGGTCGCGGTCCGAAGCGTCCTGCGGCTGCGTCGGAGCGAGTGGCACTCCTACATCGGGCGCGCACGTCGTGCGCAACGTTTTCCTGCTGGCCACATGTGCCACCACATGGTGGGCGACCGCTCATTCGGCAAGCCCGGGTCTGTCTCACTATGCCATCATCGCAGCACCCGCAACTGTCGTTGGAATCACGCTTCTCTACCTCGGGGAGCTGTCCTCCCTTTTCCGTACCACGCATGTGAAATGAGAAATGGAGTGCGCATGGGGATCGTGCTTTCCGCCTTCGCTTTGCTGGCGGCCTCGGTAGCGTGCGGTCTTTCCCTGGCCGTTGCGCTGCGTGTGAAGAAGCTCTTGGATCCGTTGACCGAGGAGGGAGTCATGAGTCGCCGTCGGGAAGAGGGTCCACGTGAGGGAGCCGTCGTTCCGCGAACTCCTACCCTGATCGATGCGGATGGGATGGAAGTCGACTTGCCCTTTGCCGGCCCGGATCCCTGGGTTCTCACCTTTCAGGCGGTTGGATGCAGCGGCTGTAAGCTTCAACTTCCGGCTTATAAGAAGTTCCTGCGCGACACGGGAGTCGACAGAGATCGCGTGTTCTCCGTAATTGTCGGAGATGTGGAGGGAGTCTCGTTCTATAATGACGAACTTGGTGAACTCGGTCGTGTCGTTCACGCATCCGGCGACGCTTTCAAGCTCGTACAGGGGCTTGGCGTCTCGGTATTCCCCACATATCTCGTCGTGGACGGTGGCGGAAAGGTGATGGTCTCCTCCCAGAGTTCCTCCCTGCTCGCGGACGTCGGAGTGGCGTCCCTCACCCCGGCTCTCGTGGGCGGTTAGCGGGGTCATGCGCGCAGAGAAGTCATCGCACTGTGCCGTTGAGCCCGATCTGTCGGCAAACGGCTTGGATCGTCTTCGGGCCGCTCTGTCCCTCGGTTTTGAAGCCGCCGCGCCGAAACTGCTTGCTTACGCCGTACTTGATCTGACCAGCGGTGTCGTTCCAGTTGCCATCGGCTGGCTCACCAAGATCGCCCTCGATCGGCTGAGCACTCAGGCCTCGGCGCGCACCCTGGTCCCCCTGGCTGTCGGGTTGGCTCTCGTCGGAATCGTCCAGGCAGTCATCCCCCACGCCCTCAAATACCTCCATGCCGAGCTGGAGCGTGGCACCGGAACCCTCGCCCAGGGCAGGCTGTTCAGTGCCATGGCCCGGTTTGTGGGGCTCGGGCCTTTTGAGGATCCGGCCTTCCTCGACAAGCTACGCCTGGCTAAACAGTCAGGGAGAAACGCACCCGGCTCCGTGGTGAAGGGAACGCTGGGAGCTGTGCGAGCGGGCATCACCATCGTCGGGTTCCTGGGTTCGCTGCTGGCACTGGCCCCGCTGCTGGCTTTGTTCATCTTGGCCTTTGCGTTTCCCGTCCTGGCCGCGGAAATCGTGCTGTCCCGTCACCGGACGGAGATGATGTGGCGCATCAGCCCACGGGAAAGGCGCGAGCTGTTCTTCGACCAGTTGCTCTCCGACGTCCATGCCGCCAAGGAAGTACGCCTGTTCGGTACGGGCGGGTTCCTGCTGAGCCTCATGCAGGAGGAACGTCGGGTAGCGGACGCCGCCCGACGTGGGGTCGACCGCCGAGAGCTCTCCACCCAGTCGCTTCTGGCCCTACTAGCCGCACTAGTTTCCGGGACCGGTCTGATCTGGGCCATCCACGGCGCCCTGTCCGGGGCGCTCACTCTGGGCGACATCGCCATCTTCATCGCCGCCGTTGCGGGGGTTCAGGTGTCGGTCGCGCAGTTGGCGGCGAGCGTTGCCCAGGCACACCAGGCTCTGGTGCTGTTCGGGCACTACCAGGACGTGATCGTTGTCAGGCCGGATCTGGAACGAGCCTCCCACCCGCACCCCATGCCTCCCTTGGAGCGTCGGATCGAACTCCGTGATGTCTGGTTCCGTTACGGCGAGGATCAGCCATGGATTCTCAAGGGCGTCGACCTCGTGATTCCTCACGGGCAGAGCCTGGCCCTGGTCGGGCTGAACGGGGCGGGGAAGTCGACGCTGGTCAAACTCCTCTGCCGGTTCTACGACCCGACACGCGGCGCGATCCTCTGGGACGGCGTCGACATCCGCGAGGTCGCTCCCGAAGAGCTGCGGCTGCGGATGAGTGCGGTGTTCCAGGATTTCATGCACTACGACCTCACCGCACGGGAGAACATCGCACTCGGTGACCTGAGCGCCCGGGAGGATAACTCTCGCCTGATCGAAGCGGCTCGGAAGGCGGGAGTGCACCAGACGATCGCGGACTTCCCGCTCGGGTACGACACGCTGGTCACGCGCATTTTCTTCCCGGACGCTGACGAGAACGACGCGACTACGGGCGTCCTCCTGTCCGGCGGCCAGATGCAACGGCTGGCTTTGGCACGCGCCCTGGTACGCGGTCGGCGTGACTTTCTGATCCTCGATGAACCCACTTCGGGCCTCGACGCCGAGGCCGAGTTCGAACTGCACGCGGGACTCAGGGAGTTCCACTGTGGTCGGACGAGTCTGCTCATCTCCCACCGGCTCGGGTCCATACGGGAGGCGGACCGGATCGTCGTCCTGTCCGAGGGGCGGATCGTGGAAGAGGGGGATCACGGCGCGCTGATGGCACACGGTGGCGTGTATGCACGTCTGTTCGCTCTGCAGGCATCCGGCTACACCGAGGAGCTGGTGCCGCCGTCCGTGGAAGGTGCCGCGTTGTGATCAGCGTCGGTCTTCTGACCGGGATGACCCTCGCCTGCCTCGCCGGCGCGGGGCTCCGGGTCCTGCGCAGACGGCTCGTGTCGGTCACGGTCTTGGGACACAGCATGCTTCCCGCCTACCGGCCCGGTGATCGCGTCTTGGTCCGGCGCGGAAAGGTACCGGAACGCGGGGGTGTGGTCGTCGTGGAACAGCCGAGCACGGAACGTAGAGCCTGGGACCTGCCCCCGGCCGGACTGGGCAGCACCCGACAGCCTGTCACCGAGCGCCAATGGCTCGTCAAGCGGGTCGCCGCCACGGCGGGGGACACGTGGTCGACGGAGGCGGGCGTGATCCACGGTGTTCCCCCAGGTCATCTGCTGCTGCTCGGAGACAACGCCGCCGTCAGTTTCGACTCGCGCCAGATGGGCCCTTTCCCGGTGGACAGGGTCCTCGGCGCCGTGTGGCGACGACTGTGACGCGCGGGAGCGGCGCCGGTCGTCCATGGACTTCCGCATCCGCGGCAGAGAGGTACGGCAAGAGAGGGAGGAGGACCGTGCAGGACAGCACCCACGTCATACAGGACGAGGAACTGGTCGCGTTCGGCGAGGCCGAGGCGACGGGGCAGACCGAGTACATCGAGATCCGTCTGCTCGACAAGATCGAGACCATCCAGAGCAAACAGATCGATTCGTAGTCCGGTCCGTGCCGGTGGGCGACGCGCGCACCGGCACGGACCTCAAGAGGCGAGGTGGTCGTGAGACAACCACGGGTGAAGCCCGAGCACGCAGCCCATCGGTTCGACGACGAAACCATACGGATCGGCGGCGAACTGTACGGAATCGCGGCGGAGATCACGGACCCTCACGGCTGGATCTGGGAAGCGCTGAGCCTGATGGACGGAGCCACCCCGGTCGAGCATGTCGAGGCCGAACTGGCCGAGCGCCATCGGCGGTTGGGCGCCGACGGCGCACATGAGGTGGTGAAGGCGCTGCTGAACTCCGGATACCTTGAGGACGCGGCCGCAGATGGCCGCCCCGAGGGCTTCACCGACGACGAGCTGGAGCGCTACAGCCGCAACCACACCTACTTTCGCCGTGTCGACCTGCGGCCGGGCATCGATCCCTGGGCGCTGCAGCTGCGGCTCAAGAAGGCGTGCGTGGGCATTCTGGGCGTCGGCGGCACCGGCAGCCATGCGGCCTGGGCACTGGCTGCCATGGGTGTCGGCAGTCTGCACCTGGTCGACCCGGACCGTGTCGAGGTGTCCAATCTGACCCGGCAGGTCCTGTATGGCGAAGCCGACCTTGGCCGGCCCAAGGCCCAGGTCGCCGTCGACCGTCTGCGTGCGGTCAACTCGGCGGGCTCGTTCAGCTGCGACATCCGGAAGGTGGACACCGAGGACGCGCTCGCGGAACTCGTATCGCGCTGCGACGTCTTCGCCCTGTGCGCGGACGAACCGCGCAACGATCTCATTGCCAAGATGACCAGCCGGGTGTCTGCCGCCCTGGGCGTTCCCTGGGTGGTCGCCGGATACAACGGCCCGCTGGTGACCGTCGGCGTGTACGGCCCTGAAGGTCCCTGCTTTGAATGCGTCGGAGCGGGGGAGGAGGCGAAACTCAAGCCCGGCTGGCACCCGGACCTGGGGAGCACGGGGGCGCTCGCCCCGGCCGCGGGAATCTCCGGACAACTCATCGCCTACGAGGCGATCTCGCTGCTCACGGGAACGGGCAGGCGCTCACCGGGCTATGTGCGGGGCGTCAATCTGATCGCCCCCGACCACCTGGTCGACGTACGACATCCGGCCCGGCCGGAGTGCTCGCTGTGCAATCCGTGACGGGACGACGAAGGTGACACCGTCCACGAATGACCGAGAGGCGAATGTCGTCCTGCGCGCACTGGAATTCCGCCGTGACAGAGGCGAGTGGATCGTCGGCACGCAGGGCGGCGAGCAGATCGTCGCCCTCCCCGAGATAGGTATGGCCGCCGTTCGACTGCTGGCGGCCGGGCACACGGTCGAGGAGACGAGACGCAGCCTGCGTGCGGACACCGGCCGTGACGTCGACGTCCGCGCCTTCGCGGAGCGGCTCGCGGCGGCCGGACTGGTGGCCTCCATCGGCGACCGGCGGTTCGCGGCGGAGGCCCCGGCCGTGTCCTTCCCCCGGCTGCGCCCGCACCACGTGCGCTGGATCATGAGCCCGGTTCTGCAGGGCTTCGTCCTGCTGGTTCCGGTCGTCGCTCTGCTGACCGCGCTGTCCCGTCCATGGGCGCTTCCGGCCTGGGGAGAACTGCTGTGGACCGAGTACGGCACGTTCACGGTGCTGGTGCAGAGCACGGTCGCCGTGTGTCTGATCGCTCTGCACGAGATGGCCCACCTCATGACAGCCCGTGCCGCGGGTGTGTCCGGGAGGATCCGTCTCGGGACCCGTCTGCAGTTCCTGGTGGCGCAGACGGAGGTGTCGGGGATCTGGCTCAAGAGCCGCAGAGAGCGACTCACGGTCTACCTGTCGGGGCTCGCCCTCGACGGAGTGATCTGGAGTGGTTGTGTCATGGCTCGTTGCTTCGGTGTGAACTGGGTCTTGATTCCCGTGGTCGCGATGACCTTGGTGACAGCGCTGGCGAACCAGTGTCTTGTGTTCATGCGCACTGACCTGTACTTCGTCATCCAGGACCTGACGGGTTGTCGGAATCTGTACGCCGACGCCGGACACTATCTGCGCCACGTCGCAGCGCGCCTGTTCAGGCGCCACCCTAAGCACCCACTTCGTGTGCTGCCAGCGGCCGAGCGTCGTTTCCTCAAGGCGTACGCCCTTGGAACGGTCATGGGTACTGTCATCTGCGTGTTCATCGGCTTCCGGATCCTTATCGACGTCACCTGGCCGTTGTTCCACCGCTCCCTCGCCAATCTGGTGGACGGCGCCGATCCGTGGATCCAGGTAGACGCGCTGGCCACCGCCGTCATTCTGGCCGGACTACAGGTTCTGTGGGCACGCCTGTGGTGGAATCGTCACGCCGACCGGGTACGGCGCGTGGTGCATTCCATACGTACACGGCTTTGTGGAGGCTGAGAGGCCCCTCAATTGTCCTGCCGGGTGACGCTGGTCTACTTTCTGCTAATGCTCACCCCCACACCTCGGTTCCGCCTGCTCGGCCCTCTCGAGGTCCGACTCGACGGACGCGTCGTCGTCCTCACCGCGCGGCAGCGTGCACTATGTGCGGTACTGCTCCTGCACACCAACCACGTCGTGTCCGTCGACCGGCTGGCCCAGGGGCTTTGGGACGAACGCCTGCCCAGCGCTGCGGCGGCCCGGGTTCGCGCGCTCGTCGCCGAAGTCCGCCGCGCTCTCGGACCCGCGGGATCCAGCCTCCTGGCAACTCAGAAGCCTGGTTACGTCCTGCGCGTGATCCCGGCCGAAGTCGACGTGTTCGTCTTCGAGGCCATGGTCAAGGACGGATCGCGATTCGCGGCAAACGGCGGCTGGGCAGAGGCGTATCGTTGCCACGACGACGCCCTCTCACTGTGGCAAGGCGATCCCCTTCCGGACCTCCCGACGATGGAGGCGGAACGTCGACGCCTCACTGAATTGCACATCGCCGCGCTGGAAGGCAGGGCGGAGGCGGACCTGGAACTGGGCCGCCACCGCACCGCCATTGCCGAGCTGGTCCGTCTCACTTCCGAGTACCCGCTCCGTGAGGGCCCGCACGCGTTGCTGATGCGCGCCCTGCAGCGAGATGGCCGCACTCCCGAAGCCCTGGCGGTCTACGCCGCGTTGCGCACACGCATGGTGGACGAACTCGGTGTCGACCCCTCGGACAACCTGGGTGCCCTCCAGCGGCGCCTGCTGAGCGGCGACGGCGCGGCCCAAATAATGGCCCTGCCAAGTACCCCTCAAGACCGCCGAGTTCCCCGCCAGCTTCCCCGAGCTTCCCGCCGCTTCGTCGGCCGGAGCACGGAGCTGCGCCTACTTGACATGTGCCGACAGCAGGCCGAGGCGCTAGCCCTGATCGTGGGCCCGGCGGGAGCCGGAAAAACCGCGCTCGCACTGCACTGGGCCCACCGGATCGCGGGCGACTTCCCCGACGGGCAGCTCTTTCTCGATATGCGTGGCTTCGACGACGCCGAGCCGATGACCCCAGAGGAGGCGCTCCCTCTACTGCTGCAGGGACTTGGATGCGCACCGCGTGACATCCCCCTCGGCCTGGAGGCACAGACTGCGCTCTACCGCACGCTCCTGGCGGAGCGCCGGGTACTCATCGTCCTCGACGACGTGGCCCACGCGTCCTCCGTACGATTCCTGCTCCCTCCCTCCAGCGGTTCGGTGACCCTCGTGACGAGCCGGCACAAGCTGAGCGGGCTGGTGACCATGGACGGGGCTTACCGGGTGTCCTGCGACGTTCTGGAGAGCAGCGAGGCTCTGGAGCTGATCAGCCTGACGGTGGGGGCCGACGCTGTCGCTGCCGACCCGGAGGCTGCGGCCCGCTTGGTCGAGCTATGCGACCATCTGCCGCTGGCGTTGTGCGTGGCCGGCTCCTGGATCGGCGACCGGCCCGGAAGCATCACGGCCTACGTCAACGACCTTGCGGAGCGTGGCCGCTTGGCGCGGCTGCATGTGGAGGGGGAGGAGAGCGTCGCTGTGAGGGCCGCGCTGGACCTGTCGTACGGGACGCTGCCGGAGGAGGCCAGGAGGGTGTTCCGGTTCCTCGGGCTGATGCCGGGCACTGGGCGCTCGGTCGGCGCCGCCGCGGCGGGCGCGAGACTGGACGAGCCGAGGACGGCCGACCTCCTGAGCCTCGCCCAGAGCGTACATCTGCTGCGCGATGTCGAGATCGGACGTCCGATCTGGCACGACCTCGTGCACGAATACGCCAGGGAACGCGTGATCGCGGAGGACACCGAGGCGGAGCGAAGCTCGGCCGTCGAGCGTATCCTCGACCACTATCTGCAGAGCACCGCCAACGCGGCAATCACGTGTGGCCTCTACGCCTCGCAGATGCTCCCGGACACCGTCGACGGGGCAGCTCCCAGGATCTTCGACACACCGGAAGAAGCCTTCGCGTGGTTCGACGGTGAGTGGGACGACATCGCGGCGGCGATCGGGTACGCAGCAGAACATGGCCCCTTCCACTACGCGTGGCAGCTTGTGGACGCTTTGCAGGACCTGCTCCATCACCGGCGCCCGCTCTCTGACTGGATACGGCTCGCCGTACTCGCCCGCAAGGCGGCCGAACGGGGCGACGACCAGATTGGTCGGGCCGCCATGTGCATCTCGCTGGGGCACGCCCGCTGGAGAGACGGGGATCTGAGAGGCGCCCTGGGCGAGTACGAGAACGCGGAACTCCTGGCCCGCCGCACCGGTTGGCTCTTCGGAGAAGCCAAGAGCCTCCAAGGCAAGGGAGTGACCCTGAAGCTCCTGGGCGAGCCCCAAAAGGCGCCCCCTTGCTACCAACGCTCCCTCTCCATCTACCGCATCCTCGGCATGAGCAAGGCCGAAAAGACCATGCTCACCAACACGGCCTCCCTCTTCCTCGCCCTGGGGCGACTCGCCGAGGCCGAGGACGCGGTGACCGGAGCGCTCTCGCTGTACGGCGAGGCAGGGGATCACGGCCACTCGATGGCCCTCGTGAACCTCGCGCTAGTGCGCCAGAAGCAGGCCAGGTTCGGGGAGGCGACGGCCGCCCTGCGGAAGTCCTTATTCGTGTCCCGAGAGGCAGGATCGGTCTATGCGGAGGCCGTGGCGCTGGAGACGCTGGGCCGGGTGCGCGACGACACTGGGCAGGATGCCCGGGCGATCCTCGCCTACGAGGACGCGCTGGTCCTCTCCCAGCGGGTCGGCAACCGCAACTGCGAGGTCGACTCCCTGGTGGGCCTCGCGGGGGTGAGGCTGCGCATGGGCCTAGTGGACGAGGCGGCCGGGAAACTTGACGCCGCTTGGGCCATCGCCCAGCGGACCGGGCACCGCACAGGGCTCGTCGAAATCCTGCTCACTCGGGGTGCTCTGTCTTGCGCGCGCGAGCAATACGGTGACGCGGTCACACACCTGGAGAGAGGCGCCGGACTGGCGGTGAACGGCAATCCCCTTACGCTGCCCCGCATCCGCACTCTCGCTGCCCTGGCCATGCTGGAGAACGGCGAGCCTGACGGAGCTCTGAACGCGGCGGAGGAAGCCGTCGACCTTGCGCGGGACTCGGGCCAACGGCTGGTGCAGGCCAGGGCCCTGACGGCCCTGGCGATGGTCAACGAGACCATCGGTGACCTCCCCCGCGCCCGAGCTTGTCGAGACGAGGCGGATGCCCTTTTCACCGGGCTCGGCATCCCGATCCCTTACAGGACGGCTGCTCTGTGGCACAAGGGAACGGCAGCTCCGGGCTCGGGCCCCCTACGACGACGACCCCGGCCAGAACTGCCCGCCGAGGCGCAGGCCCGTCTCGACCTGTATCTGGCCGAGCATTTCGACGACGTCACCGAAATCTGATCCGCCGTCTCATGATGCCAGGGCGTCCTGCGGAGAATAGTCAGAGCGGATTTTCTCGTCCCTGCGCAGGATCTGCTCGTGCAGAGCGCGGAGATCGTGTCCGGGCTCGTCACCGAGTTCATCAAGCAGTCTGGACCGAATCAGGCGGAAGCATCGCAGCGCCTCGTCCTGACGCCCGCTCCGGTACAGCGCGAGCATCAACAGACCTGTGACCCTTTCGTCGAGCGGGTGCGCACCTGCCAACTGATAGAGGTGCGGTACGTATTCGTCATGGCGTTCCAGGTGCAGACCTATTTCCGCGCTCTTCAGCATTGCTGTCCGCCTTTCATGACGCAGTGTCACGCGTGCGGCATCCGCCCAAGTCGTCTGCATGCCCGACAGCGGGTCGCCATGCCACAAGGACAGTGCCTCGTCATAGAAACTCAGGGCATGTTCGTCTTCTCCCCGAGACGCGGCACTCCTGGCATGGCGAACCAGAAGGCGGAAGCGGAAGGCATCGACAACTTCCTCGTCGATCGCCAGAACGTAGCCGCCTCGTCGCCGGATTACATCGCAGTCGACACCAGTGGTGCCAACGCTCTGCAGAGCCTTGCGCAGCCGGGTAGCGAGCGTGTAAAGCGCGTTGCGCGGGTGAGCCGGCCGTGTTTCGTCCCAGACGCGGTCGATGACGTCCTCGTCGGCCACGAAGGCGTTGGGGGACCAGGCCAGCGCGGCCAGCAGGAGCCCGACCGCCGGGGACATCGACACCCTGTCCCCGACAGCCGTGCGCAGCTCGACACACCCGAGGAGTTGAACGTTCATGCAGGCCCCCGTCGATCTCTTCCCAGTGATGTCCACCACTGTGCGGGCTGAGTGTTCGGGTCCTGCATGGATTACGCATGAACGCTGCTGCTGCTGCGGTGCGTGCGGAAGCGGGAGCGTCGGTTAGCTCGGCTGTCAAGGCTCACAGCGGGCTTAGCAGGAGGGTGTGTAGCAGCAACGGTAGATACAGGGAACGCCCGCTATGGTCCGGTACTGGTACCAGCAGCCCGGTGAACAGGCAGCTGCCGCCGCCGCGCGTGGGAGCAGCGGGTCGGCTATGCGCCTGGCTGTGGTGTGAAGCAGTTTGACCAACACAGCGGTCCTTCCGTGACATGGTCCCTGAGCGAGAGCCGCGGAGCCGCCAGGATGGCGTAGTGGGCTTTCCGGGACCTTTCATTCAGCAAGGACCGGAGGCCTGTCCATTTGCGAAGCCCGGGGTGGTGGCACGCCCTCAGATACGTGTCGTCGTCGGCGATCTCATGTGTGCAACGTCAGAAATTCTCGCGTCGCCCGCTGGAGATCCATTGCGCTGGGTGTCGAAGATCTACTCCGAGGTCCTGTGTGAGTGCATCCGGGTGATGCATCTCGCCGAGGAGCCCGAAAGGGTGGAGTGTGTGTGCGATGAGCCCTTAATGGGTCGATATTGACCGATAAAGGATCAATGCACCGGTGCTGAAGGCCGGCGTCCTCAGGAGGAGGCACTCCATGCGTGGAGCCAGGCATGGCAGATGGGCCGCGGGCGCGGCGGCGGCAGCCCTCGCGGTGACGGCCTGCGGCGGCGGGGGAAGCGGCGGCGGGGACGGCGGCGCGATGCTCAGCTCCTCCTGGGGGGACCCGCAGAACCCGCTGGAGCCGGCCAACACCAACGAGGTGCAGGGCGGCAAGGTCCTCGACATGATCTTCCGGAGCCTGAAGAAGTACAACCCGGGCACCGGCGAGGCCGAGGACATGCTCGCCGAGAAGATCGAGACGACGGACTCGCAGAACTTCACGATCACCATCGAGGACGGCTGGACGTTCAGCAACGGCGAGCCGGTCACCGCCAAATCCTTCGTGGACGCCTGGAACTACGGCGCCAGTCTGAGGAACAACCAGAAGAACGCGTACTTCTTCGGCTATATCGAGGGCTACGACAAGACCCACCCGGAGGACGGCGGCAAGCAGACCGCCGACACCCTCTCCGGCCTCAAGGTCGTCGACGACCGGACCTTCACCGTCAAGCTCAGCCAGAAGTTCTCGACGTTCCCCGACACCCTCGGCTACCCCGCTTTCGCCCCGCTGCCCCGCGCCTTCTTCGACGACCACGACGCCTGGGTCCGCAAGCCGGTCGGCAACGGGCCGTACTCCGTCGACTCGTACACCAAGGGCGCGCAGATGGTCCTGAAGAAGTGGGACGGCTACCCCGGTACGGACAAGGCGCACAACGGCGGGGTGATCCTGAAGGTCTACACCGACAACAACACCGCCTACACCGACCTGATGGCCGGCAACCTCGACCTCGTCGACGACGTACCGGCCGCGCAGCTCAAGAATGTCCAGAGCGATCTGAGCGGCCGGTACATCAACACCCCGGCCGGCATCATGCAGACCCTCGCCTTCCCGTACTACGACGAGGACTGGGGCAAGCCCGGCATGGACAAGGTCCGCAAGGGCCTGTCCATGGCGATCAACCGTGAGCAGATCACGGAGACGATCTTCCAGAAGACCCGCACCCCCGCCACCGACTGGACCTCCCCGGTCCTCGGCCAGGACGGCGGCTTCAAGGCGGGCCTGTGCGGGGACGGCTGCGAGTACGACCCCGAGGAGGCCAAGCGGCTGATCGAGGAGGGCGGCGGGCTGCCCGGCGGACAGGTCAAGATCACGTACAACACGGACGCGGGCTCCCACAAGGCGTGGGTCGACGCGGTCTGCAACTCCATCAACAACGCGCTCGACAACGACAAGGCGTGTGTCGGCAACCCGATCGGCACCTTCGCCGACTTCCGCAACCAGATCACCGAGAGGAAGATGTCCGGGCCGTTCCGGGCGGGGTGGCAGATGGACTACCCCCTCATCCAGAACTTCCTCCAGCCGCTCTACTACACCAACGCCTCCTCCAACGACGGCAAATGGTCCAACGCGGACTTCGACCGGCTCGTCGACACTGCCAACGCCGAGAGCGACACCGCGAAGGCGGTCCAGGCGTTCCAGCAGGCCGAGGACGTCCTCCGCGATGCCATGGCCGCCATTCCGCTCTGGTACCAGAACGGCAGCGCGGGCTACTCGGAGCGGCTGTCGGGCGTCAGACTCAACCCGTTCAGCGTCCCCGTCTACAACGAGATCAAGGTCAGCTGAGCCGCCATGGGACGCTACGTCGTCCGGCGCCTGCTGCAGATGGTCCCGGTCTTCTTCGGTGCCACGCTGCTGATCTTCCTGATGGTGAACGTGATGGGCGACCCCATCGCGGGCCTGTGCGGAGACCGGCAGTGCGACGCGGCCACGGCCGCCCGGCTGAAGCAGGAGTTCGGCCTCGACAAGCCGGTCTGGCAGCAATACCTGACCTACATGGGGAGCGTCTTCACCGGCGACTTCGGCACCGCGTTCAACGGCCAGAAGGTCACCGAGCTGATGGCGACGGCGTTTCCGGTCACCGTCCGGCTGACGATCGTGGCGATCCTCTTCGAGATCGTCATCGGCATCACGCTGGGCGTCGTCACCGGCCTGCGCCGCGGACGGCCCGTCGACACGTCGGTCCTGCTGTGCACCCTCGTCGTGATCTCCGTCCCCACCTTCGTCACCGGTCTGCTGCTCCAGCTTCTGCTCGGCGTCGAGTGGGGCTGGATCAAGCCCTCGGTGTCCACGGAGGCCACGTTCGGCGAACTGCTCGTGCCGGGCCTGGTCCTCGCCTCGGTGTCGCTGGCCTATGTGACCCGGCTGACCCGTACCTCCCTCGCGGAGAACCGGCGGTCCGACTACGTCCGTACGGCCGTCGCCAAGGGGCTGCCGAGACACCGCGTCATCACCCGGCATCTGCTGCGCAACTCGCTGATCCCCGTGGTCACGTTCATCGGAACGGACATCGGCGCCCTGATGGGCGGTGCGATCGTCACCGAGCGGATCTTCAACATCCATGGCGTCGGCTACCAGCTCTACCAGGGCATCCTCCGCCAGAACACCCAGACCGTCGTCGGGTTCGTGACGGTCCTGGTGCTGGTGTTCCTGGTCGCCAACCTGCTCGTGGACCTTCTGTACGCCGTACTCGACCCCAGGATCCGCTATGCCTGAGCAGCCCTACGATCCCGACGGCGCGATCGCCCCGACCGGCATGGGCGGCGGGGTGGACCTCGCCACCAGCGAGGGCGAGACGCTGGAGAAGGCGCCCGGTGGGTGGTACGACACCGGCCCCCAGGACAAGCCCCGCTCCCTGTGGTCCGACGCGTGGCGCGACCTGCGCCGCAACCCCGTCTTCATCGTCTCGGGGATGGTGATCGTCTTCCTCGTCGTCATCTCCCTCTGGCCGTCGCTGATCGCCTCCGGCAACCCCCTCCAGTGCGACCTCGCCAAGGCCCAGGAGGGCTCGCAGCCCGGCCATCCCTTCGGGTTCGACGGCCAGGGCTGCGATGTGTACACCCGCACCGTCTACGGCGCCCGTACGTCCGTCACGGTCGGCGTCTGCGCCACGCTCGGGGTCGCGGTCCTCGGCTCGGTCCTGGGCGGCCTCGCCGGGTTCTTCGGCGGGCTCGCGGACTCGTTCCTGTCCCGCATCACCGACGTGTTCTTCGCGATCCCTGTCGTCCTCGGCGGTCTGGTCCTGCTGTCCGTGGTCACCGGCAACACGGTGTGGCCGGTGATCGGGTTCATGGTGCTGCTCGGCTGGCCGCAGATCTCCCGGATCGCCCGTGGCTCGGTCATCACCGCCCGGCAGAACGACTACGTCCAGGCCGCACGGGCGCTCGGCGCCTCCCACTCCCGGCTGCTGCTCCGCCATATCGCGCCCAACGCGGTCGCCCCGGTGATCGTCGTGGCGACCATCGCGCTCGGCACGTACATCGCGCTGGAGGCGACCCTGTCGTACCTCGGCGTCGGGCTGAAGCCGCCGACGGTCAGCTGGGGCATCGACATCTCCTCGGCGTCCCAGTACATCCGCCAGGCCCCCCACATGCTCCTCTGGCCGGCCGGCGCACTCGCGATCACCGTGCTGGCGTTCATCATGCTCGGCGACGCGGTCCGCGACGCCCTCGATCCGAAGTTGAGGTGAGCGGTCATGCCGGCGCACGTGCGTGGGGCCTCTCCGGCGTGGGGGCGATCACCGCACCCGGGCCCATCCCGCTCGGCGACGCCGTGCGCGACGCCCTCGATCCGAAGGTGAGGTGAGGTGTCGTCATGCTGCTCGAAGTGCGTGATCTGCATGTGGAGTTCCGGACCCGGGACGGTGTCGCCAAGGCCGTCAACGGCGTCAGCTACGGCGTGGACGCGGGCGAGACCCTCGCCGTGCTCGGTGAGTCCGGCTCCGGGAAGTCCGTGACCGCGCAGGCGGTGATGGGGATCCTCGACGTCCCGCCCGGGCGGATCACCCACGGCGAGATCCTGTTCCAGGGCCGGGACCTGCTCCCGCTGAAGGAGGAGGAGCGCAGGAGGATCCGTGGCGCCGGGATGGCCATGATCTTCCAGGACGCGCTGTCGGCCCTGAACCCCGTGCTCTGCGTGGGCGACCAGCTCGGCGAGATGTTCGTGGTGCACCGGGGGATGTCGAGGAAGGACGCGCGGGCGAAGGCCGTCGAGCTGATGGACCGGGTCCGCATCCCCGCCGCGGCCCAGCGGGTGCGCGACTATCCCCACCAGTTCTCCGGCGGCATGCGCCAGCGCATCATGATCGCCATGGCGCTGGCCCTGGAACCGGCGCTGATCATCGCCGACGAACCGACCACGGCCCTCGACGTCACCGTCCAGGCCCAGGTCATGGATCTGCTCGCCGAGTTGCAGCGCGAGCTCGGCATGGGGCTCGTCCTCATCACCCACGATCTCGGCGTGGTCGCCGACGTGGCGGACCGGATCGCGGTGATGTACGCGGGCCGGATCGTGGAGTCGGCCCCGGTCCACGACCTCTACAAGGCGCCCGCCCACCCTTACACGAGGGGGCTGCTGGACTCGATCCCGCGCCTGGACCACAAGGGGCGCGAGCTCCGCGCCATCAAGGGTCTGCCGCCCAGCCTGATGCACATCCCGCCGGGCTGTGCCTTCCACCCCCGCTGTCCGACGGCCCAGGACGTGTGCCGCACCGATGTGCCACCCCCGTACGAGGTGGACGAGGACCGTCGCAGCGCCTGTCACTTCTGGAGGGAGTGTCTGCATGGCTGAACCGATTCTGGAGGTCAGCGGGCTGGTCAAGCACTACCCGCTCACCCGGGGGATCCTGTTCAGGAAGCAGATCGGGTCGGTGAGGGCGGTCGACGGCGTCGACTTCACCCTGGGCCGGGGCGAGACCCTCGGCATTGTCGGCGAGTCCGGCTGCGGCAAGTCGACGGTCGCGAGGATGCTCGTCCACCTGGAGCAGCCGACGGCCGGGACGATCCGGTACAAGGGCGAGGACATCACCGGACTGTCCGGCCGCGCACTGAAATCCGTACGGCGTCGCATCCAGATGGTCTTCCAGGACCCGTACACCTCCCTCAACCCCCGGATGACGGTCGGCGACATCATCCGGGAGCCGTACGACATCCACCCCGAGGCCGCGCCCAAGGGCGACCGCGCGAGGAAGGTCCGGGAACTCCTCGACGTCGTGGGTCTCAACCCCGAGCACATCAACCGCTATCCGCACCAGTTCTCCGGCGGCCAGCGCCAGCGCATCGGCATCGCGCGGGCACTGGCGCTGCGCCCCGAGGTCGTCGTGGCCGACGAGCCCGTCTCCGCGCTCGATGTGTCGGTCCAGGCCCAGGTGATCAACCTGATGGCGGCTCTGCGGGACGAGTTCGACCTGTCGTGCCTCTTCATCGCCCACGATCTGTCGATCGTGCGGCACATCTCGGACCGGGTCGCGGTGATGTATCTCGGGCGGATCGTGGAGACCGGCGGGGACGCCGAGATCTACGACCGTCCCACGCACCCCTACACCCAGGCGCTGCTGTCCGCGGTGCCGGTGCCCGACCCGGAGGCGCGCGAGCACCGGGAGCGGATCATCCTGGCCGGCGATGTGCCGTCCCCGACGGACATCCCCTCCGGCTGCCGTTTCCGCACCCGCTGCTGGAAGGCCCGGGAGCGCTGCGCCTCGGAAGTGCCGGAGCTCGCGGTGCCCGCCGGGTTCCGGTTCGCGGGCGGCCCCGCGGACCATGCCTCCGCCTGCCACTTCGCGGAGGAGAAGCAGATGGTTTCGGCGCAGGACATGACGGACGATCACCCGGCAGGGCTGGTCTGACCCGTGCAAACGCGCGCGAACTGCGTTAACACGCAGGCAACTCGGCCGACCCGGTTCCGATATACGGACGCGTCAGGCTGAACAGCGTACGGCCGTGCGGGTGCCGTGAACGGGCCGGGGCGCTTGCCGCCCCGGCCCGTTGCTTTGCCAGTGCCCCGGCACTAGACCAGCCCCAGCGAACGCTTCAGGAAGTCCACCTGGAGCAGCAGCAGGTTCTCCGCCACCTGCTCCTGCGGGGTCATATGAGTCACCCCGGACAGCGGCAGCACCTCGTGCGGGCGGCCCGCCGCCAGCAGCGCGGAGGAAAGCCGCAGGGCATGGGCGACCACCACGTTGTCGTCGGCCAGGCCGTGCACGATCATCAGCGGGCGGTGGGGCGCGGCGGGCGAGGACAGGCCCTCGTCCGTGACGAGGGAGCTCTTCGCGTACGACTCCGGGTGCGCGGCCGGGTCGCCCAGATACCGCTCCGTGTAGTGCGTGTCGTACAGGCGCCAGTCCGTGACCGGGGCGCCGGCGATGCCCGCGTGGAAGACGTCGGGGCGGCGCAGTACCGCGAGGCCGGCCAGCCAGCCGCCGTAGGACCAGCCGCGGATGGCCACCCTCGACAGGTCGAGAGGGTGGGTCTCGGCCAGAGCCCGCAGGGCCTCGATCTGGTCGTCGAGGGAGACCGTGAAGTCGTGGTGGACGGCCTTCTCCCAGGCGGGTGAGCGGCCGGGGGTGCCGCGTCCGTCGGCGACGACCACCGCGAAGCCCTGGTCCGCGAACCACTGCGAGGTGAGATGCGCGTTGTGTGCGGCGACCACGCGTGGACCGTGCGGGCCGCCGTAGGGATCCATGAGGACCGGGAGGGGCGTGTCACCGGGGTAGTCCTTAGGCATAAGCACGGCGCACGGGATTCGACGTGCGCCCCCCTGGGTGAGGGTCACGCGCGGGGACAAACCGGGATCTTCGGCGTACGAGGTGATGGTGGCCGTCTGCTTGCCGTCGCGCAGCACCTGTGCCTGGGCGCCCGGCCGGTCGAGCGTGGCGGAGACCAGTACCGTCACGCCCCCGGCGCGCACCGCAGAGTGCACGCCCGGCTCCTGCGAAACGCGCTCCACACCGAGCTCGTTCACCCGGTACACATGCACCTCGCCGGTCTCCGGGTCCGCCGCGCGCTTCCCGGCCGACGCCGAGACAAGCACGTCGTCTGTCCCCACGTCCAGCAGGGCGCGGACGTGCAACTGCGGTCCCGTCAGCGGGCGTTCCCCCACCGCGAGCACCCGTGCGCCGCCCTCGTCGGCGATCCGCACGAGCTGTCCGGAGGGGCTCCAGCAGGGCACCCCGGTGAAAAGTTCCAGCCAAACCGGATCTTCGTCGGCATGCACCATCCGGGTGGCACCCGTCTCCGGGTCCACGGCCAGGAACAGCTGGCTGCGCTGATCGCGCGCCTGGACGAGCAGTAGCGGCGCACCCGCGTCCGACCAGTGCACATGTGCCAGATAAGGGAAGCGTGTCCGGTCCCAGAGGACCTCCGTGCGCACCCCGTCCAGGCCGAACACGAACAGCCGTACCTCCGCGTTCGCGGTGCCCGCCGCCGGATAGGCGACGTGTTGTGGCTCACGTTCCGGGTGGGCCGGGTCGGAGATCCACCAGCGCCGCACCGGTGTGTCGTCCACCCGTGCCACCAGCAGCCGGTCCGACTCCGGAGCCCACCAGAAGCCCCGTGACCGGCCCATCTCCTCGGCCGCGATGAACTCGGCCAGGCCATAGGTGACCCCGGTCGATTCCGGCAGGGCGACCGCCCGGTCGTCCTCGCCCTCGGCGCCCGTCACCCGCAGGGCGCCCTCGGCGATGTACGCGATGTGCCGGCCGTCGGGGGACGGGCGAGGGTCGATCACCGGGCCGGGGACGGCGAGTTCACGGGCTGTGCCCGCCCGCAGTTCGGCCGTGAAAAGCCGCCCTGACAAGGCGAAAGAGGCCAGTTCTACGGCCGTGTCGGTGGCGTAGCCGACGATGCCGGCCCCGCCCTCGCGGCTGCGCTCGCGCCGTGCCCGCTCCGCGGGCGGGAGGTGCTCCGCGGCGCCCCCCAGGAGGGCGCGCGGCTCGGCGGCCACGCGCTCCCCGCCCTCCGTCAGATCGAGCACCCACAGGGCGTTCGCCCGGTCCGTGCCCGATGAAGAGCGCAGGAACGCGACACGGGAACCGTCGGGCGCCACGGTGAACGCGCGCGGCGCTCCGAGCGTGAACCGCTGGGTACGGGCATGGCGGCGGGGGAAGGAGTCGGACGTCGTCGTCATGCCCTGACCATATTGGCCATGCGCCCCCTTGTGCGGCCGTGCGCCGACCGATGCGCGAGCGCGGATAGTTATGATCACTAGCGCATAGTGGGTATGAACCCGCTGGCTCCAGTTGTGGATTTATCTGCCCCCTGAGACCGACCCCCCCGCGTCCCTGGGACCTTTGGAGGTGAGCCGCCGTGGCACTCTCGATTTCGGCGGTGGTGCTGCTGGCGATCATCGTCTTCTTGTTGATCAAGAAGTCGGGTCTGAAGGGCGGGCATGCGGTCGTGTGCATGCTCCTCGGCTTCTACCTGGCCTCGTCGACGGTCGCCCCGACGATCAGTGAGCTGACGACGAACATCGCGGGCATGATCGGCAGCATCAAGTTCTGACCCCGCCGGGGACCGCCGCCCTGGCCTCGTAGGGTGGGCACATGACGGAACTGCCCGCCCGTCGTCTGCTGCTGGTGCACGCGCATCCGGACGACGAGTCGATCAACAACGGCGCGACCATGGCCAGGTACGCGGCCGAGGGTGCCCGGGTGACGCTCGTCACCTGCACGCTCGGCGAGCGGGGCGAGGTCATTCCGCCGCGTCTCGCCCATCTGACCGGTGCCGCCCTCGGCGCACACCGCCTGGGCGAACTCAGGGCCGCGATGGGCGAGCTCGGCGTCGAGGACTTCCGTCTGCTCGGCGGCGCGGGCCGCTACGGCGACTCGGGCATGATGGGCCTCGCCGACAACGACGATCCCGGCTGCTTCTGGCAGGCCGATCCCGACGACGCCGCGCGGCTCCTTGCGGAGGTGATCCGCGAGGTACGCCCCCAGGTCCTCGTCACCTACGACCCCGACGGCGGCTACGGCCACCCCGACCACATCCAGGCCCACCGCGTCGCGATGCGCGCCGTGGAGCTGGCCGCCGCGGACGGCTGGGAGATCCCCAAGGTCTACTGGAACCGTGTTCCGCGTTCCGTCGCCGAGGAGGGCTTCGCCCGGCTCCTGAAGGACCTGCCGGACCTTCCCTTCGGCAGGACGGCCACGCTCGACGACGTACCGGGCGTGGTGGACGACGAGCGGATCACCACCGAGATCGACGGCACCGCGCACACCGCCGCCAAGACCGCCGCCATGGGCGCGCACGCCACCCAGATCGAAGTGGCGCCCGGCAGGCCGTACTTCGTGCTCTCCAACGAACTCGCCCAGCCCGTCCTCACTACCGAGTACTACGAGTTGGTCCGCGGCGAGCGCCCCGACGGTGCCCGCGAGACCGACCTGTTCGCCGGCATCGGGGAGGCGTCATGAGCGACCGCGGCTCGATGCTCGCCCAGCCGCTGCGGCGCCCCTCCGGCGTACGGATCGCCGCCTACCTGGGGCTGTTCGTGCTCGGCGCGCTGGTCGGCGTGGCCGGGGCGCTGGTGCAGGCGGGCTGGTTCCCGGGCGGGCTGCTGCTCGCGCTCGCGGGCGAGGCCGGGCTGTGCCTCGGGGCGGCGCGGGCCGCGCGCAGCCGGGGCGGGTCCATCGCGTCCGCGGGCGGCTGGATGCTTGCCGCCATCCTGCTCACCACCAGCCGTCCGGAGGGCGACTTCGTCTTCGCCGCAGGAGTCGGCTCCTACCTCTTCCTGCTCGGAGGCATGGCCGTAGCTGTGATGTGCGCCACGCTTGGGCCGGGGCGGCAACCGGACGGAGACACCGTCCGACTTGGCAAGTGACGTACCACTTCGCCATATCTCGCGCGTGCGAGTCCGGTGCCGGTTTCCCCGGCGGTCATGGGATACGCGCCAGAGGTGGCCAGTATGGTGGTGCGCGCCGCCGAGCCGCCCGACAGAGGTCGAAACGGGCGGTGGAGCCAACCGGGAGAACCTGCCTTGAGTCGTGAAACTGACACTCCGTCCTCCGGGCCCAACGGGCGCGGCGGAGCCGCATACCCCTCGGGGACCCCGCCGTACGGAACCCCCGTGGTTTCCGAGGCCGGTGCGGACGCGGGCCGTCCGGCCGCGCAGCCGGAGGAACGCAAGACCGAGACCACGCTGACGACCCGGATCCGGATCAACATCCCCGGATCGCGGCCCATTCCGCCGGTTGTCGTCCGCAAGCCCGTCGCCGAGGCGGAGGTCTCCGCCGACGACACCACGGAGTCCGAGCCGCCGACGTCCGGTGCCGCCGCGCCCACGGGCGCCGTGGAGCCCCCCGCCGAGCCTGCGGGCACGGCCGAGGAGAAGACGAGCGACTGGTTCGCGCCCCGCAAGTCCTCTCCGGGCAAGGGAAGTCAGGGCGGCGGCGCCACCAACGGGGCCGGTACGCCCGCCGCTTCAGGGACCCCGGGCACCGCGAACGGAGCGGGCACCGCGAACGGTGTGAGCGCTCCCAAGGGTGCGGGTGCTCCCGGTGGTGCGGGTGTCACCGGCGGTGCGCGTCCGAACGCCGGCCGTCCCGGTGGCGTGGTCGGCTCGATGGGCCTGCCGGGCGGGGCCCGCTCGGGCGGCACGAACGGCGCCGGGCTCCCCGGCGCCACCGGTGGGCCCGTGGCCCCCGGACACGGCGGCGGCACCGGCTCCTTCGACGTCACCGAGGCGCTGAACGTGGTCCCGCTCGCGGGCGGCCCACGCCCCGGCACGGGCCCGGGTGCCGGCGAACCGCGCCGCGACGACCTGCCGTACTTCTCGGAGAACGGCGCAGGCGGCCAGGGCGGCATAGGTGACCAGCCCATACAGAACACCCAGAACGGCCAGAACGGATACGGCGGTCAGGGCGGCCCGAACGGCCTCGGCGGCCCGAACGGTCCCCGACCGGGGCCCGCGGGCCCGACCGGCGGCCCCGTCACGGGAGACGGCCCGCTGGCGCCGCCACCGGTCGGCGCCGGACCCAGCACACTGCCCGGCGTACCCGGCACGGTTCCCGGCGGCCCGGGCACGCCCCCCGGCGCCCCCCGCCCCGGCGGTCACGCCGCCGGCGCCCCCGGCGGCGGCCTGAGCGACGACACCGCGATCCTCACTCCGCAGAAGCCCGCCCCCGAGCCCGGTCCCGGCACCCCCGGCTACGGTGCCGCCGCGGACAACGTCTCCGGGCACACCGTCACCAGCGGCATCCCCGTCGTACCGCCGGCCGCCGCTCAGGGCACGCCGTTCGGGCCGGGCGCCCGCGGCGACGGGCCGCTGCCGCACACGCCGCCGAAGCTGCCCGAGCCGGTCTCGCAGAACGTGCCCCCGGCCGCCTCGGCCAAGAAGAAAAAGAAGGGCCGCAACAAGCTGGTGCTGCTCGGCGGCGGCGTGGTCGTCCTCGGCGGTCTCGCCTACGGCGCCGGGCTGCTGATGAACCACTCCGACGTGCCCAAGGGCACCACCGTGCTCGGCGTCGACATCGGCGGCGGCACGCGCGACGACGCGGTCAAGAAGCTCGACGACGCCTTCGGCGACCGGGTGAACAAGGCGCTGAAGCTGTCGGTCGGCGGCGACACCGTCTCGCTCAAGCCGGACCAGGCGGGGCTGCAGTTCGACACCCAGGCAACGGTCCGCGTGGCCGCGGAGAGCGACTACAACCCGGTCTCCGTCATCGGCTCGCTGTTCGGCAACCACCGGGTCGTGGAGCCGGTCATGCCGGTCGACGAGGAGAAGCTGAACGCCGAGCTGGCGGACGCCGCCGGCGGCTCCGGGTCGGTGAAGGACGGCACGATCAAGTTCGAGGCCGGGAAGGCCGTCGCCGTGTACGGCAAGGCGGGCAAGAGCATCGACGTCGACAAGTCGACCCAGGCGGTCGAGGACGCCTACCGCGCCCAGGTGGAGACCGGCACATCCGCGGCGGTACCGGTCGCGACGACCACCAAGCAGCCGGCGGTCTCGAACGCCGAGGTCGACCGGATGATGAAGAAGTTCGCGCAGCCCGCGATGTCCGCCAATGTCACGGTACAGACGGACGCCGCGCACTCGATCGCCTTCAGCCCGCAGAACTCGCTGTGGAAGTTCCTCAGGGTCACGGCCGTCGACGGCAAGCTCGTCGACGACTACGACGAGGCCGCGCTGAAGGGGCTCTACGGCCAGACCTTCGACGATGTGCTGATCACCCGGGCCAACGGCAAGAAGACGGCAGTCACCGTCGAGGACGTGTACGGCGCCCTGCGTCTGGCGCTGATGAGCAAGTCCGACCGGTCCGCGGTCATCGAAACCGACCCGAGCTGACCCGAGCGGGGCTTCGCGGGCGGCGCGGCGTGGTTGTACCGGAAGGACACCGCTGGTCTTCCGGAACATGGGCGCGGGCCCGTTCCCCCGAAGGCCGTCGGCGGCCTGATCGTCGCCCTCGGTGCGCTAGCGACCCTGCTGTGCCTCACGCTCGGCTCGTCCTGGCTCGGCCTCTACTGCTACGTCTCCGTCGCCTGCGGCGCGACCCTCCCGCTGCGGAAGGCCTACTGGGCGATCCCGGGAACCGCCGCTCTGATGCTGCTCGTCGGGCTGCACGTCGGCGAGGACCACGCCCTGAACCTGCTCGTGCTGGTGCTCCTCATCGGCTTCGCAATGAGCGGAGTCGTCCAACTCGTCCGTACGACGGTGGAGTTGCGCGAAGCCCGCGGTGCCGCCGCCCAGCTCGCCGCCAACGAGGAGCGGCTGCGCCTGGCTCTCAGTTCAACATCGCCCGCGCTGCTGACGCCTGCCGCCGCAACTTCTCCGCCGCAGGCTCGTCCACAGCAGCCACCACCTCCGCGTAGGCATCGAGCTCGGCCGCACCCCCGACGTAATCACCCCGCTGCACAAGCAACTGCGCCCGCTCATAGCGCAACCGCGCCGGATGCGAAGGCAGCAGCAGCGACAACTCCACCGCCCACAGCGACACATCCGACCGCTCGGGCCGAATCGCCGCCCACGCGCGGATGTTGTTCAGAATCCGCACGATCACCTCCAACGGCTCCGCGGGACCAAGCATCGAAGGATGCAACGGCGCCCCCGTGGCCCCGGCCACCAGCACCTCCGCGTCGGCCGCGCTGAGCACCCGCCCCCCTTCGAACGGATCGGCGAGCACCTGCTGCTCGTCCGCCCCGAACCCGACGACGAAGTGCCCCGGCAGAGCCACCCCGCACACCGGCGCCCCCGCCCTGCGCGCCACCTCGATCCACACCACCGACAACAGGATCGGCAGCCCCCTGCGCCGCACCAGCACCTGATGCAACAAAGAGGACTCAAGACGCTGATAGTCCGCGGCAGAGCCGCGAAACCCGCAGCGTTCGCCGAGCAGCTCCCGCAGCGCCACCGCCCAGGAGCGCGGCCCGCCGGGCCGGAACGGCAGCCGTCCGGCGAGCTCGTCCAGTGCGATCTGGACGGCGTCCATGCCCGCCTCGTCCAGCGCACCGTCGGCCTCCGCGCCCAGCAGCAGGCACAGCGTGGACAGGTCGGGCCGCTCGGACCGCGCCTCTTCGGCGAACCGCCTGCGCAGCTCGGCGGAGCGTTCGGGCGGCGGGGGATAGGGGGGACGCATAGCAGGCTCGTGCCCTCTCACGGCGATCGGTACCGGCCGACACCGGCATTTCCCCGGACGGCTCCGGCACTTCCCGGTTCGCGGTAGTGGTGGTACGCATGGTGCGCCGCGAAGCCCAGTCGCTCGTACAGCGCGCGCGCTCCCGCATTGTCCTCCTCGACCTGGAGCCATGCGGCCGACGCGCCCTCGTCGAGGGCCTGCCGGGCCAGCGCGGCCATCACGTCGGTGGCCAGCCCCCGCCGCCGCTGCCCCGGATCGACCTCGACCGCGGCGAAGGAGGCCCAGCGCCCGTCGACGACACACCGCCCGATCGCGGCGGGAGCCGCGCCCGGCTCGGCGCCCGGCACGGTCGCGAACCACACCGAGGGCCCTCCCCCACTCTCGGCTTCGCTCGAGCGGGGGGACCCCCCTCCCAGCACCTTCAGGGCCACCTCGCTCACCCCCTTGCGCTGGTAGCGCGCCAGCCACGCCTCGTCCGCCGTCCGCGACAGGGCGACCACGGAGGCGTCACCGGCGTCGGCTGCCGGTGCCAGGGCCCCGATCCACAGCTCGGCGCTCACCTCCCGCACCCACCCGCGCCGCTCCAGCTCCGCGCACAGCAGTTCCTGAGTGCCCTCGGCGCCGGTCGCGGTCTGGATGTAGGCGGGCAGGCCACGGTCGCTGTACCAGCGTCGTACGACGGTCAGCGCTTCGTCGAGGGGCAGGCCGGGGTCGCCGAGCGGCAGCACCGAGTTCGCCCGCCGGGTGAACCCGCCGGCGGCGCGCAGCTCCCACTCGCCCAGCCGCTCACTCTCCACGGGCCGCCAGGCGCGTGCGGCGACCCGCGCCAGCTCCTCGTACGAGGCTGACGGGCCCCGACGACGCGCCGGTGCCGCCGGCACGATCTTGCCCGCGACCAGCACGGATTCCGGAATGCGGACGCTTTCCCCGTCCTTCCGTGTGATCACCAGCACACCGCTGTCCCATGATGTGAGAACACCGACCGTGTCGGTGAACTTCTCACCCGGTGCCGCATGTTCGACCAGGGCCCGGACGGAGACCCGTTTGCCCACGTCAGCAGCGGTGATACGGACTACGAGGCGGCCACTCGCAGAGATTTCCACAGGTCGGTTCACCCCTCCTGTTCGGATCATGCCCAAGAACGGAGATACTAGGGGCGGGCATCGACGACGCCGCGCTCCCGCGCGCCAGGCGGCGGAGCCTGTGGAGGCCCGCCAGCGCCCAATCGAGGAGGAACGACAGCGTGACCTACGTCATCGCGCAGCCTTGTGTCGACGTCAAGGACAAGGCGTGCATCGAGGAGTGCCCGGTCGACTGCATCTACGAGGGCCAGCGGTCCTTGTACATCCACCCGGACGAATGCGTCGACTGCGGTGCCTGTGAGCCGGTCTGCCCGGTCGAGGCGATCTTCTACGAGGACGACGTGCCGGAGGAGTGGAAGGACTACTACAAGGCGAACGTCGAGTTCTTCGACGAGCTCGGCTCTCCCGGCGGTGCGAGCAAGCTGGGGCTGATCGAGCGCGACCACCCCCTCATCGCCGCGCTGCCGCCGCAGGCCGAGTAATCCCAAGCGGCCCGCACATCGTGCCGCCTCGGTCCCGTACGGCCGGATCGCCCTTGATCGCCGTACGGGGCCGAGGCGTTTGCCGTACGAGCACTGCCGTACGAGAAAGTGAGCCTGAACCGTGTCCGCAGTCTCCGACCGTCTCCCCACCTTCCCCTGGGACAAGCTGGTGCCGTACAAGGCGACGGCCACGGCCCACCCGGGCGGCATCGTCGACCTGTCCGTCGGCACCCCGGTCGACCCGGTTCCCGAGCTGGTCCAGAAGGCGCTGATCGCGGCCGCCGACTCGCCGGGCTATCCGACCGTCTGGGGCACGCCGGAGCTGCGCGACGCGATCACCGGCTGGGCGGAGCGCCGTCTCGGCGCCCGCGGGGTGACGCACAAGCACGTCCTGCCGATCGTCGGCTCGAAGGAACTGGTCGCCTGGCTCCCGACCCAGCTGGGCCTGGGCCCCGGCGACCGGGTCGCCTACCCGCGCCTGGCCTACCCGACGTACGAGGTCGGCGCCCGGCTCGCCCGCGCGGACTACGAGGTCTACGACGACCCCACCGGCCTGGACCCCCGGGGGCTGAGGCTCCTCTGGCTGAACTCCCCGTCGAACCCCACGGGCAAGGTCCTGTCCAAGGCGGAACTGACCCGGATCGTGGCCTGGGCCCGCGAGCACGGGGTGCTGCTCTTCTCCGACGAGTGCTACCTGGAGCTGGGCTGGTCGGCGGACCCGGTCTCGGTGCTGCACCCCGAGGTGAACGGTGGCTCCTACGAGGGCATCGTGTCCGTCCACTCGCTGTCCAAGCGCTCCAACCTGGCGGGCTACCGCGCGGCCTTCCTGGCCGGCGACCCGGCGGTCCTCGGCCCCCTGCTGGAGATCCGCAAGCACGGCGGCATGATGGCCTCGGCTCCGACCCAGGCGGCGGCGATCGCGGCCCTCGGCGACGACACGCACGTCCGCGAGCAGCGGGAACGGTACGCCGCCCGCCGTACGGCCCTGCGCGAGGCCCTGCTGAACCACGGCTTCCGCATCGAGCACAGCGAGGCCGGCCTCTATCTGTGGGCCACCAGGGACGAGCCCTGCTGGGCCACGGTCGCCCACCTCGCCGACCTGGGCATCCTGGTCGCCCCGGGCGACTTCTACGGCCCGGCAGGAGAAACCTTCGTACGCGTGGCCATCACAGCAACGGACGAACGGGTGCAGGCAGCCGTGGAGAGGCTGGCCTAGCCGCTGCTGTGGGCAGTCGTTCCGCAGGGCGGAACGGGTGGGCACGGCCTGCAGCGCCGGGCACGGTCCGAACACGGCCCACCCCTGCCCACGCAAGACATCGCCTGCACACACGGCGGCGGGGCCCAGGATGCCCTGGACCCCGCCGCCGTAGCGCTCCGCACTAGCCGACCGGCAACCCGCCCTTGCCCAGCGACCCCGCCGGCAGCGACCCCTTCGTCGCCGACTTCGCCGCATCACCGAGGACATCCCCGGCGGCCCCGGCCGCAGACCCCGCGGCCTTCTGCACCACCGGCGCGGCCTGCTTCGCGACCTTCCCACCGGTCTTGCCCGCGGTCGGCACCGCCTTCTTGACCGCCTTGCCGCCGGCGTCACTCGCGAGACCGGTGACATTCTGCGCCGCGCCGTCGGCCGTGTCGGCGACGTGCGCCCCGTCCAGGGCGGTCAGCCCACCGAGGTTCGGGGCGGCCGACAGGTCCGGCGCCGCGCTCGCGGAGCCGGCCGCACCGACCCCGGCGGCCGCACCAGCAGCGACGAGCAGCGCGGCACGGGCGATCCGGCGGGTCAGGGGGAGGGACATGTTGCTCCTTCGACGGGGAGAGAACGATGAACGGTCTGCCCGCGCCCGGCAGTTGATCGACCGAGGTTGATCGTCCGGGCTCGGACGCAGTGACTACCGCTCGAAGCCCACGAAGGTTGCGGCGCCCCCAGGTAAAGAGTTGGCAATGCGTCGCATTATCGGCTGCGGATGAATGCGGGCAAAAACACCCGGTCCGACAGTCTGCCGAATCCTTACAGCCCTGTGTGCGCAAGGCGTCCCGCGCACGCCGGGGTGACCGCACGAAAACCTGCGCACCCCGCCGCCCGAGCACCGCCCGCACCACCCCTGAGGGTGATCGCCCGCACTACTGCGCGGTCAGGATCCGGACCGCCCCCGCGTCCGACCCGGCCGCCGCCTTCGCCGGCCGCCACTGGCTGTCGGTGTTCCCGGCGGTCCACTGCCGCCCGCCGTACGTGACGCGCTGGATGTGCAGCGCGGAGGCGTTGGCCACCGCCCAGTGCGCCAGCTGCCAGCCGCGCTGCCGCAGGCTGCGGTCCGCGGGATCACCCTTGCCGCCGCCCTTGTCTCCGGTGACGGGCAGGATCACGGTCCGTCCGCCGCTCCCACTCCCGCTTTCGTCCTCGCTCGCGGAGGGTGTGGACGCCGGCGAAGGCGTCGACCCCGCGCCGCTCACCGCCGCGCCGGCCGGCTCCAGCACATCCCGTCCGAAGTCCCGTACGAGCGCGGACCGCACCGCGTCCGGTCCCGCGGCCGATGTGGCGGCCGGGCGGCCGTCGCAGGTCAGTGTGGCCGCCGAGGTGCCGGTCAGGGCGGCGGAGAGCAGCGTGGCGTCCGGCTCGTGCTTCGCGTACGCCGTCGGATAGCCGCTGCGCTGCACACGCTGTGCGGCGACCGTGAGCGGGAGCTTCGTGTAGCCGCGCACCTTGACCAGGTGCTCGTAGAAGATGTCCGCCGCGTACGTCGGGTCCATGATCTGCTTCTCCGTGCCCCAGCCCTGCGAGGGCCGCTGCTGGAACAGCCCGAGCGAGTCACGGTCACCATGGCCGATGTTGCGCAGCCCCGACTCCTGGAGCGAGGTCGCGAGCGCGATCGTGACGGCCCGCTCGGGCAGATCCCGCCCGGTGCCCACGGCCGCGATGGTCGCCGCGTTCGCCGCCTGCTCCGGGGTGAACTCGTACACGGCGTCGTCCGCTCTGCCCGACACGACCTTGCAGCCCCGCGCCCCCGTGCCTCCGGTGATGTACTGCACCGCGAGGTAACCGGCGACGGACAGCAGGACCACGAGGGCCGCCCCGAATCGGAAGAGGCGGCCGCGGCGACGCCCGGGAGAGGCGGGGGACGGCTCTGGCATCCGTACAAGGTACTGGAGAGTATGCGGCCCCGGTGCCGGTCGGGAAAGGACGGCCGTCCTCGCGGGCGTTAGGGTCGACGCCATGGCCGATACCCCGCTTGACCTCACGCTGGACGCTGCGAGGCTCACCGCGCAGCTCGTCGACTTCCCCTCGGAGAGCGGCACCGAGAAGCCGCTCGCGGATGCCATCGAGGCCGCCCTGCGCGCCCTTCCCCACCTGACGGTCGACCGGTACGGCAACAACGTCGTGGCCCGTACGAACCTGGGCCGGACCGAGCGGGTGATTCTGGCCGGGCACATCGACACGGTCCCGGTCGCGGGCAATCTGCCGTCCCGGCTGGACGAGGACGGCGTGCTCTGGGGCTGCGGCACCTGCGACATGAAGTCGGGGGTGGCGGTGCAGCTGCGCCTCGCGGCGACGGTCCCGGCCCCCAACCGCGACCTGACCTTCGTCTTCTACGACAACGAGGAGGTCGCCGCGGACCTGAACGGCCTGAAGCATGTTTCGCAGGCCCATCCGGAGTGGCTGCGGGGCGACTTCGCGGTGCTGCTGGAACCGACGGACGGTCAGGTGGAGGGCGGCTGCCAGGGCACGCTGAGGGTGTTCCTGAAGTTCAGGGGGGAGCGCGCGCACTCCGCGCGTGCGTGGATGGGCTCCAATGCGATCCACGCCGCCGCGCCGGCCCTCGCCAAGCTGGCCGCGTACGAGCCGCGCAAGCCGGTCGTCGACGGCCTTCAGTTCCATGAGGGCCTCAACGCCGTCCGTATCGAGGCGGGCGTGGCCAACAACGTCATCCCCGACGCCTGCACGCTCGTCGTCAACTTCCGCTACGCGCCGGACCGCAGCGAGGAGGAGGCCGAGGCCTTCGTACGCGAGTACTTCGCGGACTGCGGCGTGGACGAGTTCGTCGTCGACGACCACACCGGCGGTGCCCGCCCCGGGCTGACCCACCCGGCCGCGGCGGCCTTCATGGCCTCCGTCGGCGGCGAGGCCCGCCCCAAGTTCGGCTGGACCGACGTCGCCCGCTTCAGCGCGCTGGGGGTGCCGGCGGTGAACTACGGCCCCGGAGCTCAACTCCTGGCCCACAAAGTGGACGAACGGGTCAAAGCGTCCCTCGTCCCCGAGGCGGAGGAGCGGCTGAGGGCCTGGCTGACGGCCTGACGGCGGGGATGTGCCCGCCGCCGCTCCATGGCGGACACACGGGCGTCCCCCCTGCGTAACCGGCGTAGATCTACGCTGAGGTGGAAAGACCCGCGAGCGGAGGGAGCGCACATGGCTACCGGGGACCCCGAGGGCAAGAAGCGGCCACCGGAGGAGCAGCGCCTGGGACCGGTCCTTCGCAGGCGCGGCCAGGTGCAGGCGAGCACGACGGACCAGCGGCTGCTGGACGCGGGCGGCCCGACGGACTGGGTCCACACGGACCCCTGGCGGGTGCTGCGGATCCAGTCGGAGTTCATCGAGGGTTTCGGCACCCTCGCCGAACTCCCGGCCGCGATCAGCGTGTTCGGCTCGGCGCGTACGCCGGTGGACTCGCCCGAGTACGACGCGGGCGTGCGCCTCGGCCGGGGCCTGGTGCAGGCCGGCTTCGCCGTGATCACCGGCGGCGGGCCCGGGGCCATGGAGGCGGCCAACAAGGGTGCGTGCGAGGCGAAGGGCATCTCGGTCGGCCTGGGTATCGAGCTCCCCTTCGAGCAGGGCCTGAACCCTTACGTCGACATCGGCCTCAACTTCCGCTACTTCTTTGTGCGGAAAATGATGTTTGTGAAGTACGCGCAAGGGTTTGTCGTACTTCCTGGCGGTCTGGGCACTCTCGACGAACTCTTCGAGGCCCTCACCCTGGTCCAGACCCAGAAGGTCACCCGCTTCCCCATCGTCCTCTTCGGCAGCGCGTACTGGGGCGGCCTGATCGACTGGCTCAGCAACACGCTCGTGGCCCAGGGCAAGGCCTCGGAGAAGGACCTGCTCCTGTTCCACGTCACGGACGATGTGGACGAAGCCGTGGCGCTGGTGTCGAAGGAGGCGGGCCGCTGAGGCCGTCCTCTCTCTCCCCCAAGGGGCCGGCTCCCGGAATTACGCCAGCCCCCGGCGGGCCACCGCCGGCGGGCGGCGGCCCGCGATCGACGCCACCATGTCCAGCACCTGCCGCGTCTCCGCCACCTCGTGCACCCGGTACACCTGCGCCCCGAGCCACGCGGACACCGCGGTCGTCGCCAGCGTCCCGACGACTCGCTCCTTCACGGGCCGGTCCAGCGTCTCGCCGACGAAGTCCTTGTTGGACAGGGACACCAGCACCGGCCAGCCGGTCGCCACCATCTCGTCCAGCCGCCGCGTCGCCTCCAGGCTGTGCCGGGTGTTCTTCCCGAAGTCGTGTCCGGGGTCGATCAGCACCGACTCCCGGGGCACGCCCAGCGAAACCGCCCGCTCGGCCAGGCCCAGGGTCACCCTCAGGATGTCGGCCATGACGTCGTCGTACGTCACCCGGTGCGGCCGCGTCCTGGGCTCGGCGCCCCCGGCGTGCGTGCACACCAGGCCCGCTCCGTACCGCGCGGCGACCTCCGCGAGACGTGGATCGACGCCGCCCCACGCGTCGTTCAGCAGATCCGCGCCCGCCTCGCACACGGCCTCGCCGACCTCGTGCCGCCAGGTGTCCACGCTGATGACGACCTCGGGGAAGCGCCGCCGCACCTCCGCCACGAACCCGACCGTCCGCCGCGCCTCCTCCTCGGCGCTCACCTCGTCGCCCGGGCCGGCCTTGACCCCGCCGATGTCGATGATGGCCGCGCCCTCCGCCACCGCCTGCTCCACGCGCGCGAGGGCGGGCTCGTCGCGGAAGGTCGCGCCCTGGTCGTAGAAGGAGTCCGGGGTACGGTTCACGATCGCCATGATCACCGGCTCATGCGCCTCGAACGCGCGTCCGCCCAGCCTGAGCATCCCCTGTGACCTCTCCTAGTACGACCTGCGCAAGGCCGGTTCCTCGGCCGCCTGCGACCCTAACTGTCAGACTCGCATGGCACGATCGGAGCCTGACAGTTTCGACTCCGACACATCCGACCGGTGGGGACCTCAGCGATGGTTATGTTCTTGTTCCTGGTCGTCGCGCTCGCCGTGGTCGTCGCCGCGGTGACGCTCGCCGTGGTGGGCGGCGGCGACGGCGACGGCCCGCTGCCGGAGGCCGCCCCCGAGCGGCTTCAGGACCCCTTGCCGCCGGACCGCCCGCTGGACCGCGAGGACATCGACAGGCTGCGCTTCCCGCTCGCCGCCCGCGGCTACCGCATGGCGGACGTCGACGACGCCCTCAGCCGCCTCGGCGCCGAACTCGCCGAGCGCGACGCCCGCATCGCCGACCTGGAGTCCGCGCTGGCCGGCGCGCAGGCCGCACCCCATGTCTCCATGGAGAAGCCCGCCCCCGAGGACCGGCAGTGGCGCCCCCAGGGGGAGCAGCAGTGAGCGACGGCGCCGCCCTCGCCGGTCCGGACGGCGCGCTGCGCTGCCCCTGGGCCCTGTCCACCGCGGAGTATGTGACCTACCACGACGAGGAGTGGGGCCGCCCGGTCCACGGCGACGACGCGCTCTTCGAGCGCCTCAGCCTGGAGGCCTTCCAGTCCGGCCTGTCCTGGATCACGATCCTGCGCCGCCGCCCGGGCTTCCGCGCCGCCTTCGCCGACTTCGAGATCGCCAAGGTCGCCGCCTTCACGGACGACGACCGCGAGCGCCTGCTCACCGATGCCGGCATCATCCGCAATCGAGCCAAGATCGACGCAACGCTCGCCAACGCGCGCGTGCTGGCCGACTGGGCGCCGGGCGAACTGGACGAGCTGATCTGGTCCCACGCACCCACCACGGGACCGGCCCCGAAGACCCTCGCGGACATCCCGGCGGTCACCCCCGAGTCGACGACCCTGTCCAAGGCCCTCAAGAAGCGGGGCCTGCGCTTCGTCGGCCCGACGACGGCATACGCACTGATGCAGGCGTGCGGACTGGTGGACGACCACCTGGATGCGTGCGTGGCGAGAAGCGCCCTTTAGGGGCGCGGGGCTGTGTCGATCTGCGGTTCCGCCGTATGGGCGCGGCCGGCCACGACGGACCCGCAGCCCCCGACGACGCCTCCGCCCCCGACTCAGCGGCCCAAATACTTCGGCTTCTCCTTGTTGACGAAGGCCTGAACCGCGATCGCGTGGTCCTCGGACGCCCCCGCCCGAGTCTGCAGCTCGTCCTCCTTCGCCAGCGTCTCCTCCAGGGAGTGCGACATCCCGAACGCCATCGCCTCCTTGATCGCCCCGTACGCCACCGTCGGCCCCTCGGCCAGCGTCCGTGCCACCTTCTCCGCCTCGCCGTGCAGCTCGGCGGCCGGCACGAGCCGGCTCGCGATCCCCAGCTCGTACGCCTCCTGCGCCTTGATGCTCCGCGGGAACATCAGCAGGTCGGCGGCGCGCCCGGGCCCCACGACCCGCGGCAGCGTCCAGGAGATCCCGGAGTCCGCGCTCAGCGCGACCCCCGCGAACGACGTGTTGAAGGCCGCCGTGTCCGCCACCACCCGGTAGTCCGCGGCCAGCGCGAAGCCGAAGCCGGCCCCCGCCGCGACCCCGTTCACCCCGGCCACCACGGGCTTCCGCATCTCCGTCAGCGCCTTCGCGATCGGGTTGTAGTGCTCCCGCACCGTGGTCATCGTCTGGCCCGTGCCGGCCTCCCGGTCGGCGGCCAGCAGCCCGATGTGCTCCTTGAGGTCCTGCCCGACGCAGAACGCCCGCTCGCCGGCGGCGGTCAGCAGTACCGCCCGTACGGCGTCGTCGGCCGCAGCGGACTGGACCGCGTCCCGGAGGGCGACCTTGGCGGCGACGTTCAGCGCGTTCATCGCCTCGGGGCGGTTCAGCGTGATCGTTGCGAGCCCGTCGCGCACCTCGTAGAGCACGGTGTCGGCCATGGCGTATCCCCTCCGGTGTCGCGGCTCGGCGTACCAGTCGGTACGTCCCTGTCTCCGAAGGACAGCATGGCGGAGATCACCGGCGGCGGACCGGACCGTACGTGTGACCTGCGTCAAAGAATTCCGGACTCCATCCGGCCGGCGGAAGTCGTCGCGGTCGCGCAGTATCGCAGTCACATCGCCGAATTGGGTGGTTTTGCTCGCGTGCGTTGCCCAAGCGATGCCGACTGATGTTGGTCATCGGGTCCTGAGATGCGGGATAATGGCTTGGAAGCAATGTGTTCGATGCCGGTGTCGCGCGTCCCCGCAGGACTCGCGTGCCCACCAGGGCCGTCGGCTTTGACGATGAGCTGGTTTCAGGAAGGGGAACGAGCATGGCGGCCATGAAGCCGCGGACGGGCGACGGCCCGCTCGAGGTGACCAAGGAGGGGCGGGGCATCGTCATGCGCGTTCCGCTCGAAGGCGGCGGTCGGCTCGTCGTCGAGCTGACCCCTGACGAGGCCGACGCGCTCGGCGACGCCCTCAAGAAGGTCGTCGGCTGACGCGGAAGCGACCATACCCTTTCGGTGACCCCGGCATCCCCCGTGGAATGCCGGGGTCGCTGTCTGTCGCCGCCCCTCACCGCTCCGTCAGCGCTTGACCGCGCACAGCAGCCCGTCGCCCACCGGCAGCAGGGACGGCACCAGATCCTGGCTCTCGCGCACCGTGCGCAGCAGTTCCCGCAGCCGGAGTACTTCCGTGGGCTGCGGCCCCGAGCCCACCGTGCGGCCATTGGCGAAGACGCCCTCGAAGACGACCAGGCCACCGGCGCGCAGCAGGCGCAACGATTCAGCGAGATAGTCGAGGAACTCCAGGCGGTCGCCGTCGCAGAACACCAGGTCGTAGCCCGCGTCCGCGAGCCGGGGCAGGACGTCCAGGGCGCGGCCCGGGATGAAGCGGGCCCGGTTGCTGGCGAAACCGGACGCGCGGAACGCCTGACGGGCGAACTGCTGGTGCTCCGGCTCCGGATCCACCGTGGTCAGCACCCCGTCCGGCCGCATGCCGTGCAGCAGATGGATGCCGGAGACGCCGGTGCCGGTGCCGATCTCCGCGACCGCCTTCGCGTCCACGGAGGCGGCCAGCAACCGCAGCGCGGCGCCCGTGCCGGGCGACACCGAGCGCAGCCCTGCCTCACGGGCCCGGTCACGGGCCCAGCGCAGCGCTTCGTCCTCGGCGACATAGGCGTCGGCGAACGCCCAGCTCGTCTGCCGGTTGCCGGTAATGACCCTCTCCTGTCCCCGTGGTTGCCTGGGCGTGACTGTATCCGTTGCTGCCGGGAACCCGCTGATGGGACCGGGCGTTTAGAAGGGTGGAAGACGACACGGGCGGACACGGTTGGATCACGATGACGAGCAAGGGCTCCTGCAAGTGCTGACGCAGCCGCACGAGCCGTATCAGCACAGATCAAATTCTCGTAAAACCGCTTATCCGGAGCTAACGGGCGAGGTGGCTATGGTAGGGGCTCCACTGGACACCACCAGAGCCGACAGGGGAGGTGCGGCTGCGCCTGTGGATCGGGGAGGAGTGCTCCGGCGCTTCCTCGGATCGGCGGGCAGGCCGAAATCCGTGAACGACACCGCTGCTGACCACCGTCACGCCGCTGACGCCCAGACCGCGACTTTCACGACCGACGCGGACGGGCCGGCGTGGACTCCTCCCACCTGGGAGGAGATCGTCAGCACGCACAGCGCCCGGGTCTACCGGCTCGCCTACCGGCTGACCGGCAACCAGCACGACGCGGAGGACCTCACCCAGGAGGTCTTCGTCCGGGTCTTCCGCTCCCTGTCGACGTACTCTCCGGGCACCTTCGAGGGCTGGCTGCACCGCATCACCACCAACCTCTTCCTGGACATGGTCCGCCGCAAGCAGCGCATCCGCTTCGACGCCCTCGGCGAGGACGCGGCCGAGCGCCTGGCCAGCCGCGAGCCCTCCCCGCAGCAGGTCTTCAACGACGCGCACTTCGACGCGGACGTCCAGCAGGCCCTCGACACCCTCGCCCCGGAGTTCCGGGCCGCGGTCGTCCTGTGTGACATCGAGGGGCTGTCGTACGAGGAGATCGCCGCGACCCTGGGCGTCAAGCTCGGCACCGTCCGGTCCCGTATCCACCGCGGCCGCTCCCAGCTGCGCAAGGCCCTCGCGCACCGTTCGCCGGAAGCCCGAGCGGAGCGCCGCTCCTTCATGGCCCGGGTACCCGCTCTGGGAGGAGGGGGCGCGACCGCGTGAGTGGCACACGACCGAATCCCGCAGAGAGGCTCCTGGCCGAGACGCATCTGGGAGACCGGCTTTCCGCCCTGGTGGACGGCGAGCTCGGTCATGACTCACGCGACCGCGTCCTCGCACACCTGGCCACCTGCCCCAAGTGCAAGGCCGAGGCCGACGCTCAGCGCCGACTGAAGAACGTCTTCGCGGAGGCGGCCCCACCCCCGCCCTCCGAGAGCTTCCTGGCGCGCCTTCAGGGGCTCCCCGCAGGGGGTGATCCCGCCGGCGGCGATACGCCGCTGGGCGGGGAAGGCTTCGACGGACTGTCCGGACGCCCCGGGGCCGACGGCGCCCTGGGAGTCTTCGGGCTGAAGCGCGGCGACCGCTTCGAGTTCGGCTACGTCCCCGTCCGGTCGCACGGCTCCGTCCTGCCGGCCGCCGCCTCGGCGGACCCCGGCTTCCGCATCCATGACGTCAGCCGTCACGAGGCGGAGCGGTCGGCCTCGCGCGGCCTGCGTTTCGCGTTCGTCGCCGCCGGGGCCGTGTCCCTGGCCGCGATCGCACTGGGCGGTGTCACGACGGGCGCGACCGTCGACCCGGCCGCGGACTCACGCGGCGGCACGGGCGCCGGAAGCAACATGACCCCGGCCCGCCCCCAGGGCACAGGAGCGGCCACCGCACCCGAGAACCAGCGCCGCCGAGGTGCCGGCCCGCTGCTCGCACAGGGACAGGGCCAGCGGTCCTCCCGCGACACCCCGGTGGCCCCGACCGAGGTGTCCGCACCGGTGCTGCCCGGGATCTCTGCCACCGGCGGGGCCCGGGCCGACAAGGCGGTGCACACGCTGACGACGCCGGTGGTGGCCGGGGCTGCCGCCATGTCCCCATTGATACGTCCGCTCGCCACCTCACCGCTCAGCCTCACCTCGTGGTCCGCACCGGACCTCCCGGCCCCCGGTCTGTTCGCCCCACCCGTCCAAGACGCGACCTCCTCTCCTTCCTCCCCTCCCTCCTCCGCGTCCTCCCGCTGACCGGCCTCTGCGCGGCGGTCCGCGAACCTGGTTGAATCCCAGGGAAGTCGACGAATCGCGGTCACCGCCGATGAGTTGTGCCGTGCCGTGGCCAGCTGTGGGGAGAGCATGAACGAGGGGAAGCCCACGAAGGTGAAGTGGTGGAGCCGTCCTCGGCCGCAGGACCCCCCGGGGCCGGCGGAGGGTGCGGCACCTGCGCCGGACGTGGTGACGCCGGGCGGGGCTGCCGAACTGTCGCCGGGCACTGCATTGCCTGACACCGGGGAACGGCCGCGGGCCGACGGCGACGACGGCCATGACGACGGCGACTACGAACTCGAGCGACCGAAACCGGCACAACCGGCACAACTGGCGGAAGCGGCACAACCGGCGGAAGCGGTGCCGCTGCCTGCCCACTCCACCGGGGCACTGCGCGGCGAGGCTCCCGTGGAGCGGCGGGCCACGCCCGCCACGCCCACTGCCGAGCGCCCCGCGCCCCTGCACGCCCCCGACCCCTACAGCACCCCGCCGTACGGCCGGCCGGGCCCCTGGGCGCCCGCTCCGCCAGTACAGCACCCGGCGGCCACACCCCCTCAGGGCACGGCGCTGCCGCCGCCGCAGGCACCGGCTCCGCCCCCGTCGCCCCTCAGCACCCCGTGGCAGAACTACGACCCCTGGGCCCCCGTCCCCGCCCCCCTCCAGCAGAACGGGGCGGCCGTCGCCACCCGGGACCAGCGGCGGGGGCGGGTCAGAAAGGCGCTCATCGGCGGGGCCGTGCTGCTCGCGCTCGTCTCCGGGGGCGTCGGCGGGATCACCGGGGCGTATCTGGAGCGCAACGGCGGACTCGGGGACGTGGAGCTGCCGCAGGCCGGCGCGGAGCCCATCGGTCGCGCTCCGGACAGCGTGGCCGGCATCGCGGCCCGGGCGCTGCCCAGCGTGGTGACCCTGCATGTCTCCGGCACCGCGGAGTCGGGCACCGGCACCGGCTTCGTCCTCGACGACCGGGGCCACATCCTCACCAACAACCATGTCGTGGAGCCCGCCGGCGCCGACGGCGACATATCGGTGACCTTCCACAGCGGGGACACGGCCAAGGCCACGGTGGTCGGCCGGGACAGCGGCTACGACCTCGCCGTCGTCAAGGTCACCGGCGTCACCGGCCTCAAGCCCATGACGCTCGGCAACTCCGACAACGTCCAGGTCGGCGACCCCGTCGTCGCCATCGGCGCCCCCTTCGACCTGGAGGGCACCGTCACCTCCGGCATCATCAGCGCCAAACAGCGGCCGATCACCGCCGGAGGCGACAGCGACGGCAGCGACGTCTCGTACGTGGACGCGCTGCAGACCGACGCCCCGATCAACCCGGGCAACTCCGGCGGACCCCTCCTCGATGCCCAGGCCCGGGTCATCGGCATCAACTCCGCCATCCGCTCCGCCGCGGGCGGCTCGGACCCGGACAGCGGGCAGGCCGGTTCCATCGGGCTCGGCTTCGCCATCCCCGTCAACCAGGCCAGACGTGTCGCCGAGGAGCTGATCAACACCGGCAGGGCGACCCACCCGGTCATCGGTGTCACCCTCGACATGGACTACACGGGCGACGGCGCGCGCGTGGGCACGAAGGGCGGGGACGGCGGCCCCGCGGTCACCGAGGGCGGCCCCGGCGACAAGGCCGGGATCGAGCCCGGCGACGTGATCACCGAGGTCGACGGCCGCCGTGTCCACTCGGGCGAGGAGCTGATCGTCAAGACCCGCGCCCACCGCCCGGGCGACCGGCTGGAGCTGACCCTGGAGCGCGACGGCAAGGAGAGGAAGATCTCGCTGGTGCTCGGTTCCTCCGACGGAAACCGGTGAATCACTCCACGTTCACAGCGGGGCCGCTTCGACCGCCGAGCACCCGGTCCCACAAGGCGAACAACCGGGAAATCCCGCCGCGGACGCGCACTCGGAGCGCTCGGGACAGTACCGGTCGTAGGCGATCGCCGGGTACCGTGGAGGCGGCCCGGACCACGGACGACAGCACAGACCACCGAGGGCCGAGGACCGAGGACATCGCAAGGAGCTTCAGGTGTTCAATGACATAGGACCGCTCGAGGTTGTCACGCTCGTCGTCCTCGCCGTGCTCGTCTTCGGTCCGGACAAGCTCCCGAAGGTCATCCAGGACGTGATGCGGACGGTGCGCAAGATCCGCGAGTTCTCGGAGAGCGCCAAGCACGACATCCGGCAGGAACTCGGCCCGGAGTACAAGGACTTCGAGTTCGAGGACCTCAACCCCAAGACGTTCATCCGCAAGCAGCTGGACAACGACGAGCTGGGGCTCAAGGAGATCCGCAACGGCTTCGACCTGAAGAAGGAGATGGCCGAGGTCACGGACGCGGTCCACGCGCGCGACACCGACTCGTCCTCGTCCACCTCTTCGTCTTCTTCGTCGTCTTCTTCGTCCTCCTCCTCGTCCCCCGGCGGCGGTCCGAACATGACCAAGAAGCCCGAAAGCGGCGACGACCGCCCGCCCTTCGACGCGGACGCCACCTGAACCACGGTCACTCACCCGGTGTGACGTGACGCGTTTCATACTCCGGCCGGAGCCTCCTACGGCCTGAACCCACCCCCCAGAGCGACCCACGAGCCCGTTGGTTTCCCGGCTGCCGCGAGCGGGGTGGCTATGCTGCCAAGTTGTTGCGCGGACCGTACGCAAACGAGCGACGCCGCCCGAAGGGGGGCGGGCCCTCCGGTCCGACGAGAGCGAGGAGGCGTCCGGGCACATGGAGACCACGAGTCAGGCAGTCGCGCAGGCGCCGGCCGCGGAGGGCGCACAGCAGGTCCCCTCCGCCCGGCGCACGGTCGACGGCTACCTGCTGGCGCCCTTCCCGTGGTACGGCCTCGACGAGGCCTTCACGGGGCCGCGCTGGCTGATGCAGGTGGGTACGGCGGCCGACGGGGCCGTCGAGCACGGTTCGATCGGGCACGGCGACGAACCCTCCGTACGCACGGAGGGCACGGAGGAGCGGGAGAAGTTCGCCGTCGTGGTCACCGTCGCCGCCAACCCCGTACGCCGCAGCGCGGACGGCACCGGCCTTCTGGAGGCCACCTCGGTGTCGTCGGCGGCCTGGCTCGCGGGGGTGGGGCTGCTGTCCTTCACCTGGCCCGGCCAGATGGACCACTCGCTGCGCGACGACTGGCTGGAGCAGCAGACCGAGACCGCCTGGGCGCTCGCCGACGATCTCGACGGCCCGGCCTGGTCCACGCTGTCCCTGCCGGTCGACGGCGTGCCGACGCCCTTCCACTACCGGGAGTCCGAGTTCGGCTGGGTGCTGGCGGGGTCGACTCAGGAAGGCGTGCACGTGGGGGCGTACGGGAGAGGGATGAGCGCCTACGGCCTCGGCTTCGCGATGATCAAGGACATCTCCGTGTACGCGTGACGGGCGCGAAGGCGGAAGCCCCGCCACCGCCGACGAAGGGTTGACGCCGGGGAATCGGCACTGTCACGATTCCGGCGGCGGTGGATCCGTGTCCTTTTCCGGATCGCCTGCACCCCTCGACGAAACCACTGAACCGCGCGGCGGACCTCATCAGGTCCGCCGCGCGGTCTTTCGTTATGCGCCGGTGCGCGCGGCAAGCCTAAGGAGACGATCGTGACCGTCCACGTCCACGCATCTGCACCGAAGAAGGCCGGACAGCGCCGTCTGTCCGGCCTTCCGTCCCTGACGGGACTGCGGTTCCTCGCCGCGACGGCGGTGTTCCTCTACCACGTGACAGGGCCTCAGCTGACGCCGTTCGGCGGCGAGACCGCCCAGCGGGGCGCCCGGTTCTTCGGCGTCGCCGGCGGCCTCGGCGTCGCGTTCTTCTTCGTCCTCAGCGGCTTCATCCTGACCTGGTCGGCCCGCCCCGGCGACGGCGCCGGCCGTTTCCTGCGCCGCCGTCTGGTCAAGCTCTTCCCCAACCACCTCGTGACGTTCGGCGTGGCCCTGCTGGCGTTCGCCGCGGCCACCACCACGAGCTGGCAGCAGTGGCTGCCCAATCTGCTGCTCGTGCAGACCTGGTCCTGGGACCCGGCGATCTCCTTCGGCGTCAACGCACCCAGCTGGTCGCTCGGCTGCGAGCTTGTCTTCTACCTGTGCTTCCCGCTGCTGCACCGCGCCGTCAGGAAGATCGACGCGACGCGTCTGTGGGGCTGGGTCCTGGCGCTCGTCGCCGCCGTCTGGGCCGTCCCGGCCTTCGCCTACGCCGTACTGCCGGGCGAGATCGGCATACCCGGCTGGCAGGCGAGCACCGTTCAGAACTGGTTCGTCTACCAGCTGCCGCCGGTGCGGATGCTGGAGTTCGTGCTCGGCATGCTGCTGGCCCGGATCGTGCTCACCGACCGGTGGATCGGCGTCAGGCTGCCCACGGCGATCGCCCTGTGCGCCGTCGCCTACGCCGTGGCGCTCCAGATCCCGTATCTGTACGCCCTGACCGCCGTCTGGGTCGTCCCGATCGGCCTGCTGGTGCCCGCCGCCGCGGTTGCCGACCTGCGGGGCAGCCGGTCGCCGTTCCGCGGCCGGACGATGACATGGCTCGGCGAGATCTCCTTCGCCTTCTATCTGCTGCAGGCCAGTGTGCTCGTGGGCGGCAGCCGGTACCTGGTGGGCCACAAGCCGTTCGGCTGGGCGGCCGGTCTCGGCCTGTGCGTGCTCGCCTGGGCGCTCACCCTGGCCCTCGCCACCGTCCTGTACCGGTGCGTCGAGCGCCCCGCGATGAAGCACTGGAGCAGGCCCCGGGCCGCGGCCGGCCCCGTTTCGGTGACGGACCGTCCGGCGAGTCCGGTGCAGTGACGCACGGAAAACCCCGGGGCGATTGCCCCGGGGTTTTCCGTGCGCGTCGCCTAGAACTTGTTCTTCGGCGTGATTCCGAGCGACAGCCCGGACAGACCGCGCTGCCTCCCGCCGAGCTTCCCCGCGATCGCCCGCAGCGCGGACCCCGCCGCGGAGTCCGGGTCGGTCAGGACGACCGGCTTGCCCTCGTCGCCGCCCTCGCGCAGACGGACGTCGATGGGGATGCTGCCGAGCACCGGGACATTGGTGCCCGTGGTCCTGCTGAGGCCGTCGGCGACCAACTGGCCGCCGCCCGTGCCGAAGACGTCGACCATCTCGCCGCAGTGCGGGCAGGGCAGGCCGGACATGTTCTCGACCACACCCACGATCTTCTGATGGGTCTGGACGGCGATGGAGCCGGCCCGCTCCGCGACCTCCGCGGCCGCCTGCTGCGGAGTGGTGACGACCAGGATCTCGGCGTTCGGGACCAGCTGGGCCACGGAGATGGCGATGTCGCCCGTGCCCGGCGGCAGGTCGAGCAGAAGCACGTCCAGGTCGCCCCAGAACACGTCCGCCAGGAACTGCTGCAGCGCACGGTGGAGCATCGGGCCGCGCCAGACGACCGGCGCGTTGCCCGGGGTGAACATGCCGATCGAGATGACCTTCACACCGTTCGCGGACGGCGGCATGATCATGTTCTCGACCTGGGTCGGACGGCCGTCGGCACCCAGCATGCGCGGCACCGAGTGGCCGTAGATGTCGGCGTCGACGACCCCCACCTTCAGACCGTCGGCCGCCATCGCCGCCGCCAGGTTCACCGTCACCGACGACTTGCCGACGCCGCCCTTGCCGGAGGCGACCGCGTACACGCGGGTCAGCGAGCCCGGCTTGGCGAAGGGGACCTCGCGCTCGGCCTGGCCGCCGCGCAGCGCGGTCGCCAGTTCCTTGCGCTGCTCGTCGCTCATCACGTCGAGCTCGACGTCGACGCGGGTGACGCCCTCGACCCGGGAGACCGCCTCCGTCACGCGCTGCGTGATCGTGTCGCGCATCGGACAGCCGGAGACCGTCAGGTACACGGCGACCGCGACCGTTCCGTCCGCGCCGATCTCCACCGATTTGACCATCCCCAGCTCGGTGATGGGCCGCTGGATCTCGGGGTCGTTCACCGTCGCCAGCGCTTCGCGCACCGCGTCTTCCGTAACCATAAGGACGATGGTACGGCGCCGCACACGGCCCCCGGAAAGCCTGTCAGCGGTCGTCTACGTCACGTCCGTGCGGCCGTTCTGCCGGGAATACGACATGGCCCTCGTGACCGTGATGACCGTCACGCCGTCCGTCGACCTCCTTGACCAGGTCCTGGAGCTCGGAGCGGATCCAGTCTCGGGTGGCGACCTCCCCGAGGCCGATCCGCAGCGCGGCGACCTCGCGGGTCAGATACTCGGTGTCCGCGATCGACCGCTCATTCTGTTTGCGGTCCTGTTCGAGGTTGACCCGGTCGCGGTCGTCCTGCCGGTTCTGCGCGAGCAGGATCAGCGGGGCCGCGTAGGAGGCCTGAAGCGACAGCATCAGCGTCAGGAAGATGAACGGATAGTTGTCGAAGCGCAGGTCACGCGGGGCAAAGACGTTCCACAGCACCCACACGATGATGACGACCGTCATCCAGACGAGGAACCGGCCGGTGCCGATGAAACGGGCCACCCGCTCGGACAGCCGCCCGAAGGCCTCCGGGTCCCACTCCGGCAGCAGCCGGCGCCGCGGGGGCCGCGGCTGGTCGAGCCGGAGGCGGGGCCGGGTGGCGGCGGTGGCGCCCATGGGCGTCCGCTCGCGGGGCGTGTCGTGAACCTTGTCATGAGACCGCTCATGGGGCATGCGGAGCCACCCCCTCGTCCCCGTCGAGATGGAACTCCGTCTCCCGCCAGTCCTCCGGCAGCAGGTGGTCCAGCACATCGTCCACGGTCACCGCGCCCAGCAACGACCCGGACTCGTCCACGACCGGGGCGGCGACCATGTCGTACGTCGCGAAGAACCCGGCGACGACCGGCAGCGCCGCGTCCGGCTCCAGCGTCTGCAGGTCGTCGTCGATGATCGCGCTGACCAGGGTGTACGGCGGGTCGCGCAGCAGACGCTGGAAGTGCACGGTGCCGAGGTACTTGCCGGTCGGGGTCTCGTCGGGCGGGCGGCAGACATAGATCTGCGCGGCGAGGGCGGGCGACAGGTCGCGGTTGCGGACGCGGGCGAGCGCGTCGGCGACGGTGGCGTCCGGCCGCAGGACGATCGGCTCGGTGGTCATCAGCCCGCCGGCGGTCTTCTCCTCGTACGCCATGAGCCGGCGCACATCGGCGGCCTCGTCCGGCTCCATCAGCATCAGCAGTCGCTCCTGTTCCTCCTCCGGGAGCTCGGCGAGCAGGTCCGCGGCGTCGTCCGGGTCCATCGCCTCCAGGACGTCGGCGGCGCGCTCCTCCTTCAGCTTGCCGAGGATCTCGATCTGGTCGTCCTCCGGGAGTTCCTCCAGGACGTCGGCGAGGCGGTCGTCGTCCAGGGCGGCGGCGACCTCGGCGCGCCGCTTGGCGGAGAGATGGTGCAGGACGTTCGCGAGGTCGGCGGGGCGCAGCTGCTCGAAGGTGGCGAGCAGGCTCTCGGCGCCCTGCCCGTGCTCCTCCAGGGAGAAGCCGGTGATGGCGGACCACTCGGCGGTCAGTGTCTCGCCCTTGCGCCGGAACGCGCCGCCCTTGCCTCCCTTGCGTACGAAGACCCGGTCGATCTCCCACTCCCGGCGGGCCGGCCGCTGCTGCACCGACACATCGAGGACCGTGACCTCCTGGCCGGTCTCGACGAGAGTGACGCGCCGGTCGAGCAGTTCGCCGAAGACGAGCCGCTCGGTGGGCCGTTGCTCGAAGCGGCGGACGTTGAGCACGCCGGTGGTGATCACCTGGCCGGACTCGATGCTCGTCACCCGCGTCATGGGCAGGAAGATGCGGCGCCGGGTGGAGAGTTCGACGACCAGTCCGAGCACCCGGGGGGGCTTCCGCCCGACCCGCAGCATGACGACCAGATCCCGCACGCGGCCCACCTGGTCGCCGTTCGGATCGAAGACGGCGACGCCGGCGAGGTGCGAGACGAAGATCCGGGGGGCGCCCGCTGCCATGGCTGCGCCTCCTTTGCGTACGGGGTTCGAACCGGGGTTACGTAGGGTGCTTCGTTTCCGAATTGCCCGCTCGGGTGGGCTTCAGGCTAGCCCGTCCTGTTCGGATACGCCCTGGTGGTCGGTCCGGACGGACTGGCTCCGCTCAGCCGCCGGGGCCCCGGTACGCTGCGGTACGCCGCTCCGGACCCCCGTCAGAAAGGCAGCCCCAACTGTGACTGCGATTCCCCGGCGCCGTACCCGCAGGGCCGCCCTGGCGGGTGCGGTGTGCGTCCTTGCCGTGACGGGAACGGGGCTGACGGGATGCAGTGACGACCCGGACGCCGGCACCAACGGGGTCGGCAAACTCCCGGCCGACCGGATCCAGTCCAGGACCCGTACGGCCGCCGAGGCAGCCGAGGCGGTACGGCTGTCCGGAACCGTGGTCACCAGCGGGCGCACCTACCGAATCGACATGCGGCTCAAGGCCGACGGCGGCAGCGGTTCGGTCACCTCGGACGGGGTGGCCTTCCGGCTGCTGCGGGTCGGTGATCAGCTGTATCTGAAGGCGGACGCGAGCTTCTGGAGCCAGGCGGGCGACGACGCGGAACCGGGGGCCGCCGACAAGCTCGACGGCAAGTTCGTGAAGGTGCCGCAGGGCGACCCCGCGTACCAGAAGTTCAGCGGTTTCACGGACAAGGACGTCCTCCTCGACAGTCTGCTGACGCTGCACGGCAAGCTGGCGACGGACGGCCGCCACGAGCGGGCTGGCGTCCGCACCGTCCGCATCACCGGCGACGAGGGCTCCGGCGGCACCCTCGACGTCTCCCTGGAAGGCACGCCGTATCCGCTGCGCCTGGTACGGGCGGGCAGCGCCGGAACGCTCAGCTTCTCGGACTGGGGCAAGGACTTCACGGTGAAGGAACCGGCGAAGAACGAGACGGTGGACTACGGCAAGCAGCTCCCGACGTCCTGAATCTCCTCCTGCCTTCTCCTTTCCTTCTACTTCCGCTTCTTCTTCAGCAGCAGCCGGTGCAGACCCGCCGGGATCGGCTGACGCGTCGTCGCCGGCGACGGCAGCGGCGCCTCGGCCAGGCTGCCGTCGGGCAACGGCGCCCGCACTCCCGTCGGCTCCAGGCGGAGCACCCTGCACTCGCGCTGCCAGCGCGCCGTCATGGCCTCGCCGTCAGGGGCGTTCAGGCGCTTGCCCTTCAGCTCGGCGACCGTCGCCTCCCACTCGGGCGAGCCCGGCGTCAGCTCCACGGCCTTCGCCGCCCACGACACCAGCCGGCCGCCCTTGTCCTTGCTGCGGACCGTCACCTCGGCGCCCGCCCCGTCGGCCAGACCCGGCAGCGGCTGCTCACCGGGCCCGTCGCCGACCAGGCACGCCGCACCCTCGTGCCAGACGTGCCACAGCGCCCGGGCCGGGCCCACGGGCCCCTTGACCCAGATGAGGCCGGACTTCTTCGTGGCCTCCTCGACGAGGGCCTGGTCGAGCAGCTCGCGTGTCATGGTCCCAGCCTATCCAGGCGCCTTCACAGCCAGCCGTTCCGCTTCAGGGTGCGGTGGATGCCCAGGCACAGCATCACCGTGACGCCCAGGACCAGCGGATAGCCGTAACGCCAGTGCAGTTCCGGCATGTGCTCGAAGTTCATGCCGTACACCCCGCACACCATCGTGGGCACGGCGATGATCGCGGCCCAGGAGGTGATCTTCCGCATGTCCTCGTTCTGGGCCACGGACGCCTGCGCGAGGTTGGCCTGGAGGATCGAGTTCAGCAGCTCGTCGAAGCCGATGACCTGCTCCTGCACCCGGGCCACGTGGTCGGCGACGTCCCGGAAGTACTTCTGGATGTCCGGGTCGATCAGCCGCATCGGCCGCTCGCTCAGCAGCTGCATGGGCCGCAGCAGCGGCGAGACCGCCCGCTTGAACTCCAGCACCTCGCGCTTGAGCTGGTAGATCCGCGCCGAGTCCACACCGCGCGAGACCCCGCCCCTGCGCCCCGGCGAGAACACCTCCGTCTCGACCTCGTCGATGTCGTCCTGCACCGCGTCGGCGACCGCGATATAGCCGTCGACGACATGGTCGGCGATCGCGTGCAGCACGGCCGAGGGGCCCTTGGCGAGCAGTTCGGGGTCGTCCTGGAGCCGGTGCCTGAGCGCCCGCAGCGAGCCCTGCCCGCCGTGCCGGACGGTGATGAAGAAGTCCCGTCCGGTGAAGCACATGACCTCGCCGGTCTCGACGACCTCGCTGTTGGCCGTGAGCTGGTCGTGCTCGACGTAGTGGATGGTCTTGAAGACGGTGAAGAGCGAGTCGTCGTACCGCTCCAGCTTGGGCCGCTGGTGGGCCTGGACCGCGTCCTCCACGGCCAGCGGGTGAAGCCCGAACTCGCCGGCGATACCGGAGAATTCGGCCTCGGTCGGCTCGTGCAGACCGATCCACACGAACCCGCCTTCCCGGCGCACCTGGCGCATCGCCTCGTGCGGGGTCAGCGGCTTCGGTGTCGTGACGCGGGCGCCGTCGCGGTAGACGGCACAGTCGACCACGGCGGAGGGTGTCGAGGGGTCGCGGGTGGTGTCGTAGGCGCTGTTGTCCTTGCGCAGCGAGACGCGGGACGGGCGGACGACGGCACGCAGGTCACGGATCATCGACATGGCAGGCTCCTTCGCAACGGGCAACGAAAGGCCGCTACGACGGGTGGAACTACCCGGAATGGGGACGTCCTGACTGCGGATGTTTGGCACGTCCACAAAGCGGGGAGCACCGCACCGTCGCGGTGGCGCGCTTCGTCACTGACTCAGATCAGGCAAAACGAAACGAAGTGCTCTTCCGTGTGAAGACGCGAACGCGAGAGGTGGCAGCCGGCTAGAGCAAGAGCAGCTACATCAGCGGCCGGAAGAGCGGGTGGTACTGCACGGCCGACTTCGGTCCATCGCAGCCCCACCTCCTCCGGCCGGTCCCCCGTAGGGGAGTCTCATCGGCGTCGGGACCCGATCGCGACGCTTCTGCGTGCTGCCCCGAACCACCGGGCAAGAGTATCAGCCGACAGAAGTGTCAAGGCGCTGCTTTGCCCGGTACTGACGAGTTCTATGCTCGCGGCATGGCTGATGTTCTCCCTCTGGTCGAGGCCCGGTTGTGCTCCGCGCTGGGCGAACCGAACGCCCGCGCCGCCGTCACCTTCCTCGGCACGGAACGGATCGAGGTGCTGCGCTTCCAGGACACCGGCCCGGAGGGACCCGTCGTCCGCTACGCCACCCTCGGCATGTCCGCACAGCCGATGAGCGACCCCACCGCGATGCTGGCCGACCCGGTCGCGGGACCTCGCGCCGAGCTGATCCTGTCCGTACGGGGCGGCCTCGCGGAGACCGACAAGGTACTGCGCCCGCTCGCCGTTCTGGCCGCGTCCCCGCAGGTCGAAGGTGTGGTGGTGGCTCCCGGCGCCTCCCTCGACGTCGGTGAACCCCTGTGGCCCTCGGCCCCGTTCACCTCGGTGCTGGTCGCCGAGCCGGGCGGTCTGGTCGAGGACCTGGAACTCGACGAGCCCCTCGATCCCGTACGGTTCCTGCCGCTGCTGCCGATGACCCCGAACGAGGCGGCCTGGAAGCGCGTGCACGGCGCTGAGGCGCTTCAGGAACGCTGGCTTGCGAACGGGACGGATCTGCGGGATCCGTCGCGCCGGCCGGTTCCGCTGGACTGACGGGGAAAGTGAGCAAGCTCACCAACGGGGGGCCGGAAAGCGTCAGTTGGCAAAGACGGTGAGCTGCCCGTTCCGTCGTAGGGACATGACCGGCGGGCCGTCCTCGGACGCGGAGGACACACAGTAAGTCGGTCCGGACGGGTGATCGTCCTTGACGTGGCGCAGCAGGGGTAGGACCGTGGGGCCCTATGAGGGGCGAACCCAGTTGCCCGAAGTGTGGTGGCCGGGTCAGGGCTCCCGGACTCTTCGCCGACACCTGGCAGTGCGATGTGCACGGGACCGTGCATCCGGTGCAGCCCGTGATCCCGCCCAGCGTCGAGGCTCTCACGGTCGTCGTGCACCGTACGAAGGTGCCGGTGTGGATGCCGTGGCCGCTGCCGGTGGGCTGGCTGTTCACGGGCGTGGCCTGCGCGGGCGACGACCGCAGCGGCGGCCGTGCCACGGCGGTGGCCTGCTCCGGGCCCGGTCCGCTCGGCGGCATGGGGGAACTGATCCTCGTGGCCGAGGAGCTCGGCGTCGGCCTCGGCGCGCGGTACGCGGGCATCGACGGCCCGGACCCGGGGCCGTATCTGAACGTCGAGAAGCCGCCCCAGGCCAAGGTGCTGGCGGCCGGCCGGCCCACCCCGCTCTGGCTTGTCACCGGGAGTCCGGACGACCGTGCCGTCTTCGCGGGGGAGGCGCTCGGGCTGTGGCTGTGGGCGGTCGTATGGCCCGAGCAGTCCGGGCTGCTGATGTACGACGAGCTGGTGCTCACGGACCTGAGAGACGCAGGCGCCGAGGTGGAACTCGTGCCGTGCGGTGCCCTGTCCCCCCGGCTGCTCGAACCCTGAGAGCCTGTGACACGGGCCGGGGCTGTAGGGGGCGCTGAGCGGTTGCGGGTGTGACAGAGGGGCTCCGGATTCCCGTTATGCTGGAGCGTCCCCTTCCGCCCCGTCACCGCCTGGAGTCCGCGTCGTGCGCATCGATCTGCACTGCCACTCCACGGCCTCCGACGGTACGGACACCCCGGCCGAGCTGGTCCGCAACGCCGCCGCGGCCGGTCTGGACGTCGTCGCCCTCACGGACCACGACACCACCCGGGGTCACGCCGAGGCGATCGCCGCGCTGCCCGCCGGGCTCACCCTGGTCACCGGTGCCGAGCTGTCCTGCCGTATCGACGGCATCAGCATGCACATGCTGGCCTACCTCTTCGACCCCGAGGAGCCCGCACTGCTCGCCGAGCGCGAGCTGGTGCGGGACGACCGGGTGCCGCGGGCACGGGCCATGGTCGCCCGGATCCAGGAGCTCGGTGTGCCCGTCACCTGGGAACAGGTGGCCCGGATCGCGGGCGACGGGTCGGTCGGCCGCCCGCATGTCGCGACCGCGCTCGTCGAACTCGGTGTCGTGCCCACGGTGAGCGACGCATTCACCCCGGACTGGCTGGCCGACGGCGGCCGGGCCTTCGTGGAGAAGCACGAGACCGACCCCTTCGAGGCGATCAGGCTGATCAAGGGCGCGGGCGGCGTCGCCGTCTTCGCGCATCCGGCCGCGAGCAAGCGGGGCCGGACCGTGCCGGAGTCCGCGATCGCGAAGATGGCCGCGGCGGGGCTCGACGGCCTCGAGGTCGACCACATGGACCACGACCCGGACACCCGGGTGAGGCTGCGCGGCCTGGCCGGGGAGCTGGGGCTGCTGGCGACCGGGTCCAGCGACTACCACGGCAGCCGGAAGACGGTCGCGCTCGGCGAGTACACGACGGACCCCGAGGTGTACGGGGAGATCACCCGGCGCGCGACGGGAGCGTTTCCCGTCCCGGGGACCGGCGGGGCCTGAGGCTCACCACCTCACGTCCACCTCCGTTTTCTGTCCAGTTCTGTCCAGCAAGGCTCTTCGCTCACTCATGTTCGATGTCGCCGTCTTCGGCTCCCTGTTTCTGACCCTTTTTGTGATCATGGATCCCCCGGGGATCACCCCGATCTTCCTCGCGCTGACCGCCGGCCGGCCCCGCAAGGTGCAGAAGCGGATGGCGTTCCAGGCCGTCTGCGTGGCCGGCGGGGTGATCGCCGTCTTCGGACTCCTCGGCAACCAGATCCTCGACTACCTGCATGTCTCGGTGCCCGCGCTGATGATCGCGGGCGGGCTGCTGCTCCTGCTGATCGCGCTGGACCTGCTCACCGGCAAGACGGACGAGCCGAAGCAGACGAAGGACGTCAATGTCGCCCTCGTACCGCTGGGCATGCCGCTGCTGGCCGGACCCGGCGCGATCGTCTCCGTCATCCTCGCGGTGCAGAAGGCCGGCAGCGTCGCCTCGCAGGTGTCGGTGTGGGCGGCGATCGTCGCCATTCATGTGGTGCTGTGGCTGGTGATGCGGTACTCGCTGCTGATCATCCGGGTCATCAAGGACGGCGGCGTGGTCCTGGTGACGCGTCTCGCGGGCATGATGCTCTCCGCGATCGCCGTGCAGCAGATCATCAACGGGGTCACACAGGTGATCCAGGGGAGCTGAGGCTCCCTTGCGCCTGCGGCCAGCGCAGAGCCCCCGTACGGCGTCGGAGTCGATGCCGTACGGGGGCTCTGAAACCTGTGACGGGACCCGGCGTTACGAGACCGTGGTCCCGGCCGGCCGGATCCACAGCCGCTGTCCGATCGAGGCAGCCTGCTGAACGATACGGTTGACGGAGGCGGCGTCCACGACGGTGCTGTCCACGGGGGTACCGTCGACATCGTCGAGTCGCATGATTTCGAAGCGCATGGCTTCTCCCTTCGTCTGGTCATCCTCCTGAGGAGAACTACTGGTGGACGGCCACGGAGCACCGATGCGCCGTGTTCCATACGGATTCAACGAGCTGCGTGTTACAAACATTCCCTACGCTAAAGAAATTTTTCGAACGGCTAACTACTGACCGGTAAGGCATGTGTGCGGGACTGACCGGGACCGGTTGTGTTCGCAGCGTGACCGCCGGGACAATGGTGGCGATGAACGACGACCTCGCGGCCCTGAGCGCCCGCATCGACCGCACCAATGAGCTGCTCCAGCGCATGCTCGCCGAGGTGGCGAAGACGCCCTCGACCCATGCGATCTTCGTCGACGCGGGCTATCTCTACGCGGCCGCGGGACGTCTCATCGCCGGCACGGAGGACCGGCGCGCCTTCGACCTGGACGCCGAGGGACTCATCGAGGCGCTCATCGACCGGGCCCGCACGATCTTCGCGGACAGCCGGCTGCTGCGGGTCTACTGGTACGACGGGGCGCGCCGCCGCATCCACACCGCGGAGCAGCAGTCCATCGCCGAACTCCCCGACGTGAAGGTCCGGTTGGGCAATCTCAACGCCAACAACCAGCAGAAGGGCGTCGACTCGCTCATCCGGACGGACCTGGAGTCACTGGCCCGGCACCGGGCGATCAGTGACGCGGCTCTGCTGGGCGGCGACGAGGACCTGGTCTCCGCGGTGGAGGCGGCGCAGGGGTACGGGGCACGGGTGCACCTGTGGGGCATCGAGGCGCCGGAGGGCCGCAACCAGGCGGAACCGCTGCTGTGGGAGGTCGACAGCCAGCGCACCTTCGACCTCGAGTTCTTCAAGCCCTACGTGGCACGGCGGACGGCGCCGGCCTTCGAGGCGACCACGACCCGGCCCACCCGCGAGGACGTCCGCTTCGTCGGCGCACAGATCGCGGCGAAGTGGCTGGCGGCACGGGGCCGGGAGTCCCTGGTGGAACTGCTGCCCGGACACCCGTATCTGCCGGGTTCGGTGGACCAGGACCTGCTGGTGGAGGCGGAGATCCTGCTCCAGTACTCGCTCCGCGGCCAGGCGGACCTGCGGCGCGCGCTGCGGGACGGCTTCTGGGAGCATCTGCAGACGCTGTGCTGACTAGGGGATGTCGTCTCCCGTGCTGTCCCAGAAGTCCGCGAGGGCCCGGGCTGTCGGGAGGGGCTGGTCCGCGTTGGGCGAGTGCTCGGCTCCCGGGACGACCGTCCGGCGCGCCCCCAGCCGTACGGCCATGTCGTCGAGCAGCGTCACCGGCCAGGTGTCGTCGCTGGCCCCCGACAGAACATGGAACGGGAGCGGAACGGCGGCGAGTTCCGCCACACGGTCCGGTTCGGAGCACAACTGACGTCCGGTGGCGAGGAGTTGGGCAGGCTTGTTGCCCAGCCAGCGGCGCCGCAGCAGCACGGGGTCACCGATACCGCTGGCGGGCCCGCCGACTTCCTCCGGCGGGCCCATGGCCTGGATGGCCTCCCACACTTCGGCCATGTTCATCACCGCGAGCGCGTCCCGCAGCAGCTTCACACGCGCCTGCTGGGACTCGGAGATCTGCGCCGGGCCCGACGCCATGAGCGTGAGCGAGACGAAGGGGGAGTGGTCGAGGAGGACGGCAGCGCGCGAGATCTGACCACCGAGGGAGTGGCCGAGCAGGTGCACGGCAGTGCCGAGAGCCTCGACCTGTGCAAGCAGGTCCTGTGCCAACTCCGCTTGCGCGTAGGCCGATTCGTCGTCGTGAGGGCCGTCGGACTCGTACTGCCCCCGCCCGTCCACGGCGACGGTACGGTACCCGCGCGCCGCGAGCGGCTCGTGCATCAGCGTGAAGTCCTCCTTGCTCCCGGTGAACCCGGGAACCAGCAGGGCAACGCCCTTCTGCTCGACACCGGGCGCGACAGGGGAATCCACGACGGCGAAGTCACCACGAGCAGTCCGCAGAGGATACGAACGGGCACTGGGCGGCGGGGTGAAGGAGACTTGGCTGCTCACGGGGAGAGGGTAGCGGGTACTCAACCGCACCGGCGTTCGAGGTTCTTTCAGCCCCTCCGGACACCGACGGCCCGGCCCCATGCAGTGGGACCGGGCCGTCGGCGAGGAGATCAGCTCTCCACAGGCTCCGTTGCAGCCGTGGCCTTGCGAGTCCGCCGCCGCGGCGCGGCCTCCGGCTCGGCAGTGGCCTGCGCGGGGATACCGGCATCGACGCTGTCGGCGGCCTTGCGGGTACGACGCCGCGGCTTGGTCTCCACAGCTTCCGCGGTGTCGACGGCCGTCTCGGCCGCGGCAGCGGTCTTCCGGGTGCGGCGGGGTTTGGTCTCCGCGCCCTCGGCGGTGTCGACGGCGGCGGTCGCTGCGGTCTTGCGGGTCCGCCGCGGCTTGGTCTCCACAGCTTCCACGGCCTCCGCGGTGTCGACGGCCGTGTCGGCCGCGGCCGCGGTCTTCCGGGTGCGGCGAGGCTTGGTCTCGGCGGTGTCCGGGGTTGTTGCGGTCAGGGCAGTTGTGGTGGTCTTGCGGGTGCGGCGGGGTTTGGTCTCCGCGCCCTCGGCGGTGTCGACGGCGGCGGTTGCCGCGGTCTTGCGGGTCCGCCGCGGCTTGGTCTCCACAGCTTCCACGGCCTCCGCGGTGTCGACGGCCGTCTCGGCCGCAGCCGCGGCCTTCCGCGTCCGCCGCGGCTTCACCTCGGTGGTCTCCGGCTCCTGGGCCACCGCCTGCACCGGGACCTCAGCGCCGGCGGCAGGAGCGGCCTCAGCGACCTTGCGCGTACGACGGCGCGGCTTGGCCTCCACGGCCTCGGCCGTGTCAACGGCGGCCTCGGCCGCCGCCTTGCGCGTGCGACGGCGCGGCTTGGCGGCGGCACCCTCGGGCTCCGCGGACTCCACAGCCTCGGGGGCCGGCGAAACCTCCGCAACCGGCGCCGGCTCCGAAGCCTGCACGGCCTCCATCACACTCTCCGCCGAAGTGACCGTCGCCTCAGCGGACTTGCGGGTCCGGCGGCGACGCGGCTTCGCGGGGGCCTCGGCGGCGGGATCCGCGTCCAGCGTGGGGCCCTCCGCCGTCGTCACGGCGGCTTCCGCCGCCGGCACCGACTCCGCCGCCCCGCCACGGGTGCGGCGACGCCGGCGCAGGGTGCGCGGCGCGGTGGCGTCCTCCGCTGCCGTGCCGCTGTCGGCCACGACCGCCGCGGACGTGTCCTCCGCCGTCGTATCCGCGGCAGCCGGGTCCGCCTGCAGCGATGTCCCGCCACGCGTGCGACGGCGTCGGCGCGGCGTACGGGCCGGACGCTCACGCTCGGCGGACCGGGACTCGTCACGGCCGCCGCGACGGTCACCACGACCGCGGGCACCACGGCCGCCGGTCTCGCCCAGGTCCTCCAGCTCCTCCGCGTCGAGCCCGGCGCGCGTGCGCTCCGAGCGCGGCAGGACACCCTTGGTGCCCGCGGGGATGCTCAGCTCCTCGAAGAGGTGGGGGGAGGTGGAGTACGTCTCCGGCGGGTCGTTGAAGTTCAGCTCCAGCGCCTTGTTGATCAGCTGCCAGCGCGGGATGTCGTCCCAGTCCACGAGCGTGATCGCCGTACCCGACGCGCCCGCGCGGCCCGTACGGCCGATGCGGTGCAGGTAGGTCTTCTCGTCCTCGGGGGACTGGTAGTTGATGACATGCGTCACACCCTCGACGTCGATGCCGCGGGCGGCGACGTCGGTGCAGACGAGCACATCCACCTTGCCGTTGCGGAACGCACGCAGCGCCTGCTCACGGGCGCCCTGGCCGAGGTCGCCGTGGACCGCCCCGGAGGCGAAGCCGCGACGCTGGAGCTGCTCGGCGATGTCGGCGGCCGTGCGCTTGGTGCGGCAGAAGATCATCGCCAGGCCCCGGCCCTCGGCCTGGAGGATACGGGCGACCATCTCCGGCTTGTCCATGGAGTGCGCGCGGTACACGTGCTGCGCGATGTTCGCCACGGTCGCGCCCTCGTCGTCCGGCGCCGTGGCGCGGATGTGCGTGGGCTGCGACATGTAGCGGCGGGCCAGTCCGATGACCGCGCCCGGCATGGTCGCCGAGAACAGCATGGTCTGGCGCCTGGCCGGCAGCATGTCGATGATCTTCTCGACGTCGGGCAGGAAGCCCAGGTCGAGCATCTCGTCGGCCTCGTCGAGGACGAGCGACTTGATGTGCCTCAGGTCGAGCTTCTTCTGGCCCGCGAGGTCGAGCAGCCGGCCCGGGGTGCCGACGACGACGTCGACGCCCTTCTTGAGGGCCTCGACCTGCGGCTCGTACGCCCGGCCGCCGTAAATGGCGAGAACGCGTACATTGCGCACCTTGCCCGCGGTCAGCAGGTCGTTGGTGACCTGGGTGCACAGCTCGCGCGTGGGAACGACGACGAGCGCCTGCGGGGCGTCGGTGAGGTCCTCGGGCTCGGCGCGCCCGGCCTCGACGTCGACGGGGACGGTGACGCGCTCGAGGAGCGGGAGGCCGAAGCCCAGCGTCTTGCCGGTGCCGGTCTTGGCCTGGCCGATGACGTCGGTGCCCGAGAGGGCGACGGGGAGCGTCATCTCCTGGATGGGGAAGGGGTTCACGATGCCGACGGCTTCGAGGGCCTCGGCGGTCTCGGGAAGGATCCCGAGCTCTCGGAAAGTGGTAGTCAGGGTGCTGCCTCTTCTGTGTGTGCGGCGCGAGGCGAGCGCGGGGGTCGTGTCAGACCGTGCCGGGGACGTCGGCTGCCTTACGGGCAAGCCGTAGGACACGGGACCACGCCGACGCTCTAGCGCTCGTACCGCTGAGGGTCCCTCCGGACTCCGTACGCACACTGTCGTACGGACGAGGAGGGCTGTCGGGTCGGAGCCGATCGGGCCACCGACCGGGCATCCTCATTCGTGCGGCCCGTCGAATACTCGGCGGGCGCATTACCACTGTACCCCGGAAACGCGCACATGCGATGGCCGATTTGGTCACGTAGTCGTCGTCACAGTGATTGACCAGGGACTTCCGCCGTGCGGCGGGCGGGCTATTGTGCGCTTCATGACGACGCCTGACAACACCTCTGACGCCCCGGCGGAAGCCTCGGACACGGTCACCGGAGTCGCGGCCCAGGACTGGGCGCGGGCCTCCGCCGACCCGCAGTACCGGGCCGCCGTCGTGGATCTGCTCGGCGCTCTCGCGTACGGCGAGCTCGCGGCCTTCGAGCGGCTCGCGGAGGACGCCAAACTGGCGCCGACGCTGACGGACAAGGCGGAGCTGGCGAAGATGGCGTCGGCGGAGTTCCACCACTACGAGAAGCTGCGGGACCGGCTCACCGAGATCGGCGCGGAACCGACCGAGGCGATGGAGCCGTTCGTCGCCGCGCTCGACGGCTTCCACAAGCAGACGGCGCCCTCGGACTGGCTGGAAGGGCTCGTCAAGGCGTACGTCGGCGACTCGATCGCCAGCGACTTCTACCGGGAGGTCGCCGCCCGCCTCGACTCGGACACCCGCGAGCTCGTCCTGGCCGTCCTCGACGACACCGGGCACGCCGGCTTCGCCGTCGAGAAGGTGCGCGCGGCGATCGACGCGGACCCTCGGGTGGGCGGGCGGCTCGCGCTGTGGGCGCGCCGGCTGATGGGCGAGGCGCTGTCCCAGTCTCAGCGGGTGGTCGCCGAGCGGGACGCACTGTCGACGATGCTCGTGGGCGGGGTCGCGGACGGCTTCGACCTCGCGGAGGTCGGCCGCATGTTCTCCCGCATCACCGAGGCGCACACAAAGCGAATGGCGGCACTGGGGCTTGCCGCCTAGCCAGTGCCCCAACAGGCACTAGCGACGGTCTCGTAGCCGGTGACGGTCTCGTCGCCAGTGACGGTCTCGTCGCCAGTGACGGTCTCGCGGTGACGCCGACGCTCCCGGGCCGCGGTCACGCCGGCGCTGATCGTCGCCGCAGTCTCCCGGCCGGGCGCAGCAGCAGGGACAGCGAGGCCGCGGAGACGACCGCCGCGCCGACGAGGATCAGCAGGAAGTGGCCGGGGCCGAGTGCGCTGTGCGTGAGGAACGCGCCGAACAGGGCGCCCGCCACGCCGGTCGCCAGCACCATGGAGCGGGACGGAAGGCGGTGGGACAGCCGGTGGACCGCCGCCCACGCCAGGACGAGACCGAGCAGCGCGGAGCCGAGCGCTTCCAAGAACATGATGTGAGTCCCTCCCACGGCCGGCCTGCCCGTTGCGGTCGTAGCCCGTCTTACCCGTGACCTGCGGAATGCAACCCTCATCCGGGGCCGAGGTGTGCTGCATCCGTGGGACGGATTCCGCGCGGAAGAACGAGTGCGGAGGAACGGGAGAGGGGCCCGGCGACCTGATGCCGCCGGGCCCCTCTCGTCGTGTCTTTGTTACAGCGCGCCGAAGCCCACCTTGCGCGGCGCAGGCTCGCCCAGCTCCACGTAGGCGAGGCGGTCGGCCGGGACCAGGACCTTGCGGCCGTGCTCGTCCGTGAGGCTCAGCAGCTGCGTCTTTCCGGCCAGTGCCTCGGACACCACGCGCTCGACCTCCTCGGCATTCTGGCCGCTCTCCAGAACGATCTCGCGGGGCGCGTGCTGCACGCCGATCTTGACCTCCACGGCTATGTCCCTCCGACGGTCAGTGAAGTGCGCGACCTTCCGCGCCGTACCCAGCACACATTAGCCCGGTGAGGGGACGTACACGCTCCGTCCGAGCACGCCAGGAGCGAACAGCGGGCGGGAACAGACGCCCGGGGCTCCGTGTCAGTGCGGCTCGGTGCCGTGCAGCGGGAAACCGGCGATGCCGCGCCAGGCCAGCGAGGTCAGCAGCTGGACCGCCTCCTCACGGGGGACGCTGCGGTCGCTGTGCAGCCACGAGCGGGCCACCACCTGGGCGAGGCCGCCGAGGCCGGAGGCCAGCAGCATCGACTCCGCGCGCGAGAGGCCCGTGTCCTCCGCGATGACGTCACAGATCGCCTCGGCGCACTCGACGGTGACCTTGTCGACGCGCTCGCGCACCGCGGGCTCGTTCGTCAGGTCCGACTCGAAGACCAGACGGAAGGCGCCGCCGTCGTCCTCGACGTACGCGAAATAGGCGTCCATGGTCGCCCGTACGCGCTGCTTGTTGTCGGTCGTCGACGCCAGTGCGCCCCGTACGGCCTGGATCAGTGACTCGCAGTGCTGGTCCAGCAGTGCGAGGTAGAGGTCGAGCTTGCCCGGGAAGTGCTGATAGAGCACGGGCTTGCTGACACCGGCCCGCTCGGCGATGTCGTCCATCGCGGCCGCGTGGTAGCCCTGCGCCACGAACACTTCCTGGGCGGCGCCCAGCAGCTGGTTCCGTCGGGCACGTCGCGGCAGGCGCGTCCCTCGCGGGCGGGCCGCCTCTGTCTGCTCGATGGCTGTCACGCCGCCTCCCAATGTCGTCCACATGCGGTGTGCGCCGCGCCGCCATCGTACTTTTCGGTAACCGTGGTGTGCGCGGTGAGAGCGCAGAATTTCACGGACCGGACAGCGACGAAAGCCGCGCAGAGTGTTTCAGACGGGGATGGTGCGGGCATTGGGCGCCCCACCCCTGCTCAGTGGCGCCCTTTCGGACACGTCTGGATACGTCACCCTGCCGCCCTGCGTCACCGGTAGTCGTCCTCGTCGATGGAGACGACGCGGGCCTGTTCGATGAGGTCGGCCTCGTTGGCCCGGTCCGCGTCCACACCGGTCAGCGGGTCGTCCCGGTCCGGCCTGACGTCCGCCCGCTGCTCCGCGGCGTCGCCCTCGGGGGCCTCGACGTCGGACTCGGGGACTTCCTGCGTGTTGTCGTTCTCGAACGTCTCGGGATCGGTGGGGTCGACGCTCATGGCGGGCTCCCTTCCTAGAACGTCCCTGGGCGAAACAGGGGGCCACATGCGGGTGCCCTGCGTACGAGCCTAGGAGACAGGCGATCCGGACGCTATCGATCCGCACGTCTTCTGTGACGGCCAACACACGGGTCCGGGTGTGATCGTCTCGTAACATTGCGGCATGTCTTCGACCGAGCTGCCGTCCGTGTCGGCCTCCAACGTGCTCCCGGTCGTGGCGCCCGTCAGGGTCGGGGAGGGAGAGCGGCTCAGGTCGGTCGGGCTGCCGGGGGTCACCCTGTCCGTACGGTCGAGACCGCCGGCGCGCGAGGGGCTCCCTCCGGCGCTGTACGTCCACGGCCTCGGAGGTTCCTCCCAGAACTGGTCGGCGCTTATGGAGCAGCTCGAGGACGTCGTCGACGGCGAGGCCGTCGACCTGCCCGGCTTCGGCGACTCCCCGCCGCCGGACGACAGCGACTACTCCGTCACGGGGCACGCGCGCGCGGTCATCCGGTTTCTCGACGCGTCCGGGCGCGGGCCTGTGCATCTCCTCGGGAACTCGCTCGGCGGTGCGGTCACCACGCGCGTGGCCGCGGTGCGGCCCGACCTCGTCCGTACGCTCACCCTCGTCTCGCCCGCGCTGCCGGAGGTGCGGGTCCAGCGCACCGCCGTGCCGACGGCGCTGCTCGCGGTGCCGGGCGTGGCCGAGCTCTTCACCCGGTTCACCAAGGAGTGGAGTGCGGAGCAGCGGGTCCGCGGGGTCATGGCCCTTTGCTACGGCGATCCCGGCCGGGTGACCCCGGACGGGTTCCGTTACGCCGTGCAGGAGATGGAACGGCGGCTGCAGCTGCCGTACTTCTGGGACGCGATGACACGCTCCGCGCGCGGGCTCGTCAACGCGTACACGCTGGGCGGGCAGCACGCGCTGTGGCGCCAGGCCGAGCGGGTCCTCGCCCCGACGCTCCTCGTCTACGGGGGCCGGGACCAGCTCGTCGGCTTCCGTATGGCCCAGAAGGCGGCCCGCTCCTTTCGCGACTCCCGCCTGCTCACCCTGCCGGACGCGGGACATGTGGCGATGATGGAGTATCCGGAGACGGTGGCCGGTGCGTTCCGCGAACTCCTTGCGGACACGGGTGAGTTGGCTGAGGATGGTGCTGCGGGCGAGAGTGCCGGGAATGCGGTCGGCTCGCGCACTGCCGAGAGTGCGGGGAGCTGAGGGCCGAAGTGGGACGCCACAGCCGCCGCGGGTCCGCCCGGCCCGCCGCCGAGGGTGACACCGCGGACGCTGCCGCGAGGGCAGCACGGAGCTCCGCGGGTTCTCGAGCCCGGCAGAACGCGCAGGGGACGTCGCCGTACCCGGGCAGCACACCGCCGCACGGCATGCCCGGGTTCCAGGAGGGCGCGCCTGCGCACGGGGCGCAAGGGTTCCAGGAGGGCGCGCCTGCGCACGGGGCGCAAGGGTTCCAGGAGGGCGCGCCTGCGCACGGGGCGCGAGGGTTCCAGGAGGGCGCGCCTGCGCACGGGGCGCGAGGGTTCCAGGAGGGCGCGCCTGCGCATGGGGTACCGGGGTTCCCGGAGGGCGCGCCTGCGCATGGGATGCCGAGGTTCCCGGAGGGCACGCCCGCTCGCGGCTTTCCGCGGTTGCCGGACGGTACGCCTGCGCATCGTTCTCCGCGGATGCCGGAAGAGGGCACGCCTGGACGCGGCTTTCCGCGGACGCCGGAAGAGGGCACGCCTGCGCGCGGTTTTCCGCGGCTTCCGAACGACGGTACGCCCGCCCGCGGCATCCCCCGGCTTCCGGACGGCAGCCCTGCTCATGGCGCCCCGCGGCTTCCCGACGCCACCCCCTCCCATGGTTTCCCCAGGGTGCGTGGGGGTCACCCCGAGCAGCGTGAACACGGTGGCGGCTGGGGGGAGTTGGGTGGACACGCCGCGGACGGGTATGCCGGGCGGACCGAGGCTCCTCGCCGGCCGCAGCGGTCGGCGCCGGCTGGGCCGCACCACGCCCACGTCAACGCCTTCGACGAGGACGTCGACGTCTTCGCACCCCGTACGCCCGTCCCCGCGGCCGACGGCCCCGTCGACCCGTACGCCTCCGTCACCGACTGGGACGCCCTTCCCGAGCCCGGGGCCCGGCCCACCGAGGGCGACGCCTCGCCGCAGGGCGAGCCCGCTGGGTCGCAGGGCTCCAAGGGGCGGACGTTCACCGGGATCGCGGCGGCCGCCGTCACCACCGTGCTGGCCGTCGTCGTGGCCGGCCAGGTCGCGGGCGGGCACGACGACACCGCCGCACCGTCGCAGTCCGCGAGCGACCAGGCCAGGGACGCCCGGGACCCGGCCTCGCGCGGGGACGGGCGGCCGACGCCCTCCGGTGCTCCCGGCCCGGCTCTTCTGACGTACGACCAGAAGATGGGCAAGGCGTACGCGCTCAGCCCCGCGCTCCAGGGTTCCGGCAGGTTCGACGCGGTTCCCGGCATCGACAAGGCGCCGGGCACGGGGCAGAAGTACACGTACCGCGTGGACGTGGAAGAGGGGCTCGGCCTGGACGGCGAACTCTTCGCGCAGGCCGTGCAGGAGACGCTCAACGACGACCGGAGCTGGGCCCACAACGGCGCCCGCACCTTCGAGCGCATCCACTCCGGCAAGCCCGACTTCGTGATCACGCTCGCCAGCCCCGGCACGACCGCCACTTGGTGCGCCAAGTCCGGCCTCGACACCACCGAGGACAACGTCTCCTGCGACTCGGCCAGCACCGAGCGCGTGATGATCAACGCCTATCGATGGGCGCAGGGCTCCACGACGTACGGCGATCGGATACACGCCTACCGGCAGATGCTGATCAACCACGAGGTCGGCCACCGGCTCGGCTACAGCCATGTCACCTGTGACAAGGACGGCGAGTCGGCCCCGGTCATGCAGCAGCAGACCAAGTTCCTGGACCACGACGGAATCCACTGCAGGGCCAACCCCTGGCCGTATCCCGGCAGCAGCTGACACCCCCGTGACGTTGCGTATGCAACTCATCTCTTAGCGCGACGAAACGCGGTAGTCACGGGAAAGTTACGACCGTTCACCCCTTTTGGTGGCGTGATGGACAACCGTCCGTCGCGCCACCGACCTGTCCGCATACCTTCGTCCCGCTGCGAGCCGCCGGGTCAACGGCGGCTCCTCATACGGGAGATCGGGGGTGCGTTCGTGCGCATCGGACTGCTTACGGAGGGTGGCTATCCGTATGTGAGCGGTGAGGCGAGGCTCTGGTGCGACCGGCTCGTACGCGGGCTCGGGCAGCACGAGTTCGACATCTACGCGCTCAGCCGAAGCGAGCGCCAGGAGGACGAGGGCTGGGTCCCGCTGCCACCACAGGTCCGCAGGGTGCGCACCGCACCGCTGTGGACGGCCGAGGACGACGGCGGCGGGCGCGGGCGTGCCGCGCGCCGCCGGTTCGCGGAGTGCTACGGGGAACTGGCGGCCGTGCTGTGCACGGCGGGCCCGTACGGTGGCTCCGGCCCGCCCCTGGAACTGTGGGCCGGGACGGCGGATCCGCTCGCCACCGAGGCGGACCGTTTCCGCAGTGCGCTGTACGGCCTGGCCGAACTGGCCCGGGACGAGGGCGGGCTGGTGGGAGCGCTGCGCTCGGAAGCCGCCGTGAACGCCCTGGAACGCGCCTGTCGTGCGCCCGGCACTCTCCGTGCGGCGCGCGAGGCCCGCGTACCCCAACTGCTCGCCGTGGCCGCCCACCTGGAGCGCGCCCTGCGCCCCCTCTCGCTCGACTGGTACGGGGACGACGGCCTCGGCTCGGTCGACCTGTGCCACGCGGCGTCCGGCGGCCCGGCCGCGCTGACCGGGCTGCTCGCGCACCACTTCTTGGGCGTGCCCCTGCTGGTGACCGAGTACGGCGTTCAGCTGCGGACGCACTACCTGGCCGCCGCGGAGTCCTCGCCCGCGGTACGGGCGCTCCTCGCCGCCTTCCACGGCAGGCTCGCGACCGAGATCTACGACCGGGCCGCGCTCATCACCCCCGGCAACGCCCACGCCCGCCGGTGGCAGGAACGGTGCGGCGCCGACCGCGCGAAGCTGCGCACCGTCTACCCGGGCATGGACGCCTCCCACTTCACGGAGGTGGGCGAATCGCCCAGGTCCGCGGACCCCGACACGCTGGTCTGGGTCGGCCGGGTCGAACCGGCGAAGGACCTGGTGTCGCTGCTGCACGCCTTCGCGGATGTGCGCAAGGAAGAGCCGAAGACGCGCCTGCGGATCGTCGGCGCCCCCGCGGGCCCCGAGGGCACGGCCTACCTCGGGCACTGCAAGGCGCTGGCGGCGCAGCTCTTCCCCGACGAGGCCGATGGCCTCCACGAAGTCGGCGACAACCCCGTCTCCTTCATGGAGATCGGCGGCCCGGAGGTCCCGACCCTCGCCGACGCCTACGCCACGGGGGCCGTGACCGTGCTGTCCAGCGTCGTCGAGGGCTTCCCGATCAGCCTGGTCGAGGCCATGTTCTGTGGTCGCGGCACGGTGTCCACGGACGTCGGTGCGGTCGTCGAGGTCATCGGCGGCACGGGGCTCGTCGTGCCCCCGCGCAACCCCCGGGCGCTCGCCGAGGCGTGTCTGGCACTGCTGCGCGACCCGGAGCGCCGCGAACGCCTGGGCGCCGCCGCACGCGCCCGCGCGCTCGAACTCTTCGCCGTCGAGCAGAACACCGCGGCATTTCACGGCATTTACCTGGAGATCGTCTCCCACAGTCCGGTCCGTCGAGTCGTCCTCGACGCCACCGGAGAACCGCTTCCCTTCGCCGCCCCCGCAGAGGCTCATGTACCCGGCCGCTGGACCGAACCGGCCGCACGTGCCGTGACCGGCGGCATCCCCGGCTGGGCGACGGCGGAGCCACCGTTCCGGACCGCGGACCCGGTCCCCGCTGCGGAGGGGGCACGATGAGCGGCCTGGCGGACCCCGTGAAGGTCCTGATGCACCGTCACCGCGAGCTCTGCGAACGGGCCGTGGACCCCTTGGAGATCGCGGCCGGGCTGGAGGCCCACGGCGTCACCGACCGGACCGCGGCACGCTTCCGCCACCGGGACGTCTTCTCCCTGGCCGAGGAGATGTACGCCCGCGTCCCCCGCGACGCCGAGACGCCCGCCGGCACCGCCGCCCCCGCGCCCGTCCGGGCACGCGCCGACTGGGCCCTCCTCGCCCTGCTGCCCGGCGCACTGTGCACCGCGGCCGTGGCCGGCCTGCACCTCACCCACGGCCAACAGCGCCCGATCGCAGCCGCAGTGGGCGCTCTGGCGGTGGCCCTCGGCCTGCGCGCCGCCCTCGCCCGCGGCCCGCTCGGCCTCAAGGACCACATCCGGTCCGGTTCCCGCGCGACCGGCTTGTGGACCTGCTGGCTCGCCGCCTACGCACTCCTCGGCGACGGCCTCCTGCGGGCCGCCCTCGCCGGAGGCCCCGACAGGCTGCCCACGGGTGCCTCCGACGGCCCGTGGCCGCTCGCCGCCGCCCCCGTCCTCGCCCTCACGCTCTCGTGCGCCCCCGCCGCCTGGTGCGCGCACCTCTTCGCCGGACGCGCCCGCCGCAAACTGACGGCCAGCCGAAGCCTGGAGGACTTCACCGCCTCCGCCACACCCCTCCTCCTGGGCACGTTCGCCCTGTACCTGTGTTCCCTCACGGCCTTGTCGGCCCTGTGCGGCACGGTCCTGGACGAGCCCGCCGGCCATGCCCAGGCCATCGCCCTCGGTGCCCTCCTCTTCCTCGCCCGCCTCCTCACTCTCCACGGCTTCACCCGCGCGCCCGCCCTCGTCCTCGCCGCGACGGCCACGGCCCAGGCGACCGCCCTGGCCACCGTCTTCGCCGCCCGCCTGCCCGGATGGGACCTCCTGATCACCCCCGTAAAGACGGTGGTCGGCATGGGGGGCCCGGCCGGCGTCCCCACGGCCACCTGCGGAGCGGCGGCCCTGGTCCTCCTCGTCCACGCGACGCGCAGGCTGACCAGAGCGTCGGCGCACACACCGACGGACCAGCCGTGGTGACGCGGCAGGAACCCCCGTGACGCCCCGGCCGTCCGCGGCGCACCCCCCACCCGCCGCAGCGACACGCGCGCCCGCGCTCAGGGCGCCCGGCGGACAGCGGCCGCAACCGGCCGCAGGCGCCCGGCCGAACCGCCGGAGGCAACCACACCAACCCCGCTGAAGGAGAACGCCAGATGATCACCTCCCGACCCGAAGCCTCGGCCCCGGGAGCCGCCCGATGAGAGTCCTGCTGATCGGAGCCAACGGCTACCTCGGCCGCTTCGTCGCCGAACGCCTGCTCGCCGACCCGGCCGTCCAGCTCACCGCCCTCGGCCGCGGCGACGACGCCGACGTCCGCTTCGACCTTGCGTCCGGCAGCCCCGGCGCCCTCACCCGCTTCCTCGACGCCGTCCACCCCGGTGTCGTCATCAACTGCGCGGGCGCCACCCGCGGCGGCGCCCGCGAACTCACCCGCCACAACACCGTCGCCGTCGCCACCGTCTGCGAGGCGCTGCGCCGCAGCGGTTGCGGCGCCCGCCTGGTGCAGATCGGCTGCGGCGCCGAGTACGGCCCGAGCCAGCCCGGTTCCTCCACGGCCGAGGACGCCGTGCCCCGCCCCGGCGGCCCGTACGGTGTCAGCAAGCTCGCCGCCACCGAACTCGTCCTGGGCTCCGGCCTGGACGCCGTCGTCCTGCGCGTCTTCTCACCGGCGGGCCCCGGCACCCCCGCCGGATCCCCCCTCGGCCGGCTCGCCGAGGCCATGCGCCGCGCCATGCAGTCGGGCGACGGCGAACTCAAGCTCGGCGGCCTCGGCGCCCAGCGCGACTTCATCGACGTACGCGATGTCGCCCGCGCCGTCCACGCCGCCTCGCTCTCCGCCGCGCAGGGCGTCATCAACATCGGCTCGGGCCGCGCCGTCCGCCTGCGCGACGCCGCCGCCGTCCTCGCTCGGGTGGCCGGATACGCCGGCGCCCTCCATGAACTCGACGGACCTCCCGGCTCCCTCAGGGCGGCCATCGGACACCCGCGCACCGACTCCGACCACGCGACCCCGGTCGCGTACCCGTACCCGGACGGCTGCGGCAGCTGGCAGCAGGCCGATGTGCGCACCGCCCGCGACCGGCTCGGCTGGCGGCCCCGGATCAATCTCGAAGAGTCCCTCGGCGACATCTGGATGGAGGCGGCATGCCGCATCTGACCAGCACCACGGCGGGAGCCGCGAGCACCGACGTCCGCACCGGCCTGGGCATCCCCGGCTTGGCGCACCCCCTGCTCGCGCCCAGCGAGTGGGGTGCGCTCGCCCGCCCCGGCACACCCCTGCACTGGGTCGTCCTGAACGTGGCGGGCGGCCCGGGCGTCCGACCCGATCCGCACTGCCTGGAGGCAGCCGGCCGGCTGCGCAACGCGGGCGTCCGCGTCCTCGGCCATCTCGACACCGCGCACGGCGCCCGCGCCTTCGGCGAGATGATCTCCGACGCGCACCGCTATCTCGACTGGTACCAGGTCGACGGCTTCCTTCTGGACCGCTGTCCGACGGGCCCTGCCGCGCTCCCCGAGGTCCGCCGCACGGTCACCACGCTCCGGGCGATCCGTGACGATCCCCACATCGTCCTCGGCCACGGCACTCATCCCCACCCCGGCTACGCCGAGACCGCCGACCAGCTGGTCACCTTCGCCGGCCCGTGGAGCGAGTACCGCTGGTCCCAGGTGGCGGAGTGGACCGCCGACCACCCGCCCGAACTTTTCTGCCACTTGGTCCACGGCGTCCCCCGCGGCCATCTCGAGGAGGCGCTGCGTATCGCCCGCTGGCAGGGCGCCTCGACGATCTGGTTCACCGACCGGAGGGATCGCGGAGGCCGGGTCGACCCCTGGGAGGCCATGCCCGGCTACTGGGACGAAATCGTCTCGCGGGTCGGAACAGGTGTCTCGGAATGAAGAAGGCCGTGGCAGTGTTACGAGGAGAACAACCGTAGTGATCGACCGACCAACGGAGTCCCCGTGTCGCTGCCACCCCTGGTCGAGCCCGCTTCCGAGCTCACCGTAGACGAGGTTCGCAGGTACTCCCGCCACCTGATCATCCCCGACGTCGGGATGGACGGGCAGAAGCGGCTGAAGAACGCCAAGGTGCTCTGTGTGGGCGCCGGCGGCCTGGGCTCGCCGGCACTGATGTACCTGGCCGCGGCGGGCGTGGGCACGCTCGGCATCGTGGAGTTCGACGAGGTCGACGAGTCGAACCTGCAGCGCCAGATCATCCACAGCCAGGCCGACATCGGCCGCTCCAAGGCCGCGTCCGCGCGCGATTCCGTCCTGGGCATCAACCCGTACGTGAACGTCGTCCTTCACGAGGAGCGGCTCGAGGCCGACAACGTGATGGACATCTTCAGCCAGTACGACCTGATCGTCGACGGCACGGACAACTTCGCGACCCGTTACCTGGTCAACGACGCCTGCGTCCTGCTGAACAAGCCGTACGTATGGGGTTCGATCTACCGCTTCGACGGCCAGGCCTCCGTCTTCTGGTCCGAGCACGGCCCCTGCTACCGCTGCCTCTACCCGGAGCCCCCGCCGCCGGGCATGGTTCCCTCCTGCGCCGAGGGCGGCGTCCTGGGTGTGCTCTGCGCGTCCATCGGCTCCATCCAGGTCACCGAGGCGATCAAGGTGCTCACCGGCACCGGGGAGCCGCTGGTCGGCCGCCTGATGATCTACGACGCCCTGGAGATGCAGTACCGCCAGGTCAAGGTCCGCAAGGACCCGAACTGCGCGGTCTGCGGCGAGAACCCGACCGTCACCGAGCTCATCGACTACGAGGCCTTCTGTGGCGTCGTGTCCGAGGAGGCCCAGGAGGCGGCCGCCGGCGCGACCATCACTCCCAAGCAGCTCAAGGAGTGGATCGACGACGGCGAGAACATCGACATCATCGACGTCCGCGAGATCAACGAGTACGAGATCGTCTCCATCCCGGGCGCCCGGCTGATCCCGAAGAACGAGTTCCTCATGGGCGCCGCCCTGGAGGCCCTTCCGCAGGACAAGAAGATCGTCCTGCACTGCAAGACGGGTGTCCGCAGTGCGGAAGTCCTCGCCGTGCTGAAGTCCGCGGGCTTCGCGGACGCCGTGCACGTCGGCGGCGGCGTGATCGGCTGGGTCAACCAGATCGAACCGCACAAGCCGGTCTACTAAGACAGCAGCCCCGCTGACCAGCGGGCCAGAAGAAGCCCACGGCTCTGACCAGTTCAGATGCCGTGGGCTTCTGTCGTTGTGAGTGGGCTTCTGGCGGAGTCCTATGAACTGGATCTGCGACCACTGGCCGCCGCAGCGGCTCCCGGATCAGCGCTCGGGTCCTGAGAAACGAGTCCCGCCACGCGATCGTCGACGAATCGTGTAACCGCCTGCTGTCCAGCGCCAAAGATGACCGCCCACACAAGGAGTTTGGGAAAATCAACGGGCGATTTGATATTGGGCACCAGGTCGCTGGACAGGAAAAGAATGCCAACGAACGCAAATATCGGCCCCAGGAGCAGCTTGAGGAACATTTGATAGAGGGGTAGCGAATACGGATTCCAGGTCCCCTGTACGCGAGCAAGTGAAGGCACTGATGTAACGAATGCTCCAATGGTGCCGAATAGGGCGACGCCGATCGTTACCTGTATCTCCGACGGAGGGCCATCGTGCGGCCACAGGTCAACCACACCCATGGCAATCGGAATCATCGTCAGAACCAGGAACACAAAGGCCGTGATGCAGAGCCGAATGATTCGATTACGGAACGAGCGACTCTGGGCGTAGCGCTCATCCGACGCGTCTTGGACGACCCGCGAAAGATTAGAAACCGGTATGGCGAACGATTCGCCCTCTCTCGGATGTGATATGGAATTCGCGGCACTCCCATTAGGTGTATGTGTGCTCTCGTTGCACGGAGCCTTGGGCGCATTCGCGCCTTCAGTGAGTCGAGCCTTGCGTGCATTCGCACCCTCGGTGCGGCCGGCCTTCTCGATTCCTTCGAGTTCGGCCTTGACGGCAATAACGGCCGAATCCTTGTCCAGTAGCAGTACAGAGGCCTTCTCCACGAGACAGCGAGCTCGTACCAGCGATTGACCGTTACTCTCCAGCCGAGCAACCAACGCTTCGGCCTCATGGAGGCTCAACCAGGCAAAATCGCTCATGCTGCCGTACCACCACTGCCGAAAATTCGCTACCAAGTTGCGAGTTTTGGCCTGCTTGTCGGCCGCGCCTTCGGCCCGCATGAGAAGTTCGTTGATGGTCTCTCGTGCCGGATCTTGGGCTCCGTCAGGCAATGCGGCATTAAGGTCGGCGCGTATCCGACTCACCCGGTTCCAAACCAGTTTTTGCCATTCCGTCTTGCTCTTGAAGAGCGACTCGACGCTGCGCAGGTATTCGTCATCCCCCGACTCGCGCGCTACACCATGGGGCCTGTCGATTGCTTGACTCGTCATGGCCGCCTCATCCCTTGCGCGGATGTACCTGCGGGATTGGGTGCGTTTTCCCCTGGCGCCCCGGCGTGAGCCTTTATTCGGTCGCGGCTGCCCTGCGGCGCTCCATATATCATGGTAGCCACTTCGGCAACTCACGCAACTTGGAGTTCACCCAAGTGGAGTGTGTCGAGTCCGCCAGTCAAGCTATGGTTCCTCTGATTCAGCGAGTTACACGAGGGCGGCGGATCGGCTTTGGACGGGAGCGGCTTTGGCGCGAGTGATCATGGCCTCGTAAGCTTCCGGTCGGGCGAGCGGGATGCACGCGCTGAGGCACTTCTATGCGTCCGTTCTGCTGGACGACGGTGCGCGAAGCCCCCGCCCGTCGTCATGAGCAGATCTTGCCGTCCTTCGGCACCGTGCCGTTCAGCAGATACGCGTCCACGGTGGAGTCGACGCAGTCACTCCCGCTGCCGTACGCACCATGGCCCTCGCCCTTCCAGGTGAGCACCACACCGACGCCCTTGCCCAGCTCGTCGGCCATTCTCCGCGCACCCTCGTAGGGCGTGGCAGGGTCGCCCGTGTTGCCGACCACCAGGACCGGTGCCGCGCCCGGCGCACTCACCGCCGGAGTGTCGTGCTGCCCGGCCACCGGCCAGTCGTGGCACCAGCCGGCCGTGTCCCAGCCGAGGAAGGCCCCGAACACCGGTGAGATCCTGTCGAATTCGGGCAGCCGCTTCTTCGTTTCGGCGAGGGTCGGCCGCTGGCTGTCGTCCAGGCACGATATGACCCGTTGCGAGTGGGTGGTCGTGCCGTAGTGCCCCGACGCGTCCCGCTCGTTGTAGCCGTCGGCGAGCGCCAGCAGTTCGGAGCCGTCGCCGTCCTCCGCCGAGGCCAGTGCGCTGGTCAGGGTGGGCCAGCTGGCCTTGCTGTACAGCGGGAGGACGATACCGGTGACCGCGAGCGTCTGGGTCAGCCTCCGCCCCGACGACGTGGGCAGCGGGTCGGCGTCGATCCGCTTCAGCAGGTCCGCGATCTTCCGCGTGCCCTGTTCGGGGTCCTGTCCGGTGGACTTCAGGTAGTCGTTCAGCGCGCGCTGGAAGCCTCTGGCCTGGTTCTCGGCATGGCCCACGGTGTCGGCGCCGGGGTCGACGACCGCGTCGAGGATCAGCCGTCCCACTCTCTTCGGGAACAGGTGGGCGTACACGCCGCCGAGTTCGGTGCCGTAGGAGATGCCGAAGTAGTGCATCTTGGTGTCGCCGAGAACCTGGCGCATCAGGTCCATGTCGCGGGCGGTGTCGGTGGTGGAGACGTGGGCCAGCAGCTTGCCCGCGTCCTTCTCGCAGCCCTTGCCGAAGTCGGTGGCGTCCTCGAAGTAGGCCTGCTCCTCCGCCGGGGTGTCCGGTGTGGCGTCCACCGATTCGGCGGCCTGGATCTCCTTGTCACCGCGGCAGCGCACGCCCTCGCTGGCCGCGACCCCCCGCGGATCCCAGCTCACCAGGTCGTACCGCTCGCGCAGCAGGGAGACGGTGGGGGCGTACGACGGCATGAAGTCCACGCCCGAGCCGCCCGGCCCGCCGAAGTTGAACAGCAGCGAGCCGATGCGCTTGTCGCCCCGGGCCTTGGCGCGGATCATCGCGAGGCCGATCGTCTCGCCGTCAGGCTTCGACCAGTCCAGCGGCACCTTGAGCGTCGCGCACTGCCAGTCGCTGCCCGGTGCGGGGGAGTCCGCGGTGGCCTTGCAGCGTCCCCAGTCGAGCTTCTGCGAAGTCAGCGAGGAGGGGAGCGGCGCCGCCGCCCCGGACGTGCCGGCCGACGGACTGCTTCTGCTCGTCTCGTCGCCGTTCTTGCCGTCGTCTCCGGACGAGCCGCCGCTGCAGCCCCCCACCAGCAGAGCGGCGGCGGCCGCCAGAGCCGTCCACCTTGCGATTCGCGTCATTCCATTCCCCCTCGCAGGCCGTCCGCTTCGTGCCGCGGATGGCTGTCAGGCCATAGTAGGCGGATCACCCGAACCCTGCCGAAGCCTGTGGATAACGCTCTGACCAGCTCCTTTCCCGGGGTTCCGGTGCAGCGGCGGGAGCTCGGGCTCAGGAGCAGACGGTCCGGGCGGGCGGCACCTTCCCGTCCAGCAGGTAGCCGTTCACCGCGTCCTGCACGCACCGGTTTCCGCTGTCGTACGCCCCGTGCCCCTGCCCGCGGTACGTCAGCTCGACGCCGACACCCTCGCCCAGCGCGTCCACCATCTTCCGCGTACCCTCGTACGGCGTGGCCGGATCGCCCGTGTTCCCCACGACGAGGATCGGTGCGGACCCGGGCGCGCTCACGTCGGGATGGTCGCCGGCGCCCGGCACGGCCCAGTCGGTGCAGCTGACCATGCCCCAGGCCAGGAAGTCGCCGAACACGGGGGAGGCGGCCCGGAACTCGGGCAGCTTCCGCTCCACGTAGCCGACGGTGTACCGCGGCTTGTCGTCGGCGCAGTTGATGGCGATGTTGGCGGGGACGAGGTTGCTGTACTCCCCGTTCTCGTTGCGCCCGTTCATCGCGTCGGACAGCGCCATCAGGACCCTGCCGTCACCGTTGTACGCCTGCTCCAGGCCCTCGGTGAGGTAGGGCCAGAAGTCCTTGGAGTACAGCGCCTGGGCGATGCCGTTGGTCGCGGCGGTCTGGGTCAGCTGCCGGGGGAAGATTCCGGGGATCGGCTTGCGGTCGAGGTCCCTCAGCAGTGTGGCGATGCGGTCCTTGACGTCCTGGGCGGTGTCGCCGACCGGGCAGTCCTCGACCTGCGAGGTGCAGTCCGCGGCGAAGTTGTCGAGTGCGCGCTGGAAGCCCCTGGCCTGGCCGAGCGAGCCCTGTTCGGGGTTCTGCGTGGGGTCGACGACCGCGTCGAAGACGGCACGGCCCACGTTCTTCGGGAACAGATGGGCGTAGACACCGCCGAGTTCGGTGCCGTAGGAGATGCCGAAGTAGTGGAGCTTGGCGTCGCCGAGGACCTGGCGCATGAGGTCCATGTCGCGGGCCGCGTCCGTGGTGCGCACATGCGGCAGCACCTTCTCGGAGTTCTTCTCGCAGGCCCCGTTGAACTCCTTTGTGCTGTCCAGGTACTCGGTGCGTTCGGTGGCGTCGTCGGGCGTGGCGTCCTGCTGGAAGCGGATGTCGAGCTGCTGGTCGTCCTCGCACTCCACCGGGGCGCTGCGGCCGACGCCGCGTGGGTCGAAGCTCACCAGGTCGTAGCGGGTGCGCAGTCTCGCGTAGTCCGCACCGAAGGCGGGCAGCGTGGTGACGCCCGAACCGCCGGGGCCGCCGAAGTTGAAGATGAGCGAGCCGATGCGCTCGCCCGCGGGGCCGCTCGTCCCCGCCCGGATCAGGGCGAGGCCGATGGTGTCACCCTTGGGCTCGTCCCAGTCCAGAGGCGCCTTCATGGTGGCGCACTGCCACGGGTCGCCGTCCGGCAGGGGCGACGGCGGGTTGCCGCCGCCCTCGGCCGCTGACGGGGCCGGGCAGTCCTTCCAGCTGAGCTTCTGGGCCGTCAGATCCTCGTCCTCGGAGTCGTCGCCGCAACCCGTCAGCACGCAGGCCAGCAGGAGAGCGGTCGCGGTCAGGGCGGCGGCGCGCAGCCGGGGAGGGTTCGGCATGAACCCATCCTGCGGTCGCGCGCGCGGGGCCGCGCGGGGCGCGAGCCGTACGAGGTACGCCGCCGACGGCGTCGTACTACAGCGCGCCCTTGCGTGTCAGATGGTTGAACGCGAGCCAGCCCGGCAGCACCGGCAGCCACAGCGTCAGCAGCCGGAACAGCAGCACAGCCGGGGCGGCGACCTCCTTGGGGAGGCCGACGGCGATCAGACCGACGGTCAGGGTCGCCTCCACCGCGCCCACGCCGCCCGGGGTCGGGGCCGCCGATCCGAGCGCGTTGCCGGCGAGGAAGACGACCGCGACGCTGGCGATGCTGATGGAGGTCGTTTCGTCGCCGAAGGCCCGGATCGAGGCGTCCAGGCACATGACGAAGCAGGCGGTCAGCAGCAGCATGCCGCCGATCCCGGTCACCAGCTTCTGCGGCCGCTGGAGCACGTCGAGCATGCGCGGTACGACGCCCGCGAACAGCGACCTCACGCGCGTGACCACGAACTTGCGCAGGAACGGCACCGAGGTCACCACGAGGACGAACACCGCCACCGTGAGCAGACCGGCGATGACCGTGCGGGAGGGCGACAGCGACGGTGTCTTCTCGGTCCCGGTCAGATAGCCGAAGGACAGCAGCATCAGGATGTGGCAGCCGAGACCGAACAGCTGCGAGGCGCCGACGCTCGCCACAGCGAGCCCGGGGCGCACGCCGGAGCGCTGGAGGAAGCGCGTGTTGAGGGCGACACCGCCCACCGCGGCCGGGGCGACGATCTTCACGAAGGACCCGGCGACCTGTGCCGCCACCGTCCGCAGGAACGGCACCCGCTCCGGCACGAACCCCAGCAGGGCCATGGCCGCGGCGAGGTAGCTGAGCGCCGAGAACAGCCCGGCCGCGAGCACCCAGCCCCATTCGGCGTTGGCCACGAGCGGCCCGAACTCGATGTGGGTGAGCTGCGTCAGCAGGAAGTAGGCACCGATGGCGCCGGCGATGAAACTGATCAGCGTGCGCGGCCGCACCCGCTCCAGGCGGGCCGGCTCGACCGGCGCCTGGGGCCTGATCAGCAGCACCTGGTGGCGGATCTGGGTGAGCAGATCGTCCTCGCGGGCATCCTCCACGGCCTCGTCGATGGCCCGCTTCTCGGCCCGCTGCTCCGCCCGTACGGCCTTCTTGTCGGGCTTTTCCAGAACGACGGGTCCGGCGCTGTCCTCGCCCGCCTCCAGACGGGCCTGCTTGGCCTGCCGGGACGCCTCCAGCACCGCCTCGCGCTCGCGCTGGGCCCGCTCCCGGGCCAGTTTCCGCAGCGTCGCGCGCGTGGAGCGGCTGAGCGCGATGGGCTGCAGCATCGGCAGACAGTCGGCCACCGTGTCCGGGCCCATGACGCTCACGGCCGAGGCCACCGCCCGCTCGGCGCCCACGCGCAGGCCCAGGGTCGTCAGCAGCTGGGAGACGTCCATGCGCAACAGCAGGTCACCGGCCGCGATCTCGCCGATCCGCAGGTCCGTGAGGATCACCTTGCCGGAACGATCCACCAGGATCGCGTCCCCCACCAGCCGGCGGTGCGCGATGCGACGTGAGTGCAGCGCTCGTACCTGGTGCCACGTGTCGCGCAGCAGGTCGTCGGTGATCTCCTCGTCGGGCAGCGAGTCGAGGGTGTGCCCGCCGGTGTGCTCGTAGACGAGCATGACCGCGTCGGGGCCCAGTTCGGACGTCGCGATCAGCTTGGGGGCGTTGGCGCCGGCCGCGATGGCCGCGTATGCGAGCAGGGCTTCCTGTTCCAGGGCCTGGCGCAGCGACTGCAGGCTGCTGCGGGTCGCGAAGCCGCGCAGGGTCAGATTGCGCCACGCGCGGTAGAAGAAGCCCTGTGCCTGCTGTTCCCGGTCGACCACCGTCACATCCAGCGGCGGCCCGTCCTCCAGGGTGACGAAGTAGCGGCGGCCGCGGTCGCCGGTCTCCGACGTGTCCGACATCTCCTCCCGGGCCGTGCTGACCGGACGGAAGCCGACCGTCCGCAGACCCGCCATGAGGGTCCTTCCGGTGGGGCGGACGTTGGGGGAGCCGACCGCGTACAGCGTGCCGTAGGCCACGGTCCACCCGATGAGCACCGTCAGGATGATCGAGAACGGGGTCGTGTAGCCGGTCACGAGCATCGAGAACGCGTCGAGGAGCAGCACCATCCACAGCACCGCGCGCCAGCGCGGCCGACGCGACATGCCGACGGCCGTCATATAGGCGATGACCGGGGCCAGATAGCCGTGCACGGGATCGGTGAGGGCGTGGACGTCGCCGGGCGAGGGCTGGGTGAGCGCCTCCTGGATCGAGTCCGGGGCGGCCTTGGCGACCCACAGGTCGGTGGCGAGCGTCACTCCGTGCGCGAGGACCGCCGCGAGCACGCCGTCGGCGATGCGCAGTCCGTCCCGCTTGATCAGCCGCTCGATCGCGAAGGCGACCGGGACCAGGAGGATCGCGATGCTGGAGGCCAGACCGGCGATCTTGATGAGCAGGTCGGGTGCCTGCCCGGTGCCCTTGTTGATGTCCTGTTCGAGGCCGGAGGTGGTGCCGTGTGCGAACGCGGCGATCGCGAGCAGCACGGCGACCGCCAGCACACCGATCAGGAGCCGCATCAGGTCGGACGGGCGGTGCACGCGCGCGGGGAGCAGGGGTTCGTCGCCCTCGACCTCGTCGCTCGGCGCCTCGTCCATGTCGGCCGGGCGAGGCTGAGCCCCGGCATCGGCCGCGCCGGGCCGAGACGCGTCGGGCTCGCCCGCGCGGCGCCTGCCCTTGTCGCCCTGGACCGCGCCGGAGCGCGTCTCGCCGGTGTCGGCGGCGTCCGGGCGCGACGAAGCCTCAGAGGTGCTCTCTGCGCCCTCGGGCTGCACACCCTGCTGCTTCATCGTCTCTTCTTGATCTCGTATCACCGGTCACCGCCCGCACGATGGTGGCATGCCCCACCGACACAAGGGGGCATCAGGGTGCAGACGCGGGGCGCACAGTCTGCCCGAAGCGCCGCCCCGGGGCGAGGGATACGCACAGTGGCGGGCACATCACATTGTCGGTGGGGTGGGGCAGGATGGGGCGGATGAGCGAGGAGAGCCTTCCGGAGGACACCCCTCCCCAGTACGAGGATGCCCTGCCCGAGTACGCCGAGCAGGTCCTCGAGGTCGCCGAACTGATTCCGCCGGGGCGCGTCATGACGTACGGCGACGTCGCCGAGTGGCTGGCGGAGGGCGGCCCGCGCCAGGTCGGCCGGGTGATGGCCCTCTACGGCGGAGCCGTGCCGTGGTGGCGGGTCGTCCGAGCGGACGGCGTGCTGCTCCCGGGCCATGAACTCGGGGCGCTCGCCCACTACCGCGCGGAGGGCACGCCTCTGAGGGAGGCGAGCAGGGCCGCCGAGGGTCACCTGCCGCGTCTCGACATGAGGCGCGCCCGGTGGGACGGCGGCCAACGCGCGGAGGGTCACACCTGACAGCTTCCGCCATCGGACGGGTCCGGGGGGACCCTGTGGCCCGTACGAGGGAATGGGGGCACGACCGCGGCATGCCGTACGTTCGTGGGGCGAGGGACGCAAGTGGCTCGAGTGCCGGGAGGGAAGAATCGGAAGCCCTGCTTCCGCCTCGCCCGTCGGCGTAGCGTCGGCTGCACGTGTCCCCCTCACCCCGCGATCACCGCCCGGCACGCAGGGCGGTACGCCCAACAGCACAAGCACCAGGACCGGCGAACCACGTGAGCTCCTCTTCCTCCACCAGGCGTCTGTCGCACCTCCAGGTGCGACAGGGGAACCGTGGCGCCTACCGACTGGTGCGTACCCCACCGGCCCTCGTGGATCCCCCTCGTCTGGACGCCGCACAGCGCTCCGTGGTTGTCCACGACACCGGCCCAATCCTCGTCCTCGCAGGTCCGGGCACCGGAAAGACCACCACACTCGTGGAGTCCGTGGCGGCGCGAATCGCCCGCGGCGGGGACCCCGCGCGGATCCTGGTGCTGACGTTCAGCCGCAAGGCGGCCGTCGAACTGCGGGACCGGATGGCGCTGCGCATCGGGGCGGCCCGCGCGCCCCAGGCGACCACGTTCCACTCGTTCTGCTACGCCCTGGTCCGCGCCCACCAGGACAGCGACCTGTTCGTGGAGCCGCTGCGGCTGCTGTCCGGCCCCGAACAGGACGTCACCGTCCGCGAGCTGCTGGCGGGCCAGCCCGACCTGGAGCGGCTAGGTCTCGCCCATGTGCGCTGGCCGGACGAACTGCGCGCCTGCCTGACCACCCGCGGCTTTGCCGACGAGGTCCGCGCGGTCCTCGCCCGCAGCCGCGAACTGGGTCTCGGCCCCGGCGCCCTGGACGCGTTCGCCCGCCGCATCGGCCGCCCCGACTGGCGCGCCGCGGCCGCCTTCCTCGCCGAGTACCTCGACGTGCTCGACCTGCAGGGCGTGCTCGACTACGCCGAACTCGTCCACCGCGCGGTCCTCCTCGCCCACCGGCCGGAGGTCGCCCGGCACCTCGCCCTGCAGTACGACGCCGTCTACGTCGACGAGTACCAGGACACCGACCCGGCACAGGTACGGCTGCTGCACGCCCTCGCCGGCGGCGGCCGCACCCTCGTCGCCTTCGGAGACCCGGACCAGTCGATCTACGCGTTCCGGGGCGCCGACGTGAACGGCATCCTGGACTTCCCGCACGCCTTCCCGCGCGCGGACGGCCACCCGGCGCCCGTCGAGGTCCTGCGGACGTCCCGGCGGTCCGGGGCCGCACTGCTGACCGCCACCCGGCTGCTGACCCGGCGCATGCCGCTGACCCGGCTTCCCGCCGACAGGGTGCGCGCCCACCGGGAACTCACGCCGGTCCGGGACGGCGGCCGCGTCGAGGTCTACACGTACCCGACACCCGGCACCGAGCTGGACAACATCGCCGACATCCTGCGCCGGGCGCACCTGGAGGACGGCATCCCCTGGCGCGAGATGGCCGTGCTGGTGCGCGCCGGATCCCGCACCATCCCGACGGTCCGCCGCGCCCTCACCGCGGCCGGGGTCCCGCTGGACATCGACGGTGACGACCTGGCCCTGCGCCACGAGCCGGCGGTGACACCCCTACTGACGGCGCTGCGCGCGGTGGCCACCGCGGAGGCGGCGGGGCGCCCCGAGAGGCCCGACGACGAAGGCCCGCACACCGAGGAACAGGCGGGGGCCGCCTCCGACGAGCCGGCGTCGGACACCGCATGGCTCGACACGGAAACCGCCCTGACCCTGCTCGCCTCCCCGCTCGCGGGCATGGACGCCGCCGACATGCGCCGCCTCGGCCGTGCGCTGCGTGACGAGGAGCGGGCCGCGGGCAACCCGCTGCCGCCGCCCTCCGACGAACTGCTCGCGCGGGCGCTGGCCGAGCCTGAGCGCCTGGTCACACACGACCCCACGTACGCGCGTGGCGCCCAGCGTCTCGGCGCGCTGCTCAGAAAGGCCCGCGAGCGCCTGGCGGGCGGCGGCACCGCCGAGGAGGCGCTCTGGGACCTGTGGGAGGGCACGCCGTGGCCCGCCCGCCTGGAGCGGTCCGCCCGGCGCGGCGGCGCGGCCGGACGCAACGCCCACCGGGACCTGGACGCCGTGTGCGCGCTGTTCGCGACCGCGGCCCGCGCGGAGGAACGCACCGGCGGCCGCGGCGCCCTGAACTTCCTGGAGGAGATCGACGCCGAGGACATCGCCGCCGACACCCTCACACGGCGCGCGGTACGCCCCGACGCCGTCCGCCTGATGACCGCGCATCGCTCCAAGGGACTGGAATGGCGTCTGGTCGTCGTCGCGGGCGTCCAGGAGGGCCTGTGGCCGGACATGCGGCGCCGCGGCTCGCTCCTGGAGGCCGACCGCATCGGCCGCGACGGACTCGCCGCGCCGCTCACCCCGGGCGCGCTCCTCGCCGAGGAGCGCCGGCTGTTCTACGTGGCCGCCACACGCGCGCGTGAACGCCTCGTCGTCACCGCGGTCAAGGCGCCCGCGGACGACGGCGACCAGCCCTCCCGCTTCCTGGCCGAACTCGGTGTCGAGCCCCGGGACGTCACGGGCCGCCCGCGCCGCCCGCTGTCCGTCGCGGCGCTCGTCGCCGAGCTGCGGGCCACGACGGTCGACCCGCGCGTGTCCGGCACTCTCAGGGAGGCAGCCGCCCGCCGACTGGCCCGGCTCGCCGCACTCGCCGACGAGGACGGCCGCCCGCTCGTCCCGTCCGCCCACCCCTACCGCTGGTGGGGCATGTTCGAGCCGACCGAGAGCAAGGTGCCGCTGCGCAACCGCGACCAGCCCGTGGTGCTGTCCGGCAGTGCACTCGACCAGCTCGCCAACACCTGCACCCTCCGGTGGTTCCTGGGCCGCGAGGTCAAGGCCGACGCACCCGCGACGGCCGCTCAGGGCTTCGGGAACGTCGTGCACGTACTCGCCGACGAGGTCGCCTCCGGACACACCCCGGCCGACCTCGCCGTCCTCATGGAGCGCTTGGACTCCGTGTGGAACGCGCTTGCCTTCGACGCGCCGTGGAAGTCGGCGCAGGAGAAGGAGAACGCGCGCGTGGCGCTCGAACGGTTCCTGAAGTGGCATGTGATGGACCGCACCGGGCGCACGCCGGTGGCCAGCGAGCACGACTTCGACGTCACCCTCGAAGCGGGCGACTACGAGGTGCGCATCCGCGGCCAGATGGACCGCGTCGAGGCCGACGGGGAGGGCCGCGCCTACGTCGTCGACTTCAAGACCGGCAAACAGGCGCCCAGCGCCGCAGAGGTGGAGCACCACCCACAGCTCGCCGTCTACCAGCTCGCCGTGCGCGAGGGCGCCGTCGACGAGGCCTTCGACGGCGTCCGCCCCGAACCGGGCGGCGCCGAACTCGTGCAGCTGCGCCAGGGAGCGGCGAAGAGGGACGGCGGCGACACGCTGCCCAAGGTGCAGGCCCAGGAGCCCCTGGAAGGCGAGTGGGTCGGCGATCTGCTGGCCACGGCCGCGGGCAAGGTCCTCGACGAGCGGTTCACCCCGAGCGCCGGCCAGCACTGCACCCACTGCGCGTTCCGGGCCTCGTGCAGCGCGCGGCCCGAGGGGCGCCACGTCGTGGAGTGAGACCACCGGTGTGACGGGTCGCACCACCTGTGCTGACCTGCGCTTCTTCACACCCTGAGATCGATCGGGCATCCACTGTCAGTGGCCGCCGCTAGCCTCTGCGACATGGCCGCCCGTATCACTGATCCCGATCAGCTCAAGGAGCTCCTCGGCATCCCGTTCACCCCGGAGCAGACGGCCTGCATCACCGCGCCGCCCGCCCCGCAGGTGATCGTGGCCGGAGCCGGCTCGGGCAAGACGACGGTGATGGCGGCACGCGTGGTCTGGCTGGTCGGCACCGGTCGGGTCGCCCCCGAGCAGGTGCTCGGCCTCACCTTCACCAACAAGGCCGCCGGCGAGCTCGCCGAGCGCGTCCGCAAGGCGCTGATCAAGGCGGGCGTCACCGATCCCGACGTCATCGACCCGGACGACCCTCCGGGCGAGCCGGTGATCTCCACGTACCACGCGTTCGCGGGCCGCCTCCTGACCGACCACGGCCTGCGTATCGGGCTGGAGCCGACGGCCCGGCTGCTCGCCGACGCAACCCGCTACCAGCTCGCCGCACGCGTGCTGCGCGAGGCGCCCGGCCCGTATCCGTCCCTGACCCGCTCCTTCGCCGACTTGGTCAGCGACCTCCTCGCCCTCGACGCCGAACTCGCCGAACACCTCGTACCGCCCGAGGATCTGCGCGCCTGGGACGCCGGCCTGCTGCGCGACCTGGACGGCACCAGACTCACCAACGCGGATCTGCGCAAGGTTCCCGAGACGGCCGCGGCGCGCCGTGAACTCGCCGACCTCGTCACCCGCTACAGGGCCGCCAAGCGCGAGCGCGATCTGCTCGACTTCGGTGACCAGATCGCCTTCTCGGCACAGCTCGCGGCGATTTCCGACGTCGGCCGCATCCTGCGCGACGAGTTCCGGGTGGTGCTGCTCGACGAGTACCAGGACACGTCGGTGGCCCAGCGCATCCTGCTGGCGGGTTTGTTCGGCGGCGGCACGGGCCACCCCGTGACCGCGGTCGGCGACCCCTGCCAGGCGATCTACGGCTGGCGCGGCGCCTCCGTCGCCAACCTGGACGACTTCCCCGAGCACTTCGCCCACGGCGACGGCCGGCCCGCCACCCGCCAGGCGCTCAGCGAGAACCGCCGCAGCGGCGGCCGCCTGCTCGACCTGGCCAACGGCCTGGCCGAGCCGCTGCGCGCCCTGCACGCGGGCGTGGAGGCACTCCGCCCCGCCCCCGGCGCCGAACGCGACGGCACGGTGCGCTGCGCCCTGCTGCCCACGCACGCCGAGGAGATCGACTGGATCGCCGACTCCATCGCCCACCTCGTGAACACCGGCAAGGCGCCCGGCGAGATCGCCGTCCTGTGCCGTACGGCGACCGACTTCGCGGAGATCCAGGGCGCGCTCGTCGCACGGGACGTCCCCGTCGAGGTCGTAGGCCTGTCCGGACTGCTGCACCTGCCGGAGGTGGCCGACCTCGTCGCCGTCTGCGAGGTCCTCCAGGACCCGGGCGCCAACGCCTCCCTGGTCCGTCTGCTGACCGGCCCCCGCTGGCGCATCGGCCCGCGCGACCTCGCCCTGCTGGGGCGCCGCGCCCGGCTTCTCGTGTCCCACGCGCGCGTGGGCGCCGCCGAAGACCCGGACCGCAGGCTCGCCGAGGCCGTCGAGGGGGTCGACCCGTCCGAGGTGATCTCGCTGGCCGACGCCCTCGACACCTTCCTGGAGACACCGCTCGACGGCGAAGAAGGCGACGACGGGCTGCCCTTCTCGCCGGACGCGCGCGTACGGTTCGCCCGCCTGGCCGCCGAACTGCGCGACCTGCGCCGCTCGCTCGCCGACCCGCTGATGGACGTCCTGCACCGCGTCCTGGCCGTCACCGGCCTGGAAGTGGAGTTGTCCGCGTCCCCGCACGCCCTGGCGGCCCGGCGCCGCGAGACCCTGTCGAACTTCCTGGACATCGCGGCGGCGTTCGCCGCGGGCGACGGCGAGGCGACCCTGCTGGCCTTCCTCGGCTTCCTGCGCACCGCCGCCCAGTACGAGAAGGGCCTCGACAACGCCCTCCCCGGTGGCGAGAACACCGTGAAGGTGCTCACCGCGCACAAGTCCAAGGGCCTGGAGTGGGACGTCGTGGCCGTCCCCGGCCTGGTCACGGGCACGTTCCCGAGCACCCAGGGGCGCGAGAAGTGGACCTTCCAGGGCAAGGTGCTGCCGCACGAGCTGCGTGGCGACGCCGACACGCTGCCCGACGTGGCGTCCTGGGACGCACGCGGTCTGAAGGCCTTCCACCAGGCGATGAAGGAGCACCAGCACACCGAGGAGCTCCGCCTCGGCTACGTCACCTTCACCCGCCCCCGTTCCCTGCTCCTCGGTTCGGGCCACTGGTGGGGCCCCACCCAGAAGAAGCCCCGTGGACCGTCCGACTTCCTTCAGACCCTCCACGACCACTGCGTGGCCGGCCACGGCGAGATCGAGGTCTGGGCCGACGTGCCTGCCGAGGACGAGCAGAACCCTGCCCTGCACCGGGAGACCGCCGACCAGGTGTGGCCCCTGCCGCTGGACGACGCGGCCCTGGCCCGCCGGCGGGCCGCCGCCGAGACCGTCCTCGCCCACCTGGAGAACCTCGCCTCCCACACCGACGGCCACCCCGCGGCCGCTCACGACCCGGACACATACGACGACCCTGACTGGCCCCCGCCACCGGAGGACGACGAGGCGCCCTACGACGACGACCTCTACGACGAAGCCCTTCACAGCGAGGCGGATGCCTTCGCGGAGGACGCCCCCGCAGACCCCGTAGCCCCCGCGGACCCCGCCGACTGGGACACCTGGACCACCGATCGCCCCACTCGCTCCGTCCGCCCCATCCGCCCCACGGTCCTGCACCAGGCGTCACATCCGGAGTCCCTCACCCCGGAGGAGGCCCGCACCATCGCTTCCTGGGACCGCGACCTCGACGCCCTCACCGGCGAGCTTCTGCGCGCGCGGCAGAGCGTCACGGACGTACCTCTGCCGGCGACGCTGACCGCGTCCCAGCTGCTCCGCCTGGCCGCCGACCCGGACGCCTTCGCGCAGGAGCTGGCCCGCCCCATGCCCCGTCCGCCGCAGCCCGCCGCGCGCCGCGGCACCCGCTTCCACGCCTGGGTCGAGGCCCGCTTCGAAGAGCTGACCCTGCCCATGCTGGAGCCGGAGGAACTGCCCGGCAGCGAGGCCGAGATCGCCGACGAACGCGATCTGGAAGCCCTCAAGGACGCCTTCGAGCGCACTGAGTACGCCCACCGCACGCCGTACCGCGTCGAGACCCCCTTCCAGCTCGACATCGCAGGCCGCGTCGTACGGGGCCGTATCGACGCCGTGTACAGAGAAGGTGACGGCGACGGAGCGACGTACGAGATCGTCGACTGGAAGACCGGCCGCACCGGCACCGCCGACCCGCTCCAGCTCGCCCTGTACCGGCTCGCCTGGGCCGAGCAGCAGGGCGTCCCCCTGGACTCGGTCACGGCCGCGTTCGTGTACGTGCGCGGCGGCGAGGTCGTCCGGCCCCGGAATCTGCCCGACCGGGCCGCGCTGGAACGACTGCTGCTGGAGGAGCCGTCGTGTGACGAACCGCCCAATCAGGATGTCGGTGCGGGCCGATAGGCTCGTGACCATGAGCCGGACCCCGGACAGCGCCGTCCGTACGTACATCGAGCAGCACCGCGTTGCTTTCCTCGGCGACCTCGCCGACTGGCTGCGCATCCCGTCCGTGTCGGCCCAGCCCGACCACGCGCACGATGTACGCCGCAGCGCCGACTGGCTCGCCACCCGGCTCAAGGAGACCGGCTTCCCCACGGCCGAGGTCTGGCAGACCGCGGGCGCGCCCGCGGTCTTCGCCGAGTGGCCCTCCGAGGAGCCCGGCGCACCCACCGTCCTTGTCTACGGCCATCACGACGTGCAGCCCGCGGCCCGCGAGGACGGCTGGGACAGCGACCCCTTCGAGCCGGTCGTCCGCGACAACCGCCTCTACGCGCGCGGGGCGGCCGACGACAAGGGGCAGGTGTTCTTCCACACCCTCGGCGTCCGCGCCCATCTCGCCGCCACCGGCCGCACCACTCCGGCCGTGAACCTCAAGCTGCTGATCGAGGGCGAGGAGGAGTCCGGCTCCCCGCACTTCCGGGCGATCGTCGAGGAGCACGCCGCCCGGCTCGCCGCCGACGCCGTGATCGTCTCCGACACCGGCATGTGGTCGGAGGACACCCCCACCGTGTGCACCGGTATGCGCGGCCTCGCCGAATGCGAGATCCGGCTGCACGGCCCGGACCAGGACATCCACTCCGGCTCCTTCGGCGGCGCCGTACCCAATCCGGCCACGGCCGCCGCCCGCCTCGTCGCCGCCCTGCACGACGAACACGCGCGCGTGGCGGTCCCCGGCTTCTACGACGGCGTCGTCGAGCTCACCGACCGCGAACGGGAACTCTTCGCGGAGCTGCCCTTCGACGAGCAGCGATGGCTGCGCACGGCCAAGTCGTACGCCGCCCTCGGGGAGGCGGGACACACCACCCTGGAGCGCATCTGGGCGCGACCGACCGCCGAGGTCAACGGCATCGGCGGCGGCTACCAGGGCCCCGGCAGCAAGACGATCATCCCGTCCTCCGCCATGGTGAAGCTCTCCTTCCGGCTCGTCGCCGGCCAGGACCCCGACCACATCGAACAGGCCGTCCGTGCCTGGGCCGCGGACCAGGTGCCCGCCGGAATCCGGCACGAGATCACATTCGCCCCGGCCACGCGCCCGTGCCTGACGCCACTGGACCACCCGGCCCTGCAGTCCGTCGTCCGCTCCATGGGGCGCGCCTTCGGGAAACCCGTCCGCTTCACACGCGAGGGCGGCTCTGGACCCGCGGCGGACCTCCAGGAGGTCCTCGGCGCACCCGTGCTCTTCCTGGGCATCTCCGTCCCCTCCGACGGCTGGCACGCGCCGAACGAGAAGGTCGAGCTCGAACTGCTCCTCAAGGGAGTCGAGACCACCGCCTACCTCTGGGGCGACCTTGCGGAGAACTGGCGCCATGCGCCCTGAGCCTCCCGTACCCTCCGGACCGGCATCGCGCGCGGGGCACACTGGGGAGGGCCGTCCCGCACCGGAGCCCACCGGACCTCGACCCCTCCTTCCGTACGTCCTGCTGAACCGCCGCCCGAAAACAACCGTTCCACCGGGGGAGTTGGAAGCACCCGTGACCACCTGGACCGACCACACCGCCGACCGGCCCATCTCGCTCACCGCACCGAGCGGCATCGACAGGGCCGCCCACCACCGGCTCGACGAGGCCTGGCTCGCGGCGGCATGGAGCCACCCCACCACCCGCTGCTTCGTGGTATCCGGCGGCCAGGTCCTCATCGACGAGACGCCCGACGGGCGCACCGAACTGGTCATGACGCCCTCCTTCGAAGCTCCCCTCACCGAGGCGCACCGCTACTTCCTCGGCACCGACGGAGACGGCGTCAGCTACTTCGCCCTCCAGAAGGACGCGCTGCCCGGCCGCATCGACCAGTCCGCGCGCCCCGCGGGCCTGCGCGAGGCCGGCCTGCTGCTGTCACCGCGCGACGCGGGCCTGATGGTGCACGCGGTGGGTCTGGAGAACTGGCAGCGCACGCACCGCTTCTGCTCCCGCTGCGGCGAGCGCACGGTCATCGCGGCGGCCGGCCACATCCGCCGCTGCCCCGTCTGTGGCGCCGAGCACTACCCGCGCACCGACCCCGCCGTGATCATGGCCGTCACCGACGAGGACGACCGCATCCTCCTCGGCCGCCAGGTGCACTGGCCCGAAGGCCGTTTCTCGACCCTCGCCGGTTTCGTCGAGCCCGGCGAGTCCATCGAGCAGTCCGTGCGCCGTGAGGTCTTCGAGGAGGCCGGCATCACCGTCGGGCGGGTCGAGTACATCGCCAGCCAGCCCTGGCCCTTCCCGTCCAGCCTCATGCTGGGCTTCGTGGCCCGCGCCACCTCGACCGACATCGACGTCGACGGCGACGAGATCCACGAGGCCCGCTGGTTCTCCCGCGACGAACTGAGCGCCGCCTTCGAGTCCGGCGAGGTCCTGCCGCCGTACGGCATCTCGATCGCGGCCCGTCTGATCGAGCTCTGGTACGACAGACCGCTGCCGACGCGCAGCGTCGTGTGACGCATCACGCACCGCGCCGCGCACCGCACCGCACCGCGCCGCGCACCGCACCGCACCGCACCGCGCACCGCACCGCGCCGCGCACCGCACCGCGCCGCGCACCGCACCACGCACCGTGCCGCACACCGATCCGCGCAGGAAGCCTGTAGACGAATGGCGGCCCCCGGGACATCCCAGGGACCGCCTTTTCACGCGCCGTGCAGCGCTTACACGCCGATCTTCTGCTTGACCTGAGCCAGCGAAGGGTTCGTCAGCGTCGAACCGTCCGCGAACAGCACGGTCGGCACCGTCTGGTTTCCGCCATTCGCCTTTTCCACGAAGGCCGCGGAATCCGGGTCCTGCTCGATGTTGATCTCGTTGTACGCGATGCCCTCACGGTCCAGCTGGCTCTTCAGCCGAGTGCAGTAGCCGCACCACGTGGTGCTGTACATCGTCACAGTGCCCGGCATGTCTATCGCGCTCCTTCGGCGGCTCGGGGGATGGCGGTTGCAGTGGGGGAACGTACTTGAAAGGTCCAGCATTCCCTTGAGCGGCGCCTCGCACGACGTGACGCCTGCCGCATCAGTGTGACGCCTGCCGTATTAGTACGACTGCGGGGCCCGCCTGTGGACAACCGGCTCACCCGTCTCCGCCGACCTGGCAGCATGGCCGTGTGACAGCAGCAACGCACTCCACGCTCTTCCCGCAGGTCCCGGACTCGGCCGACGCGGTGCTCGAAGGGCTCGATCCCGAGCAGCGCGAGGTGGCCACCGCCCTGCGCGGTCCGGTGTGCGTACTGGCGGGCGCCGGTACCGGCAAGACCCGGGCGATCACCCACCGCATCGCCTACGGAGTGCGGGCCGGTGTCCTGCAGCCCTCCAGCGTGCTGGCCGTCACCTTCACCAACCGCGCCGCGGGGGAGATGCGGGGCAGACTGCGTCAGCTCGGCGCCGCCGGCGTCCAGGCCCGCACCTTCCACTCGGCCGCTCTGCGCCAGCTCCAGTACTTCTGGCCGAAAGCGATCGGCGGCTCGATGCCGCGCCTTGTCGATCGCAAGATCCAGCTCGTCGCGGACGCGGCCGCCGCCTGCCGTATCCGCCTCGACCGGGGCGAGCTGCGGGACGTCACCGGTGAGATCGAATGGTCCAAGGTCACCCAGACCGTCCCCGCCGACTACCCGCTCGCGGCCGTCAAGGCCGGCCGTGAGGCTCCCCGCGACCCGGCCGAGATCTCCCAGCTCTACTCCGCCTACGAGGACATCAAGCGCGACCGAGCCGTCATCGACTTCGAGGACGTTCTGCTGCTGACGGTGGCCGTCCTCCAGGACCGGCACGACGTCGCCGAACAGGTCCGCTCCCAGTACCAGCACTTCGTGGTCGACGAGTACCAGGACGTCAGCCCCCTCCAGCAGCGCCTGCTGGAACTGTGGCTCGGTGAGCGGGACAACCTGTGCGTGGTCGGCGACGCCAGCCAGACCATCTACTCGTTCACAGGAGCAACTCCCGACCATCTGCTCGACTTCCGTATCCGCCATCCCGGTGCCACCGTGGTCAAGCTGGTCCGCGACTACCGCTCCACGCCCCAGGTCGTCCACCTAGCCAACGGCCTGCTCGCACAGGCCCGGGGCCGCGCCGCCGACCACCGCCTGGAGCTGGTCTCCCAGCGCGCCGCCGGCCCCGAGCCCGTCCACACCGAGTACACCGACGAACCCGCCGAGGCCGAGGGCGCCGCCCAGCGGATCCGCGAGCTCGTCGACTCCGGCGTCCCGGCGAGCGAGATCGCCGTGCTGTTCCGTACGAACGCGCAGTCCGAGACCTATGAGCAGGCCCTCGCCGACGCCGGAGTGCCCTATCAGCTGCGTGGCGCCGAGCGGTTCTTCGACCGTCCCGAGGTGCGCAAGGCGGGCATCGCGCTGCGCGGGGCGGCCCGGTTCGGCGGCAACGACTCCCTGCTCGACGACGCCGTCGACCTGCCCTCCCAGGTGCGCGCCGTGCTGTCGGGCGAGGGCTGGACCACAGCGCCCCCGGCCGGTTCCGGTGCCGTCAGAGAGCGCTGGGAGTCACTGGCCGCCCTGGTGAACCTCGCGCAGGACTTCGCCGCCGCCAGACCCGGCGCCACCCTCGCCGACCTCGTCGCGGAACTCGACGAACGGGCGAACGCCCAGCACGCCCCGACCGTCCAGGGAGTCACCCTCGCCTCCCTGCACTCGGCCAAGGGCCTGGAGTGGGACGCCGTCTTCCTGGTCGGTGTCGCCGAGGGCATGATGCCGATCACCTATGCAAAGACCGACGAGCAGATCGAGGAGGAGCGTCGCCTCCTGTATGTCGGGGTGACCCGTGCCCGAGAGCGGCTCCATGTCTCCTGGGCCCTGTCGCGTGCGCCCGGCGGGCGTCCGAGCCGCCGCCCCAGCCGCTTCCTCGACGGGCTGCGCCCCGGTTCGGCCGCCGCGGCCGGCCGCGGCGCGGCGGGCGGTGGCGGAGGCGTCGAGCGCGGCTTCGCCGGCAGACCGGATGCCATCCCGCGCCGGACCCAGCGCACGCCGGCCCGCTGCCGGGTGTGCGGACGCACGCTCACCGACGCCGGCGACATGAAGCTGATGCGCTGCGAGGACTGCCCCTCCGACATGGACGAGGGCCTGTACGAGCGGCTGCGCGAGTGGCGCGCGCTCCAGGCGCGGCGCAGCGGACAGCCCGCCTTCTGCGTCTTCACCGACAAGACGCTGATGGCGATCGCCGAGGCGGCCCCCGACGACGAGGGGGAGTTGGCGCGCATCCCCGGGGTCGGCGTGCGCAAGCTCAACCGCTACGGTGCCGATGTCCTGACGATCTGCGCCGGTCGGGAGCTTGTGGAAGAGGAAGGCGGGGAATGACGCGAACTCGTCGAAAAAATAGTTTGCGCATGCCCCAGCAATCCCCATAGGTTCTTAGCCACGGGACAGGGGGCCTTCTCGGAGGCCCTGATTCCGTGTTGTACTTGCATATCCGTCGGACTGACTCACCCCAGTCCCCCGAGACGCCGAGAGGAGGCGATTGAAGTGATCAGCATCAGCAGCAGCTCCATCAGCACCGTCAAAATGACCGATCGCTCGGTCGTCTCCACGTGCATGCTCGGCGTTTCCAACCTGGGCACCGGTCTGTCCGGCATCCGTGCCGTGCGTCCGGCGTCCTCCGTGTCTCTCGCGGGTCTTCCCGTCCGTGTGCGCAATGAGCGACCGACCAAGGCACTGGAAGCAGTAGTGGCACGGGCGCATGCCTATGCCTTTACGGCAGCTGGTGCCGGAGACCGGAAGCAGACGAAGCAGCACCACCTGATGTGGGCCTTCCGTGGGCCAGAACCCTGGAGTGATCCAGCCTGATCGCCGATCAGGCCGGCGCCTTCAGGGCCGCGGAACCCCATCCGGGATCCGCGGCCCTTCTGTTTTCCCCGAACGGGGACGACGGAGCGAAGGCGCCTCGGGACAAGAAAAGAACCCGGTACCAGCCGACACCCGGCCCAACAGGGCCGGAACGACCAGACGAGGAAGACGAACCGTGCAACTCGAAGCGCACGCCCCGTCCGTACCGCCTTCCGAAACGATCCCCCCGCCCGGCCTCACGGAGGACTCCACCTTGACCCCGCTCACCGCGCTCACCGCGCTCGACGACGCCATCGAGAACCTCGGCGTACCCGTCCCCTGCCGCTCCTACGACCCGGAGGTCTTCTTCGCCGAGTCGCCGGCCGATGTCGAGTACGCCAAGTCCCTCTGCCGCACCTGCCCGCTGATCGAGGCCTGCCTCGCCGGCGCCAAGGAGCGGCGTGAGCCCTGGGGCGTCTGGGGTGGAGAGCTGTTCGTCCAGGGTGTCGTCGTCGCCCGGAAGCGGCCGCGTGGCCGCCCGCGCAAGAACCCGGTCACGGCATGAACACCGCAGGAACGATCGACAGCCCCCTCACGCACGACCCCAAGAAGGCCCCGATGAAGCCGTCCACCCAGGAGCCCGTGGGCTCCGCACTCGAAGACGTCACCACCAGCGGCGCGATCGACTCGCGTCAGAACAGGACCCGAGAGATGCAACTCATCCCAGAAGCCCTGGCTCGTGCGCATATGCACGACCGACTGCGCGAGGCCGAGCAGGAACGCCGGGCCGCGCGCCTGGTGACCGCCCGCCGGATGCAGCGCCGGGCGGAGCGCGCCTCGCTGCGTGCCCGCCGCGCGCTCGCCCTGGCGGTCATGCAGTAACCGACCACACCACAACCGGTGCCTCCTGACCAGGGAGGATGAAGGTCTCCCCGTGGGGGCCGGTCCGTTCTCACGGACCGGCCCCCACGGTGCGTTCCGCCCGCCGGTCCGGTCCCCGGCGTATCGTCACAGGGTGACGAGTTCCGCAGGCAGTGACAACGACGGCTCCGCGGCGCGGCCGCAGACCCTCGTGTGCTCCCGCTGCGGCACCGTGGCCGAGGGCCCGCAGCCCATCTGGTCCTTCTCCGTCGAGAACGGCGTCCGTCACTACCTCTGCGACACCTGCTCCCGGGAGAACCTCAGGGCGATCGAGGGGCGGCTGGACTCTGCCTGGTGGTAGAGCGGCGGTCGGCTCAGGCCTGCGCGGCCGACTCCTCCGCCTCTTCCTCTTCCAGGACGAACCCCGGCAGCCACGCCTCCAGTTCCTCACGCAGCCGCACCGTCGAACCCAGCTGGCACAGGACGCCGATTGTGCTCAATGTCACTCTGTGTATGAGGAGGTAGGCCGGCGGCAGATTGAGCTGCCTGCCCAGCTGGTGCGCGGGGGAGCGGGGGTCGGCGATACGGGCCGCCTGGCTGCGCATCCAGCCGCGGGTGAAGGTGAAGGCGTCGGCCTGGGCCGGTTCGATGATCGGCAGCAGGTAGTCGAGGACGGCGTCGGGGTCCAGTGCGATGGATTCCTTGACGAAGCCCTCCGTGCAGAGGAGTTCGTAGACGGCCTCCGCCTCGCCGTCGAGGGTCATGCGCAGGGATGTGCCGATGGGGGTGGGCAGGCCGCCCGTGAGCCGGTCGACCGTGCCGAAGTCCAGGACTCCCAGGCGCCAGTCGCCCTCGCCGTCCGGGCCGCCGGGCAGGAGACGGAAGTTGCCGGGGTGCGGATCGGCGTGCAGCAGTCCGGTGCGGGCCGGGCCGGAGAACAGGAACCGGGCCAGGAGCTGGCCGGCGCGGTCGCGCTGCTCCTGTGTGCCGTCGGTGATCACCTCGGCGAGCGGTGTCCCGTCGATCCACTCCGTGACCAGGATCTGGTCGCACTGGTGGACCACCTGGGGGACGACGACGTCCGGGTCGCCCGCGAACTCCTCGGCGTGGGCGCGTTGGGCCTGTGCCTCCAGGCCGTAGTCCAGCTCCTCCGAGACCCGGTCGCGCAGCTCCGCGATGAGCGGCTTGATGTCCATGCCCGGAATCAGGGGTCCCAACAGGCGGGCGAAACGGCTCAATTGGTTCAGATCGGATAGCAGGGCCTCGCCGGCTCCCGGGTACTGCACCTTGACCGCCACCTCGCGGCCGTCGTGCCACACCCCTCGGTGCACCTGTCCGATCGACGCGGCCGCCGACGGCTTGTCCTCGAACTCCAGGAACAGCTCCTGCCAGTCCTCGCCGAGCCGCTCCTGCAGCACCGTGTGCACCGTGCGCGTCGGCATCGGAGGCGCCGCCTCCTGAAGCTTGGTCAGCGCCGCCCGGTAGGGGCCGGCGACCTCCTCGGGAAGCGCGGACTCGAAGACGGACAGGGCCTGGCCGAACTTCATCGCGCCGCCCTTGAGTTCGCCGAGCACCTTGAACAGCTGCTCCGCAGTGCGCTGTTGCAGCTCGCGGCCGACGATCTCCGCGGACTCGCCCACGATTCTCTTGCCGAGGCCCCAGGTGGCCCGCCCGGCGAATCCGAGCGGGAGCGCGGCGAGCTTGGCGGTCCGGGTGACCGCCTTCCGGGGAAGATCAGACATGCGCCCTCCAAGTCCCAGCCAACCGTGCCGCGTCTGTACCAGGACGTAACATCGTCGACGGCCGTTGTACCGCCATTGTCTCGTGCGACGCCGCGTCCTCGGCGGAGTGTTCCCTGTTACCTTTCTCCGCTGCTCCACATGCGCACGAGGAGTGTGCCCGGACCGGCCTTGCACGCCAGTGGAGAGACGGCAGGGAGACCTCCCAGCGCACGCCGGCACCCGAGGGCCCCCGGCCGTCCAGGAAGGCGAGCGCGTGGGCCGCCGCGAGTCCCGCGACCGCGGTGGCCAACGCCAGGTCGCAGGGCGGCCCCGTCTGCCGTGCCTTGCCGGAGCGCCACTGCGTGACCAGCCGGGGCCAGACGGGATCACGGTCGGTGCGGTCCTCGTGCAGACAGCCCGCGCACCCCGTCTCACCCGGCAGGACGAGCGGCCCCACGACACCGGTCGCCTCCACGACACCGGCGTACAGATGGGGAGTGCCGGAGGCGACGAGGGCGTCCGCGGCGGACGGGGCGGGCGCGTGCACGGCGACGTCGTCCCGCGGGGCGAGGATCACGAGGGACAGGCCCGGGTCGTCGGTCCCGGCCGGTGCCCGGGAGCCGCGGCGTGGCGGACGGTCCGGTGCCGCCCGGCGCACGGCTCGCCGGGCGGCCTCGTCCCGGCGGTCGCCGACCGACTCGGCGGGCAGGCCGCCCGGAGCGACGTCCCAGGGCTCGACCCGGCCGCAGTCGCGCACGTCGACCTCGCCCACCCCCGCGCCCGACAGCAGTGAGGCCAGTACCGCGCCCACCCGTCCGGCGCCTCTCACCTGTACGCGCAGTGACCGGCGGGCGGCCAGGAGTCCCAGCGCCTCTCCCGGTTCGGACGTGGTCAGGGACAGCGAGGCCAGATCGGGGCGCAGCCGGTCGAGCAGTTCCGGCTTCGCGCGCAGGGCGTCGGCCGCCGGTCCGCCGCCCCGCGCGTCGTCGAGGAGCCCGGCGCGCGCCAGCCGCTCGACGAGCCCGTCGACCTGGCCGTCGGGCAGATCCATCCGCCTGCCCTCCTCCCGCAGGAGCTCCGGCCCGCGAGTGCCGTTGAGCAGGTCGAGGAAACTGCCGGTCGCGGTGTCCATCGGACCGAGCGTCATCGCGTGCGCCGGGGTCATCCCGAACTGCACCGTGTTGAGATCGCGCCAGCCGCGCCTGAGCGCGGGCTTCACCATCGGAACCATCGCTTGCATGACAGGCCCCCGTAGCCCTCGTAGAACATCCCCGTCTGCCGGTGGAGCGTCGCTCGGAATCGGTCGCAGCTCCGCCGGCCACAGCCAGCATGCCCGCATGCGTCACCGGGCGGCGAAAGTTGTCCACAAAGGGCAAGGATTCGTCGTACGAATCAGACGCCTGACGGGGGATCGGAACCGAACCGTCCCGGAGTCGGGACTTCCCCCGTGTGCAGCGGGTAACGTCGGGGCGTGCCCGCCGACCCACTGCAAAGCGCCGGAACACCGCAGCGCCGCACGACGAGCCAGCCGCCGAGAGGCTCGGGGGCGAGCGCGATCGAGGTACGCAGGAGCGCCCGTCGACGACGGACGGTCTCCGCGTACCGCGAGGGCGATCGCACCATCGTGCTCATCCCTGCCCGGATGTCCGAGGCCGAGGAACAGCGCTGGGTGAGCGTCATGCTCGACAAACTGGCCGCCCAGGAGAGCAAGCGGGTCCTCGGGGACGCGGAGCTGGAGCAGCGCGCCGAGCGTCTTTCGGCGCAGTTCTTCGACGGCCGGGCCCGTCCCGCGTCGGTCCGCTGGGTCACCAACCAGAACACGCGCTGGGGTTCGTGCACACCCTCCGAGGGCAGCATCCGCCTCTCGCACCGGCTGCAGGGCATGCCCGAGTACGTCGTCGACTACGTTCTCCTCCACGAACTCGCACATCTGCTCGTGCCCGGACACGGGCCCCGTTTCTGGCGGCTCCTGGAGGCCTACCCGCGGACCGAGCGGGCCCGCGGCTACCTCGAGGGCGTGGTCGCCGCCGACCGGCTGCCCCATCTGCCGGGCACCGGGGGCGAGTAAGCCCATACCGAGCGAGAACGCCGGGCGGCACACCCGGGCGGCAGCCCCCGGGGCATGGGATTGTGTACCGGCTCTGTACCGACATCCTCCGGCATGCTCCGGTGTCCGAAATTGACGTTAGCCTGGCGCGACGCACTCACATTCGGGATGGGGGACGGTCGTTACGCATGGCCAGGGAATTCCAACGCGGCCACAAGGCCAGGATCAGTGACCTCACCACGGGTACGGATCTGTACGTAGGCGTGCAGATCAGCGGCCCGGGGCTGAACTTCGACATCAGCTGCTTCGGCCTCGACGCCGACGAACGGCTTTCGGACGACCGGTACTTCGTCTTCTTCAACCAGCCGAAGTCTCCCGAGGAGTCCATCCAGCTCCTGGGCGCCCAGTCCGGTGACACGGAGTCCTTCCGGGTCACGCTCGACCGGGTTCCGCCGCAGATCCAGAAGCTGTCGTTCACGGCGACCATCGACGGCGCCGGGCAGATGTCGCAGATCGCCCCCGGATACGTCCGGATCGTCGCCGGCGGCGAGGAAGTGGCCCGCTACTCCTTCAACGGTTCGGAGTTCTCCACCGAGCGGGCGGTGATGCTGGGCGACTTCTACCTGAAGGACGTATGGCGGTTCGCCGCGGTCGGTCAGGGCTTCGACGGCGGCCTCGACGCGCTGCTCAAGAACTTCGGCGGCGAGGTCCTCGAGGAGGAGGCGCCCGCCCCGCAGCAGCAGGCCCAGAGCGGCGCCGCTCCCGGCTTCGCCCCGCCCGCCCAGGCCTCCGCGCCGCCCGCGTTCGGCGCTCCGGCCGCGGCGCCTGCTCCGGCCGCCCCCGCGCCCGCTCCGGCCCCCGCGCCGCAGCCCGCACCGCAGGGCTTCGCGCCCCCTCCGGGAGCCACTCCGCCCCCGGCCCCGGCGCCCGCCGCACCCCCCGTGCACTCCGCACCCACCATCGTCGCGCCCATGACACCGCCCGGCGGTGCCCCGGTGCCGCCTCCGGCCCCGGCGCCCGCGCCGTTCGGACAGCCGGGCCAGCAGCCCGCGTACGGCCAGACGCCCCCGCCGCCGCCCGGCTACGCCCAGCCCCAGGCCCCGCAGGCCCCGGCGCCGCCCCCCGGTTACGGGCAGCCGACCCCGCCCCCGGGATACGGCCAGCAGCCCCCGTTCGGGCAGGTCCCCGGACAGCAGGCGCCGTACGGAGCGCCGCAGGGCATGCCCCAGGGCGCGCCGCAGGGCGCCGGTGTGGCGGCCGCGCTGCAGCAGTTCAAGGAGACGCCGACCGGGCAGCGCTGGACGCAGCAGAACAAGAAGATGGTCCGCGTCGACCTCGGCATCGGCGGCCAGCCCGTGCTCGCCCGCCAGGGCAGCATGGTCCTCTACCAGGGCAAGGTCGACTTCAGTTACAAGGGCGCCGGGTTCGCCGGCCGGATCGTGGGCAACGCGACCGGTCAGGAGATGCAGCTGATGCGCTGTACCGGCCAGGGACAGGTGTTCCTCGCCGAGAACTCCACGATGCTGCACCCCATCGAACTCCAGGGCGACGGCATCTGTGTCTCCGCGGAGAACGTCCTCGCCTTCGACGAGAGCCTCCAGTACGAGGTCCGCCGTATCGAGGGGCACGGTATTCCCGGCGGCGCGCTGTTCACGATGCAGTTCCAGGGCACCGGCACGATCGTCGTGAAGACGCACGGCGTGCCCGTGGTGCTGCCGGTCACGCCCACGACGTTCGCCGACTGCAATGCCGTGATCGCCTGGTCGTCCGCCTCCCAGGTGGTCGTCTCCAGCCAGGTGCGCATGCGCCGCAACGCGTACGCCGGCGACACCGGGGAGAGCGTCAACCTCCAGTTCCGCGGCGCGCCCGGCAACTTCATCGTCGTCCAGCCGTACGAGATCTGAGGGAGAGCCCGTCATGAACCAGCCGCTCGCGGGCTACGCCCCCGCACCGGTCACCGCCCGCATGGAGAACCACGGCAACCACATGCTGAAGGTCGCCCTGCAGACCGGAAGCGACCTCCTCGCGCGCGTGGGGTCGATGGTCGCCTACGAAGGCTTCATCCAGTACGAGCCCAACCCGCCGGCCGTGCGCCAGATCGCCCGCGACTGGATGACCGGCGAGGGCGCGCCGCTGATGAAGTGCTCCGGGGACGGCCTGCTCTACCTCGCCGACTACGGCGCCAATGTCGTCGTGATCAACCTCAACGGCGACGGGATCTCCGTCAACGCCACCAACCTGCTCGCCTTCGACGCGCATCTGACCTGGGGTGTCGAGCGCGTGAAGGGGCTCGCGAAGTTCGCCGGACAGGGGCTGTGGAACACCAAGATCTCCGGGCAGGGCTGGGTCGCGCTGACCTCCCGGGGCAAGCCGATCGTCGTGGACTGCGGCGGCGGCGAGAACGAGACGTACGTCGACCCGGACGCGCTCGTCGCCTGGTCCCCGAACCTCAAGGTGAAGGGCAAGCGCAGCTTCAAGGCGCAGTCACTGATCGGCCGGGGCAGCGGCGAGGCGTACCAGATGGCCTTCTCCGGCCAGGGCATCGTCGTCGTCCAGCCCAGCGAGGACAGCACCGACCGTCTCCGGCTCCGGGGCTGAGGGGGATCACCACACCATGCAGAGCCCGCTTTTCGCCTACAACGACCAGCAGACCCAGGAACGCTGGAGTCTGCAGAACAAGCAGATGCTGCGCGTCGTCCTGGAGGGCCACGACGACATCCTCGCCCGCAAGGGCACCATGGTCGCCTATCAGGGCCTCGTCGAGTTCGACGCCGAGCACCAGAGCGGCCAGCAAAGTCGCGCGCGTGCTCACACCGGTGAGGGCCTCGACCTGATGCGCTGCCACGGGCAGGGCACGGTCTACCTGGCCAACCTCGCCCAGCACATCCACCTGATGGACGTGGACCAGGACGGACTGACCGTCGACAGCAGCTATGTGCTGGCGATGGACTCCTCCCTGCACCACGAGGTCATCGCCGTCGACAGCCAGTACGGCATCTCCGGCTCCGGGAAGTACCAGCTCAACATCACCGGACGCGGCCGGGTCGCCCTCATGACCTCGGGCGCACCGCTGATGATGCAGGTGACGCCGGACAAGTACGTCAACTGCGATGCCGACGCGATCGTCGCCTGGTCGACCGGGCTGCGTGTGCAGATGCAGGCCCAGACGCACTCCTCCGGGGTGTGGCGCCGGCGTGGCAGCACCGGTGAGGGCTGGGAGCTCAGCTTCATGGGCAGCGGTTACGCGCTCGTCCAGCCCAGCGAGCTGCTGCCGCCGCAGAACGCCGTGATCGGGCAGGGCGTCGCCGCCCAGTTCGGCATGGGCCAGCAGGGCGCCCGCGGCCAGAACCAGGGCAACGTCTGGAGCTGACCGTCCAGAATGCAGACGTAAGGGGCGACCACCTGGGCGGTCGCCCCTTACCCATGTCTCAGGCACCCATGTCTCAGGCACCCACGTCTCACACCGCCGACCTCGCGCGCGTCGCCTCCAGCAGTCGTACGACCGACTCGTCCGCCACGTCCGCCACCTCGTCGTACGGGAACCAGCGCACGTCGAGTGACTCGTCGCTGACCGCGTGGGCCGCGTCCGGCGGTGCCAGGACCGCGTACTGGACGTCGAAGTGCCAGTGGCACGGCGGCGGGATCGGATGCAGGTCGAGGCGCACCGGGCCGCCCGGCAGCAGCGTCAGCCCGGTGATTCCGGACTCCTCCGTGGCCTCGCGCAGCGCCGCCGCCTCCAGGGAGGCGTCTCCCGGTTCGCAGTGGCCCCCCATCTGAAGCCACATCCTCAGCTTCCGGTGCAGGGTCAGCAGCACGCGGCCGCGCACGGGATCGATCACCAGGGCGCTCGCCGTGAGGTGGCCGTCCGCGCAGGCCTTCCACATGCCGTCCGGGTGCCCGGCCAGATGGTCCAGGTAGGCCTGGCGCAGCTCTGCCTGGTCCTCGTAGCCCTTTAGTACGAGGACCGCGTCGTCGTACAGGTTCACTCGGCGTCGTCGCCCTTGGGGGCGTCCTTGGAGCCGTCGTCCTTCTTTCTGAGGTCGGGCTTGTCCGCCTTTCTGAGGTCGGGCTTGTCGGCCGCCTCGCCGAGCATCTTGTCCAGCTCGGAGAAGTCCAGCTGCTCCCGGTGCACGAAACCGTCCGGGTCGTCCAGGTCGGAGGCCGTCGGCAGCATGTCCGGGTGGGCCCACAGACCGTCGCGGCCGTCGACACCGCGCGCGTCCGTCAGCGACGCCCACAGACGGGAGGCGTCACGCAGGCGGCGCGGGCGCAGCTCCAGGCCGATCAGCGTGGCGAACGTCTGCTCCGCGGGACCGCCCGAGGCGCGGCGGCGGCGCAGGGTCTCGCGCAGCGCGTCGGCGGACGACAGGCGCGGCTTCGCGGCCGCGTGGACCACCGCGTCCACCCAGCCCTCGACCAGCGCCAGAGCCGTCTCCAGACGGGCCAGGGCGGCCTTCTGCTCGGGCGTGTCCTCCGGCTGGAACATGCCCTGCTGGAGGGCGTCCTGAAGCTGCTCCGGGTTCTGCGGGTCGAACTGGCCGACCACGTCCTCCAGCTTGGCCGTGTCGACCTTGATCCCGCGCGCGTACCCGTCGACTGCGCCGAACAGGTGGGAACGCAGCCACGGCACATGGGCGAACAGGCGCTGGTGGGCGGCCTCACGGAGGGCCAGATACAGCCGCACCTCGTCCTTCGGCACGCCGAGGTCCTTGCCGAACGTCTCGATGTTCACCGGTAGCAGCGCGGCCTTGCCGGCCGGGCCGAGCGGCAGGCCGATGTCGGTGGAGCCGACGACCTCGCCCGCGAGCACGCCGACGGCCTGCCCGATCTGGGTGCCGAACATGGCGCCGCCCATCGAGCGCATCATGCCGATCAGCGGGCCGGCCATGGCCTGCATCTCCTCCGGCAGGACGTCACCCATGGCGGTGCCGACCCGCTCGGCCACCGGGTCGACGAGCTCCTTCCAGGCCGGCAGGGTCGCCTCGACCCACTCCGCCCTGCTCCACGCCACCGCGGTCCCCGCACCGGACGGCAGGGACGTCACATCGTCCAGCCACAGGTCGGCCAGGCGGACGGCCTCCTCTACGGCGGAGCGCTCGGCCGGGCCGACGCTCGCGTCCTTCGTGCCGTCCGCAGTGCCCTGTGAGACGGTCTGGCGGGCGATCTGCTTGGCCATGTCCCAGTTCACCGGACCGCCCTCGTACGAGAGCATCTGGCCCAGCTGCTGGAAGGCGGCGCCCAGGTCGGTGGGGTTCAGCGAACCGAACATGGCAGCGAGCGGATTGTCGGCGCCGGGGCCTCCGAAGCCCCCTGCGCCGGGCAGTCCGAATCCGAACGGGTTGGCCGGGTCCTGACCACCACCGCTCTCCTGGTCCTTCTTCTTGCCCTCGTCGCCGTCGTCCGGCTCCTCCGGCGGAAGGCCGAATCCGAATGGGGTGTTACTCACGGGAATCCTCGGCTGGTAAGGCCGCCGGTTCTTTCCGACGGCGCGACTGCCCGACAACACCACCCAGGGTAGACACCACAGGCCGTTCGGGCCTCGGTGCTTCGCCGACTCTCGGCCTGCGGCAGGATGGATGCCACCTGGTACGTACGCGTCACTCGCGCCCGTATTGATGACAACCGCTGGAGACACCCGGTGAGTTCCCCAGATCCGCAGGTTCGCGCAGCGCGAAACCAGTCAACCAGTCCCGCCACGCGCGGGCCCGTCGTAGCGGTCACCGGCGCCGCGTCCGGCGTGGGCGCGCTGCTCACCGAGCGGCTCGCCGCCTCGGAGGAGATCAAGCAGGTCATCGCCATCGACGAGCGGCGCGGTGACTGTGCGGCGGCACAGTGGCACATCCTCGATGTGCGGGACCCCGCGATCGCCGAGAAGCTGCGCGGTGCCGACGTGGTCGTGCACCTGGCGCTCGATCTGTATCTGGAGACCGACGCGGCCGCCCGAACGGCGTACAACGTCCGGGGGACGCAGACCGTGCTGACCGCCGCGGCGGCGGCCGGGGTGCACCGGGTGGTGCTGTGCACGTCCTCGATGGTCTACGGGGCGCTGCCGGACAACGAACTGCCGCTGTCGGAGGACGCCGAGCTCAGGGCCACGGCGGAGGCCACCGGGGTCGGCGACCTGCTGGAGATCGAGCGGCTCGCGCGCCGGGCCCCGCGGGCGCATCCGGGACTCAATGTCACCGTCGTGCGCCCGGCGGTGCTGGTCGGCGGCACCGACACCGCGCTGACCAGGTACTTCGAGTCGCCCCGGCTGCTCGTCGTCGCCGGTTCGCGGCCCGCCTGGCAGTTCTGCCATGTCGAGGACCTGTGCAGTGCGCTGGAGTTCGCCGTCCTGGAGAAGGTCGACGGGGAACTCGCCGTCGGATGCGAGGGGTGGCTCGAACAGGAGGAGGTCGAGGAGCTCAGCGGGATCCGGCGGATGGAGCTGCCGTCGGCCGTCGCCCTGGGCGCGGCGGCCCGGCTGCACCGGATCGGTCTCACTCCCTCCCCGGCCGGCGACCTGGCGTACACGATGTATCCCTGGGTGGTGAGCGGGAGCCGGCTCCACGACGCGGGGTGGCGGCCGCAGTGGACCAACGAGGAAGTGCTCGCGGAGCTGCTGGAGGAGGTCTCCGGGCGGCACACCGTGGCCGGCCGGCGGCTCGGCCGCAAGGACGCGACCGCGGCGGGGGCCGCGGGGGCGACGGTCGCGCTGCTGGGCGCGGCGGCGGTCGTGCGGCGGGCGCGGAAGGCGCGGCGGCGGATCTGAGGCGGCGCGTCTCGGGAGGGCCTTTCGGAGGAGGGGCGCCCGCCGCTGGTGCGGGGGTGGGCCGCCCCCTCGCCGTTGCGGCGGGGGATTTCGCCCCCGCCGCCCCGGCCCTCCCTGTCCCTGTAGGCGGTGCCCCCAGACCCCCGCTTCGGCCTCCGGCCTCGTCCTCGAACGCCGGACGGGCTGTGTGCCCTGGAGGACGCTCCAACACTCCACGCGCGCGTGGAGGGCGAAAGGCCCGTTCCGAGTCGTCGGCGGAGTGCGGCAGGATGGAGGCATGGCACGCACCAACGACCACCCCGGCGAGCAGGTCGGGCAGGACCCGATCAGGCTCATCGCCCTCCGCGAGACCGCACTCTCCCTGGACGAGGTCTTCCGGGCCGTCGGGGACGACGCCGCCGGTGGGACCGCTCTCTTCGTCGGCACCGTGCGCAACCACGACGGCGGGGCCGACGTCGACGAGCTCGGCTATTCCTGCCACCCCAGCGCCGAGACCGAGATGCGGCGGATCGCCGAGAAGGTGGTCGCCGAGTATCCGGTGCGGGCGCTGGCCGCGGTGCACCGGATCGGTGACCTCAAGGTGGGGGATCTCGCCGTGGTCGTCGCCGTGTCGTGCCCGCATCGCGGGGAGGCCTTCGAGGCCTGCCGGAAGCTGATCGACGACCTCAAGCACGAGGTACCCATCTGGAAGCACCAGAGGTTCTCCGACGGCACCGAGGAGTGGGTCGGCGCCTGCTGATCCGTTCCCGGGCACCGCCGGCCGATCCGCCCCCGCCACCGGCCCGGCCTTCCGGTTGCGTAACCACCCCCCTGCCGTGAGCGTTGTCGGTGCAGATGGTTAATCTGCTGATCAGTCAGTTGCGGTCGCTCATGTGGGGTCGGGAGGTCGGTATGGCGGCGCTCGCCTGGTTGCTGATTCCGCTTGTGGCTGCGATCGGCGCCGGTCTGTGGGGAAGTTGGGCCAACCGCACCCGCAGGGCACGGAACGACGGGCCCGAGCTCGACGGATACGCGCGCTTTCGCGCCGCCATGGAGAAGCCGCACTCCCGGCACATGACGGAGCAGCCCTGACGGTGCGCTGACAGGGCCGTCCCGTACTGTCGTGGCATGCCACGCCGCACCGCGACGATGCTCGCCTCCACCCTGATGCTGATCGCGCTCCTGTGCGCGGGAGTCCTCATCCCCGTGCCGTACTCGGAGCTGTCGCCGGGGCCGACGGTGAACACGCTCGGCGATCACGACGGCGAGCCGGTGCTGCAGATCTCCGGGCGCAAGACCTACCCGGCCAGTGGCCACCTCAACATGACCACGGTCCGGGTCACCAGCGCCGACTACCGGATGAACATCGTCGAGGCGGTCTACGGATGGCTTGCGCACGACAACAAGGTCGTGCCGCACGACACGCTGTACCCCGACGGCAAGACGGAGGAGGAGTCCACCCAGGAGAACGCCGAGGAGTTCAGCCAGTCCCAGGAGACGGCCAAGGTCGCCGCCCTGAAGGCGCTGGACATCCCCGTGCGGTCCTGGGTGATCGTCTCGACGGTCGTCAAGGGGTCCCCGGCCGAGGGCAGGCTGCACGCCGGTGACGTGGTCAAGGCCGTGGACGGTACGGCGGTGAAGGAGCCGGCCGACGTCGCCGAGCTGGTGACCAAGCACAAGCCCGGCCAGGACGTCGTCTTCACGGTCGTGCCCGCCAAGGAGCAGGCCGCCGCCGAGAAGGAGAACAGGACGGCGACGAAGACCGAGGACATCACGATCACGACCGCCCGGTCCGACGACAGCCTCGAGAAGCGCGCCATCGTCGGGATCTCCGCCGGGACCGACCACACGTTCCCGTTCAGCATCGACATCAAGCTCGCCGACGTCGGCGGACCGAGCGCCGGGCTGATGTTCGCACTCGGCATCTACGACAAACTCACACCCGGCAGCCTGACGGGCGGGAAGTTCGTGGCCGGCACCGGCACGATCGACGACGACGGCAAGGTCGGCCCGATCGGCGGCATCCAGATGAAGACGGTCGGCGCGCGCGACAAGGGCGCCCGGTACTTCCTGACGCCCGCCGACAACTGCTCGTCCGCGGCCAAGGACACCCCCGCGGGGCTCACCCTCGTCAAGGTGAACACCATCGACGACGCGCTCGGCGCCCTCAGGGACATCCGCAGCGGCAAGACCGCCGACCTGCCGACGTGCACGGTGAGGTAGCCCGGCGGGCTGCCCGGGGCCGTTCCTCGGGCTCGGGGGGCTACTCCTCGAACGTCGCCGCCAGCGCCTCCGCGAGGCCCGGGACCAGGTCGCCCCCGGTGAGGACCTCCGTCGGGGAGTCCTTCTCGCGCAGCCGCAAGGCCGAGTCGCGGGAGCCGTCACGCAGTACCGCGACGGTCATCCGGACCTCCTGGCGGTCCGGGTGCCGGGCCACCCACTGGGCGAGCCTCTTCTCGTCCAGCCCCTCGGGGACGGAGGTCTCGGCGGAGGGCGGCAGCATCAGGCGCTCCACCGTGAGCGCGCAGCCGGCCACCGCGTCGGGCCAGGCGATCGTGCCGAGGAACTCGTCCAGCGCCTTGCCGGCCGGGATCTCGTCCTGCTCGATCGGGGTGAGACCGGAGGTCTTCGGCTCTTCGTCCAGGCCCAGCTGGGCCGCGAGCGCGGGTTCCTGGGCGCGCAGCCGTGCGGTGTCTACGAGGGCGAAGAGGCGGGCGGGCTGGTCCCAGCCGAGGCCGGAGGCGTACTCGTCGATCTCGAGCACGGCCCGGGTGAGCGGGCTCGCCGCCATGGGAGTGTTGGACATGGTCACAATCCTGCCTCGTTCCTGACCGGAATCGGGAACCGAGTAAAGCGTGAGTAAGTTGCATAGGTGTGGGCCTACGATCACGAGGCCCCCGGACGGCCCGAGCGATGAGGGTCTGACGGATCGACAGCGAACTTCGAGGTGCACACCTTGGCTTTCCAGATGCCGGACCGCGGCGGAGGCCCGACGGGGCCGCGGATGAGAGTGGGCCGCCCGTCCCGGCGCGTGCGGACCCTGCTCATGACACTGGGCGTCCTGGCCGTTCTCGGCATGGCGTTCACCATGTTCGCGGGCTTCTGGACGGACTGGCTCTGGTACCGGTCGGTGCACTACTCGTCCGTCTTCACGACCACGCTGTGGACCAAGATCGGGCTGTTCTTCGTCTTCGGCCTGCTGATGGCCCTCGCGGTCGGCTTCAACATCTGGCTGGCGCACCGCATGCGGCCGCCGCTGAGCGCCATGTCGATGGAGCAGCAGAGCCTCGACCGTTACCGGATGGGCATCGCGCCGTACAAGACGTGGCTGCTGCTCGGGATCACCTCCCTGGTCGGCCTGATCGCGGGTGCCTCGGCGTCGAGCCAGTGGCGCACCTGGCTGATGTGGGTCAACGGCGTGCCCTTCCACCAGAAGGACCCGCAGTTCCACCTCGACGTCTCCTTCTACGCCTTCGACCTGCCCTGGTACCGCTTCCTGCTCGGCTTCGGCTTCGCCGCCGCGATCCTGTCCCTGATCGCCGCCGCGCTCACGCACTACCTCTACGGCGGGCTGCGCATCACCAGCCCGGGCGCGCGCGCCACGGCCGCGGCCACCGGGCACCTGTCGGTGCTGCTGGGTGTCTTCGTGACACTGAAGGCGATCGCGTACTGGCTCGACCGGTACGGCCTCGCGGTCAAGTCCAGCGACTTCAAGGCGACCGACAACTGGACCGGCCTCAGGTACGTCGACGCCAACGCCTATCTGCCGGCCAAGACGATCCTGTTCTGCATCGCCGTCATCTGCGCCCTGCTGTTCTTCGCCACTCTGTGGCGGCGCACCTGGCAGCTGCCGGTGATCGGCTTCGGCCTCATGGTGCTCTCGGCGATCCTGATCGGCGGCCTGTACCCGGCCATCGTCCAGAAGTTCCAGGTCCAGCCGAACGAGCAGGCCAAGGAAGCGCCGTACGTCGAGAAGAACCTCAGGGCGACGCGTGAGGCGTACGGCATCCAGGGTGCCAAGGTCACCGATTACTCGGGCAAGAGCAACACCCAGGACAAGACCAAGCTGCGCGACGACGTCGCCTCCACGGCGAGCATCCGGATCATGGACCCGAACATCGTCTCGCCGACCTTCCAGCAGCTCCAGCAGATGCGGAAGTACTACGCGTTCCCGAACAATCTGGACGTCGACCGTTACAACAAGAACGGTCAGGACCAGGACACAGTCATCGGTCTGCGCGAGCTGAACCTCCTCGGCGTCGACAAGCAGAACTGGATCAACAGCCACTTCCGCTACACCCACGGCTACGGCGTGGTCGCCGGCAAGGGCACCACGGCCGATGCCGAGGGCCGTCCGGTCTTCACCGAGTCCGACCTGCCGTCCAAGGGCGACCTCGGGGCGTACCAGCAGCGGATCTACTACGGCGAGAAGACCGACACGTACTCGATCGTCGGCGGTCCCCAGAAGGAGATCGACTACTCCGACGACAGCGGCGAGAAGACGACCAGCTACGAGGGCAAGAGCGGGGTCAACCTCGCCAACCCGATCAACCGGGCCGCGTACGCGGTGGCGTTCAGCGAGCCGCAGATCCTCTACTCCGGGGCGATCGGCAAGGGGTCACGGATCCTGTACAACCGCACCCCGAAGGAGCGTGTCGAGGCCGTCGCGCCGTGGCTGACCATCGACGGCGACGCCTACCCGGCGGTCGTGGGCAACAAGATCCAGTGGATCGTCGACGCGTACACGACGACGAACGGATACCCGTACGCCTCCCGTACGACCCTCGGCTCCACGACGGCCGACTCGCTGACGGCGACCAACGACTCGCGCGCGGTGGTGGCCCAGCAGAACCAGGTCAACTACATCCGCAACTCGGTCAAGGCGACCGTCGACGCGTACACCGGCGAGGTCAAGCTCTACCAGTGGGACACCGCGGACCCGGTCCTGAAGACCTGGATGAAGGCGTTCCCGGGCACGGTGGAGCCCAAGTCCGACATCTCGGCCTCGCTGATGGCCCATCTCCGGTACCCGCAGGACCTGTTCAAGGTCCAGCGCGAGCTGCTCACCCGCTACCACGTGAAGGACGCCACGACGTTCCTCAGCGGCAGCGAGGTGTGGCAGGTGCCGGACGACCCGACCAACAAGTCGGGCAACGCGGTGCCGCCGTACTACCTGAGCATGAAGATGCCCGACCAGGCGGCGCAGGCGTTCTCGCTGACGACGACCTTCACGCCCAACGGCCGTGACAACCTGAGCGCGTTCATGTCGGTGGACGCCGAGGCGGGCACGCCCGACTACGGCACGATCAGAATCCTGAAACTGCCGACCAGCACGACCGTCGACGGACCCAAACAGGTCCAGAGCCAGTTCAACTCCGAGCAGGACATCGCCGAGTCCATCCGGCTGCTGAGAGGCGGCGACTCGGAGGTCGAGTACGGCAACCTGCTGACGGTGCCGCTCGACGGAGGACTGCTCTACGTGGAGCCGGTCTACGTACGCGGTGGCGGACTCAAGTACCCGCTGCTCCGGAAGGTGTTGGTGACCTACGGAGGTGCCACCGCGTTCGAGGACACCCTCGACCAGGCCCTCAACAAGGTCTTCGGGGCGACCGGTCCGACCACCCAGCCACCCCCGGACGAGGGCACCACGAACCCGCCGCCGACATCGAGCAACCCCACGGTCCAGGAAGCGCTGAACGACGCCCAGAAGGCCTTCGACGCCGGCCAGGAGGCCCTGAAGAAGGGCGACTGGCAGGCTTACGGACAGGCACAGAAGGACCTCGAAGAGGCCCTGCAGCGGGCCGAGGATGCGCAGTCCAAGGCCGACAGGACCGGCGGCGGTGACAAGAACAGCGGTACCGGCGGCCCGAGTCCGAGCAGCAGCCCCGGCGGCTGAGCGATAACTGATCAACTGCCCGTCCCGCGCCGTGATACGGTTGCCGCACAACGGCGCGGGGTGGAGCAGCTCGGTAGCTCGCTGGGCTCATAACCCAGAGGTCGCAGGTTCAAATCCTGTCCCCGCTACTGAATGCGAAGGCCCGGATCCTCCAGGATCCGGGCCTTCGTGGTGTGCGAACGGATGTGCCGGGGTGTGGGACCGCCGCGCCGCTGTGGGGAGTTGGGGGAACTGTGTTTGACTTGTCTCTCTGTGGGCATGTCGACAAAACGCTGAAGTGACCTCACTGGCTGCGGTATACCAGGTGTACCCAGGTTGCAGGTGGTGCGACGATGGACGTTATGGGGGACAAGGCAACTCTGTTCGAGACAGGGCGATTTGTGCAGCCTTCCGAACCGGGCGATGCCGGGGAGGTGGCCGATGCTGCTCGGATGACCGCTGAGCAGGCCGCGGAGGAGGCCGCCGAAGAGGTGCGGCAGCGGCTTGCCGCCGAGGCCGGCGACATCGAGGCGATGAGCGTCCTCGGGGCCCTGCTGCTGCGCCGCGGCGATCTCGACGGAGCCGAGCCCCATCTGCGTGCCGCCACCGCGACGGGGGACCGTGCCGCCGCCAACAACCTGGGAGTACTGCTTCATCAGCGGGGATACGCGGAGGAGGCCGCCGGGTGGTGGCGCATCGCCGCCGTCGCCGGATCGGCGGCGGCCGCGCACGCCCTCGGCCGTCATCACCGTGAGCGCGGTGACGAGCCGGCCGCGGAGTACTGGCTGCGGCAGTCCGCCGAGCAGGGGCATGTGCTGGGCGCGTACGCGCTCGCCGATCTCCAAGAGCACCGGGGCGACTCCGGGGCCGAGCGGTGGATGCGGGCCGCGGCCGAGCGGGGGCACCGGGAGGCCGCGTACCGGCTGGCGCGCGCCCTGGACCGGCAGGCCGCGCAGGAGGAGAGCCGCGAGGCCGGCGGCGAGCGCGGCGACGGCCGCGGTGGCGACGGCGCGGACACGTCCCTCGCGGACGAGGCCGAGCAGTGGCACCGGCAGGCCGCCGCGCGTGGACACCGGCGGGCCGCGCTGCATCTCGGGGCGATCCTGGAGAAGCGCGGTGAGCTCAAGGAGGCCGGGCGCTGGTATCTGACGTCCGCCAAGGACGGCGAGGCCCGGGCCGCGTGCGCGCTCGGCTTCCTGCTGCGCGACGCGGGTGACACGGAGAGCGCCGCCGTGTGGTGGCTGCGTGCCGCCCAGGACGGCGACGGCAACGCGGCCAACGCGCTGGGCGCGCTGCACGCCGAGCGGGGTGAGCCGCAGACGGCGGAGCGGTGGTACCGGGCGGCGATGGACGCCGGGGACGTCAACGGTGCGTACAACCTCGGGCTGCTCTGCGCCGAGCAGGGGCGCACGGCCCAGGCCGAGCAGTGGTACCGGCGTGCTGCGTACGCCGGCCACCGGGAGGCGGCGAACGCGCTGGCGATCCTGCTGCTCCGGGGCGGGGACACGACCGGCGCCGAACCGTGGTTCTCCAAGGCCGCGGAGGCCGGAAGCGTGGACGCCGCGTTCAACCTGGGCATCCTGCACGCAGGCCGGGGCGAGGAGCCGGCCGCGCTGCGGTGGTACGAGCGGGCCGCGGCCGCCGGACACACGGAGGCGGCGCTCCAGGTCGGCATCGCCCGGCTGCGGGACGGCGACGAGCCGGAGGCCGAGCGGCATCTGCGGTGCGCGGCGGGCGGGGGAAGCCCCGAGGCCGCGTACCGGCTGGCCACCGTACTGGACGCACGGCGCCCGCCGGCGCCCGCGCACGAGCTCGGGGAGTCCGTGCACGAGAAGTCCGAGTGCGAGGAGTGGTACGAGCGCGCGGCTTCCCAGGGGCACCGGCGCGCGCAGGTGCGGGTCGGCATGCTGGCCGCCGCCCGGGGCGATGTCGTCGAGGCGGCCCGGTGGTACCGGGAGGCGGCCGAGGCCGGTTCGCGCAACGGGGCGTTCAATCTGGGGCTCCTGCTGGCCCGGGAGGGCAGTGAGCCGGAGGCCGCTGTGTGGTGGACGCGGGCGGCGGACGCCGGTCACGGACGGGCGGCGCTGCGGCTCGCCCTCGTCTACGCGCGTCGGGGGGAGCTGGCGGAGGGGCAGTCCTGGGCGGACCGGGCGGTGACCCTCGGGCCGGCGGAGGTGTCGGAGCGTGCGGCCCGGCTGCGGGATGCGCTGCGGCAGGAACTGTCGGCGTGACCGGAACCGTGTGCTGCCCGCGGCTGCCGTGACCGGATGCCTGACCTGCGCCATTAAGTGATTTGCTTCTGTCCGCGTCCTTGACGTAACGTTGCATTCACCGACGCGGGGTGGAGCAGCTCGGTAGCTCGCTGGGCTCATAACCCAGAGGTCGCAGGTTCAAATCCTGTCCCCGCTACTGAAGGCCGAGGGCCGGAATCCGAAAGGGTTCCGGTCCTTGGTCCGTTTGGCGTCAGGTCCGTTTGGCGTCAGTGCGTTTCGGGGTCGACGTGTTTTGGGCCGGCGAGGACAGAACAAAGCCCCCCGGCACCGCAGACGGGCGCCGGGGGGCATCGGAAGCAGCTGCTACGCGGCCGCGCAGTTCGGGCACACGCCCCGGTACGTCACCTCGACGTCCGAGACCATGAAGCCGAAGCGCTCCGACTCGGGGAGGTCGGCCAGCGGGTTGCCGTCCGGATGGACGTCACGGATCGCGCCGCACCGGGCGCAGACCAGGTGGTGGTGCGGCCGGTGGGCGTTCGGGTCGTACCGCTTGGCGCGCTTGTCGGTGGCGACTTCCAGGACCTCGCCGAGGGAGACCAGCTCGCCGAGTGTGTTGTAGACGGTCGCCCGGGAGATCTCGGGCAGCTTGGCGACAGCCCTCGCGTGAACCTCGTCGGCCGTCAGATGGACGTGTTCGCCGTCGAGGACTTCGGCCACAACACGCCGCTGCGCGGTCATCCGCCAACCGCGGCCGCGCAGCCGTTCCAACAGGTCACTCATACTGGAAAGTCTAACAGAAGGGGACCAGTTCCCGAATGGGTGTGACTTTGGATTCACCCCTTACTTGGACAAAGTCCAATGTGGCGGAAGTGGTGGGTGGGCCGGGTCCCACCGCCGCCGCGAGGGGGCCGGCCCGCCCCGTGCACTCGGGTCAGGCGGGCACCTGCTGTCGTACCGGCGCCCAGCAGCGGATGATGTCGCGGACCGAGACGATGCCCACGGGCTCCTCACGGTCGAGGACGATGAGGTGGCGGAAGCCGCCGTGGGCCATGGCCCGGGCCGCCTCTTCCAGGGTCCAGCCGGGGGCGGCGAACACGACGTCGTTGGTGGTGTGGTCCTGGGTGCGCTCCGTGTCCGGGTTCTGTCCCAGGCCCACGGAGTTGAGGATGTCACGTTCGGTGAGGATGCCGATGCCGCCGGCGTCCGGGTCGAGAACCAGGGCTGCGCCGACTCGGCGGGCGGCCATCAGTGCTGCGGCCTGGCGGAGGGTGTGGGCGGGGCCGATGGTGAGGACCACCGTGCTCATGGCGTCGCGGACGAGCATGGGATGGAGCCACCTCCTAGGGAATCCACTTTGTTCACGGATTCACAAATTCACAAGTGGGGGGACTCTCAGAGTCTCAGGTAAAGCTCGGGTCAACAAGAGGGCGTGTGCGGCTGGTTGGCGGCGCGTACGCTCACCTGGTGCTGCTCACCAGCGCTCGTTGAGATACCCCAGGAACTCGTCGTGGAGCGGGCCGTTGGAGGCCGCCGCGTTGCCGCTGTGCGGGCCGGGGCGGCCGTCGAGGCCGGTGAAGGTGCCGCCGGCCTCCGTCACGATGATCGCGTTGGCCGCCATGTCCCACAGGGAGAGCTCCGGCTCGGCGCAGATGTCGACCGAGCCCTCGGCGACCATCATGTAGGGCCAGAAGTCGCCGTACGCGCGCGTGCGCCAGACCGCGCGGGTCAGGTCCAGGAAGCCGCCCAGCCGGCCCTGGTCCTCCCAGCCGGTGAGCGAGGAGTACGCGAAGGAGGCGTCGGACAGCTTGGAGACGCGGGAGACGCGCAGCCGGCTCGCCGAGGACAGGCTGCGGCCACTGAAGGCGCCGTGGCCCTTCGCGGCCCACCAGCGGCGGCCGAGTGCGGGCGCGGAGACGACGCCGACGACGGGCTGGAAGCCGCCCTCCCCGGCCTCCATGAGCGAGATGAGGGTGGCCCACACGGGGACGCCGCGCACGTAGTTCTTCGTGCCGTCGATGGGGTCGACGACCCAGCGGCGGGGGCCGGTGCCCTCGATGCCGTACTCCTCGCCGAGGATCGCGTCGCGCGGGCGGGCGCGCTGGAGCTGGCCGCGGATCAGTTCTTCCGCCGACCTGTCGGCCTCGCTCACCGGGGTCATGTCCGGCTTCGTCTCCACCTTGAGGTCGAGGGCCTTGAAGCGGTCCATGGTCGCCGCGTCGGCGGCGTCCGCGAGGACGTGGGCGAGACGGAGGTCGTCGAGGTAGTCGGCCATGTGGTGAACGGTATCTTCCGAGGTCGGTGCAGGGCCATACGGGGCTGGTTGCGGGGCGGGCGGCCGGTGGTGTGCCCCGGGCGCCCCCGAGTGCCTTCGCGAACCCTTGACAGTGCCCTCGTGCGCGTCAAATCTGGGCGCAGAGCCGCTCGCCCAGGGAGGCGATGATGCCTGCAGCGCGGGAAACCCTGCTGGACGCCGCTTTCGCGGCCCTGGCGCGCCGGCCGTGGTCGGCCGTGCGGATGGTGGATGTGGCCGCGGCGGCCGGAGTGTCCCGGCAGACGCTGTACAACGAGTTCGGCAGCAAGGAGGGCCTCGCGCGGGCGCTCGTCCGGCGGGAGGCCGACGGCTATTTAGCGGGGGTGGACCGCGCTCTCGCCCAGCCGCTCGACGGCCGTGACCGGCTGGCCGCGGTCGCCGAGTGGACCGTGTCGCTGTCCCGTGAGAACGCGCTCGTACGGGCCATGCTCACGGGCTGCTGGAGCGAGCGGCTGCCCTCGCCGACCTTGAAGGCGGTGCCGTCCTCCTCGGCCGTACCGGCGCAGCGCCGCGCCGACGGGCCGCTGCCGTCGCCCGGCGACTTCGTGGTGCTGGTCCGGGACCGCGCGGTCGCCGCCCTGTCCCTTCCCGGCGCCGCCAAGCAGGAGAGCGCCGAACTGTCCCGCTCCTGCGAACTCGTCTTCCGGCTCGCCCTGTCCTGTGTGGCGGCCCCGCCTGGCGAGGGGGGTGTGGCGGAGCTGGTACGGATGGCGGTGCATCGTCAAGCAACGCCGGAACGCTGAGCCGATCAACCCCCGGACGCTGAGCCGGTCAGCGCCCGAGTCGTGAGGTCCGGCGCGCCAAGCGCGCCTCAGTGGGCCGAGCCCGACAGCTGGAGGCCGATCACGCCCGCGATCACCAGGGTGATCGAGACGATCTTCAGGGTCGACACCAGGTCGCCGAGGAAGACCATGCCGTAGATCGCGGTGCCCGCCGCGCCGATGCCGGTCCACACCGCGTAGGCGGGGCCCACGTCGAGCTTCTTGAGGGAGAGGGTCAGGAGGCCGAAGCTGCCGAGGGCGAAGATGCAGAAGGCGACGGTGGGCCAGAAGCGGGAGAAGCCGTGCGAGAGCTTCAGGCAGACGGCGAAGCCTGTTTCGAGCAACCCGGCCACGATGACCAGCAGCCACGCCATGTGCTGTCCTCCAGTGTCTCCACGCTGTGTGACCGCTTCGTCAGGGTTCGCTCAGGCTTGGATCCGGCTCGGTGCGATTATGCCCTTACCGGCCACTCAGGGGGACAAACAACGCAGAGGTCAGTCGCCTTCCCGGCGTTCCCTCGTGGCCAGGAGGCGGCGCAGGGAGTAAAGACGTGCCGGGTCGGCATGGCCGTCGGCCACCCACTCGTCGAGCGCGCAGTCCGGCTCGTCGTGACTGCATGCGCGCGGACAGCCCTCGGTTCCCCGCTCCAGGTCGGGGAAGGCGTGGATCACGCGGGACGGGTCGATGTGGGCGAGACCGAAGGAGCGGACGCCCGGGGTGTCCACGACCCAGCCGGCTTCCCCGGTCAGCGGCAGGGCCAGCGCCGAGGTCGTGGTGTGGCGGCCGCGGCCGGTCACCGCGTTCACGTGGCCGGTCAGCCGGCGGCGGTCCTCCGGGACCAGGGCGTTGACCAGGGTCGTCTTGCCGACCCCCGAGTGCCCGACGAACGCCGTGACCTTGCCGTCGAGTTGTTCGCGCACCCGGTCCGCCGCACCGCCGTTTTCCAGTTCCTCCCGGCTGGTGACGACATAGGGGATGTCCAGGTCGCCGTACAGCTCCAGCAGCTTGTCCGGCGGGGCCAGGTCCGACTTGGTCAGGACCAGGAGGGGGTCCAGGCCGCCGTCGTACGCCGCCACCAGGCAGCGGTCGATGAGGCGGGGGCGGGGCTCGGGGTCGGCCAGGGCCGTGACGATCGCCAGCTGGTCGGCGTTGGCGACCACCACCCGCTCGTACGGGTCGTCGTCGTCCGCCGTGCGCCGCAGTACGGACCTGCGCTGCTCGATGCGGACGATCCGCGCGAGGGTGTCCTTCTTGCCGGACAGGTCGCCCACGAGGGCCACCCGGTCGCCGACCACCGCCGCCTTGCGGCCCAGCTCCCGGGCCTTCATCGCCACCACGATCCGGTCCTCGACCAGACAGGTCAGCCGGCCCCGGTCGACGGTGAGGACCATGCCCTCGGCCGCGTCCTCGTGCTTGGGGCGGATGTGCGTACGGGGCCGGTTGCCCTTGCGGTTGGGGCGGGAACGGATGTCGTCCTCGTCGGTGTGCTTGCCGTAGCGGCGCATGGATGAGTCCCTACGCCCCGAGCATCCCGGTCCACAGGTCGGGGAAGTCCGGGAGTGTCTTCGCCGTCGTCGCCACGTTCTCGATCTGCACGCCCTCCACCGCGAGGCCGATGATCGCGCCGGCGGTGGCCATGCGGTGGTCCTCGTAGGTGTGGAAGATCCCGCCGTGCAGTCGGCGCGGGCGGATGTGGAGGCCGTCGGAGGTCTCGGTCACGTCGCCGCCGAGCTCGTTGATCTCCTTGGTGAGCGCGGCCAGCCGGTCCGTCTCGTGCAGCCGCAGATGCGCCACGCCCCGGAGGGTGGACGGGGAGTCCGCGAGGGCCGCGACCGCCGCGATGCCGGGGGTCAGCTCGCCGACCTCACCCAGGTCCACGTCGATGCCGTGGATCGCACCCGAACCGGTGAACACCAGGCCGTACTCGGTGAGTTCACACCTGCCGCCCATTTCGGTGAAGATCTCGCGCAGCCGGTCACCCGGCTGGGTCGTGCGCGCGGGCCAGTCCGGGATGACGATCTTGCCGCCGGTCACCAGGGCCGCCGCCAGGAACGGCTGGGCGTTGGACAGGTCCGGCTCGACCGTCAGGTCGCGGCCGAGCAGGGCGCCGGGCGTGACCCGCCAGACGTTGGGCTCGCCGCCGGACTCCGGGGTGTCCACCTGGGCGCCGACCGCGCGCAGCATGTCCACCGTCATGCGGATGTGCGGCATGGAGGGCAGGGAGGAGCCGGTGTGACGGACCTCCACACCCTGGTTGAAACGCGGGCCGGACAGCAGCAGGGCGGACACGAACTGCGACGAGGACGACGCGTCGATCTCCACCGGGCCGCCCTCCAGGGCACCGCCGCCGTGGACCGTCAGCGGCAGCGCGCCACGCCCGTCGTCGTCGATACGGGCGCCGAGAACGCGCAGGGCGTCGATCACACCGTTGAGGGGGCGCTCGTACGATCTCGGGTCGCCGTCGAAGCGGACGGGGCCGTCGGCCAGCGCGGCGACCGGCGGCAGGAAGCGCATCACCGTGCCGGCGTTGCCGACGTCGACCGTGGCGGGGCCGCGCAGCCCCGAGGGGATGACCCGCCAGGCCTCGCCGGAGCCGTCCGGGCCGACGCCTTCCTCGATGCCGACGCCCAACGTCCGCAGGGCTCCCGCCATCAGCAGGGTGTCGCGCGAGCGCAGCGGGCGGCGCAGCCAGCCGGGCTCGGAGGCGAGGGCGGCGAGCACGAGGGCACGGTTGGTGACCGACTTGGACCCCGGCACGTGGACCGTCGCATCGACGGCTCCGCTCGCGCAGGGGGCGGGCCAGAGGGCGGTGTGGGCGTCGTTCGGGGCCATGCGCCCACTGTATAAGGACGCACCGGTCCGGGTGCGGCGCCGTTATGGCTGGTCGGGCCCGCACGGTGGAGCCGCACAGATGCACGGCCCCGCGCCCCTCACAGGGGCGCGTTCACCCCTCCAGCAGCCAGCGGCCGCCGCCTATCAGCGAACACAGCGACACCGCGTGGAACAGGAACAGCCACAGGCCCGCCGGGACGTGGGTGAGGCGCGACAGCTGGTCGGCGTCCGAGTCGCCCGCGCCGCCGCGGGCGCGTTTGGCCTGGAGTTCGAAGGCCGGGCGGACGCCGCCGAGCAGCAGGAACCACACCACCGCATACGCGAACGCCGCCTGCACCTGCGGGCCGGCCAGCCAGGACACCAGGACGAAGGTGCCGCCGGTGAGGATCACGGTCACCGCTCCGTACGCGTTGCGGATCATCACCAGCATCGCCATCAGCAGGGCCGTGGCCAGCCACAGCAGCGCGGTGATGTGCCCGGCGGCGAGCAGCGCGGCGCCCCCGAGGCCGAGCAGCGGGGGAGCGGTGTAGCCGGAGGCCGCGGTGAGGATCATGCCCAGGCCGTACGGCTTGCCGCGGCTGACGGTCAGGCCGCTGGTGTCGGAGTGCAGCCGTATGCCGGTGAGCTGCCGGCCGGTCAGCAGCGCGATCAGGCCGTGGCCGCCCTCGTGGGCGATGGTGATGGCGTTGCGCGAGAGGCGCCACACGTTGTGCGGGACGACCAGGACGAGCGCGGCGACCAGGGTCCCGATCACCACCCACAGGTCGGGGTCGGGCTGACTGCCGAAGATCTCGTCCCAGAGGGCGGCGAGCGAGTCGGATGCGGTGGTGTGCATGTTCGGCGGTGGCTCCCTCACGTCGCGTGGAATCTGGCAGTGTGGCACGTATGTGCGGACGGTATGCGGCCAGTCGTGGGCCTGAGGATCTCGCAGGAATCTTTGAGATCGAGAAGTGGGACCCCGAGGAGACCCTTGAGCCGGACTACAACGTGGCTCCGACCAAGGAGGTCTACGCCGTCCTGGACCGTCCTGTGAAGGACGCGGAGGATCGGCGGCCGGTTCGCCAGCTGCGCGCGCTGAAGTGGGGACTCGTCCCGTCCTGGTCGAAGACCCCCGAGGGCGGGGCCCGGATGATCAACGCGCGCGCGGAGACCGTCCACGAGAAGCCGTCGTACCGCCGTGCCTTCTCCGCACGCCGCTGCATCATCCCCGCCGACGGCTACTACGAGTGGGTCACCGGCAAGGACGAAAGGGACCTGGAGGTGGAGGGCAGGAGGAAGCGGCCGCGCAAGCAGCCCTACTTCGTGCTCCCCGCCGACGGGTCGGTCTTCGCGATGGCCGGGCTGTACGAGTTCTGGCGGGACCGGACCCTGCCCGACGACCATCCGCAGGCCTGGTGGGTGACGTGCTCCGTCATCACCACGGAGGCCGAGCGGACCCCGCTGGCGGTGGCACCGGCCGAGGGTCCGCACGCGCTGTCCGACATCCACCCGCGGATGCCGCTGATGCTGACCCGGGACCGCTGGGACACCTGGCTGGACCCCGCGCGCACGGACGTCGACGAGCTGAAGTCGCTGCTGGAGCCGCCGCCCGCGGGACTGATGCGGGCCTATCCGGTGACGACCGCGGTGAGCAATGTGCGCAACAACGGACCGGAGCTGCTGAAGGAGCTGGAGGGGCCCGAAGAGGGCACACTTTTCTGATGTGACGACCCAGACCATCGAGACCGTCGAGACGGACGCGGGTACCGCCCGGATCACCTGGCACAAGGCCACCGAGCCTCGCCTGCTGCTGGCCGTCGGCCATGGCGCGGGCGGCGGCATCGGGACACGCGACCTCAGGGCCCTGGCGGCCGGGCTGCCCGCACACGGTGTGACCGTCGCGCTCGTCGAGCAGCCTTGGCGGGTGGCCGGGAAGAAGCTGGCGCCCGCGCCGAGGACGCTGGACGTGGGCTGGCGGGGCCTGTGGCCGGCGCTGGCCGGGCCCGGACTGCCCGTGATCGCGGGCGGACGGAGCGCGGGGGCCCGCGTGGCCTGCCGTACGGCCGTGGAGCTGGGTGCACACGCCGTCCTCGCCCTCAGCTTCCCGCTGCACCCGCCGGGCAAGCCCGAGAAGTCCCGCGCGGTGGAACTGCTCGGCGCCGGGGTGCCCACACTGGTCGTCCAGGGAGGCAACGACCCGTTCGGCAAGCCCGCGGAGTTCCCCGAGGGGCCGTACGAACTGATCGAGGTGCCGTACGGCGATCACGGCTTCGTCGTGCCGAAGCGGGCGGAGATCACACAGGACCAGGCAGTGGCGCTCATCACCGACGGGGTCGTGAAGTGGACCGGGTCACTCGGGTAAAGCTTCGGGAATGATGCGCGCGGGCCCACTGTTGAGCGGACAGAAGTGCTGAACCACCAGCGCCGACGTCGCAGGAGAGGAAGTCCGCCGCATGGGTTCGACCGTATGCCCGACCCGCAGCAGCCGCACTGACCTGGACTGGACGGTGCTGCACGCGGCCAAGACCGCCTCTATTCGGGCGGCGGGCGGACCGGATCGTCGTCTATCCTCCGATTCTGGTGGGATCGGTTTCGGTCCTGCCCAGGAGCTTGAGGAGGTGGGTCCGGTCACCGGTACCGACGCAGGGACCGATCACGGCCAGGCGGAGCAGCCCGAGGGCCAGGGCACGAGTGCCGCGACGGCGGAGACCACCGCCGAGCGCAGCGCGCGCTTCGAGCGGGACGCGCTCGAATTCCTCGACCAGATGTACTCGGCGGCCCTGCGCATGACGCGCAACCCGGCCGACGCCGAGGACCTGGTGCAGGAGACGTACGCCAAGGCGTACGCGTCCTTCCACCAGTTCCGCGAGGGCACCAACCTCAAGGCGTGGCTGTACCGGATCCTCACCAACACCTTCATCAACTCGTACCGCAAGAAGCAGCGCGAGCCCCAGCGCAGCGCCGCCGAGGAGATCGAGGACTGGCAGCTCGCCCGCGCCGAGTCGCACATGTCGACGGGTCTGCGCTCCGCCGAGTCGCAGGCGCTCGACCACCTGCCGGACTCGGACGTGAAGGCAGCGCTGCAGGCGATCCCCGAGGAGTTCCGCATTGCCGTCTATCTCGCGGATGTCGAGGGCTTTGCGTACAAGGAGATCGCGGACATCATGGGGACACCCATCGGTACGGTGATGTCCCGGCTGCACCGGGGCCGCCGTCAACTGCGCGGCATGCTCGAGGACTACGCCCGTGAGCGCGGGCTGGTCCCGGCCGGCGCCGGAGAGTCGAACGAAGCGAAAGGCTCAGGCTCATGAGCTGCGGAGAGCCGCACGAGACCGATTGCAGCGAGATCCTGGATCATCTCTACGAGTTCCTCGACCATGAGATGCCTGACACCGACTGCACCAAGTTCGAGCACCACTTCGAGGAGTGCTCGCCCTGTCTGGAGAAGTACGGCCTGGAGCAGGCCGTGAAGAAGCTCGTCAAGCGGTGCTGCGGACAGGACGACGTGCCGACCGACCTGCGCGCCAAGGTGATGGGCCGGATCGACCTGATCCGCTCCGGGCAGGCGGTGCCCGAGCACGATGTGACCGCGACTCCGCAGGAGTCCTGACCACCGCAGTCACTCGAACGTGCTAATCCGCGGGTGATGGCCCCGCGGGTTTCCCTCCGGCCGCCCTAGTCTCCGAACCCTGGACTGCCATGTCCGGGGAGGGGGCGCGATGGAGACGGTTCCGGCACGGGCACGTGCCTACGTGGCGTGTGTCGTCGTCGCCGCGCTGATCTGTCTGTCACCGCTGCCCGGCGCTCGTACGCCCTGGTGGGCGGTTCTCCTGCTCGCCCTTCTCTACGGCTGCTGCGAGCAGGTCGCCGCCCGATGGAGGTTTGCCGGAACCTTTTACCCCGTCCTGCTCGCCGGGGCCTTTCTGCTGCCCCCGTCGGCCGCCGCGCTGGTGCCGTTGCCGGGGGCGCTGCTCTCTCCCGTGGACCAGCGGCCCAAGGGGCTCAGACGGATCTGGCGGGCCGCCCAACTCGTCGTCTGCGTAGGGGTGGCGGCGCGGGTCCACTGGGCGTTCGGCGGGCGGGACGCGGTCGTGGCGTCCGACTTCCCGTACGCCCTCGTCCCGGCCGGGGCGGCCGTGCTGGCGTTCTGTCTGGTGCTGTCCGCCCTGGACGGGGGGATTCTGGCGCTCGCCGAGCGGGTGCCGGTGCACCGGGCCTGGCGCGGGCTGTTCCTGCGGTCGCCCGCTCCGGTCGCCGTGCACGGGCTGGCCGGGCTGATGATGGCCGTGCTGTGGAACAGTCCCTACGGGCCGTTCGCCGCGCTGCTCGTGCTGCTTCCGATGTGTGTGTCGTGGTGGGCGTTCGCCCAGTACCACCGCGAACGCGCGGCCCATCGGGCCACGATCCGGGCGCTGGTGCAGGCCGTCGACATCAAGGACGGCTACACACGCGGACACAGCGAGCGGGTCGGGCAGGCGTCCATGATGATCGCGCGTGAGCTCGGGATGGACGACGAGCGCGTCGAAGTCCTGCGGTTCGCAGGGATCCTGCACGACGTGGGCAAGCTGGGTGTTCCCACGCGACTGCTCAGGAAGGACGGACCGCTCACGCCCGAGGAACGGCGCGTGATCGAGCTCCATCCCGAGTACGGGCACGAGATGGTGCGGGGGATCTCCTTTCTCGGGGAGGCACGGGCGGCGGTTCTGCATCACCACGAGCGGCTGGACGGAAGCGGGTACCCCTACGGGCTGACGGGGAGTCAGATTCCGGAGTCGGCGCGGGTGGTGGCGGTCGCCGACGCGTTCGACGCGATGACCTCCACGCGGTCCTACCGTCGGGCCCGGCCGGTTGCCGCCGCGCTGGAGGAGCTGGAGCGGTGCGCGGGTGCGCAGTTCGATCCGCGGATGGTCGCGGCGCTCAGGCGGGCGCTCGGGCGGTGCGTGTGGCATCCGGCGGTCACCGCGGACGAGGCCCGGTCGCCTCGTGTCTTACCACCCGGCCGCGAAGGCCCACCCGTCTCCGCTCGGCCGGAAGGGCACCCCGACAGCGTCGGCCGGAGTGCCCCATGAGATCGACGCGGCACCCTGTCCTCCTCGGCCTCATCCACGCCTGCGCCGGACTTCTCGCCGCCGTCTCCCTCCTCCACACCCTCTGGACCGGCCTCCACGAACGCCCCCTCGCGCTCGCCTTCGGCCTGCTCATCACCGTCGGTGAGCTCACCCTCCCGCCCTCTCGGCTTCGCTCCAACGGGGGGACACCCATGCATGGCACCCAGGTCAGGGAGGCCGCGCCGCTCGGGGCCGCCGGGGCGCTGGCGTACGCGCTGCTGGGCGAGGACGCGGGGCAGCCGACCCATCACGGCGCCCTTCAGGCCGTCGCCGTCGTGCTGGCCGCCTCCCTCCTCGGCAGCGTGCCGCACACCGCGCGCGGGCAGGGGCAGGCGCTCGACCATCTCGCCCGGCGTGTGCTGACGGTCGGGTTCGCTGCCGTGTGCTTCCAGCCGCTGTACGGCCAGGGCGTGTTCGGAACCTGGGGCGGGACCGCATACGCCCTGGTGCTGCTCGCGCTGCTGTCCCTGACCGCGCTGTGCGACGCCCTGCTCGCCGCCGCCCTGGCGCACTCCCGCACCGGCTGGCCCTTCGGCCCGCTGCTGCGCGACGAACTGCGGGCGCTGCTCGGGATCGGGTCCGCGGTCATCGCGACGGGGGCCGTGATGGCGCTCGCCGTCGCCGTGGCCGGGCTGTGGGCCCTGCCCGTGTTCTCGCTGCCCCTGCTGCTCACCCAGCTGTCCTTCCGGCGGTACGCGGCCGTACGGACCACATACCGGCAGACCATCGCCTCCCTCGCCCGGGCCACCGAGGTCGCCGGGTACACCCCGGCCGGGCACGCCCGTCGGGTGGCCGCCCTCAGCCAGGCCGTCGGGCGGGAGCTGGGGCTGTCCGGGCCCGAGCTGACCGTGCTGGAGTACGCGGCCCTGATGCATGACATCGGGCAGCTCAGCCTGGTCGATCCGGTACCCGCGGGGGCCACCGCCGGCCTGCCCGTCGCCGAACAGCGGCGGATCGCGCTGCTCGGCGGGGCCGTCGTACGCCAGACCGGCGTCGACACGGCGGTGGCGGTGGTCGTGGAGCGCCAGGCCGACCCCTGCAGGGAGCAGCCGGTCGCCGCACGGATCGTACGGGCCGTGAACGCGTACGAGGAGAAGGCCCGGGACGCCGGGCCCGGCGGGGCCCTCAAGGCGCTGGAGGAACTGCGCCTCGCGACCGCCGGGGAGTATGCGCCCGAAGTGGTGGAGGCGCTGGCGAGGGTCCTCTCACGGGACTGTCTGACCCTGCCTGCCACTGGGTAACCCATGGGTAATGAGCGCCCTTCCAGCCGTACGTGGTTGGATGCGAATGAGAGGGTGTCCGGGGGCACAGCCAGCCCACTCCACGGAACTGGCAGGCGGGAATCGTGAGGATCTTCGGCAAGGGACGGCACCGGCCCTCCGCCTCCTGGCGGCAGGCCACGGACCGCGCGTTCACGCTGATCGGCGACGGCCGTTACGAGGACGCGGGGGCGCTGCTGACGCGAGCCGCCGATCTGGAGCCCTGGCTGTCCGAGTCCTGGTTCAACCTCGCCCTCCTCCACAAGTTCCGGCACGACTGGGAGCAGGCCCGGGCGGCCGGACTGCGTGCCGTCGCCCTGCTCGACCGGGAGACCGGGGCACCCGATTGGTGGAACGTCGGCATCGCCGCCACCGCGCTCCAGGACTGGCCGCTGGCCCGGCGGGCCTGGCAGGCCTACGGGCTGCGGGTGCCCGGGGGCGCGACGGCCTCCGGCGAACCGGCGGGCATGGACCTCGGGAGTGCCGCCGTACGGCTGTCGCCGGAGGGCGAGGCCGAGGTGGTCTGGGGGCGGCGGCTGGATCCCGCGCGGATAGAGGTGCTGTCCATTCCGCTGCCGTCCTCCGGACGGCGCTGGGGCGAGGTCGTGCTGCACGACGGGGTGCCCCATGGGGAGCGGAGCACGGCCGCGGGGCACTCCTACCCGGTGTTCGACGAGATCGAGCTGTGGGCGCCCTCGCCCGTCCCCACCTGGGTGGTCCTCCTGGAGGCGGCCACCGAGGACGACCGGGACGCGCTGGAGCAGCTGGCCGCGGACGCGGGGTTCGCGGCGGAGGACTGGTCGTCCTCGGTGCGGTTGCTGTGCCGTACGTGCTCCGAGTCGCGGATGCCGTCCGACGAGGGGGACGGGGAGCATCTCGATCCGCACGATCACAGTGAGCCGGGCCACCCCGGGCCGCTGGGGCACCGGACGGACGGGCAGTTGTGGGTGCCTGAGCGGGAGTGCGGGGTGGCAGCGCCGGCTTCGCTGGTCAGGGGGTTGCTGGACGGGTGGGTTGCGGACAGCCCGGATTCTCGGGACTGGCGGGATCTGGAGGAAGTCTGCTAGCTCGGCGCCGTCGTGGCTGGTCGCGCCCACGTGGCGGAGCTGCACACCGACACTGCCGCGCGCCCCTGATGGGGCGCTCCCCGTACCCTGTATCAGCATCACACCCCCGTTTTTCCGAGGAAGGCATACGTCGGTCATGGCGCAGCAGGACACCGATCAGCAGCACGCGGGCGTGCTCCCCGTGGACGACGAGGGCTTCGTCATCGACACCGAGGAGACGGAGGAGCGCGAGAACGCCTGGCGTGAGCGGGGCACCTCGCGGCCGATCACGGTCGTCGGGAACCCGGTGCTGCACAAGGAGTGCAAGGACGTCACCGAGTTCGGCGAGGAGCTTCAGCAGCTGGTCGCGGACATGTTCGCCTCGCAGCGCGCCGCCGAGGGCGTGGGCCTTGCCGCCAACCAGATCGGCGTGGACCTGAAGGTCTTCGTCTACGACTGCGGCGACGACGAGGGCGTCCGGCACGTCGGTGTCGTCTGCAACCCCAAGCTCGTCGACCTGCCCGCCGACAAGCGCCGGCTCGACGACAGCAACGAGGGCTGCCTGTCGGTGCCCACCGCGTACGCGCCGCTCGCCCGCCCGGACTACGCCGAGGTGACCGGGCAGGACGAGAAGGGCAACCCGATCAAGGTGCGCGGCACCGGATACTTTGCCCGGTGTTTGCAGCACGAGACCGACCACCTCTACGGGTACCTCTACATCGACCGGCTCTCCAAGCGTGAACGCAAGGACGCGCTGCGGCAGATGGCCGAGAACGAGCCCCGCTACCCCGTGGTCGCGAACGACTGACGCCCCACGACTCCCGTACGCACGGCGCCTGTTCAGGATTCCCTTCCCGCACAGGCGCCGTTCGTCTGTCTGTCGCACTCCCGATCGTCCTGTACTCCTCCAGTGATCCATAACCCGGCACAGAGGGGGAGATTCTACGCGCTGAGGGGTGGTGAACGAAGCAAATCCATTCCCAGAACGGTCAGTTGTGGTGCTGAATGGGCAGTGCGGGGATACGCAACGGCGCACGCCCCGCACAGAGGGAGGGGCGTGCGCGACTGGCGGCTGAGAGGGGTTTTGTTCGTGCATGCTTTCCCATACAGCACCACATCGACACTGACGGCGATCGCCATCCCACCCTCGCTCTCTCTTCCGGTGATCGAAGCAGCGTTTCCCAGGCAACTCCACTCGTATTGGCCCAGGCTCCAGGAGAAGACACGCACCTGGCTGCTGGAAAAACGGCTCATGCCTGCGGACAAGGTGGAGGAATATGCCGACGGCCTGTGCTACACCGACCTCATGGCGGGGTACTACATCGGTGCCCCGGACGACGTCCTGCAGGCGATAGCCGACTACAGCGCGTGGTTCTTCGTCTGGGACGACCGGCACGACCGCGACATCGTCCACGGCCGGGCGGGCGCCTGGCGGCAGCTCAGGTTCCGTTTGCACGCCGCCCTGGACTCACCCCTGACCCATCTGCACCACGAGGACCCACTGGTCGCAGGGCTGGCGGACAGTGTGGCGCGGCTGTACTCGTTCCTGTCCGACGGGTGGAACGCGCGGTTCGCCCGGCACTTCCACGCGGTGATCGAGGCGTACGACCGGGAATTCCGCAACCGCACCGTCGGACGGGTTCCCACGGTCGAGGAGTATCTCGCCCTGCGCCGCCTCACCTTCGCGCACTGGATCTGGACCGATCTGCTGGAGCCGAGCGCCGGATGTGAACTGCCGGACCAGGTGCGCAAACACCCGGCATTTCGGCGGGCGGCGCTGCTGAGCCAGGAATTCGCCGCCTGGTACAACGACCTCTGTTCACTCCCCAAGGAAATAGCGGGGGACGAGGTCCACAATCTCGGGCTCAGTCTCATCAAACACGAGGGGCTGACGCTGGAGGAAGCGGTGGGGGAAATTCGGCGACGCGTCCAGGAATGCATCCTGCAATTCCTGCTGGCCGAACGGGACGCCTTGCGTTTCGCCGACCGCATCGCCGACGGCACCGTGCGGGGAAAGGACCTGAGTGTCGCCGTACGGGCCTGTCTGGGAAATATGCGGAACTGGTTCAGTTCCGTCTACTGGTTCCACCACGAGTCCGGCCGGTACATGGTCGACTGCTGGGACGACCGGTCCACGCCCCCGTACGTCAACAACGAAGCGGCAGGTGAGAAATGACCGTCGAGTCTGTGAAGCGCGCAGCACATACAGCCCCCGAAGTCCGCGGAGCGACGGAGCTTCGTGAGCCGCCCCTCGCCGGCGGGGGTGTCCCGGCCCTCGGCCACGGCTGGCAACTGGCCCGCGACCCGCTGGCGTTCATGTCCCGGCTGCGCGACCACGGCGAGGTCGTACGGCTGAAGCTCGGCCCGAAGACGGTGTACGCCGTCACCACGCCGGCCCTCACCGGAGCCCTCGCGCTGAGCCCCGACTACCTCATCGCCGGGCCGCTGTGGGAGTCGCTGGAAGGCCTGCTCGGAAGGGAAGGCGTCGCCACCGCCAACGGCCCGCTGCACCGGCGCCAGCGGCGCACCATCCAGCCCGCCTTCCGGCTGGACGCGATCCCCGGGTACGGGCCGATCATGGAGGAGGAGGCGCATGCGCTGACCGAGCGCTGGAAGCCGGGCGAGACGATCGACTGCACCTCCGAGGCCTTCCGGGTCGCCGTGCGGGTGGCCGCGCGCTGTCTGCTGCGCGGCGAGTACATGGACGAGCGGGCCGAGCGGCTGTGCGCCGCGCTCGCCACCGTCTTCCGCGGTATGTACCAACGGATGGTGGTCCCGCTCGGACCCCTGTACCGGCTGCCTCTCCCGGCCAACCGCAAATTCAACCGGGCGCTGGCCGATTTGCATCTCGTGGTCGACGAGATCGTCGCCGAGCGCCGGGCATCCCGTCAAAGGCCGGACGATTTGCTGACGGCATTGCTGGAGGCGAAGGACGACAATGGCGACCCGATCGGGGAACAGGAGATCCATGATCAGGTGGTCGCGATACTCACCCCCGGCAGCGAAACCATCGCGTCCACGATCATGACGCTGCTTCAGGTGCTCGCCGACCATCCGGAACACGCGGACAGGGTGTGCGCGGAGGTTGAATCCGTGACCGGCGGCCGGCCGGTGGCATTCGAGGACGTCCGCAAGCTCGGCCACACCAACAATGTCGTCGTCGAGTCCATGCGGTTGCGGCCCGCCGTATGGATTTTGACGCGCCGGGCGGTGACCGAAACGGAACTCGGCGGGTATCGTATTCCGGCCGGTGCCGACCTCGTGTACAGCCCGTACGCGATCCAGCGCGACCCGCGTTCGTATGCCCGCAACCAGGAGTTCGACCCGGACCGGTGGCTTCCGGAGCGGGTGCAGGAAGTGCCGAAATACGCCATGCGGCCGTTCAGCGTGGGCAACCGCAAGTGTCCGAGCGACCACTTCTCGATGGCCATGCTGACCCTGATCACGGCGGCGCTGGCGGCGGCGTTCCGCTTCGATCAGGTGGCCGGTTCGAACGACTCCACCCGTGTGGGCATCACCCTGCGCCCGCACCGGCTGTTGCTCAGGGCGACGCCGAGATGACCGGTCAGGCGGCGTCCTCTGCGGCCTCCGGGCCCCGGAACGTGCGCCGGTATGCGTTGGGGGTGGTGCCCAGCGCCCGTACGAACTGATGGCGCAGCGCGGCCGCGGTGCCGAACCCCGTTCGGCCCGCGATCGCGTCCATCGTCTCGTCCGTCGCCTCCAGCAACCGCTGTGCCAGCAGCACCCGTTGGCGCAGGATCCAGCGGTACGGAGTGGTCCCCGTCTCCTGCTGGAAGCGGCGGGCGAAGGTGCGCGGGGACATCAGGGCGCGGTCGGCGAGCTGCTCGACGGTGACGTCCTCGTCGAGGTGGCGCTCCATCCACGCCAGCACCTCGCCGACCGTGTCGCACGGCGACTTGGGCAGCGGCCGCTCGATGTACTGGGCCTGCCCGCCGTCCCGGTGCGGCGGTACGACCATCCGCCGGGCGATCTTGTTGGCGACCTCGGGCCCCTGCTCCTTGCGCACGATGTGCAGACAGGCGTCGATGCCGGCGGCGGTGCCGGCGGAGGTGATCACCGGGTCCTCGTCGACGTACAGCACGTCCGGCTCGATGATCGCCCGTGGATTGCGCACGGCGAGCTCGTCGGCCTGGCGCCAGTGCACACTGCACCGCCGCCCGTCGAGCAGCCCGGCCTCGCCCAGCACGAAGACGCCCGAGCAGACGCTGAGTACCCGGGCACCGCGCTCCACGGCCCGCACCAGGGCGTCCAGCAGCTCGGGCGGATAGCTGCGCGTGACGTAGTCGCTTCCGGCCGGTACGGCGATCAGATCGGCCTCCTCCAGCCGGTCGAGGCCGTAGGCCGTGGTGACGGTGAGTCCGCCGACGTGGGTGCTCAGGTTCGGGCCCTCCGCCGAGACGACGGCGAAGTCGTACACCGGCAGGCCCTCGTCGCTGCGGTCGATGCCGAAGACCTCGCAGACGACGCCCAGTTCGAAGGGGTGCACGCCGTCGAGCAGGACGGCGACTACGTTTTTCAGCATGGTGCCAGTGTGCCACCAATGTGGCAGTAAATCGAGGGTGTGCGGCAGTCCTGCCACTGTTGGTAAGGAGTATTCGGCGCGACAGTGGTGTACATGAATACGACGCAGCTGGAAGCACTCATCGGAACACTGACCGTTCTCGCGATCCTGGCGCTCCTGGTCGCCCCCACGGTGATCGGCATCGTGCACGACCGGCGCATCGACCGTCAGCTCAAGGAGGCGGAGCACCCGCGGCAGGACACCGTCCGCCCCGCGCGGCCCCGCTCCCGCAGCTACGTCACCGCCACGGTGACCCACCACTCCTGAAGGCCCTCGCACGCGACCCGGCCGGGGTCGGCGGCACACAGCGGGCGCGACGCGGAAAGCCGTGCCGTCCCGGCCGCCACCGCCTTGAAGGCGGCGGAGGCATCGCCCGGCCGAAGGACGATGCCGCTGTTGGTGGCCTCCAGGGCACTGCCGGTGACGGCGACGGGCGTCCAGGGACGGGCCGGGGTGCCGTCAAGGCTCACCCGGACCACGTCCCCGGTCGCCAGGCAGATCCTGCGGCCGGAGTCGGCGGCCGTGAACGTCGACCGAACCGTACAGCCCTTCGCGGATGTCGCGGACGTCGCGGGGGACGGCGACACGGTGCCGCCGCCGCCCGCGCCGCCGCTCTGAGCGCCGCAGCCGGCGAGCAGAAGCGTCACCGCGGCGAGGGCGGCGATCCGGTGCACCTGGTGGCTCCGGTGGATCCGGTGGCTCCGGTGGTGGCTTGTTCGGCACATGGGGTGGCCTCCTCGCCCCTTGGACGTGCCGTCCGGGCGTCCGGATCCACCCCTTGCGCCGTTGTGGAACCGGTCTCTAGAACTCGTCGTCGAAGGAGACCGAGCCCTCCACCGCGACCTGGTACGCCGAAGGGCGGCGCTCGAAGAAGTTCGTCAGTTCCTGGACGCCCTGGAGCTCCATGAAGGAGAACGGGTTCTCGGAGCCGTACACGGGCGCGAAGCCGAGGCGGGTCAGCCGCTGGTCGGCCACGCACTCCAGGTACTGACGCATCGACTCGGTGTTCATGCCCGGCAGACCGTCACCGCACAGATCGCGCGCGAACTGCAGCTCGGCCTCGACGGCCCCCCGCAGCATGTCGGCGACCTGCTGCTGCATCCGGTCGTCGAAGAGCTCGGGCTCCTCCTTGCGGACGGTGTCGACCACCTCGAAGGCGAAGCTCATGTGCATCGTCTCGTCGCGGAACACCCAGTTGGTGCCGGTGGCGAGACCGTGCAGCAGACCGCGGCTGCGGAACCAGTAGACGTACGCGAAGGCACCGTAGAAGAACAGGCCCTCGATGCACGCGGCGAAGCAGATCAGATTGAGCAGGAAGCGGCGGCGGTCGGCCTGCGACTCCAGACGGTCCAGCTTCTCGACCGAGTCCATCCACGTGAAGCAGAACTCCGCCTTCTCGCGGATGGACCGGATGTTCTCCACGGCGGCGAAGGCGGCCGCCCGGTCCTCCGGGTCGGGGAGGTAGGTGTCCAGCAGGGTCAGATAGAACTGGACGTGGACGGCTTCCTCGAAGAGCTGGCGCGACAGATACAGGCGCGCCTCCGGGGAGTTGATGTGCTTGTACAGCGTCAGCACGAGGTTGTTCGCCACGATCGAGTCGCCCGTCGCGAAGAACGCGACCAGCCGGCCGATCAGGTGCTGCTCCGCGGGACTGAGCTTCGCGAGGTCGGCGACGTCGGAGTGGAGGTCGACCTCCTCCACGGTCCAAGTGTTCTTGATGGCGTCCCGGTAGCGCTCGTAGAAGTCCGGGTAGCGCATGGGGCGCAGAGTCAGCTCGAAGCCGGGGTCGAGAAGATTCTGGTTGCTGGGCATTACTGGCAGGCCTCGCAGGACTCGGGGTTCTCAAGGGAGCAGGCGACCGCCTCGGGGTCCGGGGTGGCCTGCACGGGGACAGTGGCCTGGGCGGCCCGGGCGATGCGCGTCGCCGGGCGCGAGCGCAGGTAGTACGTCGTCTTCAGGCCCTGTTTCCAGGCGTACGCGTACATCGAGGAGAGCTTGCCGATGGTCGGCGTCTCCATGAACAGGTTCAGGGACTGGGACTGGTCCAGGAACGGCGTGCGGGCCGCCGCCATGTCGATCAGACCGCGCTGCGGGATCTCCCACGCCGTGCGGTACAGGGCGCGGACGTCGGCCGGGATCCACCCGAAGTCCTGCACCGAACCGTTCGAGTCGCGCAGCGCCTCACGGGTGCGGGCGTCCCAGACGCCCAGCTCCTTGAGGTCCTTCACCAGATACGAGTTGACCTGGAGGAACTCGCCGGACAGCGTCTCGCGCTTGAAGAGGTTCGAGACCTGCGGCTCGATGCACTCGTACACGCCCGCGATCGACGCGATGGTGGCGGTCGGCGCGATGGCGAGGAGGAGGGAGTTGCGCATGCCGACGGAGGCGATGCGCTCGCGCAGGGCCGCCCACCGCTCCGGCCAGGCGAGCTCCACGCCGAAGTGGTCGGGGTGCAGCACACCCCGGGCCGTACGGGTCTTCTCCCATGCCGGCAGCGGGCCGTTGCGCTCGGCGAGGTCCGCGGACGCCTCGTACGCGGTGAGCATGATCCGCTCGGCGATCCGGGTGGCGAGCGCCTGCGCCTTTGGCGAGTCGAAGGGCAGGCGCAGCTTGAAGAAGACGTCCTGCAGCCCCATCGCACCGAGGCCGACGGGACGCCACCGGGCGTTGGAGCGGCCCGCCTGCTCGGTCGGGTAGAAGTTGATGTCGACGACGCGGTCGAGGAAGGTGACGGCGGTGCGGACGGTGGCGTCCAGCCGCTCCCAGTCGATGTCGCCGACGGCCGGGTCGACGAACGCGCCGAGGTTCACCGACCCCAGGTTGCAGACCGCCGTCTCCCCGTCGTCCGTGACCTCCAGAATCTCCGTGCAGAGGTTGGAGGAGTGGACCACATGGCCCGGCTCGGCGGTCTGGTTGGCGGTGCGGTTGGCCGCGTCCTTGAAGGTCATCCAGCCGTTGCCGGTCTGCGCGAGGGTGCGCATCATCCGGCCGTAGAGGTCACGGGCCGGGATGGTCCTGCGCGCGAGCCCCGCGGCCTCGGCCCTGCGGTACGCGGCGTCGAACTCCTCGCCCCACAGGTCGACCAGCTCGGGCACGTCCGCGGGCGAGAACAGCGACCACAGCGCGTCGGCGTTCACCCGGCGCATGAACTCGTCCGGGATCCAGTGCGCGAGGTTCAGGTTGTGCGTACGGCGGGCGTCCTCGCCCGTGTTGTCGCGCAGCTCCAGGAACTCCTCGATGTCGGAGTGCCAGGTCTCCAGGTAGACCGCGGCCGCGCCCTTGCGCCGGCCGCCCTGGTTCACGGCGGCGACCGAGGCGTCCAGGGTCTTCAGGAACGGGACGATGCCGTTGGAGTGCCCGTTCGTGCCGCGGATCAGCGAACCGCGGCACCGGATCCGGGAGTACGACAGCCCGATGCCGCCCGCGTGCTTCGAGAGACGGGCGACCTGGTGGTAGCGGTCGTAGAGGGAGTCCAGCTCGTCCAGCGGGGAGTCGAGGAGGTAGCAGGACGACATCTGGGGGTGCCGGGTGCCGGAGTTGAAGAGCGTGGGGGAGGAGGGCAGGTAGTCGAGACGGCTCATGAGCCCGTAGAGCGCCGCGACCTCCTCCAGCGACCTCACCGTGTCGTCCTCGGCCAGACCGCAGGCCACCCGCAGCATGAAGTGCTGGGGCGTCTCGATCACCTGACGGGTGAACGGGTGCCGGAGCAGATAGCGGCTGTGCAGGGTGCGCAGGCCGAAGTAGCCGAAGCGGTCGTCGGCCGAGGCGTCGACGAGCGCGTCGAGGCGGCGCGCGTGCAGCCGCACGAACGCGGCGGTGCGGTCGGCGATGAGCCCCTCGCGGTGCCCGACCGCGACGGACTGGGTGAACATCGTCACGCCCTGCGAGGCGGCCTCGGCCGCGATGCTGATCGTCAGCAGCCGGGCGGCCAGCCGGGAGTACGCCGGGTCCTCCGAGATGAGACCGGCCGCCGCCTCGGTGGCCAGCTCCCGCAGCTCCGCCTCGTCGGCCCGCGCGGACCGGCCGCGCAGCGCGGCGGCGGCCACCCGGCCGGGGTCGGCGTCGGGGAGGTCGGCGGTCAGCTCGGTCAGGGTCCGCAGCAGCGCGGTCCCGGGACCGTCGTCGGCCACGCTGCTGGCTGCTGAAGCCGGATCGGCTGGCGCGATGGTCACGTGGGGCTCTCCCTCGCTCGGCACGGGGCCTTGCGGAGCGCAGGGGGCAGCTCACGAGCGCACACGGCGTCGCGTCCACCGGCCCATTCCGCGAGGCCCGGACGTCATGGCACACCGGCCGGACGGCCGGGGCGCACTGTCGGCAGGTCCTCGGACTGAGCCTCGAACGCGGTGATACGCGTAGGAGTACACCGTTGCGGGACAGTTCCGGATTCGCACCGGATTCCCCTGCGGCGACAGCGAGGATGAGCATACATCTTGTGCCGGGTTGAGGTGACAACCCCAGATGTTGTGTCGGGGTGGCTTCGTAGCGTCAACTCGGTCTTACGGCTCGTTCTCAGCAGCAGCGGAACCCCTGCCGGGGGTCGGCCTCCTGACGCTGTGTCCGCATCCGCTCGAAGGCACGGCGGGTCGGCACCGGTGCCCCGGGACGGATCGCGCGCAGATGCGCGACATAACGGTCGTACGCCGACTCGTCCGTCAGCTCCCGCAGATACCAGCGCACGCCCCTAAGCGTCCGAACGACCCGGTGAAGCGCCGATCGCAGCACGCGCCTCCTCCTTCTCCTGCTGTGTCGGGAACAGCCCGGCCGGGGCCACGATCCTCGACTCGACGTACGGCGATTCGCTCAGGCTGGACAGCGCCGGGCGGCGGATGTGCCGGACGCACACGCGCAGCGCGTCCGCGATCACCACCACGATCAGCACGGGCAGGAGCGCGGTGAGGATGCCGTCCACCGTGGAGTTGGTGACCACGGTGTGCATGTCGTCCATGTTCTTGGCCGGCGGCAGGACCTTTCCGGCGTCGATGGCGTCCTGGAACACGGACCGCTGCTTGAAGAAGCCGACCCGGGGATCGCTGGAGAACACCTTCTGCCAGCTCGCCGTGAGGGTCACCGTCGCGTCCCAGGCGAGCGGAATCCCCGTGATCCAGGCCCACTTGAGGCGCCCCGACTTCACGAGCAGGGTCGTGCAGACGGCCAGGGCGACCGCCGCGAGCAGCTGGTTGGAGATGCCGAAGACCGGGAAGAGCTGGTTGATTCCGCCGAGGGGCTCATGGACGCCCACCCACAGGAAGTAGCCCCACAGTCCGCACACGATCGCGCTGGTGACGACGAGTCCCGGCTTCCAGCTGACGTTCCTGAAGGGCCGGAAGACGTTGCCCAGCAGGTCCTGGAGCATGAACCGGCCCACGCGGGTGCCGGCGTCCAGCGCGGTCAGGATGAACAACGCCTCGAACATGATCGCGAAGTGGTACCAGAACGCCCTGAGGCCCCCGCCGGTGACCTGGGAGAAGATCTCCGAGACACCCACGGCGAGTGTGGGCGCACCGCCGGTGCGGGACAGCAGGCTCGACTCCTCGACGTTCTTCGCGGCCTGGGCCAGATCGCCGGGGGAGATCTGGTAGCCCCAGCCGGTCACCACCTGCGAGGCGTTCTCCACCGTCGTGCCGATCACCCCGGACGGCGCGTTCATCGCGAAGTACAGGCCCGGGTCGACGATGCTCGCCGCGACCAGCGCCATGACCGCGACCGAGGACTCCATCAGCATGGAGCCGTAGCCGATCATCCGGACCTGCGTCTCCTTCTGGATCATCTTCGGCGTCGTGCCCGACGAGATGAGCGAGTGGAAGCCGGACAGGGCGCCGCAGGCGATGGTGATGAAGACGAACGGGAAGAGGGAGCCCGCGAAGACCGGTCCGTCGCCGCGCGAGGCGAAGTCGGTGACCGCGTCCATCCGCAGCGTCGGCAGCACGATCACCACACCGAGCGCGAGCAGGAGGATCGTGCCGATCTTCATGAAGGTGGAGAGGTAGTCGCGGGGTGCGAGCAGCATCCACACTGGCAGGATCGAGGCGACGAAGCCGTACGCCACCAGCCAGACGACCAGGGTGGAGGGCGCGAGCGTGAAGGTGCCGGCCCACGACGACTCGGCGACCCAGCGGCCCGCGACCAGCGCGAGCAGCAGCAGCGCCACGCCCAGCAGCGAGACCTCGGTGACCCGGCCCGGCCGCAGGACCCGTAAGTAGAAGCCCATCAGCAGGGCGATCGGGATGGTCATCGCGATGGAGAAGGTGCCCCATGGGGAGGCGGCCAGCGCGTTGACGACCACCAGGGCCAGCACTCCGAGCAGGATGATCATGATGGCGAAGGCGGCGATCAGCGCGGCCGCACCGCCGAACGGGCCGATCTCCTCGCGGGCCATCTGGCCAAGAGACCTGCCGTTCCGCCGCGTCGAGAAGAACAGCACCACCATGTCCTGGACCGCGCCCGCGAAGACGACGCCCGCGATGATCCAGACCGTGCCGGGCAGATAGCCCATCTGCGCGGCCAGCACGGGGCCGACCAGCGGTCCGGCGCCCGCTATCGCCGCGAAGTGGTGGCCGAGCAGCACCCGGCGGTCGGTGGGATGGAAGTCGATGCCGTTGTTGAGGCGTTCGGCGGGGGTGGCCCGGGTGTGGTCGACCTTGAGGACCTTGTACGCGATGAACTTCGCGTAGAAGCGATAGGCGATCGCGTACGAGCCGAGGGCGGCCGCGACCATCCAGGCGGCCGAGACGTCCTCGCCCCGGGAGAGCGCGAGCACGGACCAGCCCGCCGCGCCGACGAGCGCGACGAGGGTCCAGATGACGATGGATCGGACGTTCGCGGTACGCACCGGGTGGTCCTCCCGTCCATGCGGCGACGGGGGGAACGTAGAACAAGAGCGGGAGTTGCGCTACACCGCGTGCGGTAGCCGGAGCTACTCCGCAGGCCGCTTCAGCCTCGCCACGCTGCATTGTCCCCGGGGGATGACCCCCGGACCCCCAGCCGGCCTCACGGTCGGTGCGGCTCTACTCCGCAGGCCGCTTCAGTCTCGCCACGAACTTGTAGCGGTCCCCGCGGTAGACCGATCGCACCCACTCCACCGGCTTGCCGTCCCTGTCCAGGGAGTGGCGGGACAGCATCAGCATCGGCAGGCCCACGTCGGTGCCGAGCAGGCCGGCCTCGCGCGGGGTGGCCAGCGAGGTCTCGATGGTCTCCTCGGCCTCGGCGAGATGGACGTCGTACACCTCGGCCAGCGCCGTGTACAGGGACGTGTACTTGACCAGGGACCGGCGCAGGGCGGGGAATCGCTTCGCCGACAGATGTGTCGTCTCGATGGCCATCGGCTCGCCGTTGGCCATGCGCAGCCGCTCGATGCGCAGCACCCGGCCGCCGGCCGTGATGTCGAGCAGTTCGGCGAGCCGGTCGTCGGCGGTGATGTAGCCGATGTCCAGGAGCTGCGAGGTGGGTTCGAGGCCCTGCGCGCGCATGTCCTCGGTGTACGAGGTGAGTTGGAGCGCCTGCGACACCTTCGGTTTGGCGACGAAGGTGCCCTTGCCCTGGATGCGCTCCAGGCGGCCTTCGACGACCAGTTCCTGGAGGGCCTGGCGCACGGTGGTGCGCGACGTGTCGAACTCCGCCGCCAGCGTGCGCTCGGGCGGGACCGGCGTTCCGGGCGCCTGGGTCTCCGTCATGTCGAGCAGGTGCTTCTTCAGGCGGTAGTACTTGGGCACGCGGGCGGTACGGACGCTGGTCCCGTTCTCGTTCTCCGCACTGCTGACCTCGGTGCTCATGCTCCGCCTTCCCGGCTCCGTATGCCATCACGACCGACATCCCTCGGTCACGGCTCACATCGTGGCACGGCTGGGGCGAAGACGTTCTCCGCGCGCTCCGTGATCCCCTCTGTATACCGTCGGCATCTCTGTTGGTCTAGTCCACCGCGCAAGTGGTCTACCTCAAGTCTGCCGTGCCGGAGCGCTGTTTTCGACAGGTTCTTACTTAAAGGTTCCTGCATATGTAGGTCGCATAACGGCTGGTCGGGGCCGTTCGAGCACCCTTGACACACCCTTTGGTCTGGGCCAAGCTCCCCTCACTGGTCTACACCATTGGTCCAGGCCCGGCCCCATGGGCGGTACGTGCGCAGACGCCAATACCGCGAGAGGCAGGGGGGTTTGTGGTGCATCCCTGAGGAGGGTGGCGTGAAGCGCAAGCTGGCAGCCGCGATCGGTATCGCGGGCATCATGGTCTCCATCGCGGCGTGCGGGAGCGACGACGGCAACGAGGGTTCGGGCGACACGGGCGCGGACGCCAAGGAACTGACCGTCTGGCTCACCGTCGACGCCCAGAACAACTGGCCCGAGCTGGTCAAGGCCGCCGACGCCGCGGTGCAGAAGAAGCACCCCGGCATCAAGATCAACCACGAGTACTACGGCTGGCCGGACAAGAACACCAAGCTCGACGCGGTCCTCGCCACCGACAAGGCCCCCGACGTGGTCGAGATGGGCAACACCGAGATGCTCGCCTACATGGTCAACGGCGCCTTCGCCCCCGTCGACCCGGCGAAGTTCGACAACTCCTCCGCCTGGCTGGACGGTCTGAAGGCCTCGGTCACCTACCAGGGCAAGACCTACGGCGTGCCGTACTACGCCGGCGGCCGCGTCGGCAACTGGCGCAAGAACCTCTTCGCCTCGGCGGGAGTGAAGTCCGCCCCGAAGACGTACGAGGAGCTGACCGCCGCCCTGGACAAGGTCCAGAAGAAGGAGGGCGACAAGTTCAGCGCCTGGTACCAGCCCACCCGTGACTGGTACGCGGCCATGTCCTTCGTCTACGACGCCGGCGGCTCCATCGCCACGGAGGAGGGCGGCCAGTGGAAGGCCGGCCTCTCCTCGCCGGAGTCCGTGAAGGGCCTCACCGCCTTCAAGAACGTCGTCGACACGTATATGCACGGCGACAAGACCAAGGACGAGTCCGACCGCTACATCGTCTACGGCCAGGGCAAGTCCGGCATGATCTTCGGCGCCGCGTGGGAGGGCGCGACGGCGGCCGACCCGAAGAACGACAAGACCGGCAAGCTCAGGGACAACCTCGAGAACTTCGTGATGCCCGGCCCCTCCGGCAAGAACCTCCCCGTCTTCCTGGGCGGTTCCGACCTCGCCGTCCCGGTGAAGTCCGACGCGCAGGCCGTCGCCGCCGAGTGGATCAACGCGTTCGCCGGCTCCTCCGGCCAGAAGGGCCTGATCGGCAAGGGCAACCTGCCCAACAACAAGACCGACCTGGCTCCCCTGAAGAACGACCCCGCGACGGCGGTCCCGGCCACCGCGGCCGAGTCCAGCTGGTTCGTCCCGATGGCCCCCGGCTGGGGCAAGGTCGAGAAGGCCCAGATCCTGCAGACCATGCTCCAGGACATCGGCACCGGCAAGAAGTCGGTCGAGGCCGCCGCCAAGGCCGCGGACGCCGCGATCGACGAGGTCATCAACGCCAAGTGACCGACGGCGGGGCTTCGCCACGGCGGAGCCCCGCCGTCCCGTACGACCAGAGGGACCGCTGAGGAGCGCGCGATGACTGCCGCAGACACGACCACCCCCGCCAAGGTGCCGCCGCCCCGGCCGGCACCGCCCCCGTCCCTACCACGGCGGCCGGGCGTCAAGCGGACCTCGGGCGGCGCCGCCACCCCTTGGCTGCTGCTCGCCCCCTGCCTGCTCATCCTGGCGCTCGTCCTCGGCTATCCGCTGGTCCGTCTGGTCACCCTCTCCTTCCAGAAGTACGGGCAGCCGCAGCTGTGGGGCTTCCAGCCCGCCGAGTCGGTCGGGTTCGGCAACTTCACCAAGGTGCTGGGCGACGGCGAGTTCTGGGCGGTGGTCCTGCGGACGATCGTCTTCGCCGCCGGCTGCGTGATCTTCACGATGGTCGCCGGCATGCTGATCGCGCTGCTGCTGCAGCGGGTCTCCGGCTGGGTGAAGACCCTCGTCAACATCGCGCTGGTGGCCAGCTGGGGCATGCCCATCATCGTCGCCACCACGGTCTTCAAGTGGCTGTTCGACGCCGACTACGGCATCCTCAACGCGCTGCTCAGCAAACTGCCCGGGGTGGAGATGATCGGCCACAACTGGTTCGCCAGCGGGCCGCAGGGGCTGGCCGTGATCATGCTGCTGGTGGTGTGGGGGGCCGTGCCCTTTGTGGTGATCACCCTCAGCGCCGGCCTCACCCAGGTCCCCGCTGAACTGGAGGAGGCGGCCCGGCTGGACGGCGCGGGCGCCTGGGGCGTCTTCCGCTATGTCACCCTCCCCATCCTCAAGCCGGTCATCGTGATGCTCACGACGCTGTCGGTCATCTGGGACATGGGCGTCTTCCCGCAGGTCTTCGTGATGCGCAACGGACACCCGGAGGCCGAGTTCCAGCTGCTGACCACGTACTCGTACGACCGTGCCTTCGTCGTCAACGACTACGCCCAGGGCTCGGCGATCGCCCTGCTCACCGTGGTGCTGCTGCTCGGGGTGGTCGCCGTCTACATGCGCCAGATGCTGAAGATCGGAGAGGTCGAATGAGTGCCCTCGCTCCCGAGGCCCGCCGGAGGTCGAGGCTCGGCTGGAACCTCCTCGGACTCCTCGTCTTCCTGACCGCGGGCTTCCCCGTCTACTGGATGCTCAACACGGCCCTCAAGCCGGCCAAGGACGCCATCGACCCGGACCCGAGCCTGCTGCCGACCGGTATCACGCTCGACAACTTCAGCCGGGCGCTGGACATCGCCGACTTCTGGGGACCGGTCGCGCGCAGCCTGGTCGTGTCGCTGTCCGTCGTGGCGATCGGCGTCGTCGTCGGCATGCTGGCCGCGCTCGCCATCTCCCGCTTCGCCTTCCGCGGCCGCAAGATCGTGATCGTGGGCATCCTGGCGGTCCAGATGGTCCCGCTGGTCGCCATGATCATCCCGGTGTTTCTGCTGCTGAACGACCTGAAGCAGTACGACAGGCTCACCGGCCTGATCATCACGTACCTCACCTTCATCCTCCCCTTCACGGTGTGGACGCTGCGCGGCTTCATCGTCAACATCCCGAAGGAGCTGGAGGAGGCGGCGATGGTCGACGGCTGCTCCCGCACCTCCGCCTTCCTCCGCGTCGTCTTCCCGCTCCTCGCCCCCGGCATGGTCGCCACCTCCGTCTACGGTTTCATCCAGGCCTGGAACGAGTACCTGTACGCCCTCATGCTGCTCAGCCAGAAACACCAGACCGCGACCGTGTGGCTCGGCAACTTCACCACCAAGCACGGCACCGAGTACGCCCCGATGATGGCCGGTTCCACGATGATGGCCGTGCCGATCGTCGTCCTGTTCCTCCTCGTCCAGCGCAAGATGGCCGCGGGCCTGACCGCGGGCGCAGTGAAGGGATAGCGCCACCCGATGACGACATTCGCCCGCGGTACCGACACCCTGACGCGCGACGCGCTGACCGTCCTCCAGCCCGGATTCACCGGGACCGCCGCCCCCGACTGGCTGCTGCGCCGGCTCGGCGAAGGCCTCGCCTCCGTCGGCCTGTTCGGCCGCAACATCGCCTCGCCCGGGCAACTGGCCGCCCTGACCGCCCAGTTGCGCGCCGAACGCGACGACGTGCTCGTCGCGATCGACGAGGAGGGCGGTGACGTCACCCGTCTCGAGGTGCGGACCGGATCCTCCTTCCCCGGCAACCACGCCCTCGGCGCGGTGGACGACACCGAGCTCACCATGCAGGTCGCCGCCGAACTCGGCCGGCGCCTGGCCGCCTGCGGGGTGAACCTCAACTGGGCCCCCTCGGCGGACGTGAATTCCAACCCGGCCAACCCGGTCATCGGCGTCCGCTCGTTCGGCGCCGACACCGCGCTGGCCGCCCGGCACACGGCCGCCTATGTCACCGGCCTCCAGTCCGCCGGAGTCGCCGCCTGCACCAAGCACTTCCCGGGCCACGGCGACACGGCGGTCGACTCCCACCATGCGCTGCCGCGCCTCGACGTGGGACCGGAGGTGCTGGCGGAACGCGAACTGACGCCGTTCCGCGCGGCGATCGCCGCCGGCACCCGTGCGGTGATGAGCGCCCACATCCTGGTCCCGGCGCTGGACCCGGAGCACCCGGCCACGCTGTCCCACCGCATCGTCACCGAACTGCTGCGCGGTGAACTCGGCTACGACGGCCTGATCGTCACCGACGGCATCGAGATGCAGGCCGTCGCCGCCACCTACGGCATCGAACGCGGCAGCGTCCTCGCGGTCGCGGCCGGTGCCGACGCGATCTGCGTGGGCGGCGGCCTGTGCGACGACGAGACGGTACGGCGCCTGCGCGACGCCCTCGTCTCGGCGGTGCGCTCCGGCGAACTGCCCGAGGAACGCCTCGCGGACGCGGCGCACCGCGTAAGGGAGCTGGCGCGGTGGACCGCGTCGGCGGGCCGGCCCGGTGAGGTCGCCGCCGACGACGAGGTCGGCCTGCGCGCGGCCCGGCGCGCCCTTCGGATCACCGGCGCGGAAACCTTCACCCCGCTCACCGAAGCGCCCTATGTCGCCGCGCTCACTCCGGTCGCGAACTTCGCGGTCGGCGCGGAGACGCCCTGGGGCGTGGCAGCGGAGCTCACCCGTGTGCTCCCCGGCACGGAAACGGGCAGCTTCGCGGGCGAGGGCGCGGGCCCGCTGGCCCTCGCCGCGGCGGGCGCCCGCCGTATCGTCGCCGTCGTCCGCGACGAACACCGCCACCCCTGGATGACGACGGCCCTCGACACCCTGCTGTCCGCCCGCCCCGACACGATCGTCGTCGAAATGGGCGTCCCCCAGGCCACCCCCCGAGGCACCCTGCACATCGCCACCCACGGCGCGGCCCGGGTCTGCGGCCGGGCGGCGGTGGAGGTCATCGCGGGGGTGTAGGGGACGCCCACCCGGCGCAGACCAAGGTGCCGGTCACCCCGCACTCCGTTGAGGTGGCCGGCACCTTCAGCTGTCGCCCGGGGGCGCTAAATCCCCTGCCACTCCGGCTTGTTCGCGTACGTGTGGCGGAAGTAGTCCGCAAGCTTGAGCTTGGATGCGGCCGGCTCGTCGATCACCACCGTGGCGTGCGGGTGGAGCTGGAGCGCCGAGGCCGGGCAGATCGCGGCGACCGGGCCCTCGACGGTCGCCGCGACCGCGTCCGCCTTGCCCTCGCCCGTGGCGAGGAGCACCAGGTGCCGCGCCTCCAGGATCGTCCCGATGCCCTGCGTGATGACATGGTGCGGTACCTGCGCGATGTCGCCGTCGAAGAAGCGCGCGTTGTCGATCCGGGTCTGCTCGGTCAGCGTCTTGATCCGGGTCCGCGAGGCCAGCGAGGAGCACGGCTCGTTGAAGCCGATGTGCCCGTCCGTCCCGATGCCGAGCAGCTGAAGGTCCACCCCGCCGGCCCCGGCCAGCGCCGAGTCGTACGCCTCGCACGCCCCCTGCACGTCCCCGGCCGCGCCGTCGGGCCCCATGAACGCGTCCATTCCGATCCCGAGCGGCTCCAGCACCTCGCGCCGCAGCACCGAGCGGTACGACTCCGGGTGCTCGGCGGGCAGCCCCACATATTCGTCGAGCTGGGCTATCCGGGCCCGCGAGGTGTCCACGGCACCGGACTTCACCTTCGCCGCCAGCGCCTCGTAGATGGGCAGCGGAGTGGAGCCGGTGGCCACGCCGAGCAGGGCGTCGGGCTTGCGCCGCAGGAGCTGTGCCATGGCCTCGGCGATGAGCTCGCCGCCCGACCGGGCGTCCGGAACGATGACAACTTCCACGCTGGGCCTGCCGATCTGAAGAGCGGTCCGAATGCGACTGTGTGGTTTAGACCAATCTAACAGAGTCGGGCTGACCGGCCCAGGTGCTCGCGACCCCGCACGCGGAGTTCACCGCGGGGGAGTGGAATGGGCGGTCGTACAGACGTCAGGGTGCGAGAAGAGAACGACCCAGCCGGAAGGACCCCCATGAGTCAGAACACCGCCACGACTCCCGACCCCCGGCGCGGCCTCCCCGGCCGGATCATGGCCCGTGAGATGGCCGAGCAGCCCGCCGTGCTGCGGCGGATCCTGGACGAGGGCGCCCCGGCCATCCGGCAGGTGGCCGGGGAGATCGCCGCCCGCGGACCCCGGTTCGTCCTGCTCACCGCCCGCGGCACCTCCGACAACGCCGCCCTCTACGCCAAGTACCTCCTCGAAATCCGCCTCGGCCTGCCCTGCGGTCTGACCTCGATGTCGACCACCACGGCGTACGGCGCCCGCCCCGACCTCACCGACGTCCTGGTCGTCACCGTCAGCCAGTCCGGCGGCTCCCCGGATCTGGTGGCCTCCACCCGGGCCGCCCGCGAGGCCGGCGCGATCACCCTCGCCGTGACCAACAACCCCGGCTCACCGCTGGCCGGCGTGTCCGAGTACCACATCGACGTCATGGCCGGACCGGAGAAGGCACTCCCCGCGACCAAGACGTACACGGCCTCCCTCCTCGCCCTCTACCTCTTCGTCGAGGGACTGCATGGCGGCGACGGAGCGGTGGCGAAAGTACTCCCGGACCTCGCCGAGCGGCTGCTCGCCCGGCAGGACGAGGTCCGCGCTCTCGCCTCCCGCTACCGCTTCGCCGAACGCATGGTCATCACCTCCCGCGGCTATGGCTACCCGACGGCCAAGGAGGCCGCCCTCAAGCTGATGGAGACCAGCTACATCCCCGCGCTCGCCTACTCCGGCGCCGACCTCCTGCACGGCCCGCTCGCCATGGTCGACAACGTCTCCCCGGTCATCGCGGTCGTCACCGACGGGAAGGGCGGCGAGGCGCTCCAGCCGGTACTCGACCGGCTCCGCGGCAGGGGCGCCGACCTGGTCGTCATCGGTCCCCGCGGTCAGGTCGAGCAGGCCTCGGCGGGCTTCGTCCTGCCCACCGAGGACGTGGCCGAGGAGATCCAGCCCGTCCTGGAGATCATCCCGCTGCAGCTTCTGGCCCACGAGGTCACGATCGCCCGCGGACAGGACCCGGACGCACCCCGCGCACTGGCGAAGATCACGGAAACGCGCTGAGCCCGGACGAAAAGAGACGCGTGTGGAAAATGCCATGACCATCTATGCCCCGCACATGAACCCACAAGGGTTAGGCTGCGGGGTGGGCGCCAAGGCGTCCGACCAACCGCGGAGATGACAACAACAAACAGCCTCTCACGCATGGACACATAAACTGGTCTAGTCCAGAATGCGAGGGAGAACACGCGGACTTCCGTCTTCCCCGCACAGGAAGGCGGACCGAGGAACCGGAGCTCTCTGCCCTGACTGCCCCGGCTCCTCGACCTTCGGCCTACCGGGACCGCACACCCCGCGGCCGATATTGCTCCGGGCTGCGGTGCCGGGAGGGTTGAGGGTCCCTCCCAGGCGCCGCGGCCCGCGGGTGTTTTAGGGGCCGGACAAACCCCCAGGTACGCTCGCACACGTGCCCTCCATGAACGAACTCGTACGCCAGCACACCGACCTCGAGGACTCCGACCTCGAGTGGCTCCACCTGCTGGTCTCGGAGTGGCAGCTGCTCTCCGACCTCTCCTTCGCCGACCTCGTCCTGTGGGTCCCCACCCGCGACGGCACCCGCTACGTCTCCGTCGCCCAGATGCGGCCCAACACCGGCCCCACCTCGTACCAGGACGACATGGTCGGCCACCTCGTCCCGCGCGGCCGCCGGCCCCTGCTGGACGCCGCGCTGGACGAGGGCCGGATCGTGCGCGAGGGCGACCCCGAGTGGCGCGAGGAGGTCCCGGTCCGGGTCGAGTCCATTCCCGTACGGCGGGACGGGCGCGTCCTCGGTGTCATCGCGCGCAACACCAATCTCCTCACCGTGCGCACCCCGAGCCGCCTCGAACTGACGTATCTGCAAAGCGCCTCCGACCTCGCGCAGATGATCGCGGCCGGCTCGTTCCCGTTCCCGAACCAGCAGGTCGACATGGACGCCTCGCCCCGCGTGGGCGACGGCCTGATCCGGCTGGACGCCGACGGCATCGTCCAGTACGCCTCCCCGAACGCCCTGTCCGCGTACCACCGCCTGGGCCTGGCCTCCGACCTCGTCGGCCACCACCTGGGCATGACCACCGCGGAACTCGCGCCGACGCGCGGGCCGGTGGACGAGGCGCTGGCCAAGGTCGCCAGCGGCTGGGCGCCGCGCGAGTTCGAGATCGAGGCGCATGACGGGGTGATCCAGTTCCGGGCGATCCCCCTCAAGCCGAAGGGCACCCGTATCGGTTCGCTGGTCCTGCTCCGGGATGTCACCGAACTGCGGCGCCGCGAGCGCGAGTTGATCACCAAGGACGCCACCATCCGGGAGATCCACCACCGGGTGAAGAACAACCTCCAGACGGTGGCCGCCCTGCTGCGGCTTCAGGCGCGGCGCATCGAGTCGGACCGCGGCCGCGAGGCCCTCGAAGAGGCGGTACGGCGGGTCGGGTCGATCGCCATCGTGCACGAGACGCTCTCCCAGAACCTGGACGAGCGCGTGGAGTTCGACGAGATCGCCGACCGCGTCCTCGCGATGGTCGCCGAGATCTCGCCGGGCAAGGTGACCGGTCGGCGCAGCGGCCGCTTCGGCATTCTGGACGCCGAGGTCGCCACCCCGCTGTCGATGGTCCTGACCGAGATCCTCCAGAACGCCCTGGAGCACGGCTTCCGCGAGGGCGACACCGGCACGGTCGAGGTCTCGGCCGTCCGCGGCGGCACCAGCAAGGAGGCCCGTCTGCTGGTCACCGTCCAGGACGACGGCGTCGGGCTGCCCGAGGGCTTCGACCCGCACACCGCGGGCAACCTCGGCCTGCAGATCGTACGGACCCTGGTGGAGGGCGAGTTGGGCGGTGTGTTCGACATGGTCCCGGCGCCGGAGCGGGGGACGCAGGTGATCCTGGACATCCCGGTGCGGGCGCACAAATAGTCCCGTCCGCACCATCGTCCGCACACTCCCGTATGCACACAGCAAAGAGCCCCGGATCACCAGGTGATCCGGGGCTCATCGCTCGTTGCTTAGCGCATCGGGGTACTGCGCGCTGCGGCTCGGGGGCGGGAGATGCGTACTCGCTGTACGCGCCGCCAAGCTCAGGCTGTTGTGCGGGGCGGGAGTGTCAGGCGGAGGCCTGACGGGCCCGGTTGCGAGCGGCGCGGCGCTTCATGGCGCGGCGCTCGTCCTCGCTGAGACCACCCCAGACGCCGGAGTCCTGGCCGGACTCGAGCGCCCACTGCAGGCACTGCTCGATAACCGGGCAGCGACGGCAGACGGCCTTGGCTTCCTCGATCTGCAGCAGCGCAGGACCGGTGTTGCCGATGGGGAAGAAGAGCTCGGGGTCTTCCTCGCGGCAAACGGCGTTGTGACGCCAGTCCATGGCTGCTACCTCTCCTTGATTACGTGCATATTGCTTGTGAATGTGAACGCTTTCACGAATCCCTCAACGAGTGAAGGGCCGACTACCAGGTTCACTGGCGTGGTCCTGTGATGTGAAGAGGGGTTCTGGCGATCCGTGGAGGCCGGTGTTGCGGGCCGTCCCGATCGCCACGTAGAGACTCGCAAACCTCAGCGGCGGATACAACCCCTTCCGGAAAGTTTTTTTTGATTCCTCGGTGTCGACTAGGTCACAGCCGTACTTCCATGGGGTGGATCCTGGCCTAAACGTTCGAGTGAAAGGACTTTGGCCCCTTCTGCTCACACAATCACACGCAGTGCACGGCGTACGCCTGTGAACGTCACGCTCGTACGCAGCCCGAGGTGGTCGCCGTCCATCTGGAGGGGCAGCGGCACCTTCGAATGCAAGGTGAACTGGTCAAGGTCGTGCAACGAAAATGCATGCTTGCCATGAGGGCCGCGCTCGGGGGACGAAGTGAGCAACTGGGTGCCATACCGGGCAACCGCGGCGGTGGACAGCCGGCTGAGGCCGAGTACGTCGAGCCCCTTATCGAACGAGGCCTTAGGTGACGTGTACATCGGGCGATTGCCGAGATACGTCCAGGGCGAGGTGTTCGAGACTATGGCCACCACCAGATCGGTGACCGGATCCTCACCGGGCCGCTCTATGGAGACCGTGCCGTGCCGGCGGTTCGACTCCGCGAGGAACTGACGGACGACCTGGCGTACGTACAGGGCGTGCGTCGACTTCTTGCCCCGCTCGCGCTGCTGCTCGACCCGGCCGACCACGCCCCCGTCGAAGCCGAGGCCCGCGGTGAAGGTGAACCAGCGGGACGGGACGGCCTCGTCCTCGGTGCCGGGCGTGCCCGCGGCCAGCCCGAGGCCGATCGTGCGCTCACGGCCCTCGCGCAGCGCGTCCAGCAGCGCGCCGGTCGCCTCCACGGCGTCGTTCGGCAGGCCGAGGGCGCGGGCGAAGACATTGGTGGAGCCGCCGGGGACCACCGCCAGACCGGGCAGGCGCTCGGGTTCGGGGCCGGAGTGCAGCAGGCCGTTGACGACCTCGTTGACGGTGCCGTCGCCGCCGAGCGCCACCACCAGGTCGACATTGCCGCTCTCCGCCGCCTGCCGCCCCAGGTCGCGTGCGTGGCCGCGGTACTCGGTGGTGACCGCCTCGAGCTTCGTCTCGCTCGCCAGCGCGTGGATCAGAACGTCACGCGTACGTGCGCTTGTGGTGGTTGCTGCCGGGTTGACCACGAGAAGTGCACGCATGGATTGCAGGGTACCTACTCGGTGGTACCGATCCCAGGCCGAGGTAGGGATCACGTAAGAGATCGGTGCGTGAACCTCACCACGGGCGCGTGCCCCGCGAAGGCTACCCTTCAGGGGTGACGTCTCAGCAGAACCCCGCTCCGGAAGCCGCCGAAGCCGCCCAGCAGGCGGAGGGCCGCCCTGCCCGGCTGACCGCCGCGGCGGCGCTGGCCGCGCTGGAGGGGCTGGCGCTTCTCGCCGGGGGTGCCTGGATGCTCGTGGAGGGCGTGAGCGGCGCCCCGGACGACCGGCGGTCCGCCGTCACCGGCGGCATCACGCTGATCGTCCTCGCGCTGCTGCCGCTGCTCGCCGCGCGCGGGCTGCTCGGCCGGCGCAGCTGGAGCCGCGGGCCGGCCGTCGTCACACAGATCATGGCGTTGCCGGTGGCGTACAGCCTGCTCCAGGCGGACAGCCTGGCGATCCCGGCGGGGATCGCGCTCGCGGCCGTCGCGGTCACCACGCTGGTCCTGCTGATCAACCCGGCGACGACCCAGGCCCTCGGCATCAAGGGTCCGGGCCGTACACAGGACGGGAAGCAATAGCCGTACCGGACAGGCTCCGGCGTCCTACTCTTCCACCAGCAGTTTCTCGCGCAACTGTGCCAGTGTCCTGGCCAGCAGCCGGGACACGTGCATCTGTGAGATCCCGACCTCCTGGGCGATCTGCGACTGGGTCATGTTGCCGAAGAAGCGCAGCAGCAGAATCCGCTTCTCGCGCGGCGGGAGATCTTCGAGCAGCGGCTTGAGGGACTCGCGGTACTCGACGCCCTCCAGCGCCTCGTCCTCGGCGCCCAGGGTGTCCGCGACCGCCGGGGACTCGTCGTCGGTGTCGGGGACGTCCAGGGACAGCGTGGAGTACGCGTTGGCCGACTCCAGGCCCTCCAGGACCTCCTCCTCCGAGATGGCCAGCTTCTCGGCCAGCTCGTGGACGGTGGGGGAGCGGCCGTGCTGCTGCGAGAGCTCGGCCGTCGCCGTGGTGAGCGCGAGGCGCAGCTCCTGAAGCCGGCGGGGGACGCGCACGGCCCAGCCCTTGTCTCGGAAGTGCCGCTTGATCTCACCGACGACCGTCGGGGTCGCGTAGGTCGAGAACTCGACGCCGCGGTCCGGGTCGAAGCGGTCGACCGACTTGATCAGGCCGATGGTGGCGACCTGGGTGAGGTCGTCCAGCGGCTCACCGCGGTTGCGGAAGCGGCGCGCGAGGTGCTCCACGAGCGGCAGATGCATACGGACCAGCTGGTTGCGCAGCTCCGCGTACTCGGCGCTGCCTTCCTTCAGCGTGCGCAGCTCGACGAACAGGACGCGCGCCCCGCTGCGGTCCTGGGGGTCGTGCGGCGTCGCCGGCCCACGCTGCGCACCCGTCGCCTCGTCCTCGGAGTGTCGCTCGTGCTCGCTCATCGTCCCGCCCGTTGCCCTTCCCCGAGCCCTCGCCTCCGCTCGGATTGGGGTGCCCCCGATCCGCCCGTCCAGAGGCGCGCTCTGCACGGCACCTTCCCGATCACGCTGCCCGTCGTCCAGGAAGCCGGCCGCCGCAGTGTCGCCGGCGTCGTCCTCCGGGTGCGGCCGGGCCTGCTCGGGGATGCCGTCGATGCCGTCGATGCCGTCGACGGCGTCCGCCTTGCGTCGGGCAACGTCCGAGGGGTCCCTGCCCTCGGGCGGCAGTTCCCGTGTGCCGCGCTCTTCGTCCCGCACCGGCCCGTCCCCGTTCCTCACGCCGGCCCGGGTCCCGCGCCGCGCTGTTTGTAGAGGCTGATCGAAACGGTTTTGTCCTCGTCCACGGCGGAGGAGACCTTGCCCGCGAGAGCGGACAGGACGGTCCAGGCGAAGGTGTCCCGCGCGGGGGCGTGACCGTCCGTGGTCGGGGCCGAGACGGTGACCTCGAGCGAGTCGTCGACGAGCCGGAAGACACAACTGAGCACCGAGCCGGACACGGCCTGCTGCAGCAGGATCGCGCAGGCCTCGTCGACCGCGATGCGAAGGTCCTCGATCTCGTCGAGGGTGAAGTCCAAACGGGCTGCGAGGCCGGCCGTGGCCGTCCGCAGCACCGACAGGTAGGCACCCGCAGCCGGCAGCCGGACTTCCACGAAGTCCTGGGTCGCGGGCTCGCCTGCGATCTGGGACACCCTCACCTCCAAGGTGGTACAAGCTCTTCAGGGCCGAGGGTCGCCCCCCGGGGTAACGCGACAGGTGGTTCCTCGGTGACGCTATCGCGCTCTCGACTTTCCTGTCCCGGGACCCCGACCCCCTGCTGTCACTCATAGTAAACCTATGAATACGCTCCGTGGCTAGAGGGTCTGCGGGCCCAATTGGGAAGAGCGCGCGCCGGGTTGACGTACCCAGACGTCAGACGGTCGAACCGTACAAAATCCGAGTCATCCCCGGTCCTCCAGAGTCACACAAGTACGTGGTCCACAAAGCACCAGCGCCAGTTCTCGCCGGGTTCGAACGTCCTCATCACGGGATGGCCGGAGTCCTTGTAGTGCTCGGTCGCGTGCCGCCCCGGCGAGGAGTCGCAGCAGCCGACGTGACCGCAGGTGAGGCACAGCCGAAGCTGTACCGGGTGCGTGCCGCCCCGCAGACACTCCGGGCAGGTCTCGCTCAGCGGCCCGGGTTCCGGATGCGGCAGCGCGTCGGCGTGCGTGCACTGTTTCATGATTGCCAGATTACGACGGGCGTGCGGACGGCCGCGCGGAAAAACGAGGGCGGGCGAGGACGATGGACGTGATGCCACTGCTGTTGCTGGTGGCGGGCAGCGCCGCGGTCGCCGCGGCGGCCCGGCGGACACCGGTGCCGGCGCCGCTGCTGCTGGTCGCGGCCGGGCTGGCGGTCTCGTACGTCCCCGGGGTCCCCGAATACACCCTCGACCCCGACATCGTCCTTCCCCTCGTCCTGCCCCCGCTCCTGTACACCTCGGCCACCGACAGCTCCTACCTCGACCTGCGCGCGCAGCTGAGGCCCGTGGCGCTGCTGTCGGTGGGGTACGTGCTCTTCGCGGCCTTCGTCGTCGGCTGGGCCGTCTACCAGATCGTCCCGGGGCTGCCGCTGACCGCGGCGCTGGTGCTGGGTGCGGTGGTGGCGCCGCCGGACGCCGTCGCGGCCACCGCGGTGGCGCGGCGGGTCGGGCTGCCGTCCCGCGTCACCACGATCCTGCAGGGCGAGTCCCTGGTGAACGACGCCACCGCGATCACCGCCTACCGGGTGGCACTCGCCGCCGCGGTGGGCGAGGGCGCCACCTGGGCGGGCGGGATCGGCGAGTTCCTGCTCGCGGCCGTCGGCGGCATCGGCTTCGGGCTGGTGCTGATGGTGCCGATCCACTGGCTGCGCACGCACCTCAAGGAGGCGCTGCTGCAGAACACGCTCTCCCTGCTGATCCCGTTCGTGGCGTACGCGGCCGCCGAGCAGGTGCACGCCTCCGGGGTGCTGGCGGTCGTCGTCGTGGCGCTCTATCTGGGACACCGCGCGTGGGAGGTCGATTTCGCGACCCGGCTCCAGGAGGAGGCCGTGTGGCGGATGGTCGCGTTCGTCCTGGAGTCGGCGGTGTTCGCCCTGATCGGACTGCAGCTGCCCGTGGTCCTCAAGGGCCTCGGGGAGTACGAGGGGCTCCTCGCCGCCTGGTACGCGCTCGCCCTCTTCCTGGTCGTCGTCGCGTCGCGGTTCGTGTGGGTCTACCCGGCGACCTTCCTGCCACGGATCCTGTCCCGCCGGATCCGGGAACGCGAGCAGGACCCCACCTGGAAGGGGCCGTTCATCATCGCCTGGGCCGGCATGAGGGGCGTGGTCTCGCTGGCCATCGCCTTCTCCATCCCGCTCACGGTGCACGGCGGCGAGCCGTTCCCCGAACGCAACCTCATCCTCTTCCTCACGTTCACCACCGTGATCGGGACGCTCGTCGTGCAGGGCGTGACGCTGCCCCCGCTGATCCGTTTCCTGAGGCTGCCCGGCCGCGATCCGCAGGCCGAGACGCTCGCCGAGGCGAACGCCCAGGCGCAGGCCTCCCGGGCCGCCGAGCGGCGGCTGGACGAACTCCTCGCAGACGAGCGCAACGCGCTGCCGCCGCCCCTTGCCGACCGTCTGCGTGCGGTCCTGGAGCGCCGCCGCAACGCCGTCTGGGAGCGCCTCGGCCAGGTCAACCCCGTCACCGGCGAAACCGTGGACGACACCTACCGCCGGCTGTCCCGGGAGATGATCGGCGCCGAGCGCCGGGTGTTCGTGAAGCTGCGCGACGGCCGTTACATCGACGACGAGATGCTGCGGACGCTGCTGCGCAGGCTGGATCTGGAGGAGGCGGCGGCGTACCGGGAGGCGGCGTAGCGGGGCTCGTCCGGAGGGCCTTCGCAGGCGCGGATTCGGGGGCGTGCATCCGGGGCAGGGATTCGGGGGCGTTCACGGGAAGGGGCGGCCGGTGACGACGGCCGCCAGCGCGGTTGCGCGCGGGAAGGAGCCCTCTTCCGCCAGGGCGACGAGTGCGGACAGCAGTTTGGCGACATAGAGACGTTCGACCGGCAGGCCGTGGCGGTCCTCGAAGTCCGCGGCGAAGGCCTCCAGCTCGGGTGTGGTGCGCGCGTAGCCGCCGCAGTGGAAGCGGTCGTCGAGTCTCCAGGAGCCGCGGCGGCGGCCGAACGCCTCGTCCTGCAGGGCCTCTATGGCCGCGGTCAGGAAGCCGCCCTTGACGACGGGTATGCCGAGGGCCCGCTGGCCGGGGGCCAGCCCGGCGGCCAGTCCCGCGAGTGTGCCGCCGGTGCCGCAGGCGACCGCGACGACATCGGCCCGGCCCCGCAGCTCCTCGCCGAGCAGCTGACAGCCGTGCACGGCCGGCGCGTTGCTGCCGCCCTCCGGGACCACGTGGGCGTCCTCGGCGCCCGCCGCGCGCAGCATCGCCGCGAGGGTCTCCGGCTCGAATTTCCGGCGGTACGTCGATCTGTCGACGAAGTGCAGTCGCATACCGTCGGCCGCACAGCGCGCCAGGGACGGGTTGAGCGGAAGGCCGGCGAGTTCCTGGCCGCGGACCACCCCGACGGTGGGCAGGCCCAGGAGACGGCCGGCCGCGGCGGTGGCGCGCAGATGGTTGGAGTACGCGCCGCCGAACGTGACGATCGGGCGGCCCGCCGCGGCGACGAGGTTCGGTGCGAGCTTGCGCCACTTGTTCCCGATCAGCTCCGGATGGATGAGATCGTCGCGTTTGAGGAGCAGGCGGACGCCGTGACGGGTGAACCGGGGGTCCCGCACTTCCTGCACGGGCGAGGGAAGGCGGGGGCGCAGAAGAGCGAGGTCGGGGCCGGTCACGGCACCATTGTCACCCGGAGCCCAGGGGGAGGGCGGGGCCGGCGGTCTGCTGCAGGCGGTCCCGGATCCGCTCCCGCAGCCACGCCATCGTGAACCCGCGCGGATCGATCTTCCCGGGCTGCCACTCCAGGTGGCCGATCACCGACCGCTCCGTCCAGCCGTGCTGCCGGCAGACCGCGGCGGCGGCCCTCTCGATCGCCGCCAGCTGGCGCTGCGGCCAGGGGTCCTCGCCGTCGCCGAGGTTCTCGCACTCGAAGCCGTAGAAGTGCCGGTTGCCGTCGGTGTTCGCCTCGTTGTCGGGCGGCAGCGCCCGCTCCGCGATCACCGCCCGCAGCACATCGTCGTCGCCGAGACCCGCGTGGTTGGCCCGCCCGTAGCCGACGAGATGGACGGTGCCGTTCTTGGTGACGACGCCATGGCACAGCGGACCCGGCAGATCCGGGCGGCCGACCCGGCACAGCTCGACGGTCCGCTCGGCGCCCTGGGTCACCGTGTGATGGATCATCACGCCGTGCATGGGGCCCCACGGGCCCACGTGATTGCGGTTGTGGTGCTCCCAGTCACCGACCTCGGCGACGGTGGCGCCCTCCGCTCTGAGCACGGCCAGGAATCTGCCCGCGGACATCGGTGAGGCCACGGCCGCCTCCTTCGGGTCCCGTGTGCCGGCGCGGTGCACTCCAGCCTCGTCACCGCTGCCCGTACCGATGCTTGTACCGAAACCGGGCGGTCACGGAAAGACCCCTCGTGCCCAGCCGGCAATGATCCATTCCCGCTCTTTCGTGTAATGGCATCTGCACACAGCGTGATGGAAGGCTTGTCCGTGCAGATCGATGCCCCGCGCACACCGGTGCCGGGGCATGACCGGGAGGGCGATTCATGTCGGTAGGCGAAGAGGCCCGCACCGAGCAGGACAGGCCGCAGCAGAGCCTTGGTACGGCGGCCGCGCGGAACCTGGCCACCACCACCAAGTCCGCACCCCAGATGCAGGAGATCAGCTCCCGCTGGCTGCTGCGCACGCTGCCCTGGGTGAACGTGCAGGGCGGCACGTACCGGGTGAACCGGCGACTGGCCTACGCCGTCGGCGACGGCCGGGTGACGTTCGTGAAGACCGGCGACCGTGTCGAGGTCATCCCCGCCGAACTGGGCGAACTGCCCGCACTGCGGTCGTACGACGACGAGGACGTGCTCGCCGAGCTCGCCGCGCAGTGCCGGCGCAGGGACTTCGCCCCCGGGAACGTGATCGCCTCGTTCGGCAGCCGGGCGGACGAGGTGTTCCTGCTGGCACACGGCAGGGTGGAGAAGATCGGCACCGGCCCCTACGGCGGCGACGCGGTCCTCGGAGTCCTCGCCGACGGCGCGTACTTCGGCGACCAGGCCCTGCTGGACCCCGACGCCGTCTGGGAGTACACCGCCCGGGCGGTCACGCCCTGCACGCTGCTGGTCCTGCCCCGCCAGGAGGTCGAGCGCCTCGCGCAGCGCGCCGACTCCCTGCGCGAACATCTCCAGCGGATGTGCTCGGTCCCCGAGCAGCGCACCAACAGATTCGGCGAGAAGGAGATCGACCTCGCGGCCGGCCACACCGGCGAGCCGGACCTCCCGCACACCTTCGTCGACTACGAGGCCAGTCCGCGCGAGTACGAACTGAGCGTCGCGCAGACCGTGCTGCGCATCCACTCGCGCGTGGCCGACCTCTACAACCAGCCGATGAACCAGACGGAGCAGCAACTCCGGCTGACCGTGGAGGCGTTGAAGGAGCGCCAGGAACACGAACTGGTCAACAACCCCGATTTCGGCCTGCTGAACAACTGCGACTACGACCAGCGGCTGCAGCCGCACGACGGCGTCCCCGGCCCCGACGACCTGGACGAACTGATCAGCAGGCGGCGCGGCACCAAGCTGCTGCTCGCCCACCCGCGCGCGATCTCCGCGATCGGCCGTGAACTCAACAAACGCGGGCTCGTCCCCGAGACCATCGAGGTGTCCGGTAACCGCATCCCCACCTGGCGCGGCGTACCGATCTACCCGTGCAACAAGATCCCGGTCACCGAGGCCCGTACGACCTCGATCATCGCGATGCGCACCGGCGAGGAGGAACAGGGCGTCATCGGCCTGCACCAGGCAGGCATCCCGGACGAGATCGAGCCGGGCCTGTCCGTGCGCTTCATGGGCATCAACGAACAGGCGATCATCGAGTACCTGGTGACGGCCTACTACTCGGCCGCGGTCCTCGTGCCGGACGCGCTCGGTGTCCTGGAGAACGTCGAGATCGGCCGCTGGCGATGACCTGTTTGCATCCACCCGTCGTGTTCCCGCCCTTCGGGAGGGGTAGACACCGGTGGTACGCGACTGCCCGCAGCGGAAGCGCCACCGTCCGCGGACCCTCCGAGGGGAACCCATGGCCGAGTTCATGACGCAGACGCAGCGGCGCCCCTTGACCGCGAGTCCGCTGGAAGGGCACGAGGCCACGGCGATCCTGGAGAGCACCCGGACGTCCGTCGACCCCGGGCTGCGCGCCGCCGTCGAGTCGCTGCCCGGCGCCCTGCGCGGTGTCGCGCGCTACCCCTTCGGCTGGGAGCACGCGGACGGCAGCCCGGCGGCGGGCAACGCGGGCAAGGCGATCCGTCCCGCCCTCGTCCTCACCGCGGCCGCGGTCCTTGGCGGACCGGCGGCGCGGACGGCGGCCGTGCGGGCGGCCGTGGCGGTGGAGCTGGTCCACAACTTCACGCTGCTGCACGACGACGTGATGGACCGGGACACCACCCGCCGCCACCGGCCCACCGTGTGGACCGTGTTCGGCGACGCCGACGCGATCCTCGCCGGGGACGCCCTCCAGGCGCTCGCCCTCGCCCTGCTGGCCGAGGACCCCCACCCGGCGTCCTCGGCGGCCGGCGCCCGGCTCGCGATCTGCGTCATGGAACTGTGCGCGGGCCGGCGCACGGACACCGCCATGGAGCGGCGCGCCCCCGGCGAGGTCACCCTCGACGAGGTGCTCGCCATGGCCGAGGCCAGGACGGGCGCGCTGCTCGGGTGCGCCTGCGCCCTGGGCGCGCTGTACGCGGGCGCGGCCGAGGAGGACGTCGAGGCCATGGACGCGTTCGGCCGTCAGGCCGGGCTCGCCTTCCAGCTCATCGACGACGTGATCGGCATATGGGGCGACCCGGTCCGCACCGGCACGCCGGCCGGCGCGGATCTCGCCGCCCGCAAGAAGTCGCTGCCCGTGGTGGCCGCGCTCGCCTCCGGCACCCCGGCGGCCGCCGAACTGGCCGAGCTGTACGAAGTGCCCTGCCGGGAAGGAGACACCGAGGGCGTCGCACGGACGGTCCTGGCCGTCGAGCGGGCGGGCGGCCGCGACTGGGCGCAGATCCAGGCGGCCGACCGGATGGCCCGCGCGATGCAGGAACTGGCCCGCGCGGTACCCGACCCGGAGTCGGCGGGGGGTCTGCTGGCACTGGCGGAATGCGTGACACGGCGCAGCAGTTGTGACGAGGCGGCTGATGGCAGCCTCCCCCGAACCCCGGAGCCCACGGGAGCGTGCGGACCTGACCCCGCACGCACCACCGATGGCTCCGGCGGCGGGTCCCGCACATCCCCACGGTGTGCGGGGCCCGTTCTTCCGAACTCACCGGCTAGGGTCAACCTCCGTACGATCAGGGACGGTTGAGCGAAAGGGTGGGAGATGGGCGTGTCGATCCGTACGGCGGGCGAAGGGGACCGGGAGCTGGTCGTCCGGCTGCTGGACCAGGCCTTCCAGGACGATCCGGTCAGCCGGTGGGTCTTCCCCGGCGAGGAGTACCGCCGTTCCACGCACCACAAGCTGATGGCCGCGTTCACGGAGATCGTGCTCGCGGAGGGCCGTATCGACGTCATAGAGGACGGCACGGCATGTGCGCTGTGGCTGTCCCTGCCCGCGGCGGACGGCGGCGACGAGCACGCCGACGACGAGCACGCCGACGACGACGGACCGGCCCAGGTGCGCGCGGCCGTCGACCCGGACAACGACCGTATCGAGCTGATCGGCCGGCTGACCGCCGGAATCCATCCGTCGGACCGCGCCCACGCCTACCTGTGGATGATCGGCGTGGCGCCGGGGCGCCAGGGCGAAGGCCTCGGCACCGCCCTCATCGAGTCCGCCCTCGACCGCTGCGACCGCGACGGCCTGCCCGCTTATCTGGAGGCGAGCAACGCCCGCAGCCGCATGCTGTACGAGCGCCTCGGCTTCGCCCTGACGGACCGCCCCCTGGACCTCCCGGACGGCCCCCGGATGTGGCCGATGTGGCGGGAGCCGCAGGCCCGTTAGGCCTCCGGCACCACGGTCGCCACGATCCGTTCCACCAGCCCGTCCGGGACACTCACGCCGGGCAGTACGCCGTCCAGGACGCCCGGCAGCGTCAGGTGCTCCAGGATCAGCCCGAGCATCGCGAGATAGAGCACGGCGACGGTCTCGTCGCCGCCGGGCAGCCCGGCGTCCCGGTGGAACTCCATGCCGTACTCCAGGTCCGCGCGCACCGACTTGGTGTAGGAGGCGCGGAGTTCGGGGCGGCGGGTGGCCTCCAGGCGCATCTCCAGGAGGGCCAGATAGCCGGTGCGGTCGCGGGTCGCGCGCGCCATGAGGTCGTGCATGAGGGCCGTCACCAGTGTGCGGTCCCGCGGCCCGGTCAGCAGCGCGCTCAGCACCTCGGGGTCGGGCGCGAGTCGCAGGTGCAGCCGCGCGTCGATCTGGCGCAGCAGATCGTCGCGCCCGGTGAAGTAGTTCGAGGCGGTGCCCGTCGGCACCCCGGCCTCGGTGTCCACCGCGCGGAACGTCAGCCCGCGCGCTCCTTCCCGCGCGAGGACCTCGACGCCGGCGTCCACGAGGGCGGCCCGGCGCTCCGGGTTGCTGGCCATCCGGAATCCCTTCTCCCACTTGATTCCGTTCCCGGAAACCTTGTTATTCCCTTGCAACCACTACAGATGAAGCACTATGAATGAAGTGGTTGAGACAGCCTACGGAAAGAGACCAGCTTGCGAAAGCTCACGTACTACATCGCCTGCTCGCTCGACGGGTTCATCGGGGACCCGGGCGGCGACGCGTCGTCGATGTACTCCTTCGTCGACGGGGAGTTTCTCGAATACCTCAGGACGGAGTACCCGGAAACCCTGCCGACCCACGGCCGCCGGGCCCTCGGCATCGACCACCTGGAGAACAGGAGGTTCGACACGATCATCCAGGGCCGGGCCAGCTACGAGCTCGCGCTCAAGGAGGGCATCACCAGCCCGTACGCCCATCTGCGCGAGTACGTCGCCTCGCGCACCCTGGGCGAGTCGCCCGACCCGCACGTCGAGATCGTCGCCGATGACCTGGTCGGCAAGGTGCGCGAACTGAAGGCGGAGGAAGGAGAGTTCGGTATCTACCTGTGCGGCGGCTCGCGCCTCGCGGGCGAACTGCTCGACGAGATCGACGAACTCGTCATCAAGACTTACCCGATCGTGCTGGGCACGGGCATGCCGATGTTCGGCTCCGGGTTCGCGGTGACCCGGTTCGGGCTCGACGGGGTGCGCACCTTCAACAACGGCGTCATCGTGCGCACGTACGGCAGGAAGCGCTGAGGGCCGGTCGGTCCTACCCTGAAGGCATGGACCGCGAAGGACATGTCTGTCCCGCCTGCGGGCAGCCCGTCGATACCGTCGTCCGGCGTCACAAGACGCTGGGCGCCTGGGTTCCGTTGTGGGTGGCCGGCCCGTGCCGCAACCCCAAGTGCGACGCATATGTCCATGAGGGCGCGGAGTCCGGCGAGGAGCCCGGAAAGTCCACCGTGGAAAATTCCTGAACCCGTGTCGAGATTCCCGGAGCGGCTCCGACGTCCCCTGTGAGAGCTGCCCAACCGCGGGCGGCCGGACACCGAAGGAGCGGACTCATGAAGTATCTGGTCATGGTGCAGGGCACACAGGCGGACTACGAGGGCATGCGCGGCAACGCGTCCGAGCACGCTCCGGCCTGGACCGAGCACGAGCTGCAGGCCATGTACGCCTACATGGGCGCGATCAACAACGACCTGGCGGAGACCGGCGAGATGATCGACGGGCAGGGGCTGGCCGAGCCCGCGCAGACCCGCCACGTGAGGCTGGGCGACGACGGCAAGGCGGTGATCACCGACGGTCCGTACAGCGAGACCAAGGAGCTGCTGGCCGGTTACTGGGTCCTGGAGTGCGAGAGCCTGGAACGGGTCACCGAGATCGCCGAGCGCGTCGCCCGCTGCCCCGGCCCGGAGGGGCTCGTCAACTACCCGGTGGTGATCCGGCCGATCATGGACGGCGCCGGAGACATCTGAGCGACGCATGAGCCACGGCCCGGCCGACATCGAGGACCTGCTGCGCCGGCACGCGCCGCAGGTCCTCGGCGCGCTGGTCAGACGGTACGGGCACTTCGACGCCGCCGAGGACGCCGTACAGGAGGCGCTGCTCGCGGCGGCCGGGCAGTGGCCCGCGGCCGGGGTGCCGGACAACCCGCGCGGGTGGCTCATCAAGGTCGCCTCGCGGCGGCTGACGGACGCCCTGCGCGCGGAGGAGGCGCGACGGGCCCGGGAGGAGAGGGCCGTGGCACTCACCCCGCGTGACGCCTTCACAGCCCCGCCGCCGGGAGCCGGGCGGGCTCCCCGCGAGGACGACACCCTCTCGCTGCTCTTCCTGTGCTGTCACCCGGATCTCACCCCGCCCGCGCAGATCGCGCTCACGCTGCGTGCGGTCGGCGGTCTGACGACGGCGGAGATCGCCCGTGCGTACCTGGTCCCCGAGGCGACGATGGCGCAGCGCATCAGCCGGGCCAAGCAGAAGGTGCGGGGCGTGCGCTTCGGGCGGCCGGACAACTGGGAGGAGCGCCTGCCCGCGGTCCTCCAGATCCTCTATCTGATCTTCAACGAGGGCTACACGGCGACCTCGGGCCCGAGCCTTCAGCGCCGTGATCTCGCGGGCGAGGCGATCCGGCTCGCCCGTACGGTCCACCGGCTGCTGCCCGACGACGGCGAGGTGGCCGGACTGCTGGCCCTGATGCTGCTCACCGATGCCCGCCGCGACGCGCGCACGGGTCCGCACGGCGAACTGGTCCCGCTCGACGAACAGGACCGCGAGCGCTGGGACAAGGCGGCGATCGAGGAGGGCGTCGCACTGGTCACCCGGGCGCTCGCCAGGGGCGCCGCGGGCCCGTACCAGATCCGCGCGGCCATCGCGGCCGTGCACGACGAGGCCCCGTCCACGGAGGCGACCGACTGGCAGGAGATCCTCGGCCTGTACGACGTGCTGGTGCGTCTCGTCCCCGGCCCCGTGGAACGCCTGGGCCGCGCGGTCGCCGTCGCCATGGTCCACGGCCCGCGCGCCGGCCTCGCCGAAGTGGCGGAACTGGAGGACGAGCTGAGCACCGGGCACCGTCTGGACGCGGTCCGTGCCCATCTGCTGGAGCGGGCCGGCGCGTACGACGAGGCCCGCGCCGCCTACGAGTCCGCGGCCGGAAAGACCCTCAGCCTGCCGGAGCAGCGCTATTTGCAGGCGCGGGCGGCCCGGCTGAGGCCGTAGCGTGCCGTCCATGCCCGAACACACGTACATCCTCCACCTCACCGAACGTTCCCTGTGGGAAGCGGCCCGCGCCCGGGGCACGTACGAGATGTCGACCCGCGGCCGCACCCTCCGGGAGGAGGGCTTCATCCACTGCTCGACCCGCGACCAGCTCCCGCCCGTGGCCGCCTTCCTGTACGGCTCCTACGACGGCCCCGACGAGCTGGTGGTCCTGGTCGTGGACCCCGCGCGGCTCGGCGTTCCGCTGAAGTACGAGGCACCCGAACCGGGCGGTGAGGAGTTCCCGCATGTGTACGGGCCCATTCCGGTGGGCGCGGTGGTGGACGTGGAGGACTGGGGGTGACTCAGGCGGGGGGAGCGCGCCGCCGCCGGGTGTGGCGGTGGGCCGTGCTGGTGTGGGCCGTGACCGTGGCAGCGGGCGGTGGGCTCACGCTGTGGCTTCAGGACTCGAGGGAACCGCGCTACGGCTGGGAGGGCGCGCAGCCGACCGTGACGCCCCCGCTCCCGGAGGACTGGCGCTCCCAGTGCCCGACCCCGAGCCCCACCTCGCAGGACGGCGCTGGCCAGTACCTCTGCTGGGTCAGGACCGGCTAGGTGTATTGATCACGAGCGTTGTCAGCGGCTGCCGGGCCCGCTCGACGGGCGGACGACGGGAAGGTGTCAGACAGGCCCGGGCAGCGCGCCCGTCTCCGGGTCGCGTGCCGTCAGGCAGTACGTGCCGTCCGCCGGGTCGCGCATCACCGTCCAGTGGCGGCCGCGGGCGACGAGCCGGGCACCGAGACGCTCGTGCTCGGCGCGGGTCGCCTCGATGTCCGTGCAGGCCAGGTCCAGGTGGGCGGAGGCGGGCCGTTCCTCGCCGAGGCGCTGGAGGAGGACACGGATCGGGAGTCCCGGCGGCGGCTTGACCACGTGGAACTCCGGGAGCGAGCCCGCCCGCGACTCCCAGCCGGCCAGCAGGCCGCTCCAGAAGGCGACTTCGGTGTCGTAGGCGGACGGCGGAACGTCCAGGCAGACCTGGTCGAGCCGGGCGCCGCGGACGACGGGTGGCCTCGCGGACTCCGCGTGCCAGGGCACGGCACAGAACAACTGCCCGGCGGGCGAGCGCAGTACGGCCCACCCGTCGTGCTCGGCGACGGCAGACGCCCCGAGTCGCAGCGCCGACTTCATGAACGCCGGTACGTCGTCGACGCAGAAGTCGAGATGCGCCCCGCCCTCGCCCTCGTCGACGCCCCGGACCTTCACGCAGGCGTCGGACCCGTCCGGGACGAGGGTCGAGAACTCGCCGTTCTCACCCCGGGGTGCGGACAGCCGGGTGTCCGTGACGGCCGTCCAGAACTCCCGGGCCGGGGCGAGGCGGTCTGCGGGCCGGTCGACGAAGGCGTACGTCCAGCGGATGGTCATGGGGTGATCGTAGGCGGGGGAGATGCGCAGTCCTCGCGGATTTCAGTCGCCGGCCCGCTCCATGAACCGCAGCATGTTCCCCGCCGGATCCCGGAACGCGCAGTCGCGCACCCCGTACGGCTGGTCCATCGGCTCCTGGAGCACATCGGCGCCGGACTGTTCGACCCGCTCGAAGAGGGCGTCGCAGTCGGCGGTCGTGAAGATGACCCCGCGCAGCACACCCTTGGCCAGCAGGCGGGCCATCGCCTCCCGGTCGGCGGGCGAGAAGTCCGGGTTCGCCCCCGGCGGCTCCAGCACGATCTCCACGTCCGGCTGCAGCGGCGACCCGACGGTCACCCACCGCATCCCCTCGAATCCGACGTCGTTGCGCACCTCCAGCCCCAGGACGTCCCGGTAGAAGGCGATCGCCTTGTCATGGTCGTCGACGGCGATGAAGCATTGCTTGAGTTTCACGTCCATGACGGCAGGCTAGGGCCTGTCCGCGGGATCAGGCCGCAGGGAAGCAGCGGTATCCGATCGGTGCAGGTGAGCGGGGCCTGGTGCGTCCGGCTGCACGGCGGAGGAGAGCGGCGCCCGCTTCGGGCGGGTGAACGTGCGGGCCACGCATGCCGGGATCGGGGCGCTCGGCTCGTGGGAGCGCGCGCGGTAGGCGCTCGGGGTTTCGCCGACCAGTTCGGTGAAGCGGGAGCTGAAGGAGCCGAGGGAGGTACAGCCGACCGCCATGCAGACCTCCGTGACGGTCAGGTCCCCGCGCCGCAGGAGGGTCTTGGCGCGCTCGATGCGGCGCGTCATCAGATAGCTGTACGGGGTCTCGCCGAACGCGCTGCGGAAGCTGCGCTGGAAGTGTCCCGGCGACATCAGCGCGGTCCGGGCGAGGTCGGACATGTCGAGGGGCTCGGCGTACTCCCGGTCCATACGGTCGCGCGCCCGCCGCAGCCGGACCAGATCCTCCGTGGTCACCACCACGTCAGCATCGCACGAAGGGGCCCGGCCGAGACAGCGGCCGGGCCCCTTCGGGCTGCCCGTTGACCTGCGATGGTGCACCGATCGCGGGTCGTCGGAGGCTGACGGGTCGTCAGGCCTTCTTGGTCTCCTAGTAATGGGCCGGGTCGGTGACCTGCAGCGATGGTTGCTGCAGGCCGCTGACCCGGCCTTTTCTCGATGGCTCGTGATGGGGTGCGACGGTCTTGATCGGGTGTCTTGCGGACTGTGTGCGGACTGCGGCTGATCCCTGGGGAGCCGTCGTCAGGCTCGGGCGGCGGGCGCGTTCCGTTCCAGGCGGGCGCGCAGGGTGCCTTCGAAGTCCTCGGCTCGGGAGAGCTGGACACGGAGCTTCTCGACCTGCTCGGCGGCTTCCTGCTGGTAGGTGCGGACGCGTTCCAGGAGGGCCTCGCGCTCGTTGGCACCGAGAGTGGCGTCAGCGTCGAGGCGATCAGTGGCGTCGAGCAGGTCGCGCATCTGGTCCAGGGTGAAGCCGAGCGGCTTCATGCGGCGGATGACCATGAGGCGGGCGACGTCGTTCTCGGTGTAGAGGCGGAAGCCGCCCCGAGAGCGGGCGGAGGGGACGACGAGGCCGGTCTCCTCGTAGTGGCGGATGGTGCGCAGGGACAGTTCGGTCCGTGCGGCGACCTCGCCGATCTGCATGTGCTTGCCGTCCACGCCCGTGATCCTCTGGCCCTTCTCCTTCGTCAGCGGCCTCGGCCCAGGTGGGCGCCGCCGATCTCTACTCTAACGTTAGGGTAGAGTTGCTGGTGGTGGGGGCGGCGTTTCGCTGCCTCGCTGTTGCCGTGTCGGGGCCGATGGTGCCCCCGGCGAAGATCCGATTCTTGCAGGAGAGAAGCGTGCGCGAGCCCATGACGCCCGGCGCCGCCGCCTGCCCGCCGTGACGCTTCGCCCCCGGACGTGAGCCTGGCCGCGCTGACGGTCATTCCCAGCCGCGTCTTCCTTCAACTTCCGGCTCCGCATCGCGCGGCGCCGCCCGCGGGGTGCCGGCCCGGCCCCTCCGCGTCCTCCCGCCCGCCCCGGCCTGCCGAACGGGGGTGTGCCCGAGCACGACAGGTTCCGTCTCCCTTGTCTTCCGTTGCCACTGCTGTGTCCCCGGCCGCGCGCCTGCGTGGCCTGAAGCCCGACTGGATCTCCGACCCGAAGGTCTGGCGCACCGAGGTCCTGGCCGGCCTGGTCGTCGCCCTCGCGCTGATCCCCGAGGCCATCTCGTTCTCGATCATCGCGGGTGTGGACCCGGCGATCGGTCTGTTCGCTTCCTTCACCATGGCCGTCGTCATCTCGGTCGTCGGCGGCCGACGGGCGATGATCTCCGCCGCGACCGGCGCCATCGCCCTCGTGATCGCCCCGCTGAACCGTGAGCACGGTCTCGGCTACCTCGTGGCTGCGGTCATCCTCGCGGGCGTCTTCCAAGTCATCCTCGGCGCGCTCGGGGTGGCGAAACTGATGCGGTTCATCCCGCGTTCGGTGATGGTCGGCTTCGTCAACGCGCTCGCCATCCTGATCTTCATGGCCCAGGTCCCGGAGATGCGGAACGTCCCGTGGGCCGTCTACCCGCTGATCGTCGGCGGTCTGGCGCTCATGGTGTTCTTCCCGAGGATCACCACCGTGATCCCAGCGCCGCTGGTCTCCATCGTCATCCTCACCGTGATCACCGTCGGCGCGGCCATCGCCGTGCCGACTGTGGGCGACAAGGGCGAACTGCCGACCTCCCTGCCCGTGCCTGGCCTGCCGGACGTTCCGTTCACGCTGGACACGCTGACGACGATCGCCCCGTACGCGTTCGCCATGGCGCTGGTCGGCCTGATGGAGTCGCTGATGACGGCCAAGCTGGTCGACGACATCACCGACACCCACTCCAACAAGACCCGCGAGTCCATCGGTCAGGGCATCGCCAACATCGTCACCGGCTTCTTCGGCGGCATGGGCGGCTGTGCCATGATCGGCCAGACGATGATCAACGTGAAGGTTTCCGGCGCCCGCACCCGCGTCTCGACCTTCCTTGCCGGGGCGTTCCTGATGGTGCTGTGCATCCTCTTCGGCTCGGTTGTTTCCGACATCCCTATGGCGGCCCTGGTCGCCGTCATGATCATGGTGTCGTTCGCGACCTTCGACTGGCACTCCATCGCCCCGAAGACCCTCCGGCGGATGCCCGCCGGCGAGATCACCGTCATGGTGATCACCGTCGCCTGTGTGGTCGCCACCCACAACCTCGCCATCGGCGTGGTCGTCGGCTCCCTCACCGCCATGGTCATCTTCGCCAAGCGTGTCGCCCACCTCGCCGAGGTCACCGCAGTGGTCGATCCCGACGGCAAGACGGTGGTCTACCGGGTCACCGGCGAGCTGTTCTTCGCCTCGTCCAACGACCTGGTGGGCCAGTTCGACTACGCCGCCGACCCTGGCAAGGTGATCATCGACCTGAGCTCGGCGCACATCTGGGACGCCTCCTCCGTCGCCGCCCTCGACGCGATCGAGACCAAGTACGCCCAGCGCGGCAAGACCGTCGAGATCACCGGCCTCAACACCCCGAGCGCTCACCTGCACGGCAAGCTCAGCGGCGAACTCGCAGCCGGTCACTGACCGGCCCCGCGACCCACTCAACAGGACCCCGGCCCACCCACCGGTGTCCTCCGCTATTCAAGATCAACTGCGTCAGTCACGGCTCCATCGATCCTGGGGTTGTACTTCCAGCCGTCCAGCGACACCTGGAGCCCGCTGCTTAGGTAGCGGTGGAGGGCACTGGCGGTGGTCTCCACGAATTCCTCGGGGATGGCGTCTGCGTCGACCCAGCGGACCTGGGAGTGCTTGCGCGGTTCGCGGTTCTCGGGCTCGCCATCCCACTCGTGCGTGACGAAGACGACCGTGAGGAAGCCGTTGGGAGCTTCGACGCCCCAGGCGCCGTGGATGATGTGGGCGACCTTGAGGGACTCGGGCTTCACCGTGAGCCCCGTCTCCTCGTGGAGCTCGCGGACCGCGGTTTCGGTGATGGGCTCGCCGGGTTCGCTCTTGCCGACGGGGAGGTCCCACATGCCCTGGGCAAACTTGGCGTTCTGGCTGCGCTGGAGGAGGACGACGGCTGGTCGCCACGTCCTGGACGATGACGGCGGCGACCAGGAGGGTCATGGATTCGAGGGCGGGCGGGAGGGCTTTGAGCTGGGCGTCGGGCTGCGGCTGAGCCACGGTTACGTCCTTTCGTCGGCCGCCTTGGACAGATGGGGCCAGTGCTTCGTGAGCACAACGGGCCACGGCCCCCAGGCCCCCCTGCCCTCAAGCTCAGGTCGCATCATGCAGCAGCGCGTTGGATCTCGATGGCGAGGGCGCCGAGGGCTTCCTTCTCTGGCGGGTAGATGGTGCGGATGTTGGCGATCTGTTGTTCGCGGGTGGCGGTCGGGTTGACGTTGGCCGGTCCCTCGCCGTCGAGCAGTGCCTCGAAGTCGGGGTACTCGGTGACCCGCTTGACCTCGACCTCACAGGTCTCGTCGGTGCCCTTGATGCGGAAGCGAATGACGTCGCCGGCAGAGAGGTCGGCGAGGTGCGGGTATTTGACCCGCACCTCGATGGTCTTGGTGCCCGCGGCGACGAGGTCGAAGTACTGGCGGTAGAGGTTGAGCTCGCGGACGCGGGCGGTGGTGTCGGTCATGGGGCGGGAACGCTCCTGGTGGCTGGTTCGGACATCATCCGGCCGATCTCGGTGGCCGAGTACGAGCGGAAGAAATGGCGGGGGTCGGACAGCAAGGTATCTGCCATGGCCAGCAGTTGCTCGGCGTACTCCGTGATGGTGCCGGGCCACTGACGGGCATCGAGCATCCAGTTGGCTGCGCCTTCGGGCAAGGGCACACGGCCTTCGCGGATCAGCGACTTGGACAGCTTGGCGCCGGTGTCGGTGACGACCTGCGGGCAGAACAGTCGGGCGGGGAGCTGGGCGAGGGTGAGACCGACGGCCTGGAGGGCCTCGTCGACCAGGTGGGAGCCGAAGACCCAGTCGCCGCCCTTGACCATGACGTGCAGGGTGCCGTGTGGGTTGGACAGGAAGAGTTCCTTGACCGCGTTGCGGTACAGGGTGGCCAGGTCGAGGTAGGAGCCTGCGGTTGGGGTGATGGTCGCCTGGTAGGGGCCGTGGTGGAGGCAGACGGCAGCCACTTCCGCGATCTCGCGGTCGGTGAGGTGGACTCGGGTGCGTTCGGCGTGTTTCTCGGCCCAGCCGCAGTCGGGGTGCGGGCAGGGGACGCGCAGGTGTGGTGTGCCGGTGGAGGGGGCGAGCCACCAGCGAGCGGCGTCGAGGCGGGGCAGGAGGCGGAGCCATGTGCGGCGGAAGTGCTCGCTGGCCTGCTGCTGGCTGTAGGTCTCGATCCGGTGAGGGATGCCCAGGCATCGAGAGAGCGCGGTGAACAGGGGTTGGTAGAGGGCGTTGACGAGGTCGGTCAGGGTCCCGTGGCCGAGGGCCTGTGCGTAGGCGCGTTGGTATCGGTGACCGCTGACCAGGTCGGTGGTCAGTTCGTAGGGGGCGTTGTCGAGAGCGCTGAACAGGACCTCGGTGGGGATGCCGAAGCGGTCGCGCAGGCGGGCGGCCATGGCGAAGGCCAGGGACTGTACGAGGGAGGTGCCGATGTGCGGGGCGCCGTTGATCTGGGTGCCGACGACGAGCACGATCCGCTCGGGTGGGGTGGCCAGGATGCGTGGGGTCAGGACGTCCTCGGCGTGGTGGAGGGCGTTGGCCAGGACGGTGTTCGGTGAGACGGGATGGGTCGTCACGGGATGCCCCCTGGGGTGGGTTGGGGTTCATTCGGTTCGGGTGTGGCCGAAAAGGAGGCGCTGGCGGAGCGTGGCGCGGTCCAGGTAGGTGTCGATTTGTGCTGGTGTGGCGCTGCGGGAGAGCGGGTCGAGGCCCAGGACGAGGGCCACCGGGGCTCCTTGGCCGAGTAGCAGGGTCCAGGGGCGGCCTGCGGGGATGCGTTTGCGGTAGGGGGTGCCGTCGAAGCGCAGGGCTGCGTCGGTCGGGGTGATCAGATGTAGGCGTGGCCCGATGTCCGGCGGAGGCGTGGTGGCGGGGCCGAGGTGCAGAGCTTCAGTGATCGCGCGCATGCGCTGCTCGATGAGCGTCGGCGTCTCGTAGAGGCTGCGGGGCGGTTGGGGCACCAGAAGGAGGCAGCACAGAGTGGCGCCGGTCGGAGTGGTGTCCAACCACGTGGTGGTGGCCAGGGAGGCGATCAGGCCGGCGGAAGGCGTGAAGGACTCGGTGCGGGCAGGCGTCAGCATGTGGGCACCGCGCTGTGATGGAAGGCGGCCCAGACGCACTTGCCGGGGCCCTGGCGTTTCTCCACGCCCCAGTGGTCGGCGACGGCAGAGACCAGCAGGAGGCCGCGGCCGTTGTCGGTCGTGCTCCTTGGCTCCTGCTTGGTGGGTGTGCCGTTGCCGCCGTCGTGCACCTCGATGCGCAGCACGGTGGCATGCAGTTCGACGCGTACGAGGACCTGACCGCACGCAGGCGCTCCGTGCAGGACGGCGTTGGTGGCCAGTTCGGAGGTGCACAGGCGGATGTCGTCGAGGCGTTCAGTCCGGCCCATTGGGTAAAGGTCTCGGCGACGAAGGAGCGGGCAGCGCCCGGAGTGGTCCGGCGCCGGTCGAAGAGCATCGTTTCGTGCTCGACGGCGCCGTCGAGGGCTTGGTCCGGTGCGAGAGTGTCCGGCTCGTCGGGCAGTCTGCTGGGCATGGCCAACAGCCAACCGCCGTCGCTCGTTTGGGTCGGGAGCCATCGTGGGGGCCATGCGGGGGGCCACTATGGGGGCCAGAGTTCGCATGCTCCTGGGAGATGGGATGGGCGACACGGGGATCGGCGCGTTGCTCATCCGGCTGCGCACTGGGCGTGGTTGGACCCAGCAGCGGGTGGCCGACGAATACAACGCCCTGGAGGGGCGGGCCGCCAAGACCGGTAAGGAGATTGGGCGTTACGAGCGCGAGGCGCGCATCCCGGTTCCGTACACCCGCAGGTACCTGGCGCAGGTGTTCGGCGTCGACATCGGAGTGCTCGACCGTGCTGTGGCGGTCAGCAAGGGCCGTCAGGGTGGAGACAAGGCTGCGGAGACCGTTCCGGCGCGGCCTGTGGTGCCTTCGCGATCAGGTGTTATGTCGGCGGCGGACGCGGTGATGTCGGCGGACTTCGCCCGGTTCATCGCGCAGCGCAACGCAGATGAGTTCGTCGTCGAGCAGTTGGAGGCCGATGTTGCTCGGCTCGCTCGCGCCTACGTCAGCCATCCGCTGATGGAGCTGTACATCGAGATCAAGCGGCTGCGGGACGGGGCGTTCGAGTTGCTGCGCGGGCGCCAGCATCCCCGGCAGACTGCTGACCTGTACCTCGCGGCCTCACGGTTGTGTGGGCTGTCCGCGCACGTCTGCTTGGACCTGGGCGACTACGACTCCGCTGCCACCCACGCCCGTACCGCTCGGGCGTGTGCGGAGGCGGTCGGGCACGAGGGGATGCTGGCCTGGGTGCGGGCCGTGGAATCCCTGATCGCCTACTGGACCGGGCGGTACGAGCAGGCAGCGCGGCTGGCGCGGGCCGGCCGCCACCACCGGGCTCCCGGCAGCATCGGAGCCCGGCTGGCGAGCCTGGAGGCGCGTGCGCTGGCCATAGCCGGAGACCGGGTGGGCGCGGTGGCCGCCCTTGCGGATGCCGAGCGCTCCCGCGAGGCGATGTCCGGCCACGACGAGGTGCCGGGCATCTTCGCCTTCCCGGTTGCCAAACAGTTCGCGTACGCCGGTACGAGCCACTTGGCCGTGGGTGGGAGGGAGCACGTCCAGCAGGCCATCGTTAGCGCGGACAGTGCGATCCGGCTATACCGCAGTGCCGAGGTCGACGACCAGTCGGTCGGTGACCTGTTCGCCGCCCACGTCGATCTTGCCCGCGGTCACCTGCTTCTGGGCGACCTGGATGGCACCGAGGCGATGCTTGGATTCGTCCTGGAATCCCCGCCGGAGCGCATGTCGGCCAGCATCGTGCGCCGGCTCACTGCCCTGGGCCGGGAGCTGGGAGAGCCGCAGTACGGTGGAGCGGCGCAGGCCGCACACCTACGCGAACGACTCCAGCACACGGCCGTCCTCGCGGCCTCACCCGCCGCCCACCCACCGGAGTTGCCGACGTGACCGAACTGTCCGCCGCACACGACGCCGCCGTCACCGACCGGAGCCGCCTCGCCGGGAGCGCCTACAACAGTGACCGGGATCTGGCCGCCCGCCAGTCGCTCTACCAGTGGCAGATGCCCCGTTTCGACTTGCCCGGCATCGTCGCCGAGCAGCTGAGCGGCGTACGAGGGCGCGTGGTCGATGTCGGCTGCGGCAACGGCAAGTTCATCCAGCGGCTCCGCAACGACCGGACCGACCTGGCCCTGCTCGGCCTGGACATCGCCCCCGGCATCCTCGCCGGCGTGCCCGGGCCCGTCGCTGTGGCGGATGCCACCCGCCTGCCGTTGGCCACGGCGAGCGTCGACGCCGCCCTGGCGCTGCACATGCTCTACCACGTCCCCGACATCCCCCAGGCGGTCAGAGAGCTGTCCCGCGTCCTCGCCCGTGACGGGCTGGTGATCGCCTCCACCAACAGCGACCAGGACAAGGCCGAACTCGACGACCTGTGGCAGCGGGCCGCGGGCGACGTCCTCGGCACCGGACGCGGCCCGGCCCGTATCTCGCTCAGCGCCCGCTTCTCTTTGGAGAAGGCCCCGGCCTTCCTGTTGGAGGAGTTCGGCCGGGTGGAGACGATCGAACTGCCCGGCACCATCACGGTCCACGATCCCGAGCCGGTCATCGCCCACATGGCCTCTTACCGGGCATGGGCGGACCAGCACGACGTGCCCTTCGAGGCCACGATCGAGCGGGCCCGCGCGATCCTCGTCGATCACATCGCCCGGCATGGGGCCTTCGAGGTCACGTGCCTGGGCGGCATTCTCGTCTGCCGTCGCTGAGAGGACGTTCCGGTTGAAGACGGGATAGTTCATGGGTTGTGCCAAGTTATGGGTGTTTCGCCGGTTGCTCGCTTCGCGAGGTTGGAGATCATCGCGAGGCGGATCATGCTCTCGGAGTGGGCGGGTTTGGTCTCGTAGTCCCGGGCGAGGCGGCGGTGCATCATGATCCAACCGAAACTTCGCTCCACTACCCACCTTCGCGGAATCACAGAAAACCCTTTGACCTGGGCGTTCCTGGGGACGACGTCGACATCGATACCGAGGGGGGCGCCGTGCTCGATGGCCTGGGTCTTGTAGCCGGTGTCGACCCATGCCTTGGTGATCGTGGGGTGGTCGGCGGCGATCTGCGTGAGGAGCTGTTTGCCGGCCTCGTTGTCGGAGACGCTGGCTGCGGTCACGATGACCAGCAGTAACAGGCCGAGGGTGTCGACGACGATGCTGCCTTTGCGGCCCACGATCTTCTTGCCGGCGTCGGTGCCCTGGGTGTCGGTGGGGACGCTGGTGGCGGTCTTGACGCTCTGTGCGTCGAGGACACAGGCGGTGGGTTCGGCGGTGCGTCCTGCCTGCATGGTGCCGTCGGCGGTCCAGGCGCTGAAGTAGCTGAACACGGTGGTGTGCGGCGGGAAGTCGTGCGGCAGGTAGCGCCACGGGACTCCGGTCCGGTTGAGGAAGAGGATCGCGTTCATGACTTCTCGCAGGTCAGTGACCCTGCCGCCGAGGTTGAGCGAGGTCTTCTGCCGCTCGGCCCGCCAGGCCGTCAAGATCGGCTCGATCAACTCCCAGCGGGCGTCGGAGAGATCACTCAGGTACGGCTTGCGCTGCTGCGAAGTGGCCATGTGGATACTCATATACAAGGCGCTTAACCGGGCATATCGCTCGATCGAGCGAGGTAAAAGCAATATCCAGGGCTGTATTCGAACCGGACAGGAGCTATCGGCGCCAACCACAGCAAATCGCATGACCGCGTCCGTCTCTGCGGGTGCGACAAATTACCCGTTCTTCCTGAATGCCGCCAAGTTCATGAGACGCGAACTACCGCAAACAGCCGCATAGATGACAAGAACGTCCTCTCAGAAGCGCCCCAATGGCAAATGGCGGGCCCGCTACCGAGACCTCGACGGCAAGGAGCACGCTCGCCACTTCGACCGCAAGATCGACGCTCAGCGCTGGCTGGACGAGGTCACGGCCAGCATTGTGACCGGCCGATACGTCGACCCGCGCGCCGGACGGATCACCTTCGAGAAGTACGCGAAGAAGTGGGAGGAGTCGCTCATCGCCAGCGAGGCGGGCGAGCGCATCACCGACAACGCGCTCCGGCTCCACCTCGTCCCGGCGCTCGGCTCCCGTGCCATGGCGGCGATACGCCGCAACGACCTCCAGGTGCTCTTCAAGAGCCTGTCCGAGCTGCTCGGCCCCGGCAGCGTGCGCAACGTCTACGACGTCCTCGTACGCCTCATGACCGCAGCCGTCGAGGACAAGGTCATCGCGGCCAGTCCGTGCCGCCGGATCACACTTCCGCCGATGCCGGACGAGGAGGTCACCCCGCCCACGGTCGCCCAGGTCGAGGTCATGGCCCGAGTCATGCCGCCGTACATCCGTGCGGCGATTGTCACACTCGCCGGATCAGGCTTGCGAATAGGCGAGTTGCTCGGCCTCAAGGTGGCGGACGTCGACTTCAAGGCCGGCGCCATCCGCGTCGAGCGGCAGCGCCTCCAGTCCGGGAAGATCGGCCCACCGAAGACCACCAAGTCCCGGCGCACCGTCCCGGTCGGCGAGGTCGTCACGGACGCTCTCCTCACGCACCTCGCGACACGCCCCTCCAAGGAGTGGTTGTTCACGATGGAGGAGGGCGAACCTCTCAACTATCGCCGCTGGAAGACGGAGTGGAACTGCGCCCGCAGGACGCTTCAAGCAGCGCAGAACGAGGCAGCCGACCGCGAGGGCCGCAAGCCCGTCGAGCTGTTTACGCCTCCGCCCTCATCGCCGGCGGAGCGAGCGTCAAGCAGGTCCAGCTGGTCCTCGGTCACGCGTCCGCCGTCATCACGCTGCGGATCTACGCGCACCTCTGGCCGGGCGAAGAGGACCGCACCCGATCCGTCATGGACGCCGTTCTCGGCGGCCTGCGGACCGGGTGCGGACTCGGAGACACTGCAACCAAAGTAATCGCAGGTCAGAAGGCATAAATAAAGATCAAGCCTTCTTGGTCTCCCAGAAGATCTTGTCGATCTGGGCGATGTAGTCCAGCGCCTTCTGCCCCGTGGCCGGGTCGGTGGACGCCTTGGCGGCCGAGAGGGCCTTCAGGGTGTCGTTGACGAGCTGGTGAAGCTCCGGGTACTTCTCGAAGTGCGGGGGCTTGAAGTAGTCGCTCCAGAGCACCGAGACATGGTGCTTCGCGAGCTCGGCACGCTGCTCCTTGATAACGGTGGCACGCGCCTGGAAGTGCGGGTCGTCGTTGGCGGCCATCTTCTCCTGGACGGCCTTCACCGACTCCGCCTCGATGCGGGCCTGGGCCGGGTCGTACACACCGCAGGGCAGGTCGCAGTGTGCGCTGACCTTGACCTTGGGGGCAAACAGGCGGGAAAGCATGGAGCATTCCTTCCTCGTGATCGTCTTCTCAGGTGGGACATTACTCCCTGCGAGAGGCGTTTTCGCGAGTGCCCCCATGGGCTTAGGACAAAAGTCCGGGGTCAGACTGGGACTGGTGGAGGAACGGACAGGGGAGGTGCCGGGGATGCCGGAGCTGTCGCAGGAGACCGAGCGGGGGAGGGCGGTGCAGCCCTTCGGACGCTTCGAGGTGACCGGGCCGTCGATGGTGCCCACGCTGTACCACGGAGACTGGCTCCTGGTGCGGCAGGGGGGCCGGATCAGGCCCGGTGACATCGTCGTTCTGCGTCATCCCTTCCAGCAGGACCTGCTGATCGTCAAGCGTGCCGTGCAGCGGCGCGAGGGCGGCTGGTGGGTGCTCGCGGACAACCCGTTCGCCGGGAGCGACAGCAACGACTACGGCATCGTGCCCGACGAGCTGATGCTGGGCGCGGTCCGCTTCCGGTACCGGCCGCCGCAGCCGGATCAGCGCTCGCTGCTCGCGCTGGTCCGCTGGGCGCTCTCGGCCGTCAGGCCCGTCTTCTCGGACCGGTCGGCCTCCAGGCGCTTGCGGGCGCGGTAGGCGGCCACGTTCGCGCGGGTCGCGCAGCGGTCGGAGCAGTAGCGCCGGGAGCGGTTCGTCGAGGTGTCGAGGTAGGCGTTGCGGCACGGTGCGGCCTCGCACAGGCCGAGGCGGTCCACGCCGTACTCCGTGAGGTGGAACGCCAGGCCCATCGCCGCGATCGCCGCGTAGCCGGCGGTCGCGTTGGACGGGTGGTCGGCCAGGTGCATGTGCCACAGCGGGCGGCCGTCGTCGTCGCGGACGTCGTGCCCGGAGATCTGCGGGCTCACCGGGAACTCCAGCAGGAGGGAGTTCAGCAGGTCGACGGCCAGGGTCTCGTCGCCGATGTCCGCCGCCTCGAACACCGCGCGCAGCCGGGCGCGGACCGAACGGAACCGGGTCACGTCCGTGTCGGTGGCGCGGCGGGCCGCCGACCGGTTGCCGCCGAACAGGTCGCGAACGGCCTCGACCGAGGTCAGTGAGTCCTTGCCCCGGGCCGGGTCCTCGCTGTTGACGAGACGGACGGCGTAGTCCGAGTAATAGGCCAGTTCCACTTGTAGTCCTTACGGAGGCGTTCTATCGTCGCGATGCGGTCGGGGTAACAGCTGGTCGTGCTTCCAGGGTATTACGCGACCTGTGTAACGGAGGAGCCCGATGACGGACACGGACACGGATACGGACACCACGACGGCCGGTGCCGACTGGCACGCCTGGCAGCTGAGCTGGGACCGGCAGCAGGAGTGGTGCATGCCCGACCGCGAGGAACGCTTTCGGATCATGCTCGACATGGTCGAGGCCCTTGTCGGCCCCGCCCCGCGGGTGCTCGACCTCGCCTGCGGCAGGGGCACCATCACCGCCCGTCTGCTCGCGCGGCTCCCCGAGGCCACCAGCACCGGTGTCGACCTCGACCCGGCGCTCCTCGCCATCGCCGAGGGCACTTTCGCGGGCGACGACCGGGTCCGCCTCGTCACCGCCGACCTCAAGGACCCCGGATGGCGGGCGAGACTGTCGTACGACTTCTACGGCACCGTCCTGACCGCGACGGCCCTGCACTGGCTGCACAGCGAACCCCTCGCGGCCCTTTGCGGTCAGGTCGCGGAGCTGGTCCGCGACGGCGGTCTCTTCATGAATGCGGACCACATGATCGACGACACGACGCCCCGGATCAACGCGGCCGAACGGGCGCGGCGCCATACCCGCATGGATCAGGCCAGAGCGGACGGCGCCGTCGACTGGGCCGCATGGTGGCAGCTCGCCGCCCAGGACCCCGTCCTCGCCGGGCCGACCGCCCGTCGCTTCGAGATCTACGGCGAGCACGCCGACGGCGACATGCCGTCCGCCGCCTGGCACGCGCGCGTGCTGCGCGAGAAGGGCTTCGCCGAGGCGCGCCCGGTGTGGTGTTCCCCGTCGGACACGCTGATGCTGGCCCTCACGTAGCCGCGGGCGGACCATGCGCGAGGGGCGGTACGGGTTGTCCGTACCGCCCCTGGGCCGTGTGGGTGTGTGGGTGTGTGGGTGTGTGGGTGTGTGTGGGTGTGGTCAGAGGACCTTGGAGAGGAAGGAGCGGGTGCGTTCGTGCTGGGGGTTTCCCAGCACGTCGCGGGGGTGGCCGGACTCGACGACGACGCCGTCGTCCATGAAGACCAGGGAGTCGCCGACC
>NZ_VZRB01000059.1 GCF_008806595.1 Streptomyces luteolifulvus | reverse complement strand
CCCGGCAGGTCTCCCACACATCCGGCCCGACCATCTCCCCGGCCCATTCCCCCTGCATGCTCACAAGACTGGCCCCGGACCACCCGGTCTGGGGCCAGAACGCAAAAGATTTTCAGCAGCCTTCTAGCGCACGATCCTGGTCACCCGGGTGCATGCCGAGCGTTGCCTTCTGTGTGCGCCACCTCCTGTCTATTCGCTCCGCGGCGCGTCGAACAGGGCGCTGACGGACTCACCGTTGTGAATGCGGCGCACGGCCTCGGCGAGCGCCGGGGCGATGGAGAGGATCCGCAGCTTGTCGGTGCGCTCCTCCTCGGGGACCGGCACGGTGTTGGTGCACACGATCTCCAGTACGTCCGGCTGCTCGCCGATCCGCTTGAGCGCGCCGGCCGCGAACAGACCGTGCGTACAGGCGACCCGGATCGAGCGAGGACCCAACTCTCTCAACCTGTCCAGGAGTTCGAGGACGGTACTGCCCTTGGCGATCTCGTTGTCCAGCACGATGACGTCCCGGCCCGCGACCTCGCCGATGACGGAGTTGATGCTCACCCGGTCGTCCGCGAACCGCTGCTTGGCGCCGGCGGCCACCTGGGCGCCGATCATCCGGGCGAACGCGGCCGCTTCCTTGGCGTTGCCGAGGTCCGGCGAGACGACGGTGGTGCGGGAGAGGTCGTACTGCCTGAAGTGCGCGGCCAGTTCGCGCAGCGCGTGCAGATGGTCGACCGGCACCGAGAAGAAGCCGTGCACCTGCGGCGAGTGCAGGGTCATGGCGAGGACGCGGCTCGCGCCGGCCGACGCCATCAGGTCGGCGACGAGCCGCCCGCCCAGCGAGATGCGCGGCTCCTCCTTCTTGTCGGAGCGCGCGTACGAATAGTGCGGCATGACCACGGTGATCCGGCCCGCCGAGGCCCCGCGTGCCGCGTCGCACATCAGCAGCAGTTCGACGAGGTGCTCCTGCACGGGCCTGACCAGCGGCTGGATGATGAAGACGTCCCGTTCCCGGCAGTTGGACTGGAGCTGCACCTCCAGACAGTCGTTCGCGAAGCGGCTGACCCGGGTGGGGCTCAGCGGCACTCCGAGATGTGCGCAGACCTCCTGGGCGAGCTCGGGGTGGGCGCTTCCGCTGAACACGGCGATGTCTCGCACGATCCGCTCCTCGCATGATCATTCCTGGCGGTGCGGCTCATGCTACGGCCCGGAAAACCGGTTGCGATCCACCCACCTTCCCCCCGGCCCGCACGGTCCGGCAGGAGGAACTTCGGCCGACGCACTGGTTTCTGCAGCACCAATCGGTCAACACCGCGGTCTGGCAGGGGATTTGGAGGGCATCCGGACCGTAGGAAGGAGGGCCGTCGCCATGACGACTCCCATCAGGCGCATGTCCAGGCGCATGCCCGGCTGGGTGAAGGCGGTGAGCGCCGTCGTACTGGTGCTCGTCGTGTTCTTCGCCGGAATCCGGCTGTCCGTGCTCCCCGGAATCAAGGACCTGTTCGGCACCGAGACCCGGGACCGCTCGGGTCCGGCACTGCTCCAGTCCATTCAGGACATCAGCCGTTACGACGCCGCCTCCGGCAACTTCCAGGTCGTCGTGGACCTGGAGAAGGACGCCAAGTACCTGCCGGACGCGATCCGCGGCTCGCGCACCCTGTACGTCGGTGCCGGCACCGTCGACGCCTACGTCGACCTCGGCAGGGTCGGCGGCAACGACGTGACGGTCGACGAGGACCGAACGTCGGCCACGCTGCGGCTGCCGCATGCGGCCCTCGGCCGGCCGGCGCTGGACCCCGACCGTTCCTATGCGGTCTCCAAGCAGCGCGGTCTGCTCGACCGGCTCGGCGACCTGTTCTCGGACAACCCCAACGGCGAGCAGGCCGTGCAGAAGCTCGCGGTACGGCACATCGGCGACGCGGCCAAGGACAGCGGGCTGACCGCGCGCGCCGAGAAGAACACCACCGGCATGCTGGAGGGCCTGCTGCGTTCCCTCGGTTTCCAGGAGGTCCACATCAGCTACGGCGGCTGATCAGGTGAGGGGCATGCCGGGCAGGGCGAGGGCGCCGAGCAGCGTGGTGCCCACCAGCATCCAGGCCACATAGTCACCGACGTGCCCGGACTGCAGCCGCCGCAGCGGCAGTGCCCGGTCCGGCGCGGCGAGCGGCGCCCGACGCGTCACGGCGACGGCGGCGAGGACCACGGCCAGCAGGGTCGAGGCCAGGTCCAGCAGGATGCCGGCCGGGGTCCAGTGCACGGCGGCGAACACACCGCCGGACCCTGCCTCGTTCACGGAGTGCGCCACCACGTCGGCGAAGCCGGGCCCCAGACCGACCGCGAGCGCCGCGGCGAGCAGCACCGCAGGGACCGCGGTCATGGTGTCGGGGATCCGGCCGAGCCGGTGCCGGGTCTCGGGCCGCTCGCCCCCGCCGGTGGTCTCGTATGCGCTGCCGTCGCCCGGCCGGGGGCCGAGGCCGAGGAACACCCGGGCGCCGACCCTCAGGACCGCCCCGCCGGTCACCGCGGAGGCGAGGACGTACAGCGCGGTGAGCGGGCCCCCCACGGCCTCCTCCGTGACGGCCTTGCCGAGTGCGGTGCCGAACGGCGGCAGCCCGGCCAGGGCGAGCGCTCCGGCGGCGAACAGCACGGCGACGCCGCGCAGTTGCCCGGCCCTGCCGTGCAGAGCGTGCTCGTCCACGCTGCCGTACCGGTCGAGCAGGATGCCGGTGCAGGCGAACAGGGCCGCCTTCACACCGGCGTGGCCGAGGATGTACAGGGCGACCCCGTCGTCGGCCTCGGGAGTGAGGACTCCGATGCCGATCAGGAAGAGTCCGGTGTGGGCGACCGTCGAGTAGGCCAGCAGCCGTTTGATGTGCCGCTGGTACCAGCACATCACCGCGCCGACGGCCGCCGTCAGCGCGCCGAGCACCACGAGGGCCCGCTCGAAGTCGGCGGCCGGGACACCGCCGGGCCCGGCGAACACGGTTCCGTACACGCGCCAGACGCCGTAGACGCCGAGTTCGACCATGACGCCCGACAGCAGCATGCACACCGGTGTGGGCGCGACGGCGTGCGCGTCCGGCAGCCAGAAGTGGAAGGGCACCGCGGCGGACTTGACCAGCAGTCCGGTCAGGACGAGGACGAACGCGGCGAGGACGAGGGCGTCGGGCGGTCCGTGCGCGTCGAGTCCCCGGCCGATCTGTGTCATGGCCAACTCGCCGGTGCGGGCGTAGAGCAGCGTGATGCCCATGAGCATGGAGTAGGCGCCGAGAGAGTTGACCACGCCGAAGGTCAGCGCGCCCTGGGCCGCCTTGGCCTCCTCGATACGGTGGCCGGTCAGCGCGTAGGCGACGACGCTCATCAGCTCGAACCACACGAACGCGTTGAACAGGTCGCCCGCGAGGGCGAAGCCGCACATGCCCGTCTGGAAGAGCAGCATGAGCGCCGGGAAGGAACCGGCGTGGCGGCGCGGCGGTTCCTCGAAGTACCGCCATGAGTACGCCAGAGCGGCCAGGGTCAGCAGCGAGGCGAGCGCGGCCATGCCGAGCCCGGGGCCGTCCCCGACGAGGACGATGCCGACGCTTGTGCCGTTCACGGGCGTCCAGCCGCCGGCCCACTCCACCATGGGGGGCGAGGAGTTCAGCAGCAGGACCAGGGCGAGCCCGGCCGTACCGGCCGAGACGGCGCAGCCCACGGACTCGGCGACGAGGCGAGGCATCCGGCGGCCCCCGGCGGCCAGCACGGCCGTGCCGAGCAGGGGTACGGCTACGAGGAGCGGCAGCAGGTGGTGCATCAGCCGCGCAGCTCCGAGAGTTCGTCGGGGTCGACCGTGCGGTGCCGCTTGGAGATCTGCACGACGAGCGCGAGCAGCAGCGCGGTGACGGTGGCGCCGACGACGACATCGGTCAGCGCGAGTGCCTGGACGACCGGGTCGACGACCGGGCGCGAGCCGGGTTCGAGGTCGGAGAACACGGGCGCGGTGCCGCCGTCGCGGTAGCCGACGGCCAGCAGCAGGACGTAGGTGGCGGACTGGCACACGGACAGACAGCCGACGGCGTGGATCAGGTTGCGGCTGGTGGCCAGGCCGTAACAGCCGGCCAGGAAGACCCACGCGGCGACCAGGTACGGCAGGACGTGCATCACGGCGCTCACAGCGGTCTCACTTCCCGCTCTCCTCCTCGATCTCGACGGCCTGGTCCAGGAAGCGGGCGAGCAGCACGACGACCGCGCAGGCGACCTCCATGCCGATGGCCGCGTTCAGCAGGGGGACGGTGCCACCGGAGGACAGTGTGTTGAAGGTGCCGTACGGCAGAACGGTGTTGGCCAGGAACGCAGTGCCGCCGATGAGGCACGCGAGGCCGGTGATGACGTAGGCCGAGGCGGCGACCGCGTCCCCGACCTCGTAGCGGCCGACCGGCCGGATGCGTTCCAGGGCACGGTAGTCGGCGCCCAGGTACAGCAGGTGCAGGGCGGTCGCGGCGACGACGCCGCCCTGGAAGCCGCCGCCGGGGCTCAGCTGCCCGTGGGCGATGACGTACAGGCCGGTGAGCAGGGCGACGGGCAGGACGACGAGGGCGTAGCGGCGTACGGGCGGGGCCACTTCCTCGGGTTCGGGCCGCGCGCGGTGTTCGTCGCGGGTCTGCCGCAGCAGGACCACGCAGCCGAGGACGGCCGCGAAGAGGATGGTCATCTCGCCGAGGGTGTCGTAGGCGCGCTGGTCGAAGTTGACGGAGGCGATGGTGTTGGCGGTGTGCCGGGAGAGCGACGCACGGACGGCCCGGTCCCCGTACGGGTGGCTAGCGCCTCCGAAGGCGGGCAGTTCGAGACACGCGGCCACAAGGAGGACGGCGAGACCCCCGCCGCCCGCGGCCACGAGCCACAGCCGGGTGCGCCGGTTCACTGTTCCCGCCCTTTCCGCTGCCCGCGCCGCTTCACCTTGCGGACCGTGAGCAGCAGCAACAGCGGGGTGAGCACGGAGCCCACGGCCAGTTGGGACAGGGCGACGTCCGGCGCCTGGAGCACGGTGAACAGGACGGCGAGGGCGACGCCGAGCACGGCCAGGACGAGGGCCTGGCGGACCGGGTCGCGGACCGCGACCGCCGCGGTCGCGGACCCGGCGACCAGCAGCAGCGCCACGACGATCACCGCGTCAGCCACGGCTCACTTCCCGGAATCCGCCCGACAGCGCACGCGAGGCGACGAGGTTCCCGCCGACCAGCAGTGCGCCGACGACCAGGAGCTTGGCCATCGCCCGGCCCGGTCCGACGGCCACGCACAGCGCCAGCACCACCGCCGCGCCGAGGCCGGCGGCCGCCCAGGTCACGCCCTGGGCGCGGGGTGGATCGCCGGCGAGTTCCCCGGAGAGCAGCCGGGCGAAGACGAGCGTGCCGACCGGACCGAGGAGGGCCAGGACCAGGGCGAGATCGACGTAGGACGGGCGGTCGTAGCCCTGGGAGAGCAGGAGCAGGGCGGGGCAGGCCAGTGCGGTGGACAGGTTCTGGGCCACGACCCGGCGCCGCAGCGGCCCGGTGGCCACACCCCACAGCGTCGCTCCCACGCCCCCGCCGAGCACGAGGGCCGCGGTGAGCGTCCAGCCGTTCACGGTCCGCTCACCGCCCGTCGCGCGGCCCGGGCCGCGACCGCCGCCGCACCCGCGGCCCCTGCGCCGACCGCGAGTTCCAGTGTGTCCACCGTGCTGATGAGGACCAGCCAGAGCACGGTGAGCGCGGCCCACCAGGCGAGGATCTCGGCCAGGGCGAGAAGTGCCGTGCGGGGGCTCAAGCGGCGTACCTCCTCAACCGTGCCGGCTCGTCTGCGCGACGAGATGTCCGTTGTGTCGCTTCCGCGTCATCCAAACACCGCCCCCGGCGTGGGGCGTGGCGGCGCGCGGGTCTCGGCGCCCGTGTCGGGCTCTCCGCCGGAGTGCCCCGGGAGCACGACGGGAAACCGCTGGTGCCGCCGTCCGCAAGGGGGCGGCGGGCATCCTCGGGCAAGGCGGGGGTAACAGCCCCAAGACGCAGGGAAGTTGAAGACTGGAGGGACCACATGGCCCGGGCAGCTTCACGCGCACGCGCCGCGTTACGCCCCCGCAAGGCCAACCCCGCACGCGCGCCGCAGCCGGCCCCTCGCCGGCGCCGGCCCCTCCCCCTTCTCTCCGCCTGCCGGCGATGCTGTGCGCCTTCGCCTTCATGGTGGCGTTCGCCGTCGCGCTGGCCCGGCCCACTCTGGAGCCCTCCCCCGCGTCGGAGGCGCTGACGCACACCAACATGCGTCCGGGGCGCTCGCTGCGGGCCTACCTGGATCAGCCGGCGCTGCGCGACGCCGTCCGGCAGATCGGCGGCAATCTGCTGATGGGCGTGCCGTTCGGCATCCTGGTGCCGGTCCTCGCGCCGCGCACCCGCGGGCTCATGCGGGTACTGCTGCTCACCGCCGTCGTCATGCTGCTGGTGGAGTTCGCGCAGGGCGCGCTGGTCACCGGGCGGGCCTTCGACATCGACGACGTCCTGCTCAACACCACGGGTGCCCTCATCGGCTTCCTCCTGCTGGGACGGAGGCTGAGCCGGGCGGTGCACGCGCGGGAGCAGAGCAGGTGAGCCTTTGCAAGGCTCTCAACACCTGGTCCGTACCAAGGTATTGACGCCCCCTTACCTCATTCCTTAAATCAAGAGGCGACGCATTCACCCCCCACCTCAGTCGGCGCACGCGTCCGCCGTACGGAAGGGAGAGCCGTGGCCCGTCCACGTCTGCTCCGCACGTGCCTCCTCGCCGCCCTGACCACCGTGCTCGCGGCCTCGGTCGCCGGCGGCCCCGCCGAGGCCGATCCCCAGGCCGGCCCGCCGGGCGTCGCCGCGGTGACGTTCTCCGACAGCTTCGACGGGCCGGCCGGTGCGGCCGTCGACTCCTCGAAGTGGCAGATCGAGACCGGCGACAACGTCAACAACCACGAACGGCAGTACTACACGGCCGGTAACAGGAACGCCGCGCTGGACGGCCAGGGCCATCTGGTGATCACGGCGCGCCGCGAGAACCCGGCCAACTACCAGTGCTGGTACGGCACTTGCCAGTACACCTCGGCCCGGCTGAACACCGCCGGGAAGTTCACGGCGCAGTACGGGCATGTCGAGGCACGCATGAAGATCCCGCGCGGGCAGGGCATGTGGCCCGCGTTCTGGATGCTGGGCCATGACATCGGGCAGATCGGCTGGCCCGACTCGGGCGAGATCGACATCATGGAGAACGTCGGTTTCGAGCCCTCGACGGTCCACGGCACGATCCACGGCCCCGGCTACTTCGGCTCCGGCGGCATAGGCGCCGCGTACTCGCTCCCGAACGGCCAGGCCTTCGCGGACGCCTTCCACACCTTCGCCGTCGACTGGGCGCCCGACTCGATCACCTGGTCGGTGGACGGCACCGTCTACCAGCGGCGCACACCGGCGGACCTGGGCGGCCGGAGGTGGGTGTTCAACAAGCCCTTCTTCCTGATCCTGAACCTCGCGGTGGGCGGCTACTGGCCCGGCGACCCGGACGGCTCCACCGTCTTCCCGCAGCAGCTCGTGGTGGACTCGGTGTCGGTGAGGACGGGCGACACGGCCACCGGCGCCGCGATCAGGGGGCTCGCGGGCAAGTGCGTGGACGTGGCGGGCGCGAACCCGGCCAACGGCACGCCGGTCCAGCTCTACGACTGCAACGGCACCGGGGCCCAGCAGTGGACCGCCGGACCGGACGGCACCCTCCGGGCGCTCGGCAAGTGCCTGGACGTCACCGGCAACGGCACCGCGGACGGCTCGACGGTCCAGCTGTGGGACTGCACGGGCGGCCCCAACCAGAAGTGGACCGTCACCGCCGGGCACGACATCGTCAATCCTCGGGCGGACAAGTGCCTCGACGTGACCGGCAACAACCCGGCGAACGGTACCCGGCTGCAGATCTGGACCTGCACGGGCGGCGCCAACCAGAAGTGGACCGTCGGCTGACGGCACCGGCCGGCGCGGGGGCCGCGGGCGCCGGGGGCTGCTAGTGCCGTCTCCAGGTGAACTTGTCGCCGCCCACCCAGCGGACCACTTCCGGGTCGTCCAGGTCGTGGACCGTGATGCCGAACGCGGCGGCGGCTTCCAGGACGTCGGTGATGGCCTTCGCCTCACCGACGACCTGGCCGTCGATCTCCACGATCCGGAACGGCGGCGTACCCGGCTGCACACCGAGCACCAGGATCCGCGGTTTGGCGATGTGAGGGCTCGCGATTTCGGTCATGCATAGAGCGTAGAGCGCAACCGGCCACTGCGAGAGACTCGCGTCACCCGCCGAGCGGATCGGGAACCTCCTGACGACGCGCGTCGCGCACGCACCTCCCGTCCGTCGTGCGGCCCCCGGGCGGCTGGGGAACTCTGGAGGAGCCGGGGAACTCCCCACGAGGAGGTGGCGATGGATCCCGTCGAGGCCCTGGACCGGATCGCCTTCCTGCTGGAGCGGTCCCTGGCGCCGACGTACCGCGTACGGGCCTTCCGTACCGCTGCCCGCGTGCTGTCCGGGCTCCCCGAGGACGAGATCCGCGAGCGGGCGGACGCGGGGACGCTGGAGTCGCTCAAGGGCGTGGGACCGAAGACGGCGCAGGTGGTACGCGAGGCACTGGCGGGGCAGCTCCCCGGCTATCTGCGCAAGCTGGAGGAAGAGGGCGAGGCCGAGGCCCCGATCCCGGGCGGAGAGCGGCTGCGGGCGCTGCTGCGCGGGGACTGCCATCTGCACTCCGACTGGTCGGACGGCGGCAGCCCGATCGAGGAGATGGGCCGCACCGCGGCGGAGCTCGGCCACGAGTGGGCGGTGCTGACCGACCACTCCCCGCGGCTGACGGTGGCCCGCGGGCTGTCGCCCGAGCGGCTGCGCGAGCAGCTGAAGGTCCTCGCGCGGCTCAACGCCGGCTGGGCGCCGTTCCGGCTGCTGACCGGCATCGAGTGCGACATCCTCGAGGACGGCTCCCTCGACCAGGAGCCGGAGCTGCTGGAGCTCCTGGACGTCGTGGTGGTGTCCGTGCACTCCAAGTTGCGGATGGACGCCCGCTCGATGACCCGCCGGATGGTGACCGCCGTGCGCAATCCGCACGCGGACATCCTCGGGCACTGCACCGGACGGCTGCTCGTCGGGCGGGGCGGGGGCGCCGGGCGGCCCGAGTCGGAGTTCGACGCGGACGAGGTGTTCGCCGCGTGCGCCGAGACCGGCACGGCCGTGGAGATCAACAGCCGGCCCGAGCGGCTCGACCCGCCGCGCCGGCTGCTGCGCCGGGCCGTCGAGGCGGGCGTGCTGTTCTCGATCGACACCGACGCGCACGCGCCCGGCCAGCTGGACTGGCAGATCCACGGCTGCGCCCGGGCGGAGGAGTGCGGGGTGCCCGACGGGCGGGTGGTCACCACCTGGTCCATGGACGACCTACTGGCCTGGACCGGGGAGGGCAGGACGCCGGCCGGCGTGGCGGGCCGCTGAGGTGGAGCCGTGCGGCGAGCGGGGAGGGAGCCGTGCGGCGAGCGGGGAGGAAGCCGTGCGGCGAGCGGGGAGGGAGCCGTGCGGCGAGCGGGGAGGAAGCCGTGCGGCGAGCGGGGAGGAAGCCGTGCGGCGAGCGGGGAGGAAGCCGTGCGGCGAGCGGGGAGGAAGCCGTGCGGCGAGCGGGGAGGAAGCCGTGCGGCGAGCGGGGAGGGAGCCGTGCGTAGGGAACAGGCGGCCGTGTTCGACGTCGACGGAACCCTCGTCGACACCCCTCACCACCTCCATGTGGCGACCTGGTGGGAGGCGACGCCGGGCGGCTGCTGCGGCGCCTCGCCCACGGCGGCTGGACGGTGGTGCTCCCCACCTCGGCGGGCGGTGCCGAACTCTCCGCGCTGCGCCGGGCGATCGGCGCGCACGACGCGATCACTGCCACGGCGAGCACCGACGACGTCGACGAGGGCAAGCCCGCGCGGTCCACGACGATCCGGCCGGCCCGCTGGAGTCCCTGCCGGTCAGTCCCCTGGCGTGATTGACAGAGCTCGGCCGAAGCCCTCGGAGCCTTTCACCGAGAGCGGCGTCGCTTGACTTCGAGCGCACTCCAATTCGTAGCGTTTCGGACATGAGCACTGCACAGCACAGGATCGGCTCGGGCTTCGGCGCCCGGAGCACCGCCGTCGACGTCCTCGCCGGGATCGACCTGACCGGACGGCTGGCGATCGTCACCGGCGGCTACTCCGGCATCGGCCTGGAGGCCACCCGAGCGCTCGCCGGGGCCGGCGCCCGCGTCGTCGTCCCGGCGCGCCGCCCCGGGACCGCGCGGGAGGCCGTGGCGGACCTCGACGGCGTCGAGGTGGACGAGCTGGACCTCGGCGACCTGGAGAGCGTGCGCGGCTTCGCCGAGCGGTTCCTCGCCTCCGGCCGGACCGTCGACTTCGTGATCAACAACGCCGGGATCATGGCCTGCCCCGAGACCCGGGTCGGCCCCGGCTGGGAGGCCCAGTTCGCGACGAACCACCTCGGCCACTTCGCGCTGGTCAACCGCCTGTGGCCGGCGATCGAGGCCGGCGGTGCCCGGGTGGTCGCCGTGTCCTCGCGCGGCCACCACATCGCCGGCGTCAACTGGGACGACCTCGACTGGCGACGGCGCTACGACAAGTGGGAGGCGTACGGCCAGGCGAAGACGGCGAACGTCCTGTTCGCCGTCCACCTCGACCGGCTGGGCCGGGACCACGGCGTCCGGGCGTTCTCACTGCACCCCGGCGGCATTCTCACGCCGCTGCAGCGGCATCTGCCCAAGGAGGAGATGATGGCGGCCGGCTGGATCGACGAGGAGGGCAACCCGATCCCGCAGGAGGGCCTGAAGACCCCGCCACAGGGCGCAGCCACCCAGGTATGGGCCGCGACCTCGCCCCGGCTGGACGGCGTCGGCGGTGTGTACCTGGAGGACTGCGACATCGCCGAACCGGCACCGGCCGACGGCACCCGCACGGGCGTCAAGGACTGGGCGACCGACCCGGAGCAGGCGGCCCGTCTGTGGGCGCTGTCGGCCGAGCGGACGGGCGTGGACGCGTTCGCCGCGGGTGCGTGAGAACGGCATCGGAACCCGCCGCGTCAGGGCCCGCGGTCCTCAAATCTCCCTGGGCGCCGTACAGGAAAGCTCCCTGGGCCCGTACAGGGCGGCGGGCGCGCCGGTGCTCAGGGCCCAGTAGCGGTCACCGTACGACCAGTGCCACCACTCGGTCGGGTAGTTGACCAGCCCGGCCGAGCCCAGCGCCCCGCCCAGCACGGCACGGTTCGCCCTCGCCGCATCGGTGATGTTTGCGGCGCCGGTGCAGCAGGCGCCGGAGCTCTCCTCCGGGCTTGCGTTCATCGGAGTGCCGAGGTCGAGTTCGCGGCCGTCGGCACCGGCGAGCGTGAGGTCCACGGCCGCGCCCGCGCTGTGTGGGGCGATCTCCGGCGGGGACACATAGCGGCTGGCCGCCGACCGGATCCGGTCGGGGGACCAGTCGGGGTGCCCGGCGCGCAACTCGTCGGCGTACGTCTCGAAGTAGCGGCGTTGCAGGTCCGGCGGGCGGTACCCCTCGACGAAGAGCAGCCGCAGGCCGTCCGGCAGCAGGGCCTGTGCGGCGAGCAGCCGGTCGAGGACGCCCTGCCGTACGAGGATCTCGGCCCCGTGGGAGACCTCGTGCTTGCGGTCGTCGACGAGCAGGAAGTCCCGTACGTCGGCCAGGCGCTCGCCGCACTCCTCGACGGGCACGGCCGCGACCCGCGCGTCGGACATCAGGATGATCTCGCTCATGAGGTGATCATCGTCCGGGCCCGGTGCGCGATGTCATGGCCTTTACGAAATGAGCGCGTGCATCGTCTCCGGCCGGGTACTCGGTGGCTCCCGCACCCACCGCCCGAGAGGAGTCGGCCATGGGCAGCACGACGGGCAGCAGGATCGTGGTCACGGGCGCCACCGGCAATGTCGGCACCAGTGTGGTGCGGCTCCTCTCCGAGGATCCGGAGGTCGGGTCCGTGCTGGGGCTGGCCCGCCGGACGCCCGAGTGGTCGCCTCCCAAGACAACCTGGTCCTCGGTCGACCTGGCGTCCGAAACGGCCGATCTCGTGGGCGAGTTCACCGGCGCCGACGCGGTGATTCATCTCGCCTGGGCGTTCCAGCCGACCCATGATCCGGCGGTGACCTGGCGCACCAACGTCCTCGGCTCCATCCGGGTGTTCGACGCGGTGGCGGCGGCCGGTGTGCCGGCGCTGGTGCACGCGTCGTCGGTCGGCGCGTACTCGCCGGGGCCGAAGGAACACGCCGTGGACGAGTCATGGCCGACGCACGGCTGGCCCGACGCGGCCTACTGCCGGGAGAAGGCCTATCTGGAGCGCGCGCTGGACACCTTCGAGCGCGAGCACCCCGACGTCCGGCTGGTACGGATGCGGCCCGCGTTCCTCTTCAAGCGGGAGTCTGCGAGCGAGCAGCGCCGTATCTTCGGCGGCCGCTTCCTGCCGGGCCCGCTGGCGCGCCCGGAGCTCCTGCCCTTCCTGCCGGACATCCCGGGACTGCGGGTGCAGGCGCTGCACACCGACGACGCGGCCGAGGCGTACCGTCTCGCGCTGCGCTCCGACGCCCACGGCGCCTTCAACCTGGCCGCCGAGCCCCCGGTCGACGCGGAGATGCTGGGCGATCTGCTCGGCGCGCGCCCGGTACGGCTCCCCCGCACGGCGGCCCGCTCGGCGATCGCCGCGGCATGGGGCCTGCGTCTGCTCCCCGCCTCCCCCCACCTCTTCGACGCGGTCCTCCGCCTCCCCCTGATGGACTGCACCCGCGCACGCACCGAACTGGCCTGGCACGCCCAGCACACGGCGACCGAGGTCCTGGAGGAATTCCTTCAGGGCCTGCAACGCGGCGAGGGCACGGACACCGAGCCGCTACGGGGCAGCAAGGTCGGCTGAGGCCGGCGCGCCCGGCCCAGCGGGAAGTCGGGAGGTCGGGAAGTCGGGAGGTCGGTCAGGCGGAGGGCTCGTCCGGTACGGGGTGCTCGGGGTGCACCGAGGCCGACCGGGGCGCGCCCTGGCGGCCGGTGCCGGCCTCGTCGGTGTCGGGCACGTCCTCGGCGGGCGCCGCCTCGTCGTCGGTGTCGCCGCGTTCGCCCGAGGGTGCGGCCTCCCAGGGGTCCTCCCCCTCGCGCGCCTGCTGGTCCGGCAGGTCCCGCGGGAGAGGTGTGCCGTTCTCGCCCGGTCCTTCGTCACGGTGTGCCGCCACGGCGCACTCCCTTCGCTCGTACGGAGCGACACGCGAGTACCTCCACGGTGACCGGCGAAACGTCGGCGCCGTGACCGGGCGGACCTCAGCGGGGCGCCCGCCCCCGCACGGCGGCGCGCCATGCCGGGGCCGGCCCGGCCGGCTCGGGTTCGGCGCGTCTGCCGCCCCGGGCGAAGAAGTCGGCCAGCGGCAGGATCGCGGCGCCGACGGTGACCGCGTCGGGGCCGAGCCGGCCCATCTCGATCGTCACCTTCTCGGCCGGGTGGCGCAGGGCGTACGACGCCGCGTGCCGGCGTACGGCGGGCAGGAACCGGGCGCCGAGCTGAAGCCCTGCCCAGCCGCCGACGAGGATGCGCTCGGGCTGGAAGAGGTTGATCAGGTCGGACAGCCCGGCGCCCAGGTACTCGGCGGTCTCCTCCAGGACGGCCAGCGCCACCGGATCGGCCGCGGTGCCCTCGATGGGGTGGGCGGCGGCCAGCAGCGCGGTCAGCGCGGTCTCCTCGTCGGTGTCCTCGGGGGGCCGTCCGCCCCCCTCGCGCCAGCGGTCGATGAGCGACCCGGCGCCCGCGTACGCCTCCAGGCAGCCGAGGGCGCCGCAGCGGCAGCGGCGGCCCCGCACCCGTACCGTCAGATGACCCCATTCGACGGCCCGACCGTGCTCCACCTCGGGGGTCACCAGACAGGCGCCGACGCCGGAGCCGAAGAGGGCGACGACCGCGTTGCGGGCGCCGCGGCCGCCGCCGAACCACATCTCGGCCTGGCCGAGGGTCTTGGCGCCGTTGTCGATGAAGTAGGGGACAGTGTCGGGGAGTCGGGAACCGGCACGGAGCAGTGCTTCGAGCGGGACCGCTTCCCAGCCGATCGTCTGACCGTGCACGACGGCGCCGCGGTCCGCGGTGTGCTCGACGATGCCGGGGACGCCGATGCCGACGCCGAGCAGCCGCTCGGGGGCGATGCCGGCGTCCGCGAGCACCTCGGAGATGCCGTCGCGGATGTGCCCGGCGATGACCTCGACGTCGTAGCGCTGCGGCGTCAACGGTCTTTCGGTGCGGGCGAGTTCGGTGAGGGCGAGGTCGAACAGCTCGACGCGGACCCGGGTTTCGCCGACGTCGACGCCGATCATGTGGCCGCTGGCGGGCGCCACGCGCAGCAGGGTGCGGGGTCGGCCGCCGTCGGAGTCGACGCTGCCGGCCTCCTCGATCAGACCGTCGGTGACCAGGTCGGCGACGACGTTGCTGACGGAGCCGGAGCTGAGACCGGTCACGGGGCCGAGTTCGAAGCGGCTGAGGGGTCCGTCGAAGTAGAGCCGTTGCAGTACGACTGTGCGGTTGGCCCGCCTGAGGTCGCGCACCGTGCGCCCGTTCCGCCCCGCCATATGGCTCCCTTCGAACCCTGCCCGACGTGCAAGATACCTCTGCGGCGGCACTGGACGCGAGTTTCCGCCACCTCTTAATTCACACCGTGAGCAAAGCGGGCCGGGCCCGCGGCCGCCGCCCGGGTGGGCGGTGAGGCCGGGGGCGCCCGACCGCACCTCCTGGTCACCGAGCGGCAGGGCGGGCCGGGAGGGCAACTCGGTCCGTCTGTACATGTGCTGACGACTCCGGCCGACGGGAACGATCCAGAAGGGCTTGCGGACAGTTATGGTCCTCGATGAGTACCGCCGGTGCGTCTGTGGAAGAGGTCAGCCCAAGGATGCGAGAAGTACGTGGATGTACGTGAGTGGACGGCGTCCTCTGTGCGCGTCGTGAGGCTGCACCGGGACCCCGTCGTCGTTCAGACGCTGCGGTCGGCGGTCGCGGCGACGCTCGCGTACGTGCTTGCGCTGCGTCTGAGCCCCGAGGCGGCGCCGCTCACCGCGCCGCTCACCGCGCTGCTGGTCGTCCAGGTCACCCTCTACGCCACGCTCACCAACAGCATCCGCCGGGTGAACTCCGTGGTGGCGGGCGTGCTCGTCGCCATCGCCTTCAGTCTGCTGGTGGGGCTGACCTGGTGGAGTCTGGCGCTGCTGATCGTCGCGTCGCTGGCCGTCGGCCACCTGGTGCGGGTCGACGAGTACGTGCCCGAGGTGGCGATCAGCGCGATGCTGGTGCTCGGGGTCACGACCGTCGGGGACACGGCCTGGGCGCGGGTCGTGGAGACGCTGATCGGCGCGGTCGTCGGGCTCGGCTGCAATCTGCTGCTGGCGCCTCCGGTGTGGGTGGACGAGGCCGGCGAGTCGATCGAGGGGCTCTCCCGCCGGGTGCGGCAGTTGATGCTGAGCATGGGCGAGGAGGCCGCGGGCCGTACGGCCGTCGAGCGGGCGGCGGCCCGGCTGCACGAGGCACGCCGTCTCGACCACGACATCGTGGAGGTGGACGCGGCCCTGCGGCAGGCGGAGGACAGCCTCCGGCTCAATCCGCGTGTCCGCGAGGCGGTGCTGCACCGGGTGGTGCTGCGCACCGGACTGGACACGCTGGAGATCTGCACGGTCGTCCTGCGCGTGCTCGCGCGCACCTTCACCGATCTGGCGAAGGAACGCGACCACGAGCCGCTGTTCGCACCGGAGACGGGCGCCGCCGTGGAGCAGCTGCTGTCCGAGATCGCCGACGCGATCGTCAGCTTCGCGGTGCTGGTCACCACGCACGTCAGTCTGAGCGCGGAGTCGGCGGAGGAGCGGCTGGCCTCGCAGCTGCGGCAGGCCGGGACCACCCGCGACAAGCTGGCCCAGCTGCTCCTGGAGGAGGTGCGGCGCGACGTCAGCCAGTGGCAGCTGCACGGCGCCGTGCTGACGGAGGTCAACCGCATCCTCGACGAACTCGACACCGAGCACCGCTCGCGCCGGCTCCTGGAGGAACTGGACCGGGTCAGCAGTGAGCAGCGCGCGCGCATGCCCCGGCTGACCCGGCTGCGGGAGAAGGCGCGCATCCCGGACCGGCTGCGCCGGAACCGCGCGGCGGCCGCCCGTCGTTCTAGGTGACGAGGTCACCGAGGGGACGGATGAAGGGGGCGGGCGGATGGCTGACACCACCGTGCGGATCGACGGGAACACACTGCGGCTGCCGGGCGGTGTCGCCGTGCGGTTCATCCGCACGCTGCGACTGCCCGAGACGGGTACGCACCCCCTGCCGCCGGGGCTGGGCGAGTTCCCCGTGCGCAGGGTCTCGGACTATCCGGACACGGTGCCCGAGGCGTGGCGGGCGCGCGGCGGTGTGATGCTGCCGGTCTATCTGCGCGAGGCGATGTGGCTGAGCTTCGCGGGCACGACGGAGCCGGCCGCACTGCAGGTCGGGGTGGGCAAGGTGTGCGCGGTCTCGGGCCGGCCGTGGAGCGGCCGGCTCGCCCGCAAGCCGCAGAACTACGTCGTGCTGCCGCGCCAGCCGTGGCTGGACGGCATCAACTCCGGCAAGGGAACCGTCCGCCAGTTCGTGGCGGTGCCCCTGGGAATGGGCGCGACCGTGGAGGGCCAGGTCACCGGCGAGGAGGTCTGGGGCGGCGTACAGCTGCAGTCGTTCCCGCTCGACGACCGCGAGCTGGCCCGCTGGCGCGAACAGGAGCGGCTCCGGGGGGAGCGGGACGTGCCGTCGGTGAAGACGGGCGGAGGTTTCGGGGCCGCGCTGCCCATGGCGGCCCCGCCGGCTCCCGGCGCGGTACCGGCTCCCGGCGCGGTGTCGGCGCCGGCCGCAGCGCCCGCGGGCCGGGCCAGGGCCGCCGCCGCGATGGGCCTGGGCGTCGGCGGTTCGATGCGCCAGGAGGTCTACCAGGACGACCGGCCGCTGAAGCACTGGGCGAAGGAGCCGGCCGGGCGGGTCTTCGTGCATCTGGTGACGCCTCCGGAGTGGCGGCGGATCACGGGCGAGGCTCCTCCCGAGTCGCCGGTGGACCGTGCGGCGTACACGCGCGCGGGGCTGCCCTGGTTCGACTACTACGACGAGGACGCGCAGGACCTCGCCCGCACGGACACACTCGGCGCGGTGCGGCCGGTCGGCGACTGGCTCGGTGACGACCACGAACCGTGGCAGGACCCCGCGCCGCACCAGGTGACCCCGCTCAAGGACGCTCCGGGCAAGCCGGTCGAGGACGGGGACTGGTAGAGCCCTTCTTGCACGCGGCGGGTGGCGCACGCCAAGGTGGCCGGTACGAGCGGGACAGCCGATCACCCGAGGTACGGACATGAGCAGTGGGGCACGAGCGTCGCGCGGCGGCTGGAGCAGACGCCGTTTCGTCGGCGCTCTGGCGGGAGCGGGCACGGCCGCCGCGCTGCCGGCCTGTGCGCCCTCCGCGTCCACGCCCGGCCCGACGCCGCAGACGCCCGCGGACACCACGACGGCACGGCGGACGCCCGCGGGCACCTCGACCGCGCCGCGCTCGCCGAGCGACGAGCCCTCCCGTGTCCGCCCGCTGTACCTCGGCACCTACACCTCCGCCAAGAGCGGCGGCAGGGGCATCGGCCTCGCCACCTACGACGCCGAAACCGGTCGCATCACCGGAGCCGGCACGCTCACCGGCGTCGAGAACCCGTCGTATCTCGCGGTGCATCCCAGCGACCGCACGCTGTACGCGGTGAACGAGAGCGACGACGGGGCCGTGACCGCCGTCCGGCTGTCCGACCGCAAGGTCCTCGGTGACCGGAGCACCGGCGGCTCGGGCCCCTGCCATGTGTCCGTGCATCCGGGCGGGCGGTGGCTGCTCAGCGCGAACTACGGCTCCGGCAGCGTGGCCGTGCACCCGATCGACGCCTCGGGCTCACTCGGCGAGCGCACCGCGCTGGTCACGCACTCCGGTCCGCGGCCCGGGCCGGGCCAACAGGGACCGCACGCCCACCAGTTCGTCACCAGCCCGGACGCCGGGCATGTGCTCGCCGTCGACCTCGGCACGGACACCGTCCACACCTACCGTCTCGACGAGCGGAAGGGCACCCTCACCGAGGTGGCCCGGGCGCACACCCGGCCGGGCGCGGGGCCGCGTCATCTCACCTTTCATCCCGGCGGGCGCCACGCGTACCTGGCCAACGAGACCGACAACACGGTGGCGGTCTGCGCCTACGCCCCGAAGACCGGCCGCCTGAGCATCGGCTCGCCGCAGCCCACGGGCACGGGCCCGGGCACCAGCTACCCGGCGCAGTTCGCGGTGACCTCGGACGGTTCCTACGCCTACCTCGCCAACCGGGGCGACAACAGCCTGACGCGGTACGCGGTGGAAGCCGACGGCGCCAGACTCAGGCTGCTGGACACGGTGGCGGTGGCCGGTGACTTCCCGCGGCAGATCGCCTTCTCGCCGGACGGGGCGCTGCTGTTCGCCGCGAACCAGAGATCCGGCACCGTGAGCGTGTTCCATGTGGACCGGCGAAGCGGTGAACTGCGGCTCGCGGGCGAGCCGTTCGCGTCACCCGTCGCGGTCTGTGCGGTGCCGCTGTAGGGCACGCGGGCAGGAGACGCCGCTCGCCTGGTTGAGCAGGGCGTGCATGCGCTCCGTGAGCTGAGCGACGGTGTCGGCCGGCGCGTGGAACGGCAGCCGTACGTCGCCGTGCGTCCGGGCCCGCTCGATCCTCAGCGTCAGCCCGTGACGGTCGACGGCGAGCGGCTGGACGCGCACCGCGCCGTGCAGGCTGTCGGGTTCGACGAGGCGCGTGAGGCGCTCGACGGCGTCGGAGTGGCAGTCGGCGAGGTGCGTCAGCAGCCCGGACTCGGCCAGGGCCAGCGGGTCGGGCCGCGCGGCGGCGAACTCGTCGGGGTCGACGCCCACGGCGCCGGAGGGCCGGCGCAGCACCGTCCGGGTCGCGTGGAACGCCAGATGGCCGTCCTCGGCGGCGAACCAGCCGGCCAGCCAGAGCCGGGCGCGGATCCGGTTGCGCACGGGGACGGGTGCGGCGTCGGCGAACTCCAGGACGGCGGACGGCTCGCCGCGGGGTGCGCAGATGGCGGCCGCGCGCAGGGCGCTGTCCTCCTGCACCTGCAGCAGCACACGGCCGTCGTCGGTCACGCTGTGCGCACCGACGAGTTCCTCACGGCCGCCCTCTCCCGTCACCGTGCAGGACCACGCGGCGGCGAGCACCGAGCGCGCCTGTTCCGCCGCGGCAGGCGCGGCCGTCCAGGTCTGGCTGTCACCCATTCCCATACCCTCCTAAGGTTAGGCTTGCCTAACCTATCGAAGATCGGGGTGTACGCCAACCACGGTCCGCATCCTGTGCGCGGCCCCCGCAAGCCGCGTCGTCATCCTCCAGTGCGCGCCGCAGGTCGGCGAGGCTCGGCGCTCGCTCTGCGCGGCCGTCCGGCCCGCGGTAGAGGCGACAGGACAGGGACGCGGGCACACCCGGCACGGCGAAGGGGTCCACCCCGTCGATCAGCACGGTGGGCGATCCGGTCATCCCGAGACGAACGGCCTGCTCGGGACTGCCGACCTCGATCCGTTCCACGTCCGCGTCGCGGCCGTCGAGTGCCCGGGCGAGCCGTTCCTCGACCACCGGGGCGTTGGGGCAGTCCGGCACACTCAGCACGGTGATCCTCACGACGCCGCCCTCCCCGTCACACCGCTTCCACCCGCCCTCTGAAGTCCGTCAAGGATCAGGTCCAGCCCGAACTCGAACTCGTCGCCGTAGTCGTAGCCGGGCCGGAGCACATGCTCGGTCGTGAGCTCGGCCAGGTGCGGGTACTGCTCGGCCGGGGCCTGCGCGAGGATGGCCTCGGCCAGCTCCGCGGTCTCGGCCGGAGTGTCGAACGGCAGGCTGCTCTCCTGCAGCGCGAATCCGTAGATGTAGCTGTCGAGGGCCGAGTACGCATGCGCGGTCAGCGCAACGGAGAAGCCGGCCCGGCGCAGGCATCCAAGGACGGCGTCGTGGTGCCGCAGTGTCGCCGGACCGGGTGAGCGCCGGGACTCCATCAGTCCGATCGCCCAGCGGTGCCGGGACAGCACCTTGCGGACCGAGATCGCACGCTGCCGCATCGCCGCCTTCCAGCCGGCTTCCCCGGACGGCAGATCGATCTCGCCGAACACCACGTCGATCATGCCGTTGAGGAGATCTTCCTTGTTGGTCACGTGCGTGTAGAGCGACATCGCCTCGACCCCGACCGCCTCGCCGAGCTTGCGCATGGTCAGCGCGGCGAGCCCGCTCTCGTCGGCCACGGCGACTGCGGCCTCCAGCACCTTCTGGCGGCTGAGCGGGATACGAGGTGCTCGATCGCGCCCGGTCCGCGGAGTCATATGTGTGTCCTCCCGTCGTCGGCCTTGACAACCTTACTCCGTAAGGGTGAACCTTACGTCGTAAGGATCGTCACCGTTGACCTGGAGTGTCGCCATGCAGCACAAGCAGCTCGACAACTCGGCACGGCCGGCTGCCGGGGCCGCCGGGGCGCAGACCATGACGTCGGTCGTGCAGGACCGGTACGGCCCCGCACCCGAGGACGTCCTGCGGCTCGCGGAGATCGCCCGGCCCGTGATCTGGCGTGACGAGGTCCTGGTGAAGGTGCGTGCGGCCAGTGTGGACCGGGGCACCTGGCATCTGATGGCGGGACTGCCCTATCCCGTCCGGCTGGCGGGGTTCGGCGTCCGGCGGCCCAAGTACGCCAACCCGGGCCGAAGCCTCGCCGGAACGGTCGAGACCGTCGGCGACGGCGTGACCGGCTTCGAGCCCGGTGACGAGGTGTTCGGCATCTGCAGCGGCTCGTTCGCCGAGTACGCGGCTGTCCGCACCGGCAAGCTCTCCCGCAAGCCGGCCAACCTCACCTTCGGCCAGGCCGCCGCCGTACCCATCTCCGGCCTCACCGCCCTTCAGGCGGTCCGCGACCACGGACGGGTCCGGGCCGGAGAGAAGGTGCTGATCGTCGGCGCGTCAGGAGGCGTGGGCAGCTTCGCCGTGCAGATCGCGAAGGTGTACGGAGCCGACGTGACCGCCGTGTGCAGTACCCCGAAGACGGACATGGTCCGCGGGCTCGGTGCCGGCCACGTCATCGACTACACCCGAGCAGACTTCACCGACGGCGCCCACCGCTACGACGTCATCCTCGACATCGGAGGCAACCGCCGACTGTCGGATCTGCGCCGGGCCCTCACCCCGAAGGGACGGCTCGTCATCGTCGGAAGCGAGACCGGCGGACGCTGGCTCGGCGGCACGGACCGTCAGCTGCGGGCCCAGCTGCTGTCCCCGTTCATCGCCCAGAAGCTCGGGACCTTCGTCTCGTCGGAGAACGCCGAGGACCTGGCGGCTCTGCGCGAGCTGATCGAGTCCGGCAAGGTCACGCCCGCCGTCGAGCGGACGTACCCGCTCGGCGAGGTCGCCGCGGCCGTCCGCCACATGCTGGACGGGCGGACCCACGGGAAACTCGTGATCACCGTCTGACCTGCAGCGACCTCAGCCCTCGATGACACCCAGCAGGGCCCGCGCGCACAGGTCGCGCACCTGCTCCCGGGTCGGCCCCGAGTCCCGCAGCCACTCCAGACAGACGGCGGTGGTGAACGCCAGCCAGCCGCGCACGGCCAGATGCACTTCGGGCCGCTCCTCGAAGACCGGGCCGAACTCGGGGTCCGCGCCGAGGGCCGCCAGGATCTGCTTCTCCTGCGCGGCCAGCGCCCGCCGATAGACCTTGCGCACGGCCTGGTCCCCCGCCGCGTCGGCGCGATGGAAGGCGCGGTAGCCGTGCGCATGCGCCTGGACGTACTCCAGATACACGTCGAGCCCGGCGGTGAGCTGTTCGCGCACCGGAACCCCGGGCACGGCCGCGGTCATGCGCAGCATCCGCTCGCTCTCCCGCTCGACGACCGCCGCGAAGAAGTCCCGTTTGGTCGGGAAGTAGTGGTACAGCAGTCCCCGCGAGACCCCGGCGATCTCGGCGACCTGCTCGATCCACACCTCGTCGTACGGGCTCTCCGAGAACAGCCGCGCCCCGACCGTCAGCAGCTGCTCCCTGCGCTCCTCCGTGCTGAGCCGGCGGCGCGTGCGCTCGCCCTGGTTCGCGGCCATGCCCGCACCTTACTTGACGCCGGTTCAACAACCGGACGACACTGACGACGCGCTATTGAACCGACGTACAACATGCGCTGCCTCGCAACGTGTCGCTGGATCAAGGGAGATCGCGTCATGGCGGAGACGACGACCGCGGCCGGCCTGCCGAGCGGATTCCGCGGTGCCGAACAGGGCTGGCCCGAACTGCACCGCATTCCGCATCCGCCGCACCGGCTCCCCCTGCTCGGCGATGTTCTCGGCGCGAGCAGGCACACCCCCCTGCAGGACTCCCTCAAGTTCGCCCGGCGGCTGGGCCCGATCTTCCGGCGCAGGGCCTTCGGCCGGGAGTTCGTGTTCGTGTGGGGCCCAGAGCTCGTGGCCGATCTGGCGGACGAGACACGGTTCGCCAAGCATGTGGGGCTCGGGGTCGCCAATCTGCGGCCCGTTGCCGGGGACGGCCTGTTCACGGCGTACAACCACGAACCCAACTGGCAGCTGGCGCACGACGTCCTGGCGCCGGGCTTCGGCCGCGAGGCCATGGAGACCTACCACCCGATGATGCTCGACGTGGCCGAGCGCCTCACCCGCCACTGGGACCGGGCGTCGGCGGCGGGACGGCCGGTGGACGTGCCCGGGGACATGACCAAGCTGACCCTGGAGACGATCGCGCGGACCGGTTTCGGACACGATTTCGGCTCCTTCGAGCGCAGCCGCCGCCACCCCTTCGTCACGGCGATGGTGGGCACACTGACGTATGCCCAGCGGCTGAACACCGTGCCTTCGCCGCTGCTGCTGCGCGGGGCCGCGCGCCGCAACGAGGCCGACATCGCCCACCTCAACCGCACGGTGGACGAGCTGATCCGGGCGCGCCGGACGGCGAGCGGGGACGGTCGGGGGCACCTGCTGGACCGGATGCTGGACACGGCCCACCCGGAGACCGGGGAGCGTCTGTCGCCGCAGAACGTCCGCCGCCAGGTCATCACTTTCCTGGTGGCGGGCCACGAGACCACCTCCGGCGCGCTGTCCTTCGCTCTGCACCACCTCTCCCGGCATCCCGACGTGGCGGCCCGCGCCCGCGCCGAGGTGGACCGCGTCTGGGGCGACACACCGTCGCCCGGCTACGACCAGGTCGCCAGGCTGCGGTACGTGCGCCGGGTCCTCGACGAGTCGCTGCGGCTGTGGCCGACCGCGCCGGCGTACGCCCGGGAGGCGCGCGAGGACACGATGCTGGCCGGAGACCATCCGATGCGGCGGGGTGCCTGGACTCTGGTCCTCACGGCGATGCTGCACCGCGATCCCGGTGTCTGGGGCCCCGACGCGGAACGGTTCGACCCGGACCGCTTCGAACCGAGGGCCGTACGGTCCCGGCCCCCGCACACCTTCAAGCCGTTCGGCACCGGGGCGCGGGCGTGCATCGGGCGCCAGTTCGCGCTGCACGAGGCCACGCTGGTCCTCGGTCTGCTGCTGCGCCGCTACGAGTTGGTCCCCGAGCCCGGCTACCGGCTGCGCGTGACCGAGCGGCTCACGTTGATGCCGGAGGGGCTGCGGCTGCACCTTGCGCGCAGGCGGGTCCCGGCGCCGGCCCTGTCGAGCACCCCGACCGAGTCGGCCGGGGAGGACCCTGCGTCAGAGCTCCGCTGTCCAGTGCACAGGGCGGGTGAGTGAGGCCGGGAGCCGGGTGCCGGCGCTGCCCCTGGCCGCGTTGAGCTGGGGCTGGGTCAGGAAGAAGGCGCCGGTCAGGTCGGCGTCCGTGAGGTCGGCGTCCCGCAGGTCGGCACCTATCAGATCCGCGCCGCGCAGGTCGGCACCGGTGAGATCGGCGGCGATGAGGCAGGCGCCGCGGAGGGTGGCGCCCCGCAGGTCGGCGCCCTTGAGGCGGGCCCCGATCAGATCCGCGCCCCGCCGGTTCTTCCCGCGTCCACGGGCTCCCGCCCGCACCAGTTCGCTGGTCCTCAGCAGCAGCACATTCACCTCCTGCCGGTGGGCGCCCACGTCCAAGGCGGCGAGTTCCTCCGGCGCCCCGCGGGTGAGCCCCTCGGTCCGGTCGAGGGCCCGGCGCAGATCCGCGTGCACCGGCCGGGCCGCGGGCAGGGTGAGCGCCTCGGTCAGATACCAGAGCAGTTCGTGCAACTGCCGTACGACCGGAAAGACGTCGAACATCAGACGGGCATGCTCGCGCGAGCCGCCACGCCAGTCCTGTCCACCGAAGGTGACCTGCGAGACCTTCTGCCCGGCGCCGAAGCAGTCGTAGACCGTGCAGCCGGTGAATCCTTCCTGCCGCAGCCTCGCGTGGATGCCGCACCGGTGGTCGCCCCGCAGGTTCGGGCAGGGCGTGCCGGCCTCCTTGCCGATCGCGAAGTCGGCCGAGGCAGCAAAGGGCAGGGCGACGCAGCACAGCCCGAAGCACTGCGCGCAGTCGCCGCGCAGGCCGGCCCGGTCGATGACGTGGTCTCGCATGACGTCAAGCCTACTGACCTGCCCGTACCCGAAACTCACCGATGAGTTTCCGGCCCTGTGGGCGTCTCCTCATCCAACGGAAAACAACCTCGGCTACCACAGAGGCAGCGCGGTCTGCGCGGACCGCCAGAGGCAGGAGCAGGAGCCGTACGGATCGAGGAGATACGTCATGTGCAGCCACCGGCCACCGTGCCCGACCGCCGACAGCCCGCACCACCACACCGCCGTGATCGTCTCGGCCCACCCCGAACAGGGCTGGAGCCTGCTGTGCAACGGCACGATCGTCTTCGACGACACGGGCGAACTCCTCCCGGACGGCAGGGTGGTGAGCCCGCACCGGGTCGTGGGCCCGTACCGGACCCTCGGCCCGCTCGGCGTCGTCGCCTGAGCCGGGCCGAGGGGGGTGCGCTCCGCTCGGCCGGTGTGTCTACTGTCCCGGTGCCAGGATGTAGGTGTTGAGGGCGTTCACCGTGGTGAGCGGGGTCGGGGAGCCCAGGTCGTAGCGGTCCACGGCGAGGAAGTTGGGCTTCTTGCGGGCCGCCGGGGCGCAGAACTTCTGCGCACGGTTGGGGAGTTTGCCGTTGTCGCCCGTGACGGTCGCGCCGATCGTGGCGTCGCGGAAGTGGTTCATGACAAACAGCGGGTGGAAGGCGGCCGAGTCCGTGCTCAGCGGCCGTGCGGTGCCCCAGCGGCTGTAGCAGGACCAGTCGGAGGAACCTATGCCCGAGCCCATCGACCAGTAGTTCTCCACCGTCCACTCCCGCTGGTACATCACACCGAACGTGTCACGGGCGGTCCAGCCGCTCGCCGCGTCGCCTGTGCGGGTACGGTCGCTGAAGACGAGCAACTGCTTGCCGCGGGCGGCCAGATCCGCCATGGCCGGCCAGCCCTTGGTGGCCACGCCTTCCTGGTCGGGCCGGTAAAGGACGTCGCCGAGGCCGTTCACCGAGGCCAGGGAGGACTTGAGGACGTCGGAGGAGACATAGTCCTCCAGGAAGACGGCGGCGAACTGGCCCGGGTTGGCCTTGAGGAAGTCGACGATGCGCTGGAGGTCGGTGGCGAGCGGCACCGGGCTGCCGACGCCGCTGCAGCTGTTGTGGCAGAGCACGGCCCGGCCCGAGACGGTGTAGGTGTCGAGCATGAACCCGCGTACGCCGTCGGTCAGTTGCCGGCTGATGCCGCGCGACTGGTTGGGGAAGAGACTGACAGGGAAGGAGGCGAAGTTGCCGTCGGCGCCGTTGGCGAAGGCGTTGTGCGCCGTGAGGAACGTGACCTGGTCGAGTCTGCGGGTGTCGGCGGACGGCATGGCGGTCGTGGCGTAGTCGACCGGTGTCAGGTACCAGCGCGCCAGGTCACCGCTCGGGCCGAGTTGTACGGCGGTGGAGTCGGCGGCTCCGGTGAGGTACTGCGAGGTGCCGGGAACGCCGACCGTGTAGGTGTCGTCCCCGGCCGAGGTGATCGTCCATGTCGTGCCGTCGGCGCCGCAGGCGGCGGTCACGGCCGATGTGCCGCTGCGGCCGAGGCAGGTCCCGGACTCGTCGGAGTTCTGCAGCCGGTATCCGCCGGAGACCGCGACGGGCAGCCATTGCTGGTGGTCCTCGTTGCCCTTGGGGTTGTGCTGGGCGACCGTGCCGCCGCTGTCGGCCGCGTTCAGACCGGTGGTGCGGTTCTGCAGGTAGACCGCGTAGGCGGGGACCGCAGCGGCGGCCTGGCCCGAGGACAGTACGGGCAGGGTCAGGGCGAGGGCGGCGGTCCCGCACAGGACGCGCAGACGGCGCATGCGCACAGGTTTCCTTTCGGTCCGGATGATGCCGGGTGCCAGCATGTCGGGGTCATGACACACCCGTGGGTGTGCGACGCGCCAGACCCGCGGCACACCGGGCGCCGGGCCGCACCGGTCCGCCGAGGCGCGGTCAGGTCGCGACCTGGTCGGCGAGATCCACGCCCTCACGTCGCCGGCGCCGACCCGGCCGACCCGGCGGGGGGCCTCCCTCTCAGCCACCTCCGGCATTGCGGCGCTGGTCAGCGTAGAGACTCGATGGCCTTCACGATCAGGGCCCGTGCGTCGGCCCCGTACACGGCCAGCTGTGTCAGCCGGGCGAACGCCCGGAGGTAGATGTCGAGTTCGCCGGGAGCCGTGACGGTTACTTTGGCGGCGAGCAGCTCCACATGGATACGCGCGTCATCGAAGATGGTGAACTGTTCGAGCGGCCACATGGTTTCTTCCCGGACGGCCGAGGCCGGGATGACGCCAAGAGACATGGACGGCAGGGACATCGCGGCGAGCAGGTTGCCGAGCTGGCTGGCCATCGTGTCCTGGTCGCCGATCCGGTGGTTGAGGACGTTCTCCTCGATCAGCGTCGCGAAGCGGTGGTCGCCCTCATGGATGACCCGGGCGCGGCGCATGCGGACCTCGACCGCCTCGCTCACATCGTCCGGGGTGCCGCGGAAGCTCGCGATCGTGCCCATGAGGGCGGTCGCGTAGCCGGGCGTCTGCAGGTAGCCGGGCATGACGTGGGAGGCGTACACGCGGAACAGGCGAGTGCGCTCGTACAGCTTGGCGGACGTCTCCGCCAGCTGCTTCATGCCCGTGCGCTGGAGCCGCTTCCAGTGAAGATACATGGAGTCGGCCTGCCGGTTGGCCGCGATCAGATCGGCCGCCTGCCGGTCGGCGCCGCAGGCCGTGCACCAGGCCCGAATGTCCGAGTCGGCCGGGACTGTGACGGCGTTCTCGATTCTCGAGGACTTGGCGACGGACCACCCGCACAGGCGCGCGAGTTCCTTGCTGGTGATGCCCGCGTCCAGGCGCAGCTCCCTCAGCCGGGCCGCGAGAGCTGCGCGCGCTTCCTGCACGCTGGACGTGGGGAACGTGGACATGGCCGGTTACTTGACGTCGTACCGGTCGTGCGGGGTGGCCCGCTCCCATACGCGCTCGAAGGCTGCCGCGTGCTGGTCGACCACGGCGGGACCGTCGCAGAGTTCCTTGCTGATCCACTCGCCGTCGCCGGAGAAGTGGTGGACGCGCATCAGCCGCCCGTCGAAGATCCACAGATCGGTGCCTGGCAGCAGCAGGTCCCAGGCGCGATGGCGAGGGAGCCAGCGCACCTGCTCGCCAGCCTCCACGTTGGCGCGAGTTTGGTAGTGCTCCCAGGCGATGTAGTCGGTGACCGGCTCGGACACGATCCGGGCGCGGCGCACGGTTACACCGCGGGCGACGGCGTCGGCGATGTCCTGGTGGAAGGGCCGCCACCACGATGCACGGTCGTCCCAGTCGACGCGCTGGCCGTCCTGCCAGGCCTCGAAGCGGGGGTTGGTGAAGTAGGCGTCCCGCAACTCCAGGTGGACAGCCGACTTGGTGGTGTCGGCGAGGAGTTCAGAGAACTCCGGGATCGAGCTCATCGCACGCCTTCCTGATGATCGGGATCATTCGCTTCGGGATCCTGATGACGGTCTCGCCGGGCGGGATCGGCGCCCTCGCGGGGGACAGCTCGTCGCACGTCGCGGTCGTCTCGTCGTCGGCCTGGTAGCTCTGGATCAGCAGGTCTTCCGTGTGCGTGTCTACCCAGACTGTGGGGCATCCGTCCTCGTCTGTTTCGGGGTCGATCCCTACGAAGTGAATGTTCATGGTGGCTGGACTCCCGCGCTAGTCGGTTGCAGCGATTTACACCACCGTCGTGCCCTTGGGTCACACGGTCAAGGGTGTGCGCCAGCCACGGCCAGCCATTTCCAACTGCCGTGTAATTCTGTGCAACTTCGTAGCCGAGGTGGGGAGCGGGTTCCTAGCGTCTGGTTACGAGAAATCCCGGCGACCGCGTGAACGGCCCCGGGCGTGGCCGACTGGTTGGAGTCGACATGGAGCAACGTATCGCCCCCACGGCAGTAGCGGCAGAGCAGCACGAAAGAACGCCCGTGGACATCGCGACGATGCGGGCGACCGCGCACCGACTCCTCGTCTACAACGCCGAGCAGCCCACCGCCGAGGATGCGGAGACGCTCCTCGCCCTGATGCGCGGCCAGATCGAGCTGCTCATCCCCGAGGTACAGGCGTGCACGGAACGCCTCCCGACGGACGACATCCCCCGCTACTGCGCGCTCGCCTGCATCGGCGAGGCCCGCGGGAAGCTGAGCATCACGCCGAAGCCTGGCGTGGACCGGGCGGTGGCATATGGCCGCCGCCTGGCCCGCGTACTGAACGCCCTGTGCGACCACCATGAGAACTTGGGCGGGGCGTCGGCCTGACCCGCCTTGCCCCGCTCAAGAGCGGGGAGACCGGATATCCGAAGCCGGAGGCTGACCATCCACTTACAGGAGGACCAAGTGACCGTCGCGTTGGATCACCCCACCGCAAGCCGTACCCGCGACCCGCAAGAGCTGCTCAACGCGGTCGCCCCGCACATCAGTGAGCTGACCGTCAACATCTTTGACTCGGGCCTCCCCCGTGGGACCGCGAGATCGCACTGCTCCTGCGCGACCACACCATGGTCAGCGACATGGCCGAACGGATCCTCGGCAACGCCGTCATGTACGTCATGGGCTCCATCGAGAACCCAGACGTCCACCTCGGCGTCGGCAAGCTAGTCGACATCGGCGTCCACCAGCTCATCCTCGACACACCCGTCTGGTGGGGCATCTGCCGCCTGTACAACGGCGGCCGGTTCAAGCACCACGCCCCGTTCACCGAACGCCGTCGCGACGGCCTGTGCCTGCGCACCAGCGACTTCCTGAAGAGCCAGGGCTGGGAGATCGACGAGGAGCTGTGGGCGATCGACGGCGCTGACTGCTCGCCGTGCGACAACAAGGTCCCCGACAGCCACTGACCCCGGCTACAGTCGTCCCCTCACGACTTCCCGAGGGCCGGGGGCTCCCGCATCCCGACGATCAGAGGAACCGCTGTGCCCGTACCGCACGACATCGCCGCCGAGACCGAACTGTGGGACACCTATGCGGAGTCGGCGTTCAAGAACGACGCCGAGCCGTCGTTCTGCTGGACCCAGTACACCGGCCACGGCCCCGGCCCGGAACTCCTCCGCTCCCCAGAGTCCGTCCTGGAGGTGGGCTGCGGCACCGGCCGCGCCCTCGCCCACCTTGCGCAGCAGGGCGTCAAGGCCGCCGGCGTCGATCTCTCGCCTCGCATGGTGCAGAGGGCGGGCGAGAAATGGGCTCCGCTGGGTGTGCGGATCGAGCAGGGCGAAGTCCTCAGATGGCTCGCCGCCGACGACGGCAAGTACGACTCGGTCTACTCCATCTTCGGCGCGGCCTGGTTCACCGACCCATCCAGCCTCTTCCCGCTCGTGCATGAGCACCTGACCCCGGGCGGCACGTTCGTGTTCTCCCAGCCACCAGCGATCCCGGGCGCCTACGGTCCGCAAGGGATGTACAAGGGCGGCTTCACGGGCAAGGCCATGTTCACCTACCGCTACAGCTACAAGCCCGAGGTGTGGGAGAGGCATCTGTTGCGGGCGGGTTTTGCCTCGGCAGAGGCGACAGTTGTGGACGCCCCGAAGGCGGGGCACATCGGCACGCTCGTCGTCCAGGCCCGCGCCTGAGCACCAGACCACGGCCCCAGGCCGAAGACGTAGCACGGGCTACCGGAAGCCGCACAGGCTAAGAACTCCTAACAAAGTGAGAGGTTCTTCAGTCGTCGCCAGCAGATGATTGCGCAGGCCAGGCTGAGGAAGGCTTCGTGGATGTCGTCGCGGATCTCCCAGCGGGTGCGTAACCGGCGGAAC
>NZ_VZRB01000058.1 GCF_008806595.1 Streptomyces luteolifulvus | reverse complement strand
TGTCATGAACGTACTACCCGTCATGACGGTTCCTACTCTCGACGCGCGGCAGCTTTTCCAACCGCCGGTAACGCAACGTCACTTCGAAGGTGAAGTTGCCCATTGCGTTGGAGGCGTGGCCGGTGAGCCCTGCGGGGTTCCCGCCCCGGTTGGAGAGGTCACCCCGCCCTCCAGAACTCCCATCTGCAGCCAGGTCCGGATCAGCTTCAGCATTGGTCGGTCCACGACGTGCCGGGCCACCTGGGCCGTGAGCGCGTCGTGGTCGATCGTGCCGAAGCAGTCCCGGATGTCGGCCTCGAAGACCCATTCGCGCCGTTGGTTCGCTGCGACGCGCACGGCTTCGCACGCGTCGATCGCGGACCGCTTGGGCCGGAATCCGTAGCTCGCCTCGGTGAACTGGGCCTCGAAGACCGGTTCCAGGACCAGTTTCGCGGCCGTCATCACCACCCGGTCCGCCACGGTGGGCATGGTGGCTTCATACTGCTCCTCCTGCTGTGCGTGTTCGGACTTCGACAGGTGATTTCACGGTTCGGGCGGCGAGTTGGAGGCAGATGGCCTCGTTCTCGCTGGTCCAGGGGACGCTGAGGCGGCCGTCGTCGGCACGATGGGCGTTCAGGCGTCCGCGAGCGATCCAGTAGTAGACGGCACCCTGGCGGACACTGAGGCGGGTGGCGATCTCCTGGACGCTCAGTTCGCCGCGAGCCTGGGCCTCTTGCGGGAGCGGGTGGCTGCCGAACCCGATGGGGCCCGGATGCCCCCGATTGTCCAAGTGAGCGCGGAGTGCGGCTTCGACCTCGTCGTTCCAGGGGATGGCGATCCGGCCGGCCGGGGTGCGGTGGGCGGTGAGGTGGCCGACGCGGATCTGGTAGCGGACGGCCGCGTCCAGCACGCCGAGGCGTGCGGCGGCCTGCGGGATGCTGATCTCGCCCGCGTGGGCCGATTCCACAGGCAGCGGGCGCGGTCCGACGGGCGCGAACTGTTCAGGGCGGGTGATCCAAGTCCCGGCAGGCATCCTCGACCCGCGGGTTGAAGGGGATCAACCAGCGTCCGGAAGGGTCCTTGCGGACGGACAGGCGCCGGCAGCGGATCCAGTAGTAGAGGACGTGCTCGACCACACCGAGGCGGCCGGCGGCCTGCTGGAAGGTGACTTCGCCGGGCTGGGCCTGGGCCGGTGGTCCGGGACGCGGGGTCAGGTGCCCGGAGGCGCCGATCTGCTCCCGGCATGCGGCTTCGACCTGCGGGTTCCAGGGGATGCACCAGCGTCCCGAGGGGTCCTTGCGGCCGGCGAGCCGGTCGTGGGTGAGCCAGTAGTAGACGGCGCCCGCGGTGATGCCCAGGATCTGGGCGGCCTGGTTGACGTTGATCTCGCCGTCGTGGAAGGGAGAGCGGGCCGGGATCTTGTAGGCGTGGCCGACCCACTTGACCGCCGCCACGTCGTAACGGCGCCCCGGTGCCCGTGGTGAGCCTGGCCTCGGCCAGCGCGCAGGCGACCTGCTCATCACTGTGCTGCGGACGTAGGGCCGCGATCAACTCCCGTGCGGCGGCCGGGGTTCGCCGCACTTCCGGCGAGGTCGCGGGCCGGGTCAGGCAGAGTTCGTCGGTGGCGCCGGTGTGCCAGCGCACCCCGATCCGGCCACGGGCCCGGGCCTGCTCGGGCAGCAGAGTGACGTCCGAGATCAGGGTTCGCAGCAGGCGCTGCGGTCCCGGTCCTTGGTGTCGGGGGCGTGCCACAGTCCGGGCAGGTCGGCGGCCAGCGCCAGCAGGGCGGTGCGGTCGGGCAGCGCCGGACGGGCCTCGCGGGCCGCGGCCAGGGCGGCTTGGGCCTGGTCGAGCGCGGCCAGTCGCGCTTCCCAGCGGGCCTCCAGGGTGCGGGCGACCATGCGGTTCTCCGGCTCGACCGCGTTGAAGGCACGCTCGGCGCGGTCCGCGTCGTACTGGGCGCGCTCGATGGCGAGTTCGGCAGCGCGATGGGAGCGGGCATACCGGTCGCTGACCTCGTCAGCCGCGGCCAGGGCCCGCTCGACCTGGTTCGGGCTGAGGGTGCTCAGCACCAGATCGGCCACCGCGTCGTCCACGATGTCGGCGCGGATCGAACGGCAGGTCGCCGTGGCTTCATGATCGGCCCGGGAGGACGAGCAGCCGTAGGCGGCCTGGCCGTGACGGTGATACCGGGTGGTCATCGGGCGTCCGCAGGACCCGCAGAACATGATCCCCTGACACAGGGCCAGGCCCTCGCGGGCCGGACGCGCGCCGACATGAGTGCAGTTGGCCTTCAGCTTCGCCTCGGCCGCCAGATACTCCGCCCAGGTCCAGTAGCCCTCATGATGGTCGAGCAGGACGATCGGCCACTGCTCGCGCGGCAGCAGCTTGATGCCGGTGCGCACGGTGCCGTCCGGCTGCACCTGGCGCCGGGTGGAGTAGCGGCCGTAGACGTAGGCACCCGCATAGCACGGGTTGCGCAGCACCCCCAGAGCCCGCGAGTGTGTCAGCTTGCCCCACCGCAGCTGGCCGGCCCACGCTCCCCCGTAGGCGCGGAGCGGGAAACGCCTGCCCACGAAGGCGGCCACAACCTGGAAGGCCGAGCCGCCGGCCGCGAACGCTGCGAACACGTCGCGGATCGCGGCCTGCACCTCGGCGTCCGGGTCGATCACGCACTCGCCCTCGTCGTCGTAGACGTAGCCGACCGGCAGCGGGAACCTCAGCTCCCCGCGTTCGGCCGCGGCCCGCTTCGCGCCCTGCAGCCTGCCCGAGAGAATGTGCAGTTCCGCTTCTTATGCGAACCGTTCCGTTATGCCGAGTGAGCGGTGATGCCGCAGGCGGGGCGGTCGGGGCGTGAAAAATCAGCGGCGTAACGGGTTGTCATGATGAGCGGCGTGTCCTGTCTCTGGTGGTGAGAGCACTTTTCACCCAAGGGAGGACCTCGTGTCCGTGTGGGATCGAACGGGGTGCGGGAAGACGAAGCCGTGTTGGGCGCGGGTGACCGGGCCGCTGGCTCCGTTCGCTGACGGGTTCCGCGCCGAGTCGCTGCGGCTGGGGCACACCCCGCTGACGGCGGCGACGCATCTGCGGCTGATGGCCGGGCTGAGCAACTGGCTGGCCGAGCACGACCTGAGCGTGTCGGCGTTGAGCGATGCGGCGGTCGTCGCGGAGTTCTTCGAGTCGCGAAGGGCAGCAGGCTATACCGGCTTGATCAGCCCCAAGGCTCTGCAACCGATGATCGCATTCTTGCGGGAGGGGGGCGCGCTGCCACCGTCGGTGACGCCAGCCCCGGCGGATGCGACCGAGTCGCTGCTGGAAGGCTATGCCGTCTGGATGCGTCGGCAGCGGGGTCTGGCGGAGACGACGGTCGCCTTGAACCTCCGCTTGGTCCGTCCGTTCCTGGCCGGCCGGGTGCGTGCCGACGGGAGCCTTGATACGGAGGGCCTGTCGGCCGCCGCGGTGAACGCGTACGTGGTCGACCAGGCCGCGGCGCGTCCACGCTCGGCCAAGCGAATTGTCACGGCGCTGCGGTCGCTGCTGACCTTTCTCCACGTCGAGGGGATGATCGACAGCCCGCTGGCCGCCTCGGTGCCGTCCCCGGCAGGGTGGACGCTGGCCGGGCTGCCGAAGGCGCTGCCCAGGTCGCAGGTGGCAGCGCTGCTGGCCTCGTGCGACAAGGACACCGGAACGGGCCGCCGGGACACGGCGATCCTGCTGTTGATGGCGCGGCTGGGACTACGCGCTGGCGAGGTCGCCGCGCTGGGCCTGGACGACGTCCACTGGCGGACCGGTGAGATCACGGTGCGAGGCAAGGGAGGACGCTGCGACCGGCTACCTCTGCCGGTCGACGTCGGGGCCGCGATCGCGGACTACCTGCGTCACGGACGGCCGACCGGGGCACTGGCGCGGACGGTGTTCATCCGCGCCCAGGCCCCGTTCACGGCCCTGGCAACGGCCGCGGTGATCCAGGTGGTGGACGCAGCCGGGCGGCGTTCGGGCACCGGGGTGACCGGGGCGCACCGGCTGCGGCACTCGGCCGCCACCGCGATGCTCGCCGCCGGGGGTTCGCTGGAGGAGATCGGGCAGGTGCTGCGGCACGTCCGGCCGGCGACCACGGCAATCTACGCGAAAGCCGATCTGCCGGCGCTGGAGCCGCTGGCCCGCCCCTGGCCCGGAACCCGGGCGGGAACATGAACGCCGTCCGTCCGCCCTTGCGCGCGTTGCTGGCCGACTATCTGACGGTGCGCCGCGCACTGGGATTCAAGCTCGCCGCGGTCGGCCGGATCCTCGGCCAGTTCGTCGACTTCCTGGAAGACGCCGGGATCGACACGGTCACCGTGGACGCCGCCCTGGCCTTCGCGCAGATGCCGGACCCTGACTCGACGAACTGGCCGGCGATCCGGCTGTCCGCGGTGCGCAGGTTCGCGATCTGGCTGCGCGGCATCGACCCAGCCTGTCAGGTCCCGTCGGCACGGCTGCTGCGCCACGGCCCTGACCGGGCGACCCCGTATCTGTATTCGCCCCAGCAGATCGACGACTTGCTGACCCAGGCCGGGCGCCTGCGCCCGGCACTGCGCGCGGCCACCTACCAGACCCTTATCGGAACTTTGGCATCGTCCGGGATCCGCATCGGCGAAGCGATCGCCTTGGACGATGCCGACCTGGACGTCGAACGCAGCCTTCTGATCATTCGTGAGGCGAAGTTCGGCAAGTCCCGTCTGGTCCCGCTGCACGCCACAGCCCTCACGGCCGTGGCTGCCTACCGGGAGTTGCGGGAGGCATCGGTACGACGGCAGTGTCCGGCGTTGTTCGTGTCCACCGTCGGCACCAGGCTGCACCACAGCAACATCACCCTGACCTACCACCGGCTGACCGCGGCGGCGGGGATCACGCCGCGGTCAGATACATGCCGCCCGCGCATCCATGACCTCAGACACAGCTTCGCGGTGGCGACCGTGCTGGATTGGTACGCCGCCGGCGCCGACGTGCCGGCGATGCTGCCACGCCTGGCGACCTTCCTCGGTCACACGGACCCGAAGCACACCTACTGGTACTTGTCCGCGGCCCCGGAGCTGATGGTCGCCGCCGCAGACCGCCTCGACGCCTACTTGGACGGTGCGCCGTGAGTCTTCTGGCCCCGACTCTGCAAGCATTCTTCACCGAACATCTGATCGCGCAACGCCAGTCCAGCCCCCACACCGTGGCCGCCTACCGCGACAGCCTCAAGCTGCTGCTGGTCTTCGCCTCCGAACATTGCGAGAAGAATCCGTCCCGGCTGCACATCGCCGACCTGGACGCTCCCGTGATCGGCGCGTTCCTGGACCATCTGGAGCACAACCGCGGCAACGCCGCCACCACCCGCAACGCCCGACTGGCCGCGATCCACTCGCTGTTCGGCTACGCCGCCCTGCGACACCCCGAGGACGCTGCGGTCATCGCCCGCGTGCTGGCGATCCCACCGAAACGCCGCAACACCACCCTGATCACGTTCCTCGACGAGCCCGAGGTCAAAGCCCTGCTCGCCGCCTGCGACCAGACGACCTGGACCGGCCGCCGGGACCGGGCACTGTTCGCCCTGGCCGCCCAAACCGGGCTGCGCGCCTCCGAACTGACCGCGCTCACCAGCACCGACATCCACCTCGGCACCGGCCCCTACGTCAACACCCTCGGAAAAGGCCGCAAGCAGCGCATCACCCCGCTCACCAGAACGGTCGCAGACATCCTCCGGGCCTGGCTGGACGAGCGCGCCCAAGCCCCCGGCGATGCTCTGTTCCCCACCCGACGCGGCACCCCCATGACCCGCGACGCCCTGGAACGACGCCTGGCCGTCCACACCCGCACCGCCACCACGGTCTGCCCGACCCTGGCCGGCAAGAAAGTCACCCCGCACGTCCTGCGCCACACCGCGGCCATGCGACTGCTGCGCGCCGGAGTCGACACCACCGTCATCGCGCTCTGGCTCGGCCACGAGAAAGTCGCCACCACAGCCATCTACCTGCACGCCGACATGGCTTTGAAGGAGAAGGCCCTCGCCCGCACCAGCCCCGACGACACCGAGCCAGGCCGCTACCGGCCCACCGACACGGTCCTGGCCTTCCTCGAAGGCCTATAGGTTATGCCGAACGCCGCTCACCATGATCTAGCCCTCACCCCGGCTTCCGCACACTGAACGGCATAACGGAACGGTTCGCATAAGAGGCCTTATGCCGAAGTTGGCATAACGCCTCGGACATGCTCCCTTTCAAGCCGAGCAGCAGCCGGTCGTTGATGTTCGTCAGGTCGTAGACGCCGTCGGCGTCGATCAGCAGCGCGTCGGTCAACCGGGCCAGTTCCAGCAGCCGGGCGAAGTCGGCCGAGGACCGGGCCAGCCGGGAGACCTCCAGGCCGAAGATCGCCCCGACCTCGCCCAGGCAGACCTTGGCCACCAGGTCCCGGAAGCCCTCGCGGGCCCTGGCCGAACTTCCCCGACACGCCCAGGTCCGCGTCGATGACCATGACGTCCTCGCGGTCCCAGCCCAGCGCGACCGCCTCGTCGCCGAGCGCGTACTGCCGCAGCGTCGACTCGGCGTTGTCCCTCACCTGTACCAACGTGCTCTGCCGCAAGTAGATCGCCGCCGTCCGGGAGCGATGGGACGCGGTGATCTTCGAGGTCCCGTTCACGATCACGGCCGCCTCCCAACACGGACTCGCCCATGTTCGCCAGCACCATCACCATCTCCACACAGCACGGTGATGACGGCAGGGCCCCTCGCTTCCGCCCCCGACGGGACTGGTCCGCGATACAACTGTCGTTCCATCAGGATCCGCCCTCCTCCGGGTCTGCACCACGGCTCACCAGGGCATTCACCAGCACGCGAGGCGCACTCAACCCCTCGACCGCGAGCCGGTCACCCGACGGCTCCCCGCCTCGATCCGTCCACTCCTGCGGCAACGTCACGCTCCGGCTCACGCCGTACGCGCAGACGAAGACCAGCGCACCGCTCCGGCGCTTGACGAACAGAACCTCCAGCCGCTGACCAGTCAGCGCGTGGAACGGATGGGTCACCGTCAGAGAACCCAAGGACTGCTTGGACGAAGCGGCACTATGCCGTGACCGTCGGGATGCCCAGTGGGCGCTTCTTTCCGCCTGCTTTCGGAATGTGCACGCGCTTTACCGGCAGGGGTGTCCAGGTTTTCGCACGGTGCTGCGCCCAGTCGATCAAATTGACTTTCGACTGAGGTAACAGCGCCGTTCGCCCGTCCACTCCGGCGGTCTTGCGCCCAGCGTTGATCTCCGTCACGCGCCGCACGCTGAGGAGCGTATTGGCACGGGAACGGAGCATCAATTTCTGCAAGTTGCGAACTCGTTTGAGGTCGCCTTCCCGCGATGCCGTGAAGATTCTCTGTCGCAGACGCCTTACTTCGTCCTCGGCGGCACGCCAGTTGATGTCGCACCATCGAGAACGTCGCCCTCCGGTCCGTTCGCCATCACGTCCGCATCGACTTGCGCCTGCACGTTCGCCATGGCGTCTAACTTGTCCTTCGCTTCCGGCATCGCTCTCTTCGTCTCTCCACAAGCTCACCTGGCCTCCGTCAGCACCCTTTCGGGTCAGGGCATCCGCCCGTATCCGGCCGGTTATACGAGACGGCCGGCGGAGAGCCAGTCATGATGTCCCGCTTTCCCGCTGCCTTTCGGCCACCGGCATTCGCTTCTGAGGCCATCCTGCGCCCGCTGGAGAATCGGGCCTTCCTTACGGTCGGCTTGCCGCAAACGCCTTGGCGTCGACGGACTCCAATGGGGTTGTCACGTTCCCCACGAGTGAGGTACGGCCGCGTCGGGTGCCTCCTATACCCCGAGGACGGCGGTGTTCTCCCGACCGGCTTCGAGTCTTCCGGTCGGCGCCTGCCGCTTTCCAGCGACCAGTCCTTGACCCCGCTGCTGCAACCCATCTGCAGGGCTTCCGATGACGAGGCATCATCAGAGGTTCACGGTTGTTCACCCTGTCGGCCTTCCCCGTGACCTGTAACTCCCGGATGGAACGGGAGTCCTTGGGCCTGAAGACCTGAGCTTCGCACCCCGCCGTTACCAGCGACGCACGTCAGGCCCGGGGACAGATCCTCGAACACTGATCCGTAACTACACTTCGGCATCAGCCGACCTCCTTCGGTGAAGCTCACTCAACTCGTGCGACTTTCGTGTCGCACCGCGCGCTCGGACTACTACGAGGACTCCGCCACGATCCGGCGCCATCAGCCGACGACGGGCCTGCCCTCCACCCGGCTGGCTGCCGGGACTTGGGCGGCATCGGACCGCTTCCCACGTTCACCGCTATCCGGTTGTCGAGTGAGCCGCCCAGCTGTACCCCGGCAGCATCGCCATGCCTACGCCGCAGACCTTCAACATGGCCTCCGCACCGACGCAATTCACCGGTGGCGGAGTCGCGACCACCGCCCTTCGGCAGTCGCGCGCACTGCACCCGGCCCAGATCCACCAGGTTCGAGCCGGTTCAAGTGTTACGAGGCTTCGGGCGCTGGTTCCTCTCGTACGGCTTCTCGTCTCGCTTGCCGGGCCAGTACTGTCTTGGCAGTACCAGTCCGTCCCGTCGTTGTCAGGGCTGCTTGCCGCCCTCCCGCGCGTCTCCGCGGTCAGGCTGCCCTCAGCTTCGCCAGCCTGCTGCGACAGACCAGCGGCGGGGGTCTTTCACTCCCGCCCGGAAATAGCGGCGCCTCGTGGCGCACCATCGCGTACTTGAAGTCGATGCGGCAGCGCACCGCCTCGGCCGCCTGACGGTCCGACAGGCCGAGCACGAACTGCAGCACACAGACGGTGGCCACTTGAGCAGGCGAGAGACCCGGACGCCCGTCACGCGGGTACCAGTCGGCGAAGTCCTCGTCGCGCCACAGCCCATCGAGCCGGTCGCGCACCCATATCGCCGTCGTGCCACCCGGGTTGCTCGCCCGCGCGATCTGCGCGGTCAGAGTGGGGACGTGCTCACCGGAACGGGGGCGGAGGGACAACGGGCACCTCGACAGCTGCATCGATCAACGGAACTACCCGAGCATGCCCCTTGACTATGCTGCCGCACCGCGAAACTCCAAGATCCCCGACAGAGTCAAGGAGTCCCTTGCCGCATGACTGTGGGACTTTAGGCAGTGCTCCCGAAGGTGGTGAGAGGTTCGATTCCGGGGCTGTCCTTGAAAGCCAGGCCAAGGTCGGCCAGTTTCGCCTTGACCTCGTCGATGGACTTCGTACCGAAGTTGCGGATGTCGAGCAGGTCGGCCTCGGAACGGGCGACGAGCTCTTCCACGGAGTGGATGCCCTCACGCTTGAGGCAGTTGTACGACCGAACGGTGAGCTCCAGTTCCTCGATCGGCATGGCCAGGTCGGCGGCCAGGGCGGCGTCCGTGGGGGACGGGCCCATGTCGATGCCCTCGGCGTCGACATTCAGCTCGCGGGCGAGACCGAACAGCTCGACCAGGGTCTTACCGGCCGACGCCATGGCGTCACGGGGACGCATGGCCTGCTTGGTCTCGACGTCGACGATCAGCTTGTCGAAGTCGGTGCGCTGCTCGACACGCGTGGCCTCGACCTTGTACGTGACGTTGAGGACCGGGCTGTAGATGGAGTCGACCGGGATACGGCCGATCTCCTGGCCCACCTGCTTGTTCTGCACGGCCGAGACGTAACCGCGGCCACGCTCGACCGTGAGCTCCATCCCCAGCTTGCCCTTGCCGTTCAGCGTGGCCAGGACCAGGTCGGGGTTGTGCACCTCGACGCTGCCCCGCAGAGCGATGTCGGCGGCGGTGACCAGCCCCGGCCCCTGCTTGCGCAGGTACATCACGACCGGCTCGTCGTCCTCCGAGGAGACGGCCAGCTGCTTGATGTTCAGGATCAGGTCGATGACGTCCTCCCTGACGCCCGGCACGGTGGTGAACTCGTGCAGCACGCCGTCGATGCGGATGCTGGTGACAGCGGCGCCGGGGATCGACGACAGGAGGGTACGGCGCAGGGAGTTGCCGAGGGTGTAGCCGAAGCCCGGCTCCAGCGGCTCGACCACGAACCGGGAACGGAACTCGTCGACGACCTCTTCGGTCAACGAGGGACGCTGGGCAATCAGCATGAGGTGAAGCCTCCGGCTATTCCATGCCCGCTGGCGGGCGTCATGGACATCAAAGCGTCGAAAATCTTTCGGTCTCTTTGCGGATCAGAACGGCATCGAGACCCTGAGCGGAAACCCGACCCGAGCCGAGGTCGGATTCCGGCATCGTCCGGACAGTCGCGCCGGGAGACGGCGAACGTCCCGCCGCCGTTGTCGGTGAGCAGACGGTCGGCGACCGGCCCGATTCCGTCGGAGGAGTCGGCGGACAGGATCATCTCGGAAGGTAGGGCCCTCCATGGCCGAGAGTCGATGTCCGACGTCACCGTAGGAACGGCCACAGGCCGCACGGCCGTCCTGGGCGGGTGCGCGGCGATGCGTCCGAACCGGCCACGCAGCTTCTTCCTCCAGCCGTTCAAGGGCTGACGAAGGGTGTCCACAGTCGGCCCCCTGTTGCTTGCGGCGTCCTTACTTCCCCTTGTGTCAAGCTTTGCATGATGCAAAATAGCATGGTGGCGTCAAGCGGCCGCCGACTGTGCAAGTGGTGCGGGAGCCCGGTGGACGTCGCAGTGCAGGCCGGGTCGGGCCGCGGCACACGGGGGAGGCGGCGGCCCGACCATCCAGCTGTCCCGGGGGGATCCGCGACATGGAGGGACATGCCGGGCGCCGTCGTGCTCGTCGTCTGCTGGTCGGCACCGTGGTGGTACTGGCGCTGGCCGGTCTGAACGGGCCGTGGCTGTACCGCGTCGGGAGCGAGAAGTACCACCACTACGAGATCAACAGACCCGAGTACAAGGCGGAGAACGGGCACTGGGACGTCGTCGACGTCCCCGAGGAGTTCCGGCAGAACACCATCCACGCGGCCTTGCTGTACACCGGCAAGATCCTGCTGGTCGCCGGGTCCGGCAACAACCTCGACAACTTCGACGCCAAGAACTTCCGTTCGGTGGTCTGGGACCCGGTCGAGAACACCTTCCACGAGGTGAAGACCCCGGCCGACCTGTTCTGCGCCGGCCACATCCACCTGGCCGGCGGCAAGCTGCTGTTCGCGGGCGGCACCAAGCGCTACGAGAAGCTCAAGGGCGATGTCACCAAGGCCGGCGGGCTGATGATCGTCCACAACGAGGACCCCGACAAAACGGTCACCCTGCCCGCCGGGGCGCAGTTCACCGGCAAGCAGAACCACAAGACGTTCGTCGCCAAGGACCCCGTCACCGTCAAGCCCGCCAAGAAAATCTTCGACAAGAAGACTGGGAAGTTCCTGCGCACCGAGGCGAGCGTGAACCGCGTCTACGTCGAGGCTCAGAAACGCGGCAAGCAGTACGAGACCGGCGCCCAGGAGAACTACCGCGTGCAGGGCCTGACCGGCTCCGACGCCCGCAACGTGTACGGCATCGCCAACAAACTCGGCCTGGACAAGAAGGACTTCCAGGGCATTCACGACGCCTATGAGTTCGACCCGGCGACAGAGAAGTTCACCAAGGTCGCCCCGATGGACGAGGCCCGCTGGTACCCGACCCTGACCCGGCTCTCCGACGGGCGGGTGCTGGCGCTGTCCGGGCTGGACGACATCGGCCAGGTGGTGCCGGGCAAGAGCGAGATTTACGACCCGAAGACCAGGACCTGGAAGTACAGCGGAAAGGTCCGGCAGTTCCCCAACTACCCGGCCGTCTTCCAACTGCCCGACGGCACCTTCTTCTACTCCGGCTCCAACGCCGGCTACGGCCCGAACGACGTCGGCCGCGCCCCGGGCATCTGGCAGTTCGCCACCAACAAGTTCACCAAGCTGCCCGGCCTGGACGACGCGAACTTGATGGAGACCTCCGGCACGGTCATGCTCCCGCCCGCCCAGGAGGAGAAGTTCATGGTGGTCGGCGGTGGAGGTATCGGGGAATCGACCAAGTCGTCGAAGAAGACCAGGATCATCGACCTCACGGCGGACAGCCCACACTTCAGGGACGGCCCGCGGCTGGCCGAAGGCACCCGCTACCCGGAGCTGTCGATCCTGCCCGACGACACCGTGCTGATCACCGGCGGCTCCCAGGACTACCGGGGCCCCTCCGCCGAGAACATCCTCCAGGCACGCATCTACGACGCGAAGACCGGCGAGATGCGCCGAGTCGCCGATCCCGAAGTGGGCCGCAACTACCACTCCGGCTCCATCCTGTTGCCGGACGGCCGGGTGATCACGTTCGGTGGTGACTCGCTCTTCGCCGACAAGGCCAAGACCAAGCCCGGTGTCTTCGAATCGCGCCTGGAGATCTACACGCCGCCGTACCTGTACCGCACCTCCCGGCCGTCCCCGCGGTACGTCCGCAGGCATGTGGAACTACCTCGCCACTGACGGCTTTCCCCGTGCGCCGCACGGCTGCGGCGATGTCCCGCAGATTCCCGAGACCCTGGCCGCGCCCTGGGGGAACTGCTCAGTCGGGTAGCCGGCCTCGCGAAACCAGGGCCCCGTCACGCCGGGCCGTGGTGGCGGGCTGCGGTACCCGTGCAACTCGGCGCGCGGAGACTTCCGGATTCCGGCAGTGACGGCGGACCGTGCGCGGGGGCAGACTTCGCACCGAGGAAGCGCGGAAAGGGTGTGGGACGTGGTGGTCTTCCTGTGGTGCTGGATCGGCCTGTTCACAACGGTACTGCTCCCTCTCGGCATCGCCATGCTCCGTGGCTGGGCGCCGAAGAAGGCCCGCGCGCGGTGGTCCCCGGCGCGGATCCGTGTGCAGGGGGTCTCCGCGCTCGTGCTGTACGTGGGCGCCATGGTGCCGGCGGTGGCCGAACTGGCGGGCATGCCCGGCGAGGCAGCCGACATCCTGCGCTCCGCGACCTCACCCCATCTGCTGTTCCTGAGCCTGGGACTGCAGGGCGGCGCGGCCCTGACCGACTGGTTCGGACGACGGACCCAGCCGTGGACGGGCCCGTCCACGGCGCAGCCTCGGCAGTGCGACTGACCCACATCCGGAAGGCGAGCCCATGGTGCTGAAGAGCCGGGTCAGAGCGAAGTACGCACACCTGTTCACGTCTCCCGCGCAGGCCCGGCGACGGGCGCGCCGCTGGACCGTCTTCGCCGGAGCGCTCGTCGCGTCGCCCTTCGCCGCGCGCCGTGGCGGCTGTCGGCCTGCTTCCCGCTGGGTTGCGATCGCGCTGATGCTGACCGCCGGACCGGCCGGGCTTTTGCTGCTCACCGAAGTGAACACGGAGCGGCCGCCACAGCGCCGCTCCGGAAACCGTCTGACCTCGCGGACGCTGACCGGTGAGCGCACCGTGGACCTGTCCCGTATCGAGCGGGTACGGCTGCTGACCTACTTCTCCCGCAGCGGTGTCTCAGAACGCGTCCTGCTGGTGCGCGACGCTTACGGCGTGTCCCTCGGCCTCACCAGTCCGACCTCCCACAGGGCGCTGCGCCGAGCCCTCGAACACCCCCCCAGGCGCGGCCCCCGGCCACGGGCGAGCAGGGCGGCGCTGGCCCATCTCGGCATGCTCCCCGCTCCTGGCCGCCTCGCCGCCCACACCGCCGTCGTCTGGCTGGCCACGGTGCGGACTCCGCGGTTATGTGTACGCCGTGCTCGCACTTGCCACCTGAACCCCGAACACTGAGCGCCGTGGGATCGCTCACCGGTCAAGCGTCTCCAGGCCAGCCGCTTGCCGCCCGCCGTGACCCGCCGCTGACCGGCACCTCACCGCTGGACATCCCATCGTCACCAGGCAGGTGAGAGGCGTTCAGGACTGCCGGAGTCCGGCATGGTGGCCGCCGCGGTGTGGCTCTATGGTGACCGTGTGGAGGAGGATGAACTGCTACTTCACGCCTCGTCGTTCGGCGCAGCGGCGGTCGCCTACGCCGAGCACCGCCCTGACTACGCGCAGGCCGCGGTGGGCTGGGCGCTCGAACCCGCGCCCGGCCCACGCGTGCTCGACCTCGTTGCCGGAACCGGCAAGTTGACCGCCACGCTGGTCGCCCTGAGTGCCGAAGTCATCGCGGTCGAGCCCGATCCGGCCGTGCTGACCGAGCTGGGCCGCTCGCTGCCGGGTGTCCGTTCGCTGTCGGGTAGTGCCGAGGCGATCCCGCTGCGGACGCTTACGTCGATGCCGTGCTGGCTGGCAACGCCATGCATTGGTTCGACATGGCCGTCGCGGGACCCGAGATCGCTCGGGTCCTCGCACCCGGCAGCTTCTGGCCGGCCTGTGGAACCTCATGGACGACCAGGTCGAGAGGGTTGCCGAACTCGCACGGGTCAGCGGGAGCGCGGCCATCGGCCTGCGTGACACGCCCGCCGGTTGGCGCGCCGAGACGGCCGGCATGCGCCTCCCAAAGACCGGCGTGGCCGCTCGGTTCGGCTTGCCGGAGCAGGCAGAGTTCCCGCACGGGCAGCGGCGCACCGCCAACTCTCTCGTCGCGACCATCGCGACGCGCGCGGGGATGCTGGTCATGCCGGAACAGGACCGAGAGGCCGCGCTGGGCCGGATCCACGCATTCCTCGCGAGTACGCCGGAGACCGGCCGCGGCGAGTTCACTCTGCCGATGCTGACCGGCGTGCTGCGCGTCCGGCGGCTGTGAAAGCCATCGACCGCCCGACATTCGCTTGATGCTGCAGCCGCAGTTGTTGTGACCGGTGGCCCGGCTGCAGGGAGGGGCAGCCACCATCCCCGGCCTTCTCACCGCTCCAGCCGGAAGCGGCTCCTGACCGCCGCAAGCAGCTGGTCGTGGGCGCCCCAATCGGGCTGATTCACGATGGGCACAGTGACGAAGACCTGCGAGCCGGTGACGTCGCAAACGCTCACCTCCGTGCACCCGCTCTCATTCTCCTCCGTGGGGTCGATCATGATCCGCGGGGAGCGTCCGCTCTCCAGCCAGGTAGCTTTCCTTCCGGCCGCGACAGACTCCAGAACCTCGGCCCAGCCGTCGAGGTCATACGCGTTGAGATACAACTCGACGCGGCCACTGACGAATCCGGTGTTGACCACAATCTCAGCGTGAAGGGCGTCGTACTGGTCGGTACCGGAGAAGCTCGTTCCTCCGATGATGCGCAGGGAGACGCTCTGTTCCTCGTCCGACAGGCGGATCAGCTCGATGGGGCTGGAATCGGGCACGTCGGTACTACCTCTTTCTGTCCGATGTGTATTCCTGGACTGCATGGCGGTCATGACGGTCAGTGACCACGGCGGCGGTGGTCCTGGGCGTGGTCCTGCCCAAGAAAGGAGGCCGCACCTGACCGGACGCCGGCAGCAGGGCGGGAGCCGGACATGAAGACGGCCCCTCATCTGCCTGGCCGGATGTTGCGGTTGACTCGGAAGACGTTGTCCGGGTCGTACTCCGCCTTGATCTGACGGAGGCGCTCGTAGTTGCCCCGGTACGCGTCGGCGGTTCTGGTGGCGTTGTCCTCGGCCAGCTGGAAGTTGACGTAGTTCCCGCCGGTCGAGAACGGACGGATCCGCTCCCATCCCTTGCGGACGGCGGCCACGATCCCGTCGCCGTCGGCGTGCGGAGGCCACACTCCGGAGAAGCCGCTGATGAACCGGGCTTCCCGGTTGCTGGCAGCTCCGCCGTCCCCGTCGGACTCGTTGAGCGCACCCGCGAGGTGGAAGATGACGGAGAACGACAGGGGGGACGCGACCTCCAGCGCGGCGTCCCGGAAGGTGGGGAGGTACTCGCCCGGCAGGCCGGGGAGGAACTCGGCCTTCCAGTACTGGTTCAGCCCCTTGGGCTCCATCGCATCGAGCATCGACTGCTGGGCCGCGTACGGCTTCGCGCCGATCAGGTTGAAGATCGGTTCTCCAAGGGTGCGGAGCGGGGCGAGGTCGGCCTCGGCGTTCGCGCCACTGTGGCAGACGAGCAGTGCGGCGACGGGCTTGAGGTGCCACTCGTTCGGGACGAACGGTGCAGGCGGCGCGAGCCGGATGAGCGCCACCGCCGTCAGTTCGCGGGGAGCGGCCGCGGTGAGTTCCCGGTACGTGGCCAGCACCTCGTCCGCCCGGTCGGCGCTCCAGGCGGCCAGGCCGCCTGTGATGACGGGGCCGACCTCGTGCAGCCGGAAGGTGAAGCGGGTGACGACGCCGAAGTTGCCGCCACCGCCCCGGATCGCCCAGAACAGATCCGGGTTCTCCGCCCGGTCGGCGGTCCGTGTCCTTCCGTCCGCTGTGACGATCTCGACCTCCTCCAGGTTGTCGGCCGCCCAGCCGAACCGGCGCGTCAGGTAGCCGAATCCGCCGCCGAGGGTCAGACCGGCGATTCCCGTCTCGGATACGAATCCGAGCACCGTCGCGAGGCCGTATTGCTGGGTCGCCCGGTCGACGTCCTGCAGCAGGCATCCCGGGCCGACGTGCGCGAGGCGGGCGGGCGGGTCTACGGTGACCTCGCGCATGCGGGACATGTCGAGGGTCAGCCCACCGTCGGCAAGTGCCGTTCCGGCGATGTTGTGGCCGCCGCCCTTGATGCTCAGCAGCAGGCCGTGGTCCGCGGCGAACCGGACGGTCGTGGCCACGTCCCGGGCGGAGGCGGGCTGGACGACCAGTGCCGGCTTCGCCGCGACCATGGCGTTCCAGACCAGGACGGCGTCGTCCCAGCCTTCGTCTCCGGCCGTGAGCAGGGGCCCTTCGATCCGGGTGCTGAGCTGCTCGATCTGGGCAGAGGTCAGGCCGACGTGCCCGCCGCCGAGCCCTGCGACCTCGAACATTCTCGTGCTCATGCCGACTGCTCCTTCCTCGTTGGCCCCATCGCGGTGCGCAGCGCGTCGAGGAAGAGCTCGGGCTGCTCCGTGGCGGGGTCGTCCCGGCAGTCCTCGATCACGTGCAAGGGCCAGCCGTACCGGACGCTCGCAGCCTGCGCGGTGCGTAGCCCTACCTGGAGGCCGTACCGACCGTGGATCAGGTCGGTGGGGACGTCGATCTGCGTGAGATCGCCGGACGGGATCGCAGGCATGGCGACCCGTCGGATGAGGCTGCGTAGCGCCGTCTGCACGCTCGGGGTGCGGGCGCGGTCCAGGGCGTAGTCCAGCAGCGGCTGCCACTGCTCTCCCGTCTGCTCTTCCACCCGGTCCATGTCGAGGAAGCAGTGGCTGAATAGGCGGTCTCGGCTCTTCGGTGTGGGCCGGGCCACGAAGCCCATCATGGGCAGCGCGAAGCTCGGCGTCGGCCGGAACAGGGCCAGGCCCAGCGTCTGGACCAGGATCAGGTGGGCGAGGCGGTCGCCATGGTGCACCGCGTACCGCGCGGCGATCGCGCCACCCAGCAGGTGTCCGACCAGTACCGGCGGCCTGCCCTGGCAGGTCTGGTCGATCAGCTCGTCGAGCCACGTCAGGACCGTTTCGGCGTCGAGTCGGCCATCGCGTACCAGCGATGCGCCATGGCCGGGCAGGTCAGGAACGATCACCCGGTGGGTCCTGACCAGGTCGGGGAGAACCCGGATCCAGATGGCGGCGAACTCACCCTGGCCGTGCAGCAGCACGAGGGGCGGGCCGTCACCGCCTTCCAGGACGGCGGTGGACACCGTCGCCAGCTGAAGTCGCCGCTCCGTCAGCGGCATCGCGGCGAGGAGCAGGTCGCGGGCCTGCTGACCGTCGGGCCGCTCCGGGCGCGCTGTCCTGTCCTGTCTGCTCATCACGGACTCCCTCGTCAGTGCCTTCCAGCCCCTTGAGACCGGTGCGGTCTATGAGGAAAGGGTCCGCTTCCGGCGGCGGCATCCGCATCGGTCGTATCGACCAACTCGGCCGGAGCCTGCGGTGTGGGTAATTCTGTGCAGGCGGACAGGCCCTATGCGAGGTCGTGCTCATAGGCGTACGCGGTGGCCGCGGCCCGCGAGGAGACACCCAGCTTAGTGAACATGTTGCTCACGTGCCGGGCAACGGTCTTGTCGCTGATGACGAGCCTGTCCGCGATCTCCCGGTTGGACGCACCGGTTGCGATCAGGCGGAGCACCTCGACCTCGCGAGGGGTCAGCCCTCCCCGACTCGGGTGCGGGGCCCGGCCCGCCCGGCCCATGAGCTGACGTACCTCCTTCAGCGCCGGAACCGCTCCCAGCTGCTCGAAGACCCGGCGGGCGGCCTCCAGCTCCATCTCGGCCGTGTCGTGGTCGCCGATCCGGCGGCATGCCCGCGCCATCTGCAGCCGCACCCGGGCGGTTTCGTAGGGAGCGTCGATCTCGTGCCAGGCCACCCATGCACCACGCAGGACCGCGCACGCGCCCTCCGGTTCACCGGCCGCCAGGAGCACGGACCCGTGCCCGTTCGCGACCACCGCCCGCAGGTACGGCGAGTCGAAACCGGCAGCGATCTTGGCGAGTTCGTCCACCGCGGCCTGAGCGTTCTCGACGGCTCCGGCGGCGAGCTCGATCTCCACACAGCCAACGAGCACTCTGGGCCGTTCCTCCGCCCCCTCGGTCTCCTCGACCGTCCGGCGGATCGCGGCGGCGGCGTCATCGAGGCGGCCCTGCGCCAGGCGGAGCAGCGCCAGGCCCGGCTGTGCCGGGTGCCCCCGGTCGATGGCCTCGCGGTAGTAGCTCTCGGCCCGGGAGAAGTCGCCGCGCAGCCGGAACAGTTCGGCACGCTGGTACAGCGCCATGCCCATCACCGGGTCACCGGGCCGGTCGGACAGGTGCTCGCACGCCTGCCGCGCCTCGTCCATGGCGTCGGCCCACTCACCGCGCAGCTGCATGATCTCCGAACGGTGCACCAGGCACTGGCCCCGGTACGGCTTGAGGTCCTGCTGCGTGGCGCACCAGCGGCTCAGCGCCGCCGTCCACTCCTGCACGCGACCAAGGTCGAAGATTCCGCGGCAGGCGAGGATCACGGCGCAGTAGACGATTCCGGCGGTGACCGGCGACACCTCTCCCGTGGTCACCGCCACCATGGCCTCGTCCAGCATCGCGACGCCCTGCGCCGCGCGGCCCTGCGCGACCAGCGCCTGGCCCTGCCCCAGTGTCCCGAGCGCCCGCAGGTCGGCGTCGTCGAACCGGTCGGCGATCTCGGTGATCTCCACGCACGAGCGGCGCGCCGCCTCGGGATCGCCACGGTCCAGGGCCTGCAGCGCCATGGGGATGCGCAGGTACCCCTCCTCGGCGCAGTCCAGCGCGGTGTTCTCAAGGATGTTCTGCGCCCGCGCCAGCCATCCGCCGCCGCGGGCGTGCTCGCCGTGGAGGACGAGCGTGAGCCCGGCCCAGAACGCACACCGCACGGCCGGCGCCGCTTCCCCTCGCTTCAGGAACGCGTGGTGGGCCCGCTCCCAGGTCCCGGTCGCCGCGTCGATGGCTCCGATCAGGTACGCCGCCCGCGCCATCCGATCGAGATCATCGGCCTCCAGCTGGCCCTGTCGGTCGGCGGCCGACAACTGCTCGTACGCGTCCCGCCACGCCAGCCGCTCGTACGCCTCGCGCCCCTGCATGCGTGGATCAATGGTGGTCATGAGTACTCCCGCGAGCAACGGGTCCCTGCGGGCAGCGTACGTGGTGACCGCGAGCTGCGCCCGCGCCGTCCGGTGAGCAGCGGACAGGGGTCCAGAGCGTCTGGACCGGTTCCCCTCCCCCGGGCAGACCCTCACTCCCTTCTGTGGCCGGTCCTCCGCCTGGCCCAAGGAGTGCTGCCCGACGACGGTCGGCGGGGCAGGCGTATCAGCGGCGGTCCCTGCTCTACCGGAACCGCGCGAAGGAGGAGGCAAGGTCATGGACATGTGGGCAAGGAGAGATGAGCCTTGGCAGAGGTCGGGTGCCTTCGTCGTCGCGGACCGCGTCCCGGCGTCGCAGTAGGCGCGGTTGGCGCGCGAGGAGTACGCCTTATCGCCCCGCACCCGCAGCGGACGCATCCGGGGGCGTCCGCCACCGGTGCGGGGTACCCGAATTGCTTCGAGGACCGGCTCGAACTGCGGGCTGTCACCTCGCTGGCCAGCGGTGATCAGCAGCGACAACGGCTCCTGTCCCTGCTCACAGGCCAGGTGGATCTTCGTGGTGAAGCCGCCCCCCCCGACCGGCCCAGCCCGTGATCGTCCGGCTCTGTCCGCACCCCGCCCGGCGGTTCCTTCTGTCCAGCTCCGTCCCGGCGGGCACCGGCAGCATGCTGATGGGCACGACAGATCGTGGAGTCGACGTTCACCTCCCACGTGATCAGGCCGGCCGCATCGGCCCGCGCTTGCAACGCGGTCAGGATCCGGGACCACACACCCTCGTGCTGCCAGCGTCTGAACAGCCCGTAGACGGTCTGCCAGGGTCCGTACTCAGCTGGCAGATCCCGCCATGGCGCACCGGTCCGCACCCGCCACCGCACGCCATCGATCAACCGCCTTCGGTTCCGCGCCGGACGTCCGACCCCCACCACCGGCAACAACGGTTCCAGCACCGACCACTGCTCATCCGAAAGATCCCCACGCCCCACACCAAGATCATCACGGCACGAGGCGTGGTCAGGAGCTCAGTTCCAAAACACGGCCTAGGCGGGCTGGGGCTGGCGGTCGTCGGCTTCTTCGTCCTGATCATCGCCGGTGCCGAACGTCAGCGCGCGCAATTGGTCCCCGCGCTGCGCGGACTGAGAGCGGCCGATGCCATGTCGAGCCGCGTGGAGAGCTGCCCGGACTGGTTCACTGTCGAACGCTGCGTCCAGGACGTGGCCCTGCGCTCCCTCCACTCGACGCTTGTCCTGACCGATTTCGGGGGACGCCCAGCGGCCTGCTGCGCCTGCCCCGGCTCGCGCGCATCCCCGCCGAGCAGCGGCAGACACTGCGAGTCCGCGACGCGGCAACCCCGCTCGCGCGCCTGACCACCTGCACGTCGGACGAGTTCCTTCAGGACGCGCTGGAAAAGCTCCGCCCGGGTACCGGCCTGCCCATTCTGGTCACCGACGGCCGGTCCCTGATGGGCGTCATCACCGCGCGGGACATCGCCCGGATCGTCCAGCGTCACACGTTGCGCGGAACGGAGAACCTGTGATGCCCGTACAACTCCGACCGGTCGAAAGGCGGAGACTCCGACTCGGCTTCCACAGGCCCGGCGGCGGCCGCCCGGCATGTGTCGGCAGCGCCATGCGACTGACGCCTCTACTTGACACATACGGCCTTGGGAGGAATGGCCGTGGTTGAGGGGGCCGTGACAGGAGGACGGCCACGCGGGTTCTCAAGGTGTGAATCACGAGCTACTCCGCGTGGCCTTGTCCCATCCTGCCTTCACCGGTGTCTCTCGCCAACGCTTCGGCGATTTGCTCGAAGAACTCGCGCCACGCTGGGAATCGGCCCGCGAGTCCGCGCTCGCCGAACAGCGAGGTGGTACGCGCAGGCGAGCCGCCGGAGCCGGGCGCAAGCCGAAGCTGGTCTTCGTCGACCGGCTGCTGGTCACCCTGGTCTGCCTGCGCCTGGGGATCCCGCACGAAGCGCCGGCCGAGCTGTACGACGTCGACCGCTCCACCGTCTCCGGCGCCGTGCGGCAGGTGCGGCCCCTGCTCGCGGCCCGCGGCTTCGCGGTACCCGACCGTCCGGGCCTGCGCCTGCGCACCCTGGAAGACCTGTTCGCCTACGCCGAGGCCGAGGACGTCGACCTGCGCATCGACGGTGCCGAGGTGCAGGTACGGCGCCCACGGGCCGGACGCCCCGGCCGCAAGGCGTTCATCTCCGGCAAGAAGAAGCAGAACACCATCAAGAGCACCACATTCAGCGACCACCAGGGCCGCGTGCTGTTCTCGGGAGTCATCCGGCCAGGCAGGATGCACGACCAGACTGCGGTCAAGACCGAGGGCATCACCGAGCAGCTCCGTCAGCACCCGAGTGTGAAGGCCGAGGTGGACGAGGGGTACCGGGGCCTGGCCAACGAGTTCCCGGGCCAGGTCTCGGCTCCGCCGAGAAAGCCCAAGGACGAGGCGAGCGAGGGCGACAAGCGAGCTGGCGCGAGGCCAGGCGCCGCCAGTCCTCCCGCCGGATCGTCGTGGAGCACACCAATGCCGAGTTCAAGCAGTGGCACCCCCTGCAGCGCTACACCGGACGCCGCGAGAGCTACGCCGAGACCCACCTGGCGATCACCGGACTCGTCTCCGACCGCGCGGCCCGCAGGACGACCCGCCGCCGGCACAGCACTGAGATCGTGCTCCTCCGACAGGCCGCCTGCTGATCACCCACCAGCCGAACCGCCAGGCGAGCATGCCCCGATCTCAATTCCTCCCGAGACCGTTACTGCATGCCCGGTGCACCCCCGCCCGGTTTCCGGCAAGACCGAAAGAGGCAGCGGCCGTTGGTCGACGCCGGGCTCGGCGCGCCTTCCGGCGACCCGAGACACCGCGGGGGTCTCGGGTCGCCGGTACGCCGACGGGTCGGTCAGGCGTGCGTCCCGGGGGTGGCCGCCTGGGTGATGGCTTCCACCAGGCGCTCCCCGGTGTAGGCGTGGCCTCCCATGCCCCAGCCTCCGTCCGGGGCGTTGACGATGTTGATCCGGATGTCGTCGCGGTCGTGGCCGGGCGTCATGAGCTTGTACGCGATGTCGGTGGCCCTCTCGATGAAGGAGGCACGGGCTTCGACGGACGGCAGGCCGATGTCGGGCAGCTTGAGTTCGATCAGTACGAGGGATCGGTTGGTTCCGCCCGCGTACACGTGCTGGGGGTCGAGCAGGTGCAGTACGCCGGCGACCATAGGCGTGAAGAAGGTGTTGCCGGTCAGACCGCTCACCTCGATGAGCGCCTCGGAGAGCTGCGGAATGATCTCCCGCTCGCCGGTCGGAGTGAGGGCGCCGGCGGAAGCGATGACGGCGATGGGCATGAGTGTGCTCCTCGGTTCGATGACAAGCGATCGACTAGTACGTACGTCCTAGCGAGAAGAACTCTGGAGTAGGATGGGCGTCCTAGTCAAGTGGGAAGGCACAGGGAGGGCGGCGGGATGGCCAAGGAGACCCGGAGCCGGATGGTGGACGCCGCGGTCGAGGCGTTGCGGCAACGTGGCTTGCAGGGCATGTCGTTCACCGATGTGCTCGCGCGGAGTGGGGCGGCCCGCGGCGCCATCTACCACCACTTCCCCGGCGGCAAGAACCAGTTGGCCGCAGAGGCCGTCACGCAGCACGGCCGTGAGGTGCGCGACCGGCTGGCGGAGCTCGGCACGGCCGACCCGAAGGTTGTCGCCGCGGCTTTCGCGGAGTTCGCGCGGCCGGTCGCCCGGGCTGCCGCACAGGGTGCCGGGTGCGCCGTCGCCGCCGTGACCGTTCCCGCGGACGAGGAGAGTGGCGAGCTGCGCCAGGCTGCCGCCGCGACGTTCGCCTCGTGGACGGAACAGCTCGCCCGGACCCTGACGGAGGCGGGACTCGCGGCGGCCGACGCGGAGGAAAAGGCTGCCTTGCTGGTCGCCCTTCTCGAAGGCGCACAGGTGCTGTGCCGGGCGAGCGGCAGCACGGAGCCGTTCGAACGAGCCGTCCGCGCCACACTGACGCTCTTCGCCGATCCCTGACGCCGCCCCGGCCCCCAAGGCGGGGCGTACGTCATGAGCCCTTCGATGGACGCCCTGACCCCGATGACCTGGCTCGCGCGCTCGCCTCCGCCCGGGCCGGGCTCCCGTCGGGCGTGAGCAGCCTCGCCCGACATGCCCTCCCCGGGCGCTGGAGTTGGACGGCCTTCTCCAGGGGCCGTCGGCTTCCTTCTCCGCGTTGTCGCTTCTCGCGCGCCACCTCGGGGCCAACGAGTGGGGTCCCGGGTCGTAGGACCGCACCCGGAACCTCAGAGCCGACAGGCCGCGACCGGGATCATCGGCGACGCCGAGGAGACCCACCCGCGTTCTCGCGACTGAGCTGGTGCGGTTCCCGAAGTCGAAGGAGGGCATGGGTGCGTTCGCGGCAGCGAAGCTGATGACGCTGGTCGTGGGGTGGGCAGCCGCGAAACGGACTGTGCTGCTCGCCGTAGTGCTCAGGCCGGGCGGGCTGGTCGGTTCCAAGGGAGCGGGAGGCAAGGCGGCTGCCGCCGAGCGGGAGGCCGAGGCGCCGGGCCTGCGTACACTGCCAGGAAGCCTCGCAGGCCAGCGAGTGGCGGTCATGTGCACCGGCGGCAACGCCGACGAAACCGAACTGCGGACCTGCCTCTCCGCCACAACCTCAGGCTGATGAACGAGTTCGTGCCGTGATCGAGCGCGGTGGCCTGCCTCCGTGCCACCGTGGTGATCAGCACTCCCACCCCCGGAGTGCCGACGGGCGCAGGACGAGGCGCCTCCCGGCGGATGCGCCTCCCTGGCACCAAGTCCCGTACACGACCTTGGCTTTCGAGGCACTCCCGGACTTGGGCCGGGGCGAACGCAGGCCGGCGACGAGAGTCTTTCCCCGATCGTCTTCACGGCACCCGGCGTCCGCGTGGACGCCGCGCTGCGGCTGCTCGGCACTTGGACGGCGCCGATCCCCGCCAGTAGGGGAACTGATATCGTCCGTCACGGATTTATGTATAGAAAAACGTGACTTCTGAATCGAAGGGAGATCCCATGCAGATCGTGCCGTTGAACAGGGAAGACCACGCGCTACTCCGTATGACCTTGCCACGGAAGGCGCGTTTCGCCGGCACGGAGCACCTCGTCTCGCTCCAGGCGGCGGAGTTCGCCAAGGCCGCGGTGGCTTACCCATCGTCCTCTCCGAGGGGCCGACCGGGCTCACACCCTGCGCCCTGCAGGGTCTTCAGCAGAGGGCCGCAACCAGTACGTCACGGCAGACGGGAGTTGGCGCCCCCCACACATACCGGCCGGCCATGATCCGCGCGTACCCGTTCTTCCCTGTCGAGGAACAGGACGGACAATTTGGCGTGGGTTTCGACGCCGACTACGAGGGCTGGAGCACCATCGACGGTGATCGCCTCTTCCAGGACGACGGCTCCCCCGCGCCAGTCCTGGCCGACCGTCTCGAACTCCTGCAGTGGTGCGTCACGGAGACGCAGCGGACCCAGACTTCACGAAGGAGCTGCTCCGTCTCGGCCTGCTGAAGCAGGAGACGCTGACGGTGACGGGAGCCGACGGCGCCTCCGTCGCGCTCGGAGAATACTGGGTGGTCGACGAAGAGAGACTGCAGAGCTTCAGCCTCGGCGATCCCTCGCCGACCTGATAGGTCTCATTGTCAAGGGCTATCTGGGCGCCATCCACGCCCACCTGATCTCCCTGCACCACCTGCCACGCCTCACGGGAGAACTCATCGGCGGCTGATGGAGGCAGGGACAACTCGGGGCGAGGCCGGGCCGGGTTCAGTCCGTGCGCTGCTCACTCCTGCGGGCGGCGCGTGCACGGTTGCCGCAGCCGATCGAGCACCACGCCTGATCCCTCCTGCGCGCGAGGAAGAACATCCCGCAGCTCGGTGCGGGGCAGCGCCGCAGCCGTGCTTGCTCCGGCCCGGCGGCGAGCACCAGTGCCTGCCGGGCGACCGCCGCCGCGACCGGCCCGCCGGCCTCGTGCTCCGTGAGTCGGCCGGCGTCGTCGACTCGAAACGTCACCGGGGCCCGCGCGGCCAGGGCGTTGAGCCGCGCCCGCGCCGGTCTCGGCAGCGGCGCCTGCCGTGCCGCCGCGTCCAGTGCCTCCCTGAGCGGGGCGCGCAGGTCCGCCAAGTCCTCCAGGGGCAGGTCGGCGAGCTCCCGGTCGACGGCCTTATCCCGCCAGGAGGCCAGCAGCTCCGGATCGGTCAGCAGGTCGACCTCCTCGCCCGCGGGTCCGGCTCCGACGAGGACGGTGTTAGCCAGATCCAGTACCGGCAGCTCTCCGATCCACGGCATCTCGCGCAGGTTCCTGAGCGTCATACGCCCAACCTACCGGAAGCACGGATTCGCTCCGCCAAACACGTGATAGCTTTGATCACGGATTTGAAGTCACAAACCCGTGAAATGCTTTTCGAGAGGAACTTCCTGTGAGTGCGACCATCGAGTACGTCCGCTTCGAGACCACCGACCCGGCGGAACTGACCGCCCAGCGCGACCGGCTGATCTCCCTCCTGCGTGAGCGCTACGGAAGTGACTTCCTCGGCGCGCACCTCGCCCACTGTGAGGACGGCTCGTTCCTCGACCTTCTCCTTTGGGCCTCCCCCGAGGCTGCCGCACGCGCGGCGAGCGAGATGCCCGGCGATCCCGCCGCCGCCGGGTTCTTCAGCCTGATCGGCGAGGTCCACGAGATGCGGCACGCCGAGATACTGCACAGCACCCAGCAGTAGCCGAAGCGGTGCCGGCGGCGCATCGACCAGGCGGCCGAGCGCGCCGCCCGTACCGGCCCCTACGAGAAGGGAAAGCCGTGCCCACGGCCGACGAACTGATCAACGCACACACCGCCGACCGGCTCGCTACCGTCATTGCGGCAGCGGGCGCCGCACCGGCCACCGCCCTCCGCGACTGCGGAGCCCTGCTGGAGGGCCTGGCCTTCAGCCGACGCGTCACCGCGGTGAAGGAGGCCGTCCTCGCCGACCTTCCGGACGCCTACCCGGCCTTCGCCGACGTCGTCCGCGCGGCCCTGCGCCGAGCTGACTTCACCGGCTGGATGACCTTCCCCGTCAACGCGGCAGTCTCCGAACGCGCGCTGGAGGACGGCGTGTTCGAGCCCGCGCTCGATCTGCTCGCAGAGCTCTCTCCGCTGCTCACCGCGGAGATGGCGGTACGCCCCTTCTTCGGCGCCGATGCGCCGCGGGCCCTGGACCGGGCCATGCGGTGGACCCGCCATCCCGATCCGCACGTCCGCCGCCTGGCGAGCGAGAGCACCCGCCCGCGCCTGCCATGGGCACCCCGGCTGACCGCGTTCGTCGCCGATCCCGCCCCGGCCCTGCCCGTCCTGGACGCGCTGTACCGGGACCCGAGCGCCTACGTCAGACGCTCCGTGGCCAACCACCTCAACGACATCAGCCGCGATCACCCCGGTACGGCCGTGGCCACCGCCGGCCGCTGGCTCGCCGAGCCCGCGCCCACCACAACGGCCCTGGTCCGCCACGGACTGCGCACGCTCCTCAAGGCCAGCGACCGCGACGCTCTGGCGCTCCTCGGCCACGACCCCGATGTGCGCGTTCGGGTCGTCGGCCCCGATGTCTGCACACCCCACGTACGCCTGGGTGAGGAGCTGGTCTTCGGCTACGAGATCGCCAACACCGGGACCCGTCCCGCCCGTCTCGCCATCGACTACGTCGTCCACTACCGCAAGGCGAACGGAAGCCTCTCCCCCAAGGTCTTCAAACTCACCCGTCGAGACCTCGCCTCGGGCGAGTGCTGGTCGGGCGTCCGCAGGCATTCCTTCCGGGAGCTCAGCACGCGTCGCTACCACCCCGGGCTCCACCGCGTGCGACTCCAGATCAACGGGCGGCCTCACGGGGCCGCCGAATTCGCCCTCGGCGCCAGCCGGGACGCGGCCCCGGCCGGGGTATCCAGCTCTCCTGACCGCCATCAGGAGAGGGCGGTCCTGTGACCGGCCCGGCCGGGCCGGATCCCGGCCCGGGCGACCCCGGCCCGGTGATCTTCATGGAGGTGGTCGCGGCAGCCCTGTTCTGCGCCTTCGCCCTCTTGCACGTGGCCCTGTTCCTCACACCCGAGGCATGGCGGGAAAGCGCACCGGCCCGGCGAAGCTGGAGAGTCCTCGGCGCGCTCGGCCCGGCCGCGATCGCCGTGCTCGCGGTACTCCTCTTCTACGACGTCATGGCCGCCTGCCGGGCCGACAAGGCGGCGTGTCCCAGACCGGCCACCCGCTGAGCCCACGGCCACCAGAGCCTCGGGGGCGGTGACACACGTCGTCCCGCTGCCGTACCCCGAAAGAACATCAAGCCGGGCTGCCCGGTGGTACAGGCGGCCCGGCGTTTCCGCACGGCTACGCCGCCTCGGCCACGGCGGCCGGAGCCGTGGCCGAGCCCGGTCGCGGTCCGAGGACAGCCTCGCGAACAGTTCGTTGAAGACCTCATCGGGGATCTGCCGGGGAGTTCGCTGAGGCTGCCGCGGCCGGAACAGCCCCGACCGCTGCGGGCGCCACGGTTCCATCGGGTTGTGGTGCGAGTTCACCCGAGGCGCCCTGGCCAGTGGAAACGGGTTCACCAGCGGACCGGTTCCGGCCTCCAGGTGGTGGGCGTAGAAGCTGCGGAGCACCGTCTCGCTGTGCGCGACCGTCGAGGAGGCATAGGTCGTTCCGATCGGCCGCTTCCCGGTGATCGGATTCACGGCCCGGTCTGTACGCGGTTGTGCACGTTGGGCTGTACGTCGGCGTCGGGGAGGCTTGGCGGTGATCTGGATCCACCGCGAGAAGTCGCGGGCCTCGATCCTCGTCGCCTCGTTCCACGGTATCTCGATCGCCCACAAGAAGCGGAACCACCGCAGCAGATCCATGCCGTAAGAACGCTGAGTCGTCGCGGGCCGACCCGCCGCCTGCAACTCGTGCAGATACGCGGTCACCGCACACCCCGGGACCCCCACGGGATCAACCAGCTGATACGGCTCCCACAGATCGCCGGCCTCCACGAGCGAGCCCACCCGAGGGACCACCAGCGAGCTCAAGGTTTCTCGGTAGATCGTCACCTTCAGCCATGGCAGGGGACCGTAACCACCCCGCTTCCCGCCTGTCCGAAGAACAAGGAGAGAACGTCCCGTAGTTCAGTCAACACGCCCAGGGCCGATAGACCCGTCGCCGACCGGCCCTGAACTGGGCTTTCGCCTCGGCAACGGTGCGGCGGGTGGTGCGTTCCCCGCCGGTGAAGCCCATCGCGACGATCCTCTTGTGCACCACGTCCGCGCGTATCTTGCCCTGCGAACGGACCACCAGTTCCTCGATCTTCGGCAGAGAGTCGTCGATCGCGCGGGCCCGGTGACGGCGCTGGTCAGGGTGCTGGCCGACGGCCCGCATCTTCACATACCGGGCCACTGTGTTCGACGTCTCAACTCAACAGCCTCGATCGTTCATGAGTCCCCGTCAGCTTGTTGGCGGGGATTCTGTGTCTGTGTGGTGGGGTCTTTTCGGGGCTGGGGCAGGTTGAGGTCCCGGCTGTCGCGTCGGGTGGGCGCCGGGTTCCACTTCGCCGGTGTGGTGATGCGGGTTGTCGGGGTGGTCGAAGTTGCTGGTCAGCCGGGGTTCGGGAGGCTGTGGAGCCTGCCGATCGCGTGGGTGATGATGTCGGTCCAGGGCCATCGGGCGGTGAAGCGAAGCCAGTGGCGGCGGCCGGTGTTCACGAGCTGAGCGGCGGCGGAGAACAGGCGCAGGCGGAGCTTCTTCGGTTCCCAGCGGCGGGTTTGGCCGGTCAGGGCAAGCATCGGCATCCAGGCGAGGAGGTCGAGTGCGAGGTAGATGATCTTCAGCCAGATCCGGTTCTGGGCGGTGTCGTGCAGGGGCAGGTTGCGCAGGCCGGTGTCGCGGGCGCCTCGAATGCGGTCCTCGCATCGGGCTAATCCATCAGGTCCGGCTGACCACGCCACACTCCTCGCCCTCGACCCCAGAGTCGTCGTTCAGCGAGCGGCTGCGGTCGTACGGGTCCTCGGCCGGACCAGTCGGGGGTGCTCCGGTCGCGGTCTCGTCGGGGAAGCTCGGGTGGAAGTAGCCGTCGTCGACCCCGCAGTCATCGTTGCCGTAACTCGCGTCCCAAGCTTCCAACCAGAGCTTGTCCTCGGTCGCCAGCCACTGACGCGGGTCGGCCACGGTCACCGTCAGATACCGCCGGATGATGGTGCGCGCCACCACATCACTGTCCCCATGAGCCCTGACAACCGGGTAGACGAAGCTGTAGTCGGCGTGCACCCGCACCTCACCCCGCCGCGCGGCCTCGAACGTCATGTGCCCACGCACCTTGACCACCTCACCGGCCAGGACCACCTCATCCGGATCGAACCGGCTGAAGAACCGGATGGGTTCGTTCTCATGCGTCGGCTTACGCAGCGACCGCCGCACATCGGACACGACATCCGACTGCTTCGGGTCGAGCAACGCAAGCGCCTTGTCGGGCTGCCCACCCCGAAGAACGGCCGGATCCAGATTGGCGGCCACAAGGAACTCCTTGGTGCGACGCAGGGCAAGCGCCACATCCTCCCTGCTCATCCCCGGCACCGCCTTGGTGGCAGGCAGCTCGATCGCATCGGCCCCGTCGGCCCACTGCGCTGCGGGCGACCCGAGGAACGGCTGCTCCCGCGTGGGCAACGCGTACTGCTCCACCTCACCCGGCCCCGCGGTCGGCAACGCCGTCTCGGCAGGCAACGGCGACGGCGACGCGACCGCCCCCGTCCCACCCGACTCCCGCCCCTGGATCCGATCCAGCACCAGCGACGGCCGCACGGCAACGACGGCCAGCCCCACTGCCAGCAACACCCCCACCACAGAAGCCGCCTTGCGCCGCCGAGCGACCTTCCCATTCATCTCCTGCCAGGCTGGCCCGGTCCGCCACCCCGACGGAGTCCACGCCTGCGGCTCCGGCACCGTCTTCCGCCCCCACCGCCGCCGACCACCGCCGGCCGCGTCCTCATCCTGCTCCCGCAACCGCCGAGCCACCATCCGAGCCCGCGCCGACGGCTCCTTCGGCGCGGCGCTTTTCCCATCCCCCTCAACGGCATCCCGTAGGAACGAATCCCACTGCTCATCGGGAATCGAGGACTCGTCGGGCTGCTCGGGAGGCGAAACGGTGCTCAAGGGACGCTCATTTCAGAAACGGTGGACGGCGGCCACACGCATCCGGGCCGCACAAGATCGCCGCAGGCATCCTTCTTCGCCACCGCACGCGATGTACAGACCTGTACGGAATCGCACGAAACCCGTGATCAAATCGCTACCGACCCCACATCACCGCGCGCCCGCTGATCAGAACAAGTCACCCCGACGCCACATATTGCCGGCCAACTCCCCCAGCCGCCCAACACCCTCCGCATCCCTCACCCGCCCTTGGGCAGCACACACATTCCGCCCACCGTGTCGTCGACGGACAACCCAAACAGGTTCTCGGTCTCCTGGCACCGGGAGAACGACGCCCAGTTGACGGTGCAGAGGAGACGGCCGTACGAGCGTGGACCCCGACCTCGTCCACACGAACGCTGCACCAGCCCGTGAGCCCCGCGCCACCACCGAAGAACGGGGCCGCGGCAGCCCCCCGCAGGGGCACCTCGCAAGCCAGGCGGGTCTGTACGGTCTCCCGTGTAATTGATGATCAAGGAAGAGACATCGAGTGACTGACACCGTGAACCGGACCCCGGCAGCCGGACAGATCAAGGCGAGGACAGTCCGGCAGGACGTCAGTCAGTGATCGCGTCACGACCACCGGGGACCCGCGTACCACTATGACTGTCGGTGACTGAGGGGCCCTGCGCTTCTCGGACAGCGGCGTTGAGGGTTCTCCTTATGCCGTTGCCTGCAACTCCTCGTACTCGGCGTGGACTTCTGCGGGAGTCTTGTAGCCGAGTCCGGAGTGGAGGCGTTTTCGATTGTAGAACATCTCGATGTAGCGGACGATCGCCTGGTGCGCATGTGCGCGTGTTGGGAACGTAGTTCGGTGCACGAGTTCGTTTTTGAGGGCGCCGAAAAATGATTCAGCCATCGCATTATCCCAACAGACACCGGTGCGGCCGACCGACGCTCGCAG
>NZ_VZRB01000057.1 GCF_008806595.1 Streptomyces luteolifulvus | reverse complement strand
ACGGCTCGATCAACTTCCACTGTTCGTCGGTGAGTTGCCTGCGCGTCACGGTCTTCTTCCTACCGGATCCGCCTTCCAGACGGACCCGGATCGGCAAGATTGATCACGACATCACACAGGCCCTAGTTCGGACGGCTGCCGGCCGGAGCGGTGCGCCCGCTGTCGGACCACCCACTGCACCAGCCGGTGCAACGACAGCTCCTCGGACGAGGCGTTGACCATGGAAAAGCGCCGCAGTGCCGTCACAGCGGCGAAGTAGCGCGACGGATTGGTCACCACGCCGCTCAGCCGGCGCGGCAGGTGGCTCTCCGGCCGGCCGAGGAGCCTGCGCGGCACCTGGTCAGGAGCGAGGAACGCGCAGAAGACGAGGAGCCAGTAGGCGTCCGGGCAGTCTTTCTCGATCTTGTCCAGGGACAGCATCCAGGTATCGACGACCGTCTGTGCGTAGCCGACCGGTGGACTCGCGGAGAGTGCGTCCCTGGGACTGGTGGACAGCAATCCCAGGTAGTCCTGGACGCTGATGCCGGCCGCCTGGATGAAGGCCGCTGCCTGTTCCAGGGCCAGCGGCAGGAACCCCAGCCGCTCCGTCAGTTCCCTGACATCCGCAGTGCTGCCGTAGTCCCGGGTGCCGCCGGTGGTCAGGCGCTTGTCAAGAAATCCGCTGGCCTCGTCGTCCGTCAGCACGTCCATGGACATCACGGTCGCGAGATTGGCCCAGTTCGGGTTCCGCGAGGTGATGAGGACCCGTCCGCCCTCGGGCAGGGGATACAGGTCTTCGGGGGCCTCGGCATTGTCGTAGATGATCAACCAGCTGCCGCGTCGGCGCAGTTCGGCGTAGAGAGCCTCCGTCTGACGGCGCTGGTCGCCGGTGAAGGGGATGTCCAGGGCGGCGGCGAGTGAGGAGAGGCCGGCCTGCATCACGGCGGGCTTCTCCGCGGCCACCCACCAGATGATGTCGTACGAGGTTGCGTACCGGTGCGCGTACTCGATGGCAACCTGGCTCTTGCCGACCCCGCCCAGCCCATGCAGAGCCGCCTGTAATACGGTCACCGCGGCCCCCAGGTGCTCGTGGAGTCCGCGCAGATGGTCGAGCCGACCGGTGAAGTGATCGTTGCGAGGCGGCACGTTGAAGATGCGCGGCGGCACGGCAGGGAACCGGGGCCCCGCCTCGGCAGCGCCCGTGCGGGGAAAGCCCGGTCGGGAGCCGGGACTTGGGCGTCGGCGGCCGGGATCGAGACGGTCGAGAAGGACCGCCAGGGCGTCGTCCTCTGCGCGATCCAGCAGTTCGATCACCCCGCGCACCCGCATCTGCCGTGGGATGTCGCATGCCTCGGTCTGCACGCAGATGAGCCGGTCGCGGCCGTCAGGATCCTGCAGAAAAGCCGACGTCCAGTCGTCCCGGCAGGCGGGCGCAGCGAGATAGGCGCGGGTGACCACGGCCAGGGTGAACTCGCACCGGTCCAGGGCTTGTGCCTTACGGGCGACGATGTTCTCGCCGGGCTTGAGGACCCAGTCCTGGACGAAGACCGTATAGCCGTTGTGCTCAAGGACCCAACCGAGCCACTGTGCCCAGGACAGGTCGGCAGGGTGGTAGCTGAGGTAGAAGTCGGCTCTGCCCATGCCGAAATCCATGAGCAGCCCCCCTCAACGCACGCCCTGCCCAGGGATCAACGTGTCAGTACCAATTGCCTCATGGTCCACGTCACGACCAGGCTGCGCAAGCCTGCCGCGGCGCGGTCCAGTTCCGCCTGCAGACGGTCGAGCCACCGTGGATCGAAACTGGAGACGAGGAACGGGTCCGGGCGCCAGACCCGCAAGTTGAGCGAGAACATCAAACCCACCTGCTGAGAGCTCGGTTGCACGGTCACCAGCTGTTGCCGCACATCCGTGGGTCCGGCAGCGTCCGCAGCGGTGGTCAGCAGGCGGCCGACGTCGAGGCGCTGGCCATTGGCCAGCAGCATCGACTCGACGACTTTCTGGTAGTTCTTGCCGACTTCGTCGCTGGTCTCGACGGATTCGACTTCGTCGAGAAGGAGACGGCCGCCCGGGGCCAGTTCGGCGGTCCACTCACGAACCATGCGGACGGGGTCCTTGAGGTGGGTGAGAAGCAGGCGGGCATAGAGGATGTCGGGCCGCTCGCCCGGCAGCGGGGTGACGGTGACGTCGTGCGGGCGGAAGGACACGCCGGGCGGTGCGCCGACCGAGGCAGCCGCGAGGAAGCTCGCGGACCGGTCCAGGCCAAGGGTCCGCTTCGGCTGAACGACGTCGTGCAGCAGACGGGTGGAGTGCCCGGGGCCGCAGCCAAGGTCTACTGCCAGTGACGCCGCGGGGACGGCGTAGCGCTGCAGGAAGGCACGGCTGCTGGGCGCGAAGACCTGAGCGACCGTCATGAGCCTTGCCGCGGCGGTCGTTGAGTCGCCGAACTTGTACTCCGCCGCCGTGCGTTGCTGCTCCGTGTGAGAAACCACGTGTCGCCGCCTCCGGGCAAGCTGTCAGGTGAGTCCGGTGAGTCAGTTGCTCAAAACGCGGGCATGCTGCTCCCAGCAGGCTAGTGGCCCGGCGCAATCCGTGGACCGGTCGCCGACTTCATGAGGCCGGAATTCACGCGACTGCCACGGGCACAATCCTCATGGGGGCACAGGTTGGGACGCGGGACGCAGGGGGAGGCGGACCCTCCTTTTCTGTTCATCAGCTATGCCGAACCGGACGGCGCCTGGGCCGAGTGGGTGGCCTGGCAATTACAAGAGGCCGGATTCCAGGTGCAGTTGGACCGCTGGACCTGGCAGGCCGGAGACAATCAGAAGATCAAACTGAACCGTGCCCTGGAGAACGGCCAAGTGGTGGCGTTGTTCTCGGCGGCCTACTTTGATCCCCGCTGTTCCACCGAGGATCACTGGGCGGCGGTCCTCGCGGCTGGCGACCGGCTCATCCCCGTGCGAATCGACGAAGCCGAACCGCCGATTCTGCTCAAGCCGCTCCTGGCACCGTCCCTGTACGGACTCGACCACGAGAGCGCCCGGCGCGAGTTGCTCAAGGCTCTCAGCGCCCCGACCGCCCCGCAGAGCCGTCCGCCGTTCCCCGGTAGCGGGGGTGCCGCAGCTGCCACCGCCACCACCGCTTCCACTTCTGCCACCGCTTCCACTGCTGCCGGCAGACAAGGCCGATTCCGGTTGGCCCCGTCGCAAGGCCGTGACCCCGCCGACTGGAGCACCGGCGCATGCGTCCTGGTAGGGGTTCACACCTACCAGGAGCTCAGTGACCGGCCGGCCATCAGAGGCAACCTGGAGGATCTGAGCAGGCTCCTGACGGCCTCCTTCGGGATCGCCCAGGACCACTGCATCGTCGTCGACAATCCGCATGATCCGCGTACGGTCATCGACGCGATCCAGCGGGCAGGCCGGGCGACGGCCTTCCGGAGCGGGATGCTCCTCGTGTACTACGCCGGTCATGGTGTTCCCCATCCACGCACGGGCCAACTCCTGCTGTCCGTCTCTGACTCACGGGCCTTCGCATTCCATACGTTCCTGCCGTTCGACCACATCCGAGAGGCCATTGCCGCCTCTCCGGCCACCCAGCGACTCGTGATCATCGACTGCTGCTACAGCGGCCGGGGCCTGGATGCGCTGTCGCCTGCGGAACCAGCCCTCCCTCCGATCGAGGGCACGTTCCTGATGGCCTCTTCCAGCGCGACCGAGCTCTCACTGTCGCCGGCGGGAAAGCCGCACACTGCTTTCACCGAAGCCCTCCTGGATGTTCTGGAGCGAGGTCTGCCGGGCGGGCCGCCCCTGCTGGATGCGGAGGCACTGTTCGAGGGGGTCCGGCGGGTCTGCGCGGCCCGAGACTGGCCCGAGCCTCAGCGCCAAGTGCGCAACAACGGCCACCGGATTCCGCTCATTCCCAACCGCTGGCATCTCGGCCCACAGTCGGACGCCGTGTGAGACGGAGAATTCCATGGCAGAGTTCGAGTTCCACGTCGATCCGGCCGACGCCTCGATCGGCGCCGGTCTCCAGAGCTGGCTCCTGGCGGACCAGCGCCTGCGCGGCACCCTGCGCCTGGACCAACGCCCAGCCGGCGGGACTTCGACACCGGACGAGTACCTGGGCGACCCCCTGTCGATCCTGGCCGTCGTCCTTTCTACGGCCTTGGCCCTGCCCGCCTTCCTGGACAGCGTGCGGCGGTGGTTCGGTACGCAGCCACCGCAGGCCCCGCCACTGACGCTGATGCGGGGTGAAGTCGCTGTGCAGGTTCCGCGGGACATGGACGCCGCGAAGGTGGCCGAGCTGGCGCAGGCGCTGTCCTTGACCGAGCAGCAAGCGCAGTCGGACGGGTACGTCCCGGAAGAGCCCTGCTGACCGGAAAGGTGGTCCGTCCGCCCAACCGGTGCATGGCCGACACCTGGCCGTCACCTTTGTCGCCCCGGCGATTGCCCTGTGCAAGACTCGCCGCGTGATTATCGAACGCGCGTACGCGCATGTCACCTCGTGGACGGACGAGGAGTGGCCCTGGTCCGTGCCGTGCGTGCGTGGGCTCTTGGCAGACGGACTGCGCTTCACCGCGCCGGTGACCTTTCTCGTGGGTGAGAACGGCTCGGGAAAATCGACCTTGGTCGAAGCCCTCGCGGAGGGTTTCGGTCTGGACTCCTGGGGCGGCTCGCACGACTGGCGCTATGCCAGTCACCGCCCCAAGTCGGTGCTGGGCGAGAGGATGCGCTTCGACGCAGCGCCGCGAGGGCGGCGCATGCTGGGCAACTGGTCCGCCCGCAAGGGGTTCTTCCTGCGCTCCGAGACAGCCCTGGACGCGTTGGACCGGGAAGGGTTCGCGCCGGATTCTGTCAGCCATGGGGAGGGCTTCCTCGCTGCGTTCCGAGGAAAATTCCTCCAGCCGGGGCTGTATGTGATGGACGAGCCGGAGGCGGCGCTTTCCTTCGCCTCCTGTCTGGAACTGCTCGGCCATATCGATCAGTTGACCAAGATCGGGGGCCAGATCATCTGCGCCACCCACTCCCCACTGCTGACGGCGCTGCCGGGTGCAGACATCATCGAGGTCGGCGAGCACGGCATGCGCCGGGTGGCATGGAACGAACTCGCCCTGGTCGACCACTGGCGCCGCTATCTCGCCGACCCGCAGTCCTATCTGCGCCACATCCTCGACTGAGGCCAGACGAAGATCGACGCGATCCGAAGACCACCGGCAACCGGCACGGCACCAAGTCCTGGGAGACCAGCGATGAACAGTGATTCATGCCTTGTCGAAGCCCTCCGCCGGGTGAGCGCACCACAACGACTGGCCGCGGCACACGGCGAGCCGCTGCGCATGCAACGCGTGATCCAGTCAAACAGCCCGAGACTGTGACAACACTCGCCTGGCTCCAGAGCTCACGATCCAGAGCGCAATCCCAGAGCACTGTGCTCCACCACACCCGAGGGAAGATCGCTCTTTCCCGAAGCCCGAGCAGTCAGCTCCACGAGTCCGGCCCGGAGGTCGGCGGCTGGCTCACCAAGGACGATCGCGCTGATGACCAGCTCCATCATCAGACGGTCGTACTCGTCGCCCATGCTCCGATAGCGCTGCCCATCGGCCTCCACCACAGCAGAGGCGATCCTGCTCCCACCACCGGCCACGGGGGCGAAGGACGCCTCGTAGATGCCGTGACCGGTCCAACTCCGGTGCATGAAAACGACATCGGCTTCGACGAAGACGTTCCACTTCTCATCCATGTCCCGGGCCCGATATCCGCGCCGGATCCGGTCCCAGTCCTCGTCAGTCCAGACACGATCGGGCAACTGAGTCACCAGTCTGGGCACGTTGATCGGCTGGAGGCGGCGGAACGAGTCTCGGGTGAGCGGGGCATTGGCAGTCATGACGTGATCCTACGGATGCACCATTCCGATAGGACAGAGAGTTGCCTCCGGCCGGGCAGAGGATGAACGTCCTGCCCAGGCGCGGGCAAGGCTTCTGCCGGGTCAGCCCGGCCGGTCGGCGGGAGCCTCCAAGGCGATGGTCGCCCCGGAAGAGTGGCGGATCAGTCGCCGCCAGGCGCCTGCGCATGTTCCATCCGGGAGAGCCAGGTGCTGAGCAGCGTTTCGAGCGACTGGGCCTCGTCGGGCGTCAGCAGATCCAGCAGGTGTCGTTCGTTGCGCATGTGATCGGTGAATGCCTGGTCGATCAGTTCGCGCCCAGGCCTGGTGAGGGCGACGATGCGGCCTCGCTGGTCGTCGTCGGAGCGGCGACGGGTGACCAGGCCGGCTCGCTCAAGGCGGTCGATTCTCTTGGTCATTGCGCCGGTCGTGACCATGGTGTGCGCGGCGAGCTCGCCGGGTGCCCGTTCGTAGGGCTCACCGGCGCGGCGCAGTGCGCACAGGACATCGAACTCTCCCTCGCCGAGGCCGTAGTGGCCGTAGACGAGACAGAGTTCCTCGGTGAGCCGGTCGGCCAGGCGGTGCAGTCGGCCGATCACTCCCTGCGGGCTGACGTCGACGTCGGGCCGCTCGCGGCGCCAGTCGGCCTGGATGCGGGCTACGCGGTCCAGCGGTTGCCGGTCTTCCATGGACTCCATGATAGCTTCCCGGGAAGTTATAGTAGCTTCCATGGAAGGTAATATGCGTTGGGTGGCTCTGACCGCAGTGGCGCCGGTGGCCTGGGGGACCAACTACTTCGTTACACACGAGTTCCTCCCCGCGGACCGCCCGCTGTACGGGGCCGCCCTCCGGGCGCTGCCCGCCGGTCTCGTGCTGCTGGCCCTGTGCAGGCAGCGGCCGCACGGTCCGTGGTGGTGGCGCTCCGCGGTGCTCGGGGTGCTCAACATGAGCGTGTTCTTCGTCCTCGTCTACGTCGCCTCCCAGCTGCTTCCGACGAGCATTGCCTCGACCGTCATGGCGGTGTCCCCGCTGACGATGATGCTCATCGCGTGGCCTCTGGTGTCGGAGCGGCTCCGGGCCGCGCATCTGGCCGGCGCCGCAATCGGGCTCGCCGGGGTGTGTCTGATGCTGCTGACGGGGGTGGAGAGGGCGAGTGTGCCGGGGGTCCTCGCCTCGGCCGCCGCCATGCTGGTGGCGTCCTTCGGCCACGTCCTCGCCAAACGGTGGAACTCCGGTGCCGACGTGCTCGCCTCGACCGCCTGGCAACTCACCGCAGGAGGTCTGTTCCTGCTCCCGGTTGCTGCAGTCGTCGAGGGCCCTCCGCCCACGCTCTCCGGGCCGACGCTCCTCGCGTTCGGCTACGTCGCCCTGGTCGCCACCGCGCTGGCCTTCGCCGCATGGTTCACCGGGCTTCGGCACCTGCCCGCAGGGACAGTCGGACTGATCGGACTGCTCAACCCTGTGACGGGGGTGCTGCTCGGCACGGCGGTCGCCGGAGAGGTGCTGACCATCCAGCAACTGGGCGGACTGGTCCTGGTCCTGGCCGGAGTCGTCCTGGGCCGGCCCACACGCGCGGGCCGACGCGACAACAGTCAGCCACCTCTCCGTCCGGTGTCCGACGAGTGTGCCGCTCGATCGAGCGCCCTCAATGCCCAATCCCCCGTGAAGATCAGTGATGGCGGGGGTGAGTGAAGTGGTAGGTGCCCGGGCTGTCGTGCGGGTGGCTGACCTCGAACTCCTCACCGTCCACTGTCATCCGCCACTGCTCGCCGTCCGACACGGCAACCTGCTTCCACTTGTCGGGGAAGTGTCGGGGAAGTTGTCGGGGATGGGAGGGCAGATGCCGTCGGGCTACCCGATGGTGAAGCCGGCCGCCTTGGTGTCCAGGTTCGTGGTGCCGTCCTTCGCGGTGGCCAGGACGGCGACGTGCCAGACACCGCGCGGGGACGACTCGGCGTCGGAGCCGGTGACCTTGACGGTGTAGGTGCAGCGCGCTGCGTCCTCCCCGGAAGGCGTGCAGATGGCCGACTCCACGGCGGCCATGTCCTCGACGGTCAGCTCTTTCTTGGCGAAGGACGCGTTCTGCGGCCAGGCCAGTACCTTCACGTTCTTGATACCGGAGGACGACGTGACGTCGGTGGTGAAGGTCAACGAGCCGTCGCGGTCGCCCTCGGGGGCGGTGTAGCGGGCAGTGCTGTGCGCAAGAGAGGGAGGCTGCTCCCCGGCGTAGGCGAGAGCGAAGGCTCCGGCCCCTCCGAGGACGACCACACCGGCGGCCACGGACAGAGCGATACGTCGGGACATGGGAATTTCTCCGTAGGTGTCTCAGCTGGATCAGGCCGGCGCTCTCGGCTGCGCCGCTGCACCGATATTCGCCGGGCAGGGGCCGGCCGGGCATGAGTACGAAGACTCAACTCAGCCTGAGTAAGCCGACGAGGTCGCACCTTCTGTTCCGGAGTGAGCAAGCGCTTAGTAATATGAGTCGGTGAACAGTCCGTGCCGCAGGGAAGGAATCTCAATGATCTTGTCAAGCCGCCTGCGTGACCGGCGGGACGGAGGTGAACAACCTCTTGTCGCGCAACATCGCCCACAGCACGTCGACCCGGCGGCGTGCGAGCGCGAGCAGGGCCTGGGTATGAATGAGCCCTTCGGTGCGCTTCTTGAGGTAGTAGTCCCGGGACGGTCCCGGACGCATCATGGCGGTCTGGGCGGCCATGTAGAAGACGTGTCGCAGGCGCCGGTTGTAGCGCTTGGGCCGGTGGTAGTTGCCGCTGCGGCGGCCGGAGTCGCGGGCGACCGGGGCCAGGCCGGCGTGGGCGGCGAGGCGGCCGGCGTCGCGGTAGCGGGACAGGTCGCCGACGATGGCGGCGAATTCGGCGCCGAGGATGGGGCCCATGCCGGGCAGGGACTCGATGATCTCGGCACGCTCGTCGGTGCGGAAGCTCTCACGGATCTCCCGGTCGTTGTCCTTGATCCGCTCATCCAGGGCCAGGAGCTGGTGAGCGAGGTCGCAGACCAGCTTGGCGGCCCGCTTCTCGCCGGGCAGCACGGTCATCTGCGACTGGGCGGCCTGCACCGCCTTGGCAGCCACGGCATCGGCATTACGGACCTTGCGGCGTTCCAGCCAGGTCGTCAGTCGTTTGACGCCGATCCGCCGCAGGGCGGCCGGGCTCTGGTACTCGGTCAGCATGACGACCGGGCCCTTGGCCGCGGAGTAGTCGAAGGCCCGTTCCAAGGCGGGGCAGATGCCCACCAGCAGGTCACGCAGCCGGTTGATCAGCCGGACTCTGTCGGCGATGAGGTCCGCCCGGTAGTTGGTGAGCACCTGGAGGCTGGTGACCAGCTCGGGCGGCGTGTCCAGTGGGGTGAAGTCCCCGGGGCGCATGCGGGCTTGGTCGGCGATGACGCGAGCGTCCTTGGCGTCGGTCTTGCCCTCGCCCTTGTAGGCGCCGGACATGCGGTTGACCGTGCGGCCGGGCACGTAGACGACGTGCTGGCCGTGGGCGATCAGCAGGGCCAGCAGCAGGGTGGACGCACGTCCGGAGATGTCCACCGCCCACCGCACCTGGGCGGCGCGTTCGCGGGCGGTCTCGATGAGGGTGAGGATTTGGGCTTCGTCGTTGATCACCTTCGTCGAGAACAGCGTCTCGCCGTCGGTGTCGACCGCGACCGCCCGGTGATGTCCTTTGCCGGCATCGATGCCGACCCATATCCGCGCGTGAGACGTGCTCAAGCCCGTCGCTCCGTATCCCTCGTGACCAGCACTTCGTGGTCCGAGAAACACTCCGCCGACAGGTCCCTAACCAGCGATGACCGCAGTTCTCAGTCAGTGGTCGGAGTGTCCCGGAGGACCGGGCGGCCATTCCTTCCGAGCCATCAACGGCAGACCGTCATCAGCCACACCCGGTCCTCCTGGACCGCCTCACATTCTTAGGGACCGTCATGACCACGTCGCAAGCCGAGGCCTTCTACGAGCGGGAGGCCGAGGGCCGGTTCCTCCCCACCGCCAACACCCGCGGGCCCTGGGACGCCGACTCCCAGCACGCGGGCCCACCGGCCGCACTGCTCGGACTGGCCGTCGAGCAACGGCCGGGCGGACGGCCGGACATGCGGGTCGCCCGGCTCACGTACGAGATCATGCGCCCGGTCCCGATACGGCCGCTGACCGTGACCACACGCGTGCTGCGCGCCGGGCGCTCCGTCGAGCTGGTGGAGGCCTCCCTGACACCTGACGGCGGTCAGGAAGTGATGCGGGTGACTGCTTTGCTGATGAAGACGGCACCGGACTCGGTACCGCAGGTGTCGCCGGGCCGGCAGGTGCCCGGGCCAGGGGTTGCACCCGCGAAAGCGTTCTTCCCGGTCCCATGGGACCAGGGCTACCACACCGCCATGGAACTTTGCTTCGCCGCCGGTTCGTTCCTGGAGACCGGACCGGCCACGGCGTGGATGCGGATGGGGGTTCCTTTGGTCGCCGGTGAGGAGATCACGCCGCTGAGCCGGGTGCTGACGGCTGCCGACTCGGGCAACGGCGTCAGCGCTGAGCTGGACTTCCACCGTTACGTCTTCATCAACGCCGACCTCAGCGTCAGCCTGCACCGCCATCCCGAGGGGGAGTGGGTCTGCCTGGACGCCCGGACGATGGTGGACGGCGCGGGCATCGGTCTCGCCGAGTCCGCCCTGCACGACGAGAAGGGCCCGCTCGGCCGCAGCACCCAGAGCCTGTACGTGGCCGCGCGCAGCTGACACCTACAGTCGACGGCCCGTTGTCGACGCCACCGCCCATAGGGTCTGGTTCTCGGTGGCGTAGAACAGACGGGTTGGCTGCGGGCAGGTGTTCCCGTCCGCGCGCCACTCCGTCACGCGTGACGGGCTCCGTCACGACGTGGCCGCGGGCGCCCTGCGTTCGGACCGTGTCCCGATCGGGCCGTATGCGGCAGGATGACCCGTCATGAGACGTGGGGGGCGTGGCAGAGAACCCGGGCGTGTAGGCGTGCGGTATCTGTTGCTGGTGGTGCTGGGAGCGGCCGGGGCCATGGCGTTGGCCTGGTCCTTCCGTCTGGGAACGGCGGCTACCGCGGTCGCCGTGGTGATGGGTCTGGCTCCGGCCTACATGGCCTGGGCGGCATTTCGTGCAGACCGGGTGGACGCGGGCACCGTCGATCTGATCACGGCCACCGAGCAGCTGGCCGTGGCCGTCAGGGCGCAGTGGGACGACGAAGCGGCCGTTCGCCGGGTCAACGACCCCTACCCGCTGCCCGTCGCCTGGCGGGCTGCCGACGAGGATCTGGCCGAGCCGTGGGCGCAGTTGACGCAGCTGGCCCGAGCCTGGCCGGGCGGGCCTCCCGGCGATCCGGCACGATGGCCCCGCACCGCGGCCGGACTGGCCGGCCGGGACGCGCAGATCGGGGAGGTGTTCGCCGACCGGGTGCCCACCCGGCGCCTGGTGATCCTGGGAGAGCCGGGTGCGGGCAAGAGCGTGTTGCTGATCCGGCTGCTGCAGGACCTCATGGAACGTCGCACCGACGGCGCTCCGGTGCCGGTGCTGTTCTCCCTCGCCTCGTTCAACCCCCGCCAGTCGTTGAAGGCATGGCTGGCGGAGCAGTTGCGGCGCAACCACCCCGGCTTGCGGGCGCCCGCTCCGGCCCCGGTCGCCGGGGCCGCGAACAGCCCCGGTGACCTGGCGCAGGCCCTGCTGGACGCCGGCCGTGTCCTGCCCCTGCTCGACGGCTTCGACGAGCTGCCCCCGGCCCTGCACACCAGGGTGCTGGACGCCCTCAACCGGGCCCTGCCCGCCAAACATCCCCTGGTCCTGGCCAGCCGCGCCGTCCCCTACCGGGCCGCCCTCACCCGCCCCGGTATCACGGTGCGTCTCAATGGCGCCACCGCCATCCAGCTGCTCCCGCTCGCCCCTGACCTCGCGGCCGCCTACCTGCGCCGGGATGCCGGCGGTCCGCATTCCCCCGCCGCCGGCCGGTGGGAGGCGGTCGCCGCTCTCCTGGGCACCACCACCCCCGTCGGGCAGGCCCTGAGCACCCCGCTGGGGCTGTTCCTGGCACGCACCATCTACAACGTGCGTCCCCACACGGCCGGACCCGAGGCGCCTCACCCCGGCGACCTGTGCGACACCGCGGCGTTCCCCACCCGTGCCGCCGTGGACACCCACCTCTTCAGCGGCTTCATTCCGGCCGTCTACGCCCCCGACAGCCCCAGCCCACCCGTGTGGACGGCCGCACAGGCCCACCGCACCCTGGTCTTCCTCGCCCGGTTCCTGCAGAACCACCGCGGCGGCAGCCCGGACCTGGCGTGGTGGGAACTTTCCCGAACAATCCCGCTGTTCATCCGCCGGGTCACCTACGGGCTCGCGATCGGGATCGTGGTCGGGCTCCCCGTCGGGCTCGTCCTCGGCCGCCTGTTCGGGACCCGGACGGGGCTTGTGGCCGGGACCGGGATCGGGCTGCTGTTCGGGGTCACGACTGCCATCCAGGTGGATTCCGTCAGTCCGGGGGCCCGGCTGCGCTGGTCACCCAGGGAATCCGTGATCGGGTTCGTGTTCGGACTCGTGTGCGGTACCGCGGTCGGGCTCCTGTTCGGGATCGCGGTGTGGGACCTGGTCGGAATGGTGGCCGGGATCGGGGCGGGACTCATGATCTGGCTCGCCGCCGTGCTCCTGTCCGGGCTGGTGACCGGGCTGGAGACCGATGAACCCGATCTGGCCTCCAACACCGGGCCGGCGGTACTCCTGTCCTCGGACCGCCGTACTTTCATGGCGGTCGGGCTCGGGATCGGGGCGGGGGCCGGCCTCGTGTTCGGCTTGGTGTTCGGCCTTGTGTTCGGGGTCCTGAACGGGGTCAGGGGCGGGCTGGAGGCGGGGCTCGCGGTCGGGACCGTGGCGGGGCTTGTGTTCGGGCTCTTCGGTCTTGCCACCGCGCTCTCGGAGACGGCATGGGCATACTTCGTGCTGACCCGGGCCCATCTCGTGGTGCGCCACAGGCTCGCCACCGATCTGATGGGGTTCCTGCAGGACGCACACGAACACCGCGGCGTCCTGCGACAGGTCGGAGCGGTGTACCAGTTCCGGCACATCGACCTGCAACGCCATCTCGCTCAACATCAGCCCTGAATGCCGGCGGAGAACTGCTTCGCCCGGGGCCGCGTCGGAGATACCGCGGCCTGTGCGTGCGACGGGACGCTGTGTGCCGCCGTAAGAAGGAAGAGGAGCGGCGACGCGCGTTGCGTAGGCGATCCCACGCTCGTGCCTGTGTGTACGTTCTGGCGCGAGGCAGGCGTCCCCTGCATCCCTTGAATGTCCGCTGAATGTCCGCGCCGGACATCGCTCAGCCCGGGTTCCGCGAGGTGATCACAAAGGACGGTCGGAGCGGACCCGGATCGCCCCGCGTGGCCGTCGGCCAGGGCGCGGTGTCGCCGCGGCCGGATCGGTCAAATCTTTTCGAGGATCTTCCACTGGACGTAACCCTTGCGGCTGGTGTGGCGTGCTACCTAAAATGTTTTCGCTGAGTCTCTTATACAGCGAAAGATCTTCGGTGAACGGCTATCGAGAGTAGGTGCCTCCATGACGGTTGCTGCTGTGTCGACGGTCCACCCGGACGAGGTGCACGACAGGCTCGGCCGCTATGTGCTGACCGACGGTTTCAAACTTGTGCTCGACCCGCTCACCAGTCAGGGCTCGTGGATCGTCGACGCGCGCACCGGTGAGAAGTTCCTCGACCTCTACTCGTTCTTCGCGTCCGCTCCGCTGGGGCTCAACGCGCGGGGCATCGTGGACGATCCGGAGTTCATGACCCTGCTCGCGCAGGTGGCGGCGAACAAGCCCGCCAACCCCGACATCTACACCACGCACTACGCCGAGTTCGTCGAGGCCTTCGCCCGGGTGCTGGGTGATCCGGAGCTGCCGAGACTGTTCTTCGTCGAGGGCGGGGCGCTCGCCGTCGAAAACGCGCTCAAGACGGCGTTCGACTGGAAGAGCCGCCGCAACGAGGCCGCGGGCCGCTCGCCCGAGCTCGGCACCAAGGTGCTCCACCTTCGGCGGGCGTTCCACGGCCGCAGCGGTTACACCCTCTCGCTGACCAACACCGAGCCGGGCAAGACGGCCCGTTTCCCGAAGTTCGACTGGCCGCGCATCGACGTACCGGCTGTGCGGTTCCCCCTCGACCGCCACCTTGCCGAGGTCGAGGAGGCCGAGCGACGAGCTCTGGAGCAGGCCCGGCGAGCGTTCGAGGACAACCCGCACGACGTCGCCTGCTTCATCGCCGAGCCGATCCAGGGCGAGGGGGGCGACAACCACATGCGTCCGGAGTTCCTGCAGGCGATGCAGGCGCTCTGTCACGAGTACGACGCACTGTTCGTGCTCGACGAGGTGCAGACCGGCGTGGGAATCACCGGCACCACCTGGGCCTACCAGCAGCTGGGCCTCGAGCCGGATATCGTCGCGTTCGCCAAGAAGGTCCAGCTCGGCGGCATCATGGCCGGCCGCCGGGTCGACCAGGTACCCGACAACGTCTTCCGGGTCTCCGGGCGGATCAACTCCACCTGGGGCGGCGGGCTGGTCGACATGGTCCGGGCACGCCGCATCCTGGAGATCATCGAAAAGGACGACCTGGTGGCCCATGCCGCCGCCGTGGGATCGTGGTTCCTCGCCGAACTGCGGGAACTGGAAGTCCGACACGCACCGGTCGTCTCCAACGCGCGAGGGCGTGGACTGATGAGCGCCATCGATCTGCCCGACAGCGGCGTCCGCGACGACGTGGTACGCCGGTTGCGAACCGAGGAGCAGGTGATCGCATTGCCGTGCGGTGAGCGTTCGGTGCGCTTCCGCCCTGCCCTGTCCATCACCCAGGACGAGCTCGCGATCGCCCTGCAGGCCCTCGACCGGGTCGTCGCCGGTCTGCGATGACCCCGTACCAGCCGACAAGGAGCAAAGTCATGGCCCGTTCCGTCGCCTCGATCGTTGCCGGCCGCATGGTCGCCGGCGCCCCCGGCGGGACTCTTCAACGCCCCAATCCCGGCCGTACCGCCGAGCTGGTCACCGAGGTCTCGCTCGGGGACGCCTCGACGTTCGTCGGAGCCGCCAAGGCCGCGAAGGCGGCTCAGCGGTCCTGGGCGGACATCCCGGCGCCGGTCCGCGGATCCGCGATCGGAAAGATCGGCCGGCTCGTCGAAGCCAACAAGGACCGGCTCGCCCGCATCGTGACCGAAGAGATCGGCAAGCCGTTCGCCGAGGCACTCGGCGAGGTCCAGGAGATCATCGACACCTGCGACTTCTTCCTGGGCGAGGGCCGCCGGCTGTACGGGCAGACGGTGCCCTCGGAGATGCCCGACAAGCAGCTGTTCACCTTCCGCAACCCCGTCGGCACGGTCGCGGTGATCACCGCGGGCAACTTCCCGGTGGCCGTTCCGGCCTGGTACCTCGTGCCGGCGCTCGTGACCGGCAACACCGTCGTGTGGAAGCCCGCCGAGTACGCCGCCGCGAGTGCCAAGGCCCTCTTCGAGCTGTTCGTGCACGGGGGCGGCCTGCCGGACGGCGTACTGAACCTCGTACTCGCCGACGGGGAGCAGACGTACGCCGGTCTGGAGGCCTCCCTCGAAGCCGGGCTCGTCGACAAGGTCGGCTTCACCGGGTCCACGCTCGTCGGCCAGAAGATCGGCGCCCTGTGCGGAAGCCACCTCCAGACCCCGTGCCTGGAACTGGGCGGCAAGAACCCCCAGGTGGTCACCCCGAGCGCCAACCTCGACCTGGCGGTCGAGGGGGCGTTGTTCTCCGGATTCGGCACCGCGGGGCAGCGCTGCACCTCCCTCGGGACGCTCATCGTCCACGAGTCGGTGCACAAGGACTTCCTCGCCCGCTTCGACGCCGCGAGCCGCGCGGCCCGGATCGGCGACGCGTTCGAGGACGTCCTCTACGGCCCGATGCTCGACGAGCGGTTCGCTCAGCGCTACGAGACCTTCCTCGGGTGGATCAAGGACCACCACCGGACGTACGGCTCCGACGGCATCGGGCGGATCACGGCCGACAACCCGCGCAAGGGCTTCGTCGGGGACGCCGAGGCGGGCATGTTCTACCACCCGGTGATCGTCGACGGAGTACGCCGCGACGACGACCTGTTCCTCACCGAGACCTTCGGCCCCCTCGTCTCGGTGACCACCTACCGGGACTTCGACGAGGCCCTAGACCTCGCCAACGCCCACGGCTACGGGCTCTCCGCCGCGATCTACACCACCGATCCGCACGAGGTGTGGACGTTCCGGCGCGGCATTTCCGCGGGCATGGTCAGCGTCAACAACACCACCTCCGGAGCCGAGGCGCACCTTCCGTTCGGCGGCAACGGCAAGTCGGGCAACGGCAGTCGCCAGTCGGGGCAGTGGGTGCTCGACCAGTTCACCCGCTGGCAGTCGATGAACTGGGACTACTCCGGCCGTCTGCAGAAAGCACAGATGGACGTGGCCACGCTCGAGCCCGACCTGTCCTTCCGCCTGTGAGCAGCGTCGAGGACCTGGACCGGCACTTCCGCGAGGAAGTGGCCGGTCCCCGGTCCGCCGCCCGGACTGCCGGCCCGGCGCCGACCGACGGTGCTGCCGGTTCCGGGGCGCGCGCGGCAAGCACGAGCGCGGCGAGCCGACCACTCGGCGGCGCACTGGACGCCCGTACCGCACTGGACCTGTTCGACGCCCAACTGGAGAGCCGGCACACCGACGCCGCCGCACGGTGGATGCAGCAACAGGGCCGTGGCTACTACACCATCGGATCGAGCGGGCACGAAGGCAACGCCGCGGTCGCCCTCGCACTGCGTCCCACCGACCCGGCGTTGCTGCACTACCGCTCCGGCGCCTTCTACTGCGCCCGCGCCCGGCAGGCCGGCGGCGTCGACGCGGTCACGGACATGCTGCTGGGGGTGGCCGCCGGGGCGGACGAGCCGATCGCCGGCGGACGGCACAAGGTGTACGGCCGTCGCGAACTGGCCGTCATCCCGCAGACGTCGACCATCTCCTCCCACCTGCCGCGGGCAGTCGGGGTGGCGTGGAGCATCGCCCGCGCCAAGCGGCTCGGGACCGAATGCGCCTGGCCCGGCGATGCCGTCGTCTGCTGTTCCTTCGGTGACGCCTCGGTCAACCACTCCACGGCAGCGGGCGCCATCAACAGCGCCTGCCACGCGGCCTACCAGGGCCTTCCGATGCCCGTGCTGTTCGTCTGCGAGGACAACGGCCTGGGAATCAGCGTGCCGACACCGCATGACTGGGTACGGCACACCTACGGCAACCGGCCCGGTCTCGCCTACTTCGCCGCGGACGGGTGCGATCCGTCGGCCGCCTTCGACGCCGCGTGCGAGGCAGTGGCCCATGTACGCAAGCGCCGGCAACCCGCGTTCCTGCACCTGTCGATGGTGCGATTCCTCGGCCATGCGGGCTCGGACGCCGAAGCCGCCTACCGGATGCCGACCGAGGTCGCCGCGGATCTGCGACGCGACCCGCTGCTGGCCACGGCCCGGCTGCTCACAGCGGCCGGCGTGCTCACCCAGCAGCAGGTTCTCGAGCGGTACGACGAGGTGGGCGGACGAGTGTTCGCCGTCGCCAAGGAGGCACTCGACAGCGAGCCCCTGACCAACGCGACGGAGATCGCCGCCCCGATCGCCCCGCGCCGTCCCGATCTCGTGGCGGCTGCCGCACGCCGTACGAGCGAACCACCAGCCCTGCCGGCGCCGGTGGGCGAGCCTGTCACCGTCGCCCAGGCCATCACCCACACCCTCGCCGATCTGCTCGGCAGCTACCCGGAGATGGTCGTTTTCGGCGAGGACGTGGGCCGCAAGGGCGGGGTCTACGGGCTGACCCGGGGATTGCAGCGGCGTTTCGGTACCGCCCGGGTCTTCGACACCCTGCTCGACGAGCAGGCGATCCTCGGTCTCGCGCTGGGGGCGGGACTGTCCGGGCTGCTGCCGGTGGCGGAGATCCAATACCTTGCGTACCTGCACAACGCCGAGGACCAACTGCGCGGCGAGGCCGCCACACTTCAGTTCTTCTCGCAGGGCCAGTACCGCAACCCCCTTGTGGTCCGCATCGCCGGCTACGGCTACCAGCGCGGGTTCGGCGGTCACTTCCACAACGACAACGCGCTGGGCGTCCTGCGTGACATTCCCGGTCTGGTCATCGCCTCCCCGTCCCGCCCCGACGACGCCGCCGCGGTGCTTCGCACCTGTGTGGCGGCCGGGAAGGCGGACGGAACGGTCAGCGCCTTCCTCGAGCCGATCGCGCTCTACCACACGCGAGATCTCCACACCGAAGGGGACAACGCCTGGCTCGCCGCATACCCGCCACCCGCGGAGCACGTGCCGATCGGCCGGGCACGCACCTACGGCACAGGCGCGGACCTGACCGTCGTGACCTTCGGCAACGGCCTGCCCATCTCGCTTCGAGCCGCACGCCGGCTGGAGCTGCAGGGCATCGAGTGCCGGGTCGTCGACCTGCGCTGGCTGGCGCCCCTGCCGGTCGAGGACCTGCTGCGGGAAGCGCGAGCGACGGGACGCGTCCTCGTCGTCGACGAGACCCGCCGTACGGGAGGAGTGTCCGAGGGCGTTGTCACCGCCCTGGTCGATGCCGGATTCACCGGCGCGATCCGACGGGTCACCAGCGCGGACAGCTTCATCCCGCTGGGGGAGGCAGCGCAGTTGGTGCTCGTGTCCGAGGCCGATGTCGAGCGCGCCGCGAGCGAGATGCTCTCGGCGGGCCCGCAGGCGTAGGAGCCAACGACACAGGGTGCACGGGCGTCGGCCCGCCGAGCCACCCCCAGCAGCACGCAGCGGCACCGGCAGACTCTGCGGAGGGCGCCGCTGCCCATGCCGATCGGACAAGTACCTGGACGGACCGGAAGGCACCGCCGCCGATCGAGATCGGTAGCAGTGCCTTCCGCCGCGTGCCGGTGGGCCGGCGCCCCGTGAAGCCGCTTCCTGCCTGCAGGGAGCCCATACGAGCTTGGAGTATGCCTCCCGCTCACCTGGGCCCCGGCGCCCGGCCCGGTCGTGCTCCCGGTTGCCTGGGCTGCAGGTCATCGGGAGCACGACCCGCGGAGATCCCGCAGCCTATTCGGTGATCTTGAGGAGCTTGTTCGGTGTGCCGGAGCCAGGGTTGCTGATCTTGTCCGCGGTGGCGCCGTCGGTCAGCGCCTTTGCCACGGCCTCAGGCTTGGCGTCCGGGTGGCCTGCCAGATACACGGCCGCGGCACCGGCCACGTGGGGGGAGGCCATCGACGTGCCGGAAATCGTCTTGGTGCCCGTGTCGCTGTCGTTCCAGGCCGAGGTGATGTCGGAGCCCGGCGCGTAGATGTCGACGATCTGGCCGAAGTTGGAGAAGTCGGACTGGGCGTCGTCCTTGGTGCTGGAGGCGACCGTGAGGGCTTCCGGTACGCGGGCGGGTGAGGACTGGCCGGCGTCGGCCGATTCGTTGCCGGCGGCGACGGCGAAGGTGACGCCGGAGGCGATGGCCTTGCTCACTGCCTCGTCCAGGGCGGGGTCGGCGCTGCCGCCGAGGCTCATGTTGGCCACCGAGGGCCCCTGGTGGTTCTTGGCGACCCAGTCGATGCCGGCGACGACTTGCTCGGTGGTGCCGGATCCGTTGTTGTCGAGGACCCTGACGGCGACGATCTTTGCCTTCTTGGCGACGCCGTGCTGCGTGCCGGCGATGGTGGCGGCGACGTGGGTGCCGTGGCCGTTGCCGTCGTCGGCGGTGTCGTCGTTGTCGACGGCGTCGAAGCCGTGACTGGCTCGTCCTTCGAAGTCCTTGTGCGTGATGCGTACGCCGGTGTCGATGACGTATGCGGTGACCCCTTCTCCCGCCTTGTCGGGGTACGTGTACTTGCTGTCGCCGGCGGTGTCGCTCTGGTCGATCCGGTCCAGGCCCCAGGAAGGGGGGTTGTCCTGGGTGGCCGTGGCGTGGAACTTGCGGTTTGCCACGACGGTGCTCACTGCCGGGTCGGCGGCCAGGGTCTTCGCTTCCTTCTCGGTGAGGTTTGTCGCAGCGAAGCCGTTGACGGCCGAGCCGTAGGACCGGTTGAGCTTGCCGCCGTAGTGCTGGGCGAGTTCCTTCTTGGCATCGGTGGATGCCTGCTTGTCGAGCAGGACGATGTAGCTGCCGGCGACGGTGCCTTCGGCGCCCAGGCCGTAGACCGTTCCCTCGGCGGGTTCTCCGGCGTGGGCCGATGCCGGTATGAGCAAGCCTGCCGTGGTCGCGGCCGCTGCCGCGGAGGCCGCGAAGGTCAGCTTCCATCCGGCACGCAACTGATGCGTCATGGTGAGGGGTCTCCTCATCAGTGGGGGGATTTTGCCTCCAGCGCAGGAGTCACGCGGAGGTGACGAGAAGACTGACGGATTGTCACGTTCATTTCAATGGCTGGTGGTGGCTCCCTGACGGCCCGTCGGCTCGGATCTCCACAGGATTCACTCATCGCCGAGCCAACCAGGAGGCGAACGCTCAGCTAGACGCGTTGGTTGAGGAGGGAAACCGCTCTGTGCGTGAGGTCTGTGACGGTGTTCTTACGCAATCCTCATCAAGGGGAACGCATAGGGGATCCGAGAGCGGGAAGCCCCGCGTGGAAAATGCCGAAAACGCCGAAGATGCCGAAAGCAAAGTGGGCGGAGGGCAGTTGAGAGTCGCCGCACTCGTAGCACGGGGGAGACCTTTACGCCGCAGTGAAGTTGACGGCTCCTCACCGTCATGAGGGAGGTGGAGGGGTAGGAGACTCGATGCGGGATCCGCCTTCCAGCTGCCCTGACCCCGAAGCGCGTGGGACATCCGGCCGACCCGCTCGACGCTCGCCCCCTCGACGCCTGCTACTCCCTGCAGCGCCTCGTCGCCGGGCAGTCCTGCGCGATTCTTACTCTCCGTCACCAGGAGCCCGCCGGAGATCCGCGCTACGGTCGAAGAGCGGGTGGCCGCGGGAAGGAGGCGAGCCATGGCAGTGCTGTGGGGCGTGTCCTTCGATGCAACCCCGTTGTCCGGACTGGTCGTGGAATTCCTCAAGACCGCCCGGCTCTTCCATGACCGGGGCTACGAGGTGCACCTCGACCTCGGCTACGACATCAAGGCGGACAAGGGGAGATTCTTCGTCCCCTACCGTGACGAGGCCCGGCTCCTGCCGTCCTGGGTGCGGCTCTCGCGGATACATGACCTGGACACCGTCGACGGCTATGACGCCTCCCTGGTCACCGAGGTCCTCCAGGAAGTGGTGGAGAAGGGCGAGCTACGGCTGATGCCGGAGGTGGAGCGCATCGCGAACGCCCTGTGCGAGCGGGTGCTGGCGCTGTGGGAATCACTCCGCGTCACCCGGGTGCTGGTGGAGAACGGCACACTGCCGGAGAACATCATGGTCACCCGTGCCCTGCAGCAGGCGATAGTCGTCTACGGCGCCCGCCACCGCCTCGGCCGCTTCGTGCTGTGGCGTGACCACGACCTGATGTGGCAGAGCGAGCCGGGAAGCGGCAAGTACGGCAGCCCGCCGTACCCGAACGTCCCCCCGCTGCTGGACTCCGTCCACGTTCGTTATCTGGCCCTGCACGAGCGGGCGAAGGCGCTGACCCGCGCCTGGGCGCCGCATGTGCGGCACATCGACGTGCTGCCGAACACCTTCCCGCACAGGGCGGCCAGGGTCGGCCCCGAGAACGCGTCGTTCCGCGCCGACCACGCGATACCGGACACCGCCCGGCTGATCGCGCGCACCACCCGGATCATCCCGCAAAAGCGCATCGACCGCGACATCCACCTGGTCGCCGAGCTCGCCAGGACGACCGACGTCCATCTCTTCGTGGCGGGCGACACCAGTGAGGATGCGATCGAATACCGGCGGCTGACCGCGCTCGCCGATGGACTGGGCGTCGCCGACCGGGTGGTGTTCGGCGGCTGGCTCGCGCCGGACACCGACGCGATCGGCGCGCCCGCCGGCGGCAGTTACTCCGTCCGCGATCTGCTGGCGCACGCCGATCTGGTGTCGTTCCTGACGTCGTACGACTACGAGAGCTACGGAAACCCGATCGGCGAGGCCATCGCCGCCAAAGTGCCCTACATCACGAGCGGTTACGAGTCCTATCCGACGGTCTACGGCGACAAGGGCTTCCGCGCCCCCGTCCTGCACCACGACCTGCCGACCCCCACATTCGTGAACGAGGTGGCACAGCTGTTGAACGACGACACCCTGCAGTCCGCCACGGCGGAGCACAACCACCGCCTGGGCACCCGGCACTTCGGCCGTTCCAGTGCGGTGACCCTGCTCGATCGCCTCGTCCTCACCCCGATGGGCACCAGGACCCGGATGAGCGTCATCCTCCCGGTGTACAACGAGGCGGCCAACCTGCCCGCCGTACTGGAGTCGCTCTACTGGCAGCGCGACGGCGACGGCCGGCTCGACCCCGAGCTGTACGAGATCGTTCTTGTCGACAACAACTCCACTGACGAGACCGTAGCGTTGGCCAAGCGCTTCGCAGCGGACCATCCGGACCTCGCCCTGCACATCGTCCACGAACACGAGCAGGGCGTCTCGTGCGCCCGCCGCACCGGCATGCGCTTCGCGGCCGAACGCAGCTGCGGCCGACCCGCCGCGACGGCGGACGCGGACACCTGCGCCACCGACGAACGGTTCTACCTGGTCTCTGCGGACGCCGACTGCCGGCTGGATCCGATGTGGCTGTCCACGCTCCTGGAAGCCATGGACGACAGCGGCGCCGCCATCGGCGTGTGCGACTACTTCTACCGCGAGGAGCACTTCCAGGACCGCCCCCGGCTGTGGGACGCCATTTCCCGCACCCTCCGCTGCCGGTCGGTCGCCTTCTCGCTCTTCGGAGGCTTCCCCGACGGCAAGGGATTCGCCGTCGAACGCGAGGCACACGACCGCGCGGGCGGCATCGAGATCTTCTACCAGCTGGAGAACGGCCGCTTCGTCAACCACCTCTCCGACGACTGGGACTTCGGCATCAAGGTCGCGGCGCTCGGCGGCAGCCGGGTGTACGTCCCCGCCTCCCGGGTGGAGATCAACCCCCGCCGGGTGGACCACGCGCTGGAGGAGGTGATCGCGGGGAGGGCCTACGGCGCCCACGGCACCATCGTCATGCGCAACATCCGCCCCGGAGCCGACGGCGACAGCACGGCGCGGGTCCGCGACCTCACCGAGGAGGAGGCACACCGCGCCTGGGCTTTCTCGATCAAGGACTTCGTGCCCAAGAACCTCCTGCTCCCGGTGCTGCTCGACCCCGGCCTGCTCGCGACCTCGCCCGTACGGGAGTTCTTCGGCGCGCCCCTCGCAGATGCTCTGCGGCAGCGCATCGAGGAGATCGTCGACAAGATGCGCCTCATGGACTTCACCCCCATCCATGCCTACAAGACCCCTTCCTTCCGGCTCTACTTCGAGTTCGCCGACGAGCTGTTCGAGCGGCTGCGGGCGACGGTCGGAGACGACATCGGCCACCCGCCGCCGCTGCCGGCGTGCCTGGAGGACATCCCCCGCGAGCGGTTCGCAGAGTTCGTCGCGTACTACTGCGAGGACCGGGAATCCGGAGAGGCACACGACTACTTCGGCAACGGGGGAGTCTTCTGATGACCGCAGACCCCGCGCTGGCCTCCCTCCTGACACTGGACCCGGCAGCACCGGTCCCGGACGCCGTACACGCCCTCGCCGCGCCCGAGAACCGGCATCTGCTGGCATACGTGCGGGAGGACCCCTTCGGCGCCCATGTCTTCCCGGGAAACATCGACGGCTACGACCCCGAGCGGTTCCTCGACGACCTCGACGGGCAACTGCGCACCACCCCGCCCATTCACCTGTGGGCCTACATCCCCACCTGTTCCTACCGCTGCCGGTTCTGCCAGTACCCGGTCGTCATCGTCAAGGGCACACAGGAGACGGTGGCCCGGCGGGCGGCGCAATGGGTGGACTGGAACATCCGGGAGGCGAAGCTGTGGCTGCGCAGGGTTCCGCACCTCGCCACCGCACCGGTCGGCGAGTTCAACGTGTTCGGCGGAACGCCCTCGCTGCTGCCCGCCGACGAGATCCGCCGACTGCTGGACTTCTACCGGGAGAACTTCGCCTTCGGTCCCGACACCACGGTCCGGCTCGAGGGCGATCCCACCACCCTCACGCCGCAGAAGCTGGAGCTGCTGGCCGAACTCGGCTGCACCAAGGTCTCCAGCGGGGTGCAGTCGTTCGACGACCACGTGCTGCGCCTCAGCGGCCGTGAGCACACCGGCGCCGCCTGCATCGAGTTCATCCGCCAGGCGAAGGCCACCGGTTTCGACTGGATCAGCGTCGACCTGATGTACGGCCTGCTCGACCAGACCCTCGGCAGCGTCCGACGCGACCTGGACACCGTACTGGAACACGGACCCACCGCCGTGGTGTGCACCAAGCTGCACCTGCGGGACTACAGCGACACGCGGACCGGCGTCTCCGGGGTGCAACCGGCGGCCTGGCAACTCCCGGAGTATCGCGCCCGCCTGGAGTCACGCGGACACCGCTGGCCCACGCTCGGCGAGCAGTACCAGATGCGGGAGATCCTCACCGGCGGGCTGCGGGAGGCCGGTTGGACCGAGCAACCGACCATGTACTTCGCCCGGCCCGGAGCCGGGCCGGAGAAGTGGAAGTCCATCATGGCCGACCAGGACCAGCAGCAGCCCGAGGTCGCCATCGGCCTCGGCGGCAGTTCCAGCTGCCGCCGTTCCGAGGGGATGACGAACGTCGACTGGCAGCAGTACAGCACGGCCGTGGAGGCCGGGCGGCTTCCCCTCGGCTCCGCCACTGCCTTCACCGAACAGGCGCAGGAGACACGGGCGGTGAACATGGCACTGTCCACACTGCAACCGCTACGCGAGGAACTGCACCGGCACCGCTTCCCCGGCAGCTCTCTCTTCTCCCCCCAGCGGCGAGAAGCCTTCAACTCCCTGTGCAGCCGGGGCCTGCTGAAGACCGACGAGAACGCGGGCACGGTCACGCTGACTGCGGTGGGAGAGACTCTTGTGGAGGCGATCATCAACACGGAGCTCATGGCCGAGGGGCCGCAGCAGGAGCTGTGAGAGGTGCTCAGCACTCGTACTCGCTGCCGCCGTCGGTGAGGTGTCCGGTGCAGACCATCGCTGCTACAGGACCGACGCCGCCCGTAACCGGTCCGAAGGCGGCGGCCTCGGCACGGCCATCGCCCGGGAGAACGCCCGGCTGCACGACGACACCATCGGGAGCGGCTCAGCCGGCGCGTCGGTCTGATCGCCGCGTATGACGCCACCCGTTCCCCGCCCGGTTAGGCTGATCGCGTGGGCCCGTCGGGGTGTCTGCGCTCCGGGCCCGGCGTTCAGTGGCCGGTTCGCCCGGTGCAAGGAGGCACTTATGCCGGTGGCACGCCTGCTCGCCACCACCATCGCCCTGATGGTGGTGCTGCTTGCTGGGTGCACCGGAAACGATGATCCGCGTCGGCCGTCCGGTGAGATCAGCGTGGCCACCGGTAACCAGGGCGGCGTCTACGCGGAGTACGGGGCCGGGTACGCGGAGCTCATCGATCGTCGGCTGCCCGACGCGTCCGCCCGTGTCCTGCACACCGGAGGCAGTGTCGACAACCTGCGCCTGGTGGGCGCGGGCAAGGTGCGGGTGGGCTTCACGCTCGCCGATTCCGCCGCGGACGCCGTCGCCGGTCGCGCGCCGTTCACCGAGCGGGTACCCGTGGTGGCGCTCGCCGCGCTCTACGACAACTACGTGCAACTCGTGGTCCCCGCGGACAGCCCCGTACGCAGTGTGAGGGAGCTGCGCGGGCGGCGGGTCTCCGTGGGTGCCGTGGGCTCGGGCACCGCGCTGCTCGCCGAACGCATCCTGAAGGTCGCGGGGCTCTCTCCGGGCAAGGATGTGAGCGCGCGGCGGCTCGATGTGCGGGAGTCCACGGGCGCCCTGGCCGCCGGGCGGATCGACGCCTTCTTCTGGAGCGGCGGCCTGCCCACCGCGGCGATCACCGACCTCCGCCGGACGATGCCCATCCGCCTCGTCGGCCTCGGCGACGTGGTCGACGATCTCACCCGGTCCTACGGCGAGCTCTACACGGAGACCACCGTGCCGGCTGTCGTATACGGCCCGCAGAGTGCGGTGACCACCGTGAGCGTGCCGAACTTTCTGGTGGTGCGGCGGAACATGCCGGACGCGGAGGCGTACTGGCTGACCCGGCTGCTGTTCGAGGGGCAGTCCCAGCTCATACGCGCTCACCCGGAGGCCCGCCGACTGGACCGTCGTACGGCGATCGCCACCCACCCGCTGGACCTTCACCCGGGCGCGGCGCGCTGGTTCCGCGAGTCGCACCCCTGACACCGGCCGACGGTCGTCAGGGTGCCGCGCCCGGGGGCGGGGGAGCACTCGGCAACCGTAGAGTGGCCGCGAGTCCGTGCGGTTCTGCCGCCGCGAGGCGAAGTTCGCCGCCGCCCGCCTCCACCACCATGCGGGTGAGGGCGAGGCCGAGGCCCGTGCCCCGGACGTTCTGGTGGCGGGTGCTGCGCCAGAACCTCCCGCCTGCCCGTGCCAGTTCCTCGGCGGTCAGACCGGAGCCACCGTCGCGCACCGTCACCTCCACCACGCCGTCGTCCTGCCCGCGCTGTGCACCGGCACCGTCGCCGCCCGGGGGACGGGTGACCGAGACGTCCACCGGAGTGCCGTCGCCGAACTTGAGCGCGTTGTCCAGCAGGGTGTCCAGAGCGTGGTCGAGGCAGTCGGGCAGGGACAGTGCGCGTACGCCGTCGGGAACCGTCAGCGTGAGCCGGACGCCCTCGGCCTCGTAGGCAGTCCGCCAGGCGTCGACCCGGTGGACGACCACGGCCGACACGTCGACGGGCCGGCGTTCCGCCTCGGACGCCTCGGCCCTGGCCATGCGCAGCAGCCCGTCGAGGATCTCGCCGAACCGGTCGGCCTCCTCCACGGCGAAGTGCAGTTCGTGCAGGCCACGTGGGTCGTTCACGAATTCCTCGAGGTTCTCCACCCGCAGCCGGAGGGCGGTCAGCGGATTGCGCAGCTGGTGGGAGGCCTGCGCCACGAACGCGCGCTGCTGCTCCTGCGAGGCGTGCATGCTGTCCGCCATCACGTTGAAGCTGTTGGCCAGGCGGCGCAGCTCCGGGGCGCCCGCCCGTTCCGAGACCCTGGTCTTCAGCCGTCCGAGGGCGACCTCGTGCGTGGCCCGGTCCAGTTCGTGGACCGGGCGCAGCACCCAGCGGACGACCGGGGTGGCGACCGCGATGACCACGGCGGCAAGTGCGGCGAGGCTGCCCAGGCCGACGAGGGTCAGGTGGTCGGTGACCTGGGAGCGGGCCCGGTCGGTGGGGGAGACGATGAGTACGGCGCCGAGCACCCGGCCGTCGCGCTTGACCGGCTCGGCCAGGACGAAAGGACGGTCGTCCCACGGCCAGACCACGCTGGGCTGCTGCGCGGGCCGGTCGGCAAGGGCTCTGAGCAGCGCCGACCGCACCTGTGGCTCCTTCAGGTCGAGGGGGCGGGAGGCGACGACGATCTCGCTGTCCGCGTCGACGACGGCGACCCGCGAGTCGTACAGGGCCGTGTAGCGGTCGGCGGCGGCCTCCAGACGGCCCGTCCGTCCCGATTCGAGGGCGGTGGCCGCCATGTCGGCGAACCAGGCGCCGTCCTCGACCCGGCCGATGAACGAGGTCTGGACCGAGCGCTCCGCGGTGGCCCGTACCAGCGGAACGCTGAGCGCCACGATGAGCCCCGCGACCAGGGCGAAGACGATGACGAGAAGTCGGCGGCGCATCGGTGATCAGCGCGCTCAGGTGTCGGCCGCCGTGGGCGGCGAGGCAGGGATCGGGCCGTCCGGGTTCGACTGCGCCCTCGCATCAGGGGCGGTGTCCGGAGCGGGCGGGGCCGGAACGGTGTCCGGGGCCATGCCGTCGGCGGTCGCGAGACGGTAGCCGAAGCCGCGCACCGTCCGCACCACACTTCCCGCCCGCCCCAGCTTGCCGCGCAGGGTGGCCACATGGACGTCGAGCGTGCGCGACATACCGTCGTACGTCGTCTGCCACACCTCGACGACGATGCGGTCCCGGGGCACGGCGGCGCCGTTGGCGCGCACCAGCACGGCCAGGACGTCGAACTCCTTGCGGGTGAGGGGAACCGGCTGTCCGTCCAGGGTGACCGCGCGCCGCCCGAGGTCGATCTCGAGGCCGCCGACGGTGACGAGCCGGTCCTCATGCGCGCGCTGGCTCATGCTGCGCCGGAGCACCGCCTCGATACGGGCGAGCAGCTCAGCGGTGCCGAACGGCTTCACCACGTAGTCATCGGCGCCGCTGCGCAGCCCCCGTACCCGGTCGGGTTCGCCTCCCCGCGCGGTCACCGCGATCACCGGGACCCCGCCCCGGGCACGCAGCTCCCGGCACACCTCGATGCCGTCCCGGTCCGGCAGGCCCAGGTCGAGCAGGACCAGGTCGACGGCGGGCGCGGCCAGCGCGTCGGCGGCGTTGGCCACGCGCCGCACCTCGTACCCGTTGCGGCGCAGCGCGCCCGCAAGGGCGTCGGCCACCCGGTTGTCGTCCTCGACAAGGAGTATCCGCACACCGCCTCCCGGTTCCTCGTGCGCGGGCCCGGACCCGCCACGGCACGAAGGCCAGGGGCAGACCGGGTCTCGGCCGTCGGGACGAGCGTAGAAGTGATCCCCGTCACCCAACCCTAAACCTACGTTAAGACCACGAGCGTTCCCTGTTGCCTGCTTGTCACGGCTGCCACGGTCTGGGGTGAAGCAGAAGCACCCAGCCCCAGGAGATGGCCTAGATGAGCATGGCAACGGCGCCGTCCGATCCGCAGCAGCGAACCGCTGAGGAACTGGTGGCCGAGTACGACCAGGAACGGCCGGCCCGGAAACTCTCCCCGCGGGTGTCCGGTCCGGTGTCCCTGGCGTGCGCGGCCCTGTCGGTCTTCGTGCTCTACGCGATCTTCTTCCCGCTGGCCAAGGGCACCCAGTACTACCTGACGATCTTCCTCGCCGCGACCCTGCCGCTGGTCTTCCTGACCTACCGCGGAACGGTGCGGGTACCGGCGATGCTGCTTCTGCGGCGGCGCGGCGCCGGCGGCCACGAGAAGACCCGCACACCCGCACGGCGTGACGACCCCGGCTGGTTCGACTGGCTCCTTGCCGCGGCCGCGCTCGCCGTGTGCGTCTACCCGCTGCTGCAGTTCGACCCCTTCATCGAGCGACGGCAACTGCCCACCTCCCTCGACGTGTTGGCCGGGCTCGTCCTCATCGTGCTCGTCCTGGAGGCGTGCCGCCGCACCACCGGCTGGGTCCTGCCCGCCTTCTGCGCGGCCTTCCTGCTCTACGCCTACTACGGCGGGCTGCTGCCGTACGACTGGTCCCTGGCTCACGGCGGGTTCGACATCGACGCGATCGCGGCCCACTTCTTCATGGGCACCGACGGGGTGTACGGCGTCCCGCTGAACGTGGCCGGCACCTACATCGTGCTGTTCACCATCTTCGGCGCGGTCCTCGACCTCTCCGGCGCCGGCAAGTTCTTCATCGACCTGTCCTTCGCGGCCTTCCGCGGCTCGCGCAGCGCCCCCGGCCGCACCGTGACCGCCGCCGGTTTCCTGCTCGGCACCGTCTCCGGGTCCGGCACCGCGACCGCGGTCAGCCTCGGATCGGTCGCCTGGCCCGTGCTGCGCCGGGCCGGCTACGGGAAGGAACAGGGCGGCGGCGTGCTCGCGGCGGCCGGGATCGGGGCGATCCTTTCCCCGCCCACCCTGGGCGCCGCGGCGTTCATCATCGCCGAGTACCTGCGCGAGAGTTACCTCACCGTCCTGCTGTACGCACTGGTGCCCACCCTCCTGTACTACCTGGGCATCCTCCTCGCGGTCGAGATCGACGCCCGCAAGCACCAGACGCAGCCCGTGGTCGGGGAGCAGAGCACGTCGGCGCTGCGGCTGCTCGGCCGGTTCGGCTACCACTTCCTCCCGCTCTTCATGATCATCGGATTCATGGTGGCGGGACTGCCCCCCTTCAAGGCGGTCGTCTACGCCACGGCCCTGCAGTTCCTGCTCTCGTTCCTGGACCCCGAGCACCGGATGACGCCGCGGCGGGTGTACGAGGCGCTCGCCGAGGGCTGCCGGTCGGTGCTTCCGGTGGTCGCCACCTGCGCGGCGGCGGGCATCATCGTCGCCGTCGTCACCCAGACAGGGCTCGGTCTGAACCTGGCATCGGTGATCGTCGATGCGGCCGGACTCTTCGGCGACGACAAGACCATAGTGCTGGTCCTCACCGTCGTCTTCGCGGCGGTCTCGGTGTCCATCCTGGGGCTTGCCGTCCCGGTCACCGCTTCCTTCATCATCGCCGCGGTGATCATCGCACCGGCGCTGCTCTCGCTGGGAGTCGCCACCCACGAGGCGTACATGTTCATCTTCTACTACGCCGTGCTGTCCGAAGTGAGCCCTCCGACGGCGCTCGCGGCGGCGGCCGCCGCCGCCATCACCGGGGGAAACCCGATGCGCACCATGGTGGCGACCTGGAAGTACTCACTGCCCGCGTTCCTGGTGCCGTTCGCCTTCGTCCTCACCGACAACGGCTCCCAACTGCTCGGCACGGGCAGCCTGTTGGGCATCGTATGGACTACCGCGGTCTCGGCCCTCGCGGTCGCCGCGCTGGCCGCGGCCACCGGCGGGTGGCTGCTCGGACCGGCCGGGCGTATGGAGCGCGCCCTGTGCGCCGTCGCCGCCCTCTGTCTCCTCTACCTCGAACCCGTCGCGATCACCGCTGGTGTCGTGGCGCTCGTACTCGCCCTCGGCATTCATCTCGTACGCCGCAGGCAGCAGACCCCCGCGGTTCCCACCACCGGTGAGAACCGCCCGGCGGAAACCCTCATGGAAGGACACCTGCCCTCATGAAGCACCGGATGCGTGCCGCACGCCTCGCCGTCGCGGCCCTCGTCACCGCTCTCGCCGCCACCGCCTGCGGCGGCGGGAAGCAGACCGACAACACCGCCGCGAGCGGCGGAAAGGGCGGCCGGCTCACCATCGCGACCGGCACCACCACCGGCGTGTACTACCAGATCGGTGGCGGCCTCGCGGAGCTGATCTCCGACAACCTCGACGGCTACCGGGCCACCGCCACCTCCACCGGCGCGTCGGTGCAGAACATCCAAGGCCTCGGGGCGGGCACCTACGACATCGCGTTCTCCCTGATGGACACGGCCAGCAACGCCGTCGAGGGCAAGGAAGCGTTCGACACGCCCCAGGACGTCGAGGCCCTGACCCGGCTCTACCCGAACTACACCCAGGTCCTGGTCCGGGCCGACTCGGGCATCACGTCCCTCAAGGACATGAAAGGCAAGAGAGTGTCCACCGGAGCACCCGGTTCCGGCACGGAAGTGATCGCCAACCGGCTGCTGGAGGCAGCCGGACTGGACCCCGCCAAGGACATCACCGCCGAACGCCTCGCCCTGCCCGAGTCCGTCGACGGCATGAAGGACAGCACCATCGACGCCCTGTTCTGGTCCGGCGGACTGCCGAGCGGCGGCATCACCGACCTCACGACCAGCCTCAAGAAGGAGGTGCGCCTCCTCGACATCACCCCGCAACTGCCCGCTCTGAACAAGAAGTACGGCGACGTCTACCGGAGCGGCTCCATCCCGGCGTCCGTATACAACCAGCCGAAGGACGTGCCGACGATCGTGGTGCAGAACGTGCTGCTGGTGAAGACGGGCTTCGACCCGGATCTGGCCGCGGACATCGTCAACCTGATGTACGAGAAGAAGACCGAGCTGGAGAAGGTGAACCCGGCCGCGACGGAGATCGAGGTGGACCAGGCGCAGGACGTCTCGCCCGTCCCGCTGAACCCCGGCGCGGAGAAGGCCCTTAAGGACCTGGCCCAGAAGTCCTGAGCCTGCCTCACGGGCGCAGGGGCCGGTCCGGACCCGTCCAGGTCACGCGACCGGCCCTCCCCGCCGGATACGTCGGCGCAGTCGAAACCCTCCTCCCTCCCCGCCCGTCCACGGCCCCACGCCCCTCCAGGGCCGTATCCACCAGTCCGCCTCCACCAGACACGGCAACACACGCCCGCCCCTGGCGGAGCGGGCCGCCCACCAAGGAATGATCATGACGGACATCCCGGAACAGCCCCTGCTCCACAGCTTCCGGGTCTTTCCGGAGGACCCGGCCGCCGTGCCCAAGGCCCGTCGGCTGCTCCTGTCGGTGGTCCGCGGCTGGAATCTCCCACTGACGGACGAAACGCAGGACGACCTCGAACTGCTCTCGAGCGAGGTGATCGCCAACGCGGTGCTGCACACCACCGGGCCGTGCTCGGTGACGGTCCGCTGGACGGGGGTCCGGCTGCGGGTGGGGGTGACCGACACGGCGCCCGGGCTGCCCGCACCGCGCAGCCGCGAGCTGTACGCCGAGAGCGGCCGGGGTCTGCTGCTGGTCGCCTCGGTGGCGGCGAGCTGGGGCAGCGCCCGCACCGCCACGGGCAAGGTCGTCTGGTTCGAGGTGGCGCCCGCGGTGGCGACCGCAGGCCTTGACCGGCTGGCGTCGTGACGCGGCGCCCACCGCTCTCTCCACGTAACACGGAACGCTTTTCTGACAGTTGGAATGAGGATGGTCTTGAGGACGTTCGGCTGGTCGTTCGCCGTCACCGCGCTCGGTCTGGCCTACGCCGCGTGGCAGTGGGGCTGGGAGGCCTTCGGGATCGTGCTGATCCTGTCGGTCCTGGAGATCTCGCTGTCCTTCGACAACGCGGTCGTCAACGCCGGAATCCTGCAGAAGATGAACGCCTTCTGG
>NZ_VZRB01000056.1 GCF_008806595.1 Streptomyces luteolifulvus | reverse complement strand
TCGGTCTCCTCCCCCAGCCCGTCGACTCGACACCGAGCCGCGAGTTCGTGCTGCTCCAGCAGTCCAACAACCGACGGCATCCGCTACCTCCCTGGGGAACGACGACCCGACAGGCCACCACTCCCACGGAACCACCACTCCTATCCCCGACCAGCGGAAACACGTCGATCACGTCCGGAAAGACTGCTTCTCACCCGTTCCCAGGCGTCAGCCCAGTGCTGGAGCTGTTCGTCCGGAACGTTGCCGCAGTATCGGACGAAGTTCAGCAGAAGGGCCTTGGCAGGCAGGCGCCCGCGCAGTACCGCACCGACAGTGCTCTTAGGCAGGAAGCTCACCCCCCGCACCACAGCTCTCTCCTCCAGCTCCCGCAGCGTGGGGTTGCCGCTCTCCCGGCGCATGTGGTTCATCGCCTGGACGAGCTGCCACGGCTCGGTGATGAATTGCGGCGACAGCACCACGCTGCGCGGCACCTGGCCGCCGCGGGCAGCCTCGTGCCGATCGGCATTACTCCACAGCCGCCTGGCCTCGCGCGCATCACCGCCACACACGCGCACGAAAGCCTGTACGGTTTTCCATTTCGGGAGTCTTTCGCCCTGCGCCGCTCTGAACAGGGTCGATTGGGAAACCATCAGACCCCCTATATGTGCGGTCCGCGCCATCTGGCTCCAGCTCAGCCCCGACCGCCGGCGCAGCGACTCGAGCCACTGCGCCAGCATCTCAACGGGATTGTGCGCAGCCAGGGTCCTGTGTGTGCACCCCATCCCTGGCTCGCCCCCTCATGCCCGGCGAGGGGAGAGGGCACAGACCAGGCTGAGGACAAGCTCCTTGGCCACCAGCCCGCCGGCGACGACGGCCGTGACGGCCGCTTCGAGAGGCAGGCCGAACGCCAGCAGGCCCGCGATGATGAGTAGGACGACAACAACCACGGCCACGGCGGGTGCCGGCAGCCCAGGGCTGCCAGCACCCGGTCGGCCTTCTACGCACAGCGCAGGCGCGTTCTTCTTCAACTTGTCTGCCTCCTCGGCTCGTTGCGACTCGACTCCAGGGCCCCCGAGCATCATCCGTCGGCTTTGCCGAGCCGGCGAATACGGGCCTCGCCGTTACCATCGAGCCGCTCAACGATCTCGAGCAAGACTGTTCTCCCACACCGTTTCATCCTGTCCCGCCTTCCTTGGAACACGCCTCGGGCATCGCTCCAGGTCCCCGTGGCCACGTATTCAGAGGCCCGGCAGTCGGACGTCGCAGTTCCCGCTTCAGGGGTGTATCAGGACGTTGCCCTTCGACGTCTTGAAGCCGAAGGTGTTGGCACAACCGAGGGCAGGTGACACCCCACGTGTCGCAGCCTGGTCCGAATGGATCTGCAGTGTCCCCGACCGTTGCGACTCGACACACAGGGGAATTCCGTCGCGCACTGTTGCCGCAGTCCGCGACCACGGGCGGGGCTCGTCCGTTCCGACGATGGGCCCCGCCCGAACAAGGACCTGCACGCCGCCACGAGCCACCGGGCAATAGCCGGTCCAGGGCTTGGACATGAAGACGCGGATGCCCTCTGAACTGGGACGATGGGACTTCCTACGGTTCCACATCCACAGAGCAAGAGAACACCCGCGAGATGCATCTTCCCATGCCGCTTCGGCGGTATCGGCCGCGTTCGATGACACGAACCTGGTCGCGTATGCCGGGCTGGTACCGGTGATGCGGCTGGCCGAGCGGTGCGGGCTTGCCTGTTCTTCGCCCCGCTCAGCTTCACTATGTCCGCCACCAGACGGCCACAGGGCCATCTCCAGGGCGTCCAGCGGGAGATCGGTGCGCTCTACATTCTTCCTGGGAGGCCCAGCCATTCGTAGGGTTGTGGCACCCAGGGGAGCCGGGTGTGGCTCTCGGTGCGCTGTGGGTGGCGAGCTGTCATCCGACGATCATGCGCGAGTACGCGTCCAGGACGAAGGCGATTACGTAGACCGTCGCGGACCACGTCTTCACATGGGTGAAGTCCGCCACCCAGCACCGGTTCGGGGCGACGGCGACGAAGTCGCGCCCGCCCAGATCGGGGGCCCGCCCGGCCTGCCCGCCGGGGATCGTGGTGATGACGCGCTTGCCGCGCACCGCGCCCTGGATCCCGAGCTCGCGCATCAGGCGCTCGATGGTGCAGCGGGCCACCGCATGTCCCTGCGGTTCAGCTCGCGCCAGATCTTCCGGGTCCCGTAAACACGGTAGTTGGACGTGTAGACCTCCTGGATCCGCTCCTTGAGTTCCTCATCGCGCACGGAACGGGCAGAGGGAGTTTCGAGGCGGTCTTGTGGGCGTAGTACGTGGAAGGGGCGCCTTGCAGTCGTGCCCGGTGAGGGTTCTGCAGATCGGCTCGACCCCGCCGAAGCGGTCCCGGTGCTCGTCGATGAACGCTACGAGCGCGTGTGTGGCCGGTCGAGCTCGGCCGCGAAGAAACTTGCCGCGGCCTTCAGGATCTCGTTGGCCCGCTTGAGTTCGGCGTTCTCCTTCTTCAGCGCCTTGAGCTGGACGGACTCCTCCGTCGTCGTCCCCGGACGCTGACCCGCGTCGATCTCGTGCTGCTTCACCCAGTTCCGCAGCGTCTCGCTGGATCCGATGTCGAGCTTCTCGGCCACCGCCTGCAGAGCGGCCGTCTCGGCACGACCTCATCCTCACAGTTCGGGTAGTCGTCGCGCACCTCGGCGACCATGCGCACCGCACGACGGCGGAGCTCAAGCGGGTAACGGGAGGGTCGTGCCATGACTCGATCCCTTCATGAAATCGAGTCTCTATTCGAGCCGGGGCGATTCAGTCCGTTGCTGGAATGACAGGCAGGAGCAGATACGAGTCCATGTCGCCGCCGGTGTGGACAGTGTTGGTACCCCTGAAGAGAGTTTCGGCGCGGTCCTGTGGGTCGTTGTGGAGAAAACGGGTGGGATCGTTGCGGTCGGCTGCCTGGATCACTACACCCAGGCGGTGGCCCTCGGCGAAAACCATGCTCGTGGGCATGATCTCGACGGAAGCGAGAACTGGTTCATTCGGTTCCAGGAGCTCGCGCTCCGTGTGGGCATGGAAGGGGCGATAGGGCAACGACCTGGCTTCGTCGAGTGCCCGGTGAGAGACCCGCAGCCAGCCCTTGACCACAGGGCCGCGATTACCGATGCCGGAGGCGTCCTCGAAGGTGACCTCCTTGCCATTGGCGTCGATATTGATCAAGGTGACGAACAGGTCCATGTCCTCGGCGTCGGCAGCGACCCAAACATGGAGCGCGGAGGGGCCGGTGACCTCGACGTCCTCCTTGAAGGGGGCCGTGAGGAATGTGGCGCTCCCTTCAGGTGCCGGGTAACTGACGCTGCCGGGCTGCTCGGGTGACTGGGTGTCAAGTCGTCCGCTGTGAGCGTCCAGGTAGAAGGTGGTCCACTGCGTGCGTTCGAGGGGCCAGGCGCTCTCAGCCCGGAACTGGCCTCCGCCGTGGGAATCGCGGATGAACAGCTTGACCGGCGGCTCGTCGTGCCACGCGCGCTGGTCACCCTTGAGCCAGCAGTCAAGGAACCGCTTCTGGTACAGGCGGCCTTCCTCGGTATAGAAGGGGGTGAAGTGGTTGCCGTCGTGGATCTCCAGCCACTTGTGTTGTGTGCCCGCACCCATGAAGCCTTCGATGTTGCCCCGCAAGTGCAGTGCATAGCTGGTCCAGTTACCCGCGGAGAGGACCGGCACCCGGATCCTGGTCAGATCGGCCTGCCTGTCGGCGTAGTACGCGTCGAACAGTGAGTGATCGCGGAACTCTTGCAGCAGATCCGCATTGCCGTCGACGGCCTTTCCGGGGTTGTCCGCCCCGGGCGGCAGCGCGCTCTGGTTGCCGGTGATCTGGCGCGGCCACCAGTCGTCGGCAAACCCATTGGAGAGGATCCCGCCGTGGTGGGACCAGTCGCGGTAGATGTCCACCGCACCCTCCCACGGCACAATGGCCGACAAGTGCGGCGGCTGCATCGCGGCGACGTGCCACTGTCCGATGGCGTAGTAGGAGATGCCGAGCAGACCGACGTTGCCGTTGCTCCAGGTCTGTACGCCGGCCCACTCGATGGCATCATAGTGGTCCTCCCACTCCTGGCGGCCGATCAGGGCCATACGTCCCGGTGAGTGCCCGGTGCCGCGCTGATCGACCCGGATGACGACATAGCCCTGCGGCACCCACCATTCGGGGTTGACGGTCTCCCAGTTCATGTAGGGGCCGTGCTCGTCGATGATCGAGTAGGCGCCTGCGTTGAAGTCTTCGAAGTGGATGTCCTTGCCGTACGGGCCGTGCGTCATGATGACCGGGTACCGGCCCGGAGACGAAGGACGGAAGACGTCCGCTCGCAGCACGGTGCCGTCCCGTACGGGAACGGCGATGTCCTTGTCCAGGGTGAAGGGAGACGGGGCTGTGGGCATGGATGCTCTCCTGGGCGATGTAAGGCCTGCGGTCTTCGAGCCCTCAGGGGCGGCTGGGGATTCCTCGTGGCGCGCTGACGATCACTGGCCGACTGGCGCCTGGAAGTCGGGAATTCGTGTTGGGGAACCGGGACTGAACGGACTTGGCGGGGCGGCCGACGGAATGCGGTGGCCGATCAGTCACCCTTAGCGACGCCTGATTATCTGTGTCAATATCCGCGCCACCTCATGCAGCTCGTTCGGGCGCCCCGGGGTCGGGCATCCGGACGCCGGCATGTTCAGGCGCGGCCATGCCCGGAGACTGCCCGTTGATGAGGACGGCGCACCGCGGGCTCGACTTCCGCCCTGTGCATCCCTCCTGCCCACCAGCGGCAGATGCGGACGGGCGTAGCCAAGCCGCACGTTCAGCATGACTGCGTCCATCCATAGGTGCCAATGGCGGGGCGCCGCGCGAGGTCTTCCTACCTTGCGGGCCTCCTCCCTTTCGCCGGCTCCGCCGACGCGCTGCTCGTCCCATTCAGCAGCTTCAGCCATCAGGTTACACCCTACTAAGGTAGGGATCGCCGGTCAGCTAAGCGGCTCAAGGGGAGTCGGTCAAGATTTCCGAACGGCCGCACAGGATTCCGGCGGCCGATTCCAGCCTGGCTGCGGCGCCCCACCGATGCGGCATGGTCCTTCCCGGTGGGGTGCCATCCCTCTTGATCCTGTCCAACCCGGCAGCGAGTCGCTCGCCGTAGACCACAGACCCTGGACGGGCGGCAACTGGTCGAGCCGATGACTGTCCGTGTTATGGACACCGCAGTTCAGTCATGATAGTAAACACTACCTAAGTAGGTAGTTTCCTCGGTCGCTTCATGCGTTCTGTCCCGCAGAAGACGACGTCGAGCAGACCGATGAGCCACTGGCTCGGCACGTTCCACCCTCCACCCCGAGTCCCGCCCGGACCGCCCAGTGCAGGCCATGGCACTGAACGCCATCCCCCGGCCAGCCAAACCAGAAGGTCGACATGAAACCACCCGTAGCGCACGTCCAAGTCCACGGCGAGTTGATCCATCAGAGTCGTTGGAGGGCCCGTGCTGTCCTGCTGCTGGGCACGTCAATCTTCTTCATCTTTGGCTACGACATGCTTTCTCTGCAGGCCGTGGCCCCCTCGCTGCTGAGCCATTCCACCTGGCAGGTCACTCCTGGCACCTTGGGCATGCTTGCCAGCGCCACTGCGCTGGGCGGGGCGATCGGTGCCTTCATGGCCAGCGGACTGATTGAGACCTACGGCCGCAGATCGGTCATCGCCGTCTGTGTCGGGTGGGTATCAGGCTGCATGCTGTTCGCCGGGCTCACCCCCAACCTCCTGGCCTTCGCTTTCAGCCGCTTCCTCCTCGGTGTCGGCCTGGGCATTCTGGCCCCGCTGATCTGTGTCCTGGTCGTGGACTGGGCCCGGCTGGGGCGCCGGTCGCTCTACTGTGGCATCGCCCAGTCGGGCCTCCCCCTTGGTGGTGTGGCGGCGGCGAGCGCCAACCACACGTTCCTGGCCGGCATGGAATTTCAATGGACCTTCCTGGTCGGTGCCCTGCCCATTCTGCTGGTGCCGGTCTGCTGGAACCTGATACCGACCGAGGAACCCAGTGAGGCCTTCCTCCCGGACCGGGCCACACGGCGAGACGCACGGGTGGTCACCGGCGAGTGGTGGGGCCTCTTTGAGCCCGGGTGGCCGGCGGCCAGCATTCTGTTCTCCGTCACGTGCTTCATCGGGTTGCTACTGGCCCACGGGGTGACCTCCATGCTGCCGACCCTGAGGGCCGGCGCGGGCTACGACCCGAGTCACACCCTCGAGTTCGTCATCGCGTTCAATGGCGGGGCAGTCGTCATTTCACTGCTCATCTCCATGATCGCCGACTGGGTTCCCGCCAAGTTGTGTGTCGCCGCCCTGTTCCTGTGTGCCTCTGCGGCCATGCGTGCCCTGCCCACGGTTGAGGGCCACCTGGCCATCCTCGGGATGGTGGCTTTGGCAGGCGGGGGCATTCTGGGCTCCCAGAACGTCATTTGCGCCTATGCGGCCCGTTACTACCCCCACCAACTGCGCCGCACAGCCCTCGGCTTCGTCCTCGGAGTCGGTCGGTTCGGGTCCGTCATCGGTCCCAGTTACATCACCTTCCTGATCGGCGTGAGTTCCGACCCCGCGGCCGCCTTCTACTCCCTTGTCATACCGGCGCTGATCGGTGCGGTCGCCATCATCCTGGTCCCCCACGGGCGACGGTCCGAACGGCCCTCGATGGCCTGACGTGCCGGGCCGCTCCGCCACGGGAATCAGCATCAAGATCACCCGCGCCGGCTTCAGGTCGACGGCCGGGGTCGGCACGTGGACATGCGAGCCGGATACGAAGTGCCGACGCCGGCCACCGCATCACCGTCATCGGCCATGGCGCCCGCCTCGGCATCGACGTCCACCCCGTCCAACGCCCGCCCGGTGTCCGCGGGTTCAGGGTGATTCCGCGGCGCTGGACCTTCGAGCTTGTGCTGTGACCGCAGAGGTTCGCCGGGTTCGGGTGAAGCTGCGGCTTCGAGGGGGCGTCCGCCCCAGCGGACGCCTTTCTCGCTGCGCAGAACACCCGTGAGGGCTGGCCGAAGGGCATGCGGGGGATCGTGAGCCGGGTCCGTCCGACCCGGCGGCACCTGAAGAAGCTCACCCGCTTCGAGAAGAAGACCGGCTGGCGGTACTGCATCACCGCCACCAATATCCGTCACATGTGGGGCAGCCGGCTCGGGCCACAGCCAGTTCCTGGACGTACTGCACCGCTCGCACGCGTCCGTGGAGGACCGGGTGCGCACGGTCAAGGCGATGGGGCTGGACAACCTGCCCTCCGCCTCCTGGGAAGTGAACTGCGGCTGGATGCTTGCCGCAAACCTCGCGAGTGATCTCGACGCCTGGGTGCGGCTGCTGGCCCTGCACGACGTCGAGGGCCTGGCCGACGCCGAACCGGAGACCATGCGCTTCCGCCTCTACCACCTGCCCGCCCGCGTCGCCGACCACGCCCGACGCCGATGTCTACGCGTCGACGCGACCTGGCCCTGGGCCAAGCCTTCACCACCTGCTGGCAGCGGCTCACCGCCCTCCCGGCCGTCACCTGACGGCCGGGCACCGCCCCGACGAGGACTAGGAAGGAGAAAACCGGCAGCGCTCCGGGCCCGTGGAGCCCGGCGCACCCGCGGCGTCACGCGACGGCCCACCTCGAACGGCCCGAGGACATTACGGGCGAACTGCCGAGCAGGTCAGCCACCCAATCCCGCTGACGGATCGAGCTTAGCTTGACTCTGTCGGGGATCATGGAGTCGTCGAGGTCAGCTTCCCAGGCTTCGCCACGACTTCGGCCGGGGGATCTCGCGGCGGTCGAGGTAGTTCTGGAAGGCGGTTGGTCGGCGGGGCATGGGGGCTTCCTCGGTGGGTGGAAGTCCGCTGAGGCGTTCGATGTTGACGGCGATGGCCGTCAGAACGTGCTGGACGTGTGCCTTTCCCTGTCCTCGGTAGCGGCAGCGGCGCATGCCGTGTCCGTGGGCGAACTCGTTGACCGTGCCCTCCACTCCGGAGCGGACCGCGTAACGGGCCTTCCACTGGGGCGTCTGCTGCTCAGTGCGGACGCGGAGCTGCAGGTCGCGGAGTTCGCGTGGGGGAAAACCCACGGTGCGGGCGCTGTCGACGGTAGACGTGCAGCGGGATCGGACGGGGCAGGGGCGGCACTGGCTCTTGGTGAACCGGGCCACGATCAGCGGGGCCGCGGTGGGCGAGGAGGTCGGGTAGGGGCCATGCCAGCCCTGGCTGACTTGTCCCTGGGGGCAGGTGACCTGCTGGCGGTCGTAGTCGATGTAGAAGTCGTCCCGGGCGAAGCCCTCGTTCTGGCGGTGCTGACGGGTGGGGTTGCTCCGCAGCGGCCCGGAGACGGTGACCTGGTGTTCACGGGCGGCTTGGTCCAGGTGGGGCAGGGATGTGTAGCCGGCATCGACCAGGTGCTCGGCGGGCAGCAGTCCGCGACGCGCCAGGCGTGTGTGGATGCCGGGCAGGACCTGACTGTCGTGGGTGGTGGCCGCGGTGGTCGCCACGTCCGTGATCACGTTGGGTCCGTCGGGACCGCAGGTCTCGGTCAGATGAGCGGCGAATCCCTTCCAGCTGATGATGTGGCCGTGCCGTGCGTAGCGAGCCGAGGTGTCGTAGGAAGAGACGATCGCCCGGGACGAGGGCGGCAGCCCGGGGCGCCTTCCTTCTCGGCGGTGCGCCAGCGCAGGTGTCCTGCGGCGTCATAGTGGTAGTTCTGCACCATGATCTGGCGCAGGGCATGGACACGAGGACCGGAGGTGCGGTCGGCTCCGTGCCGGTCGAGGTGTTCCAGGAGCCGGACGGCATCGTTTCCGGTGGCGAGGATCCTGGTCTTGGGCTTGGTGGGGTTCTTGCCCAGCCGGACTGGTCGGCCGTAGCGGAGCCCCGGTCCTCATCGACCAGCCCGTCGAGCAGGTGAGGGGACGTGCCGGCGACTTCTTCGAGTGCAGCACGGACCGCTTCGGTGATCAGCTCCAGGCGGGTCAGGTCACGCACCGCGGCCAGGACATGGGTGGAGTCGGTGCGCTGCGTGGTGCGTTCGCGCACCAGGCCGGCCTCCTTGAGACGGGCCAGCGCGAGGTCGAGGAGCCGGTCGGCACGGCCGTCTTCGGCGAGCCGGTCGCGGAAGTCGGCCAGCACGCTGTGATGGAAACCGGGATCGTCCAGCTCCATGGCCATGGCGTACTTGAAGTCGATGCGGCAGCGGACCGCCTCGGCGGCCTGCCGGTCAGACAGGCCGAGCAGGAACTGCAGCACACAGACGGTGGCCAGCTGAGCAGGCGAGAGACCCGGACGCCCGTCCCGCGGGTACCAGTCGGCGAAATCCTCGTCGCACCACAGCCCATCGAGGCGGTCCCGTACCCATATCGCCGTCGTGCCACCCGGGTTGCTCGCCCGCGCGACCTGCGCTGTCAGAGGCGGGACATGCTCACCGGAACGGGGGCGGAGGGACAACGGGCACCTCGACAGCTGCATCGATCGGCAGAACCACCCGAGCATGCCCGTTGATCATGCTGTCGCACAGGGAAACTCCAAGATCCCCGACAGAGTCAAGCTTACGGCTCGACCTTCCTTGACGGTCTGCCGACTCAGCCCCGCTACGAAGGCCACTCCCGCAACCACCTCGCCCTTCTTGGCCTCGCCGCAGCCCTGTGCTGCTACAGGCGACTCGTCCGCCCTACCACACAGGACACCGTCCACCTCACACAGCGCCGCCGGCGCCGCCCCTGCTGGGCGAGCCAACCGCTCACCGCACTGAGCAGCAGCCGGTCAGCACAAGATCAATAACCGAGAGCGAAAGGAGCCACACACGGCATGTACTCAGTTCGGCGAGGCCAGTGTGGTGATCTGGTGCACGTCGTGGCGTAGCCGCAGTTTCGCCACCTCGTCGGGGTCGAGTTGACCGCGCGAGCCGGCCATCAGCTTTGCGAGTTCTTCGAAGTAGTCCTCGTGACCGGCAGGGGCGGCCTGAAACAGCATCACTGCTGGTTCGTCCGTGGTGTTGCGAAAAGCATGGGGACACCCGGCCGGTACGTGCATCAGAGAGCCCGGCCCGGCGTGCAGAGGCGACCTGCCATCTCTGGAAACCCACATCGACCAGTGCGTCTTCGACCGAATCGCCGGCTCGAAAGCGAAGAGCTCCACCTGCCCGGAAACGACGTAGAAGAGTTCCTCGCCATGCGTGTGGTAGTGGGCACCGACATCGTATCCGGGAGGAACGATCACTTCGAACGTCGAGGTGATGGCGTCCGAACCTCCTGCAATCTTGAGGGTGGCATTCAGACCGCCACCCACGATGGGCCGGCCCGCCCCTGGTTCGAGCATTGTCCCGTGAGTCATGAACACCTCGCATACTGAGTTTCGACGATCACTGCCTCAAATGCCACGAACAACGTACTACCTACCGCAGTAGGGAATACACGCAATCCTCAAGACAGCTGAACACCAGCGGGCCGAGTCAAGGCCGTGGGCTGGACATCGGCCAGCTGCCCGGCCGCGAACTACGCAGTCCCACTTCGCCTGCTGGCAGGAAGAAGGGCGCATTCGACCAGCTCAGCGGCCTGCTCCGGCAGAGAGCCCGACGGAGCGGCGGCCGCGAGGCAGAACCTTCCGCGTGCGCGATCGGCTCCCAGAGCGTCAGGGCCTCCACACCGGTCGCCGCCCTGACCCGGGCACCGACGCCGGGGTGCCGCGCACGAAGCCTCACGCAGACAGAGCGGTGCGTCAGGTCGTGGCTGTGTAGCCGCCGTCGATGACGAGTACCTCACCGGTCACGAAGGAGTGCGAGACGGCCAGGGCGTACACACTCTCGGCCACGTCCTCCAGCGTGACGTTGCGCGACAGGGGGGTCATGCGGGCCCGCCGCTCCATGAGTCTGTCGTAGTTGTCGCCGAGCGTGCGCTCCATCCATTCGCCCGCGATCCAGCCAGGCGCCACCGCGTTCACCCGCACTCGCGGAGCGAGAACCCGCGACAGCGTCTTGGTGAGGCTGACGACCGCAGCCTTGCTGGCCGCGTAGGCGAGCGGCTGAGGGCCGGGCCGGAGACCGACAATGCTGGCCACGTTGACCACCGAGCCCCCGGCAGCCCGTAGGGCCGGGGCGCAGGCGCGGGTGACCTGGACCAGACCGCGCACATTGACCTGGAAGACCCGATCCCAGTCCGCGAGGTCGATCCCGTCGAGGTCGTCGGGCGGCGTCTCACTCGTCGTACCAGCGTTGTTGACGAGGATGTCGAGGGTGCCGGAGGCCCCGGCAGCGACCCGCGCCAACTCACGCACGGCGGCGTCGTCGCTCACATCCCCCTGCACAGCCTGATGCCGACCGGGGTGCTGCCGGAGCTCCTTCAGGGTGGCTTCCGCGCGCTCCTTCGAGCGGCTGTAGTTGATGGTGACGTCGTATCCGGCCGCCGCAAGCCGCAGAGCCACGGCACGGCCGATGCCCCCGGCAGAGCCGGTGACGAGGGCGGTCCGCCCATTGGGAACAGTTGCTTCAGTCAAGGAAAACTCCTCAGAGTGAGTCTGGAAGGCCGTCATCACAGGCCGAGGACGCGTTCCGCGTTCTCGTGGAAGACCTTGTGGAGAACCGCCTCGGAATAGCCGAGCTCGTCCCACTCCCGCAGCAGCCGGTCAAAGGGGATGCTCGGATGGTCCGTGCCGAACATGATCTTGTCCTGCAGGCGGGCCCTGATGTCCACCTTCAGGGACGGGGGGAAATACTTCGGGGCCCACCCCGAGAGCTCCCAGTACACGTTGCCCTTGTGCAGGGCGACCGCCGTCATCTCGTCCACCCACGGGAAACCGGGGTGCGACGCGATGATCGTCAGATCGGGGAATTGAGCCGCCAGCCGGTCGACCGCCATGGGGTGGGCATGACTGATGGCCGAGCCAAGCCCTCCTGGGAGCCCGGCACCCATTCCCGTTGTTCCGACATCGATCATGACCGGCAGTCCGAGCCCGCTGATGCAGTCGAACAGCGGGTACCACTTCTGATCGTCGACCTGGAAGTGGCCCATGATCGGATGGAAGTGGAAGCCGAGGACTCCGTCCGACTTCGCGGCCCGCTCCGCCTCCTCAATGGCAGCGTCCCCCTTCAGGGGATCGACCGCGCCCCAGGCCCCGAGAAACACATCGGGATGGCGGTCGCGCATCTCGGCCACGGCGGTGTTGCTCATGGGAGGAGCACCGGTCAGGAACTCGATATCGAAAGCCACGAGCAGGGCCTGAAGCCCGGCGGCCTTGAGGTCTTCCACCACTGCTTGCTCTTCGCGTCCGACCCAGGGCTTCTTCCAGTACTTCGCCAGGGCCTCCGCGAAGGGGCCCTGCGATGCGACCCACTCAGGGGTGCCGGGATAGCAGTGCAGATCAATCCGACGCATCTCTCACTCTCGCACATCAGGGCCGACTCGCGGCCGACCGGTGGCGCGTTTGGGCCCATGCCTACGCCACGATCCTTGCTACCTACCTTGGTAGGTGGCAAGCTACCATGCCAGTAGCGAAGGCGCGAGGGCGGGCCCCGACGTCTGACGCACGGCGAGGAGAACGACATATGTCCGGAATCACTCATCTGCGCAGCATTGACATCTGTGTGGAGTCACCCCAGAAACTGCTCGACTTCTACGAGCAGACGTGGGGGCTGCGCTCCGTGCACAGCGCCGAGGACGGGGCGCGCATCGAGCTGCGCGCGCGTGGGCGGGAACACCATGTGCTGGCCCTCTGCGTCGGCACCGGTTCTCCGGCCCGCATCTGCCTGGGCGCGGCCGCCGCCGCGGATGTCGACGCGCTCGCCGAGCGCCTGCACGTCGCCGGCGCGGAGATCGTGGCGCCCCCCGGCCCGCGCGTACATGCCGGGGGCGGCTACGCCGTGGAGGCCCGGGACCCCGAGGGAAGGCTCATCGAAATCAGCGCGGGTGTCGAAGAACACGCGGAGCCCATGGACACCCCTCATGGCCCGGACCGGCTCAGCCACATCGTCCTGAACTCCGTGAATCTCACCGCGTCCAAGGACTTCTACACACAGGTTCTGGGCTTCCAGGTCTCCGACTGGTACGAAGACGAGCAGATGGTGTTCATGAGGTGCAACGAAATGCACCACTGCGTCGTGTTGGCCCCAGGAGAGTGGACCTCACTCAATCACGTCGCCTTCGAGGTCGCGTCGACGGACGAGGTCATGAAGTCCCTGGGCCGCATGCGCAAGGCGGGTTACGACAGCATCTGGGGCCCTGGCCGGCACGGGCCGGGCGGCAATGTCTTCTGCTACTTCGTGGACCCGGTCGGCAACGTCATCGAGTACACCGCCGAACTCTTCGAGGTCGACGACACCTGGGTCCCACAGGAGTGGGCCCGCACTCAGGAGAACGCCGACGTCTGGGGCACCAGCGGCGGCATCACACCGGACGTGATCGCGACGATGGCGAACCCGCCCCGCTCAGCGGGCGGCGAAGGTAAGGAGAAGAACCAGTGAAGGCCCTTGTCATCCATGAGTTCGGCGGCCCCGATGTCCTCCGCCTCGAAGAAATGCCGAACCCCGAGCCGGCGGCCGGTGAGGTCCAGGTGCGGGTGTCCGCCGCGATCGTGGCACGCACCAAGGATGTCGCCGCACGTGCGGGGAAGCCGCCCTTCGCCCCTCAGATACCCGAACTCCCCCATGTCCTGGGAGCCGAGCACGCTGGTGTGGTCGACGCGGTAGGGTCCGGCGTCGATCACCGACTCATTGGCAAGCGGGTCTCAGTGTCGGCCGTACTGTCATGCGGCGACTGCCGCGCCTGCCGGGCGGGCCGAGAGGAAGCTTGCGCCTCCTTCAGCCTGATCGGTGTTCACCGACACGGGAGTTACGCCGAGTACTGCACCGCTCCAGTGGCCAATGTCCGGCCACTGCCCGACGACATCGATTTCGTAGAGGCCGCCGCGATGGCCGCGAACGGACCCGTCGCACGGGCCCAGCTGGAGGCGGGCGGTGTCGGGCGCGACTCAACCGTCCTGGTCGTGGGGGCCGCCGGAGCCCTCGGATCCACCGTCGCCGCCCTCGCCGCGCACCGCGGCGCGCAGGTGATCGGTGTCGATCGCCTCGCGGCGAAGCCGGGCTGCCTGGACGCCCTCCCCCTCACCACCGCTCTTGACGGCGACAGCCCCGACCTGGCCCAGCAGATCCGCGCGGCCGGAGGCTCCTGGGGAATCGACTGCGTCGTTGACAATCTGGGTCTTCCCGTCCTGTGGAACGCCTACCGCGACTCAATCGCGGACATGGGAAAGATCATCGTCAGCGGCGCCGTCAGCCACGCACCGATATCCATGCACCTGCTGCCCTTCTACTTGCACAGCCAGTCCCTCATTGGGGTGCGCACCGGTAACCGACAGCAGATGGACGCATTCTGGCAGGACGTCACGGACGGTTTCCGGCTGCCTGGCGCCATGATCCATGGCGTGAGCTGGGAGGCCGCAGCCGACGCACACAGGACCGTGGAGAACGGCACGTCCCTCGGCCAAGCCGTCCTTCTCGTCGGCGCCTAGGTCGCTGACGTATGAACGGCCGGAGTCCGGAGTTCCGCAGGAAGTCCTTGAGTATCCCCGGCTTGTCGTACGAGGCTCCGGCATAGCCTGTGACCAGCCCAGAGGCGCATCGTCGCCGGCCTAGGTCCCGAACGTCCAGGCCAGCTGCTCCTGATGACGGCAGAGATCTCTCCCGCGCGTCCCCCGGCGGAGCGGAGAGAGGCGGAGCCCCGGCAGCGGCGTCGCTGCCGGGGCTCCGTCATGTCCGGTGCGGCGTCAAGGACGGCCCATGCCCATCCACGTCCGCGAATGGGCACGTGAGGCGTGCGAAAACCGTCCACGACCACAACACCGCACGCAACATCCTGGCCGCCGGACGGGCGCACAGGCAGAACGCCTCATGGAACGCCGGTAAAACCAGGGCGAAGGTCCCGGCCCAGCCCGGTGAAGCAGGAAGCCCCGGAAAGGTCAGGTGACCCAGTCCGACCGCCAAGTGGTCATGCCGCCTCCGGCGCCGACCGTCCGGATCGCAGCCGGGGCCGCAAGCAGGGGGGCGCTTCCGTGCCTCGCCGACGGCGGCCCGCTACCAGGAACTGGGCAGCCCGCTTGGGGAGTCCGTAGCGCCGGCAGCGGCGCTGACGTCGTCTTCCACCCCTCACTCTCCCGGCCAGTCAGGGGTCCGTCTCTCGTTGAAGGCCGCGACCCCTTCGGCGCGGTCGCCAGAGAAGGCGGCCGCGTGCCATGCCGCGTCCTCGATGTCGAGTCCTGTTCGCAGATCCACCCCCCGGCCCTGTCGCAGAGCCAGCTTTGCGGCCCGCAGCCCGACCGGCGAGTGCGTAGCCATCCGAGCGGCCAGTGTGAGGGCGTCGGTACGGTCCCCGCCTTCGTCTGCCACCGCGTCGATCAGCCCGAGCGCCAGTGCCTCCTGGGCGGGCACCCGCCGAGCCGTGAATATCAGATGTGCCGCCCGCGCAGCCCCCACTCTGCGCGGCAGCAACTGTGTTCCGCCGCCTCCGGGGACGAGCCCCACTGACACCTCGGGCAGACCTACGACCGCCGTGGTGTCGGCCACGATGACATCGCAGGCAAGCGCCAGTTCGTAGCCGCCTCCCAGCGCGAATCCGTGCACGGCGGCCACGGTCGGCATGGGCAGTTCCAGCACTCCGCCGTAAAGAGCCCTCATGTACGGGCGCTGCCGCGCGAGATCCGTGTCTGTGAGGGAGTTGCGTTCCCTCAGGTCGGCCCCCACGCAAAAGGCGCGTTCGCTGGTCGAGGTCAGTACCACAACGCTGATCGATCGTGCTGCGGCCAGGGCGGCGCAGGCATCGCCGAGTGCGCGTGCCATGTCCGTCGAGATGGCGTTCATCGCCTGTGGCCGGTCCAGGACGAGCTCGGCGACGGAGCCTTTTTGCCCATGCCAACGCACCTCGACGTGCGCACCGAATCGTCGTTCGGTCATCACTGTTCTCCTGCTCTCCTTCAAGGTTGGGGCGTTGCGCGGTTGCCGCCGGTCCGTGCCACAGCGAGGGAGAACTCCTGCTCCTGCTCGCCGAGAATCCCGCCGGTGGCCGACCGCCTCGGCCGAGCCGGACGCATGCCGGTCGGCCGGTCGCGCTACGACCACGACGAGTACCGCCGCCTGCTCTGGCAACGGGGCATCCAGCCCGTCATCGCCGAGCGAGGACAGCCGCACGGCTCTGGCCCGGGAACGTTCCATTGGGTCGGCGAACGCACCCCTCCTGGCTCCGCAGCTTCCGATGCCTGCGCGTCCGCCAGGAACGACTCGACGACACCCACGAGGCGTTCCTCGGCGTCGCCACCTGCCTGATCACCCACCGCCGCGTTCAGCGCTTTTGTCAGGACCTCTCAGAGACGTTCGAGGATGAGCGCCATTCCCTGGCCCCCTCCCACGCAGAGTGTGGCGAGGCCGGTTCTCCCGCTGCGGTGCTCGAGATTGGCGAGGAGGGAGCACAGCAGCCGGATACCGGTCATCCCGAAGGGGTGCCCGAGAGCGATGGCGCCCCCCGAAGGGTTGAGCTGGTGGTCAATGTCGATTCCGACCGTCCGGCAGACTGCGAGCACCTGAGCGGCGAACGCCTCGTTGAACTCCACAACGTCGATGTCCTCGATCGTGAGGCTTGCCTGGCGCAGCACCTTTCGGATGGCCTCGGTCGGCCCCACGCCCATGATCTCCGGAGCGACGCCGCTGACCGCCGTTGCCACGATCCTGGCCCGAGGCACGAGCCCTTCGCGCTCGGCCAGCCGCTCACTGACGAGTACCGCCGCTGCCGCACCGTCATTGAGCGGGCAGGAGTTACCGGCGGTGACGCTACCTCCCTCGCGGAAGACCGGCGGAAGAGCGGCGAGCTTCGCGAGGGTTGTGTCCCGGCGGGGGCCGTCGTCGGCGCTCACCGTCCGGCCGTCTGGGAGCACAACCGGGGTGATCTGCCGAGCCGTGCGGCCGGAGTGGATCGCCTCGACGGCCAAGCGATGACTGCGCAGCGCCAGGGCGTCCATGTCGTCGCGGCTCACCCGATACCGTTCGGCCACGTTCTCGGCCGTGACGCCCATGGGAATGTAGACATCCGCTATCCCGCTCTCCGTGAGCGCCGGATGCTGGTCTTCCTTGCGTGTCGTGCGTCCTACCTGGCTGACCGACTCGACCCCCGATACGAGGTATGCCTCTGCCTCACCGGAAGAGATCGCATGGGAGGCCATGCGGACCGCCTGCAGACTCGATGCACAGAACCGGTTGACCGTGGCACCCGGTACATCGAACGGCAGTCCCGCCAGCAGACCAGCCCGCCGGGCGAGATTAGATCCCTGCTTTCCTTCCGGATAGGCGGTGCCCAGCGCGTGATCGTCGAGCAACTCGGGGTCGAGTCCGCTCTCCCGTACGGCTCGTTCGATCACCCCGGCCACGAGGTCGTCCGGGCGGCACTCCTTGAGCGACCCTCTTACGGCACGGCCGATCGGAGTCCGCGTGGCTGAAACAAGATACGTGCCGAGCATCGCACCCTCCTGGATAGTACCTACTTTAGTAGGTAGTGTACGCAGCATGAAACGAACCGAATGCTCGCTCTCAAGCACACGAGGCGTGGCCGTCGTCACCCTCCAGGCCCCCGAACGGCGGAATCTGCTCACTGCCGAGATGGTGCGGGCCCTCTCGGACGCCTTCGACCAACTGGAGGCTGACCCCTCGATCCGGTGTGCCGTACTGACAGGGGCGGGCAGCGCGTTCTGCGCCGGGGCCGATCTGTCAACCCTCGACGACGCGGCGCACGGCCGCTTCGAACCAGTCCAGGAGGTTTACGAGGGATTCCTGCGCGTCCTGCGCTCACCGCTGCCGACCATCGCGGCGGTCAATGGTCCCGCAGTTGGGGCGGGCTTCAATCTCGCACTGGCCTGCGACGTCCGGCTTGCCGCAGAATCGGCGGTGTTCGACACCCGGTTCGCACGCCTCCACCTACATCCAGGCGGAGGTCACACCTGGCTGCTGGCGCAGGCTGTCGGTCGGCAGCATGCCACGGTGGCCTGCCTCTTCGGGCAGGTGTGGACAGCCGAGGAGGCACACAAGCGAGGGCTGGTGGCTGAGGTGCACGCTGACGGCCGGGTGCTCGATGCCGCCGTGGACCTGGGACAGAACCTCAACGCCCATGACGGCACCTTCGTCCGCAGACTCACGGCCACGATCCGCCAGTCGGCCGTCACGCCGGAACATCAAACGGCCCTTGCGGCGGAGACCGAAGCCCAACGCTGGTCGACGCAGCAGCCGGCCTTCCTGACCGGGGTCAGAAACATGCGCGATGCGATCAACCGGCGCCGCGCACGTGAGGACCAGAAAACCGCAGACGGCAGGTGACCAACAGGCGAGTCCGCTCGGGGCTGGGGTGTTTTGTGGGGATATCCCTGGTGTTCTCCTGCGCCCCGCCTGAGTCCCCAACCCTGTGGCCACTTCCGGCCGATAAGAACGGTCTGATCACCTGGGAGGTGAACGTCGACCGGGCCCATCAGCACGCCGCCGATGCCTCGAAAAGGGCAACCTGGAAAACGAGCCGACCGGCGGCGTCGCCGTCGAGCTGGCCGGCCACAGCCTTGGACGTTCTCCGGGCGGGCTACCACCAAATCCAACTTGCTGTCGAGCAGAGGCAGACTCCGCTGTCACGGTCGAGTTCGGCCGCGGAAGACGCACTCGCGGCCGTGAGGGTCTCATTCGCCCGCCTCAACTCCGCATCTCCCTACGGTTGATCAGCTCCTCGTGATCGCATCAGGTCAGACACCCCATGTCGTTTGACGTCAAGCGGCATGAGGGTGTGCGTGGTGCGACCAGGCGGTCGCTTCGTCGTAGAGGGTTCGGGTCTTGAGGCATCTGGCATCCGTGGAGGATGCCGACGAGTCGGTTGCCGACCTGCCGCAGGGCTGGGTTGTAACCGGCTTCGCGGGCGCGTTGCTTGTCGTAGTAGCGGCGGGCGCCCGGCGAGGCGCGCAGGGCGGAGAATGCCTGGGTCTGCAACGCGTCGACGAGCCGGTTGTTGCGGACGTAGCGGGCCTGGACGGTGTGGCTCTTGCCGGAGGCCCGGGTGATCGGGCTGGTGCCGGCGTAGTTCTTGCGGGCCTTCGCGTTGGCGTATCGGGTGGGGTCGTCTCCGAACTCGGCGAGCACCCGGGCGCCGGTGATCTCTGCGATGCCGGGCATCGACAGGTAGATCTTAGCGTCCGGGTGCGCGAGAAAATGGGCCTTCACCTGCCCTTCGAGTCCCGCTATCTGCTCGTTCAGCGCGATCAGCAGCCGGGCGTGAGCGGTGGCGGTGGCCGCGTAGGCGGCCGTGACCGGTTCGGACAGGCCAAGCTGCCGTTCGCGCAGCGCGGTCTGGATCGTGGCTGCCTTGGCGTCGCGGTTGTGCCGGCGGGCGCGGGCGAGAGCGGCGGTGATCTGGGTGCGGGTCAGCTTCGCCCCGGCTGCCGGGGTGGGAGCCTTGATCAGCAGTTCCAGCGCGTCCGTGCTGGTCAGCGTGAGATCCGCGTAGGCGTTCAAGGCAGCGGGGAAGTACTCGCGCAGCGTGCTGCGCAGCCGCTGGAAGGTGCGGGTGCGTTCCCAGATCAGGCTCTGGTGAGCGCGGGCGACGACCTTGACCGCCTGCGCCTGCTCGCTGTCCCCGGCGACGGGCCGCAGCTGGTCCCGGTCGATGCGGACCATGTCCGCCAGCGCGTGCGCGTCGCCCTTGTCGCTCTTGGCACCGGAGGTGCATACCGCTCCTTGAACCGGGCGACCTGGCGGGGGTTGATCGCGTAGACCTGGTAGCCGGAGGCGATCAGGGCCTGCACCCAGGAGCCGCGGTCGGTCTCGATCCCGATCACAACCTCCGCAGCATCCAGGTCACCGCCGCCATGACGGGCGACGAGCTCATGCAGCTTTGCGATCCCCTCCACGCCCTCGGGCAGCCTCGCGGCGGCCAGTTTCCGGCCGGTTGCGTCCTGGACCTCGACGTCATGGTGGTCTTCGGCCCAGTCATCACCGATCAGCAGCAACGCATCCTCCTGGTCAGGAACTTCGCTTCCCATGCAGCCTGCGGAAGGCGCGGCACGCGGCCTAATCGATCCAGTGCTCACGCCCCACCGCCCGGCGGGCACGCCACCCCCTCAACGGTCTGGCCCCCCGGCCGACCAGCAGGGGCACGGTCTGACCTCAGAAGTCGATGCTTCCGGCGGCAAGAGTGATCACCTACTGGCGGCTACGGCACCGAGTCTCTACGACCCGGCAAGTCCCATTAGGCGGTCGTCGCGTTCACCGGCGTCCGCCTCGGCCTGGCGAAGCCGGTTCCGCCGCGTTCATCAGCGGCGTCACTCGCGAACGCGGACCGGGTTGCAGACCCGGCCGACGCCGACGATGGTCACCTCCACCTCGTCGCCGGCGGAGAGGAAGACGCCTCTCCCTGCCCCCACCCCCGACGGAGTGCCGGTGGCGATGAGGTCCCCAGGTTCCAGGGTCACCAACTCACTGGCCGCGGACACCAGTTCGGCGACGGTGCACACCATCAAAGACGTGGAGGCGGCCTGCACCAAGTCGCCGTTGACCCGTGTCTGCACAAGGAGATCCTGCGGATCGTCGATGTGCCAGGCGGGTACGACGTCAAAGGCTATCGGCAAGGAAGTGTCTGCCCCCTTCGAGGCAAGCCAGTCCCAGACGAAGGGGGCCGGCACATCCCGCCGGCGGTGCGGGCCTCGCAGCGAGATGTCATTCACCACGGTGTACCCGCCCACGTGGTCCAGCGCCTTCTCCGGAGGAATATCGCGGCCGCCCCTACCGATCACGACGGCCAGCTCGCCCTCCCAGTCGACCTTGTCGTCCGGGGCACCGCTGATGAGGATGGGGGCGCCGTCCATGACGAGCGAGGTGGTGGGCGGCTTGAGGAAGAAGTACGGACGCCACTCGGCCCCGAAATTCTCCCCCATCTCCGCAAGGTGGTCCGCGTAATTGGGCCCCGAGCACAGCACCTTGCGTGGATACCGCAGTGGCAGGTCCAGTACGTAGCGCTCCACGACGGGGGACTTGTCAAGTGAGGCAGTGCGCAGCGCGCGTGCCACGTGATCCCAGTCCTGCACGACCTCCAACACACCTGGGTACGCCGCAAGCTCCGGCGGAGCTACCAGGGTTCCCTCTTCGAAACGTACGCCGGCCCGGCTCACGCCACCCCCCTCGTCGCCGAGTGGACGGTAGGTGACGAGACTCCACCCGGTCATGGGCTGCACCAGAAGTGAGCAGTATCATCAACGACCATGTTCACTACCATAGTGAGTAGCAAACAGTGACGTCAACTGAGCGGAGATTGCACTGAGGGTCGGCCTGCACCCGCCACGCTGGGAAGTGGACACCCAGGCCACCTCGAAGGTGGGCTGACGCGCGGTCGCGCGTGAGTCAACCGTCGAATACTGCACATCGCCCCGCACCAGGTGCCCTTCCCCGGTCCGAGCCGTGTGCGCTCATCTCGAACCAGACCGTCTTCCCCCGGCCGCTCGGCGAGTTCCCCCATGCCCTGGCGAGGGCTTCCACGATCACGAGGCCGCGACCTCCTTCAGCACGATCTTCTTCACGGGGAATGGTGACGGGAACGGCTGGGGTGGACGTGCTGTCCCTTACCTCCATGCGAATGTGCTCGGGATACCTGCGCAGCCGTACATCAACGTCGCTGTCTCCGTGCACCAGGGCATTGGTCACGAGTTCCGAGGCCAGCAATTCCGCTTCGTCGGTGACACTGCCGAGGTCCCATTCGCGCATGCAGTCACGGAGAAACTTCCGTGCCCTCGAGACTCCCTGGAGATCGTGGTGAGGAATCTCCAGACGTCGGACATAGCGCTGGGCATCCGCTGACGGCCCTTCGTAGCGCAGCAGCAGCAGCGCCCGGTCATCGGTACGGGACGACCGGCCGGGAAGGTCGATGAGCAGATCCCCGAGTGTTTCAAGTTCCCCGCCAGAGGTGACTACCGCCCTGTTGACGAACTCTTGGTCCCCGCCATTGGCAGGTTCAGGCCAGGGTCCTGTGTGTAGGACGGCCAGAGTTCCGGGGGTGAGCACTTCCTCCGCTGAGCGGTAGGCGGGATTGGCATCGACGCCCAGGGGCGGGCCCGCGTCGGCGTGAAGACCGCGGAAGGCACCGTCCGCCCCGTGAATCAGCGGCGGAGCATGTCCAGCGAGTGCTACTTCGAACGAGCCTGTTTCGGGGTCCAGTGCGGCGACGCAGCATGTCGCGAAGAGGCCGGTGGACAGGCCGATCATGAGCCTGTTCGTGCGGGTGAGGATGGTGGTGGGGTCATGTCCCTCAGTCGCATAGGCGCGGATGGCGCTGCGCAGCTCCCCCATCACAACGGCCGCCGACGTATTATGACCCTCTACGTCGCCTACGACCGCCACGATGCCTCCGGGCGATTCGACCAGGTCGTACCAGTCGCCGCCGAGTCCCATGGCTCCTTCGGCCGGCGCGTAACGGCAGGTGCTGGCGAGGCCCGGGGTCTGGGGCAGTACGCGGGGCAGGAGGGTTTCTTGCAGTTTCTGGGCGAGCATACGCTGGGCGTCCGCGACCTGGGTGCGGTGGAATGTCTGGCCCAGGAGGGTCGCCAGCGAGGTGAGCGCGGACGGTCCGTCGACCGGATCCCCGGGCTGCCTTCGGTAGCCGATGGAGCAGGTTCCGATGGCCCGATCGGCTGTGAGGAGAGGCAGAATCCACCAGATCTCTCCCTCTGCTTCGTTTGTGGCCTGTTGGCTGAGCCTGGCGGAGTCTCTGCTGTCAACGGTGTGCATGACCTGTTCGCGCTGGGCCACCGCCGTCGCCTCAGGTGACACTTTGCTCAACGGAATTCCGCTGAGCGCACGCAGGTATTCGGCCGAACACCCGGTTGCGCCGACGAGGTGCAGCCTGCCGGACTCGATGAGGCCAAAGGCAACCCCTGAGGCGCCGAAGCCATGGACCAGCCGCTCCATGGCGGCCTCGGCTGCCCCCTCCGTGGTGGTCTCGGACGCCAGGCGCAGCGCCAGTTTGTGCAGATGGTAAGCAGTGATGGCTTCACTGGTGCCCTCGTTGGGCACCGCCAGCGCCGAAGAGGGGTCGCCGGTCACGACGAAGGGAACTGCCGGAGGGGTCAGGGGCACGCCATCGGCGACCAGGCCGTCCAGCATCCCGGAGAGGGTGTGTGCGGCCTTGGCCATGCGTTCCTGCTCTTCGGAAGCGATCTCGGCCGATCTGCCTGCCTCTGCCCAGGCGATCGTCAGAGCCCCTCGCACGACGCCATCGGCCTTGAGGGGCGCCGAGGTGACGATGAACGGGAACGAGGCCTGCACGGCCATCTGCGGGTGCATTTTCAGTAGCTCGGTGGAGCGGGAAGTGGATGTCCGGCCAGTCCGGTACGCGGTCACCGATGCGAATGCTGCATCCTGCAGCGGTATGCGTTCCATGAGGGCCACAGCGCCGAGCGGCGTTACCACGGCGACGGCTGCCGCGAGGGCGGCCTCATCGGCATCTCGGAGATAGATCGAGCCGGCAGCGGCTCGCAATTCGCGCACACACCTGGCGGTCTCCGCAGCGACCTCCCGGTATACGGAAACGTCGTGCACGGGGAGAGCTGGATTCAGTGGCCGTTCGTCGGCTGGCATGGCGCGGCTTCCCATGACCCCCTCATCAGATGACCACCATAGCGCTGCCGCGTCGTCGGCACTCAGTACTGATGAAAGCCCCGCCCCGACTTGCGGCCGATGTGGCCTGCCTCGACCATGCGTGCGAGCAAGGGGGGCGGTGCGTGGAGCGGCTCACGGTATTCCTGGTAGAGCGATTCGGCGATGGCCAGTGTCGTGTCAAGGCCGATGTGATCCGCCAGGGCCAGGGGCCCCATGGGATGAGCGCAGCCCATCACCATGCCCGCGTCGATGTCCTCAACACTCGCGAATCCCGCTTCGTACATCCTGATCGCCGCGGTGATGTACGGGATCAGCAGCGCGTTCACGATGAATCCTGCGCGGTCCTGGGAGCGGATCACGTGGCGTCCCAACACTTCAGCCGCAAAGGCGTGTATGCGCTGCCGGGTGGCCTCGCCGGTGAGAACCGAGGGGATGAGTTCCACCAGTTTCAGTGTCGGCACCGGATTGAAGAAGTGCATGCCGATGACCATGGTGGGTCTGGAGGTCGCAGTCGCCAGCTTCACCACGGGTATGGACGAGGTGTTGGAGGCGATGATGGCATCGGGCTGTGTCATGGCTTTGTCCAAAGCCATGAGGATGTTCCTCTTCAGGTCCTCCCGCTCGGGGGCGGCCTCGATGGCGAGGTCGCGGTCGGCGAAGTCACCGAGGTCCGTGGTGAAGGTCAGCCGGTCGAGCGCCTCCGCACGGGCCTCCTCTGCGATCTTGCCGCGCTGCACGGCGCGGCCCAGGGACGAGTCGATTCTCGATCTGCCGGCGGTGACGGCCTCAGGGCCGACCTCGTACACCAGTGTCTCGAGTCCAGCGCGTGCGCAGACTTCTGCGATGCCGGAACCCATGAGCCCGCAGCCCACGATGCCTACTCTGCGGATACCAGCGGAGTGTGTAGTCGTCATGTCGGCTCTCCTGCAGGAGCTGCCCGCGCGTCTGAGGCGACACGGTCTGCTAGCTCATGGGTGGTCTGGCAATGGTGGTGCCGCGTCAGGCGGATCGGCTGCGACGGGTCGGTCGTACTGGGGCGGTTTCCGCAGCGTCGGCGACGGAGTCGCGGGTTGCTTCGGCGGCTTCCGGCGGAGTGGAGATCAGCGCCTCCATGCCTGGGCCGTAGCGGGCCTCGAGTTCCTCGCCGAGGTCCGCGAAGATCTGCTGCACGTAGAGATCATGACGCACATAGCCCTTGACCACGGCTGCGAGGAGGGCGTCCTTGGCATAGATCCCTTGCCAGTCCCGCCCGGCGGGTGCGAGTGCCCAGAGAGCTTCGTCGGTGTCGGCGACGAGCGCAAGGTGCCGGGCCTGGTGGTGGCGGTAGACGATGCCGCTGGTGCTGGCATGCCGAACCAGACGTCCGTGTCGCAGGGTGATCTCCCCGCGGCCGAACAAGAGCAGGTCGACACGGACGCCCCGGCTGTCGGCGTTCATGATGGCAGGGGTGAGGTCGTCCAGTTGGTCCGAGTGGAGTGACAGGTACACATGCCGGGATGCCGCCTCCATGAGGCTGGTGGCCTTCGTGGCCGAGGCGGCGAAGCTGCCCAGGGAGTTCATGACGCGGAGGCCCTCGTCGGCGTCGTCCAGGTGCAGTCGGTGCAAGCTCAGGCGCGCGTCGGCCAGCCTTCGGCCGAAGTCTCCTTCCAGCCGTGACATGAGGTGATCGGGCGAGACCGCCACATAGCGTGCCGGCTCGTCATTGATGCGGACCACGACATGCTTGTCCTCGAGGCGCCGGAGTGTCTCGTAGACCTTCGGCTGGGGAATCTTCGTACCATTGGACAAGGCGTATCCGGTCATCGGTGCTTGACCAAGCAGGCCCACGTAGGCGCGGGCTTCGTACTGGGTGAAGCCGAGCTCGACGAGCCTCTCGATCACGTTCAGCCGTTCTGTCATCAACACTCCCTAGGTCACCACCAGTGTAGTGAGGGCTTGCCTACGACTCCCCTGCCGTACGCCGCCTTTCGTAAGCAGGCATACCGTTGGCATCATAGCGACGGCTGCGGATTTTTCATACCTACCGCGGTAGGTCTTCCTAGCGCCGGGGAAGTCGCCGGTGGGACGTCGCCCGCGCTGGACTGCAGGCCACCGAGAGCCCGAAGGGGTGACCAGCGGCGCGCCTGCTTTTCCTGCCTTTCGGCCGCTCCAGCAGATTCGGCCCAGTACTCCCTTACGACACCTTGACTGCCTGTGCAGCGAAGGCTAGGTTTCGGTCACGTTACTACCTGAGTAGTTACTACTCGCCAAGATGCGACTGGAGGCTATGGGATGCTGCTGAACCGATCAGCCGGCTTCTTCCTGACAGCTGCCCTGGTACTCGCCGCCTGCGCGCCGGGAAGCGGCGGGGCGAAAGCGAGCAAAGACGACTCCGGCCAGGCGGCCATCACCGTTGCCTCACTCAAGGTCGCCGGGACCGCCCCCGTGGAACTTGCCCAACGCAAGGGCTTCTTCGCGAAGGAGGGTCTGGACGTGACCGTGAAGTACGTTGAGCCCGCGGCCGCGGTGCCTTCGGTGGTCGGTGGCCAGGCGCAGTTCTCGGTACTCAACGTACCCGCCGTGCTCGTCGCGCGGACCAACCACGTGCCCGTGGTCGGGGTCAGCGTGATCAGTACCTCCGCCTCCGACCCGGCCGACTACCCGATCAGACTGCTCACCACCAAGGACAGCCGGATCAAGGAGGTGAAGGACCTGAAGGGGAAGAAGGTCGCAGTGGACACGCTCTATCAGCTCCCGGACCTCACGCTCCGCACTGCCCTGCGAGCGCGCGGCATGGACCCTTCCGACGTCAAGTTCGTCGAGATCCCGTTCCCGCAGATGGAGCAGGCCCTGACCTCGGGCCGCGTCGACGCAGCCGACATGACCGAGCCCTTCGCCACCATGTCCGAGAAGGCCAAGGGTCTGCGCACCGTGCTCTCCAATGCGGAAGGGCAGAACGAGGACTGGCCCCAGACCATCACGCTCGCTTCGGAGCAGTACGCAAAGGCCAATGCAACCGTGGTGGCCGCCTTCCAGCGGGCCATGAACGCAGCGGTGGCCTACACGCATGACCACCCCGACGAGGCTCGGACGGTGGTAACGAAGTACACGCCCGTCCCGGCGGCGATCGCCAACGACATGAAGATACCCAACTGGCGATTCGATGCTCCGTCCAAGGGCTGGCAGAAGTGGGCCGAGGTCCTTCAAAGGGAAGGAGCGGTGCAGGATGAGGTCGACGTCTCCGCTGCCTACCGTTCCGCCCGCTGAACGCCACCGGGGCCGCAGAACCTGGTTCATGCTGATCCATGTCGGCAAGGGCCTGGCGGGCATCCTCGGGCTCGTTCTGCTCTATGAGGGTGCCCGCGCCACCGGCATCCTCCCTCGGGACACCATCCCCGGAGCACATTCCATCGCCACCACGGCCGTCCGGGAACTACTCGACGGCTCCCTGACGACGGCGGCCGGGGACACGCTCCAGGCATGGGTTCTCGGTCTCGCCGCCGCCTGCGCCGTGGGCGTCCCTGTCGGCATGGCTCTCGGCGCGTCCTCTTGGGCAGACTCGCTCGCGAAGGTCACGGTCGAGTTCCTGCGGCCGGTACCTGCAGTCGCCCTCGTGCCGGTCGCGGTGGTGTCGTTCGGGCTGGACATCATCATGCAGGTCTTCCTGGTCGGCTTCGCCTGCCTCTGGCCGGTGCTGATCGGGACCAGGCACGGTGTCCGCGCCATCGACCCCCTCATGATTGACAGTGCGAGGATGCTGGGCCTGACCCGACGGGCGGTGCTCACCCGGGTCTCCCTGCCTGCGACGCTCCCCGCCATCGCCACCGGCGTCCGTCTGGCCGCGAGCCTGGGCGTGATCGTGGCGGTAGCGGCGGAGATCGTCACCGGCAGTCCTGGACTCGGCCAGTACCTCACCCAGGCCCAGCAGGCCGGCGACGACGCAGCAGCGTTTGCTTCCGTCCTGATGTCCGGGCTGTTGGGCCTCGCAGTCAATATTCTCTTCGTCGCAGCGGAGGTCCGGGTCGCGGGATGGCAGCAACACAGCACCGAGGGGCGACGATGACGATGCACGAAACACGTAAGGCGCCGCCAAAGGGCGTGCCCTTCCGGCCGAGAGGCCGGTCCCGCGTCCGCGGACTGACCGTTGTCCGGGCTGTGGCCGGCATGGCCGTCTTCGCCCTGCTGCTTTTCGCGTGGGAGCTCGCGGGACGCCACGACACCACCGGGCTGCTGCCCCCATTCAGTGACGTCGCTGCAGAAATGGCCGCAATCCTCACAGGTGAGCGGCTCACCACCGACGTGCTGCCGTCCGTGCTGCGTGCACTGCTCGGCTTCGCCCTCGGATCGGTCATCGGGATGACCGCGGGCGTGGTACTCGGCTGGTGGCGGCGGCTGGACCCCTGGCTCCGGCCGCCGGTGGAATTCCTGCGGGCGGTGCCTACGCCGGCCCTGGTCCCGATTGCCGTGGTCGCCTTCGGTGCGGGCAACGCACTGCGCGTGTGGGTCATCGCGCTGGGAGCATGCTGGCCCGTGCTGCTGAACACGATGGACGGCCTGCGCCGTGTGGAGCCCGGATATATCGACAGCGCACGCGTCTACACCTCGGGCCGCACCACGGCCGTACTGGGACGAGCCGCCCTGCCGGCGGCGCTGCCCCAGATCACAAGCGGGCTACGGATCGGGCTTGCCCTCTCACTGATCCTCATGGTGATCAGCGAGATGATCGCCTCGTCCTCCGGCCTCGGCTATCTCATCCTGCAGAGCCAGCGGTTGTACGCCCTCACACCCATGTACGCCGGCGTCCTGATTCTCGCCTGCACCGGCTGGCTGCTCACACTGCTCTTCTCAGCCGCCGAGCGGCGTGCGCTGGTGTGGTTCGAGGGAATGAAAGGACGCAATCATGCCTGAAGCCATCAAGGGCAGGCAGCACGACCGTCAGGCCACCGGCCCGGCCGCCGCAACGCTGCTGGAAGCCCGGAATATCGCCAAGTGCTTCTCCCACCCCAACGGAACAGTCACCCCTGCCATAGGAGATATCGCCCTCTCCCTCGCCAAGGGCGAGTTCGTCGCCATCGTGGGGCCGTCGGGCTGCGGCAAGACCACCTTGCTGCGGTGTCTGTGCGGACTACTCAAGCCCGACAGCGGCACACTCAGCTACGCGGGAAAGCCGGTAAGCGATGTTCCCGAGGACGTCGCCGTGGTTTTCCAGGAGTACAATCGCAGTCTGTTTCCTTGGCTCTCCGTGCGACGCAATGTCGAGTTCGGACTGAACAAGCTGTCCAAAACTGAACGGCGGGCGCGGGCCGAGGAAGCACTGACGCGGGTCCACCTGACCGATGTCATCGAACACTATCCGTGGCAGCTCTCCGGCGGCATGCAACAGCGCGTCGCGATTGCCCGGGCCGTCGCGACCCAGCCGAATCTGCTTCTGATGGACGAGCCCTTCGCCTCCGTGGACGCCCAGACGAGGATCAGGCTGGAGACGATGACCGCGTCCATCAGTACCGAGTTGGGCCTCGCCACCCTTCTCATCACCCATGACATCGACGAGGCCGTCTTCCTCGCCGACCGCGTGATCGTCCTCTCCCCACGTCCCAGCAGCGTGCTCGCCGAGGTCGTCGTGGACATCCCACGCCCCCGCACCGAACTCGAAGTCAAGGCCATGCCTCGCTTCCAGGAATACAGGCGGCTCATTCACGACCTCATCGTCGCGAAGCAGTCAGATACACCCGATGTCGTCGACACCCCGGCACCGGACGGAACTGAGCCGGAAAGGTCCCCTTGATGAAGCTTGAACATGTCACAGCGTTCCCGCCCGAGTTCGCCTCTGTCTACCGCGCGAAGGGCTACTGGCGCGATCGACCGCTCATCGAGCGTTACGAAGAATCGTTCCAGACCTACGGGGATCTGACCGCGCTCAAAGATGACCACGAGAGCGTGACCTATGCCGAACTCGCCAAGCGGTCGGAAAAGCTGGCCCGGGTCCTCGCCGACGAGGGCATACGCCCCCGCGACCGTGTGGTGATGCAACTGCCGAACACGGTCGCCTTCGTCTGCCTGTACCTGGCGCTCCAACACATCGGGGCCATCCCCATCATGGCCTTGCCCTCCCACCGGTACAGGGAGGTGGAGCAGTTCGTCCGGCTGTCGGGTGCGGTCGCACTGGCCTCACCAGCCACCGCCAATGACGCCGACTTCCGTGACATCTTCTCGCGGATCTCCGCCCAGGAGCCCTCGCTGCGCCTGCACATCACCCTGGGCGAACCTGACCCGCCGCCAAGCCCCCGCACCCAGCGGACGCGGCTCGAGGACCTGCTCTCCGCCGAGCCCCTGCGATCGGCGCAGGATCTCGCAGCTCTGCGGGCGCAGATCGATCCCGAAGACCCGGCCGTGTTCCAGCTCTCCGGCGGTACGACCGGCATCCCCAAGCTGATTCCGCGCAGCCACAACGACTACGCGTTCAATTCGGAACTGGCCTCCTCCGTCGTCGACATCGAGCCGGGCGACGTACTGCTCGATGTACTGCCGCTCGCTCACAACCTGCCGCTGGCATGTCCCGGCCTGCAGGGATTCCTGTTCAACGGCGCGACAGTGGCGCTTGGCACGTCCACCCGACCGCAGGACGTCTTCCGACGCATTGAGTCCGACGGGGTCACCCATATGCATGTGGTGCCCGCCCTGCTGATCAAGCTGATCAATGATGAACAAGCAGGCCAGTACGACCTGTCGACGGTACGAGTCATTCAGAGCGGCGGGCAGCGGCTCCAGCCGGAGACACGCGTCAGGGCCGAGAAGGTGTTCGGCCGAGCCATCGTGCAGGAGAACTTCGGCATGGCCGAAGGGCTGTTGATGTTCGTCAGGCTCGACGATCCCGCCGAGGTCCGGCTCGAAACAGTCGGCCGGCCCGTCTGCGACGACGACGAGGTCAGAATCGTCGACGAGAACGGCAATGACGTCCCGGACGGCACGGTGGGCGAACTGTGGACCCGCGGGCCCTACACACTGCGGGGCTACTACAACGCGCCCGAGCACAACAAGACAGCGTTCTCAGCCGACGGCTTCTACATGTCCGGTGACCTCATGTGGAAGCACCCCTCAGGCAACTACGTCGTCGCCGGACGGAAGAAGGATCTCATCAACCGCGGCGGCGAAAAGATCTCCGCCGAAGAGGTGGAGAACCTCATCCTGACCCACCCCGCGGTGCTGAACGTCGCCTGCGTCCCCGTCGACGACGCCGTGCTGGGCGAGCGGATGTGCGCATGCGTCGTGCTCAGGCCCGGCACGACGCTCACCCTCTCCGAGCTCGTCTCCCATCTCACCGAATTCGAACTCGCCCGGCACAAGCTTCCCGAATCGTTGAGGGTGTACGACAGCTTCCCGCTGTCACCCGTCGGCAAGGTGTCGAAGAAGGATCTCATGGCGGATCTTCGGAGGGCGCTGAGCCGCGACTGAGCGACCCCTCGCGGGTGTTGTCCGCAGTGGCCGCAGTGGGGCCTTCAACGCCGGAGCATGGCTGCCCGGTCTTGGGGGCCCTGCACCCGCTCGGGATCGACCATGTGTGTGGCTCAAGAGGATATCAGCTGCGGGGATCAGGCCGGCGCCGAGTAACTTCAGTAGCACTGGCGCCCGTTCGCGCACGAGTACGGGGCGGTCGCGGAGGGTGGCGCACATGTGACCTGCTGGGGTCCGCTCAGGCGGCGCAGCCGCACCCCCTGGAACAGGGGCGCCGGTTGAGGGAAACCTGACTGCTTTCGCTGCGTGACGCACGCGCAGTCTGGATCATGGGAGCGTGGAGGATTGGGCCGACTGCTTCGATACCGACGAGTTGCGCATCCGTCTCGACGTGGCGCTGGAGGAGAACGCAGAGCTACACGAGGAGATCGCCCGGCTGAGAGTTGACAACGCCCGGCTGTGCAGCCTCCTTGGCCGAGACATCCAGACCGCGCCTGCCGGCATGCTGCCTATTTCCGAGCCCGTCCCGGCACCGCCACCAGCCGGGGCCGGTGGGCTGCCGTATGCGGATGCCTCCTCCAGCGCCGAGGCGAAGATCGCCCTGTTCAGGGCCCTGTTCGCGGGCCGCGAGGACGTCTACGCCAAGCGGTGGGTGAGCGCCAAGTCCGGCAGGACCGGCTGGAGTCCGGCCGAGGACAACCCGTTCGACAAGAGCAAGGCCGACGAGGACCGGGTCTTCTGGCCGCTGACCGACGAGTCCGTCTACCGCCACCTGGACCCGACCCGTCAGGGCCGCAGCGAACTGCATATCGGGCTGTATCCGCTGCTGGCCGACGACAGCTGCCGGCTGCTGGCGTGCGACTTCGACGGCAAGGACGGCAGCGACTGGCGCGCCGACGCGAGCGCGTACGTCACGGCCTGCCACGAGGCGGGCGTTCCCGCAGTCCTCGAGATCTCCCGGTCCGGGAAGGGCGCGCATGTGTGGACGTTCTTCACCGCCGCGGTCGCGGCGGCCACCGCCCGCGCCCTGGGGATGGCACTGCTGCGCCGGGCGATCGACGCCCGCGGGCAGATGGCGCTGTCCAGCTACGACCGGCTCTTCCCCGCCCAAGACTTCCTGCCGACCAAGGCCAGGGGCAGCTTCCGGTTCGGCAGCCTGATCGCGCTGCCGCTGCACGGCGTCTCCCGCGGCAAGGGCACCACCGTCTTTGTAGACCCCGACACCTGGCAACCGTATCCGGACCAGTTCGCCCACCTCTCGCACACCGAGAGACTGTCCCCGGCCGACGTCGCCTCGCTCGTCGACAAGCTCGGCCCGGTCAAGGCCGGGCCTTCCCCGACCGCCCCGGAGCTGGGGCCCCGGCCTCGCCGCAAGGCCCTCGGCAAGGCGCCCGCGCGCGTTCAGGCCCGGCTCTCGGCGATGCTGGCGATCTCCACGACCGGGCAGCCGCCGCAACTGCTGGCCGCGCTCAAGCATGCCGCGTCGTTCCACAACCCGGAGTTCTACCGCAAACAGAACCAGCGCTTCTCCACCTGGGGCACCCCACGCCTCGTCTGCTGCTTCGACGCATCCGACCCCGATTGGCTCAAACTGCCCCGTGGCCTGGCAGACGAGGCCGCCCAGCTCATCGCCACCGCCGGCGGCACACTCACCATCGCCAGCGACCTGCCGAAACCCCCGCCGGTCACCGCCCGCTTCACCGGCCTGCTGACCGCCGCTCAGCAGGCGGCGGTGGACGCGATGACCGAGCACCCGGCGGGCACCCTGGTCGCGCCGCCCGGCTCAGGCAAGACCGTCATGGCCTGCGCCCTGATCGCCCACCACCACACCCCGACCGCGGTGATCGTGAACCGGGCAGAGCTGCTGACCCAGTGGAAGGAGCGGCTGGCCACCTTCCTGGACCTGGGCGAGGGGCAGGTCGGCTCGCTCGGCGGCGGCAAAGACCGTCGCGCCCGCATCGTCGACCTGATCATGCTGCAGACGCTGTCCCATCGCGACGCCCCCGACGACCTACTCGACGGCTACGGACTGGTCATCGTGGACGAGTGTCACGCCGTCGGCGCCCCCGGCGCCGAAGCAGCGATCCGCAGAACGAAGGTGCCGCGGTGGGTCGGGCTGTCCGCCACGCCGTACCGCGCCGACCAGATGGACCCAGTGATCACCATGCAATGCGGTCCCATCCGCCACGAGATCGAAGACGCCAGCACCTTCGCCAAACACCTCGTCATCCACACCACGACCTTCACCACCGACGAGCCGGGCACCGACGGCGCGTCCATCCAGGCCATCTACAACGAACTCGCCCACACCACCGACCGCAACCGGCTGATCGCGGCGGACATCGCCGACGCCGCCAGGCGCGACCGATGCAGCCTGGCCCTGACCAACCGCGTCGAACACCTCCACCAGCTCGCCGAAGCCCTCCAACCGCACGGCGTCACCCCGCTGATCCTGCACGGCGGCATGCCGCCGGCCGAGCGCGCCCGGGTCCGTTCTGCCCTGGCCCAGGAGCACGACGAACCGCTGGTGCTGCTGGCGATCGACAAACTCGCCGGCGAGGGCTTCGACGCACCACGCCTCGACACCCTCTTCCTGACCAGCCCCATCTCGTTCAAGGGACGCGTCATCCAGCAGGTCGGCCGAATCATGCGCAACACCGAAGCACGGAAGTCCCACGTCGAGACCCACGACTACCTCGACGCCGACGTCCCCCTCCTGGAACGCATGCACCACAAGCGCCGCCGCATCCTCGAACGCCGCGGCTTCACAACCACCACGCCAGAGCACCTGCCGCCCACACCGGCCCGCATACCTGTCCCCACCGCCCGGCGGCCCCGGTCCGTAGCTGCGGCGCCGAACGTGGCCGAGGTGCGGGCCTGGGCCCGCGAA
>NZ_VZRB01000055.1:4961-34558 GCF_008806595.1 Streptomyces luteolifulvus | reverse complement strand
CTCCGCTACAACTACCGGGCCTACCCGGACGCCTCCCAGTGCCGTGCGCTGGCGAGTGCGTTCGGGTGTGCCCGCGTGGTGTGGAACGACTGCCTGCGCGACCGGAAGGAAGCGCACGCGGCGGGGCTGCCGTACGTGAAGTCGGCCGAGCTGTCCCGGCTTCGCATCACCCAGGCCAAGCGCACCGAGGAACGCGCCTGGCTCGCCGAGGTGTCGGCGGTCGTCCTGCAACAGTCCCTTCGCGACCTGGACACCGCCTACAAGAACTTCTTCGACTCGGTCAAGGGCAAGCGGAAGGGCCGCAAGGTGGGCCCTCCCCGCTACAAGTCGAAGAAGGACACCCGGCAGTCGATCCGCCTCAACACCAACGCCTTCTCCCTCCAGGGCGACGGCACGGTGTACGTGGCCAAGGTCGGCAACCTCAAGGTCACGTGGTCCCGACGGCTTCCGGCCCAACCCACCTCCCTGACCGTCACCAAGGACAGCTGTGGCCGGTACTTCCTCAGCTTCGTCGTCGACACCGAGCCGGACATCCTGCCCGAGCTGGAGACCGACGCCGGTATCGACCTCGGCCTGTCCGCCTTCGCCGTCCTGTCCGACGGCAGCAAGATCGACAGCCCGCGCTTCCTGCGCCGGGCCGAGAAGAAGCTCAAGCGCCTTCAGCGGGAGCTGTCCCGCAAGGTCAGGGGATCGAAGAACCGGGCCAAGGCCCGCATCAAGGTCGCACGCCAGCACGCCAAGGTGGCGAACCGGCGCCGGGACTGGCACCACAAGGCATCCACACAGATCATTCGCGACAACCAAGCGGTGTACGTGGAAGACCTCGCGGTGTCCGGTCTCGGGCGCACCCGGCTCGCCAAGTCCGTGCATGACGCGGGATGGTCCGCGTTCGTTGGCATGTTGGAGTACAAGGCGGCTCTGCACGGCCGCACCTTCGCCAAGGTGGACCGGGCCTTTCCGTCCTCGCAGGTCTGCTCGGCCTGCGGATTTAGGGACGGCCCGAAGCCTCTCCACGTCCGTGAGTGGACGTGCGCCGAGTGCGGCACCGTGCACGACCGTGACCACAACGCAGCCCGCAACGTCCTCTTCGAAGGACGCCGTATCGTCGCCACCGGACGGGCGGAGACGCCAAACGCCTGTGGAGCGCCGGTAAGACGGGCACACGTGCCCGCACAGCGCGGTGAAGCAGGAAGCCCCCGGAAGGGTCAAACGACCCAGGCCGGAATCCCTGGACTTCAGGCCAGGGAGCACGTCAACTGTGCGTTCTGCACATCCGAGTCATGACAATAGTGACTGTCGTGAGCCGTGCCTCGCGTGACAGCGTCTTTCCCGTCACCCGCCGATGGGAGGGGGAAGGCGTGAACAAGGGCTATGCCGTGTACTGCGACGCGGATCCGTACTTCTACGACGCTCCGCATCGCACGGTTCCCCACTCCCGTGACGGGCGTTCCCGCTACGCCGCCGCCTCACTCCCCGTGCCGACGGGGTGGCAGCAGAACGAGAGCGGGGACTGGCTCGCCCTGCGACCGGTGGTCGCCGACCTTCCTGACCAGGGCTGGAAGATTCACGTCACCGCCGGTCTCGGCAATGCCGAGTCCGTGCTGGAGCGCGTACGCCATTACTGCATCGCCCACGGCACGGCGTTCAAGTTCGTCCCCAGCCGCTACCTGCTGCATCAGCGCAATGCCAAATACGCCGACCGGGCCGGCAGCGGGAAGTTCATCACCGTCTACCCGGCGGACGAGGCAGATTTCGAACGTATCGCGGGCGAACTCTCAGAGCTGCTGGCCGGTGAGCCCGGCCCTCACATCCTGAGCGATCTGAGGCTCGGCGATGGCCCCGTACATGTCCGGTACGGCGGTTTCACCCGCCGGAACTGCTATGACGAGACGGGCGAGTTGCGGCCCGCTCTGGCCCGTCCGGACGGCGTGCTGGTGCCCGACCTCCGCGGACCGGTCTTCCGCGTGCCGGACTGGGTGACCGTGCCGGACTTCCTGCGCCCGCATCTGGACGCCCGCGCCGCGGTAACCGTCACCGGTCTGCCTTACGCGATCGAGTCTGCACTGCACTTCTCCAACGGCGGGGGTGTCTATCTCGCCCGTGACACCCGTACCGGCGCGCGGGTCGTCCTCAAGGAGGCCCGCCCGTACGCCGGGCTCGCCGCCGACGGGGCCGACGCCGTGACCAGGCTGCACCGCGAACGCCGGGCGCTGGAGCGTCTGTCGGGGCTCGACTGCACGCCCGAAGTGCTTGACCGCCTGACCGTCGGGGACCATCACTTCCTCGTACTGGAGCACATCGACGGCAAGCCGCTCAACACGTTCTTCGCACGCCGTCATCCGCTCATCGAGTCCGACCCGGGCGCGGAGCGGCTGGCCGAGTACACCACATGGGCGCTCGACATCCATGCACGGGTGGAACAGGCCGTCGCGGACGTCCATGCGCGGGGTGTGGTCTTCAACGACCTGCACCTGTTCAACATCATGGTCCGCGAGGACGGCAGTGTGGCCCTGCTGGACTTCGAGGCGGCGCACCAGATCGGCGAGCCGGGCCGGCAGACCGTCGCGAATCCGGGATTCGTGGCACCACCCGAGCGGCGAGGCGTCTCGGTGGACCGGTACGCGCTGGCCTGTCTGCGGCTCGCGCTCTTCCTCCCGCTCACCAGCCTGCTCGCGCTGGACCGGCGCAAGGCGGAGCACATCGCTGATGTGATAGCACGTCAGTTCCCAGTGGATCGAAGTTTGTTGGACGCCGCGGTCAAGGAGATCACGGGCAGGTCCGCCGCACCCCGCGCGTCGCAACGGGCGGTCGAACCGGTGCTCCCGGACCAGCCGGTCGTTCCTGTCGAACCGGGTGACTGGCCCCGCAGCCGGGACTCGATGGCCGCGGCGATCCGCAGGTCGGCGACGCCGTCCCGTACGGACCGCCTCTTCCCCGGCGACATCGCGCAGTTCGCCACGCCGGGCGGAGGGCTGGCTTTCGGTTACGGTGCGGCGGGCGTGCTGTACGCGCTGACTGCGAGCGGGGCAGGACGCGACGAGGACGGCGAGCAGTGGCTGCTGGAGCGGACCGAACTACCGCCGTCGGGCATCCCGTTCGGTTTCCACGACGGACTGGCCGGTATCGCCTGGACACTGGAGTACCTCGGCCATCGTGACCGTGCCCTCGAGCTCTTGGAACTGCTTCTCGCCCAGCCCTTCGACCGGTTGGCCGCGGACCTGCACAGCGGAACCGCCGGACTGGGCCTGACGCTCGACTCACTGGCCGCAGTCACCGGCGACACGGCGCTGCATTCGGCAGCGCTGCGCTGCGCCGACCTGACCACGCGCGCCATACTTCACGCGGTCGGGCCCCCGGCCCGGCCGCGTGCGGGATTGCTGCACGGGGCATCGGGGTGCGCACTTCTCTTCCTGCGCCTGTACGAACGCACCGGGGACACCGGCTTGCTGGAGCTCGCGCGAGTCGCGCTGCGCCAGGACCTCGCCCGCTGCGTCCGGGGGGCGGGCGGCGCCCTGCAGGTCGACGAGGGCTGGCGCACGATGCCCTATCTGGGAGCGGGCAGCGTGGGCATCGGCATGGTGCTCGACGACTACCTCGCGCACCGTCACGACGAGGAGTTTGCGCGGGCGAGGGACGAGATCGTGGCGGCGGCGCAGGCCATGTTCTACGCGCAGCCGGGGCTCTACCGAGGCGTGTCGGGAATGGTCCTCTTCCTCGGACGCAGCACGGCCACCGGGCCCGGCACCGGGCGCGAAGCGGTACGCCGCCAGCTCGACGCGCTGTCCTGGCACGCCATGTCCTACCGCGGCCATCTCGCCTTCCCCGGTGAGCAGATGATGCGCCTGTCGATGGACCTCTCCACCGGGACGGCCGGATGTCTGCTGGCCGTCGCGTCGCTGTACGGCGATACGACGGCCGGGCTGCCGTTCCTCCCGCCGCTGCCCAGGATGCAGCGGCCCCTGAGCCGGTCCCACCAGGGGGCCGTGAGGAAACAGAACCCGTTGCCGTACGAAGGGATGATGTTGTGAACCTGTTCGACCTGCAGTCGATGGAGACCCCCAAGGAAGAGGCCATGGGGGACGTGGAGACGGGCAGCCGCGCGAGCCTGCTCCTGTGTGGCGACAGCAGCCTGAGCGTCACGACCTGCAACTGACGTCCGAGCCGACTGCCGCGGCGACGCGGTGGACCGCGTTGACGGCAAAGGCGCCCCGGGCTCTTCGCCCGGGGTGCCGGTGCCTTGCCGGCAGAAACGTCGGGTGTGCGGTCGGCGCCCCGTGGCCGTGGGACGGGGGGAAGTATGGAGGGAAGGAAGTCGGCTGGTGCGCTTGACGAAGACCCGGCTGCCGTCGGCGCACGTGGGGCCGGACGCGCCCCGCGGCTCAGGGCCGGGACAGGCCCCCGAACTGCTGGTACTGCTGTGCTCGGTCGCCTCGGCTGCGGTGACGGTGGCCCAGCCGCTCGTGCTCGGCCACACGCTGGATCTGCTGCTGCGAGGCGGCGGCGCCGGCCACTGGCCGGCCCTGAGTGCCGGACTGCTCATCGGCGAGGTGCTGCTCGATGGCCTCACCGCACTGTTCACCGGCCGCTGCACCGCCGCCTGGACGGCGTCGATCCGCTCCCGCGCCCTCACCGGGCTGTTGCACGGCGTGCCGCACCATGCGCGACCGTACTCCCCCGGAGACATCGCAACCCGCCTCACTCTCAACGCCGCCGACGCGGGAGGTGCCCCCGCGGCCCGGGCGGCGCTGGCGGCCTCGCTCGTCACACCGGCCGGCGCGCTCGTGGCGGTGGCCTTCGTCGACCTGTGGGTGGCGGCGTGCGTAGTGGCCGGGCTGCCCGCACTGGCATTGGTGCTGCGGGCGTTCGCACGCGACACCGGTGCGTCGGTGGCCGCTTATCAGCGGGTGCAGGCGCAGATCGCGTCCCGGCTGCTGGAGGCCGTGCACGGCGCGGTCACCATCGCCGCCGCGGGGACCGGCCCACGGGAACGCGAGCGTGTGCTCGCGCCCTTGCCGGAACTCGGTGCGCTGGGTGGGCGCATGTGGGTCCTGCACGGTCGGGCGCTGGCCAGGAGCGGTGTCCTCGTGCCGCTGCTGACCCTGGCCGCCACGGGCATCGGGGGTGTGCGCCTCGCGTCCGGTTCCTTGAGCGTCGGTGACCTGCTCGCCGTCTGCCGCTACGCCCAGCTGGCCGCCGGAGTCGGCGGCGCGGCAACGCTGCTGGGTGCCGTCGTGCGGGGGCGCCGGGCCCGGGAGCGCACTTTGGCGCTGGAACGGCTGCCGGTCCTGGCGTACGGAACGCGGTGCCTCCCCGTCGACGGCCCCGGCGACCTCGAACTGCGCGGTGTGCGGGTGCTGCGCGACGGGAGGGAGGTGCTGCACGCTGACGGTGTGCGGGTGCCGGGCGGCACTACCGCCGCGGTGGTCGGGCGCAGTGGGGCGGGCAAGTCCGTACTGGCTGCCGTGGCGGGCCGGCTGATCGACCCCGACGAGGGCCAGGTGCTGCTGGACGGTGTCCGCCTCGACCAACTGACACGTGGGGCACTGCGCACCGGGATCACCTTCGCCTTCGAGCGTCCGGTACTCGGCGAGGGCACCGTCGCCGAGGCCGTCGCCGCCGGGCCGCGGTGCGTGTCGCCCGAGGAGGTGCGGCAGGCCGTCCGCGCCGCGGGCGCCGACGGCTTCGTGCGGCGTCTGCCGCGCGGTGAGGACACCCCCCTGCCACAGGCCCCACTGTCAGGAGGCGAGCTCCAGCGCCTGGGCCTGGCCCGGGCGTTCGCACACGCGGGACGGCTGCTGGTCATGGACGATGCGACGTCCGGTCTGGACACCGCAACGGAGTACGAGGTGAGCCTGGCGCTGCGCCGCTCGGTTCGGCCCGGCACCCGGCTGGTCGTCGCGCACCGCCCGTCGGTCGCGGCCCGCGCGGATCAGGTGATCTGGCTGGAGGACGGGCAGGTGCGGGCAGTCGCGCCGCACCGCGAACTGTGGAAGGACGCCCGCTACCGGACGTTGTTCGGCGCCGGTGACGACAGCGACCCGTCGCCGCGCCAGGACCGCGGGTCCCTGCCCGAAAGGGTCCGGCCATGACGTACACCGCCGGCGGACCTACGCAGGCGACCACCGACGGACCTACGGAGGCGACCGCAGACGGGACCGGGGCGCTGCGCCGGGTCGTGCCACCGGCTCGTCGCTACCTCGCCCGCCGCAAGGGGGTGCCGGCCCGGCTCGCGCTCTGGTCGGCGGCCGAGGCGGGTCAGACCTTCGTGGTGGGCTACGGGGTCGCCCACGCCGTGGATCGGGGATTCCTCGCCGGAGACACCCGTCAGGGGCTGTTGTGGCTGGCCGTCGCCGCGGTGGCCGTGCTGCTCGGCGCCCCGGTGATCCGGGGCGTGTTCGCCGAACTGGCCGGGCTCACGGAACCGTTGCGCGACGGTCTCGTGCGGTGCGCGGTCGACCGGTCGATGGCCGAGGCCCTTGCCCGGCCCGGCGGGGCGGACCGGGCGGCGGTGTCCCGGCTGACCAATCAGGTCGAGATCGCCCGGGACAGCTTCGCCGGTCTCGTCCTCACCCTGCGCTCCTTCGTCTTCACCGCCGCCGGAGCCCTGCTCGGCCTGTTGTCGCTGCACACGGCCCTGCTGGTGGTCGTCGTCCCGCCGCTGCTGGCCGGTCTGGTCCTGTTCCTGGCGACATTGCGGCCGATGGCCGCGGCTCAGCGGAGTGCCCTGGCGGCCGACGAGGCGCTGGGCGACCACGCGGCCCGGACCCGAGCGGCGCTGCGCGACATCACGGCCTTCGGAACCGCGCCCGAAACGGAGCGGCAGGGCGCGTCACTGGTCGCCGACGCCGCCACGACGGCCCGGGCCCTGGCCCGCTGGGCAGCGGTGCGCACGGCGGCGCTCGGCATCGCCGGCCATCTGCCCGTCCTGGCGCTGCTGGTGGCCGTACCGTGGCTGCGCGGCCGGGGTGTGACGGCCGGTGCGCTGCTGGGAGCGTTCACCTACCTCGTCCAGTCGCTGCTTCCGGCCGTGCATACCCTGATGACCGCGCTCGGCGCGGCGGGGTCCCGGCTGCTGGTGGTCCTGGACCGGATCCTCGATCGAGAACTTCTGCCGACTGTTGCGAGGCCCGCACAGGCGGGGCCCGCAGGCCGCTTCGAACAGCCTCCGGCCGCCGCGCACCCAGGCGGGCGGTCCTTGGTGGCCGCAGATGCTGCCGCAGGGTACTCGGCGCCGGCCTACCCGGCCGGGGAGGTTTCGGCGACGGGCGAGGCCGTGCCGTCGGTCCACCGCGGCACGTCCGGGGTGCCCGTGCCGGGCCCGGTGGCTGGCGACTGCGGTTCACCCGATGAGGCGGAGGGCCGACCGCGGCCCGACCGCACCGCGCCCTCGAAGGCCACGGCAACTCAGCAGCCGACCGTGGCGGTTGAGCTGCGGGCCGTGACCCTGTCCTACGGCGTCCGTGCGGAGCCCGTCCTCGACACGGTGGACCTGCGCGTCGCCCCGGGCGAGCACATCGCGGTCGTCGGACCGAGCGGCATCGGCAAGTCCACACTCACCCGCCTCGTCGCAGGGATGCTGGCGCCCAGCAGTGGGGAGGTGCGGGTGGCCGGCCTGCCCGTCACCGGGCGCTCTGCCTCCCAACTCGCCGCATTGCGCGTGCTGCTCCCCCAACAGGCATACGTCTTCGCCGGAACGGTGGCGGAAAATCTCACGTATCTCCGCCCGGACGCGTGCCCGGACGACATCAACGCCACAGTACGGAGCCTCGCCCTCGGGTCACTCGTCGCACGCCTGGGCGGGCTGGACGGGCTGGTGCCACCGGACGAGCTGTCCCAGGGCGAGCGCCAGCTCCTCGCCCTGGCGCGCGCGCACCTGTCGGTCGCGCCGCTCCTGCTGCTCGACGAGGCAACCTGCCATCTGGACCCGGCGTCCGAGGCGCAGGCGGAAGAAGCACTCGCGCGGCGGCCGGGAACGTTGCTGGTGGTGGCCCACCGTCTGTCCTCCGCCCTGCGGGCGGACCGGATTCTGGTGCTGGACGGCAGGCGGACGGTGTGCGGCACTCACAGGGAGGTACTGGCCCGTTCGTCTCTGTACCGGGACCTCACCGGCCACTGGAACAGCGGGCGCGCACCGCGGCCTGCAACGGCGGCGCGCACCGCGGCCGGTGACGCCCGCCGCACATGACGTGGGCGGGCGGCGGTGCGTCCACCGCACGGGGCGTCGGTCAGGCCCAGCCGGCGCTCTGGACGATGCGTATCGCGTCCACCCGGTTACGCGCTCCCACCTTGCGGATCGCGATGGCCATGTAGTTGCGGACGGTCCCCCGGGACAGGTGCAGACGTGCCGCGATCTCGGCCACCGGCGCCCCTTCCGCAGCCAGGGACACAACGCACAGCTCACGGGTGGTCAGCGGCATCTGCGCCCCCTTGAGCAGAGCCACGGTGAGCGTCTCGTCGAGAAACCGCTCCCCCTTGGCGACCGTGCGCACCGCCGTGATCAGCCGCTGGGCCGAGGCGTCCTTGTCGACGAGTCCGAGGGCACCACCGTCGAAGGCTCTGCGGAGCACACCGGGCCGCTCCGGAGTCGCCAGGACGACGAGCCGGTCGCCGCACAGCGCCCGAAAGCGAGCGCCGCACACCTCGCCCGGTCCCTCCAGGCAGTCCCCGTCGACGACGCACACGTCCGTCGGCCGCGCGTCGCGTTTCGGTGCGTCGGCGCGAGGAGACCGAGGAGACATCGAGGTGACCTGTAGTCCGTCGTCGGATCTCAGCAATTGCACCAATGCCGACCGCAGCAGTCCTTCGTCGTGTATCACAAGAACACGAACCATTCCCACTCCGCCCTCATTCACCGGCAATTTCGCCGGCCACCCGGATGCCCTCCCCGCACCACGGTCATCTGCCCCCATGCGTCTGGGGGGAACATAGGGCGTGAGGACACGGGAGCCACTAGGGAGCGCAATCCGCCATCTTCAACGCCCCGGGGCAGGCGGAAAGTGACGCCGATCCGCGCGAGGATGCGAAGACGCATTCGACCCCGGGGCCGCTGCCCCTGGACCGAAGCCCGGACGAGGCCGCCGCCATGTCCGGGCCACCGGACGGGTCCCTGGCCACGGCTCCGCGCCGCCCGTCGACACGGCCGGCCGCGCTCCGCCGGGCAGGAGCATTTCAAGCCCGCCCACCCATGCCACAGCCCGTCCGGAAACAGCCGCCGTCCCATGTGACGCGAATCCACCGTCCGACCGGCAAGGCTGGCGTCCCCAATTCCGTCCTAGGGGCTGGACCCGAGGATGCGTACGCCACTTCAGGCGTCCGCCACGTCGCCGGAGCGAGAATCGCACAGATGTCAGCGATCTCCTCCCTCCCAGTCCATGGCCGAGTCGGGCCCCACCAGATCGCCGAGCACCGCCACTTCCTCTGCGTCGACCACGGCCCACAGCCGCGAGTACCACGACGCCGACTACTGGCGCAAACCGCTGGTGCGCCACCACCTCGAACCCGCCCGTCGGGCTGCCGCCGGGCGCCAGGGTGGTGGAAGTCCGAGGTCTGTACCGGACTGAACCGTGGGCCCTGCCGTGAAGATGTGTCTTCGAGGGCACCGTGCGGCGGGCGTTGGAGCGGCTGGCCGAGCCGGGCTTCGTCAGCGAAGGCGCCCAGCGCTTTTTTCAGGGTGCTGGAGGGCGCCGCGGCACGATCTGCATCTGCTGCTGGGATACGAACTGCCCGGCTCCAGCCAGCGGATCGACGCCCCGAGTGCCCCCTCGGCACCCCGAAGCGCAACGCCGTACGGCCTGCTCCGTTCGGGCGATCGGACGGCCGCGCACCTTCAAGATGAATGTGCACCTTGACAGAGTTGGACGATCATTCGGAAAGGTGGCATTCCATGGCCGGACTCGCCCAGTCCCTGTCGAGAAGAACCGCAGTCGCCCTTGCCTCGACAGGGCTGATCTGTACCGCCCTCGCAGGTCTCCCGGGGACAGCCGATGCAGCAGTCGGCCAGACAGGTCCCGCGCTGTTCGACGACTTCAACTACACCGCCCACACCGATCCGCTGCTCTCCCAGCACGGCTGGACCCTGAGGTCCGCTCCGGGCGGGCCCGGCGTGCCGGGCGCCCGGTGGAAGCCACAGAACATCAGCTTCGCCACCCGGTCCGGCAACTCGATCATGAACATGCGCTCCGGCACCACCGGCACGGCGGCCGGCACGGAACAGACCGAGATCTACACCGAGCCCAAGTTCCACCGCGGCACCTACGCCGCCCGGGTCCGTTTCACCGACCGCCCGGTGTACGGACCTGACGGCGACCATATGGTGCAGACGTTCTTCAGCCTCTCGCCGCAGGTCGTCTCGACGGACCCGGCGTACAGCGAACTCGGCTTCGAGTACGTGCCCAACGGTGGATTCGGGATCCCCGCCAGCGCTCTGCTCGCCACCTCCTGGGAGACCTACTCCGAGGAGGATCCGGCCCAGACCGTCTATATCTCCACGCAGGAGCGGCGCAGTTTCGCCGGCTGGCACAACCTGGTCGCCACGGTCGACACCCAGAGGATCAACTACTACGTCGACGGGAGGCTCTTCGCGACGCACACCGAGCCGTACCTGCCCGAGTCGTCGATGACCATCCGCTTCAGCCACTGGCTGATCGACCTTCGGGGCGTCAGGAAGCCGCGGGCCTACGATGAGCAGGTCGACTACGTGTACTTCGCCAAGGACCGGGTGCTGACCCCGACCCAGGTACAGGCAGCCGTTGCCGACTACCGGGCGAGGAGAGTGGCCTTCGAGGACACGGTCTGAACGCGGCGGGCGGGGCGGCACCGGTCAGCAAGGGGAGGCCGAGTTCGTGTCGGCGATCGGCGAACGGGCCCGGCCTTGCTGTTCCGAAACCCCGGATCAGCCCTGCCAGATCGTGATCACCGCCCGAGCACATCGGCATGGATGGGAGATCGCTGTCATCGACGACGGCTGCGGCATCCCGCCGCATGACCGGCAGCACGTGATGGACATGTTCACCCGTCTTCATCACGTCGAGGGGTCCGGTATCGGGCTGGCCACGTGCGAGCGCATCGCCACGGCCCATGGCGGAACCCTCCCCCTCGAAGAGACAGCGCGCGGCGGCACAACCGCCGTACCCAACGTGCCCAGCGACACCACACCCAGTTGATGGCCGCCCTCTGCATCGATCCGGGCCGCGGATCAGACTGCAGTCCGTCCCCACCGCCACAGGAGCACCACTACATCTGACACGCTGACAGGCCTCGACGGCCGGGACGCGGCCAGGGCGAGATCTGCGAGAGGTACCCCGACGCCCCATTTTCCCGACCACACCCAGCAGCCATTTGGTCCAGACCTCTTGACTAGAGGTCTGGACCACGAGCACTGTCATGCATACGACACCTCGCCGCACCCCCACCGGGAGGCTTCGCATGATCCGCCGCACGCTGCGCCTGCTCACCACCGCGCTGGCCACGGTCGTCCTCACACCCTTCGCCCTCGCCGCCACGCCCAGCGCCTCCGCCGCCGACACCTGCGCGGTGAAGTCGAAACCGGCCGGCAAGGTGATCCAGGGCTACTGGGAGAACTGGGACGGCTCCGCCAACGGCGTCCACCCGCCCTTCGGCTGGACCCCGATCACCGACTCCCGCATCGCCGCCCACGGCTACAACGTGATCAACGCGGCCTTCCCGGTCATCCGCTCCGACGGAACGGCCCTGTGGGAGGACGGCATGGACACCGGCGTGAAGGTCGCAACGCCCGCGCAGATGTGCGCGGCCAAGGCTGCCGGACAGACGATCCTGCTCTCAATCGGCGGCGCGACGGCCGGCATCGACCTCAACTCCACTTCCGTGGTGGACCGCTTCGTCGCGACGATCGTCCCGATCCTGAAGCAGTACAACTTCGACGGCATCGACATCGACATCGAGACCGGCCTGATCGGCAGCGGCAGCATCACCCAACTGTCCACGTCCCAGGCCAACCTGATCCGCATCATCGACAAAATCCTCGCTCAGATGCCGGCCAACTTCGGTCTCACTATGGCCCCGGAGACCGCCTACGTGACCGGTGGCAGCGTCACCTACGGCTCGATCTGGGGGGCGTACCTGCCGATCATCAAGAAGTACGCGGACAACGGCCGTCTGTGGTGGCTGAACATGCAGTACTACAACGGCAGCATGTATGGCTGCGCCGGTGACTCCTACGCCGCCGGAACGGTGGCTGGCTTCGTGGCCCAGACGGACTGCCTCGACAAGGGCCTGGTGATCCAGGGCACGACGATCAGGGTGCCCTACGGCAAGCAGGTCCCCGGCCTGCCCGCGCAGCCGGGCGCGGGAGGCGGCTACCTGTCACCGTCCCTCGTCTCACAGGCGTGGAGGCACTACGGCACCTCGCTCAAAGGCCTGATGACGTGGTCCATCAACTGGGACGGCTCGAAGAACTGGACATTCGGCGACAACGTGAAGGCGCTGCAGGGCCGCTGACCCGACGCCGCCGAGCCGGCATACGCACGACTGTGTTCCACTCCCACGCTCGGCGAACCGCGGCAGGAAGGCCAGTCGACTACGACCCGCTCAAGCCCGCCTGCGCGGGCAATAGGGACTACCGTACTTCCAGTCCAGTGGGCGGCGGACCGCGTCCGCCGCCTGCCAGTCGGTGAGATCAGCACCGTGCACGAGCCATCCAGCCGATCACGCACCCACACCGCCGCCGTGCCGTGACGATTGCCTCACCTTTCCGCGGTCTTCGCGTAGCTCGGCGTCAACGACCGTGTCGCCGCGATCGTCCGAGCCAGGATCGCCGGGTTCGGCGCCGATCGGGGATGACAGCAGGAATGTCGGCGGCTGGGGCGGACAGACGCAGCGATATGCGGTGGCGTGCCACCAGGCCGACCGCGATCAGCAGCAGGAACGGCAACCAGGCGATCGCGTATGCGACACCGTAGTGGTGGACGTCCAGGATCGACCGGCGCGGATCCACGTCGCTGCTGTTGACGCCGAAGAACGCGAGCAGCAGCGCAGGCGGGAGCGCGATGACCGAGCCGACAGCGATCACTGCGGCCAGCACCCGGTCGCGGCGCTCGGCGTACTGCTGGGACGCCGTCTCCAGGTCGACGCGGCGCGTCGCGAGTACGGCGTCCACGCGCTCGACGATGCGGGACGTGTTGGCCAGCGCGTCCGCCAGCGCCGAGACCCCGCGCAGCGACGAGTGGAAGCTTTCGACCAGCAGCTCCGGGATGAGGATCGTGTCGGCGTACGCCTCGACGCTGAAGCTCAGATCGAGCTGGAGATCGCTGAGCCGGCGCGAGAGCCGCGCGACCAGGGTGCGGGCATCGTCCGCCGTCTCGACCACCGCGGCCCGGTCGAGCTCCAGCGCCTCGAACGCCTGCCGCCGGATGCGGTGCACGGCCGCGACCGCGTTGAGGATGCCGGCAGCGGCCAGCCCGAAGGCGTTCTCCACCGGCGGCGCGTAGCCGACGATCAATGACACGCCCCTGCCGTGCGCGACCATGGTCTGGCCGGGGTTGTTCAGCGTCTCAGGCCGGCGTATGCCCAGCGTGGCACCGGTGCTGCCGTCCAGCGTGCCGCGGAGCACGATCGTCACCACGTCCGAGCCGACCGCGTCGCCGCGGACGTGCTCGGCGAGCAGCCCTCGCGCCAGCGCCGCTCCGGGGAAGACGCTCTGGTGGACGTTCCGGCCGAACTCGAGCGGTGGCTGGTCGGCGGGCCGGGCCGTGACGCCGTGCGCGCGCAGGCGCTCGTCGAGCCACTCGGTCAGCGGCGCCCCGTCGACGCGCGTCGCGGAGCGGTCCTGCCAGGTGGCGTAGAGGGTCTCGGCGATCGCGTCCGAGCCGTCCGCGTCGTCCGCGATCTCGACCTCCACGAAGAGCAGCGGGTCCCAGCGAGGTGTGACGGCCAGGGTGATGGCCGCACCGTCGACCCGGGCCGCGCTCGGCGGCAGCGTGATCTCGGGGACGCGCTCGTGCAGCACCAGTCGGGGCAACAGCCGCCCGGCGGCCTCGACATGGGCGGCGAACCGGCCGAGGTCGAGCGCCTCGGTCAGCGGGCGGAGCATGTCGTCGGGCACCCGCACCTGCTGCGTGAGGTTGTACATCAGCAGTAGGCGTGTACGAGCCCTGACCGCCGTGTCGGACCGTGGCACAGCGTCCCCCTTCGGCTGACTCTCACGTGGGGCAGCAGCCTAGTGCTCGACTCCTCCTTGGCGAGGTAGATGGCTGCTCACTCAACTCCGCGACCTGCACCGGTAGTTCGGCCACCCGCTCCCGGATCGCAGCCTCACGCAGCTCCAACTCCTCCAGCAGGGACACCGTCACAACACCCCTGACTCCCTGTCTGCATCCGGGCGGCGTCAAGGGGACGTCCACTGGGGGGTTTCCGTCCGGGCGAGAAACGTCACGACCGACATCGCCACGACCGGGGAGCCGAGCTTGACCACGGTCGTGCCGGCAGACGAGATGGGCACGGCAATGCCCGCTTCCCGCACGATCCTGTCCCGCATCCCTGTCACGCTCGAACGTTTGACGGGGGAAAGCGCGCTGCTGGTGGGGAATTACGGCCGCCGCCGGCAGGCGTCAGTCGCCCAGGCGCGACCAGACCTCATAGGGGATGCGGTGCTCAGCCAGGATCCGGGGCAGCTCCTCGCCGGATGGCCCCGCCGCACCGGAAGCCAGCAGAGCGAGCACGTCCGATCCCTCAGCGCCCGCCAGGGCGGCCACCAAGGCGGGCACGTGCCGCGCCGCCACGGTGTGGGTCCACTCGTATTCGGTGATGCCCTCCCCGAACACTCGCGTCACCCCGGGCCCCAGATCCTGCCCCTCGACCACCAGCGCCCCGTCCGCGGCCAGCCGCGCCGACAGGTACCTGACCCCGTCCCGGTCACGCTGCTCCCGCAGGACCACTTTCCCCACGACTCCCCCTCACACCTGCCCAACGTGAGCCGGGACCGCAGGTCCTCGGCCCCGCTCCCGGCCACGCCCGCCCAGCCCCAGCCTCCGCCCAGTCTAGGGATACCGGCACCACGGCTCGGCGATGTCAGCATCCTTCGCGACCTCCGTGGCGGCGGAAATTGGGCGATCGACAGCATCTGGGATGCGGATGTTCACCGCGTTGCCGGCCCAAGCAGACAATGTGGGCGACTTGAACTGGGGCGTAGACGACGCGCTCGGCGAGTTCCGCAAGGTGCTTCGGCCTTTCCAGCTCCACGACGATGCGCACCCGTATTGGTGAACTCCTCGGCCAGATCCGCGATTTGCAGACCGAGTGAACCGAGGAAGCCATCCAGCCGCTGGGCTGGCGACCGACCACCCTGCTGGTGACGATCCGCCGGTACCGCTGCACCGGGTGTAGGCATGTGTGGCGCCAGGACACCAGCCGCGCGGCCGAGCCGCCGGCCAGGCTGTCGCGTCGTGGACTGGCCTGGGCGCTGGAGGCGATCGTGTGTCAGCACTTGAGCATCGCTCGCGTCGCCCAAGGGCTTGGCGTCGCGTGGAACACCGCGAACGACGCGGTCCTGGCCGAGGGCCGACGGGTGCTGATCAACGATCCCGGCCGGTTGAACGGTGTGAAGGTCATCGGGGTCGATGAGCACGTGTGGCGCCACACTTGCCGTGGGGACAACTACGTCACCGTGATCACCCGACCTCACGCCGGTGCGCGCCGGTACGGGTCCAGCGAGGCTGCTGGACATGATCCCGGGCCGCTCCAAGGCCGCGCTCAAGGCCTGGCTTACCCAGCGCCCCCAGGCGTGGCGCGAGGCCGTGGAGGTCGTCGCGATGGACGGTTCACCGGCTTCAAGACCGCCGCCGCTGAGGAGATCCCCACCGCGGTCGCGGTGATGGACCCCTTCCACGTGGTGCGCCTGGCCGGCGACGCCCTCAACGACTGCCGCCGCCACGTTCAGCAGACCACCCGCGGCCGCCGCGGCCGTAAGAACGACCCGCTCTACTGTGCCCGGCGAACCCTGCACACCGGTGCCGACCTGCTCACCGACAAGCAGGCCGCCCGACTCACGGCCCTGTTCGCCATCGATGAGCACGTCGAGGTCGAGGCCACTTGGGGCATGTACCAGCGGATGATCGCCGCCTCCCGGCACCCCGACCCAGCCGCGGGCCCCGAGCTGATGGTCAAGCTGATCGAGTCGCTCAGCGCCGGCGTCCCCAGGCCGCTGGTCGAGATCGCCAAGCTCGGCCGCACCCTGAGCAAGCGAGCCGCTGACGTACTGGCCTACTTCGACCGGCCCGGCACCAGCAACGGTCCAACCGAAGCGATCAACGGCCGCCTGGAGCACCTGCGCGGCTCCGCCCTTGGCTTCCGCAACCTCACCAACTACATCGCCCGATCCCTACTCGAGAAGGGCGGATTCAGACCCCGACTACACCCTGCATTGGTGAAGAGCCGCTCTTCCTGGGGGTCGGCCAAAGATGCGACGGAAACCGGCAACCATTGATCTTGAGTCGACTTGCGCAGGTGAGGTGCTGGGCGGATCGGCGTCGGCTGCCCGACCAGAGACAGCGATGCGCAAACGCAGCCGGAGGCCCGATCTTGTGTCACCGTTCGCAGTGGACTTCCTCGCGTACCCGCTCAGATCGGTCAACGGCGCACCCGATAGCGCAGGTGAAGCACCCGGTTGCCCTGAATCACCACGTCAGGATCCTCCAACAGGTGCTGCGCGTGGACCGACCCGAAGTAGCGCTTGCCGGACCCGAACACGACGGGTACGACGTCCATGCGCACCTCGTCAACCAGACCTGCGGCAAGCACCTGGCCACCGACGTCGCCAGCGGCGACCTCGACCATGCGGTCACCCGCAAGCTCCTGCGCCTTGGCCACGGCTGCCTCGACGCCGTCGACGAAGTGAAACGGCGCCTCGGGGTCCCAGCCCTCGGGCTTCGGCCGGTGCGTCACGACGACCACGTGGTCGATCCCGCCCGGAGGCTTCCCGTCCCAGCCGTCCGTCATGTCGAAGACGTGGCGGCCGACGATTGTCGCCCCGATCTGGTCCCAGTACGGCCGGGTGTAGTCGTAGGACGCCTGCGACACCTTCAACTCGCCGCTCTCGTCCAACGGGACGTCACCGCTGGACAACCAGTCGAACAGCGGTCCGGGCTGGTCGTTCTCGTCCGCGACGAAGCCGTCCACCGACACCGAGCTGTACATGACCACCTTGCCCACGGGGCTCTCCTTTGCTATGGGGTGCCCCAAATTAGCGCGTCGTGAGCTGTCGCTCTTGTAAGAAATCAATCGGCCGGCAGCGGCCAGCCGTCCAGCGCGTGGCCGGGATGTTCGCGCAGGAACGGCCGCCGGACTTCGACGTGCCGTGTCGGCGTGAGCCCGGTGAACGCCCGGAACTCGTGGCCGAAGTGGGCCTGGTCGAAGTAGCCTCCGCCACCGGCGAGGTCGCCCCAGTCGATCGGTCCGGCGGGGTTGATCGCAAACACAGTGGCGGCGAAGCGGTGGGTGCGGGCCAGCCGCTTCGGCGTGACGCCAATGAGCTCCTTGAACCGCAGTGCCAGATGAGTGCTGCTGACACGGTTTCCCAGCCCCGCCGCCACCGCCCAGGACGGTCCGATCACAGCCGGACTCCAACACTGCAGCATCCTGCACAACCTGACGTAGGAGATCGGAACCGGAAGCAGAACAAACACCTGTCACCAGGGCACTTGCCACCCGGCGACCCCCACCACGATCCGGTGATGTCGACGTCAAGGTTGTCGGCGCGGCGTCCGCTGTCCCGGAAATAGATGTCCCGCAGTCCCTCGCCCGGGTCTCGATCGTCAGCCCGGTGCTGGTGGCGGCCTTCCTGTGGGCCTGCGCCCGCACGCGCGGCTGCCACGCCTTGGCGACCTCGCGCTCCAGCCCCGCCTTCAGCGCCCGGCGTGGTGCTTGGCCTTGCCGGCGAGGCAGCGCTCCGCCTGCCGCGGGGAGACGCCCAGACGCCGTGCCGCCGCCATCGTGGAGCCCCTCTCCGCCCACGTCGTCAGGACGGTCTTGGAGCGTTTGCCATTGCGGGAGTTGCCGCTGGCGGACGCAGGTGGACGTCGGTGGGACGCGAGTGCTGGAGTACATGAAGCAGACGACGCCCGAGGCCTGGTCGTCGGGACTCCTGGACTACGGCCGGGACAGTCACACCAGCGGCAATCGCGGAGGCGCCGCTGTGTTCCACATCCTGCGGAGGACGCACGACGCCGGGCAGGAACCGGACACTCGTGCCGTCCTGTACTCGGCGGCCCCGGGGCTCACGGCCACCGCCTGGAAGGGGAGTGGATGTAGTGCGAGCCGCGCCACCCGTACCAGCGCGGTCGCTGCCCGTAACGCCGGTGGCGACGCCTGACGAACGCACGCCGCCCGATCGACCCGCGGCAGCGTCACATCGCGACTGACGCCCAGACCACTTTGCCGGTGTCTGTCCACCGCACCCCCCACCGGCTGGTGAGTCCATGCACGACGTGCAACCCACGACCACCGTCGTCGAGGAGCTCGTTGCGGCCGAGCCGCGGCCTGCCGTTGCCGCTGTCGCCCACCTCGCACAACAGTCCGTGACCGGTCCTGATCAGCCGTACCGTGATGGGTCCGTCGGCGAAGCGGACCGCGTTGGTGACCAGTTCGCTGACCACGAGCAGCACGCTGTCCCGGGTGTCGTCTCTGGTGCGCCATTGCCCCAGCAGCGCGGAGACCATCGTCCGGGCCCGGGCGGCCGCGTCGCCGCGGGGCGGCAGACGCCAGGTCGCGGTGTCCCCCTTGCGGTAGCCGATCATGCGCGCGAGCAGCAGGGTGACGTCATCGCGCCGGCGCACAGGCGCCAGCTCGGAGACCACCCGCCGCGCGGCCTGCTGCAGGGCGTCCCAGGGGTGCACCGCAGACACGGCGTCCGCCAGCCTGCCGATGCCCTCGTCGATCGACAGGGCGGGATCCTCAATCAGGCCGTCGGTGTAGAGGGCGAGCAGCGAGCCGGGGGGTGCGGCGAACGCGTGCACGTCGAACGGCTCCCGCAGCGCGAACTCGGCGCCCAGCCCGGGGTGGGGGCGGATCGCGACCGGGCCGCCGGGCCCGTCCGGGGGCACCAGGACCGGGGGCAGGTGGCCGGCGCTGGACAGCGCCACATGGTGACTGACCGGGTCATAAACGGCGATGCAGCAGGTTGACCCGAGGGCGCTGTAACCGGCCGCCAGCCCCGACTCCGCGTCGTCCAGCAGCGTCACGGTCTCGTCCAGGTGCTCCAGCACCTCGTCGGGCGCCAGCCCCGCGGACAGCAGCGCGCGGGCCTCCATGCTCAGCTGTCCCATGGTCGCCGCGGCTCCCAGGCCGTGCCCGACGACGTCACCGACCACCAGTGCGGTACGGCCGTCCGGCAGCGGAAAGCTGTTCACCCAGTCACCGCCGACGCCCGCGCTGTCGGGAGTGGCGGGCTGGTACACGCTGGCGGTCTCGATGGTGTCGCCGCCGGTCCGTGGCAACAGGCGGCGCTGCAACGCCAGCACCTGCGTGTGCTCGCGCTGGTGCTGGCGGGCCAGGTCGACGTGATGAGAGGTCCTGGCAACCAGTTCCTGCAGGTCGAGCAGCTCGCTGTCGTCGAAGGGGCGGTCCGCCCGCCGCCAGACCTCCGCCACGCCCAGAACGACGGGCGGCGCGCCGTCCAGGACCAGCGGTATGCACGCCACACCCGCCGCCAGGTCACCGGGCACCAGGGCACGTACCAGCCGCGGACTGCCGAGTACCCGCTCGATCGCCTCCCGATCAGGTATGACGATGGCCTGCGCGGCATCGTCACGCAGTATCGCTTGCGCCAGCAAGCGACTCGCATCGCTGGGAAGATCGTCGCCCGGAGTCACGTAGCCGTCGGGCCACGCCCGGTCCGGCACCAGGGCCGCCCGCCGCAGCCGGATGCGCCCCTGCGGCTGCTCGGTGACCGTCTCGCCCGTCCACACGGCGAAGTCGAGGTCGATGGCGGCCACGTCTCCCCAGGCCAGCAGAGACTCCGCCAACGACTGCGCGGTCTCGCCTATGTCCAACGAGGTGCCGATCGCGGTCTCGGCGGCGTACAGGTGCAGCCTCCTGGCCATGGCGATCAGAGAGACGGTCAGGCCCTTCTGAGGCGCCGCGGCGGCAAGGATGCTCATCGAGACGACCAGTTCCGACCCGTCGCTGCGCCGCAGGCGCTGGACTCGGGCGACGTGCGGCTCACCGGTCTCGAGGACCTGCCGCAACCGCCGTATGACCGTCGGTACGTCCCCGGGAGGCAGAAGACCGACGAAAGGGCTCCCGGCCTCGACCTCCACCCCGGCGAAAACGGGGGCGTCCAGATTGCAGCGGGTGACTCTCAAATCCCCGTCCAGGTTGACCGCGCCAAGGATTTGCTCCTGACGGCCGGGGGGCAGATTGGCGTGTACGCGTTGGCGGGCGGCGCTGTCGACCTGCGCGTCGGCAGAACCGGCGGCCGCTGCCGCTGCGCCGCGCGGGATGTACTGCCCCAGAGCGCTGCTGACCATGTCGAACGGCGACGCAGACGAGGGGGAAGGGGTGGAGTCGGAGTCCATGCGACTCACCTCAGCTCGCTCGCCAACCCCGGCACAGCGCCGGGGCCGCACCAGAACCCGGGCGTCAGAGTCCCGAGATTTCTGACCGCACACCTCATTCAATAACACGTGGCTCTGTTTAACACCTGGCTCTGTTACGCCCATACCAGGCAGATCGCACAGCGGGTGCGGAAAGCGATGGAAGGCTACGCTCTGTGACGGAAGACGGCGGACGACCCCGCGCATGTTCTGCACAGGGAACTGCGGCGGATACCGGAGGACGTGCCGCGCCACCACACGGTGGCGATCGCGGAGGCGGCGGCTGCGGGCGGCCTGGGAGCGCGGAGACCGCGACGGAGCCGCCGAGAGCGCCCGCTCGGCGGTCGGCCGGGCGCTCACGCTCCCGCCCCGCGGGACCGCTCGCGCTCCTGCATCTGCTCGACGCACCACGCGTGGACGCGTATCTGACACCTCCCCCTTCTTCACCGCCCTCCACCAGACCCTCGACGCCCTGCCCTGCTGTGAACCGGAGAAGGAACTACGGCGGAAAACTTTCCTTTTCACCCTGAGAATCCAGCCGACCGCCGCTGGCCCGCTTCTCGACGACATCGTCAAGAGCGGCTGGCGAGAGGCGATGGCGGCGCTGGAGGGACAGCTGGGCATCGCTGATCGCTCTGAAGGGCGCTGCCGCGGTCGATTCCATCGAGCGCTCGATCCTGCGGGCCCTGGACTGTCTGCTGTCCACCGAAGCCGCCACGGCGAAGGGCTCCACGGGCGAGCGCCGCCTGCTCGACGGGGTGACCGTGCAGCAGGCGGAATCGGCCGGACGACCGGCGTGACGCCGCTGCCGCGAGGCAAAGACCGGTCATCCGCAGCAGCGCTACAGCGACTGTGCTGGGCACACGGTGGTCCTGCGCAAAAGCCATGATCATGACGTACCCGTGCGCCGGACTCCGGAGCCCGTGAGCCGAGGCCTACCTGCGCGACGTCAGGCAGGGCCGCGCGGTGGGCCCCGCCGTGGCCCGGTTCGCACGACGCGGTCACCTCCGTGGAAATGGCGACGCTCTGACGCGGGGCAACTCCCGTTCCGTGACGGGGATGTCAGTGGCATACGGCAGGATGAGGACCACCAACCGGACCAGACCAGAGCAGAGCAGAGCAGGGAGAACGCATGAGGCGTGCATCCTGGTTACTCGGGGCCGCCGTGCTCGTGGCCGTGACCGGCGCCGCAGCGACGGAGGCGCTCAACGCCAGCACCCGGCCCCCACACCAGCCACAGAGTCCCAGCCCGAGCGCGCTCTCAGCCGAGGAGCTGCGCGAGCTGTGCAAACATGCCGCACAATCCCCTCCGCCGGATCGCCCCACCGGCCTGCCGTCCTTGTCGACCCATCAGGGATCCATGGCCACAGCAACCGCGACCCTCTGCTTCATCCGGCACCGCTAGCCCCGCCGGTGCCCTGCACCATCGACCCGACCCACCATGAGGAAGCGGATGTTGGGCACCGCGCACCGCTCACGACCGGGCTCGAAGTTCCCCTGATCGCCCCCGACTGCGAACGACGACACTGACCCATCAGTACGAGACGAGAGGAACGGTGATGGCGGCAGACGCCGGCGAGACGTGGTGGCTGGATGGCCACGAGGGCATCGACGTGTGGGTCACCTACGCACGTGGCCTGGACCCCAGGGAACTGGTGTCCCGGCTGCCCGAGGGAGCTCGGCCCCTGGTCGTGGGCTCGTCACAGGGGTGGGCGTATGCGGTGGAGCAGGTCGGTGACGGCACCGCCCGTACCGCATCCGACGACTGGAACGCCCCGGCCCTTCGGGCTTCCGCGGACGGCACGGACGTGCTGTTCTTCCAGACACGGTCCTGGGATGCACCGTCCCAGTTCATGTACGCGCGCGGGGGTCAGTGCATCACCTGGTTCGGGCTGGGCTGCGGCGGAGAGGAGGACGAGCGGGCCGGGGAAGAGGACGTGCTGGCGTCGGCGCTTCAGGCGGCCGGGATTGTCGGTGACGACACCAGCCGCTACGAGGAGGACGAGGAATTCAACCTGGACGGCTGGGAGACGGTCCGTGTGATCTGCGAGCACTTCTCCGCACCTTTGCCCCCTTTGCGGGCCACTGCGTAACCCTGTGGGTGGACGAGCGCGGCCCCCGCGGCTGGTGCGCGGGGGCCGCTCGTCTGTCAGTGGCCGGTTAGGGCTTCATCGTGCACTTGACCGTGTCGGTCGTGGTGTCACAGTCCTTCAGGCCCTGGATATCGACCCAGTAGGTGTCCTTGTCCAGCATCCGGAAGGTGGATGCGAAGGTTCCCCAGTGCGACATCGACCCGGAGTTGACGTTCCTGGACAGGGAGGACCGGCCGCACGTCTCGTCCCACGTCGGAGCGGCGAAGCGTTCGTCGTCGTAGAGCTTGAACGTGCCGTCACTCAGCTTCGTCTCATACGTCTGGACGCATTCGCGGCCCTGCTTCGCATCCGAGACTGGCTTCGGGTTCTTGCCGCCCTCGGCTGCCGGCATGCCGGCCGACTCGTAGGTGGAGTTGAAGGTGTACTCGTCGCAGGAACGGATGTCCTTGTTGGAATCCGCCAGGCCCGGGTGCAGAGCTGTCTTGGGGTGGTACACCATCGCGTTGGCGGCGGCCCCGCGGCACACCCGGTACCGGTTGGAATTCTCACTGCGCCCCGCATTGTTGTTGCCGCCGCTGTTGCGGGTCTTGTTCGGCATGTAGTGCAGGGCGGTGACCGGCGTCTGGCCGAAGAACTCCGGCTTGAGCCTGTTCTGGATCAGCCAGGCGTGCGCCGCCGCAGCCGGATAGCGCTTGGAGTTCATCGCATAGCCGGGGCTGTAAGAGGGGATCACACAGCCCCCGTCGCCGTACACCTTGTCGCAGCGCACCTCGAACGGGCCCGCGCTGACGTTGGGCTTGGTGACCACGAGGCCGGGGCTGTCGGTGGTGAAGAAGGCACCCATGGCGAGTTCGAGGGCCTTCGACTTGTCCTTGTCCTTCGGTCCGGAGGCGTTGTTCAAGCTGCCGTCCCAGGAGAAGTCGGCCGTTCCCTGCGCAAGATGACTGTCGAGCCCGGAGGACCACGACGGCCCGCGTCCGCTCTCCCAGTCGAATCCCATTCCGCTGGTGCAGCCGCTGTTCGCGCAGCCGGTCACGACGTTCCAGGCCATCGCCTTCGGCGAGGAGGGCCACTGCTCCTGCACCGTCGGCATCAGCGGCGTCATCTGCACGAACGTCCTTATGGCCTTCCCCTTGGGGTCCAGCTTGACCTGCCACATCACCTCCCAGTACTGGCGGAAAACGCCCCGGTCGCTGGTGGCTTCGGCACCCCACGTGAACAACAGGCACGCCTCGCTGCGGCGGATGAACGACTTCTGGTTCATGTCCGTCGTGTCGCACCAGGACTTGTCCAGCAGCGGACCGGTGTAGGCGCTGGGAGCGCGCGGCGCGGCGGTGTTCTGCCTGCTCTGGGCCTTGTAGGCCTTCAGGGCCTCTGCCGCGAGCGGGTTGCGCTTCTTCTCGGGGGCTATGGTGAGGGTGACGTCTCCGGCCTTGATCGTGCGCTTCTTCATGGGCAGCAGCGCAGGCAGGTTCTCCTTGACCTTGCCCAGGCTGGTCAGGGACTCCCAGCCGTCCCAGCCGAACGCCGGGTAGGGGTTGTTCCAGTCGGCCGGATCGGGGGCGTCCTTCTTGGGCTCGGGCAGTGCGATATCGACCTTGTGCGGCCGGGACGCCGGAGCGGATCCGGCGATGAACCCGTACTCGTTGCCGGTGCCGGTGTTGTCGGCCCGGTCCACGGCCCGGGTCTCCACATGGTGGGCGCCGTCGGCAGCCGGCGTCGTGGAGAACGATCCGGTGGTGCTGGAGCCGCTCGTGGTGGTGTTGACCGTCTGCCAGGTACCCGACGCGGGGATGTCAGCCTCGGGGTCGGCGTCCTCGCCGTCCACCCGGTACTGAAGCCGGTTGGCGTCGGAGGCCGTCGTCGCCATCCACGTCCCGGCCGTGCCCGCACCGCCGCCGTAGCCGCCCTCGGGATACTGCGCGGACGTCACCGGGGAGGGCTCGCCGGGTGCCGTGGTGTCGACCACGAACTGGACCCACGGCGACCAGGAGGTGTTGTAGTGGGTGCCGTCGTAGGCATTGGTGCGGAACTTGTACGTCTTGCCGTCCTTGAGCTGACCGGCCGGGACCTGGACGCTGACCGGCTTCCCGGAGTCGGCGAAGTCGGAGACGATCAGGCCGTCACCGGCCGCCGTGGTGATCGGCTTGTCCGTGGAGGCGTCGTAGACCTGGAAGGTTCCGTTCACCCTGTCACCGTCGGGGTCGGTGAAGGTGTCGCGCAGCGTCGGAGTGGTGGTGTTGACCGCCCACACACCTGCGTACGACTTGAACGGGGATCCGGCCTCTCGCTTGGTGCCGTCCGAGGGGCGGTAGTTGTAAGTGACCGACAGCTTCGGCTGGTTCGAGGCGGCGTTCGCGGAGTTCACCCGCTTCCACGCCTTGACGTCGTCGGTCGCCGCCCTCAGGCCCATCGTGCCCCGGGTGGCCTTCGCTGACGCCCAGGTCTGCACAAGGGTGTCGACGTCGGCGTTGATCCATCTGTCCGGCTGCGAGGCGCAGTCGGGGTTCCCGGTGGTCTGGGTGGAGGAGTGGTACTGCTTGTTCCACGTCGGCTGCGCAGTCCACCGGGACGACGTCGAGGCCGCGCCGGTGTCCCACACGGCCCACTCCTGCGCTGAGCAGTCGGTGTTCCCGGAGTGGAAGTTGTACAGCGACAGGTTGGTGTCCACGATCAGCGCGTCCTGGAATGCCGAAGTGTTCCAGGTGATGAACGCGCGCGCCGTCCGCGGGGTGCCGTCCGCGTTCTTCGTGCCGGGGTTGCCGAAGTCGAGTTCGGTGTCGGTGGACAGGTCCCCGGTCTCGCCCTGCTGGACGTAGGTGTCGAACGTGTTGGCCAAGGCCGAGGTCGACGGGTCCACCGTGACCGGGTACTGGGTGGCCGGATCCGCGAGGAAGCCGGCGTCCGGGGTGACGACCAGGTCCACCGCACCGTTGCCCCGGTCCACGACCTTCATGCCGACGCGGGCGCGGTGGGTGTGTTCGCCGGAGCGGTGGTCGACCGCCGCGTCCCACATGAACGGAGCGGGCATGACCGCTCGCACCGCGCCCTGCTTGTCGCGGAAGGTGACCGAGCCGTCCTTGTTCGCCTTGGCTGTGAGGCCGCCGGTCTTGACCGGCAGCGTGTAGGAGTAGCCGGCTGTGGCGGGCCGCTTTGTCGATCTGCACGAACTGTTCGAAGCCGGTCCGCGTCGCCTCGACGACGACGTCCGCGCCCGGCACCGCGTTCTTGTAGCGGGCGGTGGTGCCGTCCAGCTCAGGAGCCGGGAGGCCGCCCTTCCACTGGAGGGTCACCGCGTTCTTGCCGCTGCCCAAGGTGACCAGGTCTCGGGCCGGGGCCTCCTGCGCGGCTGTCAGGGAACGCGGCTCGGATCCCCCTGCACCGGCCAGACGCAGTCCGTTGGGGTGGTCCTTCGCTTTCACCCCACCATCAGGGGTACGCACAAGGGTGGCGTTCGCCCTGTGCCATGCCCCGGCACGCCAGACGCGCTCCGGCCCCGGGGTCACCTGGGTGGTAAGGGTGCCGTTGGGGTTGGCGACCGTGATGGAAGTCGCGGTCGTCTCGTCGGTGACGGTGACCTTCTTGCCGGTGCGCTTCGCCTCCAGCATCGCCCAGGCCTTCGAGCCCTTGGCATGAGCGGCGGCCCATGCCATGTCGGACTTGGCGATCTCGGCCTTCGACGGCTGATGCACCCCGCGGGAATCCGCGACCGGGTCGGCGACGGGTGCGGAGGCCGAGGCCTGGCTGGTGAGGACCAAGGCATCAGCGGTCAGCAGTAAGGCGGTTGATACCGCGAGAAGGGCTCTTCTGCGCCGGTCTTTCGACCGTTGTATGGACGGTTGCACGAAGTCTCGTGTCCTTCCCGGTAGGAACAATCAAACGTGCGTGCGAGTGGCACGCAAGCACAGGACCCTAGGTGGGAAGATCACGACCGTTAAGGGGCATTTAAAGACAGGGAGTCAGAATCGGACGACCACCCGGAGACCGACCGCAGGTCACACCCAACTCGCCCGCTCTAACTGTGGCTTTACTCACCACGAGCCGGTCCACATACTGGGCATCATCAAACGGGCTCGGCACCCAAGTCCCTTAATCAGTAGCCCTGTTGAAGAGAGTGGCTGCTGCCGCTCGCCAGGCCCAGCGGGAAGCGGTCGTGGTGACGGCCGGCCAGGCGAGGTCGTGCACGTGACCATCACCCGTACGGGCACCGTGGCCGTGGGGAAGTTCGCGCCCGGCCAACTGGGCGGGCTGACAGCCATCGTGCCGTTCCAGCGACAGCCGCCGATCGGGGGTGAGGCGGGGCAAGGGCCGGGGGCCCGCAGGTGGTCGAACTTCCTCTAGAGTCGGCCGTATGACGCAGGCACAGGCCGAGGACCGCGGTGCGCGGTCCCGCGACGCGATTCTCGGCACCGCCGGCGAGCTGATGTCGCGGCACGGCTACGCGGCCACCTCCATCTCGATGATCTCCGCCGCATGTGGTCTGCCGGCCAGCTCCATCTACTGGCATTTCGGCAGCAAGGAGGGGATCTACGTCGCGGTGCTGGAGCGCGCCAGGACCGCTCTGCTGGCGGCCCTGCCTCCGGTCGCCGTGCCGGGCGCCGATGTCGCGCGGCGCCTGGACACCTTCCTCCAAGAGGTCGAGGACGCATACCAGCGTCATCCGCACGGCGTGAAGCTGCTGATGGGGCTGAGCATTGTGCAACAGGACGCCAGCGCAGCGGCCGTGGCCCAGTTCCACGACTATCGCGACGCGCTGGTGACCTGGGCCCAGGAATCGGTGAGCGCCGTCTTCGGGCTGCGTGACCGTCCGGAGGTGTCGGACGAACTGGCCCGTTTCACCCTCCGGATGGCGAGCGGAGCCGCCGTTGCCCGCTGGTTCGACCCGGACGCCGCCCTGGAGACCGGACCGTTGCGCGTCGCGTTGCTGGCACTGGCGGCCCACCACGGCGTTCCGATTCCCGGCACCCCATGCCAGGCCCACCACTCGCCCGGCGCCACGGGCAGGAATTGACGACCCGGTATTTGCCACCAGGGGTCTGCTCGGGCGGTTTGCGGGCGCACTCGATACCCACCCCCTCTACCTGGTGGGCGGTGAACAGGTCGGCCAGTCGGCCGTGCGTGCAGCCGGCCGTCCGCGCGGGAGCGGGCCATGACGGCGTACGCGGCGAGATGGCCGCTCGTGGCGACGACGTGCGCCGATGCGCCGACCGCATCCGGCGGGCGAGCGTCCGCGCCGTTGAGGAGGCGGTGGGGGTGCGGTAGGCGGCGCGCAGCGACAGGGCCCCGACCACCGCGCCGCGGCACGGTCGAAGCCTTCTGGCCGACGGGCTGGCGGTCTCTGTCTGCGGAGCTGCTGTAGACCTATAACACTCCGAGGGCAGTCGGCGGCGGGCAGTCTGCGATGAAGCAGAAACCCCTGCAGCGCGAGCCGTAGAAATACCGCTCGTTCACGAGGGGAGGACGTCAACGCATCGCTCCTCCCGGGGTGGGGGAAGGCTGCCAGAGCGCGCAGTGGTGGTCGGCCGCGAAACGGGTCGTGGGGGCGATTCGGTCCGGTGCCAGCACCTGGATGCGGTCCCCGGCGGCCGTATGGCGCGGCCACGCCGGCGCGCCGGGCCCGTTGGGATTGCCGGTGGCCGCGAACCGCGCCCAGTAGGCGGTCATCGTGGCCGACAGCCGCCGCTGGGCAGGCGTCAGGGGCCGTACGGCATCCATGGGGAAGAGGTAGGCCAGCTCGGAGGCGTGGAAGGCGCCCTGCGGAGTGTGCGGCGCTGGGATGAAAGGCGGCGCCTCGGGGTCGTTGAACTCGTAGGCATACACGGGCACCCGGCCGCTGTACAGGCGGCTGTCGGCCCGTGCCGGGCAGGCGAACCGCTGGTCGGTGCCGACGGCGGAATAGGCCAGGTTGGGGGACGGATGTGCCGATGCGGGATAGGTACCGAGAACCGCGGCCGCACGGTCGCCGTGCTGGAGCCTGATCAGGGCGGCGTACGAGGTGGGGGTCAGCGGGCCGCCGCCGAGCAGATCCACATACAGCGCGGTGAAGTACCGAAATTCGTCGTGGGTGCTGCCGCTCAGCGTCGGGACCGCGTTCACCCGGCCCTCGGCCCACGCCTTGTGCGCGGGGCGCGGAAGAACACGCGGACCGGTGTTCGCTCCCCACAGGGACGTGGGGCCGCTGCCGGTGGCGCGGATGAGCTCGGTGGTGGGTACGGCGCGCAGACAGGCCGCCGCGGTCGACGGATCGGCGCAGCCGACCGAGGACGCGAAGTCACTGCCCTTCCGCTCGGCCGCGTCGAGCGTGAGTGTGGTGAGATCATCCGTCGAGGCGCAGCTTCCGCTCTGCTGAATGGCCCGGTGGAACAGGCCCTTGGCGGTCGGCGAGACGATATGGAGACAGGTGTCCGCGGACCCGGCGGACTGGCCGCCGAGCGTCACCAGGTTCTGGTCGCCGCCGAACGCGCCGATGTTCCGCCGCACCCAGCGCAGGGCGGCTTGCTGGTCCATCAGGCCGTAGTCCCCGGAGGCGTGGTCCGCGCTCTCGTCCGACAGGGCGGGGTGGGCGAGAAACCCCAGGGTGCCCAGACGGTAGTTGACCGTCACGACGACCATGCCGCGGGCGGCCAGCGCAGCGCCGTTGTAGTCGCTGCCCGCGCCGTAGACGTTGCCGCCGCCGTGCAGCCACACCAGGACCGGGAGGTGTCGGCCGCTCGTGCGGGCGGGGGTCCACACATTGAGGTACAAGCAGTCCTCCGTGGTGCTGCCGGTGCGGTTGGACTCGCCGGGCAGGATGGGGCCGCCGTCGGGTAGCAGCGTCAGTGGTACCTGGGCGCAGGGGTGAGCCGGTGCGGTGGCATCCCGTACGCCGGACCACCGTGCGGCGGGCCGCGGCGGACGCCAGCGCCGCTCGCCCGTCGGCGGGGCGGCGAAGGGGATGCCC
>NZ_VZRB01000055.1:0-4951 GCF_008806595.1 Streptomyces luteolifulvus | reverse complement strand
AAGACCCGCCCGCCGTCACGGCTCACGGCGCCGCGCACCCAGCCGTCGGAGGTGCGCACGACCAGGGGGTCGCTCCCGTCCCCGGCCGAAGCCGGGGACGGGAGCGGGATGAGTGATAACGACAGGGCCGCGACGGCGGTCATGGCCCGGACGAGAGTGCGGCCCGGTCGGTGGGACAAGATGGTGCCCGGACCGTCGGACCGGGTGCGGCGCCGGCGGTGGGACAGGATGCGGTGCAGGATCGGAGATCGCATCACCAATCGCTCCTGATGCCGATGCGGGTACGGATGCGGGTGCGGGGAGAGGCCGTCATGGCGTGTGCTCGTAGGCGCCGATGTCGCAGGCGGCGCCCTGAGGGCGGACCACACCGCGCTGATCGATGGCCGGGCAGCCGTCTGCCGCGTCCAGGGCGGGGCTGCCGGGCAGCAACGCGGCGGTGTCGGTGGGGCCGCCGTTGTCGGCGAGCGGTCCGGTCAGCGCGGCACGGCTGGGCAGATCGCCCGGGCCGGTGAGCCGGCAACTGCCGTCGCCGTCGAGGTTGTGGCCTTGCGACTCGATGGCGGCGAAGGCCTTCTTGCAGTTGGCGGGCGCGCCGGCAACGGTGTTGCCCGCGACGATGGAGTTGCGCAGGGTCATTCTCCCCAGGGGCAGGTCGATGATGTCGGGGATCGGCGCGGGCAGGCTGTCGAGGTAGGCCGGGGCGATGTTGATCCCGCCACCGCCGTCGCTGGAACTGTTGCCGATGATGGTCGAGTTGAGGATCTCCACGGGCCCCCGGCCGCGGATGTCGATGCCTCCGCCGTACCCGGCGAGGCTGCCGGGGCGGTCGCCGGGGTTCGTCACACGGTTGTTCGCGATGGTCGAGTTGGTCACGCTGCCGGTCTCGTCGAACCTGATGCCGCCGGCCTCTCCCGCGACGTTCCCGCTGACGGTGCTGTCGATCAGATCCAGGTGGGAGTCCGGGATGTTGAAGATGCCGCCGCCGTAACCGGCCGAGTTCCCGGTCACGGCGACCCGTCGCAGCGTCATGTGGTGTCCGTTGGCGATGGCGCCACCGCCGGTGTCGGTGATGGGCAGTTCGCGCTCCTTGGCCACTCCCCCGGTGATCGTCAGATCAGACAGCTGGGAGTCCGCCTGCATGCGGAAGGCCCGGTCCACATGGTTGGCGTCGATGACGGTGGTTCGCGCCCCGGCGCCCTTGATCGTGATGGGGGCGGCGACGTTCAGGTCGCCCGTGGTCGGGTCGGGGTGGTCGCCGTTGATCAGCCGGGGGTTGGGCGGGATGGTCAGCCGGTAACGGCCGGGAGGCAGAGTGATCGTACTGCCCGGCTGGGCGTTGGCGGCCATCACGGCGGCGCGCAGGCTGCACGCGCCTGAGGCGGTGCGGCACCGGCCGTCCGACGCGTCCGCGTCCACCTCGTCCGATGTCGTGTTCACGGTAAACTCCGCCGGTCCGGTGGCCTCGGACGCGGCGGCGCTGGAGGCGGGAACGGCCAGGGGCGCCGACACGGCGATGACGGCGGCGAGTGCCGCCGATGGGGTGCTGAACCTCATCCGGTGAACTCCTCTGGGCAAAGAATCTGGGCGTGCGAGGTCGCTGTCTTTTGCGAGGACTTCTTGCTTGTGCGCGATCGCTGGCTCGTACGAGGAAATCGGCCGTCCAGGGCCGATGCGTTGCGAGGAGCAGCGAGGCAGGCCGGAGGGCAGCAAGGGCCCGGCAGAGCGGGTGCGGCCCGCGCTCTGTAGTGAGCGTTCCATTCAGAGACGCTCGTGTCCAGAGAGATGACGGTGCACTGACGCCGTATCACCAGTTGATGACGGCCCGTGCCCACATCACGGGTGCCCGCACGGCACGCAAACGTCAGCCCGGGGCATCCCACATGGTGAACCCTCAGTTATCGCCTGCGAAGGGCACGTTCGCCCAAGTCAGGCGCGCCCCGGCCTTGCCGGCGTGGCCGCAGCCGGTCTCGGTCGCATGCTCGTGGACCACTACGGAGCGTGCCTGACCAGGGGGCCGGCGTCTTCCGGCTTGGGACCGCACTGCCGCGCAGGTGGGCGGTGGAGCGGACGCTGGGCCGGCTGATGTTCCACCGGCTCCAGGACGCGCTCCCGGTTCAGTGCCACGCTCCCGATTGACGCCGTGCGACCACCGCGCTGAGGATCCGCACGCCCTGCGTCGAGCCCGGGTTGATGCCGGTGAGCTTCTGTACCCGGCGGAGACGGTAGTCCAGGGTACGCGGGTGGACGTTGAGTTCGGCCGCCGCAGCACTGCGGCTCATGTCGCAGCGGTAGTACGCGTCGAGCGTGACGAGGAGATCCGGGCCGGATGACAGGCGCTGGGCCACCGCCTGGAGCCAATCATCGGCGGACGGCACGTCCGCGACCGCGAGTTCGACGAAGACGTCCGCGAGAGTGTGCGGCCGCAGCTGCGGGGACGCCGGCCGCAGCGGGGCCGCCCGGCTGATCCGCCGGGCCCGGTCGAGGGCTTCGGCGAGCTCGGACGCCGGTGCGGTTGCGGTGCCGGCGGCACAGGGGCGACCGACGGCTTCGGCGAAGTCCCGTACGAGATCGGATGTGGGGTCGGGTGCGTGCAGCTGTGCAGTGTCGGCGGCGCCGCGAACCAGGGGAACCAGGGCGATCAGCTCACCGCCTCTGCCTCCGCCCTGTGGATACCACACGAGCGGCACATGGTGCGCCTTCACCAGCGCTTCGATCTCGCTTTCCAGGGCACGATCGCCAACGGGGCGGTCCGGCACCCGGATCACCGTCACGGCGCAGTGCTCGGGCAGTTCCATGCCCATGACCTGGGCGAGTTCGGCCGCCACGGGGTCTCCCACCAGAATCGACTCGGCCAGCAGGGCGGCCTGCTCGACGTACGGCAGGCGGCGGCGCAGCACCCTCACGAATCCCTGGCAGTAGGCGCCGACGCCGCGCACGCCCTGCGGGGCGAACCAGTTCATCATCCGCATGAGTTCGTCGACACCACCGCCGCGCTGGGCGTCGGTCGCCTCGTTGATCTCGCGCAGCATGAGCGCGGTATGCAGTCGCAGAATCTGCTGCCGTGACTCCAGCGACATTCCTGCCTCGGCCCGTGCTTCGCCCATCGATGCGATGTAGCCGAGGTCGTCCTGGGTCAGCTCGCTGCTGCTCGGGGCCAGTTCGTTCGTGCGGCGTCTGAGCCACACCGCGTACTCCAGCGTTTCAGCCCTGTCCCGGGGGTTCGCGTCCAGGAGCCCGAGCTCCGGAATCTCGCGTACATACGCCTCGACTTCCCGGCGCGCGTTGGCCGGCGCCTGCCGGGCCAGCTCTGCGAAGAGACTCCCCATGGACGGGAGCATGTCCTTCGTAGGGAGCGTTCGGCAGTCGAAAACCGGACGACGTTCATCACTCCGCGTGAATCGATGACGGATGTACCGGCGGAGACTTTGACACACTGTGCAAAGTTCCCGCACTGGGGCGCTTTTGACGTTCTATCCGCTTGTAGGTCCTGGGGGCGTGGGACTTAATGGGAAGCACATGCCCGAGCCTGGGGAAGCACCGCAGCGATCGCCATGCTGCACTCCAGAAATAAGTCGGCGAATCATTCTTGGAGTCACTTCCCCTACTTCGCATGCACACGGCATGCACTCACTTGCGTTCAGACGGGAGGGAAACACCAGTGAAGGCAGGAGTTGAAACAAGAGTGAGGACAGGGGTCAGAAAGAGAATGGCTGCGGCCATCGCCGTCATGTCCATCTCCACAACGCTCATGCTGAGCATGCCGGGCGCCGGCTCGGCCGCCTCAGCCGCCGCCCCCGCCGCCCCCGGCCTTCGGGCGTTCGGGATCACCGGCGACGGCACCCTGATGGCCACGTTCACCACCGACCGGCCGACCGTGCTCGACTGGGTCAGGGTCGTGACCGGACTCGTCGGCGACCAGAAGCTGATCGGGATCGACTACCGGGTCCAGGACGGCCTGATGTATGGCGTCGGCGACAAGGGCGGCATCTACACGATCAAGACCCCGCCGACCACCACGGACGTGGTCGTCACCAAGGTCTCCCAGCTCAACGTGGCCCTGTACGGCACCACCTTCGACATCGACTTCAATCCGGCGGCCGACCGGCTCCGCGTGATCAGCGACAACGGCCAGAACCTGCGGCACAACCTCAATGACCACACCACGGTCGAGGACGCCATCCTGACCACCCCGCCGGCCACCGGGCCGACCAGGGGCGTCACCGCGGCCGCCTACACGAACAACGACCTGAACGGGGCGTCCGCGACAACACTGTTCGATATTGACACAAGAGCGGACCAGGTCGTCATCCAGGCCCCTGCCAACAACGGCACCCTGTCCCCGACCGGCTCCCTCACCATCAATGCGGGCCCCGACGCAGGTTTGGACATCTTCAGTATCCTGACCAATGGCAAGGCAACCTCGAATACTGCCTTCGCCTCGCTCACCCCGTACAGCTCGAGCACGCCGTCCCTTTACAGCATCAATCTCCTCACCGGTGAGGCCACCTCCGTCGGCCAGTTCCCACTGAACATCACGGACCTGGCCATCACCCTCACCGGAAGCTGAGCCTTCACGAGACGAGGAGCTTAGAGCGCGACCCGGTAGTGTGCACGCAGAAAGTGCCTTCCTGCTGTTGAGACAGAGGCCTTCGACAAGCCTCATCTTCCCAGCTCGGAGGGCACTTTCGCGTTTCCGATCAGGATCCGGACGCTGGCGGCGAGTGAAACGCGCAGGCCAGGCCAAGAGCAATATTGAGGCGAAGGAAGACGTCGTTGCGCGCCTCGGCCACTGCCCCGACCGAGGCAACTCCGTGGGTCACGAACCTGCTCGCCGTCAACTTGACCCGGCCTTGAAGGGCCGGGCTTGGAGGTAGTGCCCAGCTGGCTGCTGGGGTGGACTCCTCCGTCCAGACACCCCGTTATGGGGTGGCAGGGACGCGTGACTCACGTC
>NZ_VZRB01000054.1 GCF_008806595.1 Streptomyces luteolifulvus | reverse complement strand
CATCCCGGGGAACCACACCCGACGCTCCGTCCCTCACAAGACCACCCCCACCCCCGATGCGCTGCACACCGACCACCGGGGCCGGACTTCTGTACGCCTTGACAGCCCCCGCCCTCATGGGTGCGGTCCTACGGTGCATGTCATGCCGAATCTCCCCGACGCCGTGGTGTGGTCGATACCCGCCTTCGTGCTGCTCACCGTCATCGAGATGATCAGCGTCCGCATCCATCCCGACGAGGACGCGGCCGGCTACGAGTCGAAGGACGCCGCGACGAGCGTCGGGATGGGGCTCGGCAGCCTCTTCTTCGACTTCGTCTGGAAGGTCCCGATCGTCGCGATCTATACGGCGATCCATGAACTCACGCCCCTGCGCGTTCCCGTCCTGTGGTGGACGGTCCTGTTGATGCTGCTCGCGCAGGACTTCTTCTACTACTGGTCGCACCGCGGCCATCACGTCATCCGCATCCTGTGGGCCTGCCATGTCGTCCACCACTCCAGCCGCAGGTTCAATCTGTCCACCGCGCTGCGCCAGCCCTGGACGAGCCTGACCGCCTGGCCGTTCTACGTCCCTCTCGTCGCCCTCGGCGTGCACCCGGCCGCCCTCGCGTTCTGCTCCTCCGTGAACCTCGTCTACCAGTTCTGGATCCACACCGAGCGGATCGACAAGATGCCCCGCTGGTTCGAGTTCGTCCTCAACACGCCGTCCCACCACCGGGTGCACCATGCCTCGCAGGGTGGCTACCTGGACCGCAACTTCGGCGGGATCCTCATCCTCTGGGACCGGCTCTTCGGGTCCTTCGTGGCCGAGACCGAGCGACCTGTGTACGGGTTGACCAAGAACATCAACACGTTCAACCCGCTCAAGGTCGCCACACACGAATACGTCGCCATCGCCAAGGACCTCAGGGCGGCACGCGGTTGGCGCGAGCGCGCCGGGCGCGTGTTCCGCGGGCCGGGCTGGCAGCCGGCTCCCGTGGCCGCGCCGGCCCCGGACACGGTGTCCGCATGAGCCGGACCCGCCTGCTCCTCGCCGCCTTCGTCCTGGCCGCCACCGCCGACCTCGTGTCCCTCGCGGCCGGATTCGGCACCGGACACCCGCTCGCCAAGCCCCTTCTGATGCCGCTCCTGGCCGCGTACGCGGCGACACGCGGCGCACCCCGACTCCTGGTCGCCGCCCTCCTGTGCGGCTGGGGCGGCGACCTCCTGCTCCTGTCCGACGCCGAGCCCGCCTTCCTCGCGGGCATGGCCTCCTTCGCGGCCGGCCACGTCTGCTACCTCGCCCTGTTCAGGGCACATGGAGCCGCGTCCGCTGCGGGCGATGCGCGACGTACGGCCGCACGCGCGCGTGGCACCCACCTCACCCCCGTCTACGCCATGGTCCTTCTCGGCACGGTCGCTCTCCTCTGGCCGGACCTGCCGGCCGGCCTCCGCGTTCCCGTGGCCGGCTACAGCCTCCTGCTCACGGCCATGGCGTATGCGGCCGCCACGCGCGCGGGGCTCGTCGCCGGGATCGGCGGCACGCTCTTCCTGCTCTCCGACACCCTCATCGCGACCGGCGTCGCGGACTGGCCGCAGCCGCCGCTGCCCGACTTCTGGGTCATGATCACGTACATCGCGGCGCAGTTCCTGCTGGTCCGGGGGACCCTCGCGGCGCCGTCGAAGGTCGTCGACATGAGCGCCATCGACCGCCTGCGGTTCACCTCGCGGCCCGGCTGACCCGTGCCCAGCGGGGGGCGTCCGTCCCCCACGGCGCCGAGGGCCGTGCCCAGTCGGCCGGGCCGCCCTCGAAGGAGACCGGCGGCAGGGCGTACCGCAGCCGCCCCGACGCGCTGTCCCTCTCGGCGAGCCAGGAGCCGGGGTCGTCGTACGAGGCGTTCTCCCTTTCCCGCCCACCGGCTTCGATCCCGTCCGTCAGCCACCGCGCCGTCCGCGCCAGCGCCGGCCCGACGAACCTGCTGCCGCCCTCGTGCGACTGCTCGGTCAGCGCGCGCAGCACCGCCGCCGCCAGGAGATACCCCGTTCCGTGGTCGAGGGCCTGCGCGGGCAGCGCGCCGGGCCGCCGCGGCGATCCCTCCGTCGCGGCGATGCCGGTGGCCACCTGGACCAGGCTGTCGAATCCACGCCGCCCGCCCCAGGGCCCGTACGCGCCCCAGGCGGACAACTGCGCCACGACCATGCCGGGCCGTCGTTCGGCCAGGGCCTGCGGCGAGAGCCCGAACCGGTCGAGGGCGCCCGGACGGTAGCCGGTGACGACCACGTCCGCCGCCGCGAGCAACTCCTCGAAGGTGCTGCGGTCGGCCACCAGGTCCAGCGTCGCCGACCGTTTCCCGAAGCCCGTGTCGGCGTGCTGGTCGGGGAGTTCGGGCAGCTGCGGGGCGTCCACGCGCAGCACGTCCGCGCCGAGCAGGGCGAGCGTGCGGGTGGCGACGGGGCCCGCGACGACCCGGGTCAGATCCAGGACCCGCAGCCCGGCGGCCGGCAGCAGCGGGGCGCCCTCGACGGGCGTGAGCACACGCGCGTGTGCGGAGTCCAGACGCTGTCGCTCGACCAGCGGCCGTCCGGCCACCGCGACGCCCTGCTCGTGCGCGGCCCACTCCTCGGGCGTACGCAGCGCGACGGCGAGACCCCCGGCCGCATACACGGCCTCCTCGGCCTCCAGGGACGTCCGCTCGGCGAGAGCCTGTCCGACGGAGTCCGCGAGGTCTTCGGTCAGACCCAGCGCGGAGAGCAACCGCGCCCGGTGGTGGGGATAGTTGGCGTGCGTGCGCACCCATCCGTCCGCCGTCCGCCAGAACCGGGACAGCGGGGCGAAGGCGACCGGCGCCCGTCCGTCGACCAGCAGATGCCGCTCACTGACGAACGCCGTCGCCACCGCCCCGTCGTCCACCCGGACCCGCGGCACCTCGGCGAGCCCGGCCCGCCGTGCCCCCAGCTCGGCCGCGGCGAGCGCACACGCGCCCACACACGCCCGGGCCAGCTCCCGTACGGGAAGGCGCCCTTGGAGAGCGCCCTCCCGCACCACGGTCGACACCCGCGGGACAAGGGCGGGATCGCCGCCCAACGAGGACCACGCGAACGCGATATCAGTCATGACTGCACTATGCAGTATTGACTGAATCAATATGTGGATCTACGGGCCCTACGGACCTGTGGACCTACTTGGTCACCGCGTCCAGCGCGTTGACGATGCCGAACCCGTAGAACCCGTTGACCCGCTTGCCGCCCTTGCACACCGCGTCCTGCGTGCCGTCGCCGTTCTGGTCGTACGACTCCGGGCAACCCGGGTTGTCCGCCTGCACCTTGAGCAGCATCTGCAGTTGGGACGGGGTCGCCCACGGGTGTGTCGACTTCAGCAGCGCGGCGACGCCCGCGGCGTGCGGGGAGGCCATCGACGTGCCCTGCAGGAAGGCGTACTCGCCGTTCGGCATGGTGGACAGGATGCGGCCGTTCTTCGACGGTGTGTCCGGGATCTGGTAGAGCCGGTCACCGCCCGGCGCGGCCACGTCGACGACCCCCTTGCCGTACGAGGAGTAGTACGACTTGAGGTTCTTCACGCCCGTCGCGCTGACCGTGACGACACCCGGCAGCTGCGTCGGCACGTCGAAGCACGTGTGCGGGTCGATCGTCCGCTCGTACGTCGTCCCGTCGTCGGGGCTGCTCGCGTCGACGATCGCGTCCGAGTCCAGGTCGTGGTTGGAGTTGCCCGCGGACGCCAGGTGCAGCGTGCCCTTGTGCTGGGCGTACAGCTGGGCCCGGTTGACCGCGTCGACGATCGCCTTCTGGTCGGGATCGTCCATGCAGTTGTACAGCCACGGGTCGACGTAGTAGCTGTTGTTCGTGATCTCGACGCCGTGGTCGGCGGCGAACACGAACGCGCAGACGACACTCTCCGGGTAGAACAGCCCGTTGTTCGGGTCGCTCACCTTGATGCCGGAGACCTTCACGCCCGGCGCCACGCCCGCCACGCCGATGCCGTTGCGGGCCGCCGCGATCTCGCCGGCCACGTGGGTGCCGTGGTAGTCCTCGGCGGTGTACGGACGCCAGGCGCCCTCGCTGGTGTCCGCGACTCCGCCGACGCAGTTCGCGGACTGCCTGGCCGAGAAGTTCGGGGCGAGATCCGGGTGGGTGTCGTCGACGCCGGTGTCGATCACGGCGACGGTCACCTTGCTGCTGCCCGGGTTGATCTGCGCCGCCTTGTCGGCGCCTATCGCCCGCAGGTCCCACTGGTCGGCCTCGAGGGGCTCGCTCTCGCCCGCCGCGGCGGAGGCGGCGGCGGTCTTCTCGGCCTGCTCCTCGGAGAGGAACTGCGCCGAGCCCTCGTCGGTCGTACCGGCGGCGGTCAGCGGCGCGGTGCGTGTGGCACCCGCCGACTGGACCCCGCGTACCGCGCGAATCTGCTTGCCGAAGTCCGGGTTCGCCGAGTGGACGACGATCACACCGATCTTCTCGTACGTCACCACGACCGTGCCGCCGGCCACGGCGATGGCCTTCTTCACCGACTCGATCGTGTGACGGTCAAGTCGGGTGTTGACGACGTACGCGAGATTGGGCGCGTCCGCGGCCTGCGCCGCGCTCTCCACGCGCGGAGCGGCCGACGCCGCGGCCGGCAGGAAGCCGAGCGAGGCCGTGAGCGAGAGCACGACGGGCACGGCGAGGGCCAGGCGGCGTCTGGAACGCAGATGAGCCATGGGTTCTCCACATCATCCGGAAACAAAAGAGCCCGAGGCGGCGGTGGTGCTCGGGCAGGTACATGACGGGTGGTGCAGGCCGAAGTTATATCCCGAAGTCACTGGCCAGCAATGACTTGCCCAAAGTGACTTCGGAAAGAGGCCGGGTGAGTTGAACCGGTCCCCGCGTGCCGCCGTGGACCTTGTGCAGGGAGCGCTAGGACACTCGCCCCCGTCCAGTGACGCAATTGCACCTGCAACGCGAGGAGACTCCGTGGCCACCGATGCACCGCCCCCCTCGACAGAGCAGTACCACCTACCCTCGACCGAGGAGTTCACCGAGGTGCAGGAGAGCGCGGAGTTCGCCGAACTGCGCCACTCCTACCGCTCCTTCGCCTTTCCGCTGACCTTCGCCTTCATCGCCTGGTACCTGCTGTACGTGCTGCTGTCGAACTATGCGGGCGACTTCATGGGCACCGAGCTCTTCGGCAACATCAACGTGGCCCTGCTTCTCGGCCTCGCCCAGTTCCTCACCACGTTCCTGATCGCCTGGTGGTACGCGCGGCACGCCGCCGCCAAGCTCGACCCCAAGGCGGAGGCCATCAAGTCCCGGATGGAGGGCGGCGCATGAGCCCCGTGACCACGCTTGCGGCGGATGCGGCCAGTGAGCACCGCACGCTGATCATCACCCTGTTCGCGGTGTTCGTCGCCGCGACCCTCGTCATCACCGTCTGGGCCGGCCGGCAGACCAAGGACGCCGCCGACTTCTACGCGGGCGGCCGTCAGTTCACCGGCTTCCAGAACGGCCTGGCCGTGTCCGGCGACTACATGTCCGCCGCGTCCTTCCTCGGCATCGCGGGTGCCATCGCCCTCTTCGGCTACGACGGTTTCCTCTACTCCATCGGCTTCCTGGTCGCCTGGCTGGTCGCCCTGCTGCTGGTCGCGGAGCCGCTGCGCAACTCCGGCCGCTACACGATGGGTGATGTGCTGGCGTACCGTATGCGTCAGCGGCCCGTCCGTACGGCGGCCGGCACCTCGACCATCGTCGTCTCGATCTTCTATCTCCTGGCGCAGATGGCGGGCGCGGGCGTCCTCGTCTCCCTGCTGCTCGGCATCACCAGCGACGGCGGCAAGATCGGCATCGTGGCGCTGGTAGGCGTCCTGATGATCGTGTACGTCACCGTCGGCGGCATGAAGGGCACCACCTGGGTGCAGATGGTCAAGGCCGTGCTGTTGATCGCGGGGGCCCTGCTGCTGACCTTCCTGGTCCTGCTGAAATTCGACTTCAACGTCTCGGACCTGCTCGGCTCGGCCGCCGACAACAGCGCCAAGGGCTCCGCCTTCCTGGAGCCCGGCCTGAAGTACGGCGCCACCGGCACCACCAGGCTGGACTTCATCTCGCTGGGCATCGCCCTGGTGCTCGGCACCGCGGGCCTGCCCCACATCCTGATCCGCTTCTACACGGTGCCCACCGCCAAGGCCGCCCGTAAGTCGGTCATCTGGGCCATCGGCCTGATCGGCGCCTTCTATCTGATGACCCTCGCCCTCGGCTTCGGCGCCGCCGCGCTCATCAAGCCGGACGAGATCATCGCCTCCAACAAGGCGGGCAACACCGCCGCGCCCCTCCTCGCCCTCCATCTGGGCGGCGTGGACTCCAACTGGGGCGCGATCCTGCTGGCCACCATCTCGGCCGTCGCCTTCGCCACGATCCTCGCCGTGGTCGCGGGCCTGACGCTGGCCTCGTCCTCCTCCTTCGCCCACGACATCTACGCCAACGTCATCAAGCGGGGCCAGGCCACCGAGAAGCAGGAGGTGCGCGCGGCCCGCTGGGCGACGGTCGGCATCGGCGCCGTGTCCATCCTGCTCGGTGCCCTTGCCCGCGATCTGAACGTGGCCGGCCTGGTGGCCCTCGCCTTCGCGGTCGCCGCCTCCGCCAACCTGCCCACGATCCTCTACAGCCTCTTCTGGAAGAGGTTCACCACCAACGGGGCGCTGTGGTCCATCTACGGCGGCCTGATCACGGCGGTCGGCCTGGTGCTGTTCTCACCGGTGGTCTCGGGCAAGCCCACCTCGATGTTCCCGGACGTCGACTTCCACTGGTTCCCGCTGGAGAACCCGGGCATCGTCTCGATCCCGGTCGGCTTCCTGCTGGGCATCGTCGGCACGCTGCTGTCCAGGGAGGAGCCGGACACCGCCAAGTACGCGGAGCTGGAGGTACGGTCCCTGACCGGCACCGGCGCCCACTGAGCCGCCGTACGAGCCCCCTCCGAGCGGCCGCGTCGTAGAGATCTACGACGCGGCCGCTCGTCACATCGTGGGATCGGGCTCTGTCGTTGTCCGTGGCGTCACGTAGGCTCGCAGGTGACGGAAAAGAAAGCGATCCGCTAAGAGGGAGGGGGCCCACGTGCTCATCGACACCTACGGCCGGGTGGCCACCGACCTGAGGGTCTCGCTGACCGACCGGTGCAATCTGCGGTGCACGTACTGCATGCCCGAGGAGGGCCTGCAATGGCTGGCGAAGCCCGACCTGCTCACGGACGACGAGATCGTCCGGCTGATCGACATCGCCGTCACCTCGCTCGGCATCAAGGAAGTCCGCTTCACCGGCGGCGAGCCCCTGCTGCGCCCCGGCCTGGTCGGCATCGTCGAGCGGGTCGCCGCTCTGGCCCCGCGCCCCCAGATGTCCCTGACCACGAACGGCATCGGCCTCAAGCGCACGGCCGCGGCCCTGAAGGCGGCGGGCCTGGACCGGGTCAATGTCTCGCTGGACACGCTGCGCCCCGAAGTCTTCAAGATCCTCACCCGCCGGGACCGCCACAGGGATGTCATCGAGGGCCTGCACGCGGCCCGTGACGCGGACCTGACCCCCATCAAGATCAACACGGTCCTGATGCCCGGACTGAACGAGGACGAGGCCCCCGACCTGCTGGCCTGGGCCGTCGAGCACCGCTACGAACTGCGCTTCATCGAGCAGATGCCGCTGGACGCCCAGCACGGCTGGAAGCGCGAGGGCATGATCACCGCCGGCGACATCCTGGCTTCCCTGCGCACCCGCTTCGAGCTCACGCCCGAGGGTGCCGACGAGCGCGGCTCGGCACCCGCCGAGCGCTGGATCGTCGACGGAGGCCCGCACCGCGTCGGCGTCATCGCCTCCGTCACCCGCCCCTTCTGCGCGGCCTGCGACCGTACCCGCCTCACGGCGGACGGCCAGATCCGCACCTGTCTGTTCGCCACGGAGGAGACGGACCTGCGCTCCGCCCTGCGCTCCGGCGCCCCCGACGAGGAGATCGCCCGCATCTGGCGCCTGGCCATGTGGGGCAAGAAGGCAGGCGCAGGCCTGGACGACCCGTCCTTCGTCCAGCCGGACAGGCCGATGTCCGCCATCGGGGGGTAGGGAAGGGCCCGCAGCCGAACTGCAAGGTCACCCCCCGAGCTCGTCCCAATCCTTCAACAACACGACATCCTTCAAGAACCCCCGCATTCCGAGAAACTGAGACAAGTGCTCACGGTGCTCCTCGCACGCGAGCCACGTCTTCCGCCGCTCCGGCGTATGAATCTTCGGGTTGTTCCACGCCAGCACCCACACCGCATCGACACGGCAGCCTTTGGCAGAACAGATCGGCGTCTCTTCACTCACGGATTCGTCTCACAGAGGCTTCTCACAGATGCGCAAACAAGGCGACGCCGAGCAGCCACGGGGGGAGCTGCCCGGCGTCGGTCCGTCGCTCCGACGGGGGATGCGGAGCGCCTACGCAGTATGTCATGGGTCACCCGCCGCCCGGCACCGGAACAACATGATTGATCTGAGCTTTTCTTGAGGTTGGCGTAAGGGGGCCTTCCGGTTGCGATAACCCGCCGGGGATCACCCAAGCTCATGCCCGCTCACGAGGTTCGCTGCGCGGGCCGCCCGTGGCATCGCCCTCCGGGTCCTCCGCGGAGCGTTCCGCGCCGTCGTCGTCGGCAGCCGGCGGCGTGATCATCGGCCGGGTCGGGGCGGCCACGAACGTCGACGGGAGCGAGGGCGCGTTCTCCCGCCCCGCGTTCGCGATCACCACGGCGACATAGGGGAGGACCGCTCCGAGAACCAACGCCACGATCGCGACGTGCCGTTCGACGTTCCAGAGCGAGGCTGCGAGGATCACCGACACCGTACGGATCGACATCGAGATGACATACCGGCGCTGGCGCCCGCGCACATCCTCCTGAAGGCCCGTCCGGGCTCCGGTGATCCGGAAGACCTGGGCGTTGCCGCCGCCATGCTGCTTCCGCATCACATTCCACCATCCGCCCGCATCGGACTCTCCCCGGCCCGTACCCGCACCGCCCCCGGCAGGGCACCGGGCCCGGGCACGTTCCACGTTACGCCGCGCCTGCGCCGCCTACGAGACCGGGGCACTTCCTGCCGGGCCGAACGGCCTGCGCAGTACCGCGTAGAGCCGTGCGCCCGGCGGCCGTACCCCGACGTGCGCCGTACGGCGGACGGGCCGAGACTGGGCGTAGTGCTCACGTCGGGCCGTTCGAGGAGGCTGTCATGGGCTGGTTCTGGGCGATCGTCGTGGGATTCGTGCTGGGCCTGATCGCGAAGGCGATCCTCCCCGGCAAGCAGCACAGCCCGCTCTGGCTGACGACCATCTTCGGCATGCTGGGTGCCGTCGCCGGCAACGCCATGGCCCGTGGGTTCGGCGTCGAGGAGACCCCCGGCATCGACTGGAGCCGGCACATCTTCCAGCTCATCTCGGCGCTCGTGATCGTCGCGGCGGGCGACTCGCTGTACATGGCCGCGTGGGGCAACAGAAAGGCCCAGCGGCGCTGAGCCACGGACGACCGGAAGGGGGCGGACTCCCGCACGGGAGTCCGCCCCCTTGGTGTGCTGGTGCCTATGCGGACGTGACCTCGACCGCCGCCAGGTTCTTCTTGCCCCGGCGCAGCACCAGCCAGCGGCCGTGCAGCAGGTCCTCCTTGGCGGGGACCGCGTCCTCGGCGGCGACCTTCGCGTTGTTCACGTAGGCGCCGCCCTCCTTGACCGTGCGGCGCGCGGCCGACTTGCTGGCCACCAGGCCGACCTCGGCGAACAGGTCGACCGCCGGGACGAGCTCGGCGACCTGGATGCGCGGCACCTCGGAGAGGGCCGCGGTCAGCGTCCTCTCGTCGAGGTCCGCCAGCTCGCCCTGGCCGAAGAGCGCCTTGGACGCGGCGATCACCGCGGCCGTCTGGTCGGCGCCGTGCACCAGTGTCGTCAGCTCCTCGGCCAGCGCACGCTGGGCCGCACGGGCCTGCGGCCGCTCCTCGGTCTGCCTCTCCAGCTCCTCCAGCTCCTCACGGGACCTGAAGGACAGGATGCGCATATACGTGGAGATGTCCCGGTCGTCCACGTTCAGCCAGAACTGGTAGAACGCGTACGGCGTCGTCATCTCCGGGTCGAGCCAGACCGCGCCGCCCTCTGTCTTGCCGAACTTGGTGCCGTCCGCCTTGGTCATCAGCGGCGTCGCCAGCGCGTGCACCTGGGCGTGCGGCTCCAGCTTGTGGATCAGGTCCAGGCCCGCCGTGAGGTTGCCCCACTGGTCGCTGCCGCCCTGCTGGAGCGTGCAGCCGTACCGGCGGAACAGCTCCAGGAAGTCCATGCCCTGGAGCAGCTGGTAGCTGAACTCCGTGTAGCTGATGCCCTGGTCGGACTGGAGACGGCGGGCGACCGAGTCCTTCGTCAGCATCTTGTTGACGCGGAAGTGCTTGCCGATGTCCCGCAGGAACTCGATGGCCGACAGGCCGGCCGTCCAGTCCAGGTTGTTGACCATCACCGCGGCGTTCTCGCCCTCGAAGGACAGGAACGGCTCGATCTGCGCGCGCAGCCGGGTCACCCAGTTCGCGACCGTCTCCGGGTCGTTCAGCGTGCGCTCCGCCGTGGGGCGCGGATCGCCGATCTGGCCGGTCGCCCCGCCCACGAGGGCCAGCGGACGCAGGCCCGCGTGCTGGAGGCGGCGCATGGTGAGGACCTGCACCAGATGGCCGACGTGCAGACTGGCCGCGGTCGGGTCGAAGCCGCAATAGAACGTGACGGGACCGTCCGCGAGCGCCTTGCGCAAAGCGTCCTCGTCAGTGGACAGGGCCCACAGCCCGCGCCACTTCAGCTCGTCGACGATGTCCGTCACGGTTCTCGTATCTCCTTGGATGCTCTTCGGGCTAGTCGAGTGACAGCCGACTACGAGGTTATACGCCCTGACTGACAGAGCTCATATTGAAGTCCGGGATCCGCAGCGCCGGCATGGCGGCCCTGGTGAACCAGTCACTCCACTCGCGCGGCAGTGTCTTCTGAGTCCGGCCCGCCTCGGTTGCCCGGCCGAGCAGGTCCACCGGCGACTCGTTGAACCGGAAGTTGTTGACCTCGCCGCGCACCTCGCCGTTCTCCACGAGGTAGACGCCGTCCCGGGTCAGTCCCGTGAGCAGCAGCGTCGCCGGATCGACCTCGCGGATGTACCACAGACAGGTCAGCAGCAGTCCCCGCTCGGTGTTCGCGACCATCTCCTCCAGGGAGCGGTCCTCGCCGCCGGTGAGGATCAGGTTGTCGATCGCCGGAGCCACCGGAAGCCCGGTCAGACCCGCGCTGTGCCGGCTGGTCATCAGACCCGTCAGCACACCGTCGCGCACCCAGTCGGTCGCCGAGAGCGGCAGCCCGTTGTCGAACACCGACTGATCGCCGCCGGACGAGTGCGCGAGCACGAAGGGGGAGGACTCGAGTCCCGGCTCGTTCGGGTCGCTGCGCAGGGTCAGCGGCAGTTCGGTGAGCGTCTCGCCGACGCGCGTGCCGCCGCCGGGCTTGGAGAACACCGTACGGCCCTCGACCGCGTCCCGGCCCGACGCCGACCACATCTGGTAGATGAGCAGGTCCGCGACGGCGGTCGGCGGCAGCAGCGTCTCGTACCGCCCCGCGGGCAGGTCGATCCGCCGCTCCGCCCAGCCCAGCCGTACGGCCAGCTCCGCGTCGAGCGCCGCCGGGTCGACGTCCTTGAAGTCCCGCGTCGAACGTCCCGCCCACGCCGAACGCGTCCGGTCCGGCGACTTGGCGTTCAGCTCCAGCGTGCCGTTGGGCTGGTCATGACGCAGTCGCAGTCCGGTCGACGTACCGAGGTAGCTGGACACCAGCTCATGGTTGGCGAAGCCGTACAGCTCGCGGCCGCCCGCACGCGCGCGTGCGAAGGCCTCACCGAGCGCCGGAGCGAAGTCGGCGAACACGGCGGAGGTGGTCTCCGCCGGCGCGTCCGCGAAGTCCGGCGCCTCCGGCACCCCCGTGACCAGCGGCTGGGCATCCTCGGCGGGTCCGGCGGCGCGCGCCGCGGCCTCGGCCGCCCGGACGAGGGGCTCCAGCTCGTCCGCGGTCACGGCCGAACGGGAGACGACACCGGAGGCCGTGCCCTCCTTGCCGTCGACGGTGGCGACGACGGTGAGCGTACGACCGCGGGTGACGCCGTTGGTGGTCAGTGCGTTGCCCGCCCAGCGCAGATTGGCCGTGGAGTGCTCGTCGGCGATCACGACGCAGCCGTCGGCCCGGGACAGCTCAAGGGCGCGCTCGACGACCTCGTGCGGCTTGTGCGCCTTGTGTGCCTTATGCGCCTTGTCGGTACCCGCGCTCATCGACCGGCCTCCAGGGTCGTGTTGAGGATGTTGACGCTCTTGAAGAGGGCCGACGGGCAGCCGTGCGAGACCGCCGCGACCTGGCCCGGCTGAGCCTTGCCGCAGTTGAACGCGCCCCCGAGGACATAGGTCTGCGGACCGCCCACCGCGGTCATGGAGCCCCAGAAGTCGGTGGTCGTCGCCTGGTAGGCGACATCCCGCAGCTGCCCGGTGACCCGCCCATTCTCGATCTTGAAGAAGCGCTGGCCGGTGAACTGGAAGTTGTAGCGCTGCATGTCGATCGACCAGGAGCGGTCCCCGACGACGTAGATGCCCCGGTCCACGCTGCCGATCAGGTCCTCGGTCGACATCCCCGCCGGATCCGGTTGCAGCGACACATTGGCCATGCGCTGCACGGGCACATGTGCGGGGGAGTCGGCGAACGCGCACCCGTTGGAGCGCTCGAACCCGGTCAGCCGCGCGATCCGCCGGTCCAGCTGGTAGCCGACGAGCGTGCCGTCCTTCACCAGGTCCCAGGACTGGCCCTCGACGCCCTCGTCGTCGTACCCGATGGTGGCCAGGCCGTGCTCGGCCGTGCGGTCGCCGGTGACGTTCATCAGCTCGGAGCCGTACCGCAGCTTGCCGAGCTGGTCGAAGGTGGCGAAGGAGGTGCCGGCGTAGGCGGCCTCGTAGCCGAGCGCACGGTCCAGCTCGGTGGCGTGGCCGATGGACTCGTGGATGGTCAGCCACAGGTTGGAGGGGTCGACGACGAGGTCGTACAGCCCCGCCTCGACGCTCGGTGCCCGCATCTTCTCGGCCAGCAGCTCCGGGATCTGCGCGAGCTCGGACTCCCAGTCCCAGCCGGCGCCCGTGAGGTACTCCCAGCCGCGTCCCACGGGCGGCGCGATGGTCCGCATGGAGTCGAACTCGCCGCTCGACCCGTCGATCGACACGGCGGTCAGCTGCGGGTGCAGCCGCACCCGCTGCTGTGTGGTCACGGTCCCGGCGGTATCGGCGTAGAACTTGTTCTCGTGCACGGTGAGCAGCGAGGCGTCGACATGGTCGACCCCGTCCGCCGCCAGCAGCCGCCCGCTCCAGTCGGCGAGCAGGGCCGACTTCTCCTCGTCGGGCACGGAGAACGGATCGATCCCGTACGACGAGATCCAGATCCGGTCGCTGTGCACGGGTTCGTCCGCGAGCTCCACCCGCTCGTCCGACCCGGCCGCCCGGATCACCTGGGCGGACAGCTTCGCCATGGCCACGGCCTGCGACGCGACCTTGGCGGCGGCGTCGAGACTCAGATCCACCCCGGACGCGAAGCCCCACGTACCGCCGTGCACGACCCGCACCGCATACCCGAGGTCGGTGGTGTCCGACGAGCCGGCGAGCCGGGCGTCCCTCAGGCGCCAGGACGCGCTGCGCACCCGCTCGAACCGGAAGTCCGCGTGCTCCGCGCCGAGGGCACGCGCGCGTGCCAGCGCGGCGTCGGCCAGGGCGCGTAGCGGAAGTGCCGTGAAGGATTCGTCGATGGTATGAGGCACCTGCGTCTCTTTCTGTGGACGTGTCGGTGGTCGTTGTGGTCCGCGGTTCCTCCGATCATGTCGCCCATCCGGCCCATGGACCACACGTTTGCGACCGACGGGCGCGAGATTCTGTAGGGACCCGACAGTGAGTCCCCTTAGCCACTGTCGGTGCCCGATTGTCCGCCGACGCTCCCGGACCGATAGGTTTTCGAGGAAGCCGCCTGTCATCCAGGTGTTCGGGCGGGTGAGTCAGACCGCTATCGAAAGGGTGATCCGTTGAGCCGCTCGGTTCTCGTCACCGGAGGCAACCGGGGCATCGGCCTCGCCATCGCCCGCGCATTCGCCGACGCCGGCGACAAGGTCGCGATCACATACCGTTCGGGGGAGCCGCCCGCCGGATTCCTGGCCGTCAAGTGCGACATCACCGACACCGAGCAGGTGGAGCAGGCCTACAAGGAGATCGAGGCCCAGCACGGCCCCGTCGAGGTTCTGATCGCCAACGCCGGCGTCACCAAGGACCAGCTCCTGATGCGCATGTCCGAGGAGGACTTCACCTCGGTCGTCGACACCAACCTCACCGGCACCTTCCGCGTCGTCAAGCGCGCCAACCGCGGCATGCTGCGCGCCAAGAAGGGCCGGGTCGTCCTCATCTCGTCGGTCGTCGGCCTGTACGGCGGTCCCGGCCAGGCGAACTACGCCGCCTCCAAGGCCGGCCTGGTCGGCTTCGCCCGCTCGCTCGCCCGTGAGCTCGGGTCCCGCAACATCACCTTCAACGTCGTCGCGCCCGGCTTCGTCGACACCGACATGACCAAGGTGCTCACCGACGAGCAGCGCGCGAACATCGTGTCGCAGGTCCCGCTCGGCCGGTACGCGCAGCCGGAGGAGATCGCCGCGACGGTGCGGTTCCTCGCCTCGGACGACGCCTCGTACATCACTGGAGCCGTCATCCCCGTTGACGGCGGACTGGGAATGGGTCACTGATCACCATGAGTGGAATTCTCGAGGGCAAGCGCGTCCTGATCACCGGTGTGCTGATGGAGTCGTCCATCGCCTTCCACACCGCGAAGCTGGCCCAGGAGCAGGGCGCGGAGGTCATCCTGACCGCCTTCCCGCGGCCCACCCTGACCGAGCGCATCGCCAAGAAGCTCCCCAAGCCCACCAAGGTCATCGAGCTCGACGTGACCAACGACGAGCACCTGCGGCGTCTCGCCGACCTCGTCGGCGAGGAACTCGGCGGCCTCGACGGCGTCGTCCACTCCATCGGCTTCGCGCCGCAGGACGCGCTCGGCGGCAACTTCCTCAACACGCCGTTCGAGTCGGTCTCCACGGCCATGCACGTCTCGGCGTTCTCCCTGAAGTCGCTGACCATGGCCTGTCTGCCGCTGATGCAGAACGGCGGCTCGGTCGTCGGCCTCACCTTCGACGCGTCCTTCGCCTGGCCGCAGTACGACTGGATGGGCCCGGCCAAGGCCGCCCTGGAGGCCACCAGCCGCTACCTCGCCCGCGACCTGGGCAAGCAGAACATCCGCTGCAACCTCATCTCCGCGGGCCCGATCGGCTCCATGGCCGCCAAGTCCATCCCGGGCTTCTCCGAGCTGGCCTCCGTGTGGGACAACCGCTCCCCGCTGGAGTGGGACCTCAAGGACCCGGAGCCGGCCGGCCGCGGTGTCGTCGCCCTGCTCAGCGACTGGTTCCCGAAGACCACGGGCGAGATCGTCCACGTCGACGGCGGTCTGCACGCCGTCGGTGCCTGACCGCTGCGCCCCGTCCCGTACGACGACCGAGGCCCGCGCCCCCTTCGGGTGCGGGCCTCGGTCGTGCGCACATCACCCGTTCGGCTCACCGGCCGGGCGCACCCGGGACCCGGCGGCGCACTCTGAAGGAGCGCGTTCACTGCGCGATTCCCTCCCCAGCACGGCCGAGGAGGTTCCCTTGTGCGCCTGTCCCGCAGCCTGGCCTCAGCGACCGTGGCCGTCGCCCTCGTCGTCCTGCTGCCGTACGAGGCGGCACCGCACGCACGCGTGAAGGACGGGACACCGGGGGCCCCGCGCCTGTTCGGAGCGGAGTGCCGTACGACCGTCCGCGGCTCCCATGTCGTGGCCTACTGCCACAACCCCTATGTCGACACCGATCGGGTCCGCCTGCACATCGAGTGCGCCCGTTGGTGGGACCTCGACACCGACGGCGACCCCGTCGACGCCGGGCCCGCGGCGACCGTACGGCTCACCGGCCGGTGCTGGAAGGAGGTCGGCTCGGCGTGGATCAGCCACCAGATGGCGAGCTGAGCCGGCCCGGGCGGCACACGAACGGGTAGCTGGATACGCGTCCAGGGTGGAGAGCAGCTCGGCGATGTGCCGGGGGCCGCGTCGGTGAAACGGCGGTGCATCACCCCGGCCGGCTCGCGCGTCGCCACGACGTAGGTGCCGCAGCCCTGACGGGTGTCGAGCAGGGACGAGGCCGCCCGCCGACATCACCCCGGGCGGGCCGCCGAGGACCACGAGTGCGAGACTTGCCGCATGCCAGTGCTCGACCCGAACCCCCGCAACGGCCAGAAGAAGATGCTGCTCGTCTTCGGCGCGTTCCTCGCCATCTTCGTGATCATCGCCGTCATCGCGTCGATCGCCTCGCCCTGACCCCGCCTACGCCGCTCCGCACGCGGTTCCCCGGCTGCGGTGGTGGGGTTAGCCCCCCATCCCCTAGGGGGCGAGTGTCAGGGTCAACTGGGTGGATCACCGGATGGGTTGGGGCCTCCGGATTCCGTAGCTTCGAGCTGTGCCCGCCACAGACGGGCACGGACCATGGAGCAGGGACACCCGAAGACCCGCGGAGGCACCCATGTCGGCCCCTACGCACACCCGGCCCCGCCCGGCAACCCGAGGCCGCGTCGACATCCGGCTGCCCTGGTGGGCTCTTGCCCTTCCCGCGCTCGCCTTCATCAGTCTGCTGCTGCTCATACTCAACCCGTCCGACGCCCATGCGGCGGCCGGCGACCCCGCCCTCACCCAGCTCGTCGAGCGGCTGCGGGAGCTGGCCGCCGGCTGAGCGCCCCGCCGGGCCAGGCCCCCGGTGATCACCTCGTACCGGTGAAGCCGCATGTCAACTCCCTGCGCCGCATGGCGTGTTTCATGCGAAGCTGGGTGCCATGAGCGTCGCAGAACCCCGTAGGATTGTCCTCTTCCGGCATGCGAAAGCCGACTGGCCACAGGTGACCGACCACGAGCGGCCGCTCGCTGAGCGGGGCCGTATGGACGCCGCAGTCGCCGGTCGCAAGCTGGCCGACTCCGGTATCTCCCTCGATCTGGCCCTGTGCTCCACCGCGACCCGGACCCGCGAGACCTGGAAGCTTGCCGTCCACGAATTCCCGCACCGGCCGAAAACCGTCTACGAAGAGCGGATCTACGACGCCTCGCCCGGTGAGCTGATCGCGGTGATGAACGAGATCCCCGACGACGCACAGAACGTCGTCCTGATCGGCCACAACCCGGGTGTGCAGGGTCTCGCCGAGATCCTGCCCGGGTCGGCCGAGGGCGACGCCCGTGAGCGCATGAGCCGCCGCGGCTTCCCGGCGGCGGCGTTCGCCGTCCTGTCCTTCGACGGCTCCTGGAAAGGCCTGGAGCCGGGCGTGGCCGCGCTGACCGACTACTGGGCGCCGTCCGACTGACCCGACCCGTGCGCGTTGGCGAGGGGGTCTGCACCGCCACGGTGCCGACCCCTCAGCCATGTGTGTGTGGGGGCTCGGTCCTCCTCGCCGCGCCGGGAGGCTCCGTCTCGCCTCGCCGGGAGGTCAGCCCTCCTCGTGGGCGTCCGCCGCCTCGACCTCTTCGCGGGTGACACCCAGCAGATACAGGACCGTGTCCAGGAAGGGTACGTTCACCGCGGTGTGCGCCGCCTCCCGCACGACCGGCTTGGCGTTGAAGGCGACCCCGAGACCGGCCGCGTTGAGCATGTCCAGGTCGTTGGCGCCGTCGCCGATCGCCACCGTCTGGGCCAGCGGCACGCCCGCCTCGGCGGCGAACCGGCGCAGCAGCCGCGCCTTGCCCGCCCGGTCCACGATCTCCCCGGTGACCCTGCCCGTCAGCTTCCCATGGACGATCTCCAGCGTGTTGGCCTGGGCGAAGTCCAGTCCGAGCCGCTCCTTCAGATCGTCCGTCACCTGGGTGAAGCCACCCGAGACGACACCCACTTGGAAGCCGAGCCGCTTCAGCGTACGGATGAGCGTGCGGGCGCCCGGCGTCAACCGCACCTCGCTGCGCACCTTGTCGACGACCGAGGCGTCCAGCCCCTCCAGCAGTGCCACACGCGCGTGCAGTGACTGCTCGAAGTCCAGCTCCCCGCGCATCGCGGCCGCCGTCACCTCGGCGACCCTGTCCTCGCAGCCCGCGTGTGCGGCGAAGAGCTCGATCACCTCGTCCTGGATGAGCGTGGAGTCCACGTCCATGACGACCAGACGCTGGGCGCGCCGGTGCAGACCCGCGGCGACGACCGCCACGTCGACCCCGACCGCCGCCGCGTCGGTCACCAGGGCGGTGCGCAGCGGCTCGGTCTCCACACCGGACACCGCGAACTCGACGGCCGTCACGGGATACTTGGCGAGGCGGAAGATACGGTCGATGTTGCCGCCCGCGTTGGTGATCTTGGCGGCGATGGCGGCGGTGGCCTCCGCGGTGAGCGGGTGGCCCAGCACGGTGACCAGGGAGCGGCCGAGACCGCGCGGCCGGTTGTCGCCCTTGCCGGAGATGATCTCGGCCTGCATCTTCATCGACTCCGCCCAGTTGTGGACGGTCGACCGCAGATCCCCCTCCAGCCCGGCGGACGGCGCGGTCACGAGCGCGCACAGCACCATGCGGCCACGGGTGACGACCTGCTCGATGTCGACGACGTCGACGGAGAAGGCGGCGAGGGTGTCGAAGAGACCGGCCGTGATACCCGGCCGGTCCTTCCCGAAGATCTTGACGAGAAGAGTGGGGAAGTCAGAGGTCTGCGAAGCGCTCATGGTGCTTCCACCGTATCCGGCACCCAGTGCCTCTGCTCCTGGGGTCCGCCTGACGGACACGAAACACTGGGTGTCCGGGGGGTGGCCGGATCCTTACGGCCGAGTCATGAACGCTCCCCGGAGGGGTCTCGCGGCGGCACGTGCACTCCGCCGCGCTCCCCGAGTCGATCAGCGCGGACCCTTCGGTCTCCGCGGCGGCGCGGGGGGAGGGGGCGGCGGTGGCGGCGGGGGCCCGTCGTCGGACGCGGGGGACCGCCGGTCTCCGCGCCCCGACCGGGGAGGCTGCTGCTGCGACGAGCGAGGTTGCGGCTCGATCGGCTGGGCCACGGTGGGGGCGCCGTACACATCGTGAGGCGGCGGCGAACCGCCGCGCCGCGGCTTCTCGCCGGCGTCGGCCGGAGGGGGGCCCTCGGGGGGCGCGGCGGGACGTTGCGATTGCGCGTTCCCGCTACCCGGCCGTCCACTCCCGGCACCCGACCGCGCGTCCCCGGCACGGGGCGGCGTACCCTCGGCGCCGCGCCACGTGCCTCCGGCACCCGACCTGGCATCCCCAGCACCTGGTCGCCCCGCGTTCGGCGGCCGAGCGTCCTCCGGTTCGCGCAATTCGTCCGGCATCTGCAAGTACGGATTGGTCGCCGGATTCGGCGGCCGGTACGGCTTCCCCGGCACGTACGGCCCCGGCTCTCCGGCGTACGGCCCTGGCTGTCCGGCGTGTGGCGCCGGTCCAGCGCCGCTCGCGTCCGGCTCCGGCCTTCCGGTGTACGGCCCTGGCTCTCCCGCGTACGGTCCCGCTCCACTGCCGCTCGCGTCCGGCTCTCCGGCGTACGGCCCTGGCCGTCCGGCGTATGGCGCCGGTCCACTGACGCTCCCGCCCGACCGCCCGGCGTACGGCCCCGACCGCCCGGCGTACGGTCCCGCTCCACCGCCGCTCGCGTCCAGCTGACCCGCATGCAGCCCTGGCTCCCCCGCGTACGCTCCCGGACCACCGCCCTGCGCCCCCGGCTCACCCGCATACGGCTCACCCGCATACGGCCCAGCCCCGCCACCGCGCCCCGCCGGTTCACCGGCAGACGACCCCGCCCCACCGCCGTACGGCCCCGCCTCGCCCGCGTACCCCCCGGGTCCGCCCGCACGGAGCCCCGCATCGTCCCCGTACCCCATCTCCCCCGTGGGCCCGCCGTCCCCCGACGCCGGCGACCGAGTCGTTTGCGCCACGACACCCAGTGCCAAGGGTGCCGCCCGCTTCCCCGCGGCACCGCTCGTGTGGGCCAGCAGTGCGGCTGCCGCTCCCGCCCCCGCGCCCCAGAGCGCACCGAGCACGAGCGCCATGCCGAGGTGGCCCCGTATCTCGACCCCCGCGCCGAACGCGTCGAAGCCGAGGACGGACAGGGAGGCGTCGACGGACACCTCCGTCAGCCAGGCGAGCAGCGGCAGCGTCAGCGCGGTCACGAGGCCGAGCCGCAGCGCACACCGCCCGGCGAATCCGAGGGCGCCCGCGCCCCCGCCGTGCACCGGCGCTCCCACGGGGGTGCGAACCGCCGTCAGAACCCCCGCCAGCAGCATCATCACGGCGGCAGCGACCCCCAGCAGCCACACCCGCCCGTCCAGCTCGGCCAGCCGCCCCAGCGTCACCGACTGGTCCGACTTGGCGGTCAGCAGGTCGTCCAGCGGATCCGGGAGCACCCTCGTCAGCACCCCGGTGGCCTGCCCGTCGAACGGCACGAACAGGCCGACAGGAATGCCCAGCCAGGTCCCGTTGGGCGCGCCGAGCAGCGCCGCCCCGGCGATCCGCTTGGGGTGGTCGTCTCCGATCGCCGCGTACGCCGCCGCCGCGAGCCCTGCCGCCACCGCCACCAGCAGCACCGCGACGAGCGCGGACACGGCCGGCCGTACGACCCGGTGCACGGCCTCCCAGCCGCGCGGCAGGGGAGTGCGGCGCGAGGCCAGCAGGGCGATCAGCAGAATCCCGGCCGACCAGCCGAGACCGCCGAGCAGCGTGGGCGCGGTGTCGACGGTGAAGCCGACCGCCGCCTTCGCGTCGATGAGGTCGCCGACCCTGTCGGGCAGCAGCCCGCCGATGTCCCCGACGTCGCCCAGGCCCGGAATCTCCAGGCCGCCTCCGCCGGAGCCGCCGGGCAGGTCGTCGAGGCCCAGCGCGCCCCCGTCGATGGTGATGACGTCGTGGCCCGCCCAGACCAGCCCGCCCAGCATCGCCACGAACAGCGCCACCACCGTGCCCGCGCGCGCGAGGAGTTCGGCCGGAGCGATCACAACTCCCGCCGTCCGCAGGGACCGCAGGAAGAACCAGGACAGCAGCAGCGCGCCGACCAGGCTCACCCCCAGTGGCGTGATCTCGATGGCGGTGTTCGCCTGCGCGCCCGACAGCCCGAACGCCGACACATCGCCCGACGGCGTGACCGAACCACCCGCCCCGAGTGCCACGACGGCGGCGGTCATCGGGCCGAGCGAGCCCGCCGTGTCCGCCTCCAGCAGATGCAGTCCGAGCGCCGCCGTGCCCGCCATCCCGATCAACGCCCAGCTCACGGAGGCGATCGCGGACAGCACGACGTCTCCCCACGGCACCCTCGTGCCGTGCCGCGGCGTCTCGACGCTCATGGACGCACTCATGCAACCCCCCGGCCCGCGGGCGCGGCCGACCACCGCGCATGTCCCCCTCGCGTGGATTACCACTCTCCGGGCCGGTTTCAACCCCGTCAACGGAAACAGACGAACCGCGCGTACGCGCTCAGCACGAGGCCCGACTTTCGGTCACAGGGCCGAGCCTGAAATAGTTCCCGACGATGTTCGACATCCCTAGACTCCCTGTGTTGGGGGTAACTCGGGGGACTACTCAGTGGGGCATGGAGTGCCGGAACTCGTACTGGAATTGAATGGACGGACCTGGACGCTCGACCCGTCCAGGCAATACACCCTCGGACGCGATCCGCAGGGCGACATCGTGCTCGAAGACGCCCGGGTGTCCTGGCGTCACGCCACGATCAGCTGGAACGGCCGGAGTTGGGTCCTCGACGACCACGGAAGCACCAACGGCACGTTTGTGCAGGGCCAGCGGGTGCACCGGACGGAGATAGGCCCCGGCGCGGCCGTCCACCTGGGCAACCCGACCGACGGACCGCGCCTCGGCGTCTCCGGCGCCGCGGCCGTCGCGGCTCCGCAGGCCCAGCCCCAGCAGCAGCCGTACGCGGCGCAGGGCGCGGGCCCCGGCTGGGCACAGCAGGCGCCGCCGCAGCAGCAGGCCCCGCAGGCCGGCTGGCAGCAGCCGCAGCAGTCGGCGCCGCACATCCCGCAGCAGCAGGGCCCCGGTGGTGTCGCGGGGGCGCCTCCGGTCTACGGCGACCGCAGCCCGACCACGTTCCACCAGTTCTCGCTGGGCCGCGTGATGCGCATCGGCCGTGCCCTGGACAACGAGCTGGTCGTCTCCGACCTCCAGGTCTCGCGCCACCACGCCGAGTTCCATGCCACGCCCGACGGCCGCTTCGAGATCCGCGACCTGGGCTCGCACAACGGCACGTACGTCAACGGCCAGCCGATCGCCAAGGGCGGCTCCACGCTGCTCGGACCCAACGACATCGTCGGCGTAGGCCACTCCACGTTCCGCCTGGTCGGCGACCGGCTCGAGGAGTTCGTCGACACCGGTGAGGTGTCCTTCTCCGCCCGCCATCTGACCGTCACGGTCGACGGCGGCAAGCAGATCCTCAAGGACGTCTCCTTCGGCGTCCCGGAGAAGTCGCTGATCGCGGTCATCGGCCCGTCCGGCTCGGGCAAGTCGACGCTTCTGAAGGCGCTCACGGGCTACCGGCCCGCGAACCAGGGCGACGTGCTCTACGACAACCGGAACCTGTACAAGCAGTTCGCCGAGCTGCGCCAGCGCATCGGTCTGGTCCCGCAGGACGACATCCTGCACAAGGAACTCACCGTCAAGAAGGCCCTCAAGTACGCGGCCAAGCTGCGCTTCCCCGCCGACACCACCGGCGCCGAGCGTGAGGCCCGCATAGACGAGGTGCTGCGCGAGCTGAAACTGGACATCCACAAGGAGAAGAAGGTCACCTCCCTCTCCGGCGGCCAGCGCAAGCGGGTCTCGGTGGCTCTGGAGCTGCTCACCAAGCCGTCCCTGATCTTCCTGGACGAGCCGACCTCCGGCCTGGACCCGGGCATGGACCGCGACGTCATGCAGCTGCTGCGCGGCCTCGCCGACGACGGCCGTACCGTGCTCGTCGTCACCCACTCGGTGGCCGAGCTGGCGCTGTGCGACAAGCTCCTGGTGATGGCGCCCGGCGGCGCGGTCGCCTACTTCGGTCCGCCGGAGGAGGCGCTGAACTTCTTCGGCTACGACACCTGGGCCGATGTCTTCTCCGCCTTCGAGAACTACCGCGACTACGACTGGGCGGGCCGCTGGAAGGGCTCGCAGCACTACCAGATGTACGCTGCGGACATCGACGCCGTTGCGCCGCAGTCCGTAACGATGCCGCCCATGCAGGCGATGAAGCCGCCCAAGCCGCAGGGCTGGATGTCCCAGTTCGTCACGCTGGTGCGCCGCTACATCTCGGTGATCGCCTCCGACAAGGGCTTCCTGGCCCTGATGGTGATCCTGCCGGGCGTCCTCGGCGCGGTGAGCCTCCTCATCGACTCGGGCAAGGGGCTGCTGCCCAACCCGGCCAATGCGACGGGCCGCATCATCCCCAACGGCACGGCCACCACGGTGCTGCTGATCCTCGCGGTCGGCGCCTGCTTCGCCGGCGCGGCCAACTCCGTCCGAGAGCTGATCAAGGAACGGGTCATCTACGAGCGGGAGCGCGCGACGGGTCTGTCCCGCTCCGCGTACCTGATGTCGAAGGTGTTCGTGCTCGGTGTGATCACCGTGCTGCAGGGCCTGATGGTGGGTGTGATCGGCTTCTCGAGCCGGGAGATCCCGACGGAGGGCCTGGTCCTCGGCAGCGCCACCATGCTGGAACTCTCCCTGCCGATCATGGCGCTGGGCTTCACCTCGATGATGTTCGGCCTGATCATCTCTTCGCTGGTGAAGACGGCCGAGAAGACCATGCCGCTGCTGGTCATGTTCGCGATCATCCAGGTCGTGTTCACCGGCTGCCTGTTCACCCTGAACGGCTCGATCGGCGTCAACGAGTTCTCGTATCTGATGCCCTCGCGCTGGGCGGTCGCCGCCGCGGGCGCCACCCTGGACTTCAACAAGATCAGCCCGCCCGCGGAGGGCGGCGACAACGACCCGCTGTGGGAGCACACCGTCGGCGCCTGGGGCATGGACATGGCCGCCCTGATCGTCCTCGGCGTGATCTGCGGCATCTTCGTGGCCCGCTTTCTGCGCCGCCACGAGCCGGAGGTCATGCGCAAGTAGTCGCGCCCGTACGTTCCGAAGGGCGGCACCTCGTCAGGAGGGTGCCGCCCTTCGGCGTTCGTGTTCGCGAGAAGAGGTCCGCGCCGACCTCAGTACGCGCTGTTGACGTTGTCCATGGAGCCGTACCGGTCGGCCGCGTAGTTGCAGGCGGCGGTGATGTTGGCGACCGGGTCGTAGATGTTCCAGGACGTGCCCGGGACGTGGTACGCCTGGAAGGTCGGCGGGATGACCTGCAGCAGGCCCTTCGACGGGATGCCGTTGATGGCGTTGATGTCCCAGTTGTTGATGGCGTTCGGGTTGCCGGAGGACTCCCGCATGATGTTGCGGTGGATGCCGTTGTAGGAGCCCGGGATGCCGTGCTTCTTCATGACGTCCAGCGACTCGCGGATCCAGCCGTCGAGGTTGTTCGCGTAGGTCTTCTTGGCGGCCTTCTTGATCGCGGCGCGCTTGGCGGCCCGGCTGGCGGCCTCCTTCGCCTTGCGGGCCTCGGCGGCCTTCTTCTTCGCGGCGGCGATCGCGGCGGCGCGCTTCTTGGCGGCGGCCTCGGCGGCAGCCTTCTTCTTCGCGGCGGCCGCGGCGGCGGCCTTCTTCTTGGCGGCGGCCTCGGCCTGGGCCTTCTGCTGCGCCTCGATGGCCTTGCCCTGAAGGCTGACACCCGCGAGCTGGTCGGCAACCCCCGACTGCAGGCCGGTCAGCTGCTCGGAGCTGTAGGCCACCTTGGCCGAGGAGACGGCCGCCTCGGAGGTGGTCGTCGACGCGTTGCTCGGCACGGCGGTGAAGGCGACGGCGGCGGCACCGAGGGTGGCGACACCGGCGATCGCGATCTTGTGCGTCTTGGTGAGGGTGCGGATACGACCAGGGGTGCGGGTGTTCTTGGGCATGACTGACGGACCTCTTCGAATAGCGCGGAGGTCGCTCTTCGTCCGGTGCGGGACAAGGTGCTTCCGGCACAAACGCCGCGGACGAATCCGCAGCGCTGAGCGACGACGGCAATTCTTAGCGGTCGCAAAATCCTGTGGCAAAGGTGTGACGTACGATCCTCGATAGTGGGCCCAGGAAGGGCAAAACGGGACAGATTAGAGCGTCTGTCCCGCTCAAAAGGGAAATGTCCGTCTCCTACGCACCTTCGTACGTGACCTACGCCCTATGTGCGGGCTCACACCGGCCGGGCGTCGGTCTCACCAACAGTTGCTGGAGCAATGCTCTGGGTGAGGATCCACCTCCGGGAGGATGAGATGCACATCCCCGAATTCGTGCCACAGATACCTCCCGCGCAGCGCCTCCTCGTAACCGCGGTCGACCGCGGCACGTCCGGCGACCGCCTCCAGCATCAGCAGATGCGAGGCCTCCGGCTCATGCAGCCCGGTCAGCAGCCCGTCCACCACGCGCACGCCCCGCTCGGGCGTGACCACGAGATCGGTCCAGCCCTCGGCGCCCCGGACCACCCCGTCGGGGCCGGCCGCCGACTCCACGGCCCGCACGGCCGTCGTACCGACCGCGACGACCCGGCCGTCACCCGCCCGCACCGCGTTGATCAGCCGCGCCGACGCCTCCGGCACCGCGAAGCGCTCCGGATACGGCGGCTCGTGCACCTCCGCGGACGCCACCCCGGTGTGCAGCGTGATCGGCGCGAACTGCACCCCCCGGCTCACCAGCTCCGCAACCAGCCGCGCCGTGAAGGGCCGCGCCGCACTCGGCATCTCCGCACTGCCCGACCCGTCGGCGGACGGCAGCGCGAACACCGTCTGGTACACCGACAGCGGCTGGTCCCGCTCCGTGTAGGAGTAACGGATCGGCCGCCCGTACTCCCGCAGCATCCCGAGCACGCCGGCCCTCGACGCACGCGCTCTCCCGAGGACCTCGGGCCCGGAGGCCCGCGCCCACCACAGCCGCTCGCCCTCGGCGCTCAGCGGCTCCTCCAGGACCAGCCGCACACCCCCGGGCAGCCGCACCCGGGTCCCCGCAGGCCCGCCCGCACGCGCGCGCGTGGTGCCCGTCCCGTCGGGAACCCGCAGCTCGACCGCCCACCGCCCGTCGTCCCCCCGCGTGGAGAAGTGCACCACCACACGCGAGTGTCCGATCCGCCCGTCCACGGCGGCGGCCAGCGTGGGAGACGTGTTGACGACCAGCAGGTCCCCCGCCCGCAGCAGCCGGGGCAGCTCGACGAACGCGTGATGCGACACCTCGGTGCCCCGCGACACCAGCAGCCGTACGGCGTCCCGGTCGAGCCCGGGCCCGCGCTGCTCCGCCGGCACCCGCGCCGAGAGCTCCTCCGGCACCCTCACCGCCAGCGTCATCGCGCCTCCAGCAGCGAGGGAGCCTCATAGCGACCGCTCGCCGGCCGCTCGTCCAGCAGCCGCAGGAACGCCGGCACCACACTGGCCGGCTCCGGCCGCGGATCGTCGTCGTCCGGTACGGCCGCCGCGTACAGGTCCGTCGTCATGTCCCCGGGGTCGACCGCCCACACCCGCAGCCCCGGCTCCTCCTCGCCGAGCACCGCCGCGAGATGGTCGAGGGCCGCCTTGGACGCCCCGTAGCCGCCCCACGTCGCGTACGCCTCGGCGCCCGCGTCGGAGCTGACCGCGATCACCGCCCCCGACGCCGACGCACGCAACAGCGGCAGCGCCTCCTGGACCAGGCCCAGCGCGGCCACCACATTCACCTCCAGCGCCCGCCGCAGACCCTCCAGCGGCAGCTCCGCCAGCCGCACCAGCGGCTCGGCGCCCAGCGCGCTCGCGTTGTTCACGACCAGATCGGCACCGCCGAGCTTCCGCGCCACGGCAACCAGCTCCGCCCGGTGCCCGGCGTCCGTCACATCGCCGGGCAGGGCCTCCACGCGCGTTCCATGGACGGCCGCGGCCACCGCCGCCTCCGTCAGGGCCGGGGCGCCCCGGGCGTCCAGCACCAGATCCCAGCCGCGCGCGGCCAGCGCCTCGGCCAGCGCCCGCCCCAGCCCCTTCGAGGCCCCCGTGATGATCGCTACCGCCATGACACACGTCCCCTCGTCCGTCCTCGACGCCTGCTGACCGGCGTGGCCCCAACCTAGGAACGGCACCGCTCACGCCGCCTCGGACGCAGGCCGCAAAGCGGCGGGGCCCTTCGACCTACGCCGAGGAGCGGGGGACCCGGGTCCTAGGTCCGCAGGCCCAGGCGGTGGCGGTCAGCGGGCCGATCCCCGCTGTCGGACCCCGCCGGTACCGTGAGGGCATGAGTCAAGGCCCCAGGTCCGGCCTCGCCGCGGTGAGTTCCGCGCTGCTGGCCATGAGCAGGCATCTCGAGGTGCGCGACGTCCTCAAGACGATCGTCGCCTCGGCGCGCGAACTGCTCGACGCCCAGTACGCCGCCCTCGGTGTCCCCGACGACCACGGTGGCTTCGCCCAGTTCGTGGTCGACGGTGTCAGCGATGCCCAGTGGAAGGCCATCGGCCCCCTCCCGCGCCAGCACGGCATCCTCGCCGCGATGCTCCAGGAGGCCAAGCCCGAGCGCCTCGCCGACGTCCGCAAGGACCCCCGCTTCGAGGGCTGGCCCTCCGCCCACCCCGACATGTCGGACTTCCTGGGCCTGCCGATCCGCGACGGCGACGAGATCATCGGCGCCCTGTTCCTGGCCAACAAGAACTGCTCGAAACCCGAAGGCAGCTGCGGCTTCACCCAGGAGGACGAGGAACTGCTCGCGATCCTCGCCCAGCATGCGGCGATCGCCCTCACCAACGCCGGCCTCTACGAACGAAGCCGCGAGCTGACCATCGCCGAGGAGCGCTCGCGCCTCGCGCACGAGCTGCACGACGCGGTGAGCCAGAAACTGTTCTCGCTGCGCCTCACCGCCCAGGCTGCCGCCGCCCTGGTCGACCGCGATCCCTCCCGCGCCAAGGGCGAACTGCAGCAGGTGGCCGCGCTCGCCGCGGAGGCCGCCGACGAACTGCGCGCCGCCGTCGTGGAGTTGCGCCCCGCCGCCCTGGACGAGGACGGCCTCGTCGCCACCCTGCGCACCCAGATCCAGGTCCTCGACCGCGCCCACACCGCGCGCGTGACCTTCGAGAGCCACGGAGTCCGGGCGCTGCCCGCCGCCCAGGAGGAGGCCGTGCTGCGCGTCGCCCAGGAGGCCCTGCACAACGCACTGCGGCACTCCGGCGCCGAGCACGTCGATGTGACCCTCGACCGGCGCGGCGCCGGAGCCCTTCTGCGAGTGACGGACGACGGCAGCGGTTTCGACCCGAAGGCGATACGCCGCGCGGGCCGCCACCTGGGCCTGGTCTCCATGCGGGACCGGGCGAGCGGGACCGGCGGCAGGCTGACCGTGGAATCGGCGCCCGGAAAGGGCACCACGATCGAGATGGAGGTCCCCGGTGGCTGACACAATCAAGGTGCTGCTCGTCGACGACCACCAGGTGGTCCGCCGGGGCCTGCGCACCTTCCTCGAAGTGCAGGACGACATCGAGGTCGTGGGCGAGGCGGCGGACGGCGCCGAAGGCGTCGCCCGCATCGAGGAACTGAAGCCCGACGTCGTCCTGATGGATATCAAGATGCCGGGCATGGACGGCATCGATGCCCTGCGCAAACTGCGCGAACTCAACAACCCCGCGCGCGTGCTGATCGTCACCAGCTTCACCGAGCAGCGCACCGTGGTCCCCGCCCTGCGTGCGGGCGCCGCCGGCTATGTGTACAAGGACGTCGACCCCGACGCGCTCGCCGGCGCCATCCGCTCCGTCCACGCGGGCCACATCCTGCTCCAACCCGAGGTCGCGGGCGTGCTGTTGTCCCAGGAGGAGACCAACCCGGGCCAGGGGAGAGGCGGTTCCCTCACCGACCGGGAGCGTGAGGTGCTCGGACTGATAGCGGACGGCCGCTCCAACCGGGAGATCGCCCGCGCGCTGGTGCTCTCCGAGAAGACCGTCAAGACGCACGTCTCGAACATCCTGATGAAACTCGACCTCGCGGACCGCACCCAGGCCGCGCTGTGGGCCGTACGCCATGGTGTGACCGGCTGACACACGAATGGTTGCACTCCGGGCTGAGATTCATACCGTCGTGGGAATGTCCCCCGGCCGGCGCACCGTTCGTGGATCTCCGCCGTTCTCCAGAGCGTGCCGCGGCGCCTGCCGCGGCGATCGCTAGGAGGACTCAGAAGTGAAGAAGCTGAAGAAGGCAGCGGCCGTGACGATGGTGGCCGGCGGGCTGGTCGCCGCCGGTGCCGGGATGGCCTCGGCCACCACCGGCGGTGCCTGGGCCGGCGGCTCGGCCGCGGGCTCGCCGGGCGTCGCCTCGGGCAATGTGGTCCAGGTTCCAGTGCACATCCCGGTGAACGCGGTCGGTAACACCGTGAACGTCATCGGTGCGCTGAACCCCGCCTTCGGCAACCTCGGCCTGAACCACTGACTCCCGCCACCGGGCGGCAGTGACCTCCGGTCTCCCAGGTGCGCTTGGGAGACCGGTCAGCTTGTCGCTCCAATGGCCCGAACGGGCCCTTGAACGGGACTCTCCGTACCGTTCTGCCTGTCACCGCGTTGATCAGCGCACGACCCGCGGCCGGGTCGGACATGTAGACGCAGGAGGAACGCTTCTTATGAACATCGCCAAGAAGGCTGCCATGGCCCTCACCATCGCCGGTATCGCCGCAGGCGCGTCGGCGGGGGCCGCTGTCGCCGACACGACTGCCGACGGCTCGGCCATGGCCTCGCCGGGCCTCGCCTCGGGCAACACCGTCCAGGTTCCGGTCCACGTCCCGGTCAACGCCGTAGGCAACACCGCCAACGTCGTCGGCCTCCTCAACCCGGCCTACGCCAACGAGGCCATCAACGACTGAGGTCGACCGATCACAGCGAAGGCCCCACGAGTCGGACACGACTCGCGGGGCCTTCGTTTGTCAGCACCCTGCAAAATCTCACCCTCTCAGCCCGGCCCGCACCCCCACAGCCTGTCCGGCGCTTGAGGACGAGGCCGTCCAGGCCGATACGGGGGCCTGGGGGCAGAGCCCCCAGCAACGTCCACCCCAACCCCGGCCACCCCGGAGGGCACCTCACCCCCGCCCCCGCTCCTCCACAACGGAGTTGTACGCGGCGACTTGCGCCCGCCGAGCCACCCGCTCCACCGGCCGCAGCGCCTCCGCCCGCGCGGCCACCTCGGACGCGGTCACCGCACCCCCGTGCCCGTTCTCGTCCGCGAGAGACACCAGCAGCCCCACCCGCTGCGCCAGCTCCAGCACACGCACCGCCCGCGGCGGATACCCCGGCGCCAGCACCTCCCGCCCCCGCTCGGCCCGCGCCCGGTACGCGTCGATGGCCGCCTCCGCCACCGGCCCCGACCCGGCAACGTCCAGCCGGGACAGCACCGCCGTCGCCTCCCTGAGTGCCTCCGCCAGCTCCCGCTCGGCCTCCCCGAGCGAGGGCACATCGGCGGGCGGCGCCTCCCGCACCGGCAGCACATGCCATACGACCTCGACATGGACATCACCCTCGGGCCCGGCCTCGTACACCTCGGGAACCATGCCGAGCGCGGCGCCGTGACAGATCACGGCCTCCTCCGCGTCCAGCGCCCGCGCATTGAACTCCGGCGGTCCGCTCAGCCCCAGCGGATGCCCGGGCACGGGCAGCGCGACCCGCAGCCCGGTCACCCCGAGCGCCCGCAGCCGCCCCAACGCAAGCGTGAGGCCGACGGGCGCCGGCTCACCCGGCAGCCCCTCCACCCGGTGCACCGCGTCCTCTCCGACGATGGCGAGCACGGCGTCATCAGGTGAGACAAGTCCGGCCAACAGGGCATTTCCCCAGGCGCCGAGAAGTCCTGAGCGTGGTTCCGAGAGCATGCCCCCCACCCTAAGGACCGGACCGATGGATGGGAGGAGCCGACCGGTGGCGTAGATTTCGTTGAGGGCTGCGCACACCGGCGCGGCGGACCGAGCCACAGGCCTACGCGACAGCCGAGACCGGCCACACTGCAAGGGGAGACAACGCGCTCATGAGCGATGTTCTGGAGCTTCAGGACGTATCCGTGGTCCGCGAGGGCCGGGCTCTGGTGGACCAGGTCTCCTGGTCGGTCAAGGAGGGCGAACGCTGGGTCATCCTCGGCCCCAACGGCGCCGGAAAGACCACCCTCCTGAACGTCGCCTCCAGCTACCTCTACCCGAGCAAGGGCACCGCCTCTATCCTCGGCGAGACCCTCGGACAGCCCGGCACCGACGTCTTCGAGCTGCGCCCCCGTATCGGCATGGCGGGCATCGCCATGGCCGACAAGCTTCCCAAGCGGCAGACCGTCCTGGAGACCGTGCTGACCGCCGCGTACGGCATGACGGCCCACTGGCACGAGGACTACGAGGAGGTCGACGAGCAGCGCGCCCGGGCCTTCCTCGACCGCCTCGGCATGAGCGACTACCTCGACCGGAAGTTCGGCACCCTCTCCGAGGGCGAGCGCAAGCGCACCCTCATCGCTCGCGCCCTGATGACCGACCCCGAGCTGCTCCTCCTCGACGAGCCCGCCGCCGGCCTCGACCTCGGCGGCCGCGAAGACCTCGTACGCCGTCTCGGCCGCCTCGCCCGCGACCCGATCGCCCCGTCCATGATCATGGTCACGCACCATGTCGAGGAGATCGCCCCCGGCTTCACCCACGTGCTGATGATCCGGCAGGGCAAGGTCCTCGCCGCCGGCCCGCTGGAGCTCGAACTGACCTCCCGCAACCTCTCCCGTTGCTTCGGCCTCCCGCTCGTCGTGGAACAGATCGGCGACCGCTGGACCGCGCAGGGCCTTCCGCTGTCCTGACCCTTCGAAACCCCGGGTAAGAAGCCTCTACTCGCGCCCTTGGCGCCCTGTCGGAGGCAGGACCCGCGGTCCTACCATGACCATGTGAACGACATCGACGCATGGGTGTGGTGGCTCGTCGGCGCGGCCGCGCTCGGTATCCCGCTCGTGGTGACCGCGATGCCGGAGTTCGGCATGCTCGCCGTGGGCGCCGTCGCCGCTGCGATTGTCGCCGGATTCGGCGGCGGAATCGTCGCCCAGGTGCTCGTCTTCGCCGTGGTCTCGGTCGCGCTCATCGCCGTCGTACGGCCCATCGCCGCCCGGCATCGCGCGCAACGACCCCAACTCGCCACGGGCGTGGACGCCTTGAAGGGCAAGCAGGCCGTCGTGCTGGAACGCGTCGACGGCTCGGGCGGCCGGATCAAGCTCGCCGGGGAGGTCTGGTCGGCCCGTTCCCTCGACACCGGCCGCGCCTACGAAGTGGGCGACGAAGTGGACGTCGTGGACATCGAGGGGGCCACGGCGATCATCATGTGACCTTGCCGGACGGGGCGTTGACGCAACTGAACCGAACGCCCCACGAGGCATGCGACGGTCTGTCAGACTCGACCAGCAAGATCTTCAACAAGCTTAAGATCTTCCGAAAGAGCCGAGGCGGAGAAGGGTACGGGGAGCCGACGATGGAACCGGTCATCATCGTCCTGATCATTCTGGTGGTGTTGGTCTTCATCGCCCTGATCAAGACGATCCAAGTCATCCCGCAGGCCAGCGCGGCCATCGTGGAGCGCTTCGGCCGCTACACACGGACACTCAACGCGGGCCTCAACATCGTCGTCCCGTTCATCGACACCATCCGCAACCGCATCGACCTGCGCGAACAGGTCGTGCCGTTCCCACCGCAGCCGGTGATCACCCAGGACAACCTGGTCGTCAACATCGACACCGTCATCTACTACCAGGTGACCGACGCCCGGGCCGCGACCTACGAAGTCGCCAGCTACATCCAGGCGATCGAGCAGCTCACCGTCACCACCCTGCGCAACATCATCGGCGGCATGGACCTGGAGCGGACCCTCACCTCCCGCGAGGAGATCAACGCGGCCCTGCGCGGCGTCCTCGACGAGGCCACCGGAAAGTGGGGCATCCGCGTCAACCGCGTCGAGCTCAAGGCGATCGAACCGCCCACCTCCATCCAGGACTCGATGGAGAAGCAGATGCGCGCCGACCGTGACAAGCGCGCCGCGATCCTCACCGCCGAAGGTACGCGCCAGGCGGCGATCCTCACCGCCGAAGGTGAGAAGCAGTCCCAGATCCTGCGTGCCGAAGGTGAGGCGAAGGCCGCGGCCCTGCGGGCAGAGGGCGAGGCCCAGGCCGTCCGCACGGTCTTCGAGGCGATCCACGCCGGCGACCCCGACCAGAAGCTCCTCTCCTACCAGTACCTCCAGATGCTCCCGAAGATCGCCGAGGGCGACGCCAACAAGCTCTGGATCGTCCCCAGCGAAATCGGCGACGCCCTCAAGGGGTTGTCCGGCGCGATGGGCAACTTCGGCCCGATGGCCGGGGGTTCGGGCGGCGGAGGCAACAACTCCGGCGGCACGGAACGCCGCGAGAAGCCGTCCATCGACTGACGGGTCCGCGATACGACGCTGGGGCGCCCTCCGGACGGAGGGCGCCCCAGATCTGCGTATGGGCTAGGCGGCGGGCTGGGCGAGCCACTCCGGCAGCGCCTCGAAACCGTCGTGCCCCAGCGACAGCAGCATCGCGTCCGCCGGAGTCGGCTCGAACGGCTGCCGCAGCAGGGGCATACCCGCCTGCTCCGGAGTCCGGTCCGCCTTGCGGTGGTTGTCCTCCGCACACGAGGCCACCGTGTTCAGCCAGGAGTCCCGACCGCCCTGCGCCCGCGGCACCACGTGGTCCACGGTCGTCGCCCGCCGGCCGCAGTACGCGCACCTGTGCCGGTCCCGTACCAGAACGCCCCGCCTCGACCAGGGGGCTTGTCTTCGGAACGGCACCCTCACATACCTGCAGAGTCTGATCACCCGGGGCGCCGGTATGTCCACCTCGGCTCCGCGCATGCGCAGTTCGGGGTGGGCCTGCTCGACAACTGCCTTGTCCTGCAGCACCAGAACGACGGCTCGGTTCAAAGTCACCGTCGACAGCGGCTCGAAGCTCGCATTCAGCACCAGCGTGTCACGCATCCAGCCCACCTCCCATGTGCACCGGCCCACCCCCCTGGCGGGCTTGGATCAACTCTGGCCGGGCACGCCGAGATGGACAACGCAATAAAAAATGCCCGCCCCTGATCACTTCCATGACCAGGGGCGAGCAAACGTTCCATGAACGTCAGTCTTCGGCGGGCACCTCGTACTCACCGATGAGCTGGGCGCGCGCCAGCGTGTGGAACCGCAGATTGAAGCCCACGGCGGCCGGGCTGGCGTCCGAGTCCGGACCCAGCTTCTCCTGGTCCACGGCGTACACCGTGAACACATACCGGTGCGACCCGTCCCCGGGCGGCGGTGCGGCACCGCCGAACTCCTTCGACCCGTAGTCGTTGCGCGCCTGCACGGCACCGGCCGGCAGCCCCTCGAACTTGCCGCTGCCCGCACCCTCCGGCAGCTCGGTGACCGAGGCCGGAATGTCGAACACCACCCAGTGCCAGAACCCGCTGCCCGTCGGAGCATCGGGGTCGTAGCAGGTGACGGCGAAGCTCTTGGTCTCGGCCGGGAAGCCCTCCCACCGCAGCTGCGGCGAGATGTTGCCGGCCGCGTGGACCTGAGCGTCCTTGAGCGTTCCGCCCTCCGCGACGTCCTCGCTCGTGACCGTGAACGACGGCACGGGCGGATGGAAGTCGTGGGGGAGCGGACGCCTCTTGAGCTCGGTCACCTCGGTACCTCCTGAACGGCTCTGGAATCAGTCGGTCCGAGCCTAGAACCAGTTGCGCTTGCTGCCGACCTCGGACAGCCACTGGTTGAGGTACGCCGTCCAGTCGGTCCCCTGGTAGTCGTGCAGACCCACCTGGAACGAACGGAACGTGTCGCTGCCCTCGCTGAACAGACCCGGCTTCTTGTCCATCTCCAGGATGACGTCCATCGCGCTCCCGTCGGCCACGAAGCTCAGCTCGACCTGGTTCAGACCCCGGTACTGCGACGGCGGGAAGAACTCGATCTCCTGGTAGAACGGCAGCTTCTGCCGGGTACCCCGGATGTGACCGCGCTCCATGTCCGCGTTCTTGAACCGGAAGCCCAGCTGGATGAAGGCGTCGAGGATCGCCTTCTGGGCGGGCAGCGGGTGCACGTTGATCGGGTCCAGGTCACCGGAGTCCACGGCACGGGCGATCTCCAGCTCCGTGGTCACCCCGATGTTCATCCCGCGCAGCGCCTGACCGTCGATCATGGTGATCGGCGTCTCCCACGGGATCTCCAGCCCGAACGGCACCGCGTGCACGGCACCCGCCTGGAGCTCGAAGGCCCCGCCCAGCCGCGACTTGGTGAACTCGATGTCCTGCTTGTACTCCTGGTCGCCGCTCTCCACCTCGACCTTGGCCTGGAGTCCGACCGAGAGCCCCTCGATCTCCTGATTGACGGACCCGCCCTGAATGCGCACCTCGCCCTGGACGACGCCACCCGGCACGACGTTGACCTCGGTCAGCACCGTCTCGACCGAAGCCCCGCCGGCCCCCAGGCTCGCGAGCAGCTTCTTGAACGCCATGACACTCCCTCTTACGTGTGGGTCCTTGATCCCTGTAACGCGATCCGGCCCTGGCCGGTTCCGCGCCCTCACCCTGGCAAGGCGAAGGCTCCTTGACCACCCCGTTGCAGCCACCCGTCTGCACTACCCTCGGACGGCATGATCGCGACCCCCGACCGTACGCCCCTCCCCAGAGGGTTCTTCGACCGGCCCGTACTGGACGTCGCGCCCGATCTCCTGGGCCGGCTCCTGGTGCGCACCACCCCGGACGGTCCGATCGCGCTGCGCCTGACGGAGGTCGAGGCGTACGACGGCCCCAACGACCCCGGCTCCCACGCCTATCGCGGCCGCACGGCCCGCAATGACGTGATGTTCGGTCCCCCCGGACATGTGTACGTCTACTTCACCTACGGCATGTGGCACTGCATGAACCTGGTCTGCGGTCCGGAGGGCACCGCGAGGGCGGTCCTGCTCCGGGCCGGCGAGATCGTCGAGGGCGCCGAGCTGGCCCGCAAACGTCGACTCTCGGCCCGAAACGACAAGGAACTGGCCAAAGGGCCGGCCCGGCTGGCCACGGCCCTGGGGGTGGACCGAGCACTGGACGGCACGGACGCGTGCACCACGGAGGAGACCCCGCTGCGGATGCTCGCGGGCACCCCCGTCCCCCCGGACCAGGTACGCAGCGGTCCGCGCACCGGAGTGGCCGGCGACGGAGGCATCCATCCCTGGCGTTACTGGGTCGCGAACGACCCCACGGTGAGCCCCTATCGGGCCCATGTACCGAGGCGCCGCTCAAGTTGACGCGTCCTTGGAAGGTGCGTAACGTAGCCCGAGCCGCTTGAACCGGGTACGGCAATCGCCAGCAGCCGGAAGCGGCCAAACCACTACTTACGACTTCCCCTCAGCAGGGGCTAATTCGGCGTGCACGCATGTCTGAATTCGGAACTCGCGGGATCTCGATTATGAGTTTCCGAGGGGAATCGGCTAACGTAGTGAATGTCGAAAGGCCCCGCCGACCGGGAATCAGGCCCGAAAGGATCTGATAGAGTCGGAGACGCAAGACCGAAGGGAAGCGCCCGGAGGAAAGCCCGAGAGATGGTGTCGGGTGAGTACGAAGGAAGCGTCCGTTCCTTGAGAACTCAACAGCGTGCCAAAAATCAACGCCAGATATGTTGATACCCCGTCTCCGGCCGTCACGGCCGGGGCGAGGTTCCTTTGAAATAAAACA
>NZ_VZRB01000053.1 GCF_008806595.1 Streptomyces luteolifulvus | reverse complement strand
CGCTCCCTCACCGTCCACCTGGTCCGCCAGGGCACCCTCGACGACTACGTCTACCTCGAGCACGGCGCCCACTACGCCATCGGCGCCCTCGCCGCGATCCTGCTGATCACCATCCAGCACCAGATCAACGAGATCATCACCGGCCTGGCCGGAGTGCTCCTCATCGCGGCGTCCCTCCTCTCCTCCATACGCCGCAACAAGGCGCTCTCGGCGGAGACGGAAGGCGACGGCGAGAGGTCGGAGCAGAAGAGCGAGGTCTCGTCCGGGGCGTGACCGGACGGCGGGATGCCCGATCGGGCGTGACCGGCTCAGGCCGGGTCACGCCCGATCGTCGCGTTCGACGCGGATCACGATGGACTTGGACGTGGGGGTGTTGCTGGTCTCGGCCGTGGAGTCCAGCGCGACCAGCACGTTCGTCTCCGGGTAGTAGGCGGCGGCGCAGCCGCGCGGGGTGGGATAGCGGACGGCGCGGAAGCCCGGTGCGCGGCGTTCGCCGTCCGGGTGGACGCTGACCAGGTCGACCAGGTCGCCGTCGTGCAGGTGGAGGTCGCGGAGGTCGTCCTGGTTGAGGAAGACGACCCGCCGTCCGCCCTTGATCCCACGGTAGCGGTCGTCGAGGCCGTAGACGGTGGTGTTGAACTGGTCGTGCGACCGTACCGTCGTCAGCAGCAGGTGTCCCGGCGGGACGTCGGGCACGGTCGGTGGGTTGACGGTGAAGCGCGCCCTGCCGGTCGCCGTCGGGAAGGTGCGGGAGTCGCGCGGTGGCCTGGGGAGCATGAAGCCGCCGGGCTGCCGGATGCGCTGCTCGAAGGCGTGGAATCCGGGGACGACGTGCTCGATGTGGCGGCGGATCACGGCGTAGTCGTCGCGCATGTCGCGCCAGCCGAGATCGTCGCCGAAGAGCGCGTGCCCGAGGCCGGCGACGATCGCGACCTCGCTGCGCAGCTGCCGTGATCCGGGAAGGAGCCGTCCGCGCGAGGAGTGCACCATGGCCATGGTGTCCTCCACGGTGACGAACTGCTCGCCGGAGGCCTGCTGGTCCCGCTCGGTCCGGCCGAGGCAGGGCAGGAGAAGCGCCTCGGTGCCGTGGCACAGATGGGACCGGTTCAGTTTGGTCGCGACATGGACGGTGAGGGCGCAGTTGGCCAGAGCGGCCTCGGTGACCTCCGTGTCGGGCGAGGCCGAGGCGAAGTTGCCGCCGAGGCCGAGGAACACGTCGACCTCGCCGTCGCGCATGGCCTTGATCGAGTCGACGCTGTCCAGGCCGTGGGAACGGGGAGGATCGAACCCGAACTCGTCGCGGAGCTTGTCCAGGAACGTGTCCGGCATCTTCTCCCAGATGCCCATGGTGCGGTCGCCCTGGACGTTGCTGTGCCCGCGGATCGGGGCGGGCCCGGCACCGGGGCGTCCGATGTTGCCGCGCAGCAGAAGGAAGTTGACGATCTCGCGGACGGTGGCCACCGCGTTGCGGTGCTGGGTGAGCCCCATCGCCCAGCAGACGACGACGCGGTCCACGGCGAGTACATCGGCCGCGCAGTCCTCGATCAGCCGGCGGGACAGGCCGGCCATCGTCTCGATCCGCGACCAGTCCAGGGCACGCCATGCCGCCGCCGCTGCCTCGAAGCCCTCGCAGTACCGGTCGATGAACTCATGGTCGAGGACGGAGCCCGGCCGTTCGTCCTCCCGGTCGATCAGGGCCCGGTTCAGGCCCGCGAACAGAGCCAGATCGCCGTTGATGCGCACCGGGAGGTGGCGGTCGGCGAGCTGCGTACCCGAGCCGACCAGGCCGCGCGCGTTCTGCGGGTTGTGGAAGCGGCCGAAACCGGCCTCGGGGAGCGGGTTGGCGGCGATGATGCGGGCACCGCGTCGCTTGGCCTGTTCGAGCGCGGTGAGCATACGCGGGTGGCAGGTGCCGGGGTTCTGGCCCACGACGATGATCAGGTCCGCGTAGTCGGTGATGTCGGCGTACGCGATGAGGCCCTTTCCGACGCCGATGGTCTCGTTCAGGGCGGCGCCGCTCGACTCGTGGCACATGTTGGAGCAGTCCGGCAGGTTGTTCGTGCCGAACCTGCGCGCCAGCAGCTGGTACAGGAAGGCGGCTTCGTTGCTGGTCCGGCCGCTGGTGTAGAAGACGGCACGGTTCGGATCGGCGAGGCCGCGCAGCCGGTCGGCGGTGAGCGCGAGCGCGTCGTCCCACGAGATGGGCGCATAGTGGGTCGCGCCCTCGGCCAGATGCATCGGCTGGGCCAGCCGGCCCTGCGACTCCAGCCAGTGACCGTCCCGCTCCCGCAGGGCGGCGACGGAGTGCTCGGCGAAAAATGCCGCGTCGACGCGTTTGCGCGTCGCCTCCCAGGCGACGGCCTTCGCGCCGTTCTCGCAGAACTCCGCGATCTTCCGGTGGTCGGGATCGGGGTCGCCCCATGCGCAGCTCGGACAGTCGAATCCATCGACATGGTTCATCTTCAGTAGCGTCTGCAGACTGCGCTTCGGCCCCATTTCGGCCATGGAATACCGGGCGGACTCGGTGATGCCGTGCATTCCGGCACTGGACCTCTTGGGGCCCGTCGGGTTGATCGGTTTCTCATCCATGGCTGTCTCTTCTGCCCGACTCACTCACTATGGTGGGTCGGCTGCCGGGCTCGGGCTCCGGCAGCCGACCCTCAGCCGGTCGCGCCCCTACGCCGCGAGCGCGTGACCGGGATGCAGTACGACCTTGGTGTAGCCCTCGATCCGCTGGTCGAACTTCTCGTACGCGCTCGGCGCCTGCTCCAGTGGCAGTTCGTGGGAGACCACGAAGCTGGGCTTGGCGCGCCCCGCGATGATCAGGTCACGCAGCTGGCGGTTGTACTGCTTGACGTTGCACTGACCGGTGCCCATCCGCTGGCCCTTCTCGAACATCCTGCCGATGGAGACCAGCAGCTGGCCGTGCTTGGCGTTGTCGTCGGGGCCGCCCGGGTCGGAGGGCACGTACAGGCCCGGTATGCCGAGCATGCCCGTCGGCCGCACCGTCTCGACCAGTGTGTTGAGGACGACGGCGGGTTCCTCGTGGCTCGCGTCGTGCGCCTGGGCCTGGTAGCCGACGGCGTCGACGCCCTTGTCCGTTCCCTCGCCTCCGGTCTGTGCCTTGATCTGCTGGGCCGGGTCGCCCTTGGTGAAGTCGATCGGGATGGCTCCGATCTCCTCCGCCTTGGCGAGCCGCTCGGGCACCCGGTCCACGGAGAAGACCTTCGACGCACCGCGCAGCAGCGCTGAGTACGCGGCCATCAGCCCGACCGGGCCGGCACCGAAGACGGCGACGCTCTCTCCAGGGATCACCTGGGCGAGTTCGCATCCGTGGTAGCCGGTCGGGAAGATGTCGGCGAGCAGCACGAAATCGGTCTCGAACTCGTTGCCCGGCGGCAGCTTGAGACAGTTGAAGTCGGCGAACGGCACGCGCAGCAGTTCTGCCTGCCCGCCCTTGTAGGGGCCCATGGCCACATAGCCGTAGGCCCCGCCGGCGAAGCCCGGATTGACCGTCAGACAGAATCCGGTCTTTCCGGCAAGGCAGTTCTTGCAGAATCCGCAGGCGACGTTGAACGGCATGACGACGCGGTCGCCCTTGGACAGGGAGGTCACACCGGCGCCGGCTTCCTCGACGATGCCCATGTTCTCGTGTCCGAAGACAATGCCCGACTCGGCGGCCGTGCGGCCCTCGTACATGTGGAGGTCGGATCCGCAGATGGCGGTCGATGTGACACGTACCAGCACGTCGTTCGGGTGCTGGATCTGCGGATCGTCGACATCTCTGATGGCGACGCTGAAGGGCTTCTCGTAGACAACGGCTTTCACCTGGATCACCTCCGCGTCGAACGCTGGGTGACGACGACGGACCACCGTTGTCGAGGCACTTGCCGGGAGAACACGTCACGAGGCTGAGCCCCTCGGTCCGTGTCGTGGGCCCTGGCGCTCTGGCTTCACCATTGGATACCTCCAGGGAACTCCCCTACGGCATGAGCTGCAACCCCCGCCCGGCGGGAGTCCGGGGTCACGAGTGATCGCAAACTGTGCTGCGGCTGCCGGACCGGGCCCGGCGGCCGCAGGGAACCTCACATGTCGGTGGCGTCCACGACCGCTCCGAGGTCGACGAACTTGAAGCCGGTCGCCGTGCGCGTGCCGCCCTCCCCGTCCGGCACCTCAGGGGTCTCCCGGCCGTCCTGGACCACGAGCAGGCCGCGCGGATAGCGAGAGCCCAGCGGGGCGTTCAGCACGGCGGCACCGTCGCACTCCTCCACGCTGTCGAGCGTGTCCGAGGCCGCGCCGATGCGGAAGCCGCCCTCGTACTCGTTGTCCTCGCTCACCTCACGGTCGTACAGGGCGAAGGTGTTGTCGCCCTGGCTGGAGGCGAGCAGATAGCCGTCGCCGTCCCGCTCCTGGAAGATCGTCAGGCCCTCGACGTCGGCCGAGAGGCGCTTGCCGCCGTAGCCGGGGTCGGCGCCGGGCGTGCACTCCTCGGTCTCGTCGTCGTAGGTCCCGGGGACGCCGTACTCCCTGACCTTGTCCACCAGGACCGGCTTGCCGGTGAGATCGGCGCGCAGCCGCCAGATGCCGATGTCCTCCTGGCCCGCGTAGAGGGTGCCGGTGGCCGGGTCGACGGCCATGCCCTCGACCTGCGGGAGTTCGCCGGGCTCGGCGCAGGGGCTCCAGGATGTGTCGTCGGGCAGGCGGAAGGAGGACGGCAGGTCGAGGGTGCGGATCTTGCGGTAGCCGACCGTGCCGCCGGTGGCGGGGACGAGTTCGAGCAGGGCGAGGCGGGTGCGTTCACGCCGGCTGACCAGCGCGTATGTGCGTCCGCTGGCCTTGTCCGTCCAGGTGGCCAGTCCGTACGCGGTCCTCTGGTCGTTGATCTCGGCTTGGTCGGCGGAGAACACCGGGGCTGCCGAGGGGTCGGTGATGTCGGTCAGCGGGCCGCCCCGGTGGGACGGGTCGATGCGGTAGATCCGCAGGCGGTCGTTGCCGCGGTCGCTCACGACGGCCACGTCGGCGCGGCCGGTCGAGGTGCGCAGGCCGGAGACGAGGTCGACGTTGTTGAAGCGGCCCGGGGCGTCGTCCTGCGAGGGCGGCTTCGGGGCGGACAGCGACTGCACGAGACGTGCTCTCAGGTCGTAGACCCGCAGCCCGCCTTCCTTGGCCGTGGCCACGACGAGGCTGCGGCCGGGATCGGCGGCGTTCCGCCAGATCGCCGGGTCATCGGCGTCGGAGTTGCCGCCTGCCTCGTCGTCGTAGAGCGCGGCGGTCTCACCGGTGGGGGTCACCACCGGCAGCTCGGCCGCTTCCGCGGGGGAGGTGGCAAAGAGGGTGACCAGTGCGGTGCTCGCGGCGAGAAATTCGGCACTGCGCGCGATGCGTGGCGTTGTCACGGGCGCTTCCTTGTCGTCGAGGATGTCGGGGACATGCCGATGATGCGCTGGAAGCTTTCACCCAGGAGCGGGTCAACTGCCCACGCTTTCATGGGGAGTACGGCTGTACGTCGGGTGAAGTTCGCCTGGAAGGGCGGCATTGGGCAGGCCGTCAGGGCCACCAGGGCGATCTACAAGCCGCTCACGCATGGCGCAGCCGGGCTCACAGTGCCCTCCGGCGGATCAGCGCCGCGAGCACCAGCAGGCCCGGGATCAGGGGCAGCCACACCGTCAGCAGGCGGTAGCCGAGCATGGTGGAGGCTGCCGCTGCGGCGGGCGCTCCGGCCGATGGAAGGCCGAAGGCGAGTGCGGCATAGAGGGAGCCGAGGGCACCCGGGGTCGGCAGCAGGGCCGCGGCGCTGCTTGCCGCCAGGAACAGCAGCGCCACCCGGCTCGGCGGGAGCGGCAGCGCTACGGCTTGGCCCACGGCGATCAGCACCAGTGAGTGCAGCGCGGCGGAGCCCAGGGATCCGCCTCACAGAGCGGCGGCCCGTCGTGGTCGCGCGTGGACGGCCCGGATGTCCGCCGGCATCGCGGTCAGGGCCCGGCGGACCCGGGGCCACAGCGCCCGGCCACCAGGACCGTGCACGCCGCGGCGGCCACCGCCACGCCATGAGCACCCCGACAGCCCGGATACACGGGGTGGCCGCAGCACCTGGGCACGCCGTCGCGAGTACGGCGATCAGCGCGCCGCGCGCGACCCCGCCGGCAGCGGCCTTGGGCGGCGAGCGCGGTCGCCGAGCGGGCGGCATACCGCAGCGCATGAGGAACCGCAGGTTCACCGCACCCGCACCGAGCCCGGCGGGCAGCACATGGTTGGCGGCGGAGGCGGCGAACTTGGGGGCCACCAGAGGCGCGAAGGGCAGTCGCCGGGTCACCGCGCCCTGCTGGGCCGGCGCCGCGCACATCCATGTCGCGGCGGCGGCCGTGGCGGCGAGCGCAGCGGCCCTGGTCGGCGACGGCGAGCCGGACGGCCCCGGCTTCCAACACCGACCAGTGACGCCGGGCCGGCCTGACAGCACCGGCCAGGACGGCGAGGGTGAGGGCGAGGGCTGTGTGCCAGTAGGCGCGTCTGCGCAGGGACGGGACCGTGATCCGCTCGGACGTCATGCAGGTCCGCCGGGCGGGGCCAGGTGGATGCGCACCTCGCCGGATCGGCGGACCTCCCAGGTGCGGGCGTAGGCGGGCGGCCTGCCCGCCGGCCCGCTGAGCACGGCGACCGGAACGCGGCGCGTGGTCCGCAGGATCTCCGCTTCGGTGGTGTTGGCGTTGTTGCCACGCGTCTGAGCGGAGGCACAGCCGGTGTAGAAGGCGATCGGGATGGCTTCGTGCCCGGTGAGCAGGCAGGGGGGACGCACCCCAAGGCGGTGCAGCTCGGCGGCCGTGCGGGCCCAGGCGCGGCGGGCGGCGGCGGTGCGGTCCACGGTGTGGTCCACGACGGCGTACTGCACCGCGAGGTGACCCGCGAGCGCGAGGGCGACGAGGGCCGCGCCCAGCGGCCGCCATCGGCCGCCGGGTGTGGCGGCCAGACGGAACAGGCCGTCGGCCACCGGGATCGCCAGCAGCGCGTAGGCCGGCAGCAGGAAGCGGGGAGCCGCGTATCCGATCATGAACAGGTACGGGACGGCGGCCGTCGTGGCGCAGACCAGCGGGACCAGGGTGCGGATGGTGCGCCGGGCGCGGTGGGCGACGGCGAGGCCTAGGCCTGCGAGCACCGGGAGGGCGCACCACCACAGCATGAGTACCGGCTCGGGCCACGGCCCGGTGCAGGGGCGGCACAGGGCGCGCCCGCCCAGGCTGCGCATCTGATCGTCCACCGCGAAGTTCCAGCCGAGGCCTCCCTGGACGCGCGAGGCGTCGGAGAGCCGTTGGCCGAGGCCGCCGTAACTGACGTACGCCTCGACCACCCACTCGGCGGCTCCCGCGACGAGTCCCGCCACCAGGACGGCCGCGAGCCGCGCGCGGCGGGTGAAGGCCGCGAGGACGAGCAGCGGCAAGGTCACCCACACCGCGTCGGTGGGGCGCATCCACGCCATGACCGCGGCGCCGGCCGACACGCCCCACAGGGCCGCGCGGCCGTAGCGGTCGGCGCGGGCCCGCAGGAAGCAGCCGACGCAGGCCAGGGCGCCGACGGCGACCCAGTAGTTGGGCATGGCCTGCGGGGCGTAGAAGAGCGTCACCCACAGGGTGGCGAAGAGCGCGCCGGCGCCGGCCAGGACCCTGGCCGGGAACAGGCCGCGCCAGGCGCGCAGGGCGAGGTAGAGGCCGAGGCCGGACAGCAGGGCGAGGTAGACGCGCAGCAGCGGGGTGGAGGTGGACCAGGCCGCGACGGGGGCCACGAGCAGGGGCACGCCTCGGGCGCGCGGGGCACTGAAGAAGGCCGCCGGGGCCTGGGGGCTCACCTGGCTGACGTACACCGCCTCGTCCCAGCCGAGCCCCATTCCCGGTGGTACGAGGACGAGTTGGGCCACCGTGAAGGCGCCGGCCACGGCGGCGAGCGGCCCGTTGCCGCGCGCACGCCAGGACGGGCCGGGTCTGTCGGGTGCATGGAGTCGCCGCATTCCGGCGAGAGCCGCGTCGGCGCCGTTGCCCATCGTCCACCTCTTGCCCCCCGCGATCCACGGGTTGTCCGTCTCCCCGCAGCCCGCCGGGCCGAAGGCACGAGTCAGCGAAACCGGCGAAAATCTCCAAATCGCCGAAATTATGAGCAAACTAACCTGTCTCGGACAGAGGTGCAGTTCGGACTACGTCAGGTGCCTCACGCCTGCCCTCCCAGCTCGGCGAGATCGTCGACGACCCGGTGCGCGCCGTGCGCGTACAGCGCGTCGCGCTGGCCCGCACGGTCGACGCCGACGACGTAACCGAAACGGCCCGACCGGCCCGCGTCCATACCGGCCAGGGCGTCCTCGAAGACGGCACAGTGGGCCGCGTCCGTGCCGAGGTCGTGGGCCGCGGCAAGGAAGGTGTCGGGGTGCGGCTTGCCCGGCAGATGCCGCTCGGCGGCCACCACTCCGTCGATGCGTACGTCGAAGAGGTCCTCGGCGCCGATCGCGCGCAGCACGTCGCGGCAGTTGGCGCTGGAGGAGACGACCGCGGTGCGCAGACCGTGCGCGCGGACCGCCTCGATGTAGCGCAGGGTGCCCTCGTAGGCCTCGACTCCGCCGGTCCGGATCGTGGCGAGAAGCAGGTCGTTCTTGCGGTTGCCGACTCCATGGACGGTCGGGGCGTCGGGTGGGTCGCCCGGTTCACCTTCGGGCAGTTCGATGCCGCGGGAGGCCAGGAAGGTGCGGACGCCGTCGGGGCGCGGGAGCCCGTCGACGTACTCGTCGTAGTCGGTGACGGCGTCGAACGGCCGGAACTGCTCGCCCTCGCGCTCGCGCAGGAACGCGTCGAACGTCGCCTTCCAGGCGGCCGCGTGCACCGCGGCCGTCTTGGTGACGACCCCGTCGAGGTCGAAGAGGCAGGCCAGGATTTCTTCGGGGAGACCGAGCTGAGTCATACCGGAGACCGTTCCCCGCGACAGGGTCAGTCGTGCGGGAACGAGTGGTGCTCGTGGGCGACGGTCCAGCGGCCCCGCTCCTTGCGCAGGCCGAACGTCAGCCGCAGCCGGAGGGCGGGGTGCTCGGCAAGTTCCTCCGGGGTCCCGCAGCGCAGCAGCGCGTGGGCGTAGGCCACGTCCTCGCCGGCGGTGACGTCGAGGGTGTCGATGTCGAAGCAGGCGCCCTGGGCCTGCCAGTCGAAGAACGGCGGCCAGGTCGCGGCGTAGGGCAGCAGCCCCCGGATGCCCTCGTGCGGCGGCGGCACGTCGTACATCAGGATGTCGTCGGCGTGGTCCGCGAGGACGCCGTCGAGGTCGCCCCGGTGAACGGCTTCGGCCCACTTCGTGATCAGTATGCGGATCTGTGTCTCGTCGTCGGCCACGGTGCGGCTCCCTCCTCCCCCTCTCACCAGCATCGGCCCGGCTGACACACTCTGCTGTGTGCCGCTGACATTCGACGACCTCCTCGACCGCGCGCGAGCGCTCGCCCCCGCAGGGCGGCGGGCAGTCCTCGGCATCGCCGGCAGCCCGGGCGCGGGCAAGTCGACGCTCGCCGGGCATCTGGTACGGGCGCTCAACGGCGCCGGGGACCCATGGGTCGCGCACATCCCCATGGACGGCTTCCACCTGGCCGACGCCGAACTGGACCGGCTCGGCCTCCGGGACCGCAAGGGCGCGCCGGACACCTTCGACGCGGCGGGGTACGCGGCACTGCTGCGCCGCCTGCACGAGGTCGGCAGCGCTGAGTCGGGCGACGGTGACATCGTCTACGCGCCCGGCTTCGAGCGGGTCCTGGAGCAGCCGCTCGCGGGAGCCGTACCGGTGCCGCCGACGGCCCGGCTGATCGTCACGGAGGGCAACTACCTGCTGCTGGGCACGGGTGCCTGGGCGAGGGTCCGGGCGCAACTGGACGAGGTGTGGTTCTGCGAGCTGGACGAGGAGGAGCGCATCCGCCGCCTGGTCGCCCGGCACGAGGAGTTCGGCAAGGGCCACGAGGAGGCGACGGACTGGGTCCTCGGCACCGACCAGCGCAATGCCGACCTCGTCGCGACGACCCGGGACGGGGCCGACCTCGTCGTACCGATGACGGCGCTGCCGCGCGTGGACGCCGGGACGTAGCGGCTCACGCGCGCAAGGTCGGCTCCGGTTCCCCCGCCCGGGGCGGGGCCGCCCGCCTGCTCCTGGGTGCGCTCCGATCTGGAATACCAGGAAGCAGACGGGTATCGCCTCGGTGCTCCGCGGCCGGTTCGACCAGGCCGGGCTGAACTCCGACGGGCTGCGGGCCGTACCCCTTTGTACGGCGGAAGGTCTGTCGGTACGACTCCTGACGCGGTGACGCCCGTGCGGCGGGAGCTGGTGCAGAGTAGGCCCATGCTGCGTCCTCGCATCACTCCCGCCATCCTGCGCCCGGTGTCACCGCGGGGCGGATGATGACGCGCGCACAACACTCGGTCCTCGACCGGGACACAGGTCCGGACCTGCCCTCCGCGCGGTCGGCGGGGACGTCCCGCAGGCGGTGGCTGGTGCCGCTGTTCGTGGTGCTGCTGCTCGCGCAGATGGCGTTCGCGATGGTGTCCACCGCGGTGCAGCAGACGCCGACCATCGACGAGCCGGTGTATGTGGGGACGGCGGCCGACTATCTGCACGAGCACTCCGTGCGCTACAACCCCGAGCATCCGCCGCTCGGCAAGCTGGTGATCGCGGTCGGTGTGGCCGTGGCCGACCCGCACGTCGACGCCGCCTTCACGGGCGACCAGGGGCAGCTGGGGCGGCATCTGCTGTACGAGTCCGGCAACGACCCGTGGCGGCTGATGCTGTGGGCCCGCCTCCCGGTGATCGTGCTGACGCTGCTGTTCGGGCTTGTCGTCTTCGCCTTCGCCCGTGACCTCGCCGGACCGGCCGCCGGGGTCGCCGCCCTCGCGCTGTACGCCTTCTCCCCCGATGTCGTCGCGCACGGCTCGCTGGCCACGCTCGACGTGCCGGCCGCCGGGTTCCTGCTGACCTCCGTGTGGCTGCTGTGGCGGGCACGCCGGCGGCCCCGGCTGTATGTGCCGCTCGCCGGGGTGGCGCTCGGGGCGGCCCTGGCCACGAAGATGAGCGCGGTGCCCGCCGTGCCGGTGCTGCTGGTGCTGGCCGCCGTGTCCGTGTGGTGCGCGGACGGGCGGGAGCGCCGCCGGCGGCTGGTGCGGGCGGCCGCGGGGGCGGCCGTCGTGGCGCTGGCCGCCGTGGCCGTCGTATGGGCGGTGTATCTGGCGGTGGACCCGCGGCTGCGGTGGACGCCCCAGCAGCAGGTGCCCGCCGTCCATGGGCTGCGGGGACTGGTGGTGGACCTGATGCCGTTCCCCGAGGCGTACCGGGACGGGATGCGGATCCAGTTCGGCCTGGAGAACTACCCGTGGCAGGGCTTCCTCTTCGGCCGGCTGTACACCGGCTCGCTCTGGTACTACCTGCCGGCCGCGCTGCTGGTGAAGACCCCGCTCGGCATGCTCGCGCTGTGGGCGGCCGGTGCCGTCGTGGTGACGGCGGTACGGCGGCTTCGGCCCGCGGCGCCGTATCTGCTGGTCCCCTCCGGGGTGCTGCTGGTCGTGGCCATGGACGGGTCGCGGAACTTCGGCACGCGGTACGCCGTCTTCCTGCCGATGTTCCTGGCGGTGGCGGCGGGCTGCGTCCTGGCGGTGCGCCGGAGATGGGTGCCGGTCGCGACGGGAGTGCTGGTGCTGTTCGTCGCGGTCAGCTCGCTGCGGACGTATCCCTCCTACCTGCCGTACTCCAACGAGGCGTTCGGCGGGCCCGCGAAGACTCATCTGCGGCTGCACGACTCCAACGTCGACTGGGGCCAGGACCTGGGCCGGCTCGCCGACCGGCTGCGCGAACGGTACCGGGGAGAGCGGATCTGGCTCGTCTACAAGGGCAGTGGCGTGCCGTCCTTCTACGGCATCGACGCGGCCGACCCGCGCGCGGCGCCCCTGGACGAGGTGCGCGGGGTGCTGGTCGTGTCCGACTCGGCGGCGGCCAAGGCGACGGGGCGGCTGAGACAGCTGATCGACAGCAGTCGTCCGGTCGACGACGTCGGTCACTCGATCACGATCTACCGACGATGACACAGGTCCCGGTGGCGCGCCGCGCCCGGTGTGGCCGCCGCCGGCCGCGGCTCCGCTCCCGGCGGTCGGAAGCCCCGGTACAAGCCCTGGTCACGCAGGTGCTTGAGCTATGTTGAATCTCTGTGGAAGACAAAGGAGGCGCACCTGTGCAACAGTCGCAGCAGGCACGCGCACAGGCATCAGCGATCACCTCGGGAAAGACCGCACCGGAGACGGAGGCCGCTCCGGCCTCCCAGCTCAGGGCGCTCTTCGACAGGCCCAGGCTGTCTCCGGGGCAGCGGCGCATCGCCCAGTACCTGATCGAGCACATCACCGAGGCTGCGTTCCTCTCGATCACCGATCTCGCGGACCGCGTCGGCGTGAGCCAGCCGTCGGTGACGCGGTTCGCCGCGGCCGTCGGCTTCAGCGGCTACCCCGCACTGCGCGAGAGGCTTCAGTCGATCGCCCTGCGCACGCTGGCCGGCGGGCCCGGCATGACCGAGGAGAACGGGAGCAACGAACTCCAGGCGGCGGTCGACGCCGAGTTGGAGAACCTGGAGAACCTGCGGCGGGACTTCGCCGACCCGGACCAGGTGATCGACGTCGGCCGCGAGCTGTCCCGGTCCTCGCCGCTGACCGTTCTGGGGCTGCGCATCTCGGCCTCGCTGGCCGAGTACTTCGCGTACGCGTCGCGCCGGATCCATCCGGACGTGCGGCTGGTGACACGGGGCGGCAGCGTCGCCTACGACGCCCTGCTCCAGTCGCGCGAGGCCGGCGGCACCTGGGTGCTGGCGTTCTCGATGCCCCGGCACGCGCACGAGACGCTCACCGCGCTGCGGGTCGCGCGCGGCGCCGGGCTGCGGGTCGCCCTGGTCACCGACCTGGCGCTCGGAGAGGTGGCCGACGAGGCCGACATCGTGTTCGCCACCGGCACCGGCTCGCGGCTCGTCTTCGACTCCTACGCCGCGCCCGGTGTGATGGCCGCCGCCCTGCTGCAGGCCATGACCGACGCTGACCCGGAGCGCACCCAGGCCCGGCTGGAGGAGTACGAGCAGATCTCCGACCAGCACCACTTCTTCCTGCGCGACTGACCTCCCACTCCGGCAAATCGGGCCGCAGTGGGTTTATTCGTCTTAATTCACGCATGAATGTTTTCATACGTCTTGCAAAGCGGACGGCATATATAAATACTGCTCACGGATCGCGCCCCGACCGCTCCGGGACGCGTTCCGCACCCCCGTCCTCACCACCCGCACCTGCCCGCCAGAAAGCCGACGGTCCGCCCATGCGCACGCTGCACCATCCGCCGCGCCGGCCCACCGACGGCGTTCCCGGGCTCCAGCTCGAACACCCCAAGGCTCCGGCTCCTACCCGCGTCGGTGCCCAGGGTGTTCGTTCGGGCGACGCCTCGGCGAGCGCCCTTGGCGGCCCCGGTCATCCCCTAGACCGGGGCCGCCCCACCCCCCGTCGGACCACCCCTCACGACGCCGTACACCCGGAAGCGATGACCATGACTCTGACGACGACGCGCACCAGGCCGGACTGGCCGTGCCAGGTCAAGATCCCCGGCAGTTACGACTGGGAGCGCTCGGCGGCCAAGTGGCTGCGCGAGCTGGTGCCCGCGCGCTACGCCAGCTACCCCGCCCTGATGCGCCACCCCGTGCTGCTGGCCCGCCATGCGCAGATCCAGGTCCAGCACGAGATCCGGGTCGCGCGCACCGCCCTGCAGACGGCCCGGGCCGATCTGCCCGGACTGGGCCTGCCCGAGTCGGTGATCGAGCACACGATCAAGCTGTACGCGGCCGAGGTCATGCAGCTGCAGCACATCGCCCGCAGCGTCCGCGCCGTCAGCCAGGCGCTGGCCGAGCACAACCTGGGACGCTGAGCCAGGACCGCACCGCACGGGCCTGATCCGCCCGCTCCGCGCGGATCCAGGACCTCACCGCCGAAATCGCCGGTCACCTGTGCGATGCTCATCGCGTGACGAGCGAACCGGCCGTTCCGGAAGAGCCCGGCGCGGGGTTGGAGACCGCCGCACTGGCCAAAGTCGTCGCCCGCCAGCGCGCCGAACTGGACCGGCTGCGGGACCTGGCGGCGACCTCAGCTGTCCTGGAACGGGCCAAGGGCGCCGTGATGGCGCTGACCGGCTGCACTCCGGACGCCGCCGGCGAGGAGCTTCTGCAACGCGCGAACGCCGCAAACCGCACGCTCCTGGAGGAGTGCTGGATCACGCTCGGCGGCCTGGTGCCCCCGCCGGACCGTCCGGCACAGGAGCCGCCGGCCGCCGGCGCGGCGGACGACTCCTGGCCCCTGTTCCCGGTCACCACCCGGGACACCTCCGACGCCTCCGGGGGCTTCGCCGCCCTCGGGCGCCTCGGCAAGGCACTCGTCCATGTCAACACACAGCAGGATCTGGCCCGTTGCCTTCTGGAGCACCTGGCGCCGGAGGTGGAGGCCGACGCGGTCATGATCTACGCGCGTCTTCCCGCCGGCGGGCTGGAGCTGGTCGGCCACTCCGGGATCGACGACACCCTGGCCGCCCAGTGGCATCAGGTGCCGCCGGTGAGCGGGGTCCCCGCGCTCGACGCGCTGCAGGCCCGTCAGCCGTGCTGGCTGGAGGACATCGAGGCGGACAAACAGCGGTATGTGCTCATCGGCGACCCGCCCGAGCGCTGGCTGTCCCGCGCCTGGCTGCCCGTCCCGGCCGTGGACACGGCCGAGGTGTGCATCGGAGTGCTGCGCAGCCGGAGCGGACCGTTCGGGCCGCGCAGCCGGGAGCTTCTGCTCGCCGTCGCCCGGCTGTGCGCCGGCCGGCTGCGTGCCTTCGCCCTCCGGCAGGAGCCGACCGCCGAGAGCGGCGCCGACGCCGTACAGGCGGTGTTCGACGCGCTGCCGGGCGCGGCGATGCTCCTCGCGCCGCTGCGTGCCCCCTCCGGTGAGGTCGAGGACTATCGCATCGACGCCGCGACCCCGGACGCGGTCGACGTCGTCGGCCGCACCGGCCGCGAACTGGTCGGACGGCGCATCCTGGAGTGCTTCCCGAGCATGGCGGGCGAGGCGCTGTGGCAGGGCTGCCACCGTGCGCTCGCCACCGGGGAGCCGTACGAAGGCGAGCCGTTCGCCCTCCAGGAGGTCGTGGCCGGCGCCGCCGAGCTGGCCACGTACTCGCTGCGGGCGGCGCGCCTCGGCGGCAGTCTGGTCGTCACCTGGATCCGGCACGAGTCCTCCGACCGCCAGGAGCAGCGGCTCGCGGACCTGCAGCGCCTCGGCAGCCTGGGCTGGGCGAACTGGAACCTGGTCACCCACGAGGTCAGCTGGTCCTCGCAGGTCTACGCCCTCCTCGGCCGTGACCCCGACAGCGGAGCGGTCCATCTGCGCGCCCTCCCGGGGCTCGCCGTCGCGGAGGACATGCCCGCGCTGTCCCGGGCGGTGCGGGAACTCGTCCGCGACGGACAGCCGTTCGACCTGCCGTTCCGGGTCAGGACGGACGGCGGCGTGCGGCATCTGCGGATCGTCGCGGAGCCGATGGCGGACGTCCGCGGCACCCCGGTCGAGGTCCACGGCTTTGTCCAGGACCTCACCGATCTGCGCAGCGCGGAGCTGGCCCTCCTGCAGAGCGAGCGGGCGATCCTCACCCAGCACGGTGTGCTGCGCGCCGAGCGGACCCTCGCCGCCCGGCTGCAGCACGCGCTGCTGCCGCTGCCCACCCGGCCCGTCCGCCTGGCCGGACTGCGTGTCGAAGTCGCCTACCTGCCCGCCCAGTCGGGGCTGCATGTCGGCGGCGACTGGTTCAGCGCCATCGAACTGCCCGACGGGGACGCACTGTTCGTCGTCGGCGACGTCGCCGGTCACGGCATCGACGCCGTCGCCACCATGGCCCAGCTCCGCTTCACCGCCAAGGGCATGGTCATCACGGGCTCGTCGCTGACCCGCGCACTGGCCCGGCTCAACGCACTCCTGCTGCACTCGCATGACTCCCAAGGCACCGCGACCATGATCCTGGCCCGGTACGACCGGGCGGAACGCCGGCTGGTGTGGGCCCAGGCGGGCCATCCGCCGCCGCTGCTGCTGCGCGGCGGCAAAGCGCGCTATCTCGACCGCCCCCGCGGCATGCTGCTCGGTGCGAGCACCGCGCCGGTCTTCGAGGAGGCGGAGTGCCGCCTCGATCCGGGCGACCGGATGATCCTGTACACGGACGGCCTGGTCGAGCGGCCCGCGGAGGGCATCGACCGGGGCTTGGAGCGGTTCGCCGAGGCCGCCGTGTCCCATCACACGGACCAGCCGGGCTCCCTGGGCCCGTTGCTCGCCAGTGTGCTGGAGGGCGAGCGGCGGGACGACGTCTGTGTCGTCGACATCCGGCTGCCGGCCCACGGCGAGTAGCGGGGAGCCTCAGTCGTCGTCGCGATGCCTCCCGTACCAGAACACGCCCACGACGAGGGCCATCAGGAAGAGGACGGGCAGCACCAGGCCCGGAATACGGGAGCCGCTCATGGGCGTGGCCTTCGGTTCGGTACGACGGTCGGGAAACCTTCGCACCTCGGCTGCCCGGGCCGGCGTCCGGCCAGTCGTCTTCACCGGTACTTTCACTCCCCCGGGTGGCGGGTCAGCCGTAGCCCTGTGCCGTACGCGATTCGAGCATGAGCCGGGTGTCGTCGCCGTACACACCGTCCTCGTCGCCCCGGATGCCGTACCAGAGCTGGAAACGGGCCACCGCCTCGGTCAGGACGGCGTCGTAGCGGCCGCTGGCGGACCCGTTCTCGTAGACGTTCGGGACGCTGAGCAGCCGCTGCTGGAGTTCGGTCACCTCGGGGCCGCTGTCCCCTTCGCGGAGGGTGCCGGAGCTGTCGGGGCCGCCCGCGCCCGAGGTCGCTGCCGAGGTGGGCGCCGTGGAAGCGGCCGCGGTCGGGGCCTGTGCGACCGAGGCGTCGCTCCGGTCGGGCAGCAGGAGCGCGCAGCCGAATCCGGCCAGGGCCGCGGCGGCCACCGTGGTCACGGCAGCGGTGCGGCCCAGTACGGACCCACGGCGACTGTGCGAGGGCGGGTACCGGTGGTGGGCGGTGAAGGGCGGCAGTTCCTGAGTCTCGGCCTCGGCGGCTCCCGGGGCCGGCCGGGGCAGGGGCACCGGCTCGTAGGCGCCCGTGCCCTGTTCGAACTCGCGGAACAGCTCCGCGAGGGCGTCGGTGCGGCGGGGGCGCAGTACTCGGATCGGTTCGAGCGCGGGGCCGTCCTGCGGCCGCTCCCGGTCGGGCGGTGTCGGCACGGTGGTCTCCTTCCGACCCGCGCGGGGTCGTCGCCGTTCCCCGGGGAGTGATACGTGGCCGGCGCCGCGGAAGTTCAGACCGCTACCGGTCGGGTGTGGCGAGGAACCGGTGCAGGGAGGCCGTCATGGCGGCCACGAACGCCTGCCGCCGTTCCTCGCTCAGGGCGTCCAGGGAGAGGTACGGGTTGAGGTCCTCCAGCTCGACCAGCAGCAGCTCACCGCCCGGGGCCCGGCAGGCGTCGACGCGCTGGATGCCGTGGTCGACGGCGTTCCAGTCGATGAACCGCCGGGCGAACTCCAGGTCGTCCGCGGTGGGCTCGTACGGCTCCAGCTGCCAGCGCCGGTCGGTGTCCGGGGCGTAGAGGGCGTACTGGAAGTCGTGGTCGACGAAGTAGAAGGAGACCTCGTAGGCGAAGTCGATGCGCGGCTGGACGAGGACGTCCCCGTCGGCCAGATCGCGCACCCGGTCCGCGGACACGATGCGCAGGCCCACGGAGTCGGCGCCGAACCGGGGCTTGACGACATACTCGTCCGCCTCGGGCAGCCGGTGCAGGTCCTCCGGCCGGTCGACGGTGGGGATGACCGGGGCCCCGGCCGCGCTCAGGTCCAGCAGGTACTGCTTGCCGGCCATGTCCGCCCGGCCGGTCAGCGGGTTGTAGACCCGTGTCCCGCGAGCGAGGGCACGCGCGCGGAAGGCGTCGTAGGCGGCCTGGTACTCCAGGACGGGACCGCTGTTGCGGATCACGACGGCGTCGAAGGCGTCCATCAGCGCGGCCGCGTCGCGCGGATGGCACAGCGCGAGGTCGAAGTCGGTGCGGAGCCGGGAGGTCAGGAAGATGTCCTCGTCGCAGTAACGGCGTCCGCGTGCGGGGTACGCCAGGTCGGTGACGTACAGGATGCGGGGTCGTGCGGACGGCATACGGTTCTCCTCGGAGGCGGGGGCCGATCATAAGCACGGGGGCGGCGCAGCGGTGCGGCGGGATTCCCCAGCACCGGCCGAGGGCACTCAGTTCCCTCGCATCTGCGCACTGAGTGCCATCGGGTGCTACGTTCCCGACCATGAGCTCCAGCAGTGAGGCACCCCGCCGGGACGAGAAGACGGCGACGGCCGCGAAGCCGCCCATGCGGGACGCCCTGGTGGCGGCGGCCTTCCGGTTGTTCCTGGAGCGGGGCTACGAGCAGACCACCGTCGACGACATCGTGGCGCTCGCCGGCGTGGGACGCCGGTCGTTCTTCCGGTACTTCCCGTCCAAGGAGGACGTGGTCTTCCCCGACCACGAACGGTGTCTGGCCGACATGACGGCCTTCCTCGCCTCCGGCGACGACGAGGACGAACCGGTGCGCCGGGTGTGCGACGCGGCCCGGCTGGTGCTGCGCATGTACGCCGAGAACCCGACGTTCTCCGTGCAGCGCTACCGCCTCACCAAGCAGGTGCCCGGCCTGCGCGCCTACGAGCTGTCCGTGGTGTGGCGCTACGAGCGTGCCCTCGCCGAGTATCTCCGCGGCCGCTTCGCCGGCCGGCGCGACGGGACCCTGCAGGCCGACGTGATCGCCGCCGCGGTGGTCGCGGCGCACAACAACGCGCTGCGTTCCTGGCTGCGCTCGGACGGGCAGGGCGAGGCGAGCGCCGCGGTGGACCACGCCCTGGGGTATGTGCAGTCCGCCTTCGGCGCGGCTCCCGCGTATCCCGTCCACGAGCAGCCCGAGGACGTGGTGGTCGTCGTGTCCCGGCGCGACGCGCCGCTGTGGCGGGTGGTCCAGGAGATCGAATCGACGCTCGGGCGCGGCTGACCCGCGCCCGCCGCGGGGCGGTCCGCGGAGCGGGATCCGCAGATTGAGGGTACGGAGTGCCTTTACGAGTGGCACTCAGTGCCATACGCTGAGGGCGTGCACGGTGGCACCGTGAACCGCGCACGGGCGTGCCCGGATGCCCGCGCACGCGGATTCCGGCCGAGCGCAGGGAGTTGACCAGCGTGTACCACCACTCAGGAAGCGTTGTGCGGGAAGCAGCCGGCTCCGCGGCGGGCGTGCTGGATCCGTGCACTCGGGACACCGACGCGATGCTCTTCCAGCGCTGCACCTGGTGCGGCACCGCCATGTACCACCGGCTGCTGTGCCCCGTCTGTCAGGGCAGCGAACTGCGCACGGAGCGCAGCGAGGGCACGGGCACGGTCCGTCACTCCACGGTGGTGCACCGCAACACGCCGGCCGCGCGCAATGTGTCCCTGGTCGAGATGGCCGAGGGCTTTGTCGTACGGGGCCGGGTCATAGGACCGCCCATCGGCATCCACAGCGGGGACCGGGTGCGCTTGTCCACCGCCAAGGACCCGGTCCGGGGCGAGCCGGTCTTCCAGCTCCTCGACGAGCCCTACCGGGCCTGGAGCTGACAGTACGTCACCCCGTCACGGGGTGAGCCGCACCCGGATGCCCAGCGTCCCGTCCGATCCCCGGCGCAGCCGGCTGCCGAACAGCGTGAGGCGGCCGACGATGCCGTACTTGCGGGCGATGAGCCGGCGGTAGCGGGCGACGGTCGCCGCATCGCCGATCTCGGCGGTGGCAGGGACCTGGTCACCCGTCGGGTTGCCGCGCAGGTCGCAGGGGCCGACGAGGACGTCGGGGCGGGCCCGGATCCGCTTGACCTTCCAGGAGTCCGCGACGGTCCACACGCCCAGCGTGTCGTCGTCGCGCACCACCCACACCGGGGTGGCGACCGGGGTGCCGTTCTTGCGGAAACTGGTGACCAGCAGGTACTTGCCGTCCCCGAGCCGCTCCAGCAGCGTGTCGTCCATGCGGGGCAGTCTAGGCGCGTGCCGTCGACTGCAGCAGCTGGACGTAGCGCCTCGCGAAGAGGTACGCGTCGCCGGGCCAGCGCGCCGACAGATAGGTGCCGTCCTGCACGACGAAGGCGTGCGTGTCGTCGTCTGCGGTGCCGCGCCGGGCGAGGACGCGGGGGCCGCGTTCGAACTGCGCGGCCGGATCGTCGAGGGCGGTGCGCACCTCGTCCTCCACATACGCCGGATAGGTGCGGTAGTAGCGGCCGAGACGCCAGGCGGTGGTCGCGTAGGCGGCGCGTTCCATGTACTTGGGCAGACACGTCGTCCGCCGCCCCGCCAGGACGCTGCGGCCGCTCTCGGCGTCCCGGGTCCGGGCCAGGACCAGCACCCCGTGGCAGATCGCCCCGACCGGCCGCCCCAGCGCCCACAGGCGCGCGACCTGCTCCCGCAGCTCCGGCGAGCCGAGGTACTGCCGCATGCCGGGCGCGTGCCCGCCGGGCAGGAGCAGCCCGTCGAACGCGGCGACATCGACGTCGGACCAGGCCGCCGTGGCGGTGAACTCCGGTGCCGCGGTGAGCTGTTCGTAGAACCGCTTGGGCTCGTCCTCGGCACCGAGACGTCCGAAGAGCACGCCGGTGAGCAGGCGGGGATCCGCCGCGGGCCGGGTGCCGGCACGTTCGGTGGCGAAGACGACCTGGTGACCCGCGTCCGTGAGCAGCCGCCAGGGCACGGCCACCTCGGTGACGTCGAAGTCCCGGTCGGGCAGCGGGATGAGCACACGCATGGGCCCAGCATGCCAGCCCTCTCGTGCCCATGACAGGCCAAGCCGGCCCGGGGGAGCACGCGCGGCCGAAAAGCCGCCCCCGCCTTTAATGCGGGTTCGGCGGACCTTCCGTGCGGGATCCTGGTCATGGGCGCACAAGACAGGGGGCCGTGGTGTGACGGGGAATCGTGAGAACGGGGTGCGGGGAGCGCGGGCGGTGCCCGTCGGCGGGCTCCTGGAGATCGCGTGCGACGAGTCGGGGTCGGACGGCGAGAATCTCACCGGCGGGAACACCGATGTGTTCGCCCACGCGAGCGTGCGGCTGCCTGTGGAGTCCGCCGCCGCGCACATTCAGGAGATCCGTGACCGGATCCGTTCGCCCGCCGAGGAGTACAAGGCGAACCACCTGCTGCGGGAGAAACACCGGGCGGTGCTGGAATGGCTGCTCTCCCCGGCCGGGCCGATCCACGGGCGCGCCCATGTGCACCTCACCGAGAAGGCGTACTTCGTCGTCGACCGGGCCTTCGACATGCTGCTCGGCGACCGTGCCGCGGCCGTCGTCCTGTTCCGTGCGGGGCGGCCGGCCTTCGGGGACGAACGGTGGCGGGCGTTTCTCGCGGCGGCCAACCAGTTGCTCCGGGTCCGGAACGACGGAGATCCTGAGGCTCCCGTGGCCGGGTTCTTCGGCGAGGTGGACGCCCTGCGGCGCGCCCATCCCCGGACGGAGGTGTCCGTCATCCTCGACCGGCTGGCGGCGGCCCGGCCCCGCGCCGACTCCTACCGGGCCCGGATCGTGGACGGGCCCACCCTGATTCCGGTCCTCAATCCCCTGCTGCCCGCCGTCGTCTTCACGGCCGCGCACTGGAGCGCGGGCGGACGTCCGGTACGACTGCTCCACGACCGGCAGAACCTGCTCACGCCGGAACGCATCGAGTGGATCACGGAGACGGCCCGGCTGGCCGGGGCCGGCCTCGGGGGGCTGCGGCTCGTGGAATCCCGGCTCGACGCACGCGTGCAGCTCGCCGACTTCCTCGCCGGGATCGCCCGCAAGATCGCCTCCGACGAGCTGAACGGCCACGGCGATCCGACGCTCACCGGGCTGCTGCGCCCCTATGTGGATCCGGCGTCCGTCTGGGGCGACGAGCGCAGCTGGGCCCTGCTCGGGCGGCCGGACACGATGAGATCATCCGCTCGCTGAACACTGCCGCCCCGGGCCACGTATGAGGGAAGGGCGCTCAACGACCGGAGGGCCCCGCGGTGTTGACACCGCGCGTTCGGGTTCGGGAGCCATGCATGAGGCACGCACGACGACAGGTCGTCCGGCGAGTGACACGACTGGCGGCCGTCGGCGGACTCCTCCTGGGAGGAACGATGGTCACACGGGCCGTGGCGAGCGAGCCTCCCCACGCCCCCACCGCGCCACGCACCTATGCGCAGTCGGCCGCGGAGACGGGCGCCGGCCTCGTGTCACGGCTCGGCACCTCCCGTACGGCGGGCACCTGGATCGGCTCCGACGGGAAGCCGGTCGTCGCGGTCACCGACGAGGACACGGCCGCCGAGGTCCGTGGCGCGGGCGCCGAGGCGAAGGTCGTGTCGCACAGCATGAACGAGCTCAAGTCGGCAACGGCTGCGCTGCGTTCGGCGCCCCGCGTGCCCGGTACGGCATGGTCGCTGGACTACAGGACCAACCAGGTGGTGGTGCAGGGCGACAGCACGGTGTCGGCCTCCGACTGGTCCCGGATGACCGGCGTCGCGGACGACATCGGCACCTTCGTGCGCATGCAGCGGACGAAGGGCACCTTCACGACACGTATCAACGGCGCCCAGCCGATCCTGTCGACCGGCGGGCGCTGTTCCGCCGGCTTCAATGTGACGAACGGCCAGAGCGACTTCATCCTCACGGCCGGGCACTGCGGGCCCAACGGTTCCGTGTGGTTCGCCGACAACCAGGCCAGGCAGCAGGTCGGCACGACGGTGAACCAGAGCTTCCCCACCAACGACTGGTCTCTGGTGCAGTACGCGAGCGGCAAGGCGGGCGAGGGCGCGGACGTCGTGGCCGTGGGCAACGGCAGGGGCGTGCGCATCACGGGCGCGGCCGATCCGGCGGTCGGACAGCGGGTGTTCCGCAGCGGCAGTACGACCGGTCTGCGCGACGGGCAGGTCACGGGGCTCGACGCGACCGTGAACTACCCCGAGGGCACGGTCACGGGATTGATCGAGACCAATGTGTGCGCCGAGTCCGGGGACAGCGGCGGCCCGATGTTCTCCGAGGGGGTCGCGCTCGGCGTGACCTCGGGCGGCAGCGGTGACTGCACTGCGGGCGGTACGACGTTCTTCCAGCCGGTGACGAAGGCGCTGTCCGCGCTCGGCGTCCAGCTGATCGTGTCGACGCAGGCCGGTTCCGGGACGGGTCAGAGCGGCGCGCCGTCGCCGGCCCCGTCCGCCGCCGGGGGCTCGCAGAGCGCCGTCGCCCCGGGTGCGGCTTCGCCCGGTTCCTCGGCACCGATCACGGGCGGGACGCAGGGGGCGACGCTGCTGGCGCGCCTCGCGGACCCCAGGAACGTCGGCCCCGGACTGCTGATCATCGCGGGAAGCCTGGTCGCCCTGGTGGCCGCGCGGTACATCCGCGCGGAACAGGACCGCAAGGCGTATCGCCGGTACTACTCGGCGACGTGGGGCTGAATGGGCACGGTGAGGGACGGCGCAAGGGCCGGCTCAGGCCGCTTCGACCGACTGCGGACCGGCCGCGGCCCACTCCAGCACGAGCCGCTGGTACTCCTCACGCTGCTCGCCGCTCAGTGTCCCGCCCGACCGGCGCCACAGGGCGCGGATCTCCTCGTTGACCTCGTCGGCCGAGCGATCGGAGACGGGTTCAACAGTGGTGGACATGCTGTGAAGCATACGGCTCCGAACGTGAAGACAATGTGAGTAATCACGAGCTAAACGGGCATTCAGGACCGTGTTACTGATCACGTCCATATGTCAAGTTCTGTACCGCAGTTCAGCCTGCTGCACCCTGCCGGGCGTCGTCGCGCACGAGTCGGCACGGCAGGGCGGGGTACGGCTGGATGTCCCCGGACTTCGGTCAGGTGCCCGGCTTGCGGCCGTACACGAAGACGTCGTCGCCCTTCTTCAGCAGCGACCAGTACTTCTTGGCGGTGGTCGTGGTCATGTTGACGCAGCCGTGCGAGCCCGGCGGGTTCCACATGCTGAGGTTGACCGAGTGGAAGGCCTGCCCGCCGTCGAAGAACTGGCTGTAGGGCATCGGCACGTTGTAGATGGTCGAGACGTGGTCGATGTGCCGCCAGTAGATCTTCTTCAGACCCGTGCGGGTCTCGTAGCCGTTGCGGCCGGTGCGGACCGGCACCGGGCCGTAGACGAGCCTGTCCCCGTCCTGTATCCAGCTGAGCTGGAGCGTCAGGTTCACACAGGCGATACGGCCCTTGTTCACCGGGCACTTGCCGTCCCTGTTGGGGTTGTCCCCCACGGCCTTCTGCTTGTTCATCAGGTTCATCACGCCCCAGGTGACGGGGCCCGCGTACCCGATGTTCGGCGTGATGCCGTGCTTGTTCTGGAAGGCCTGGATGGCCCTGCAGTCGGCGGCGGACTGCCTGCCGTCGACGGGCCGGCCGAGGAACTTCTCCACCTGCTTCTGGTACGGGCCGGCCTGCGTGGTACAACTCGCGGCCTGCGCCGGCGCGGCACCGAGCGCGACCGTGAGCGGTGCCACCAACCCGGTGATTCCGAGTACGACGGCTCCTCGTCTGCGTATGTCCCCCATGCTGGGCGTCCCCTTCGTAACGGTCCTGCGATCCCTGCCCACTAGACCGGTGCCCGGGGGATTGGGTTGTAGAGCCGCCCACGCTGCGACGAAACGGTGACAATCGGCGGTCCACGGACGCCTCTTGAAGAGCGCATCGCGAGGCCGTCGACGGTCACCACGTTGTCCGGACCGCCTGGAGGAACCCCGTGTTGACGGCGGTCAGGCCGCCGTCGACGGTCAGTGTGGTGCCGGTGATCCAGGACGCGTCGCGGGAGGCGAGGAAGGCGACGGCCGCGGCGATGTCCTCGGGCTCGCCGACCCGGCCCAGGGGATACACCTCCCGTACCGCTTCGAGCACCTTGTCCCGGCCCTCCCAGGCCGAGGTGCGGACCGTTCCCGGCACCACCAGATTGACGCGCACGCCGCGCGCCGCGGCATGTCCGGCGAGCGTACGGGTCAGGGAGGCGAGGCCCGCCTTGGCGGCACTGTAGGCGTGGTTGCCGAAGTCCTGGAGGCCGTTGACGGAGCCGATGCTCACGACGGCTCCGCGCCCGGAGGCCGCCAGGTGCGGGAGCGCCGCGCGGCAGCAGCGGTAGGCACCGCCCAGGGTGATGTCGATGTCCCGCTCCCACGCCGGGTCCTGCTCGTCCTCGAAGAGCGGGGCGTCGGGGGTACAGTGCGCGGCGCTGTTGACCAGGACGTCGAGCGAGCCGAAGGTCTCCACCGCGTACGCGACGGCCGCCTCGACCGCCGCCCGGTCTGCCACGTCGCAGCCCGACGCCTCGGCGGCGAGCCCCTGGTGGCTCAGCGCGGTCGCGGTCTCCCCGGCGGCGGACGCGTCCGTGTCGGTCACCAGCACTCGCGCGCCCTCCTCGGCGAACCTGCGGGCGGTGGCCGCGCCGATGCCACGGGCCGCTCCCGTGACGAGAACTCCGTATCCTGCGAAGCGCCTCGTGTCGGTCATGGACCGACGGTACTGAAGAAATCGGTGACGCTGACTTACCACGAGGGTCTGGCGTTGCCGCCCGGCCGTCCGGCCCGGCTGGGCGCCGCCGGTACTGAGCAACCGACCTCACCGGTAGCCGCTCGTGTCCGCCTGTTTGCCCGGGTCCTGGACCTCGACCATGTAACGCCAGGCGTCCGGGCGGCTGCCGTCGAGGTCCGTGAAGCCGTACTCCCGGGCGAGCGAACCGCTGGAGAGGGACCGGCCGTTCCAGCGGGCCACCTCGGGGTCGGCGGCGAGCGCGGCGACCGCCCGGCCGACGTAGCGGGGTGTCTCCGAGATGGCGAAGTGGGGGACGCGGACGAGGGCGTCGCGCCAGTTGTCCTCGCGGACCCCGAAGGTGTCGAGCATCATCTCCGAGCGGAGCCAGCCCGGGGTCAGCGCGACCGCCGTTGCGCCGCGCGGTCCGAGTTCGTGACCGAGCGCGAAGGCCATGCGCAGGACGGACGCCTTGGCGATGTCGTAGAAGAAGGAGACCCGGTAGGTGTCGCGGTTGTACTCGGCGGTTCCGTCGGTCATCTCGACGACCAGCCCGCCGGGGTGGCGCAGGAGCAGGGGCAGGGCGTAGTGGTTGGTGATGGCGTGTGTCTCGACGGCGAGCCGCAGCAGCCGGAGCCCCTTGTCGAGGTCGTGCTCCCACACCGTGCTGTCCCATTCGAAGAGGGTCTCGCCGCCCCAGATGTCGTTGACGAGGACGTCCAGGCGGCCCTGTTCGTCCGCGATGCGGTCCACGAGTGTGCGGACCTGCTCCGGTTCGAGATGGTCGGTGGGTACGGCGATGCCGTGGCCGCCGGCCCCGGTGACCAGGTCGGCGGTGTCATCGATGGTCTCGGGGCGGTCGTACTCCGAGCGGCGGGTGCGGGTGCTGCGGCCGGTGACGTAGACGGTGGCGCCGGCCGCGCCCAGTTCGACGGCGATACCCCGGCCCGCGCCGCGGGTGGCTCCGGCGACCAAAGCGATCCTGCCGTCCAGTGGGTGTGACATGTCGGCCTCCCGTGGCCTCGACTGATACGTCACATCGAGGTTGACGGGTAAGCCGGACATCTTCTGTCGTCTTTTGTGCCGTCTGCTCGGAGGTCATCCGGTCGGCCGAAGGCGCGGGCGGCCGTCGTCGTAACCTTGAGGCTCCGCCCGACCCCTTGTCCCAAGGAGCGCCGTGAGCATCGCAGAGACGGAGACCGGTCCGCCGCGCTGGCAGCTGCTCCTCGGCTACGTTCGACCGCACCGGTGGACCCTGCTGGCGGGCGCCGTGCTCTCGCTCGTCACCGGGGCCACGGGGTTGCTGCTGCCGCTGGTGGCGCGGGGGTTGATCGACGATCTGTCGCACGACCGCGCCATCACCGGGGCGTTGGTCGCCATGTCGGGCTTGGTGGTGGCGAACGCGGCGGTGGGCGCCCTCGGTTCGTACGTGCTGCAGCGCACCTCCGAGTCGGTGGTGCTGGGAGCGCGGCGTGCCCTGTCGTCGTATCTGCTGCGGCTGCGCATCACGGCGGTGGACCGCAGCGAGCCGGGCGATCTGATGGCCCGCATCACCTCGGACACCACACTGCTGCGGGAGGTCACCACCGACTCGCTCGTCGGCCTCGGTACCGGAGGGCTCACCCTCGTCGCGACGGTCGTCATGATGGGGGTGGTCGATCCGGTGCTGCTCGGGGTCACACTGGCGGTCATCCTCGGCGCGGGAACGGTCCTCGGTGTGATCGTGCCGCGCATCAACCGGGCGAGCCGACAGGCGCAGGACGCGGTCGGGGTGATGGGCGCCTCGCTGGAGCGGATACTCGGGGCGCTGCGCACGGTGAAGGCGTCCGGGGCCGAGCACCGGGAGGAGCAGACGCTGCACGCGGCCGCCGAGGAGTCGTGGCGGCAGAGCGTGCGGGCCGCCAAGTGGTCCGCGGCGGCGGGCAACACGGCCGGGCTGGCGATGCAGATCGCGTTCATCACGGTGCTCGCGGTGGGCGGGGCGCGGGTCGCGACCGGCGCCGTCGACGTGGGCACGCTGGTCGCCTTCCTGCTGTACGTCTTCTATCTCATGTCGCCGATACAGCAGGTCGTCGGCGCGATCACGCAGTACCAGACGGGTGCCGCGGCCCTCTCCCGCATCCAGGAGGCGCTGCGTCTGCCCGCCGAACCGGCGGCGCTGCCCGCGCCGTTGCCGGCCACGGGAGCGGAGCCCGCGTCCGTGGCCTTCACCGGTGTGCGTTTCCGGTACGCCGACGATCTCCCGTACGTCCACCACGGGGTGACCTTCGATGTGCCCGCCCGGGGCATGACGGCCTTCGTCGGCCCGTCCGGCGCGGGCAAGACCACCGTCTTCTCGCTGATCGAGCGGTTCTACGATCCCGAGTCCGGTGTCATCACGCTCGACGGGCGGGACGTGGCGGAGTGGGAGCTGCCGGAGCTGCGTTCCGCGATCGGTTATGTGGAGCAGGACGCTCCGGTGCTGTCGGGTTCGCTGCGGGACAATCTGCTGCTGGGCAATCCGGAGGCGGACGACGACGCCGTGGCACGGGTGGTCAAGACGACGCGCCTCGACGGACTGGTGGCCCGGCTGCCCCAGGGGCTCGGCACCCTGGTCGGGCATCGCGGCACCAAGCTGTCCGGCGGGGAGCGGCAGCGTGTCGCCATCGCCCGTGCCCTGCTGCGGCGGCCCCGGCTGCTGCTGCTCGACGAGGCGACCTCGCAGCTGGACGCGGTGAACGAGGCGGCGCTGCGGGACACGGTCGCCGATGTCGCCCGGACGACCACGGTGCTGGTCGTCGCGCATCGGTTGTCCACGGTGACCATGGCCGACCGGATCGTCGTCATGGACGCGGGCTCGGTGCGTGCGGTGGGCACTCATCGCGAACTGGTGGCCGGCGATCCGCTCTACGCGGAGCTGGCGGCCACACAGTTCCTGGCGACGGCCGGCTGAGCCGGCGCGCGACGGCCGGTCAGTCCTTCAGGCGGCGCAGGCGCTCGGTGTCGCAGGTGCGGGGGCAGGTGATGCAGGCCTCGGCGGGCCGGATGGTGTAGTGGAGGCAGCAGCCGGTGCGGGTGCGGGTGACGTGTCGCCTGCCGTCGCGGTCCGTCAGATACCGGAAGTCGGCGCCGGCCGGGTAGGGGGACAGAGCGACCGGCAGCACTTCGGTGGCGGCCCGGACTGCGTCGCCCTCCTGGCCGAGTGTCCGGCCGAGGTACCAGATCCCGGAGACGAGGTCGTCGGCGACCATCCCCCACAGGGCTCGTCCCCGGCGTCGTACGACAGAGCCGAACGCGGTGAGCAGCGGACCCATGTGCTCGGCGACGGCGGCCCGCAACTCGGCATGCAGTGCGGCTTCATGAGGGATGGTCAGCACTCCGGGGAGGGCGCCGAGGGGGTCGCCGTCGAGGCAGGAGAGTTCTGTCCCGGGGGTGATCACGTACGCGGCCGAGGCGAGGTCGAGCCGGACGTCCTCGGGGCGGATCCGGGGCACCCGGCGTTCGAGGTACCACGCTCCCGCCATCAGCAGCCCCAGGGACCAGGCGTAGTCGTGCAGGGCCCGGGAGGCGGCGACGTAGCGGCGGGGAACGGTGCCGTAGCGGTGCTGGATGCGGGCGGCCTCGGCGTCCACGAAGGCGTCGAGGAGTCGCTGATCCGTTGTCAGCTCCGCTGCTGTCGCTCCTGGTTCGGTGCGGTCGCCGCCCGGTTCCGCGACCCGGACGGTCAGGGCCTCGCAGTGGTCGGCAAGGCTGCGGTAGACGCCGCCGAGGGTGCGCGCGACGGTACCGGCCGACGGAGTCTTCAGAGCGACGGACATGGGTGCTCCAGCACGGGAGGTTCCAGAGAAGCGTAGAAAGTTAGGTTTACCTTACTTCACACCAAGTGAAGTCGATCGGCAGCGGACATCGAGCCGCGATCATGGAAGTCCCACGTCAAGGCGACGACACGGCCGGGTTTGAGAACTAAACCAAGGCTACCCTAAGCTCACCGCTTGTGACCGCGAACCGCCGGGAAACTCTCCACCCGCTAGCGGAAGTTGTGCCTCAGCCATGCGCCTGTACCTGCTCGCCCTCAACCCGACGGACTCCGTCACCGAGGGCTTCCTGCCCGCCGCCGCCCGCCTCGGCCTGGACGTCACCCTCCTCACCGACCAGCCCGGCGCCCACCGCCGCACCTGCCCGGACGCCGAGATCCTGGAATGCGACGTCCGTGACGTCCGGGCCGTGATCACCCGGATCTCGACGCATCACCGGGCCGACGCCGTCTTCACCAACAGCGACCACCTCCAGACCCAGGCCGCCCTGGCCGCCGCCTACTTCGGGCTCCCCGGCAAGGACTGGCGGGCCGCGCTGCGCACCAAGGACAAGGCCGAGATGCGGCGCCGGCTCGCGGCCGAGGGCCTGGACACCGTGTGGTCGGCCGAGCTCGCCGAGCCTGCCGCGCTCGACGCGCCCTACCCCTGTGTGGTCAAGCCGCGCGAGGGTGTGGCCAGCGAGGACGTCGTCCTCGTCGACGGCCCGGACGAACTGGTGAAGCGTTCCACACAGATCCTGGACCGGCGACCGGGCGCCGTCCTGGTCGTCGAGGAGTACCTCCCGGGCGAGCTGTACACGCTGGAGACCCTCGGCGACGGGACCGTCCGCCATGTCCTGGGCGGCTTCCACACCGGGCTGTCGGCGCCGCCGTACTTCGTCGAGGAACACCTTTCCTTCGTCCCCACGCATCCGGAGCCGGTCCTTGCCCGGGTCCTGCCCCAGCTCGACGCGCTCGGCGTCGGGTTCGGCGCCTGCCACACGGAGTTCGTGGTGCATGCGGGCCGGGCGCGGATCATCGAGGTCAACTACCGTGCCATCGGCGACCAGTGCGATCTGCTGCTGGCCCGTCTGCTGGAGATCCCGCTGTTCGAGCACATCCTGCGCACCCATCTGGGCGAGCCGCTCCCCGCCTGCCTGGGCGCCCGCCGAGACGGCGCCGCCCGCGTGGAGTACCCGTGCGCCGACCGTCCCGGCGTCCTTGTCGACGCCCCGGCCGCGACCGAACTCAGCGTCGACGGCGTCCATCTGACATATCGTCCGCTCAGGGCGGTGGGCGAGCGGCACGACCTGTACCGCACCAACCGCGACTACCTCGGTGTGCTGAGGGCGACCGGCACCGACCAGCGCACGGTGGACCGGGTGTCGGCCGGCTTCCTGACAGCCCGGCGCTGGGAGATCCAGCCATGACGGACGCGTTCGAAGCAGAACTGCTCGTGCGTGTACTGAGCGCCCTGCTGCGCGAGGACGTGGTGGGACTGCGCACGCACGGCACGCTCGTGCGGCGGCCCGACGGCCCCTGGCTGCGGCTGCCCGCCGAGGGCGATGCCCTGCTGCTGCCCGTCGTCGAGGACGGCTACCAGCACGAGTACGCCGCCCGGCTGCCCCTCCTCGTGCGTGAGGCGGACGGCGGCGAACTGACCTCCTGCCGGGCCGTGCTCGCCGCGCTGGGCGCCCTGGCCGAGCCCGAGGACCACGACGGCTTCGACGCCCTGGCCGAGGAGTGCCGTCAGACGCTGGCCACGATGCGTCTGCACGCCGCGACCCAGGCCGAGACCGTGAGCAGACTGACCTCCCGGCACGGGGTCGACCCCGCGCGCTGGACCGGGCTCGCAAGCAGCCTGGCGTACGACACCCTGGCCGCCCGGCTCGACCATCCGGTCTACCCGACCGCGCGTGGGCGCTCCGGCCTCACCAAGGACCAACTGCGGGCCCACGCACCGGAGTTCCACCCACGTTTCGCGCTTCGCTGGATCGCCGTCCCCCGGGACGCGCTCACCCTCACCGGTGCACTCCCCGAGTCCTGGCCCACACCCGCGGCCCTCGGTCTGCCCGAGGTGCGGCACACGCATATGGCCCTGCCCGTCCACCCACTGACCGTCGGCGCCCCGCTCGACGACGCCCTCCGGGCCACCGGCCTGACGCACCGCGCGCTCCTCGCGGACCGCACCCCCATGGACGTCCTGCCGACGCTGTCCATGCGCACCGTGGCGACGGTCGCGGATCCGGCCCTGCACCTCAAACTCCCCCTGGTCACAGCGACGTTGGGCCTGCGGAACAAGCGCTCCATCAAACCGGGCACACTCGTCGACGGTGCGGCGGGCCAGCGCCTGCTGGAAGCGGTGATCGCTCATGAGCCTCGCTTCCGCGAGACGATCCTCCTCGCCGACGAGTCCACGTACGCCCATGCCGGACACGAACTGCTCGCCGTCCTGTGCCGCCGCTACCCGGCCGGACTCGACGACGCGGTGGTGGTGCCGATGGCGGCACTGCTCGCGCCGGCTCCCGGCGGCCGGCTGGTCGTCGACCATCTCGCCGACCGCTTCCACGACGGGGACCCGCTGGCCCTGCTCGACGCCTGTCTGACGCTGTTGTTCGACTGGCAGACCACACTGTTCGAGCACGGCATCGCGCTGGAGTCGCACCAGCAGAACATCTCCCTGGTGCTACGGCCCGGCAGCCTGCGGCTGTTGTTCAAGGACAACGACGGGCCACGCGTGAACACCGCGCGGCTGACCGCCGCACTGCCCGGAGCGTGGCGGTTCGACGACGCGCGGGTCCTCGGCACGGACGACGGACCGGTCGCCGACCTGTTCGCCACGATCACCGTCCATCTGTGCGCGGGCGCCTACGCGTTCGGGCTCGCCCGGCACGGCCGCGCCCCGCTGCCCGCACTGCTGGGACTCGTCCGCCAACGGCTGGCGGAGGCGGTCGAACGGCTCGGGGGTGACGCGGGCGCCGTACTGCGCGCCCGGGTTCTCGACGCGCCGCGGCTGCCGGTGAAGGCAATGGTCACGGCCGGCACGTTGCTGTCCAAGGAGCGTTCGGGCGCGGCCGACATCAACAAGCACTACACGACCGGGCCCAACTATCTGCTGCGCCACCGGGACACGACCCGGTAGCGCCCACCTCGCAGCCACCGCGCCGCCGTTCTCCGCACCGAACCTCCGCCCCCGCTGGAGCCGCTGATGCCCTCACTGACCGACTCGCCCAAAGGCACGACCGCCCCCGCCGCACTGCCCACCGCCGACGAGGTGGTGGCCCACACCCTGCTCAACTGTCTGCTGCGCGAGGTGTCCGGACCCGAGCACCAGACCGTGGTCGCCGACGGCAGGCTGCTGCTGCGGCTGCCCCGGCGCGGCGTCCTGCTGCGCGTCGCCCTGCGCCGCACCTCGCTGCTCGGCGCGCACCGGTTCACCGGCCCGGTGAGCGAGCAGCGCGACGGCGGCTGGTCGGCGCTGGACTGGCGGCGCCTGGCCGAGTACACGCACGACGAACTGTCGCTGCGGACAGGCGGGTTCAACGAGGAGTTCCTGGAGCAGATCGCTTCCAGCCACGGGGCCGTATCGGCCTCCCTGGCCGCCCCGCCCACCCGGGGGATCTCGCCGGATCCGCTCTCCCCGCTCCCGGCCTACCTCTCCTCCGAGCATTCCCTCCTGTTCGGGCATCGCTTCCACCCCACGCCCAAGGCCCGCACGGGCGACCCGCGCGCCTGGGCGGCGTACGCCCCGGAGGCCGGCGGCACCTTCCCGCTGCGGCACCTGGCCGTCCGCGCGCATCTGATCGGCGAGGAGTACACGCACCCCGAGGCCGTCGCCCCGCTCGACCGGCAGCGTCCCGGCCTCCCCGACGGCCACCGGCTGCTGCCCGTCCATCCGTGGCAGTACGAGACGCTGCGCGGGCACCCGGCGCTGCGCGCGGCACTCGACCGCGGCGACGTCCTCGACCTCGGCACCGGCGGACCGCCCTTCGCCGCCACCGCGTCGGTGCGCACCCTGTACGACGGGGAGACCTTCCTCAAGTTCAGCCTGAATGTCCGGATCACCAACTGCCTGCGCAAGAACAGCAGTTACGAGTTGTCCGGCGCGGTGGCCCTGACCCGGGCGCTGGCCCCGGCCCTCGCCGACCTGGCGCACCGCTTCCCGGGCAGCGCCGTGCTGCGCGAGCCCGCCTATCGCACGCTCGCCCTGCCCGGCGCCGACGGGCGACCGGACCGGACGCTGTTCGAGGGCTTCGGTGTCATCGTCCGCGAGGGCCTGCCGCGGCGGCTCGCGCCGGGCACCACTCCCCTGCTGGCGGCCGCGGTGGCCGACGAGTACCCGACCGGCGCCGCCCATGTCTCCCGCCTTCTGCACGACATGGTGGACCCGCACACGGCCCTCGACTGGTGGTCGGCGTACCTCGATCTGCTGCTGCCGCCGGTCCTGGCCGCCTACTTCGACCACGGCCTGGTCCTGGAACCCCATCTCCAGAACGTGCTGATCTGCGTCGACGGCGACGGTATGCCCGCCCAGGTCCTCTTCCGCGACCTGGAGGGCACCAAGCTGGTCCCCGAGCACCACGCCGACACCCTCGGCGCACTGCCCCCCGAGGTCGCGGGCCCGATGACGTACGACGCACAGCGCGGCTGGGACCGCGTCGTGTACTGCCTGCTGGTCAACCATGTCGCCGAACTGCTCGCGGCCCTCGCCGACCTGCACCCGCACGCCGAGGCGGCCCTGTGGGCACGGGTACGCGGCACGCTCCGGGCGTACGCCGACCGGTACGGCTGCCCGCCCCGGCTGGCCGCCCTGCTCGCCGGGGTGCCGCTGCCCGCCAAGAGCAACCTGCTCACCCGCTGGGAACGCAAGGCCGACCGGGAGGCCGGTTACGTCCGCCTGCCGTCCCCGCTCGCCCAGGACGTGCTGCGTGACGTGCCCGGGAGCACCCGATGACCATGCCGACCCCCGCGGTCCGAGACCGCGCGCTGTCCCTGCCCGTCGCCGAACTCCCCGCCTACCTCTACGACATGGCGGCACTGCGTGCGCACGCCGCGGCCGTACGGGACGCACTTCCCGCGCGGGTCGAGCTGTACTACGCCGCCAAGGCCAACCCGGAGCCGCGGATCCTCGCCGCCCTCGCCCCGTACGTCGACGGCTACGAGGTCTCCTCGGGCGGTGAACTCTCCCATGTCGCCCGGGCAGTTCCGGGCCGGCCGCTCGCCTTCGGCGGTCCGGGCAAGACACCGGAGGAGATGACGGCCGCGCTGGCACAGGGAGTCGAGCGCTTCCACGTCGAGAGCGAGCACGAGCTGCGCATGCTCGCGGAGCTGGCGCGGCGCACCGTGCCGGGGCGCCGGGTGGCGGTGCTGCCCCGCGTCAACCTTCCGGTGGCCGACGGCTCCCTCGCGGGCAGCTCCCTGGCCATGGGCGGCCGTCCGGCACCGTTCGGCCTGGATCCGGTCCGGGCCGGGGCGGTGGTCCGGGCGCTCACCGACGGTACGTATCCCCACCTCGAACTGCGCGGCATCCACGCCCACCTGGCCAGCGGGCTGGAGGCCGACCGGCAGCTGGCGGTCGCCGAGTCCGTCGTGTCCTGGGCCGCGGGCCTCAGGGTGCCGCCGGCCGAGGTGAACGTCGGCGGCGGCATGACGGTCGACTACGCCCGCCCCGAGCGCCGCTTCGACTGGGCCGCCTACGGCCGGGGGCTCGCCCGGCTGGCCGCGGATCACCCGCGGTTGACGCTGCGTATCGAGCCGGGGCGGGCCCTGACGGCGTACTGCGGCTGGTACGCCACCGAGGTGCTGGACGTGAAGCACAGTCACGGGGAGGAGTTCGCCGTCGTCCGGGGCGGCACCCATCATCTGCGGACCCCGGCGACGAAGGGGCACGACCAGCCCTGCTCCGTCCTGGAGGTGGAGGCCTGGCCGCATCCCTGGCCGCGCCCGGCGGCCGAGGGCCGGCGGATCACGCTCGCCGGGCAGCTGTGCACACCGAAGGACGTGCTCGCCCGCCACGTGCCCGCACCCGGTCTGCGGGCCGGTGACCGGGTGCTGTTCTCGCTGGCGGGTGCCTACGCGTGGAACATCTCCCACCACGACTTCCTGATGCATCCCCGGCCGGGCTTCCACTTCCTGGACACCTGAGCCCCGGCCTCGGCCGTCCCGCTGCGCTTGCCGACCGCGCCGGGGCGGAGGAGCCTCGGAGGAGGGGTCCTTCGCGGCCCGCTCCTCATCGGGCCGCGGCCCTCGAAGGAGGTCACCATGGGCACCGCGGCAAGTTCCGGCTTCAGCACCGAATCCCTGCGCCGAGGCATCGAAGGAAACACGGCGACGACGCTTCTGTCGCTCTACGCGGACGACGCGGAACTACGCGTCGTGGACCGCAACACCCAGCCGAGTCATCCCAGGGTGCTGCACGGCCGCGACGAGATAGCCGAGCTGCTGAACGACATCTACAAGCGCGACATGAAGTCCCACAAGCTGGAGCAGTGCGTGATGGAGGGAGACCGTGCCGCCTTCACCGAGTCCTGCGAGTACTCGGACGGGGTCCGCGTCTTCTCCGAGTCGATGATCTCGCTGCGCGACGGCAAGATCACCCAGCAGACCATGATCCAGGCATGGGACGAGTAGGGAGGCAATGGCCGAGGGTCCAGGTTTCGTCCCGGATGACCTGGACCTTCTCGGCGCGGACGGCGATGGGCCGGTCGCATCCGGTCCGGCCCCGGCCGCGACGACCCGCTGTCGCGGCGGCCCGGCTGGTGTCCGCGTCTCTTCTGCGGTCGGTGCTGCGACGAGCGCGCCCTCGTCCGCTCCCGCCGCCCCGGCGTGGTCTTCGAAGGCGGCGTGCCCTGCCCCGGCGAAGGTGAGGTCACCCGCCGCGGCACCGGCAGTCAGCGCATCCAGGCGCTGTACTCCATGACGTCGCCCGACTCGACGCCGTACTGAGGATCGTCCTTGGTGAAAGTGGACTCCAGGCCGAGGACCGCGCCGGTGGACGGGTCCATGATCAGCATCCGGCGGAGGCCCGGGGCCCGGTACTCGTACGCCTGTCCGTTCCGGCCGAGACGGTCCGTCACCCCTCCCATGGGCCGCAGTCCCTCGGTGTCCGCGAGCAGCCGCGCGAGCGCCGCGGATTCGCGGGCGCCGAGGGTCCAGTGGTCGAGCAACGCGCCGACGGCGTCGAAGAGTTCGGGAGTCGTCAGGGCGGTCTGGGTGTACGCGGCTTCCTGCAGGTAGGCACGGAGCCGCACGGCGTCGTGCGGCGGTGTCGCCTCGGGCGGGGCGTCGCTCCAGCTCGGCGGGTAGGTCCGGCGGCTGATGACATGGCCGTCGTCGACGAGACGCGGGGTGCCGCCTTGGTCGGTGAGGACCGGCCGGCCGGGATGTCCCGGGTCGGTGGCCACGACGAGTTCCGTGCGGCTGTCGTCGGCCTTCCACCGCACGATGCGCTCCAGAGGGAGCGTGATGGGCGGCTTGTCGTCCGACATGCCCAGGCTCCACGACTGCGCATGGGTGCCCTTGCGCAGTCCCGGCGCACCGTCGGCCGCGGCCTGCTCGGCGCGGTCGGCCAGCAGGTCCAGGGATACGGGGGCGGAGCCGGCCCGGACGACGAGCGGACGGGGTGCGGCGACCGCGGGGGTGGTGTTCGGGCCGGAGAGCAGCAGGGTCAGCGCCGTCACGACGACGACGGAGGCGGCCACGAGGCTCCACAGCAGCCGGGGACGGCGCCCGGCCGCCGTCCGGTCGTGCAGCAGCCGGTTGAGCCGGCGCTCGGCGTTGTGGTCCAGGGACCTGTCACCGAAGGAGGGGGCGTCGGTCGGCACCGGGTTGGCCCGGCGCAGGAGGTCGAGTTCGTCAGCCATGGCCGTGTTCCTTCGAGGGGTGGGGGCCGGTCGCGGGGCGCATGCGGTCGATCTCGGCTCTCAGCCGGCCGCGGGCCCGGTGCAGCCGCATCGACGCTGCCCGCTGTCCGCAGCCGAGGACTACGGCGACCTCCTCGATGCCGAGTTCCTCCCAGGCCGTCAGGCGCAGTACCTCCTGGTCGGCCGGGGAGAGGCGGGCCAGCGCATCGTGCACCCAGCCGCCCGGGGTGTCCGCCTCGGGGCCGGCCGCGATGTGCCGGCCGTGCGCGGTGTCGTCGTTGCCGAGCCGGTCGACGAGTCTGCGCAGGCGCCCCCGACCGCGTACCGCGTTGGCCAGGCAGTTGCGTGCCACCCCGTACAGCCAGGGCAACGGGGACGGCGGCAGATCGGCGCGGCGGCGCCAGGCGACGGTGAACACCTCCGCCACCACTTCCTCCACCTCGCTCGCATGTCCGCCCCATCGCCGCGCGACGTAGCGGCTGACCGCCCAGTAGTGCTCGCGATAGGCAGCGGCGAAGATCTCGTCGTTGCTCATGTTCCGTTCGTGTCCGGCATCCGCGCGATCGTCACACCTGGTTCCGTGATGCTCGTCGCGTCCCCGAAGTGTGACGTCCCGGCGGGCGGCGGACACAGGCGGGGCGTGAGAGACCTCAACCTCAAGAGCATCAAGTGGCTGACGAGCACGGACCACAAGACGATCGGAACGCTGTATCTGGTCACGTCGTTCGCGTTCTTCTGCATCGGTGGTGCGATGGCGCTGTTCATGCGCGCCGAGCTGGCCCGTCCGGGCCTGCAGATCATGTCGAACGAGCAGTTCAACCAGGCGTTCACGATGCACGGCACGATCATGCTGCTGATGTTCGCGACGCCGCTGTTC
>NZ_VZRB01000052.1 GCF_008806595.1 Streptomyces luteolifulvus | reverse complement strand
GAACGGCGCCACAGAGCACTCAACCCGCGCACAGAAGCCAACCACCCACCGGCCAGAAGCCGTTACGCGCCCCGGATTCTCATCCCGCCACGGTGCCGGCGCACAGCGCCGTCATGGGTACTTTTCCAACCTTCCTACGGGGCCGTAGGCGGCTGCGACTTGTGCGGTCGAACCGCCTCATGAGCCTTCGGTGTCATCACGCTCCGCTGAGTCGAGTAGGTACTTTGGCAGCTTCGAACTGGCCGCCAGCACCTCGATACCGATGAGGCGGCCCTGCTCATCGAAGTCGAGGTTGATCACGCCGCCGACCTCTACCGGATCACAGGGATACATGCGTGCCGCCTTCGCGCGGGCTTGTGGATCTATGAAGTACACATACGCGGCATCCGCCGTCTTGTCGTAGGTGACTCTGACGTCCGCCATGGTCAGCGCGCTCCTTTGATGCGGTTGAGATCGGCCTTACCCACAGCTTCGCTGTGCCGTCCCAGCCTCATGCTGGGGTAGCGAGCTGCAAGGCCAGGACGGCCTTGACGATGTCGGTGATGCGGTTTGTGCTGCAACGGAGTTTGCGTAGGAGGCGCCAGGACTTGATGGTGGCCATGGCCTGTTCGCCGAGGGCTCGGATCTTGGCGTGGGAGCGGTTGACCGCCTGCTGGCCGACGGACAGTTTGTCCCAGCGGCCGCGGTAGGGCACGCGCACGGTGCGGTCGGCTCCTTGGTAGGCCTTGTCCGCCCAGCACGGAACGCCGGCCGCGGTCAAGGCGTCGATGACGCCGTGGGTGCGGGCGGCCTTGATGTCGTGTACCGCGCCGGGCAGTGCCGGTGACGCCCAGATCAGACGACCGAACGGATCGGTGATGACCTGCACGTTCATCCCGTGCTTCTTGTGCTTGCCCGAGTAGAAGGGCCGGTCGGCGGCGATCCGGTCGATCGGTAGCAGCGTGCCGTCCAGGATCACGAACGCCTTGGTAGCCGCGACGGTCATAGCTTCGTGGAGGCTCGGCGCGAGTACGGCCAGGACCTCAACGACTTCGCTGACATAGCGGTGGGCGGTGGCCAGGCCAACGCCGAACCCCGCCGCGAGCTGCGCGAAGGTGTGACCGCATCGGAGATGGGCCAAGGGCTGCAGCGCCTGACGGGCGCAGGTCAACCGCCTCCAGCGCGTTCCGATCCGGCGGCGGTGAGCAGCCAGTTCGCGCCTCACCAGCCGCAAGGTGGAAATGGACAGATCCAACCCGGACGGGTAGACAAGCACGCGAAGCTCCTGGCGGAGAAGGTTGATCTTGGTCGACAACCCATCTACCAGGAGCTTCGCCGTTCTGCCACCCCAAGCTGCCTCCCTCACAAGGAGGTTGGAAAAGCCTCATAGCTGTCCAGGCTCACCAGCTTGCCGGAAAGGAACTCCGTCACCTCACCCGTAAATGGCTCTCCTCGGTAGAGGAGGCGCTGCGCCTCGTCCATCTCTATTTCCGGGTCATCAATATCGATTCGATGAGCGGCAGTCATAAAGGGATCCAGTTCCCATCGCTCGGAGGAAGCCATTGAAACGTCGGGGCTCAGGTTCTCCGTGGCCTGGGCGATCCTGGGTATGGCGTGGCCAGTTACTTTGACCGCGGCCCAATCGGGTCGACGGCCTCGCTCTTTGCGACCGTGGCAGCAGCCTTGGGCCGCAGTCTCGGCTTCCCTGCCGAGGCGGCCTTGAGCGCGCCTACGCCCAAGGTGAGCCTGCCTGGCGCTCTGATCCGCACGACATTGACGGTCACGGACGTGTGACCCTTAGTGATGGCGTCATCAATTCGAGATCGGCCCGGGTCTACCCGAGCATGCTCGCATCCGCCTCGCCCTTGACCCGCTCCACGAACGCGGACCAGGAAGCGGCGGAGAAGACCAGCGGGCGGGTCGCCGGGGTCTTGCTGTCCCGGACAGGGATGAGGCCGGGGTAGCCGTCGGCGACCTCGACGCAGTTGTTGTCCCCTCCGTCGCTGTAGGACGACTTGCGCCAGGCGGCGGTACCGAGGTCGGGAATGTGCTTCATGATCTGTGCTCCTTCAGTGCGTCCTTGATGAACGTCAGCGAGTCCGACGGGCACAGCGCCAGATCCCGGAGCCGATCGTAGGACAAACGATGGCGCGTGACGTCCTCTGGACGGTCCATCAGCAGACCACTGCTGTCCCCTTCCGTGTAGGCGACAGCACTTCCGTCCTTCTGCCAGAGCAGGGTCAACGAGCCTTTCCCCATGAGGGCGTGGACCCCGGCAGAGAACGGCAATACTTGGACTACGACGTTCGACCAGTTCGCGACGGCCTCGAGGTGCAGCAACTGATCTTCCCAGGTTGTGGCGCTGGCCGAGGTGCGACGGAACGCGAGTTCATCGATCACGAAACGGACGCTGGGCGCCGGGTCCTTGCGCAGCAGCAGCTGCCGCCCCAGGCGCGCGGCCACTTGTTCCTCGACCGCCTCAACGCCCTGGTCCGTTGTCTGGGGCTCAGACAACACTTCGCGGGCAAACTGCTCGGTCTGCAACAGCCCAGGCACGTTCGGTGCGTACTTGTGCATGATCCGTGCCATTGCCTCCAGCCGCATGAACTCCTTGTACTTGTCTTTGAAGGCGTCGTGCCGCGCCAACTTCCAGTGGCTGACCAGCAGGCCGGAGCACCCGAAATACCCATCCAGGTCCTCCATCACCGTCACCTTCGACAGCCGCTCCCCCGACTCCAGCCGACTCAGATAGCTCTTGTCGTACCCGGTTTCGTCAGCCAACTGCCCCAGCGATTTCCCCGCCTTCTCCCGGAGCACCTTCAGCGTCTGCCCCAGTACAGCCCGCCCCGAGACTGGTTGCCCGTCAACAGGTTCGCCCACGTCACCCCTCCCCGTTGCCTGGCGCCCCAGGCAACACCAACCCCCTTCCGCAGCGTACGCCGCACCTGTGACGATCAGGGCACGAACGGTAATCACCGCTCGTCACATCCCTGCCACGACAAACCCCCGCGGCCGATGCAGCTCGGCCCGGGGGCGTGGCCGACGCTTTCAAGGAGCGCCGACATGCGCGAACGTACCGCCGCGTTCATCGAATCGCTACTGCTCGCACTGGTGCGGGCACTGCTGCCCGCCCGGGGCCGACACCGAGCCGTCCCGCCCCAACCGCCGGTGACTGCACCATTGGCCGCAGCCCCCGTTTCGCCCGTACGTCGTCCTGGCCGCCCCCTGGACGACGTATGGCCCTTTGAGCACAACGCCCCTCTCGTGCGCCCTTACCTCCTCACCCCGGATGAGCGCCACGAACGGAAACGGCAACGCCAACGCCGCCGCGCCCTCTGGCTCGCCGCCCACGGCATTGATGTCGGCCCGCGCCGTATCCACGGAATGGAGGTGTCCGCGTGAGCACCGCCGGAGAACCGCCGGCACCGGACATCAGGCTCCGCCTTCTGCCCTGGACCACCCCCGAGGGAAAGCCCTGCTACCTCAGCACGGACAGCGATCACAGCAGGCTCTCCCTGGTCGCCGACGATGTGGAGGCTGCCCAACTCCACTCCGGCGAACAGGTACTCGCCGGGGCCCGAGCCGTCCTCGCCGACGCCAAGGCAGGTGAACTCGCCGTGCGCTTCGCTCTCACCCGGGCCGTGGAGTCGCTGGGCGACATCCTTCGTATCGCGGTCAGCCGAGGCGCTCGCATCCATGCCAACCAGCGGTGACAGACAACACGGCGAAAGTTCACATCCGGTGGAGCCCCTCGTCGGGGCCCCGCCTGCCCGCCTCAGCCCCCCACCCCCAACCCCCTCCCCTCGATCCGCACCCTGATCCCGTCCTTCTCCACCCGTACGTCCCGCAGCCGCAGTTGCCCGCGTTGCGGCTTCGGGAGGCTGAAGCCGAGGGACAGGCGGTCGGTGAGGACGGGGCGGGTGAGGCGGGGGAGGGTGTTCAGCAGGGCGGGGTCGAGGCCGAGGCGCCCCAGCAGTTCCGGGTGTTGCAGAGCGAGGTCGATGAGGTTGAGGCTCATGGCCCGGCGGACGAAGTGTGGTGTGCCCGTCAGACGCGACAGTGCCGCGTCGGAGCGCAGCGCCTCATGCACCAGAGAGTCGGACACACCCAGCCGGCGTACCACCGAGGGAACCGCCAGTAGTGCCTTCGCCTTGCTCGTCTCATGGGCCAGGCGTCTGGCGGAGCCGGGAGTCAGGTGCAGGCCCTCCGAGGCCCGGACCCCCGGCCGGTAGGTCGCCAAGTCCCCTATGTCCAGGCGCATTCCGCCGATCTGGGTGGAAATGCCGTGGCCGCTGTCGCGGCGGATGCGGGCGTCGGCCCGCAGGCGAAGGTCGTGTCCCGCCACCGGGAGCGTGCCACGGGCCAGCACCCGGTCGGTGCCATGACCCGTGAACGTCACCTGGGATGCGCCGAGTTCGCGGTTCAGGTCGTCGAAGGAGAGGAGAACTTCGCCGTCGAGGCGGGGGATCCGTGCGCTGCGTAAGTCGGTCGGTCCGTCGGTCTCCAGCCGTACGCCGTGCGCGGTCGCCGTCACCTGCGCCAGCGAGACCCGGTCGGCCGCCACGTCCGGGACGGTCACCTTCACCGACTCCAGGCGGCCGTCGGCGAGTTGGGTGAGGAAGGGGAAGCCGCCGATCTCCACCTCGGGTGCCGCGCTCAGCTTCAGCTTGTCCTCGAGGGCGTCCGCGGCCCGGTGCTCGGCGTACAGGAGTGCCCAGCGGTCGGCGAGGGTCAGGAGGGCGGCGAGGGCGGCGAGTCCGACTGCGACCTTCATCGCGAGCGGCAGGCCCGCGAACCGGCTGCGCCGACGGCGCCGGCTGCCTCGGCGATGGTTGGGCGGGGCCCAGGGTTCGTCCTGGGCCGCCGGCCCTTCCGGCACGTCAGGCGTGTCGTCGTGGAGGAACTCCTCCAGCGGACCGTCGGCCAGACTGCCGAGTTCGTCGTATGGATTTGGATAAGGATGCGCCGTTATGTGGTGGGGGGAACGCATCGATCCATCCGATCATGCGTACGCCCCCCACCCGCAACCTCTTCCCGAGGTATGCGATCTACCTCACGATCACTTCCGGCCCTACTGCACGACCGTGATCCGGCCGGTGGCCGGCGGCGCGAGCGGGTTCGTGGCCGAGGAGTTGGCGGTCAGGTACTGCTCCAGGGCCGTCAGGTCGTCGGTGCCGACCAGGTCGTCCGTGCCCAGGGCCAGCGTCGGGAAGCCGTCGCCGCCGCCCGCGAGGAAGCTGTTGGTCGCGACGCGGTAGGTGGCGGACGGGTCGATCGCGGTGCCGTTGAGCTTGACGGAGTCGGCGACCACGCGGTCGGCGCCCGTCTTCGTCAGGTCCAGGGTGTACGTCAGACCCGAGGAGGGCTGGAGGATCTTCGGGGCGGCCGCGTTCGGGCCGCTGACCTGCTCCTTGAGCACCTGGATCAGCTGGGCGCCCGTGAAGTTCTGCAGGTTCACGGTGTTGGCGAACGGCTGCACGGTGAAGCCCTCGGCATAGGTCACCACGCCGTCGCCCTCGCTGCCCTTGGCCGCGTAGGTCAGTCCGGCCCGGACGCCGCCCGGGTTCATCAGCGCGAGGTCGGTCTCCGGGTCGAGCGACTTGCCGTACGCGAACTGAGCGTCGGCGATCAGGTCGCCCATCGGGGACTCGGTGCCGGTGTTCGGGATGTCGGCGGAGATATAGCCGATGGGACGGTTGCCGATGGGCGCGGCGAGCGTGTTCCACTTGCTGATCAGCTCGGTCATGTCGGTGGCCTTGGGGACCGTCCGGGTGACCACGTGGTTCGCCGACTGCACGGCCGTACGGACGATGTCACCCGTCCAACGGTCGTAGGTGAGCGTGGTGTCCGTGTAGAGGCGGCCGAAGGACGCGGCCGAGGTGACCATGCGGGGCTTGCCCGACGGGTCGGGGACCGTGCAGGCGTACGCGGTGTGGGTGTGGCCCGTCACCAGCGCGTCCACCGAGGGCGAGATGTTCTTGGCGATGTCGACGATCGGGCCGGAGATGCCGGCGCCGGCGCCCGGGGAGTCGCAGTTGTAGTTGTACGACGACGATGCCGGGAAGCCGCCCTCGTGGATCAGGGCGACGATCGACTTCACGCCCTGCCGCTGGAGCACCTTGGCGTACTTGTTGATCGTCTCGACCTCGTCCTTGAAGGTGAGGCCCTTGACGCCGTCCGCGGAGACGATGTCGGGCGTGCCTTCCAGGGTGATGCCGATGAAGCCGACCTTGACGTCGCGCTTCTTCCACACCCAGTACGGCTTGAGGATCGGCCTGGCGGTCTTCTCGTTCAGGACGTTCGCCGCGAGGTAGGGGAAGTCCGCCCCCTTGAACTCCTCGTCCGTGGAGCAGCCGGCGGTCGGGTGGCAGCCGCCGTTCTGCAGGCGGGCCAGTTCCTGCGCGCCCTCGTCGAACTCGTGGTTGCCGACGGAGGTGACATCGAGGTCGAGCTTGTTCAGCGTCTCGATGGTGGGCTCGTCGTGGAAGAGGCCGGAGATCAGCGGGGAGGCGCCGACCATGTCGCCGCCGGCCGCGGTGATGGAGTACGGGTTGCCCTTGCGGGCCTCGCGCAGATGCGTGGCGAGGTACTCCACACCGCCCGCGTCGATGGTCTTCGTCGTGCCGTCCGCCTGGAGCTCGGTGACCCGGCCGGAGGAACCGGACGGCGGCTCCAGGTTGCCGTGCAGGTCGTTGAAGGAGAGGAGCTGGACGTCCTGGTAACGGCTCGGGAAGTGACCGCCGCCCGGGTACCGGTCGCTCGCGGACGCCGTCCCCGGCACCGCCGCGGCCAGCGCGCCGAGGGTGGCGAGACCGGCGGCTGCGGCGAGGAGTCGGTACGTACGGCGTCTGCGGCGGTCGTGCTGCTGCTGGGAGTTGGCTGGCATGCGCCCCCCTGTTTCGGCTGAGATTCGTGGTCCCGTCCGGCGCAGCCTAGAGTCAACGCGCGTAGCGCGACAGGGGGTTTGTGGTTACATCCTGGTTTACCTTTGGCCCGCCCACTTGCCCTCCCCTGTGCCGCCACTTTGCGGCGTGCGCCCCTTACTCTCGTACGCATGACCAGCGACGACACCGCACGGCCGGGCAGCTCCCGCTCCATCGAGACCCATTCCGCGCTCTCGCCCGAGCAGACCGAGGCGGTGCTCGGGCTGCTCGCGGAGGCCGCGCGGGTCGACGGCCAGCAGGCGGTGTCCGAACAGGGCCGGCTCCAGCTGCGCGGCGGTGAGCGCGAAGGGGTGTCCCATCTGCTGCTGACGGCGGGCGGGGAACTGGTCGGATACGCACAGCTGGAGGACACGGATCCGGTCGAGGCGCCGGCCGCCGAACTGGTCGTCCACCCCTCGCACCGCGGGCACGGGCACGGGCGGGCGCTCGGTTCGGCGCTGCTCGCCGCCTCCGGGAAGCGGCTGCGGGTGTGGGCGCACGGCGGGCACTCGGCCGCGCGGCACCTCGCCCAGGTCCTCGGGCTCACCCTGTTCAGGGAACTGCGGCAGATGCGGCGGTCGTTGACCGACCTCGACCTGTCCGAGCCGGTTCTTCCCGCGGGTGTGACCGTCCGCACCTTCGTCCCCGGTGCCGACGACGCGGCCTGGCTCGCCGTCAACGCCGCCGCCTTCGCCCACCACCCCGAGCAGGGGTCGCTCACCCAGCGGGACCTCGACGACCGCAAGGCCGAGCCGTGGTTCGATCCGGCGGGCTTCTTCCTCGCGTTCCGGGGTGACGAACTGGCCGGATTCCACTGGACCAAGGTCCACGCCGAGGAACGGCTGGGCGAGGTGTACGTCCTCGGGGTGCGGCCGGGGGCGCAGGGCGGGGGACTGGGCAAGGCCCTCACGACGGTGGGCCTGCGGCACTTGGCGGGGCAGGGGGTGCCGACCGCGATGCTGTATGTCGACGCCGACAACAAGGCGGCGGTCGCCGTTTATGAGCGGCTGGGGTTCGTCACGTACGAAACGGATCTGATGTACCGGACGGAGACGTGAGGCCGTTCCGACCGAAGGCGATGCGGGGCTGTACCCCAGCCCCTTCGGCCTGAACGGCCTCGTCCTCAGGCGCCGGACGGGACGGGACGTACCCGGCGCCTCAACGGCTCGGGTCCGCAGACTCCCCACACCAGCACGGCCATGGCCAGCACCATCGCCCACCGGTCGTGCGACGCCGCCCACCCCTCGTCCTTCATGTACACGAACATCGCCCACCGGTCCGGCACCAGCACCATCGTGAGCGCGGCCGTGAGGAGCAGGCCGGCCGCCACCGCCGTGCCCGGCTCCGCCTCCTGTGCGAACCGCAGTGCCGTGGCGGACGCGGCCAGGGTCAGGACTAGCGTCGCGGCCGCTTCCAGAGTGATGTCGCCGGTCGGGGGCCGCACTTCCGCCGGGACCAGGAGCAGCGCGGCCGTCCACCACAGCGCGGCGACCGGGGCGACCAGGGCCACCCGCAGTGCCTGGCGGGCCGGCCGCGGGGTCGGTACCGCCGCCGTGGTGTGCCGGGCGGGGTCGTCCAGCAGGAACGCCAGGCTCAGCGCGAAGGCCAGGGCTGCGGCCCGCAGCAGGTTGAGCGCGTAAAAGTCGTCGTTGAGTCCGTCGACCATGCGCGGCATCCCGGCGAGCAGCAGTCCCAGGGCACCGCCCGCCGCCAGCGCCCGCCACGGCACCGTGCGGCAGACCGGCGGCGTCAGCGCCCGCCACACCGCCGGCACCCCGCTCAGCCGTCGCACTTGTCCGCACCCTTCGGCACGGCGACCCCGAGCAGCTGCGCCGCCCGGCCGGTCGTCACCTTCGGGTCGGTCAGCTCGGCCCAGCGGGCCTTCACCTTCGCCGCGACCGCGTCCCGCGGCTGCTCCAGCAGCTGTCGCACGACCTCCGTCTGACCGGCCGTCATGGACAGGGATTCCGTGGGCGCGAGGACGGTCGCCGATCCGGTCACGCTGTCGTCGAGGCGAACCCGGCGCAGGGCGGCCACCGGGTCGGACTCCCAGGCGAGCGCCGTCCACATGACCGTCACCATCCGGCCGTCGCACATCTCGCCGACCGCCTTCTCGTTCCCCGCGATCAGCACGGAGGCGACGCCGACGGAGAACTCGGGGACGCGGTTGCCGCCCCACGCGGTACCGACGGTGACCTGGTGCGGTGTGGAGAGCGGGAAGACCGCCGCGTCGCTGTCGAGGCCGTAGCGGGCCTCGATTCGCTGGCGTACGAGAAGTTGCTGCCCCTTCGCGGTGCCCCCGGAGAGGGACTGGACGTGGTCCACGACCCCCGCCCAGGTGGCGACCCGGGGTGTCCACTCGGGGAAGGCGCAGTACGTCGACCTGCCGCGCTCGACGCAGGTCTGCTCCTTCTCCGGCGTGACCGAGGCCCGTACACGCGCCGCAGCCGTCTCATCGGAGAGTCCCGCGGCCTGGCCGACCCCGCCCACCACGGTCAGCGCGAGCGCCCCGGCGAGAGCCGTGCCGGCGACCCCCTTGCGGGCGCCGCCGATCAGCACCGCGAGCAGCGCCACCGACAGGGCGAGCCCGGCGAGGTACAGGGCGTGCCAGGCGGCGGGCCGGCCCAGCAGGTCGGACGGGAGGATGTTGGCGGAGGATTCGCCGACCACCGGGTACAGCCACCTCGTCCAGTCGTCGGAGAGGGCCGGGCTCGCGCCGAAGACGAACAGGAAGAGGAAGAAGACGACCATCAGCGGTACCGCGACGGCCGACGGCGCCAGCCGGGCGACAAGCACCCCGATCGCGCCGAACAGCAGTACCGAGAGCGGTCCCACGAGCAGCTCGCCGGGCGAACCGGTGCCGATCGCGCCGGGCTTGAGCGCCTCCCAGGTGAACTGGACCGCGACGCACGCCGCGACGACCGCCGTGGCCGGCAGGACCGACAGGACGTGTGCCGCCGTACGCCGTCCCGGCTGGAGCACGAGCACCGCGAAGTGCCGTTCCGTGTCCCGCCGTCTGGAGCGCAACACCGACTGGTTCACGCACACCATCACCGCGAGGGCGACCAGCAGGGGCGCGCCCTGGGTGCTGCGGTCGGCGTCCTGGAGCGCCGGAAAGCCGTCGAAGGAGTCCCGGGTGTGCCACACGATCCAGAAGGCGTACACCGCAAGGGCGAGGAGAACGGGGACGCGCAGCAGCAGCCTGCGCCCCTCGAAGCCGGCGAGGGCGACCACGGCCGCCCACGACTGCCTGGGCTGCGCCGACGTGACGGGCGGGGCCGCCTCCATGATCGCGGTCATACCGCCACCTCCGTGCCCGCGCCGTCGAGGGTGAGGAGATAGCCGTCCTCCAGGGTGGGCTCGAGGAGGTCGGCACCCGGTGGCGGGTCGCCCACGTTGCGGAAGGCGCCCAGGCCTGTGCGCCAGCCCGCCTTCGCGCCGGGGTCGCGTTCGGTGCTGCTCCACACCCGGCCGGCCGCACGTGCGGTCAGCTCGGCGGGGGTGCCGTCGAAACGGACGGCGCCGGCCGCCATGACCACGACGCGGTGGCAGAGCATCGCCACGTCCTCGGTCTGGTGCGTGGACAGCAGGACCGTACGGCCCTCACCGGCCCGGGCGATCAGCTCCCTGAAGCGCATGCGCTGTTCCGGGTCCAGACCGACGGTCGGCTCGTCGAGGACGAGGAAACCGGGGTCGCCGACGAGGGCGGCGGCCAGTGCGACCCGCTGCCGCATACCGCCGGACAGCTTCTTGATGCGCTTGCCGCGTACATCGGAGAGGTCGACCTCGTCGAGGACGCGCCGTACCTCCCGGTGCCGGGCGCCCCGGTCCGTGAGCTCCTTCAGGATCGCCACGTAGTCGACGAACTCGAAGGCGGTGAAGTCCGGGTGGAAGCCGGGCGTCTGCGGCAGATAGCCGAGCCGGCGCCGCACCTCCTGGCGCCCGCGCGCCGTCCCCGGGTCCTGGCCGAGCACGGTGAAGGCCCCCTGGTCGGCGGGCACGGCGGTGGCGAGCACCCGCAACAGGGTGGTCTTTCCGGCCCCGTTGGGCCCGAGCAGCCCGGTGACGCCCTGGGTGAGCCGCAGCGACACGTCGTCGAGGGCGCGGGTGCCTCCGTAGCGGAGACAGAGCCCGGAGGCGGAAACGGTCGGTGTCATGCGGCACTCCCGTTGAAGAGGTCGAAGCGGTCGCGTACGAGGAAGAGCAGTGCGGCGGCGAGCGCGGCGACGGCCGCGGCCACGCCCTGTCCGGCCGCGGTGAACGGTGCGAGGGTTCCGCCGTCGGCGCTCGCGTGCGCCGCCACCAGCAGCAGCGCCCAGCCCCCGCCGACGACGGAGGGCGCGAGAACCGGACCGAGCCGCGCACTCAGCGCGAGCCCGGTCGTGGTCAGGGCGAGCGCGGGCAGCAGCCAGGCCAGCGCGCGCAGCCCGTAGCCGGGCAGGGCGAGGGTGGCGAGCCCGTCGAGACCGAGCGAGGCCACGATCACGGCCACCGTGCGGATCATCAGCAGCCGGAAGCCGTGCATCGGTGAGACGACGGCCATTTCGTACGTCGGGTCGAGCGCGGGCCCGTACGACAGCGCGACCCCGGCGAGCGGCAGCAGCGGGGCGAGGGCGAGGAACAGCGTGGGCGAGGCGGTGGTCCGGCCCGCGTAGGCCGCGACGACGCTCATCATCAGCACCGCGACGACCGCGCCCAGCCAGGAGCCGCGCAGCGCCGGCGTGGCCGCGAGCAGCCGCGCGGTGTGACCGGCGACGCCGAGCCGCAGCAGCAGCCCCTCGAAGAACCCCGGGCGGGGCGCGTCGAGTTTCGCGTCCAGCCGCTCCCAGGCGGCGTCGAGGGCGACCGGGTCGCCGACCTCGGCGAGGACGGCCCGGCACCGCGCGCAAGCGGTGACATGGGTGTCGGCCGACCAGAGCACCGGGGGTGCCAGCTCGCCCCGCGCATAGGCCCGCAGGTCCTCCTCGGATACATGCCAGGTCATGCCAGCGCCTCCCGCAGTTGCTTACGGGCCCGCATCGCCCGCGTCTTGACCGTGCCCGGCGGTATCCCGAGCAGGACGGCCGCCTCGCGGGTGGTCAGCCCGTCGATGACCGTGGCCTGGAGCACCGCGCGCAGCTCCGGCGAGAGCCGGACCAGGGCACCGGCGAGGTCCCCGTGCTCAACCCCCGCGAGCACGCGTTCCTCCGCAGACGCCTCGTTGCGGTGCCGCAGCCGCGCCAGCGCCTGCCGCAGCCGGCCGCGGGCCCCGTCGCCGCGCAGCGCGTCGATCAGCCGCCGCGACCCGATCCGCCACAGCCACCCGGCCACGTCACCGTCCTCGCGGTAGCGGGCGCTCCCCCGCCACACCGCGAGGAACGTCTCCTGTACGACGTCGTCGACGATCCCGGCGTCGGCGCAGCGGCCGCGCAGCCGTGCGGTCAGCCATGGCGCGAACCGCCGGTACAGCTCCTCGAAGGCGCGCCGGTCACCGTCCGCCGCGATGGCCCGCAGCAGATCCCCGTCGCTTCGTGTTCCGCTCACGTCTCCTCATCGGACCGACCCCGCGGATCGGTTCACGCTTTCGCTCATGGCTTTCCGGCACGCGGTCGGGCCGCCCGGGCACGCCACCCGTGCCGATCGTGTCGCAGTGGACCATGACCCGAAGAACCGGGGACCACGACCCGATGAAGAGGATCCTCGCCGCCCGTCGTCCGGCGCACCCGGGTGGCGCTCGCCCCGACGTACGGGCAGGGCCCGCTGATCAGCGACGGCCGGGTCCGGCCGGCCGACGGGACCGGCGGCGCGTCACGGCACACCTCCGGGTGGTCGCCCCCGTACACACCGTGGTCGAGTTCCGCACCGCCGACTGCCGAAGTTCTACGCCGCCCACGTGACGATCCCGGGCAACTCGACCCCGCACGGCTCTCCGCCGGGTGATGGACGTACCGTCTGGGGAGACGGACGGACGGTCAGGGGATGTAGACGCTCCGGAGCCGCCCCCCGATATCCCGCACGCCATGTCTCCGTAACCAATGGTTCAGACGGGCTTGCGACGCTCGGCGAATGAAGCCCGCCGTGCCAGAGCCTTCGCCGCCGCCCGATGGGAATGCGGGGACCGGGGAAGTCCGCGCTGTCACAGCGCTCCCTCCCGCGCTGTCCGACGCGCCCATTTCTCTCGTGGCGCGGAACAATGGGTTCATGAGCCAGTCAGACGTCCAGGCACAGGTCCAGCACGCCCAGCCCTCCGTGGGCTCCATAGCCGCGCACCGGCCGCACACGGTGGCTGCCGCGGTCTCCGACCTGGAACCCGATATCGATGCGGACCTCGACGCATACGAGGAGACGCAGGTTGAAGGGGCCCAGTTGCCGCAGGGTCGTTTCCTCGACCGGGAACGCAGCTGGCTCGCGTTCAACGAGCGTGTCCTGGAGCTCGCCGAGGAACCGAACACGCCCCTTCTCGAACGGGCGAACTTCCTCGCGATCTTCGCCAGCAACCTGGACGAGTTCTTCATGGTCCGGGTCGCCGGTCTGAAGCGCCGTATCGCCACCGGCGTGGCGACCCGCTCCGCCTCCGGTCTGCAGCCGCGCGAAGTGCTCGAGATGATCTGGGCCCGCTCCCGCGAGCTCATGGCCCGGCACGCCGCCTGCTACCACGAGGACGTGGCCCCCGCCCTCGCGGAGGAGGGCATCCACCTGGTCCGCTGGGGCGAGCTGACCGAGAAGGAACAGGCCCGCCTGTTCACCCTCTTCCGGCACCAGATCTTCCCCGTGCTCACCCCGCTCGCGGTCGACCCCGCGCACCCCTTCCCCTATATCTCCGGTCTCTCGCTCAATCTCGCGGTCGTGGTGCGCAACCCGGTCACCGGCCACCGCCACTTCGCCCGTGTCAAGGTGCCGCCGCTGCTGTCCCGCTTCCTGGAGAGCTCCCCGGGCCGCTACGTCCCCATCGAGGACGTCATCGCCGCCCATCTGGAGGAGCTGTTCCCCGGCATGGAGGTGCTGGAGAGCCACGCCTTCCGGCTCACCCGCAACGAGGACCTGGAGGTCGAGGAGGACGACGCCGAGAACCTGCTCCAGGCCCTGGAGAAGGAACTCATGCGACGCCGCTTCGGGCCGCCGGTGCGTCTGGAGGTGGAGGAGTCGATCGACCGCGAGGTCCTCGACCTGCTGGTGCGGGAGCTGAAGATCAGCGAGGCCGAGGTGTACCCGCTGCCGGGTCCCCTGGACCTCACGGGCCTCTTCCGTATCCACAGCCTCGACCGCCCCGAGCTGAAGTACCGGAAGTTCATCGCCGGCACCCACCGCGATCTCGCCGAGGTCGAGTCGGCCTCCGCGCCCGACATCTTCGCGGCGCTGCGCAGCCGTGACGTGCTGCTGCACCACCCGTACGACTCCTTCTCCACCTCCGTGCAGGCGTTCCTGGAGCAGGCGGCCGGCGACCCGGACGTGCTGGCGATCAAGCAGACCCTGTACCGGACCTCCGGCGACTCCCCGATCGTCGACGCGCTGATCGACGCCGCCGAGTCCGGCAAGCAGGTCCTCGTCCTGGTGGAGATCAAGGCCCGCTTCGACGAGCACGCCAACATCAAGTGGGCGCGCAAGCTGGAGGAGGCCGGCTGCCATGTCGTCTACGGCCTGGTGGGCCTGAAGACCCACTGCAAGCTGTCCCTGGTGGTGCGCCAGGAAGGCGACACTCTGCGGCGCTACTGCCACGTCGGCACCGGCAACTACCACCCGAAGACGGCCCGCCTCTACGAGGACCTGGGCCTGCTGACGGCGGACCCGCAGGTCGGCGCCGACCTGTCCGACCTGTTCAACCGGCTCTCCGGCTACTCGCGCCGCGAGACCTACCGCCGCCTCCTCGTCGCCCCGAAGTCCCTGCGCGACGGCCTGGTCTCACGGATCAGCAAGGAGGCCCAGCACCACCGCGCCGGGCGTCCCGCCTTCATCCGCATCAAGGTCAACTCGATGGTGGACGAGGCGGTCGTCGACGCCCTGTACCGCGCGTCCCAGGCGGGCGTGCCGATCGACGTGTGGGTGCGCGGTATCTGCGCGCTGCGCCCCGGTGTCACGGGCCTGTCGGAGAACATCCGGGTCCGCTCGGTCCTCGGCCGCTTCCTCGAACACTCCCGGATCTTCGCCTTCGGCAACGGCGGCGAGCCCGAGGTGTGGATCGGCAGCGCCGACATGATGCACCGCAACCTCGACCGCCGTATCGAGGCCCTGGTCAGGGTCACCGACCCGGCCCACCGCGCGGCTCTGAACCGGCTCATGGAGACCGGCATGTCCGACACCACCCTGTCCTGGCACCTCGACCCGGACGGGGAGTGGACCCGGCATGCGACCGACGCGGACGGCCAGCCCCTGCGCAACATCCAGGAGATGCTCATAGACGCCCGGAGGCGCCGGCGTGGCACAGCAACACCTTGACCCGACGGACTCCACGGCCGGGCCCTCCCCCACCGGGGACGCCCTCGCGGGCTACCTGCGGGACCAGGCCACGGAGTTCCTCCGAGCGCTGCGGCTGCACCGCGAGACCGGCGGCGGTCCGCCGGGCGGCTCGGAGGAGTCCGTCGACGCGGCCCGCGCCCTGCGCCGCTCGGTCCGCCGCATCAGCGGCAGCCTGCACACGTTCCGGCCGCTGCTGGACTCCGACTGGTCGGAGTCCCTGCGCCCCGAACTCGCCTGGCTGTCGGGGACGTTGACGATGGAGCACGCCTATGGCGCGCGCCTGGAGCGGCTGCTGCTGGCACTGCACCGGCTGTCGGGGGCGACGGTGTTCCCGGCGCAGGCGGCGGGCACCGGGGCGGAGCGGCTGCCGGCAGCGCCCGCCGTCGCCGGCCCCTCGGGCCAGGTGCCAGCCCTGGAGCGCGCCCAACTCACCGTCGGCGCCGCGAAGGCGGGCGCGCTGCTCGAACGCCAGCTGACCCTGGCCCGGACCCGGGCCCACTCCACCGCCCTGCAGGCCCTCGGCTCCTCCCGCTTCCACGCGGTCGCCGACAAGATCGCCGTGCTGGCCAGCGAGGTCCCGCTCACTCCCACCGCGCCCGGCACCGATCTGCGTCCCCTCGCCGCCGCCGCCGAGGAGCGGCTGGCCGACGCCGTCGCCGCGCTCCCGCTGGTCGTCGCGGGCAGCCCGTACAACGCGGAGGCCCTGATCCACGGCCTGTCACCGGACCCGGCCCCGCACCCCCAGGACGCCCCCTGGCACCAGGTCCGTCTGCTGCTGCGCCTGCACCGCTACGCCCTGGAGGCCCAGAAGGGCGGCACAGGACCCGTGGACGTACGGCTGCTCACCGCGGGCCAGGCCCTCGACCGGCACCGGGACGCCTCGGAGGCCGCCGCCGCCGCGGCGTCCGCGGCCCGCACCCCGCGCATCGCCCCGGCGACGGCGTACGCGCTCGGTGTGCTCCACGCGGACCAGCGGCACGAGGTCGAGGCGGCGAGGTTCGCGTTCCAGCAGGCGTGGCAGAAGCAGACGGTGGGCACACCGTGATACGGAACCCCGGCACTCCCTGACCAAGGAGGCGGTGACCCACCCGTGACCCAGGGCAACGACACCATCGTCCAGGCGGCGGGCTGCGTGCTGTGGCGCCGCTCCCCGGTCCACGGAGAGCTGGAGATCTGTCTCGTGCACCGGCCGAAATACGACGACTGGTCGCATCCCAAGGGGAAGCTGAAGCGGGGCGAGGACCCGCTCGCGGGTGCGATCCGCGAGGTCGCGGAAGAGACGGGCTACACCGCGGCGCCCGGCGCCCGGCTGCCGACCATGCACTATCTGGCCAATGGCCGCCCCAAGCAGGTGCACTACTGGGCGGCCGAGGCGATTTCGGGTGGTTTCACCCCGAATGCCGAGGTGGACCGCATCCTCTGGCTCCCTCCCACGGCGGCCCGCAACCGCCTCACCCAGCCAAGGGACCGGACCCTCGTGGACGCCCTGTTAACGGCCCTGCACCTGGCATAGTCCGGGATCGCGTCGTGTCCTCGACGTAAGCGTTCCGTGACCTAACCACACCGACTACAGGGGTTCACCCGCCGTTCACTTTGGGCCATAGGCGGCTTCACCTGTTCTGCCTAATTTCGGCCTTACGCGGTGCGGCTTGCACCTCGGAATACGTGTCCGCAACACCCAGACTTCGCACGCCGCCGGTACAGGACGGCTGCTCCTGGAAGGAACTCCCTCAAGTGAAGCTTCAGCGCATGAACCGGCGGGCCCTCACCCTCGGTGCTCTCGCCGTCTCCGGCGCCCTGGCCCTCACGGCGTGCGGCTCCGACGACACGGGCAACAGCGGCAACAGCAGCGCCTCCGCCACGACGGGCGCCAGCTCGATCAAGTGCGACGACGCCAAGGGCCAGCTCCTCGCCGACGGCTCCTCCGCGCAGAAGAACGCCATCGACGCCTGGGTCAAGCAGTTCACCGCTGCCTGCAAGGGCGTCCAGATCAACTACAAGGGCGGCGGCTCCGGCGCCGGTGTCACGGCGTTCACGCAGGGCCAGGTCGCCTTCGCCGGCTCGGACTCCGCGCTCAAGCCGGAAGAGGTCACCGCCTCCAAGTCGGTCTGCTCCGGCGGTCAGGGCGTCGACCTGCCGATGGTCGGCGGCCCCATCGCCGTCGGTTACAACGTGGCCGGCGTCGACAACCTGGTCCTGGACGCCTCGACCGTCGCCAAGATCTTCAACAACCAGATCACCAACTGGAACGACGAGGCCATCAAGAAGCTGAACCCCGACGCGAAGCTTCCCGACCTCAAGATCCAGGCGTTCCACCGCTCGGACGAGTCCGGCACCACGGACAACTTCACCAAGTACCTGATCGCCACTGCCAAGAAGGACTTCCCCTACGAGGGCGGCAAGGCCTGGCAGGCCAAGGGCGGCCAGTCCGCGTCCGGTTCCTCCGGTGTGGCCCAGCAGGTCAAGGAGACCAACGGCGCCATCGGCTACTTCGAGCTGTCCTACGTCGGTGACGGCGTCAACGCCGCCAGCATCGACACCGGCGCCAGCGCCCCGGTCGAGGCCACCGTCGACAACGCCACCAAGGCGATCGCGGACGCCAAGGTCGTCGGCACCGGCCAGGACCTCGCGCTGGAGCTGAACTACGCCACCAAGGCCGAGGGCGCCTACCCGATGGTCCTCGTCACCTACGAGATCGTCTGCGACAAGGGCAACAAGGCCGACACCCTGCCCGCCACGAAGGCGTTCCTGCGCTACATCGCCTCCGAAGAGGGTCAGCAGATCCTCGCGGACGCCAAGTACGCGCCGATCCCCGCCGACATCATCGCCAAGGTCCGCACCACCATCGAGGGCCTGAGCTGATCCGAGTGCGGTCCGGTTCCCCCAGGGACCGGACCGCACCGTCCGGTGCACCGCCGCCAGGAGCCGCCGCAGACCGCGGACGGCTCCGCTGGGCCGTACAGCGCGTACGGCTCCGCAGACCGGAGAACCCGATGGACATATCCACGAAGAACACAGAAGCTCCTCCCCCCGCTCCCCAGCCCGCCGTGGCCCAGCACAAGCGTGCGGCCCGCGGCTCCACCCGACCCGGTGACCGGATCTTCCTCGGTCTCTCCCGCGGGTCGGGCATCTTCCTGCTGGTGATCATGGCCGCCATCGCGGTCTTCCTCACCTATCGCGCGTCCCTCGCGATCAGCAAGGACGAGGCCAACTTCCTCACCGCCTTCGAGTGGAACGCCACCGCCGTCCCGCCCAGGTTCGGCATCGCCGTCCTCGCGTTCGGCACGGTCGTCTCCTCGATCATCGCCATGGTCCTCGCGGTTCCGATCGCGGTCGCCATCGCGCTGTTCCTCACGCACTACGCCCCGCGCAGGCTGAGCGGTCCCATCGCCTATGTGATCGACCTGCTCGCCGCCGTGCCGTCCATCGTGTACGGCCTGTGGGGCGCCCTGATCCTCGTACCGCACATGAACGGCCTCTTCGGCTGGCTGAACAACTACTTCGGCTGGACCGGCATTCTCTCCTGGGAGGGCGGCGCCCCCCGCTCGATGCTCACGGTCGGCATCCTGCTCGCGATCATGATCCTGCCGATCGTCACCAACGTGAGCCGCGAGGTGTTCCGCCAGGTCCCGCAGATGCACGAGGAGGCGGCCCTGGCGCTCGGCGCCACCCGCTGGGAAGTGGTCCGCATGGCGGTCCTGCCCTTCGGCCGCTCCGGTGTGATCTCCGCCTCGATGCTCGGCCTCGGCCGCGCGCTCGGCGAGACGATGGCCGTGGCCACCGTGCTCTCCCCGACCTTCGACATCCAGGCGAGCCTGCTCAACCCGGGCGGCGGAACCTTCGCCCAGAACATCGCCAGCAAGTTCGGTGAGGCCACCGAGCAGGGCCGGGACGCGCTGATCGCCTCCGGTCTCGTCCTGTTCGTCATCACCCTGCTGGTCAACGGCGCGGCCCGCGCGATCATCGCCCGCCGCAAGGAGTACTCGGGGGCCAACGCATGAGCCACGCGATCACCGACAAGCGCCCCAGCACGCTGCGCGGCGCCAGCCTGCCCAAGTGGTCCCCGTACGCCTTCGCCGCCTGCTCCGTCGCCGTCGCGATCGGCATCGGTGTGGCCGCCGGCCTCAGCAGCAAGATCCAGTGGGGTCTGATCGCCGCGGTCCTGTTCGTCGTCATCACGTACGGCGTCGCCGCCCGCGTCGAGGGCCGCCGCCAGGCCAAGGACCGCATCGCGACCTCGTTCGTCTGGGTCGCCTTCCTGATCGCCCTGGTGCCGCTGGTCTCCCTGGTCTGGGTGACCGTCTCCCGCGGTGTGAAGGTCCTCGACGTCTACTTCCTGACCCACTCGATGGGTGTGGTCGCCGACTCCGAGCCCGGCGGCGGCATCTACGCCGCGATCCTCGGCAGCCTGGAGCAGGTCGCCCTCGCCACGCTGATCGCGGCACCCATCGGTGTGCTCACCGCGATCTACCTCGTGGAGTACGGGCGGGGCAGCCTCGCCCGGGCCATCACGTTCTTCGTCGACGTGATGACCGGTATCCCGTCGATCGTCGCCGGTCTGTTCATCCTCAGCCTCATGCTGATCTTCGAGATGCAGCCCTTCGGCTTCGCCGGCTCCCTGGCGCTGGCCATCCTGATGATGCCGATCGTCGTCCGCTCCACCGAGGAGATGCTCAAGCTCGTGCCGAACGAGCTGCGCGAGGCCTCCCTGGCGCTCGGCGTGCCGAAGTGGCGCACCATCCTGAAGGTGGTCCTGCCGACTTCCCTCGGCGGCATCACCACCGGCATCATGCTGGCCATCGCCCGTATCGCGGGCGAGACCGCACCGGTGCTGCTGCTGGTGTGGGGCAACCCGTTCATCAACGCCAACCCCTTCGAGGGTGCGCAGGCGTCGCTGCCGCTGTACATCTACCAGCAGTACGCGAACAGCTCGGGCTCGGGCGCGGCCTACGACCGTGCCTGGGCGGCGTCGCTGACGCTGATCGCCTTCGTGATGATCCTGAACCTGGTGGCCCGCGGCATCGCCCGCTGGAAGGCCCCGAAGACCGGTCGCTAGCGCGCGGCCACTCAGCGACCGATCTGAATTTCTGGAAGTGACGTAATCATGGCCAAGCGAATCGACGTAAGCGGGCTCACCGCCTACTACGGCTCCCACAAGGCGATCGAAGACATCTCGATGACCGTCGAGCCCCGCTCGGTGACGGCGTTCATCGGCCCCTCCGGCTGCGGCAAGTCGACGTTCCTGCGCACCCTCAACCGTATGCACGAGGTCACCTCCGGTGGCCGCGTCGAGGGCAAGGTGCTCCTGGACGACGAGGACCTCTACGGCGCCGGCGTAGACCCGGTGTCCGTCCGCCGCGAGGTCGGCATGGTGTTCCAGCGCCCGAACCCGTTCCCCACGATGTCGATCTTCGACAACGTGGCGGCGGGTCTGCGCCTCAACGGCAGCTACAAGAAGGGTGAGCTGTCGGACGTCGTCGAGAAGTCCCTCAAGGGCGCGAACCTCTGGAACGAGGTCAAGGACCGTCTGAACAAGCCCGGCTCGGGCCTGTCCGGCGGTCAGCAGCAGCGTCTGTGCATCGCGCGTGCGATCGCGGTGGAGCCGAAGGTCCTCCTCATGGACGAGCCCTGTTCCGCGCTGGACCCGATCTCCACCCTCGCCATCGAGGACCTGATCGGTGAGCTGAAGGAGCGCTTCACGATCGTCATCGTGACGCACAACATGCAGCAGGCCGCCCGTGTCTCCGACCGCACGGCCTTCTTCAACCTGGCGGCGGTCGGCCAGCCCGGCAAGCTGATCGAGATCGACGACACGGAGCGCATCTTCTCCAACCCGTCGGTCCAGGCGACGGAGGACTACATCTCCGGCCGGTTCGGCTGAGCCGACCCCGCCAAGAACCCCTCGCGGTGCTGCATGGCGGTGCCACCGCGAGGACGAAAAGGGCCCGCCCCTGACTCCCAGGGGCGGGCCCGTTCGTGTGCCTGTCGGCGGACGGCGCCTACAGGAACGCCAGGTTCACCACCCCGAACGCACACGCAGCCACCGCCGCAGCCGCCGGCATCGTGATGAACCACCCCAGCACGATGTTCTTGGCAACCCCCCACCGCACGGCATTGATCCGCTTCGTCGCCCCAACCCCCATGATCGCGGACGTGATGATATGCGTCGTGGAGATCGGCGCCTTGAACAGATACGCCGTGACGAACATGATCGACGCCCCCGTCGTCTCCGCGGCGAACCCCTGCGGCGGATCCAGCTCGATGATCTTCCGCCCCAGCGTCCGCATGATCCGCCAGCCACCCGCGTACGTACCGAGCGACAGCATCACCGCGCAGACGATCTTCACCCAGACCGGGATCGGATCGCCGTAGTCCTCGACATCGGCAATGACCAGCGCCATCACCACGATGCCCATCGTCTTCTGCGCGTCCTGCAGACCGTGCCCGAGCGCCATACCGGCCGCAGACACCGTCTGCGCTATCCGGAAACCGCGCTTGGTCTTGTGCGGGTTGGACCGGCGGAAGATCCACATGATCGCCGCCATCACCAGATAGCCGACGAGCAGACCGACCACCGGCGACACGAACATCGGGATGATGACCTTGTCCAGCACCCCGGACCAGTACACGGTCGTACCGCCGGCGAGCGCCGCCCCGACCATCCCGCCGAACAGCGCGTGCGAGGAGGACGAGGGCAGCCCGAAGTACCAGGTGATGAGGTTCCAGGTGATCGCCCCGACCAGCGCGGCGAAGAGGATGCCCATCCCCTTCGAGCCTTCGGGTGTCTGGATCAGGCCCTCGCTGACGGTCTTGGCGACCCCGGACCCCAGGAACGCACCGGCGAGGTTCATCACCGCCGCCATCGCCAGTGCCGCCTTCGGCGTCAGCGCACGCGTCGACACGGAGGTGGCGATCGCGTTCGCCGAGTCGTGGAAGCCGTTGGTGTACGTGAAGAAGAGCGCGACCCCGATGGTCACGACCAGAGCGAAGGTCTCCATGAAGGGGTCAGGACTCCTTGACGGCGATGGTCTCCACCGTGTTCGCCACGTGCTCGAACGCGTCCGCCGCTTCCTCCAGCACATCCACGATCTGCTTGAGCTTGAGCACCTCGATGGCGTCGTACTTGCCGTTGAAGAGGTGGGCCAGGAGCTTGCGGTGGATCTGGTCGGCCTGGTTCTCGAGGCGGTTGACCTCGATCCAGTACTCGGTGAGGTTGTCCATCGTCCGCAGGTGCGGCATGGCCTCGGCCGTCAGCTCGGCCGCCCGCGCCAGCACCTCGATCTGCTGCTCGACACCCTTGGGCAGCTCCTCGACGTTGTAGAGGACGACCAGGTCGACGGCCTCCTCCATGAAGTCCATGATGTCGTCGAGGGAGGACGCGAGGGAGTAGATGTCCTCACGGTCGAACGGCGTGATGAACGAGGAGTTGAGCTGGTGGAAGATCGCGTGTGTGGCGTCGTCACCTGCGTGTTCCGCGGCCCGCATACGCTCTGCGATCTCGGCCCGGCCGGCGGTGTCCGCCCCGAGCAGTTCCATCAGGAGCTTCGAGCCCGTGACGATGTTGTCCGCGGATGCGGCGAACATGTCGTAGAAGCTCGTCTCCCTGGGGGTCAGACGAAATCGCACAAGGGGTCCTCGGGGTACATCGGTTTCGGACAGGGTGATGCTAGGCGCATCATCCGGCCACGGCTAACGGGCCGTCCACCAGTGTCACCCATCGGACACTGTGATGAGCACGGGGGCCGACCGGTGGTCCAGTCCAGCCGCTGCGTAGGGCAACGACCACAGGCCGTATACCCGCCAAAGTTCGGTACGATATACCCAGTAGGGGTATATGTCTGGAGGACGCGATGACGACCACCGAGGCCGGCGCAGGAGCGCCCTCCGCAGCCGTCGAGGAAGCGGGCCCGGACGTGGTGACGGACCACGACCGCGGAGTGCACGGTTACCACAAACAGAAGGACGAACACCTCAAGCGGCTGCGCCGTATCGAGGGCCAGATCCGCGGGCTGCAGCGGATGGTCGAGGAGGACGTCTACTGCATCGACATACTGACCCAGGTGTCCGCCTCCACCAAGGCCCTGCAGTCCTTCGCCCTCCAGCTTCTGGAGGAACATCTGCGCCACTGCGTCGCCGACGCGGCCCTCAAGGGCGGCGACGAGATCGACGCGAAGGTGGAGGAGGCGACGAAGGCGATCGGCCGGCTGCTGAGGACATGAATTCGGCCACCCCGCACCAGGGCGGGGAGGAGAGGGGGCAGCCCCCGGCTCAACCGCCGGAGGCGCCTCGCTCTTCGGCCACTTTCAGCACCTCGTCGATGCTCTCCAGGCTGAGCCGGTCCTCGTCGGCGGCCGAGGCCGCGATGATCAGCTCTCCGCACAGCTCGATCTCGGCGAGGGCCACGTGGTCCTGAACCGCCGTACCGCCGACCGGAGCCACGTGCATCACCTCTTCTCTGCCGTCACCGACTTCCTAGAGTAGGGAGCGGCCTACACACCGCGCATGGCACGTAAGGGCTAGTTCTCGCCGACAGATACCCGCCGCTCACTCGGCGATCTTGCCCGCGTAGATGTCCCCGTCCTTCGGCAGCCGTACGTCCACGCGCGCCCCGAAGTCGTACAGCAGCAGCGTCGAGGCGACCGCGACCGGGCCCTTCCGCTGCCCGTTGACGAAGCTGAACCGATGCCGGATCTTGCGGATGCGCCCCTGGTCGTCGAGGTAGACGTCGAACGGAACCCGGGCGGTGGCGAACCCTTTCGCCGCCGCCTCCAGCGACTGCCGCACGCCCTTCGAGGCGCCCTTCGCCGCCACCGCGAGATCGGCGGTGCCGCGGTAGTGCCGCACCTCGGTCCCGCCGACCGCGGTGCTTCCCACATACGTCGCCGCCCGCGTCCCGCGCAGCACCTCGGCGGCCGTGTACGGGTCGGTGGCCCCGCCGGTCACCAGGTTCCCGTCCGACAGCGTGGCCGTGTCGACCCGCACCCATTTGTCGGCGGGCACGCCCGCGCCCCGGTTCTTCATGAACAGGGCGCCGGGAGCGAGGAGTTCGGTGATGTGCCGATGCTCACTCGTCCCCGCCGGGTCCTGCGGCAGCAGCACCTTCAGCCGCCCGAGCTGCCTTGTGTAGTCGTAGACGCCTTCGCCCCGAATGGTCACCCTTGTCCCACCGGTGGCCATCTCCATCGACGTACGCGCCTTTGAACTCCCGGCGTCCACGAGGGCGTCGGCGGCCCGGTGCAGCACCTGGACCGGATCGGCCGCGGCACGGGAATCCTCGGCGGCGGCCCCGCTGCCGGCGCATCCGCTCGCTCCGACACCGACACAGACCACGAGCCCCACGACGACCCCGCCGGCCACCCGCCGCTGCCGCTGCTGCCGCTCCGCCATCTCCTGCCTACCCCCAGCCGGTACGTCCGTCACGAGGCCCCCTGTCGTTCCGGTTAACGACCAGTAGGGAGGCCCGTCACGCGCATACCGGCCCTTTACCTGGCCTGGGTAACGTTGCCGGCGTGGCGCAGCAGGACGGGACCGGCCCGGGCGAGGAACCTACGGAACACCGCACGACGACGGTCGAACAGGGCCGCTTCTGCGTGGCCCACTGCACCTGCGGCTGGCGGGGCCCGGCCCGAAGAGCAAGAAGCCTGGCGAGAGCGGACGCGCAGGACCACACAGGACACTGACCCACCAGGCAACGCAAGCCGCGGGCAGCTGTGCCGCCGGGGCGGCACGGGTGGGCGCGGGCGGCACCCCGCCAGCGCCGGGCCGCGCGACTTACCGCCCAGCCCCAGCCCCGACGCCGGGTGCCGCTCACGCCCCCGCCCCCACGCCCTTGGCATCAGCGCCGCGCACCCTTCAGACTCGGCCCACGGCCACCGGCCCTTGGAACCCCCCACCCCGGGGACCCGTCTCGTTCCAAGAAAGCCGCAGGCCGACGGAAGGCACGGAGACATGGAACGGCGTACGTTCATCGGTGGCGGCACAGCCGCCATCACGGCCCTGGCGACAGCCGCCTGCAAGCCCGGCACCCCCGCCGACGCGACCGCCACGAACAACACCACCGGCCTCTCCGCCCGCTCCACCGCCGCCTCCGCCTCCGCCCCCGCCAACTGGACGGCCCTCGCCCGCGACCTGGACGGCGTACTCGTCCGCCCCGGCGACGCCAAGTGGGCAGCGGCCCGACAGCTCTACAACACCCGCTTCGACGCCCTGAAGCCCGCCGCGGTCGCCTACGTCGCCCACGCCGACGACATCCGCACCACCCTCGCCTACGCCCGCGCCCATCACATCCGCGTGGCGATCCGCAACGGCGGCCATTCCTACGGCGGCTGGTCCTCCGGCAACGGCCGACTGATCATCGACGTCTCGAAGCTCAACCGCGTCCGTTCCTCGGGCAGCTCCGCCGTCATCGGCGCCGGCGCCAAGCTGATCGACGTCTACCGCGCGCTGGCCGCGAAGGGCGTGACCATACCCGCCGGCTCGTGCCCGACGGTCGGCGTCTCCGGCCTGGTACTCGGCGGCGGCCACGGTGTGGTGTCCCGCGCGTACGGGCTGACCTGCGACAGCCTCACCCAGGCGACCCTGATCACGGCGGACGGCAAACAGCTCACCGCCAACGCCACGGAGAACAAGGACCTCTTCTGGGCCCTGCGCGGCGCGGGCAACGGCAACTTCGGCATCGTCACCGAGCTGCACTTCAGGACCCACCCCGCCCCGCAGGCCGTGACCGCCTATCTGAACTGGCCGTGGGCGAAGGCCGCCGCGGTGGTGAAGGCGTGGCAGGAGTGGGGCCCGGCCCAGCCGGACGAGATCTGGTCGTCCCTGCACCTGGCCAACTACGCCGGCGGGACGCCCACGGTGTCCGTCGCCGCCTTCTCCCTCGGCACCTACGGCGAACTCCAGAACGCGGTGGACCGCCTGGCCGCCAGGGTCGGCGCCGACGCGACCAGCGTGTCGCTGAGGCGCCGCGGCTACGAGGAGGCGATGGAGATCTACGCCGGCTGCTCCTCGTACACGAACGACGCCCAGTGCCATCTGCCCGGCACGACCCCCGGCCGCTCCCCGCAGGGCGCGCTGGGCCGGGAGACCTACGCGGCGAGGTCGGACTTCTTCGACCGCTCGCTGTCCGCGGCGGGCATCCAGTCTCTGCTCACGCAGATCAGGGGAGTGCGGGGCGGCTCGGGCAGCATCGCCCTCACGGCCCTCGGCGGCGCGGTCAACCGCGTCTCCCCCACGGCCACGGCCTTCGTCCACCGCCGCTCCCGCATGCTCGCCCAGTACATCGCGTCCTGGCGCGCGGGCACCACGGGCTCGACGGCCCAGTCGTGGCTGACGTCGGCGCACGACGCGATGAAGCCGCACACCTCCGGCGCGGCCTACCAGAACTACTCGGACCCGACCCTGAGGGACTGGCGGAAGGCGTACTACGGGGATGCGGCGGCCCGGCTGACGCGTCTGAAGAAGCAGTACGACCCGAATCGGGTCTTCACGTATCCGCAGGCGCTGTGAGGTGACGGCGGAGCAACGGCGGCCGGTGACCTACGCCGCCAAGTCCTTTTCCGCTGCCCCCGCGGTTTCCTTCCGCGCCCCCGGGATCACCGCGTCCTGACCGTCGTACGACCGCCCCCGCGACCGGATGAACCACCCGGCCCGCGGGGACCGTTCGACCGCCTTGGTCACCGGTGTCAGCAGGGCCATCGCCGGCGGGGACAGCAGCAGCGCGACAGCCGTGCCGAGCGCGAACCCGCCGACCACGTCCGTCGGGTAGTGCACGCCCATGTAGACCCGGCAGAAGCCTTCCAGCAGCGCCAGTCCGATCCCGGCGAGCCCGAACTTCCGGTTGGCCACGAAGAGTCCGACCGCCATCGCCATGGTGATCGTCGCGTGATCGCTCACAAAGGAGTAGTCGGTCTTCCCGGACACCAGGACGTCGAGTCCCTGATGGTCGAGGAAGGGCCGGGGACGTTCCACGAACTCGCGTATCGGCACGTTCACCAGCACCGCGATCGCGGCCGCCAGCGGCGCCCACACCAGCGCGGCGACGGAGGAGGCCGCGTCCTGACCACCGCGCCGCCGCACGGACCACCAGCACCACACCACGAGCAGCACCATGGCCAGCGGCAGTCCGTACTCCCCGATGTACGGCAGGACGCGGTCGAACCAGCTCGGCGCGTCCTTGGCCAGGCCATTGATGTCGAAGAGCAGGTCGACGTCGGGGTTCGACCCGGATGCGGCGAGTCCAGCCATGGTGCTGCGGCCCCTTACGTCGTCGGCTACGTCACCAGAAACGCACGGCCCCTGTTGATACGTTCCGCACTCCACCGAATGATCACGCAGACGTTATCGAAGAGAGATTCATCGCCGCAGCTCAGGGGGTGGGTGTGTGGTGGTTTCGGGTTGGTTCAGACCGTCGTGGGCAGTGCTTTCGCGCCATCTTCGGTGACCCGGGTGGCTCCGAAGTAGTCGGGGGTGTCGATCGGGTCGAACCGGATCACGGCGCCCGTGCGCGGAGCGTCGATCATGTAGCCGCCGCCCACGTAGATCCCCACATGCCGGATGGCCCGGGAATTGGTGAGGTCGTCCGAGAAGAACACCAGATCGCCGGGCAGCAGCTCGTCCCGCGCGGGGTGCGGCCCCGCGTTGTACTGATCGTTGGCGACCCGGGGCAGCGTGATGCCGACACTGTCGTACGCGGCCTGGGTCAGCCCCGAGCAGTCGAACCGTCCGCCCTGCTCAGGCGTGCCCTCGCCGCCCCAGAGATAGGGCGTGCCGAGCTTCTTCTGCGCGTAGTAGATGGCTCCCGCGGCCTGTTTGGAGGGATCGACCCGGTTGACGGGAGCGGCGAAGCTCTCCTCCAGGGTCGTGATCGTCTTCACGTAGTTCTTGGTCTCGCTGTACGGCGGCACGCCCCCGTACTTGATGACCGCGTAGGCCCCCGCGTTGTACGAAGCCAGCATGTTTTCGGTCAGGTTCCCGGGAACGTCCTTGACGTACGAGGCGAGCTTGCAGTCGTAGGACGCCGCCGACGGAATCGCATCGTTCGGATCCCATACGTCGCGGTCGCCGTCCCCGTCGCCGTCGATGCCGTGCGTGGCCCAAGTCCCCGGGATGAACTGCGCTATGCCCTGCGCGGCGGCCGCGCTCTTGGCGTTCGGATTGAACCCGCTCTCCTGGTAGAGCTGGGCGGCGAGCAGTGCGGGGTTGATGGCGGGGCACAGATTGCCCCACTTCTGCACAAGCCTCTGATACGCGGCGGGCACCGCCCCCTTGGCCAGCGCTTTGGTGCCACCGCCCGCCCCGTTGACGAGGTTTCCGGCGACGATGTAGACCCCGATGACGAGCAGCATCACGAAGGAGAGCGCGGAGCCGACAGCAACGGTCGCCACGATCCATGCCTTACGCACCGTCAACCGCCCCTCGCCGCCCCGGAGTCCGTCGCCCAGCTCAGTGTAGGGGCGGCGCCCGGACTACGGGGTGATCATGCCGGCCGGTGTGCAAGTGGGGTGCGAGGTCACGCCGTTGTCGACGGTGTGGTCACCAGGGGGAAGGCCGTGTTCGTCAGCTCCTCAGAGGCTGTCCACAGGCGGCGCGCCGCTGCCGGGTCGCTTGCTGCGGGTGTGCGGCCCACGAGTGTGGGGGCGCCGCGCATCTCGCCGAGGCCGTCGGGGCCGACGTAGCTCGCGCCGGGGAGGTCCTGGGTCGCGGCGTAGAGGGTCGGGAGGGCGCCGGCCTTGTCGTCCTGGGCGAGGAACGTGTTGCCGAACCGCATGAGGACGCGGGCGACCGGATTCGCCGCGTGGCTCTGGAGGTTGGTGGCCGCGTACCCGGGGTGGGCCGCCAGGGCCCGGACGGGCGAGCCGGATTCCGTGAGGCGGCGCTGCAGATCGAGCGTGAACAGCAGGTTCGCCAGCTTGGACTGGGCGTAGGCACGCTGCGGGTCGTAGTGCGCGGTCATGTTCAGATCGTCGAACCGGATCACTGCGTCGCCCCAGCGGTGGGCGCCGGAGGCGACGGTGACAACCCGGTCGGTGACATACGGCAGCAGCAGGTTGGTCAGGGCGAAGTGGCCCAGATGGTTCGTGCCGAACTGCATCTCGAAGCCGTCCCTGGTCCGCTGCTGCGGGATCATCATCACGCCCGCGTTGTTGATCAGCAGGTCCAGCGGACCGTCCCAGGAGCCGGCGAACTCCCGTACGGAGGAGAGATCGGCGAGGTCGAGGCGCCGCACCTCCGTACTGCCGGTCACCGTCGCCGCTGCCGCCCGGCCCCGCTCCAGGTCCCGTACGGCGAACACGACATGCGCGCCCGCGCGGGCCAGCTCGCCCGCGGCGACGAGTCCGATGCCGCTGTTGGCGCCGGTGACGACGGCCCTACGGCCGGAGAGGTCCGGCATCCGGCTCGCGTTCCACTTACGCAGGTCATTCTTGTCAGCCATGCGCCTCAATGTAGGCGCTGACTACAATGCTGTCAATGACAACAACGAGGGCGGCGCCACCAATGATGGCGCCGTCAACATCGAGTTACGATGGTGCGCATGCCCGAGAGCCGCCCCTACCACCATGGAGACCTGCGCGCCGCCCTGCTGACCAGCGCCGAGCGCACCCTGCGCACCAGGGGGACCGCCGCCCTCTCCCTGCGCGAACTGGCCCGCGACACCGGTGTGAGCCACGCCGCCCCCGGCCGCCACTTCAAGGACAAGCAGGCCCTGCTCGACGCCCTGGCCCTCACCGGTTACGACCGGCTGGCCCAGACCCTCGACGCGGCCGACGACCCGGCCCTCCCCCTGGAAGCGCGGCTCACCGCACTCGCCCGCGCCTACCTCCGCTTCGCCATCGACAACGCCGCGCTGCTGGAGCTCATGTACGCCCGCAAGCACGAACCGGACACCTCCGAGCAGATGGCCGCCGCCGTCGACCGGACCGTGGGCTCCCTGCACCGCCTGATCGCGGACGCCCAGCAGCGCGGCGAGATCGTGCCGGGCGACCCCGACCAGATCACCCTCGTCGCAGCCGCCGCCCTGCACGGCACCGCCACCCTCACCGCCAACGCCATGCTCACCCCCGAGGCGGCCCTGAACGGCGTCGACGCCCTGATCCACCACCTCCTCCACGGCCTCAAGCCGCGCTGACGGACCGCCCGACCGGGGCACCCGGCCGCACCCCGTCCGCCACTGCGGGGCTACTCTTCACCCGGAGAACACCGGCTCGATCCGCCCCCGACCGACCGTCAGAAACGGCCCCGCTGCCGGGAGCTGGATCGTAAGAGGGTTCAACGACGGAACCACACGACAGGTTTCGCTCAGGCCTCATTGCCCGGCGTGACCTGCCGTGATACACAGAGTGACCATACGACTCCCCGGCACCGCCGCGCGCCACCCGGCACGAGCCAGGCGCGCGACGGTGGCAAGGTATTCGTAACGAAACCCGCCAATCAATGACGTCAAGTCGACATACGACAGCGTCATCGTCGGCGACAATGATGCCTGACCCCTGCGCACCCGCAGGGGATGCGGAACTACCCACCAGGGGCGGTGACTTACATGCTCTTTGCGGCCGACAAGGGAGACATCAACACCATCATCGGCGGGATCGCTCCGGACTGGGGCCCCTTCGGCAGCCTGGGCAACGAGGCGAAGGTGATGATCGAGGTCGTGATGGCGGTGGCCATCCTGATCTGTCTCGGCATCGCCATCTGGGGCGCCGCCAAACAGCGCATCGGCGCGACCGCGCTGCGCGACACCTTCAGCGCGGAGCAGGGCAAGGGGCTCATCGTCGCCGGCCTGACGGGTGTGTTCATCATCGGCTCGCTCGGCACGCTCTTCACCATCGTGTACGGCATGGCCGTGTAGACGGGGCGTCCGGTCGACGCACCGTCAGTCCGGCCGGGCGCGCCCGGTTTCCCCCTCCAACCCACCCACCCGTCGTGCCCACCGGCTGAGGTTGCGTTTCCCTGATGTCGAGTCACCACACCGCGCCCGCGCGGGAACCAGCACGGCTACCGTCGTACTCGTACTCCTACATGGTTCCGCACGACGTCGAGGGGGCGTACGCGGCATGAGTCTCGGGGACGAAAACGAGGCGGCCGCCTCCGGCGGTTACGGCGGCACGGGCCAGACCCGGACCCGCCTGCCCGAACGAACCGGCGAGACGCGCCGCGGCGCGGGCAGATCACCCTCACGGAGTCTGGTCACGGTGGTCGGCGTGATCGTCCTCCTGATCGCAGCGATCGCCTTCGCGAACCGTGGAGGCGACGATTCCTCTTCGAGGACGGACACGGGCAACAAGCCGGAGGCGGCACCCACGGCGCCAACCGGAACCAAGCCGGTGGGGTCGGGCTTCGCCCGGGACGAGCAAGGGGCGCAGAGTGCGGCGGCGAACTATGCGGCTGCGCTGGGCTCGGACGGTATGTTCAACGCCTCCCGACGTCATGAAATCGTGCAGACCATCGCAGCGCCGAGCTCGATCGACCGGCTTCAGTCCGGCTTCGATGCCGACTATTCGGCGGACTTCCTGAAGAAGATCGGCCTCAACGACGACGGCACCGCCCCTGCGGGAAAGACCTTCGTCAACCGCACCCTGCCCGCAGGCGCCAAGGTCAGCTCCTTCAGCAACAGCGCCGCCGCTGTCGACGTCTGGTGCAACGGCCTCTTCGGGCTTGCCGGTGACGACTCGACCAACCCCATCACCAGCAGCTGGTTCACCGTGACCATGAAGCTGACCTGGAGCGGCGGCGACTGGAAGGTTCTCGAGAGCAGCCAGAAGGCCGGCCCCACCCCCGTCACCGGGGACAACCCCATTTCCGGGGCCGACGAGATCGGCAAGGCGGTCCAGGAGTTCGGAGGGTTCACCTATGCCCGGTAGCCATCACCACGCGCTCAAGCTCACCGGCCTGGTCGCCGCCGTACAAGCAGGCAGCGTGCTGCTGGCCACTCGGGCTTTCGCAGCACCCACGCCCACGCCCACCCCTACGAAGAGCGACGATCCCTGCTCACTCATCGCGGGCCCCGCCAAGAAGTACTGCGAAGGCAACGACACCGGCACCGGCACCGGATCCGGCTCCTCCACCCTCACCAACACCCTCGACCCCCTCTCCTCCCTGGCAAGGGGCTGTGCCGACGCCGCCTCGTGGACCGTCGACAAGCTCAGTGACGCCGTGAAGGACACCGCGAACGTCGACTTCACCAACGACAAGTTCCTCCAGCAGTACGCCGTCGTCTTCGCCGCGTCCACCATCCTCACCCTGCTCCTCTGGCTGCTCGCGGTCGCCAAGCGAGCCGTCAGAGGCGTCCCCCTCACCACCGCCATCAGCGAAGCGATCGGCTTCCTCTGGCTCACGGTGCTCGCCTCCGCCTTCACCCCCCTGATCCTCTACACGGTCGTCTCCGCAACGGACGGCGTCTCACAAGTCCTCGCGAAAACCACCGGCGACCAGACCGACACGTTCTTCGGAACGTTCTCCGGCGCCCTCAGCAAGGGCGACGACATCGGCGGCGGCCCGATCATGCTGATCGTCGTCTCCCTCGTCTCCATCCTCGCCGCCGGAGTGCTGTGGCTGGAGCTCGTGATCCGCGCCGCCCTGCTCTACGTGGGCGCCCTCCTCGGCACCGTCGTCTACGCCGGCCTGGTCGACAAGAACCTGTGGGGCCACGTCCGCCGCTGGGCGGGCATCATGATCGCGGTCATCCTGGTCAAGCCGGTCATCGTGATCGTGCTCGGCCTCGCCGGCGCCCTGTCCGCCGACGACGGCCCCGACGCCTTCTCCGCCGTCGTCTCCGGCCTCGCCATCATCCTGCTCGCCATCTTCGCCAGCGCGATGATCTACCGCTTCGTCCCCGGCTTCGGCGACGAGATCGCCGGCTCCCGCAACAACCGCATCATGCAGGGCGCCGAGGGCAAGGCCGCCGCGGTCATCAGCTCCCCGGCGACCCTGGTCGCCCAGGGCATCAAGACCCACAGCACCCGCGCCGACAACAACGGCGGCGGCTCGGGAGGCGGCAGCCAGTCCTCCACCCCGCGCCCGTCCAACCCGGCCTCCGGCGGCGTCGCCGCGCACAGCTCGCGCACCTCGACCGGAGGCGGCGGATCCGTCCCCTCCGCCGCGCCCGCGCCCCGCAGCCCGGTGAACACCCCGCATGCCACCAGCACCCGCGACAGCAGCGCCAACCGCACGGGAGGTGAAGGGCGTTGACGACCCAGTCCCATGTGTCCCATCCGGTCACGCCCCGCCGTACCTATCTGATCGGCCGCGCCCGGCCGAACGCGATCGTCGGCCGGAACCGTGAGTCCGGCGAGATCGCGCTCATCATCGCCGGCGCGTTCCTCGGCATGATGTGCGGGCTCCTCGTCCCCGTCCTGTCCCTGCGGATCGTCCTGCTGATGGGTTTCCCGCTGCTGGCACTGGCGGCGGTGTACGTGCCGTACAAGCGCCGCACGTTCTACAGGTGGTTCGAGATCAACCGCAGCTACAAGCGGACCCTGCGCCAGGGCACGACGTACCGCTCCACCGTGATGGAGGCCGGCACCCGCTTCGACGGCCGGGAGGTCGAGGTCGGCCCGCCGCCCGGCATCGGCCGCATCAGCTGGCTGGCCGCTCCGTTCGGCCCGGACGAGATCGCCGTACTGCTGCACGCGGACCGCCGCACCGTCACCGCGGCCATCGAGATCGAAGGGCCCGGCGTCGGTCTGCGCGACTCCGAGGACCAGGAAGCCCTCGTCGACCGCTTCGGCACCCTCCTCAAGCACGTTGCCAACGGCGACGGCTTCGTCACCCGCCTCCAGATGCTCGCCCGCACCCTCCCCGCCGACCCGGACGCCCACGCCAAGGACGTCGCCGTCCGCGGGGACGACAAGGCACCGGCGTGGCTGGCGCAGTCGTACGACCAACTCCAGTCGATGGTGTCCACCAGCAGCGAGCAGCACCGCGCCTACCTCGTCGCCTGTATGCACTACAACCGTGAACTGGCCGCCGAGGCCCAGGCGATGGCACGGGCCGCGCGCCCGCACAACGGCCGCAAGCTGGACCGGGACGCCGGTCTCGCCGTCGTCATGGCGCGCGAGCTCACCGACATCTGCTCCCGCCTCCAGGAAGCCGACATCCGCGTACGGCAGCCCCTCGGCCAGGGCCGGCTCGCCTCGCTCATCCACTCCATGTACGACCCGGACCACCCGATCGACCACATCCAGGCGATGACGAAGCGCAACGCCTGGCCGGCCGAGCTGGACGCCATGGAGCCGACATTCCTCCAGGCGAAGACCCGCGAGTCGTCGACCCGCGCCCCCTGGTGCCACGCCACCGCCTGGGTGAAGGAATGGCCGATGACCCCGGTGGGCGTCAACTTCCTGGCCCCGCTCCTCGTCCACACCCCGGACGTCATCCGCACGGTCGCCGTCACCATGGACCTCGAACCCACCGAGGTCGCCATCGAGCGCATGCTGACGGAGAAGACCAACGACGAGGCGGAGGCCTCCCGCGCCGCCAAGATGAACCGCACCGTCGACCCCCGCGACATCGCCGCCCACAACCGCCTCGACCAGCGCGGAGAGGACCTCGCGAGCGGCGCGGCCGGGGTGAACCTGGTCGGCTACATCACCGTCTCCGCCCGTTCCCCCGAGTCCCTGGCCCGCGACAAGCGCACCATCCGGGCCTCGGCCGGAAAGTCGTATCTGAAGCTGGAGTGGTGCGACCGCGAGCACCACCGCGCCTTCGTGAACACCCTCCCGTTCGCCACCGGAATCCGAAGGTAGGGGCTGATGCGCTGATGCGGGACCCGCTGTCCGTCCTCACCGACGCCTTCACGTCCTTCCTCTTCGGCAAGGTCGAGACGACCCGGCTGCCGGTGCGCACCTCCACGGGCCAGGCCCAGGCGGTCTACCTCCCGACCGCCGCCCCCGGCCTCGGCGACTCGGGCGTCATCATCGGCCGCGAGGTCTACTCCGGAAAGGGCTACATCTACGACCCCTTCCAGCTGTACGGCCAGCAGCTCCCCGCGCCCCACTGGCTCGTCCTCGGCGAGTCCGGCAACGGCAAGTCGGCCCTGGAGAAGACATACGTCCTACGGCAACTGCGCTTCCGCGACCGCCAGGTCGTCGTCCTGGACGCCCAGGGCGAGGACGGCGTCGGCGAATGGAACCTGATCGCGCAGGAGCTGGGGATAACTCCCATCCGCCTGGACCCGACGGCGGCCCTGGACCACGGAATCCGCCTCAACCCCCTGGACCCGTCGATCACGACGACCGGGCAGCTCGCCCTGCTGCGGACCATCATCGAGGTCGCCATGGGCCACGGCCTCGACGAGCGCTCCGGCTTCGCGCTGAAGGTCGCCCACGCGTTCGTCAACGAGACGATCGTCGAACGCCAGCCGGTCCTCACGGACATCGTCGAGCAGCTACGGCACCCCGAGCCGGAGTCCGCGGAGGCGATGAACGTCGCCATAGACGACGTACGGGCCTGGGGCCTGGACGTGGCACTGGTCCTCGACCGCCTGGTCGACGGTGACCTGCGGGGCATGTTCGACGGCCCGACGACGGTCGGCATCGACCTGGACGCCCCGCTGATCGTCTTCGACCTGTCCCACATCGACCGCAACTCCATCGCCATGCCGATCCTGATGGCGATCGTCGGCGTGTGGCTGGAGCACACCTGGATCCGCCCCGACCGGAAGAAGCGCATCTTCCTCGTCGAGGAGGCCTGGCACATCATCAACAGCCCCTTCGTGGCCCAGCTGTTCCAGCGGCTGCTGAAGTTCGGGCGCCGGCTGGGTCTGTCCTTCGTGGCGGTCGTGCACCATCTGTCCGACGTGGTCGACGGGGCCGCGGCGAAGGAGGCCGCGGCGATCCTGAAGATGGCGTCGACGAGGACGATCTACGCCCAGAAGGCGGACGAGGCGAGGGCGACAGGCCGGGTACTGGGTCTGCCGCGCTGGGCGGTGGAGATCATCCCCACGCTCACCCCCGGCATCGCGGTGTGGGACGTCAACGGCAATGTCCAGGTCGTCAAACACCTGGTCACCGAGACCGAACGCCCGCTCGTCTTCACCGACCGCGCGATGACCGAGTCCGCAAGCGACCCCCACCTCACGGACGACGCCCTGCGCGCCGCCGAGCTGGAGGCGGAGGAACGGGCTGCGGCCTTCATGGAACAGCACCTCAGCGACTTGGACGGCTCGTCCGAGTCGACCGTGGCCTAAGCACAAGGGGGCGGCGTGCGACCGGACGATCATCATCGTGACCGCCGGCAGGAGAGACCCGGCGGCATCCCCGACGGGCTGCTGGTCGGCCTCCTCACCTTCCTCCTCGGCATGACCCTGCTGGTATGGACGGCGGCCGGCCTCGCCGCCCTGTTCTCCCACGGCGCCTGGCCGGACGGCATCACCTTCACCCGCACCCCGATGGCCATGCGCCGGCTGGTCGCCCAACCGCACGACATCCCCGGCGCCTGGCCGGACACCCCGGCCGCCCAGCTCTCCGGATACGGGCTGTTCTGGGGCCTGTTCATCGGCCAGCTGATGCTGCTGTTCGTCCTGACGGTGTTCGCTATGGGCACACTGGCACGCTGGAGAGCGGTCAGGGCGAGACGGCGGGCGGAGGCGGTGGGGCGGGCCACGGCTGCGGCGACCGCGCCGGCGCCGGGTCCCCAGGAGGTACCGGTACCGAGACCGACGCCGCAGCCGCCGCAGCCGGCACAGCCGGAGATCACGCTCCCGCCCCAGCCGACGGAACTACTCCGCGCGACGCCGCCGCAGTCACAGCCCCCCGTAGCTCCGTTCGACGGCGAACGGATGGCCGGATGGGAGAAAATCCTCGTGGCCCCGAGGGAAAGCCGCCAGGCCGCCGCAACCCAAGCGGTGCACGACGCGGAGGGCCCGGCCCTGGTGGTCACCTCGAACCCCTCCCTCTGGCAGGACACCAAGGACGCCCGAGCCAAACTGGGCCCGGTCCACCTCTACGACCCGACCCACCAGTGCGACACCCCGGCCCGCCTCCACTGGTCCCCCACTTCGGGCTGCGAGGACAAACAGACCGCCCTCACCCGCGCGGCAGCTCTCCTCGCCCCGGTCCGCCCCACCGCCAAACTGGACCAGGCCACGGCCGAAACGGCCGAAACGCTCCTGCGCAGCTATCTCCACGCCGCCGCCGTCGACGGCCGCACCATCCGCCATGTCCATCGCTGGTCCCAGGGCACCCAGGTCCAGGACGCCGTGCGCATCCTCCGTACGAACCCCAAGGCCGCCCCCGGCGCCGCCGGCGAACTCGAGGCCGCGCTCACCGCACACCCCGAACGCCGCGACATCGCACAGGAGCTGACGAGCCGCGCACTGTCCGCCCTCTTCACGGTCAACATCCGCGAGGCATGCACTCCAAACCGAACAGATGCGCTCGCCTTGGATTCCTTCGTGAACGAAGGGGGAACGCTTTATGCGGTCGGTGAATCCATCGAGGATCCCAGGGCGAACCCCGGTGCGATGCCCCTTCTGACGGCTCTCGCCGCAAGCGTGGTCGAGCGCGGCCGGCGCATGGCCGAACGGTCATCCTCCGGTCGGCTCGACCCACCACTGACCCTCGTCCTGGATGACATCGCGGCAGTGGCTCCGCTTCCCCAGCTCCCGGAGCTGCTGGCCACCGGAGCGGACCGGGGCCTGCCCACGCTCGCCCTGCTCCGCTCCCGCGAACAGGGCCGCGCCCGCTGGCCGCACGACGAACTCCCGGTGTAGCCGCTCACGACCGGTCGAGGACGAACTCCAGCTCGGACTCGCCGGGCGTCGGCGTCAACGGCACGACCAGCCCGCTGGGCACGAATCCGACCTTGCGGTAGAGCCCCTGGGCCCGTCCGTTCTCCTCGTGCACGATCAGCCGCACCCGCTCGGCCCCCATCCCCCAGGCCCACTCCACGCCGGCCTCGAACAGCGCCTCCGTAAGACCGATCCCCCGATGCTCGGGCCGGACGAACACTCCGACGATGTGCCCTTGCTTCCGCTCGACAGGAAAGCCGGCCCAGTCCTTGGTGCCCGGCTGCTCGACCAGCACCGTCAAGGTCCCGACCCACTCCCCGTCCGGCCCCTCGGCGATGATCTGCTGCGCCCCGGTCGCCCCCTCCGCGGCCGACTCGGCCCGTTCCTGAAAGAGGGAGTCCGGCCTGGCCACGGCGTCTTCGTACGTCTCCAGGAAGGCGAGGTGCGCGACCGGGTCCTGAAGCGCGACGAGACGCAGGGCCTTGGCAGCGGGCCACTCGTCGGCGCGTATGGAGCGGATGACGTAGTTCATACGCCTCACAGTAGCCACAAACGCAAAAAGGCCCACACCGATTTTCGGTGTGGGCCTTTTTCACAATTCGTTCGGCGGCGTCCTACTCTCCCACAGGGTCCCCCCTGCAGTACCATCGGCGCTGTAAGGCTTAGCTTCCGGGTTCGGAATGTAACCGGGCGTTTCCCTCACGCTATAACCACCGAAACACTATGAA
>NZ_VZRB01000051.1 GCF_008806595.1 Streptomyces luteolifulvus | reverse complement strand
CACTGGTTCCGCCGGTTACGCACCCGCTGGGAGATCCGCGACGACATCCACGAAGCCTTCCTCAGCCTGGCCTGCGCAATCATCTGCTGGCGACGACTGAAGAACCTCTCACTTTGTTAGGAGTTCTTAGCCCGACCTGGCTAGCTAGTCCGGCTCCATGTAAGGGCGGCGGAAGACCGGAGCCTGGTCGGCGGCGTACGGACGGATGACCGCCAGAGCCTGGACGACCGCCGCCTCCAGGGAGCCGCTCGTGTCGATGCTTACGGCATCCGGCCACGGCGGTTCCGTGGCTGCCATGGCGGTGGCCACGTCGAGGTCGGCGTCGGACGCACCGTGTGCCCGGGAGGCCAGGCGGGCGGACATCGTGTCGCCCGGCACCTGGCAGTGCAGGGCCACCAGGTCGGCGTGGGTCCGTTCGGCCATGCGCAGGGCGGCTTCGCGCTCTCCCGCGTCGGACCACGTCGCGTCCAGCACGACGGACTCTCCGCGGGACAGCAGGGCCGATGCACGGTCGAGCAGGGCCGCGTACGTCTTGCTGGTCCACTCCGGTGAATACAGACCTTCGCCGTAAGGGGCGGCTGCCGACTGCTCCGCCGGGATGCCCGCCAGTTCCTTGCGGAGGCGGTCGCTGCTGAGCAGGGTGACGCCAAGACGATCGGCGAGTGCGCCGGAGAGTGTTGACTTCCCGCTGCCGGGGAGCCCGCCGACGAGGGTCAGGCCGACAGCCGAGGCCCGAAGGTGGCGCACGGCAGTCGTGATCAGCCGGCGTGACGCCGCCTCCGCACCGGGCGTGCCCTGGCGTGCCTGGATCAGTGAGACCTTGGCACGGACGAACGCACGGTAGGCGACGTAGTGGTGGCGCAGGGAGGGCGGTGCCGGGTCGCCGGAATACTCCCTGTACTCGGCGAGGAAGAACGCCGCTGCCTCCGGGGCCCCGAGTTGCTCCAGATCCATGGCCAGGAATGCGGCGTCGTCGAGGCCGTCGACGAAGCGCAGGGTGTCGTCGAACTCCAGACAGTCCAGGACGCGCGGGCCGTCGTCGAGACAGAAGATGTCCTCCGCGAGGAGATCCCCGTGGCCGTCGACCACCCGCCCCTGCTCGATCCGCGTGTCGAACAGGAGCTTGCGGCCGGCGAGATAGCGGCGCACCAGCCGCTCGGTCTCCTCCACCCCGTCGGGCGCGGTGCCTTCGTCGGACAGTGCGCGGACCTGGGCGAAGCTCGCTTCCCAGCGTGACGACAGCGCGTCGCGGGTACCCTGCGCGTCCACCTCCCGGCTGCGAGGCGCGTTCGCATGATGCGTTGCCAGCAGCCGGGCGACGGCCCGCAGTGCGTCTCCGACGGCCACGCCCTGCCGTACGAGCAGCGAGAGGCGCCGCTCGGAGGGCATACGGCGCATCACCACGACGGGTTCGGGCACGTCCACGTCGGGTGCGCGCAGTTCCCCGACGCCGAGGTAGACGTCGGGGGCGAAACGGCGATTGAGGGCCACCTCCTGCTCACACGCGGCCCGTCGCGCGGCCACCGTCGTGTAGTCGAGGAACGTGAGGTCGACCGGCTTCTTCAGCTTGTAGGCGCGGTCCCCTAGGAAGAGCACCACCGCGGTGTGGGTCTCACGCACCTCTGCGCGTGGATGCGGCGCAGCCTCGGGAGCGGCACTCGTCCGCAGGACGGACGCGTCGGCAGGCTGCTCCGGCATGACGGGTTCCCCGTGGCGGCTCGCCTCAGTCATGAGGGACGACGGCGACGGGGCAGCGGGCGTGGTGGAGGGCGGCCTGGGCGACGGGCCCCAGGCGTGGGCCCATGGGGGGATGGTGCTTGCGCCGGCCGACGACCAGCAGATCGGCGCCCTTGGCGGCTCCTACGACGGCCTTGGCGGGGCTTTCGAGACGGAGGGCGTCGGCCACCACGACGCCGGGAAACTTCTCGCGCCAGGGGTGGAGGACCTGGCTCAGGCCCTTCTGCATGTCCTGCTTGATCTCCAGGGTCACACCGTGGTCCATGCCCCAGGGGGTGTGCGCGTGGAGCGGCACGCTGCGGCCATGGACGGCGACGAGGGACACCCCCCGGGCCGCGGCGGTGGTGAAGGCGAATTCGAGCAGGTCGTCGCAGGGGCCGTGCAGTTTCAACGCCACCACCACGCCGCCCGGCCCACCTGCTTCGGGCGAAGTCTCTTCTTCGCGGCTGCCGGCGCGCACGAGGACCACGGGCCGTTCGGCGCGTGCCACGACGAACATGCTGATGTCACCGAAGAAGTAGCTCTCCACGGGAGTCAGGCCCCGCGAGCCGAGTACGAGCATCTCGGACTCCGACGCCACGTGGAGCAGCGCGTTCTGGGCGTCGTCGGCGACCAGGTTGCCGACCACGGTGAGCCCCGGGTGTCGCGCCTGGAGTTCCGCCTGGGCGTTGTGCATGAGCCGCTTTGCCCAGTAATTCTGATCGACTTCCGCGGGGAGGTGCGTCGGTTCCGGCGCCAGCAGCGGCCACGCGTGCACCAGACGCAGGGTGAGACTGCGCCGCTCGGCCTCGTCGGCGGCCCAGTGGGCTGCGGCAAGGCTCTCGGGTGAGCCGTCGAGGCCCACGGTGAGGACTCGTTCCATGGCGACTGCCTCCGTCTCGTACGAAGCTGGAATCAGGTGAGCATCGCCGCCGTGGGGCGTGCTCGACGCGGCACATGAGCGCTGGCGCCGACGAGCAGAGCACGGCACTTCTACATCGAGGACTACCTCAGATCTCCTCGCGGCGCATGTGGTCACGGTACGGCGGCGCTCGGACGGCGTGAGGCCCGGAACAAGCAGGAGGTGGGAGCGGTGGTGGTTCCCCTGGTGGTCGGCATCGACGGATCCGAGGCGAGCCTCGAGGCGGTGGAGTGGGCCGCGGACGAGGCACTCCGACACCAGGTGCCCCTCCACCTGGTGCATGCGGCTGCCGCCGCACCCGGCGAGCCCGACCTGGTCGCCGCCGCCTCCGAACGGGCCAGGAAGGGCGCACCTGCGGTGCAGGTGTCGGGTGAGGTGCTCCACGACGACGCGGCCTCCGCCCTGGTGGGCAAGGGGCGCAACGCCTTCGCTGTGGTCGTCGGGTCCAGAGGGCTCGGAGATCTCGCCGGCCTGCTCCTGGGCTCGGTCGGCCTGGCTGTCGCCGCCCATGCCGACTGCCCGGTGGTCGTGGTGCGCGGCGGGGTGGAGCACCGGCACACCCGGTTCGGCAGCGTCGTGGTCGGAGTCGAGGAGGGGGAGGGGAGTGATACGGCCGTGGAGTTCGCGTTCCGCGAAGCTCACGTGCGGCGCTGTCGGCTGGTGGCGGTGCACGCCTGGAGCGTCCCGGTCGGCAGCCCTGGGCCGCCGGGCCTGTCCGGGTACGCCCTCCAGGCCCAGCGGCGCCCGCCGGCGGAGGTGCTCGCCGACGCGCTGCGGGACCCCGCGAAGCAGTACCAGGACGTTCCGGTGAGCAGCGAGGTGGTCGAGGGCCCGACGCGGCGGGCGCTCCTGAACGCGGCGTCCGGTGCTGATCTGCTGGTGGTCGGAGCCCGCAGGCGGCATGGACACGTCGGTCTGCAACTGGGCCTGGTCAACCACGCGATGCTGCATCACGCGCCGTGTCCGGTAGTGGTCGTGCCGCGGATCTGACCGGCGCCGGGCGGAGGGACCGAGTGGTCGGTCGGCGAGGACCTTCGGCCCAGTGACCGGTGCCTGCCGCCGGCCGAACCTTGTCGGGGGCAGAGGCGGTGGGGGACGCACCAGCAGCAGCTGGAGGCCAGACCATGAGCACACAGGATTCGCCGCAGGTATTCGGTCCCCACCAGCTGTGCGAGGAGCAGACCCCCGACGGAGCGAATCCGCTGAGGCGCACGTCCGATCGGGTCGAGGCGGGGCCCTCGCGTTTCCAGCTGGTGATGCTGGTCCTCGGGCTGCCGGCGGCTTCGGTGAGCGCAGGGCTGGCGGCCTACGGGTCCGCGATGCGCACCGTTGAAGCCCAGTCCGCGCAACGCCACCGGGTCACTGCCAGGCTGACCTCGGCCCCTGAGTCGGCACCGCGCAGCGCAGCGGACGAGAAGCAGAAAGTACAGGTCAGCTGGACCGGTGAGGGCGGCAGGCAGCAGACAAGGACCGCCCGCGTGCCACTTGACAAGGCCGTTGGCTCCACCGCGCGGATCTGGGTCGACCACAGCGATCGGTGTGCATACCGGCTTCGTCGTTGTACGCAAGGGGATGAGTCCGCGCTGGACCGGAGAACGTACGCGCAAAGGGACGGCGAACGGGAGCCGGCGGAGCCCCTGTGGTCGGCCCGTTTCCACAGGCGACAGGCCAGGCGTCAACGGTGAGGTGACCCCGATGTCTCATATGACGACCACGGATCTGTACGAGGTCACCATGGTGATGTCGTATCTGCGTGAGGGGATGGCCGGACCTGCGACGTTCAGCCTGTTCGTCCGCGACATGCCGCCCGACCGCGGCTTTCTGGTGGCCGCCGGCCTGGAGTCGTCGCTTGACTTCCTCTCCGGCTATCGGATCTCTCCCGAGGACGTCGACGCCTTCGCCTCGGCGCTGCACCGGCCTTCCCGCGATCTGGCTCCGCTGCTCGGCACCGAGTTCACCGGCCAGGTGCGTGCCGTGCCGGAGGGCCGGATCGTCCTCGCCGGAGAGCCCCTGCTGGAAGTGACCGCCCCCCTTCCGCAGGCGCAGCTGGTCGAGACGTACGTGCTCAACCAGGTCAGCCACCAGACGACGATCGCCTCCAAGGCCGCGCGGTGCGTCCTGGCCGCGGCGGGACACCAGCTCGTGGACTTCTCACTGCGCCGCACCCACGGTCCCCAGGCCGGCTTCCAGGTCGCGCGGCTGGGAGCCATGGTCGGATTCGCAGGGACGAGCAATGTTGCCGCGGCCACCGCCGAAGGGCTGCCGGCCGTCGGAACGATGGCCCACTCGTACATCGAGGCGTTCGAGACGGAGGAGGCGGCCTTCCGCGCCTTCGCCCGGTCCCACCCAGGCCCGGTGACGTTCCTGGTGGACACCTACGACACCGAGGAGGGCGTCCGTGTCGCGGCGCGGGTGCTGCGAGACCTCGATCACGCGGCCCGTGGGCCGGGCTCGGCGGTACGGCTGGACAGCGGCGACCTAGGCGCCCTCGCCGTACGTGCGCGCGACCTCCTCGACGCGGCCGGGCTGCCGGACGTACGGATCGTCGCCAGCGGCAGCCTCGACGAGTACGCCGTCGACGACCTGGTCCGCTCCGGAGCACCGATCGACGTCTACGCCGTCGGCACTCGTGTCGGGGTCTCGGCCGACGCCCCGTTCCTGGACTCCGCCTACAAGATGGTCGAGTACGGCGGACGGCCGGTGATGAAGCTCTCCTCGGCCAAGGTGACCGCGCCCGCGCAGAAGCAGGTGTTCCGGTGTCCTGGATACGCCGACGTGATCGGGCTTCATGACGAGCAGCCGCCCGATGGGGGAGTGCCGTTGCTGGAGACGGTGATGCGGGGCGGGCGGCGCACCGTCGAGCGCCCCACTCTGGACAGGAGCAGAGAGAGATTCGCCGCTGACCTGGCCGGGCTCCCGCCGGCGGCGCGTGAGATCCGGTCCCCGGTCGCTCCACGGGCGGTGATCTCCGAGCGGCTGGCCGCTCTCACCGAACGGGTCAGACGCCGTATCGAAGACGAAGTCCTGGCCTCGGCCGCGGACCTGCGACGCCGTGAGAAGAGCGCATCCGGATCACAGCGATCCGTACCGGGATGAGGAGGAACGTGATGGCGCACACCGTGGAATGGAAGGTCCGCCTCTACCTCTTCGAGGAGCAGGGAACGACCAAGGCACGCGTGGTACTGGACACCGGTACGACGGTCTTGACCGGTCACGGGGCCGCCCACCGTAACCCCGTGGACGCGGACGTGCCGGAGATCGGTGACGAACTCGCGGCGGGCCGGGCCATGCACGACCTCGGCCGGCAGCTGGTGGACATCGCCGAGCGTGACATCGAGGGCGTGGACGCGCCCGCGACCGGGGGGAGTGTTCGGCCTGAGACCGGCTGGCAGCTCTGACGTCGTCTGTCAGTCACTGCTGAGTAAGGTGAGGTTCGACGTCCACGACGCCCTCCACGGCACGCGCGAGGCGCACGGCAACCGCGATGAGCGAGGCGTCGCGGACGTGTCCGCGGAGGTCGACCACTCCCTCGTGCACGTTCACATGGATAGCGTGGCTGGACGCCGGGAAGAGGTAGGAGACCACCGTGCGGCGGACCTCCTCTTCGATGTCCTCGTCCGTCCGCAGGAAGACCTTCAGCAGGTCGGCCCGGCTGACGATGCCCTGGAGTATTCCCTCGTCGTCGACCACGGGCAGCCTCTTGATGTGCCGGACTGCCATGATCCTGGCTGCTTGGGCCAGGGTGACGTCGGCGTGGACCGTGACAGCGGGTGAGCTCATGAGCTGCTGCGCCGTCACCGCTTCGGCCTTGGCGATGTCGGACAGCCGCCGGCGTTGCTCGTCGAAACTGGGGTCGCTGTCGCGGAACTCCTCCTTGGGCAGCAGGTCGGCTTCGGAGACGACTCCGATGACGCGGCCCTCGCCCTCCAGCACCGGCACGGCGCTGACCTTCCACTGCTCCATGGTCCGGACGATCTCCTTGAAGGGCGCGTCGCGTCCGACGGCCACCACCGTCAGGCTCATCACATCGCTCACGATGTGCGGGGTGTCCGGCACTTCGGGCCTCCCCTCTCGCCTCGTCAGGGCACGTCGCCCGCGCCGTGGGGCGCGTAGAGGTCGAGCAGTCGCACGCGGGCGGCCCTGAGCCGGCGAGCGATCACCTCGGCGACATAGGTGCACAGTTCGTGGTCCAGTTTCGGGTCCTGCGCGCACTTCTCCCGCACTGCGACGGCGTCGAATTCGTAGGCGCGCACCGGGCTGCTGGCCTCGGCGCCCAGATGCCAGTGGTGGGGCGGGACCAGCGAGGACCAGCCCAGCAGTCGTCCCGCGCCGAGGGTCTCGATGACCGCCGCTTGTCGGCCGGGCACGTGAAGGTCGAGAGCGACCGTGCCCGTGTGGATGATCCAGAAGCGGTCCGCCTTTCCGCCTTCGCTGAAGATGCGCTCGCCCGTCGCGAACGACACGTCGCGAGCGAGTGACATGAGCTGCTCGCGGTGTTCCTTGGTCAGGGCGCCGAAGACGCCGCTCCTCGCAACCACTGTGGCCTTCCCTTCCGGGATGGGTGGGCCCCCTTTGAGGGGCGCACGGTCCTACACCACAACCATCACCGCAAACCGCCGAGGTGCAACCCCTGACGGGATCCCCTGCCCGGGAGCCGGTCCACGTGTAGCGATCGCCTCGGGGCGGTGCGACGGTATTCACAGGAAGCCTTGCGCCGGCTGGGCAGGAAGGCGGTGGGGATGATGGAGCTCCCGCTGGTCGTGGGTGTCGACGGGTCGGATTCCAGCCTGCAGGCCGTGGACTGGGCGGTGGACGAAGCGGCTCGCCGCGGGCTGCCGTTGCGGCTCGTGTACGCCTCTTTGTGGGAGCGGTACGAGGGAGGCCGTCCGTCCTTCCGCACCGACCGCCCGTCCGAAGAGGTCATGGCGGAGCACATCGCCGCGTCCTGCGCGGAACGCGCGCAGCTTCGCAACCCGGAGGTGAAGGTGTCGGGCGAGGTGCTGCCCGACGACGCCGTGTCGGTGCTGCTGCACGCGGGTCATGAATCCTCTGCCCTGGTCGTAGGCTCCCGCGGCCGCAACGAACTCGCCGGGTTGCTGCTGGGGTCGGTCAGCCTCGCGGTGGCCGCTCGCGCCGTCTGCCCGGTCATCGTGGTCCGTGGCGGGGAGCGCAATCGACAGGGCTCCTTCGGCCGGGTCGTGGTCGGCGTCGGCAACGCCACCGAGGGCCAGGCCGCGGTACGGTTCGCGTTCGGCGAGGCCGAGGCGCGCGGGTGCGCGCTGCATGCCGTACGGGCCTGGCGCCGTCCCGCCCATCAGCATGTGGACAGCCCTCTGGTCGCGGACGATGCCGCCCGCGTCCACGAGGAACGGGCCTCCGCCCTCCTCACCGACGCACTGGACGACGCGGCACGAGATCATCCCCAGGTCGACGTGCAGCGCCGATCGGTCGAGGGGACCGCACACCAGGTCCTCGTCGATGCGTCGGCCGACGCGGACCTGATCGTCGTCGGTGCGCTGAGGCGGCACGGCCACTTCGGTCTGCAGCTCGGCAGGGTCGCCCACGCCCTGCTGCATCACGCGCACTGCCCGGTGGCCGTCGTCCCGCAGCGAGCCTGAACTCCGTCCGGAAGCCACGCTCCTGTGCCCTTCGTGAGGGAGCGGGCCCGGTGAAGGAGGGGTGAGACCGCGGATGTCGGAATGGACCTGGGAATACGAGGGATACGATCCCGCTGCCGAGCAATTGCGCGAGTCGTTGTGCACGCTCGGCAACGGCTACTTCGCCACCCGCGGCGCGGTGCCCGAGTGCAGAGCCGGCCTGACGCATTACCCGGCCACCTACGCGGCCGGGGTCTACAACCGCCTGGAGTCCACCGTGGCGGGGCGACGGGTGGTGAACGAGGACATGGTGAACCTCCCGAACTGGCTGCTCCTGCGGTTCCGACTCCGCTTGCCCGACGGGTCGACGGGCCCCTGGTTCTCTCCCGGCGCACGGCGACTGCTCGGCTACCGGCACACCTTGGACCTGCGCCGTGCCACGCTGACGCGCACGCTCCGTTACCGGGACGAGGCGGCAGGCGTGCTGAGCGTGGATCAGAGCCGTCTCGTGAGCATGGCGGACCCCCACCTGGCCGCGCTGCGAACCGTCTGCACGACACAGGAGTGGTCGGGAGACATCGAGATCGAGTCCGCCCTCGACGGCGACGTGATCAACAGCAACGTGCACCGGTACCGGTCGCTCAACCGCAACCACCTGATCCAGGTACGGACCGGGGTGTCGGGTGCCGACACGACATGGCTGCGCTGCCGCACCAGCACCTCCGACATCGGCATCAGCATGGCTGCCCGCACGGTCGTCACCGGGCAACCGCCCACGTCGTCCGAGCTGCGTCCGTCCCGGCGCCGTGCCGTACACCGCCTGGTGATACCGATCGCGCCGGGCCGGCCCGCGGTCGTGGAGAAGACCGTCGCTCTGCACACCTCGCGCGACCCGGCGATCAGCGACCCGCTCGCGGCGGCTCTCGAACGGGTGAGTGCGGCCGAGGACTTCCCGGAGCTCGTGGATTCCCACGCCGCGGCCTGGGCACGGTTGTGGCGGAGCGCGGACATCCAGGTGCCCGGCGAGGCGGGCCGTATCCTGCGCCTGCATCTCTTCCATGTGCTGCAGACCCTCTCGCCCCACACGGCGGAGCTGGACGTGGGTGTGCCGGCCCGCGGTCTGCACGGCGAGGCCTACCGGGGCCACGTCTTCTGGGACGAACTGTTCGTGCTTCCGTTCCTGAACCTGCACTTCCCGGAGGTCTCGCGGGCGCTGCTCGACTACCGCCACCGACGCCTGACGCGGGCCCGCCGTGCCGCAGCGGCGGCGGGCCGGGCCGGAGCGATGTATCCGTGGCAGTCCGGCAGCGACGGGCGCGAGGAGACCCAGCAACTGCACCTCAACCCCCGTTCGGGCCGCTGGCTGCCGGACAACTCCCGCCTTCAGCACCACGTGGGTTCGGCCGTCGCCTACAACGTGTGGCAGTACTGTGAAGCGACCGGCGACACCGAGTACCTGCACACCAAGGGCGCGGAGATGCTGTTGCAGATCGCCCGCTTCTGGGCGGACACCGCACAGTTCGCCCCCGACCTCGGCCGCTACCGCATCCGCGGCGTGGTCGGCCCCGACGAGTACCACGACGCCTACCCGGACGCCACCCGGCCGGGCATCGACGACAACGCGTACACCAACATCACCGCCGCATGGGTTCTCAGCCGCGCCCTGGACCTCGTACGGCGCCTGCCCGCATGGCGTCGCCAGGAGCTGTTCGAGCGCATCGAGCTGGACGGCGGTGAACTCCCGAAGTGGGACGACGTCTCCCGCCGGCTGCTGGTGCCCTTCCACCGGGGCGTCATCAGTCAGTTCACCGGCTACGGCGATCTCGCCGAACTGGACTGGGACGCCTACCGTGCCCGTTACGACAACATCCGGCGCCTGGACCGGATACTCGAGGCCGAGGGCGACACGGTCAACCGCTACCAAGCGTCCAAGCAGGCCGATGTCCTGATGCTCGGTTACCTTTTCTCGCCCGCCGAGCTGCGGGACCTCTTCCGCCGTCTCGGGCACGACGTGGACGAGGAGGCCTGGAGCAGGACCGTCGACTACTACCTGAAGCGCACCAGCCACGGCTCCACGCTCAGCGGCGTCGTCCACGCCTGGGTCCTCGCCCGCGTCAGACGCGCCGAGGCCTGGACGTACTGTCAGGAAGCCCTGAAGCAGGATGTCACCGACCTCCAGGGCGGCACGACCGGCGAAGGCATCCATCTCGCAGCCATGGCCGGCACCCTGGACCTGGTGCAACGTGGCCTGACCGGCCTCGAGACCCGTGAGGACGCCCTCCGGCTGGACCCCGTGCCGCTTCCGGCACTGTCCGAGTACGGGTTCTCCCTGCGCTACCGCGGACACTGGGGTGTCGGCGTACGGCTGCGCAGCGGACAGCTGCGCATCGGTGTACCCGACTCCGGGGAATCGCCGATCCGTGTGGTGCTGACCGACCGGGCCGTCACCGTCGCCCCCGGAGAGACCTGCACGCTGCTGCTGCCGGAGGATGACCGCCTCGGAGCGGCCGTCACGACACAACCACGCGGACGGCAGTGACCTTGTACTCGGGACAGGACGTGACGGCGTCCGCGTGGTGGGAGGTGAGCCGGTTCACTCCGCTCGCCGGGAAGTGGAACGAACAGAAGACCTGACCGGGAGCCGTCTGTTCACCGACGCGGGCGATGAGCCGGGCTCGGCCGTGCCGGCTCTCCACGGTCACCTCCTCGCCGTCGCGTACGGCGTACCGGGCGGCGTCGTCGGAGTGGAGGTCGAGGAAGTCGACCGGATCGAGCGCGAGGTTGCCACCGCGTCGGGTCATGCTCCCGGAGTTGTAATGGGCCCAGCGGCGTCCGGTGACGAGGATCAGCGGGTAGTGGTCGTCGGGCTGCTCGCCGGGCGGCAGGTACGGCGCGGCGGCAAGGTGGGCCCGGCCGTCCGACGTGGCGAATCGCTCCGTGTACAGCTTGGCTTCTCCGGGCTCGTCGGGGTCGGGGCAGGGCCAGGGCACGGCACCTTCGCGGTCCAGCCGCTGGTGGGAGAGACCGGCGAAAACGGGCGCGAGCCCGCCGCACTCGGCGAGAGCGTCGGCGGGAGTCGCACAGCCGAGGTCGACTCCCATCGCCGTGGCAACGGCCCGTACGGTGTCGAAGTCGGTGCGGGCCTCTCCCGGGAGGGGCACGGCGGGACGCACCCGCTGGAACCGGCGGTCGAAGTTGACGAACGTGCCGTCCTTCTCCAGCCAGGAGGCGACCGGCAGTACGACGTCGGCGTGCCGGGCGGTCTCGGACAGGAACAGTTCGCTGCAGATGACGAGCGGGCAGGCGCCCAGGGCCTCGGCCACCCGGTTCGCGTCCGGGTCGGTGGCGCAGACGTCCTCCCCGATCACCCACAGCGCCCGCAGGTCTCCCGACCGTGCGGCGGCAAACATGTCCGGGATCCGCAGTCCCGGCCGCCCGGGGACCGGCACGCCCCAGACGTCCTCGGCCCGCGAACGGACGGCCGGGTCGGCCACCCTTCCGTACCCCGGCAGGACGTCCGGCAACGCGCCCATGTCGGAGGCGCCCTGGACGTTGTTCTGGCCGCGCAGCGGGTTGACCCCGCAGCCCCCGTCGGTTCCCACGGCGCCGCGCAGGATCGCCAGGTTGGCCAGGGACCGCACGCCGTCGGTGCCGTGGAGATGCTCGGTGACGCCGAGGCCGTAGACGATGGCCGGCCGCTCGGCCCGCCCGTAGAGGCGGGCGGCGGCGACCAGGTCCGCGGCGGGCACGCCCGTGATCCCGGCGACCCGGTCGGGCGGATAGCCGGCCAGCAGCTCGGTGAGTTCCGGCAGTCCGGAGGTCCGCTCGCACAGGAACTCCTCGTCGGTCAGCCCCTCGGCCAGCAGGACGTGGGCGAGCCCGTGGAAGAGCGCGACATTGGTGCCGGGTCGGGGGCGCAGGTGTACATCGGCGTGCAGGGCCAGACCGACGGCGCGGGGGTCGGCGACGACGAGCCCGGCTCCGTGCAGCACGCGGTTCAGCAGTCGCGCTCCGACCACCGGGTGGGCCTCGACGGGATTGGCCCCGACGATCAGCAGGCAGTCGGCCCGCTCGACGTCGTCGAAGCTGTCGGTGCCTCCGGACAGGCCGAAGGACGCCGTCAGGCCCGCCGCGGAGGGGGAGTGGCAGAGCCGGGAGCAGTTGTCGACGTTGTTGGTGCCGATGACGACTCGCATGAACTTCTGTATCAGGTAGTTGTCCTCGTTGGTGGCGCGGGCCGAGGAGATCGCCGCCACGGAGTCCGGGCCGCCGGCGTCGACGGCCGCTCGCAGTCCCCGGGAGACGTGGGCGAGTGCTTCGTCCCAGCCGACCGGCTCAAGGCTCCCGCCACGCCGCAGCAGGGGCTGCGTGAGCCGCTCCGGCGACGTGACGAAACCATGAGCGAAACGGCCCTTCACACAGGCGTGCCCGTGATTGACCGGGCCGTCCCGGGCGGGCAGCACCGCCGTGACCTCGCCGCCCTGAGCGATCACGTCGAGGGCGCAGCCCACGCCGCAGTAGCCGCAGGTGGTACGTGTTGCCGCCGCCGCAGGACGGAACGCGGAAGTGAGCCCCTGCGCCGGTCCCGGCTGGGTGATCGCCCCCGTGGGGCAGGTGTCGACGCAGCCGCCGCACGCCACGCAGTCCGACTCGGCCCACGGCCCGCCGTTACCGGGGACCACCACCGTGTCGCTGCCCCGGCCGACCAGGGTGAGGGCGAAGGTTCCCTGCACCTCGGAGCACATCCGCACACACCGGCCGCAGGCGATGCACAGGTCCCGGTCGAGATGGACGTACGGGTGGGAGTCGTCCCCGCCCCGGCCCCCCGGACCCTGCGCCACTGCGCCGTCGATGCTCAACGTCCTGCAGACATGGGCCAGTTCACTGGGATTGCCGTCGGCAAGAGCCCGGGGCGGCAGAGCGGAGGCGATGAGTTCCACCGCGTCCCGCCGCAGCCGCACAAGATCGCCCGTCGCAGTTTCGACGCGAGCACCGGCGGACGCCGGGGTGACGCAGGCCGCCGCGATGCGTCCGTCCGCCCGTACCAGGCACGTACGGCATGACCCGGCGGGGCTGAGGCGGTCGTCGGAGCACAGCGCGGGCAGCTCGACCCCGGCGGCGCGCACCGCCGCGAGCAGTGACGCTCCTTCGGGTACCTCCAGGCCGGTGCCGTCGACCTCGATCCCGATTCCGGTCATGGTCCCCATCCCGCCAGTCGGTCCCCGTAAGCGCGGGCGAGACTGTGCACGGCAGGTGGGATCCGGCGCCCGAAGGCACACAGGCTTGCCTCGGCCAGGACCCGCGCGAGCCGCTCCCACTGCTGTCCCGGCGCCGCACCGGCGGATGCCAGGTCCAGGCCGCGGCGCGAGCCGACCCGGCAGGGCGAGCACGCTCCGCAGCTCTCGGCCGCGGCGAACTCCCAAACGTGCCGCAGCACTTGCTGCGGTTCCACCTGCCGGTCGAAGGCGACCAGCCCGGCATGGCCGAGGGCGGCGCCCCGGGCCGAGAGTCCTGCCTCCGACAGCGGCACGTCCAGTGCATCGGCGGCGAGGAAACCGCCCAGCGGTCCGCCGACCTGGAGAGCGGCCGGCTCGGCACCGTCCTTCAGACCGCCGCCCAGTTCGGTGACGATCCGTCGCACCGACGTGCCGAGCTCGACCTCGTAGCAACCCGGCCGGGCGAACCGTTCGGAGAGACAGACCAGCTTGGTCCCCGTCTCGGCGGGCGTACCGCGCCGGGCGTACGCCTCGCCGCCGCGCCGGAGGATCCAGGGGATGGCTGCCAGGGTCTCCACGTTGCTGACCACGGTCGGCGCGTCCCACAGGCCGCGCTCGGTCGGATACGGCGGGCGGGGCCGGGCGCATCCACGCCCGCCCTCCAGCCCCGCGATCAGCGCTGTCTCCTCACCGGCGACGTAGGAACCGGCGCCTTCGACGACCTCTATGTCCAGCGCAGTGGCCGTACCGTGCACGGACGCGCCGAGATGGCCGTCGGCGTACGCCTGTCCCACCGCCTCCCGCATCCGTCGCAGAGCGGCCGGGTACTCGGAGCGCACCAGCACCACCCCGCGGCGGGCCCCGCACGCGAAACACGCGAGGGCCAGGCCCTCCAGCACGCGAGCCGGATCGGCCTCCATGAGCAGCCTGTCGGCGTACGAACCCGGATCGCCCTCGTCACCGTTGGCGACGACCACCGTGCCCGGCGCGCGGCCCGCCGCCTCCCACTTCGCCGCCACCCGGAAGCCGGCGCCGCCCCGTCCCCTCAGCGCGGACACCGCCACCTCCCGACGGACCTCCTCCGGGGTCCCCGCCGTCACCGTCCCCGGCCACACCCGCCATCCGGGCTCACCAGCGAGCACACCACCCAGCAGCACCGGATCACCGGTGTCGTCGGCCACCGGGATGTCCGGTGCCCGCGGCGGCTTGTGCCCAGCGAGCTGACCGGCGAGGGTCGGACCTGTGCAGGGCACATCACGGTCGAGCGCCGCGGGTCCGGCGTAGCAGTAGCCCAGGCAGCGGACGGCCTGCACAGAAACGCTCCCGTCCGGTGAGGCCGTGCCGGCGACGACGCCGAGCGCGTCCTCCACAGCGGCGAGGTGCCGTCCGGCCTGCGCGGCGAAGCACGCCGTCGCGGTGCACACGCGGACATGACGGCGGCTGTGCGGGGCAGCGAGGTCCGCGTAGTAGCCGGCCGGTCCGAGCGCGGCAGCCGCGGGCAGTCCGACGTGGACAGCGACAGCCGGTGCCCAGACCTCGGGGCCGTCCCCTGTTCCCGTTCTGGCCTCGGCCAGTGACTCGATCAGCGTGCCTCCAGGCCGCCCGCGCCGGGTGGCCAGGGCCCGGAACGCGTCGAATGGGCCGACGGGACCGACGGGAACCATGTCTTCATCGTGGCGTCGGGCGGACGACGCCGCATCCCGATCAGCCCGTCCTGTGTCCCCACAGCGGGCCGATCAGATCCCACTGCGTGCCCCACCGGTCGATGCGCCGTCGGTCGAGCCGCCGGCGGACGACACGTCCGACACCGACCGCCAGGCCGCTCAGTGCGAGTGCGGCCGCTGTTCCCAGGAGCGCGGCATCGATGTTCGCCACCGCCTGGCTGGGGGGCTCGGTGGTGAGGTCGCCCTGCCGGTTCGTCCAGACCTTCACGGTGGATCCGGCTTGCTGCGCGGCGTCGACCAGGGTCGTTCCGGTGCGGGTGGAGCCGTCCGGGGTGGTCCAGCGGACCTTCGCGGTGGTGCGGCCGCCGCTCGATCCCGCGGAGGCCTCCGCGCCCTGCGGGATGTCGGTGAGCAGGACGGCCCGGACGGCGCTGCGCTCGGCGCGCTGCTGTGCGAAGACGTCGTCGGCGGCATGGGCCGTGAGTACGCCTGCAAGGGTGCCGCCCACTGCGATGAGGACCCAGACGGCGAGTACGACCCATGCCTCGAGGACGTCCTCGGGGCGGCGGAGCGGGTTGTTGCGCCACCGCCAGAGCCGGTTCTTCGTACGCCTGACCACGTGCATCGGTCCGCACCTCCTCGTCCGTGTCCATCACCACGACGGTGACAGCGCAGGGACTGCCGGGACATGGGCCGAACAGGCGGAAGTGCTCGGCCGAACGGCGTGTCAAGTCCCCGCGGGAGGCGGCCGGTTGGCTCACCCGGTCGTACCCCTCCGGACCACATGTGAGGGACCGTCGGCCCTGTGGCACCGTTCGGAGCCCCGACCCTGTCGAACGATGTACGTGCCGGCGTCATGCGTGGGGGACGATGGCGACAGGGCAGCGGGCGTGGTGCATCGCCGCGTGCGCGACCGGGCCGGTGTGTGTGCCGAACCTGGCCGGGCGCATCCTGCGGCCGACGACCAGCAGCCCGGCATCCTGGGCGGCGTGCAGCAGGCGGTGTGCCGCACGGCCGTGCTCGACCAACTCCCGTACCTCCACTGCCGGGTACTTCTCGCGCCACGGTTGGAGCATGGAGGCGAGAGACCGGTGTGCGTCCGCCTGCGAAGTGACCTCCGCCTGCGTGTCCGTCGGCGTGCCAGGGACGTGCCCGTAGGCCAGTTGCCAGGCGTGGACGACGCGCAGCGATGCCGAGCGCAGCCGTGCGCTCTCGAAGGCGAACGTCAGGGGTTCCTCGCAGGGATGCGCCGGATCCACGCCCACCACCACGTCGCGGAAGGGGCCACGAGGGGATGGTCGGCCCTCGGTGTTCGGGGTGCGCTCGTCCAAGGCCGTCTGGCCGGCCCGTACGAGCACGACCGGCCGTGTCACGTGGGCGACTGTCGCCAGGGCGACGGACCCGGCCAGGAATCCGCCGAATGGGCTGAAGGCCCGGCTGCCCAGGACCAGGAGTTCGGCTTCGGCGCCCGCCTCGACGAGTGCCTCGGGCGCGGGCCGGGCGATCTGATCGGCGCTGAGCGGGACCTGCGGGTAGCGCTCGTTGAGCTGGTCCATGGCACCGCGCAGGATCCGTTGCGCCCAAGAGCGCGGCGCTTCGAGCTCGGGGAGCTCCGGCGCGTCGGACGACAGCCCCTGCCACGCATGGACCAGACGCAGCGGCAGACCGCGCCGGAGGGCTTCCCTGGCCGCCCAGTCGGCGGCGGCGAGACTCTCATGGGAACCGTCCAGACCTACGACAACGGGGCGCAGCACGGCCAACACCTCCCCGGATCGGTGCCCGCACGCTCTCCAAGAGCCCTTCACCGTCAGGATCCCCGCCGGACGACCGGCAGGGGCAGGGGCTGCGAGGCCTTTCTCACGGGGCCTACTGGACCGTTGCTGTGAGCTTTAGGGACTCTCAGCATTCCGGGCGTTTCTGCCCGGAAGGTCCGTCGCGTCATCAAAGCGTGAGGGCTTCGATTTGAGGACGGTCTCTCGTTTCTGTCTGCTGCTGGTGCGGCAGGGTTGCGCCACCTGCCCGCCCCCGCTCGGCCCTGCGGCCGGATGGGGTGGTGCGGGTCTTCCGGTCGGCTCCACGAGGCTTCGACGCCTTTCTGGCGTCCGGGTCTCCGGCCACTCCGGTACCCGTTACTGCGGCTGCCGCGAGTGCGGCCAGGTTATGTGCGGCGTTGGCGTCCCGGTCGGTGACCAGGCCGCAGGCGTCGCAGTGGTAGGTCCGGATATGCAGCGGCAGTTTGGCTTTCACCGCGCCGCACCCGGAACAGGTCTTGGAGGAGGGGAACCAGCGGTCCGCGGCCACCAGGCGGCAGCCGTTCCTCTTCCCTTTATAGGCAAGCTGTCGGCGGATCTCGCCGAATCCGGCTTCGGCGATACGCCGGGCCAGGCGCCGGTTGCGGAGCATCCCGGCGACGTTGAGGTCTTCGACCACGACGGTGCCGTACTCGGCGGCGACAGCGCTGGTGAGCTTGTGCAGAGCGTCTTCACGGAGGTTCGCGACGCGGTGCTGGACTTTGTTGCGGGTGACGTTGGCCTTCTCCCACCTGCGGGACGGCTTCTGTCCGGTGCGGCGGTCCGGGCCCCGTCGGCGGGACACCGTGCGGGACGCGCGGCACAGCTCCTTCAACGCGGCATCGAGGTGATGGGGGTTGGGCACCTCGCGGATCTCGCCGGTGCTGTCGGCCATGACCGCGAGGGTCTTGATGCCGAGGTCGATGCCGACCGCGACGTCCGGGCGGGCGACGCGCACCAGGTCGCGCTTCACCTCGGCCTGGAAGGAGACGAACCAACGGCCCCGCTCGTGGCGGACGGTGGCCGACAGGATGCGGGCACTGCCGGCCTGCACGCGGCCGAGGAGCTTGCCCGTGGGCTCGTGGACGCGGATCGTGCCCAGGCGTGGCAGCGTCACGTGCCGGCCGTCGGTCTCGACGCGGATGGTGCCGGTGGTGAACCGGCAGGCCAGTCGTGCCTTCCGCTTCGACTTGAACCGCGGCATCCCCACCACGCGGCCCCGCCGTTTGCCCTGCTTCGACTTCGCGTAGTTGTCGAACGCGGCGGCAGCGTTCGCGAGACCAGTGGAGTAGGCCTCCTTGGAGTTCTCCTGCCACCAGGCGGCGAACCTCGGGTCGGTGTGCTTGACGGCGTTGAACGCCCTGCGCAGCGCGGGCAGCGACCACGGCCGCCACGGCGTCAGGCCCGTCTCGAAGATGCCATACGACGCCTCGGCCCTGCGCTGCCACCACGCCGCCTCGACCCAGCCGACAGCCCAGTTGTACGCGGCCCGCGCCGCACCGCAGTGCGACCGGAGCGCCTGCTCCTGGGCGGCGTTGGGGTCCAGCGCGAACCGGAACGCCTGCACCACGAAACCGGGCTGCACCTGGAACTTCTTCACTCGGCGGCCTCACCGGTCGCCACGGCCACCGCTCGGGCCGCCCGGTTCTTCGCCGCCCGCCGCCCGTACAGGCGGGCACACATCGAGGTCAGCACCTCGGTGATGTCCCGCACCAGATCGTCAGCGGTTTCGGTCGGGTCCAGGACGACCAGACGCCGGCCGGACGCCGACAGAGCGGCTTCGAGGTGCTCGACGCCGAACCGGGCCAGCCGGTCACGGTGCTCGACGACAATCACGGCCGCGCCCGGATCGGACAGGAGCCGATGCAGCTTGCGCCGCCGCCCGTTCAGTCCCGAACCGACCTCGGTCACGACCTGCGCGACCGGCAGGCCGAGCCCGGTAGCACCTTGGACTACACGCGAGACCTGCCGGTCAAGATCCGGCTTCTGGTCGGCCGAGGAAACCCGGCAGTACGCCACCACCCGCCCGGATGCCTCTACAGCAGGCCCGTCGACCAGCCACGTGCCGGACGGTGTCTGGCGCACAGGCACCGGCATACGGCCCTCTTTCGCCCACGTCCACGCGGTCTGGTAGTGCACGCCATTACGTGCCGCCCACTCGGAAAGCTTCACGCGAACAAGATACCAACTGAGAAAGGCTGAGATCCACTGATAGTCCCGCATCAGTTTTCAGCCCCATCACCGGTTCGATCGCCTGGACGGCGCGTCAAGCCAGGACGACCAGCTGACAGGGCCCGACCGGGCCTCGGAGGGGACCGGTCGGCCCACGCGCGTCGAGGCCCCGGAGGACGACACTGGAAGTGGAGAAGGAGAGGAGGGAAACCATGAGCGGCATGATCGAGCGTCTGCCCGGTTGGCCCGCTCTGCCCGACCTGTTCGGCTGGGTGGAGGCCGGACTTCCCGGGGTGCACACGGCTCCGGGAACGCACGGCATTCGCGTCGAGGAACGTCTGACGGAAGGGACGTACGTGCTGCGGGCCGAGCTTCCGGGCCTCGACCCCACCAAGGACGTCGAGATCACTGTCACGGAAGGTGTCCTGACCCTGCGTGCCGAGCGCAGTGAGGAGACCACGGAGAAGCACCGCACCGAATTCCGCTACGGCACCTTCACCCGCTCCGTCCGGCTGCCGGCCGGGGCGCGGGGCGACGAGGCGACGGCGGAGTACAAGGACGGTGTCCTCATCATCACGATCCCGGTGCCGGAGGCGAAGACGGGCACCCGGACCATCCCGGTGCGGCACGTCTGAGCGCCATCGCGCGCTGAGCCGCACCAAGTGTTGCGCGGCCGGGGCCGTTTCCCCGGCCGCGTGCCTGTGACCACCGCCTGTCCGCGCGTCCTCACGTGTCAGGACATCACCGATACGGACCTCGCTCCGCGTCCCTCACGGGCCGCCCGGGGAACGGCGGGCATCGTCGGTCCGGTGCGCGATGTGCCCAGTGACAGAGACCACGCCGTCGACGCTCCGACACAGCCGCTCGATGACGGGGATCAGACTCCCGAACTCCACGGAGCCGCCGAGGCTGACCTGCCCCTCGCGCACGTCGACCGTCACCTCCGAGGGGCCGAGCCCCATCGTGCGCCGCAGCACGTCATCGGTGATCTCGTCACGGATGGCGTCATCACGGCGCAGAAAGATCCGCAGCAGGTCACCACGGCTGACAATGCCCAGGAGCCGGTCGGCCTCGTCCACCACGGGCAGCCGCTTGACGTGGCGGGACTCCATCATGCGGGCGGCCTCGACCACGCTCCATTCCGGACGCGCGCACACCGCGGGAGCCGACATCAGCTCCTCGGCGCGGGAACCCTCGGCCTTGGCCCGCTCCCAAGCCTCCAGGTGCGGAAGCGGGGCCCGTCCGGACGGGTCGGCCTGGTCGGCGCTCTTGCGCAGCAGGTCGGCCTCGGACACCACGCCGACGGGACGATCCAGATCGTCCACCACGGGTACGGCCGTGACGTCGTTGTCCGCCAGCAGCCTGACGATCTCCTTGAACTGCATGTCACGCCGCGCCCGGACGACTCCCCGGGTCATGAGCTCCGCGACCGTTCGGTGCTGCATGTGGCGCTTCCCTTCCGGACGTGACAACCGGGCGTTCCTGCGAAGAGGGGCTTGTCGTCCCATGCGACGGTGCGTCGCGCGTGGCACGTTGGATACAGCACCATTCTGAACAGAGGGCGGCGATCATGCGAGCTCACCTCGGCGACCAACTCGTCATCGAAAGCCCGACGACCGGCGTCACCAGGCGCGACGGCGTGATCGTCGGACTCCACCACGAGGACGGAACACCCCCCTACGATGTGCGCTGGTCGGATACGGACGAAGTGACGCTCGTGTTTCCGGGGCCCGACGCGCACATCCGCCATGTCGAGCGCGGACAGCCCGCCACCACCCACGAGCCCTCCCGGGCGGAAAGGGGCGACGCGGATGCCGTGTCCGCCGCCCCGCCGACAGGGACTCCCAACCCCGGCGACATCGGCCGACGCGTGGCCGCCGAACGCCAAAGACAGAGGCTCAGCCGGGAGGAAACCGCCCGACGTGCCGGAATGTCACCCGGCTACCTGGCGTACCTGGAGGAACGGCCCTCCGACCCGAGTGTGGTGACCGTTGTCAGGCTGGCCGACGCTTTGGGCACCACCGCCACCGCCCTGCGCGGGGGAGGGATGGATCTGCCACCCGGCCAGGGCATGGCACTCCTGCATCCTCAGCTAAGGGAACTCGGCCCGGAAGAATGCCGCACCCTGCTCTCCACGCACGGTGTGGGGCGCATCGCGGTGTCGCCGTCCGACGGCCGTCCTGCGATCGTCCCGGTGAATTACGAGGTCATCGACGACGAGATCGTCTTCCGGACCGCGCCCGACTCCGTGCCCGCGGCGGCCGTGGGAACGGAGGTCGCCTTCGAGGTCGACCACGTGGACGAGGCCCTGAGCCAGGGCTGGAGTGTGCTCGCCGTCGGCCCGGCGAGCGTCGTCACACAGCCCGACGTCGCCCGCAGGCTCACCCAGCGCGCTCACACCACGCCATGGGCAGGCGGCGAACGCGAGATGTGGGTGTCGATCCGGCCCACGAGCCTGACGGGCCGCCGCATCACCCCGGCCGATCAGTGACCAGCGGCGGGCCTTCGAGCCAGCCGTCGGCCTCGGCGAGGGCACCGACCTCCGCTGCTCCAGGACCGCACAGTCTCCATGTACCGCGCGTCGCGATCGACGGTCACCACGGGCAGGTCGTCACATCACTCACGATGCGTGCGGTGTCAGACATGTCCCGGGTCCTTGAGGGTCGCAGGGGTCTGTCGGCAGCCCCGCTGAGGTGGTCATGGCGCAGCACATCGTCGCCTCTCCCGTGGAACGCGCCCGGCTTCGTAGTCAGTTGTGGCGGTGGCTCCTAAAGCGGGGTTCCGCCTTCGGCCGAGAGGCGAGTGGGAGACGTGGATGAAGTGGTTGATCTCGCTGGTCGGCGCCGGGCTCGTCATGATCGCCCTGCGGGACCTGTTCCACACCCTGTGGCACCCCACGCGCCACGGCGGTCTGAGCCGCCTCGTGATGACCGCGCTGTGGCGACTGGCCAGGCGCCTTCGTGCGCGCAGGCGAGTCGTCGGGCTCGTCGGGCCGCTCGCCATGGTGACGGTGGTGGGTATGTGGGCCGGCACCGTCATCCTCGGCTGGGCCATCGTCTACTGGCCCCATATGCCCGGCGCCTTCACCTTCTCGCCCGGTTCCAAAGCGGCACAGGAGCCGGCAGTGCTGGACTCCGTGTACCTGTCCCTCGTCACCGTGGCCACCCTGGGCCTGGGGGACATCGCGCCTGGGGAGGGCTGGCTCCGCCTGGTCTCACCGTTGGAAGCCCTCGTCGGCTTTGCCCTGCTGACGGCCACGGTCTCCTGGGTGCTGGAAATCTACCCGGCGCTCAGCCGCAGGAGGGTCCTGGCCGTCCGGCTGGCGCTGCTGCGCGACTCGAACCCGACGACTCAGCAGATCGACTGCACGGCGGGTGCCCTGCTGCTCGACGGCCTGGCCACCGAAGTCGTACGTGTCCGCATCGACTTCACCCAGTACGCCGAGGCGTACTACTTCCATGACGGGGAGGACCACTCATCGCTGGCGGCCATGGTCGGCTTCGCCGCCGCCCTTGCCGAGCGCGGACAGGCAGCTCGGAGGTCCGAGGTGCGGCTGGCCGGTGACGTGCTGGCCGGTGCGCTGAAAGACCTCGCCGCCACCCTTGACCAGCGTTTCCTTCATACCAGCGGAACACCTACGGAGGTGTTCGCCGCTTACGCTGCAGACCATGGCCGCAGCCGCGCGTACCCCTGAGCGCGGTGCACGCTGGGAAAGCGGGGGGCCGCCCCTCGGGGCGCTGGCCGGGCCCACGCCCAGGTCTCCCGCAGGCCGCGCTCGGCCCGTTGAGGCAGTTCGAGCGGCTGAAGGTGGTGCGGGAACGGGGTGGCGACGGGCCGCGGATCGGGGAGACGGGGCGGAAGCCGGCCAGGGAGAGACACTGTCGACGCTGCGGGGCGAAGACGAGACCCCGGGAGAACCTCCGCCGTCTGCGTCATCCGTGGGCCAGCTCGTCCGCGATCCCGGTCCCCCAGTCGTCGATGGCAGTCCAGTCGCGGTAATCACCGAACCGGCCGCCCACAAGGCGGAAGAGCATGCGCCCCATGAGGGGCAACTGCGTAGGCGCCACCACTCCCGAAAACAGCCGATGATCCCGGTACCGCAGATCACCGGGCAGACTCCCGACGATCACCGGGATCTCCTTGGGGGCCAGGCGCTTCCACGGCCCGCGCAGGGCACCGGGCATTCCGACACTGAAGATCCACACGGGGCGGGGTCTGAGGACGTCGAGGTTGTCGTGGACGAAGTCCCTGGCCGCAGGCAGCCACGCCTGTCCGTGGACGGCGCTGCCGAGGACGAACGCGTTGTACGCGTCCGCGTCGTCCACCGTCTCCATGGCCCGTGCCTCGACCTTCAGCCCGGCTTCGCTCAGTCTGGTGGCCAGTCGCTCGGCGATCTCTCGCGTCGAACCGTGGGCGGTCGCGTATCCCACCAGCACGTCCATGACTGTCACCTCGCGTTCGTCCGCTATGTCCCTCGAACTGTGGCCAGAGAACGAGTCCTTCCGGCCCTGAGCAGCGCCACGAAGGAGTTCGTGGCGGGCACTGCGCCCACGGGGACCGCGGCGTGCCGCAAGCACTCACGGCCGACGGAGCCGATCGAGGCCAGCCCGCCCTGACGGTGGACCGTGAGCCCCAGAGCCGGCAACAGTGCGCCACGAGGCGCTGTGCGCGGGTGGCCCCTCCACGAGGACGCGCGCACGCCACGGTCGATCCGTGGGCCGCAGACCTTGTGGAGCGTTCCGGTGAGCAGTTGCGCGGCTCGGGCCCGTTGCTCGGCCGTGGGCGGTCGCGCCGAGACGGGAGCGTAGGAGGTGGGGCCTGGCCCATTCGGCTCCCAGGCGGGTACGGCGACGACCTTCACGCTGAGCGGACGGGCCTGCCGGGTCGCCCAGCTGCGGCCGACGGGGCGCTGTGTCATGGCGTCCTCCCTGGGATCCTTTGTCCCACATTGATCCGGTCCCGCCGGGAGAGGCGCGGGCCGAGTGGGCCCGTGCGGGTGCCCAACGGTCCCTCGTCCCACGTGCGTCGTGCACGGGGCAGGTGCATGACGGGTGACGGCAGGGGCGATCAGCTACTCGGCGGGCCGGATGTCGGAGATGAGACGGGTCGCCAGGTCGGACTGGATCAGCAGGTGCGTGCGACGGACCCGGTCGGCCGAGTCCTGCCAGGTGAGTGCGACACGGCTCCGGCAGTGCCCCATGCCGCTGTCGTTGTAGACGACCTTCCACGCGATCGGGACACCCTTGCCGCGCAGCACGCCGTCCTTGTGGTGGACGGCCTCCCAACGGACCAGGTTGTGCCTCAGCCCGGAAGTCAGGAAGTGGCCGCGCAGGGAGTTGGCCAGTTGCCCGCGGCCGGAGTCGTACAGGACGTCGATGTAGGCGCCGTAGAAATCGGCAACCCGGTCGACGGCGGACTGCGGACTGCCCTCGCGGCCCAACGCACCAGGAGTGGTGCTGGCGGGCAGGGAGGACGTGGCCTCCGCCGTGCGGAGAGCGTGGGACGTGGTCATGTCGTTCTCTCCTTCTTCATGCCTTCCTCATGAACGAGGAACGGGCCCGTGTCTCTCCCTTTCAGTACACCGCCCGGGGCGTTCCGGAGCGTCGGGCCAACTGGCCTGAGCCGGAGGGCCGTTCGACATCCCTGCGCCGGTGCGGAGGTTGATGTCCTGCTTCACGCCCCGAGGCCGGCGGTCGGCCGTCGCGAAGCACGAGCACCGCGAGTCAGAGCGATCGCTGTCCGCGACCTGGCCCACCCGGCTACGGGGCGAGCGAGAAGTAGTTCTCCTCTTCCTGGGTGAAGTGCAGACGCAGCACCGTGTGCAGTCCGTAAAGACAGGCGCGCAGGTCGTCGAGCTGCTCCGGCGCCAGACCTCCCTCGGCGTCGGCGAGCGCGAGATGCGTGGCGATCCGCCGGGCGAGTCGTTCGATCTCGGCGTGGGCACGGCTCATGGTGGCGGTGGCCTCGAGGCCGCCAAGGCTGGGGGCCAGAGCGGGGTAGAGCTCGTGCTCTTCGGCGTACTCGTGTGGCAGCAGTCGTTCGGTCAGCAGCCGATGGACCTCGGTCACCATGGTGAGTGCCTCGGGACCGGGACTGTCCGAGAGGCGGTCAGCAGCGGCGCGTACGGCTTCGAGTACGTCCTGCAGGTCCTCGTGTTCGGCCTCGAAGTGGTGGATGAGAGCCTCCGTGGCAGGCTGCACGACCGGCCGCACCGCCCGGTCGACGTTCAGGGCACGCAGCGCGTTGAGGATCACGACGACGTCGATGACTTCCTGGAGCAGGGCGCCGACGGCGGGAGGAAGCAGACCGAAGGCAGCCGCGGCCATGGCGGCGAGAGACATCAGCATGCCGCCGAACGCGCTCTGCACGGCGATGCGCCGAGCGCGGACGGCAATGGCGACGGCGTCGGCGAGCCGGTCCACGCGGTCCGTGGTGAGGACGATGTCGGCGGCTTCGGAAGACGCGGTGGAGCCGCGTGCGCCCAGGGCGACGCCGATGTTCGCAGTGGCGAGAGCCGGGGCGTCGTTGACGCCGTCACCCACCATCACGGTGACAGCGTGAGTGCTTTCGTCGCGCACGGCGGCGACTTTGTCGGCCGGGGTCAGCTCGGCGCGCACGTCATCGAGGCCGAGGACGGCCGCGATCTCACGGGCGGGCTCGGGCCGGTCACCGGTGAGCATCACCAGCCGCTCCACGCCCGCCTCCCTCAGACGGCGTACGGTCCTGGGCGCGTCCTGGCGCAACGGGTCGCGCAGGAGGACGGCGCCGACGGCGCGGCCGTCGACGGTGAGCCATGCGACGGCCGCCCCGTCCAGCAGCGCGCGGTTGTCGACCGCGCGCGCCCAGAGCGGCCTGTCCGCGCGGACGTCGAGGCGGCCGACGGTCATCCGCTGACCGGCGACGGTACCGGTGGCGCCCCGGCCAGGCTGCTCGGACACGTCGGTGGGCGCGGTCAGCGGCAGACCTCGCTCGTGGGCGGCGTCGACGACGGCCCGGGCCAGGACGTGCGGGGAGTACTGATCGAGTGAGGCGGCCAGGCGCAGGACGTCCGCCGGCTTCCAACCGGGTGCCGCCGTCACGTCGAGGACCTGTGGTCGGCCCCCGGTGAGGGTGCCGGTCTTGTCGAGGAGCAGGGTCCGGGCCCGGCCGAGGTTCTCCAGCGCGCCGCCGTCACGGATCACCACACCGAGGCGAGAGGCCCGTGACAGCCCGGAGACGATGGCCACCGGGGCCGCGAGCAACAGCGGGCAGGGTGTGGCGACCACCAGGACGGCCACCGCCCGTACGGCGGAGCCGCTGATCAGCCAGGCCAGCCCCGCCACAGCCAGGGACAACGGCAGGAACCAGGCCGCGTAGCGGTCGGCCAGGCGGACGACGGGAGCGGATTCCGCTCCGGCCTGACGAGCCAGCCGCACGATCTCGGCGTACGTGCTGTCCTGTTCGGTGGCCGAGGCACTCAGTTCGAAGGCGCTGCCCGCGTTGACCACACCGCTGCGTACGGTCTGGCCCGGCGTACGCTCCACGGCCTGGGACTCGCCGGTGAGCGCCGACTCGTCGAGGACGGCCGTGACGCCGAGAACTCGGCCGTCGACGGGGACGACCTCGCCCGGCCCGACTACGAGCAGGTCACCGACAGCGACCTCCGCGAGCGGCACCGTGTGCACCTCGGCTCCGACGCGTCGGCGTGCAGTTCGGGGTACGTGCTCCAGCAGGGCGCGCAGATCGTGAGAGGCCCGTCGCTGAGCAGCGGCCTCGAGGGTGCGGCCGGTGGCGAGCATCAATGCGATCAGGGCGCCGGCCAGGTATTCGCCCACGGCCAGAGTGCCGCCCAGCGCCAGAACCGCGATCAGGTCCACGCCCGCATGACCGCGCCGCAGCGCGGCCAGCACCCAGCCCACTGCGGGAGCGATGGCTGCCACGGTCCCCAGGGCCCAGCACAGATCCGCAAGGCGAGGAGAGCCGACGAGCCGGAAGACGCCACCGGCCGTAAGGGCGGCGGCCGTGACGGTCAGGAGCGCCGATTCCAGCTTGGGCGGCAGGAAAAGTGTCGCGAAGGGACGACGCGGGGGGTTGCTCGGAACGACATCCATGAGGGCCTCGCTCAAGCGCCTTTCACACCTCAGGCGTGCGGGATCACGGCGACGGGGCACGGCGCGTGGTGCAGCGCCGCGTGCGCGACGGGCCCGAGCTTCCAGGTGAGACGGGACGGGTGCCCTCGACGCCCTACGACAACGAGCTGCCCGTGCGTGGCTGCGGACAGCAGCACCTGGCCGGCAGGGCCGGTCGTGACCATTTCGGCGACGGGGACGTCGGGGAATTTCTCACGCCACGGCGCCAGGGTGGCCGTGAGCCGTATGCGTTCCTCCGCCTCGTACCGGCCGAAGGTGAGCCCGGCGGCCATCGCGTGCTGATGCACCACGGCGGACACCGGAAGAGCGTGTACGGCGTGCACGCGGGCTCCGTGCAACTGGGCGGAGGTGAAGGCGAACTCCAGCAGGGGGTCGGCGGCCGGTCCCGGCTCCTGTACGCCGACCACGATCTCGCCGCCGTCCGGTACTGCGGCATGCCCCCAGCCGGCCTCGGCGGCGGGATCGCCGGCACGGACGGTCACTGTGGGACACTGCGCGAGGCCCAGGACGTGCAGGCTGATGGAGCCGAGCAGGAAGCTCGCCAATGAGCCGTGTCCACGCGAGCCGAGCACGAGGAGGGCCGTGTCTTTGCTGAGGTCCACGAGGGCCTGGGCGGCGGGGTCCGACACCAGTTTCGTCGTGAGGGACAGATCGCCGTAACGGTGGAGCAGCTCGGCCTCGGCCCGTTGCAGCACTTCGTGCCCGTACCGCTGCTTGTTGTGCGCCTGCTGGGCGATGGGCACATTGAGCGGCTGGGTGGTCCAGGAGTGGAACAGCAGGAGGGGCAGCCGCCTGACCGCGGCTTCGCGGGCTGCCCACCATGCGGCGGTCATCCCGGCGCGGGATCCGTCGACTCCGACGACGACAGGGTGGTTCATGGCGCACCTCCGGTGTGGCGTCGACGGGCGCGACCGCGGCGCCGCGGCTGTGTCCCACCTCCACCCCTTCCAGGGTCATGGCTCGACGGGCGCGGGTGCGAGGGCCGGACGGTTCGCTCCCGGGGTCCATCCGGCCCTGTGCCGGGTCCGGCCGAGAGGAAGAGGCCGGGTTCGACAGTGAACCGAGGGCCGCTTGGCCGTTGTCGCCGGGCTCGGAGCCCGGTCGCGGCCGACTGCCGTCGTCCGGCCTGCGCTGAGCCCGGCCGCAGTGGAGGTCGCCGCTCGGGAGGCGCAACGGCGGGGCGTGGGACTGCGGTTGGCCCTCCCATCGGCTGGAGTTCGGACCATGCACCGCCCGGCGTGCCGCCCCCGAGCTCGCTCCAGGTCCAGCTGGACCGCCTCGGCCGGCGGCTCGCGCTGCTGAGCGGCGTGGCCGTCGTCGCCTATGCCGTAGTCGCTCTGGTCCGCGGCGGGACGCTCTCGGGCATCGCGCTGCGGTCCGTAGCACTGGCCCAGCCGAGGTCACGTCGTCGCCATGACCGGTGACGGCGTCAACGACGACACCGCGCTGCAGGCCGCCCACATCGGTGTCGCCATGGGCCTGACCGGCACGGACGTGGCCAAGGAAGTCGCGGACATGGTGCTGACCGACGACGACGCTCCACGATCGTGCGTGCCGTCCGCGAGGGGTGGGCCCTCTACGCCAACATCGTCAAGTTCGTCCGCTTCCAGCTGGCCACCAGCGTCGGCGCCATCCCGACCCTGTTGGGCGCCTCCCCGGCCGGCCTGCCTGCCCCGCTCACAGCGGCCCAACTCCGGTGGATCAACATCATCATGGACGGTCCGCCTGCGATGGCCCCGGCCGTCGACCCCGCCCGCGACGACGTCATGTGCCACCCGCCGCGCGACCCGGGGAGCGGACCCTCGATGCCCGGCGGCTCTTCGCCATCGGCCGTGCCGGCGCGGTCATGGCCACGGGCACTGTGACTTGCTGGCATTGGCCCGCTCGCGAGTCGGCACGGACACGGCTGACCATGGCGTTCACCACGTTTGGCCTGTTCCAGCTGTTCAGCGCTCTCCAGGCGCATGCGGACGACGGGCCGTTGCTCGGGCGTCACCAGTTCCGCAACCGGACCATGTGGCTGTGCCTGGCCCGTGTCCTTGCGGGACAGGCGATCGCCGTCCACGTGCCCTGGGCGCGTACGGTCTTCGGCACCGTGCCCTTGAACCCGGCCCAGTGGGCCGTATGCCCAGGGACCGCGGCCAAAGTGCTTCTCTTCGAACCGGCCCTGCGCGCCGCACGGACAGCGATTCGCGGACCCAGACGGCCAACACCCCCTGCCCCGCCCCCCAATGGATGATCCAGGAGACCTTCGACGGCCACATGCCCGAGGTGATCCCGTCGCGGGAGTACACGGTCGGGGAGCACCAGGAACAAGGTGTCCGCCGACTGGACGAGCGGTCACGACTGCTCGTCCTGAAGGCCGACCTCCGCCCAGATGGTCTTCCCGCCGGCCCGGTGTCGTGTGCCCCAACGCTCGGCGAACTGAGCGACGAGCAGCAGGCCGCGCCCGCCTTCGTCGAACATGCGCGCTCGCCGCATGTGCGGGGCGGTGCTGCTGCCATCGGAGACCTCGCAAATGAGCGCGGTGTCGCGGATCAGGCGCAGCTGAACGGGAGGGGTGCCGTACCGGATCGCATTGGTGACCAGTTCACTCACCACAAGCTCGGCGGTGAAGATCACGTCCTCCAGTCCCCAGTCCGCGAGACGACGGGAGACCTTGTTACGGGCGTCGGCCACGGCTGCCGGATCGGAAGGCAGATCCCAGGTGGCCACCTGGCCCGCGTCGAGGGCCCGGGTGCGGGCGACGAGCAGTGCGGCATCGTCCGACGGCTGTGCGGGGAGCAGACTCTGGACCAAGTCGTCGCAGATGGTCTCCAGCGAGTGAGCAGGCCGCTCCAGGCGGCGGCGCAGCAGCGCCATGCCTCTGCCGAGGTCGTGTCCGGGGACATCGACGAGGCCGTCCGTGTACAGCACGAGGAGGCTGCCTCGGGGCACTTCCCATTCGACAGCTTCGAACGGCAGCCCGCCCACTCCCAGCGGCGGGCCGGAAGGGAGATCGATGAACTCGGCCTTGCCGTCGGGCGTGACCACGGCGGGCGGGGGGTGGCCCGCGCCGGCGGCGGCGCATCTGCGAGAGACCGGGTCGTAGACCAGATACAGACAGGTGGCGATGAGATCGGTGACGATCTCGAGCTCGGGATCCGTTGCCGTGTCCTCCTCCGCCCAGAGGTGGGTGATCAGGTCGTCGAGATGGACGAGGAGTTCCTCGGGGGGCAGGTCGACGTCCGCCAGGGTGCGTACCGCGGTCCTCAGCCGCCCCATGGTGGCGGAGGCGCGCAGGCCATGGCCCACCACGTCTCCGACGACCAGGGCCACCCGGGCGCCCGAGAGCGGAATCACATCGAACCAGTCGCCACCCAGCCCTGCCCGGGACCGGGCCGGGAGGTAGCGGTAGGCCACGTCCGCAGCCCCCTGGGAGGCGAGCCGCTGCGGCAGAAGGCTTCTTTGCAGGGCCAGGGCGGTGGTCCGCTCGCGAGTGAAGCGTCGGGCGTTGTCCACGGCCACGGCAGTGCGTGCGGCGATCTCCTCGGCGAGGAGCAGATCGTCCTCGTCGAAGGAGTCCCGGCGGCGGTGGCGGACGAGTACGGCCACGCCGAGCGTGATGCCGCGGGCGCACAGCGGGATGACCATGATCGAATGCATGCCGAAGTCGCTGACCTTCCGCGCGCGCCCGGGGTCGGCGACCTGCCAGCTCTCGATGGCCTCGTCCAGAGTGCGGTGCAGCGACGACCGACCCGTGGCCAGGCAGCGGGCGGGAGGTGAGGATTCCGGGTAGTAGTCCACCTCGCCCGGCTGGATCAGCGCCTCGGGGATGCCGGGGAGGACGGACTGCTGCGCGGCGCGTCGCAGTGCGACGGAGCCCCCGGCGGACGGCCCGGGCTCGCCCCCGCGGAACAGCCCGTCCAGCAGGTCGATGCTGATGAAGTCGGCGAGCCGCCCCACCGCCACGTCGGCCATCTCCTGGGCCGTGCGCGTCACGTCGAGGGTGCTGCCCACCTGTGCGCTGACGTCGTTCAGCAGGAGGAGCCGCTCCCGGGCCTCGTGCTGTTCGGTGACGTCGAGCGCGATGAGCTGCACATGTCGTACCCGTCCTGCCGGGTTCTTCAGGGGAGACACGGATACGGTCCAGTATCTGTCGCGGGCGCCGTGTCGCGGCCGGCCATGTACCTGGAACCGTTCCGGTTCTCCCGTCTCGAACACCCGGCGCATGCCTTCTTCGACCGTTGTGCAGATGTGGGGAGGCAGGATGTCGGTGACGCGCCGCCCGTGCATCTGCTCCTCCGTGATACCCAGTTCGCGGGCAGCTCCGGCGCTCCCGCGCACGGCCCGCAACTCGGCGTCGTAGATCATCACAGGCAGGTGGCACTGCGCGAAGGCTTCCTCGGTCGTCGCCCCGTTCTCGTCCGGACGTGGCCCGCCATGCCGACCCGGCCGTTGTGGCGCCGCCGTGACCACGATGAGCCACTGTGTGTTGCCCTCGCGGTCGAGTGACGCGTACGCCTGCACCTCGGATTCCACATGGTGGCCGTCCTGGTGACGCAGCTGGATCGGCCGGCTTCGTCCCCCCAGTTCCACGGAGAAATCCAGCGAGGCGTCGGCGTTCCCCCCGAGCAGACGCGCCACCGGAAGCCCTACGACGTCCTCGTGCCGGTACCCGAGCAACCGCTGTGCGCCAGAACTCCACCCCGTCACGATCCCCTGCGCGTCGACGACTGCCGTGGGCGTGGTGGCCTGATCCGGAAACTGAGCGAGGCCGTTTCCGGGGTGGTCGGCGTTATCCATGACCATTCATCGCCTATCCTGCCCGGACTCTCCAGTCCTGGGGCGACTCAGCAGAGACGGCGGGGCGGCGAATGTCGCATCCGTCGCCGTTGGCTCCTTTCTCCCTTGTATCTCTCCTTGCGCGTATGCGCGAGGTCGGTGGGGGCACGGTCGGCGGTACTTCAGGCTCAGTGCTCCAGCATGATCCAGTGCCGCATCAGGCAACGTTCGCCCTGTTCACGACCTCGCAGAGGCGTTCGTTGTCGGCGTGCTTGTTCCGCCAGGTGAGGTAGCGGCGGATCATGCTTCCCTGCACCTTGTGGCTGGCGTGGTCGGTGCCGTCGAGAGCGACGTAGCGCAGGGCGGCGAACCGGGCTTCGATGCGGTTGAGCCAGGAGCTGTTGGTCGGGGTATGGGTGGTGGGTTGTCGCAGACGATCGCGATGCGTACGTCCATCGGGCGCAGCGAGCGCAGGTAGCGGCAGAACTCCAGGAACTTGGACTCGTTCAAGATCTCCTTGATGTGCCCGTTAGGGCTGGTCCTTGGTGACGTCGTGGGCGGCGAACAGGTGGCGGACCCCGTGCGGCCGTGTGTAGGTCGCCCGGCGTCGGGGCCGGGGCTGGCGGTCGGGGTCCTTGTGCCGGCCGCCGCGTTCGGACCATTGGCGGCCGGAGTGGGCTGGGGGGTGAGCGGCCCGAACTCCTCCATGCAGAAGACGACTTCGGGCTTGCCTTCCTCGGGTATGACCTCACCGTCGGCGATCGTGTCCCGACCGGCGTCCGGTCGTACACGATGGCCGCCGGTCTCCACGTCGACTCGGCCGACGCCGAGGGCGTTCTGTACGTCCACGGCGGTGTGGCGGGCGGGCACAGCCGCTACGTCAAGGACCATCGCCTGCACTACGCGTACAACCGGGTCGGAACCGACCTACAGGTCGTGGCCGCCGATCGGGAGATCCCGCCGGGCATGCACGAGCACGCGTGTCCCCACCGCCCGCGACGCGGGGAGGCGCTGGGCACGGAGCCCCGGATTCAGGAGGCAGTTGAGCCTCCGAAGGCCCCTTCGGCTTGCCGTGGCAAGCACCGCGTCAGCGAACGCTACCTGGCCCGTCCGCGCAGGAGCCGTATCGCTCGTGTGGCGCACTGCGACGATGCGCACCTGGTCGTTGGTCCGGGCGTGGCAAGCAGGAAGCAGCCGGTGCTGAACGAGGCCGGCGGGACAACCGCGTCCGTGCGCTATGCGGATCGACGGGACGGGCTGCGTCGTGCACTGGCGCGCAGCGAGGCCGCGTTCGCGCGGCGTCTGGGCGTCGCCGCTGCGGCCGGCCAGGGTGACGAGTTTTCGACCAACCGATGAGAGCACAAGCTCACAGCGGTGACCAGACTGCGGTCGTCGTTTCGGCGCGGGCGCGCGGGCCGCGACTGTTGCTCGTCTGCGGCGACCGCTTTCGCCGCCCCGCCGCCCGATCCACACCGAATCGAAACGGGCCCGGCAGCGCGGCTGGTGGATGTCGAGGACGTACTCACTGTGGTGGTGCTGGTGGTGGGCTGCCGCGGGCCGGGCGGCTACTCCGGACTGCTGTTTTCGGTCAGCCGGGGCTTATGCACCATGCACCCTGCCCGGTAGTCGTCGTGCCGCACCCTGCGGGGAAGGGGATCGCCTGACATCGAGGCGACGGCAAACGTGGGCATGTCCTCCGGCAGGGCTGGTCAGACGCTGCGTGCCACCACGGCCTCGACGAATCGGCCGGGCGGCATCTCGCGGTGGTGGGCATGGGGTGTCTGCGGGGGTGAGGATGGACGTACGGCGCGCACGCGTCGCCCACCGTGTTCCTCCGGCGTGAGGAGGTCCGATCGTGTTCTTCGAGGATCGTCGTGATGCCGGCCGGCAGCTGGCCGCCCGGCTGGGGCACCTGAAGGGGGCCGAGGTGGTGGTGCTGGGCCTGCCCCGTGGCGGGGTTCCGGTCGCCGCGGAGGTCGCCGAGGCGCTGGGCGCGCCGCTGGATGTCTGTCTGGTGCGCAAGCTGGGCGTGCCGTTCCAGCCGGAGCTGGGGATGGGAGCGATCGGTGAGGGCAGCGTCCGCGTGATCAACGAGGACGTGGTGCGCACAGCGCGTGTCACCCCCGAGGAGGTGGCCGAGGTCGAGGCCCATGAGCGAGTGGTGCTGGAGAGCCGTGCCTGGCACTATCGAGGTGGGCGTGAGCCGGTAGGGCTCGAGGGCCGTACGGTGCTGGTGGTCGATGACGGGGTGGCCACCGGGTCGACCGCGCGCGCAGCCTGTCAGATCGCCCGTGCCCGCGGGGCCGCACGTATCGTACTGGCGGTCCCTGTGGCTCCGCACGACTGGACCGCTCGGCTCGGCGCCGACGCCGACGAACTGGTGTCCCCGTACACCCCGCGGGACTTCTTCGCGATCGGCCAGTTCTACGCCGACTTCTCCCAGACCGATGACGATGAGGTCGTTGCCTGTCTGGAAGAGGCGGTTGCCCGCCCGGTGAGCAGCGGCCGGACTGCGCTGCGCAGTGCCGTGCCCGAGGACCGGGAGGTCCACGTGGATGCCGGTCTGGTGGTGCTGCGCGGACAGTTGACTGTGCCTGAGGGCGCGGCCGGGGTGGTGCTGTTCGCGCATGGAAGCGGCAGCAGCCGGCGCAGCCCGCGCAACCGGTTCGTCGCCGCCGGACTGAACCGGGCCGGGTTGGGCACCCTGCTGTTCGACCTGCTCACTGAGGAGGAAGAGGTCGACCGGGCCACAGTGTTCGACACCGGCCTGCTGGCCCGGCGGCTGGCGGAGGCCACCGGCTGGCTGAGCGGACAGCCCGAGACCGACGGGCTGGCTGTCGGGTATTTCGGCGCCAGCACAGGCGCGGCCGCCGCATTGCGGGCGGCTGCCGAGCCGGGGGCGAGGATCGCCGCGGTCGTCTCGCGGGGCGGCAGGCCCGACCTGGCAGGGCCACTGCTGCCGGCGGTAACGGCGCCCACGCTGCTGATCGTCGGGGGCCACGATCGGCTGGTGCTCGACCTCAATCGCGAGGCACAAGCTCAGCTGCGCTGCGAGAACCGGCTCGCGGTTGTCCCCGGCGCCACCCACCTCTTCGAGGAACCGGGTGCCCTGGAGAAGGTCACCGATCTGGCCCGTGACTGGTTCAGCGATCACATGGCTCCAGTCCCTCATGCTGGCTGAGGCGGAACACGTCGGCGCTTCGCTGATGCGCGTGATGCGTGCGGCGGAGGACGGGAGTGCCCGCATCGTTCCCCCTCCAGGATGGAGCGCACGTCCTGCGAAGGACGCGGCAAGATCACCAATACTCATTGCCCTCGCTGCGGCGGACGAGGAAGAGGCGAGCACCGCGACTCGGGATCACGCTGCGCGTCCCGCCCGGGATCGAGGGGCGCGCGCGACATCGGGCTCCTCGGGGCGGTTCTGCGTCATGCATGGGGCCACTTCGCATGGGTTCGAACCGGGCCGACTCGGTGCGGGCTCGCCGGGCCCAAGCACGGGCGCTGACAATTTCGACAGGGAGACGGCCTGCTCCAGCGTTGGAGCGGAGATGGTGGCCACAGGGCCTGGCGCGTCACGCCAGGCGCGCAGTGACGACACGCAGATCGTGTCCGGTTTCTGGGCCGACGGCTGCGAGTTCCAGTGGTGGTGCCGAAAGGGAGCTGCGACGCTGAAGGCATGAGCGAGCAGAGGCCCGAGGCCGGGCGACGTCCCTTCGGCGTGGCGGCCGTGTCGCTCGTCCTGTACGGCGCCTTCCTGCGGCCTCGGGTGCTGACCTGGGGCGCGACGCACGAGGAAGCCGACCGCGACTTCCCCGGCGACGCCCTCATCCCCGATGCCGACGGCTGCTCGACCATGGCCACGACCCTGCCTGCGCCGCCCGACGCGGTCTGGCCCTGGCTCCAGCAGATGGGCTGCAATCGCGGCGGCTGGTACAGCTGGGACCGCCTGGACAACGGCGGAAGGCCGAGTGCGCGACACATCGTCCCAGAGTGGCAGCACCTGGAGCAGGGCCAACATCTCCACTCCCTGCCGAGCGGAGATGCCTGGTTCACCGTCGCGGTCCTCGAATCGGAGCGGACACTTGTGCTGCGCTCGCAAACGAAACTCCCATCCGGGCGTCCCTTCGACCGGCTCGACGAGCCGCCACCCAGGGCGTACGTCGACTCCATCTGGGGCTTCCACCTCCGGCCGGAGCCCGGCGGAAGGACCCGCCTGGTCGTCCGGGCGCGGGCCCGCAGCCGCCCGCGGCCCGTCACTCGGCCCATGGACGTGCTGTTCTGGGAACCCGCCCATCTGATCATGCAGACTCGCCAGTTCCACAACCTGCGCGCCCGCGTCAGTGTGACGGCATGAAATGGGGTACGAGGCGGCCATGGCACCGCCACCGCGGACCGGCCTCGTGCAGACCCTTGTGGAAGGGTCATACGCGCTGTTCTCAGCCACAGGGCTCCCCTCCTTGCGAGTCGAAGCCCCTGACCGCGAGGTGGACGCACTTCAAGGCGGCGGCCCCCGAGAGGAAGTCGCCGCAGGTCCCGCACGGCCCGGGGGCGCCGCGCGTCCACGTTCTTGATCGCACTGAATGGGGCAGACGATCTTGCGTATCCCGGACGGTCCACTGAGCGCGCGCTGCACTGGACCGCCCTGGTCACGCACGCTTGGGAGCACGAGCCGGTCGAGTGCCGCGGATTCCTCGGATCCTCAGAAGGGCAGCCGTCGCCCCGACGGGGCGCGGAGATAGGGAGGCTCCGGCCGGCGCGGGGTCCTGGGGCGCTTCTCCTCCTGGATCCATTTCATGATCATCGCCTTCTGGGCGGTGACCCGCGGTTGCTGATTCGCTCTCCGCACGAACGGAAGTCTTGTCCGCGACCGGGGGCTCGGCCATGGGGCGAGTGACCCGATCAACGGACCACGTGGGGCCTCCGGTGTTCACTGGGGTGACCGGAGACATTGACGGTTCGACGGGGAGGAGGAGACCATTCGGCCCTGGTGGCCACGGGCGGGACAAGGGACGCTGGAGTGGTGACGGGGAGGTCTACTGGTCCGGTCCGGGGAGCCCCGCCCGAGGGGCCCGGTTCCTCGGTTGAGGCCTGGGCGGCTGGTCGTCGGTTGTTCCTGGACAACCTCAAGGTCATCCTGATCGCGGCGATCATCGCCGTCCACGCGGTGCTGAGCTACACCGACTCCATGGACCTGTGGCCCTACGACTCGGTGCGTGAGGTCACGCTCTCGCCGGTGACGGAAACCACGCTGCTGATCGTCGTCGGTCCCTTCGGCTTCATGATGATCCCGCTGATGTTCCTGGTAGCCGGGCTGCTGACTCGGCCGTCGCTTGAGCGCCGAGGTGTCGGGGCGTACATCAGCGGTCGGCTGCTGCGGCTGGGGGTGCCGTTCGCCGTGTACGTCCTGCTGGTGGGCCCGAGCGTGTCCTATGCGCTGGAACATCCGCTGGGGGAGTCGACCGGCTCGTACGGTGAGGAGTTCCTCGGCAAGCCGCCCCAGATCCAGATGGGCCCACTGTGGTTCGTGGGCGTGCTGCTGATCTTCTCGCTGGCATACGCGGGCGGGGTCGCCGTCCGCCGCACACGCCCGGCGCGACACCAGGTGCCTACCCTCAGGGCGTCGCACCTGCTACTGCTCGCCGCGGCGGTGGCTCCCGCGTCATTCCTCGTCCGCCTGCTGTTTCCGATCGGAGGCGAAAGCCTCCTGTCGGGCCTGCAGTTGTGGGAGTGGCCAGGCTGCATCGCGGTGTTCGCGCTCGGCGTCACCGGCTTCCGGGACGGGTGGCTCGGGGCCGTTCCCGACCGGCTGCACCGGCAGTGCCGTACTGCGACGCTGCTGGCCGTGGCGGGATTGATGGTCTTCATGCTCGGTCTGGGGGCCCTGGGCGGGGTCGAGGACGTGGCGGGAGGCTGGAACGGGCCGTCGTTGGGGTTCGCCGCCTTCGAGAGTGTCCTTGTCGTCTTCGGCTCGGTGTGGCTGCTTGGGGTCGTGCAGCGGCACCTCGACCGGCCCCTGCGGTGGATCGGCCTGGTCACCAGCCGCAGTGCCTATGGTGCCTTCATCGTCCAAGAGTTGGTCTTGATCGGGCTCGCTGTCGCCCTGCGGCCCGTCCCTCTGCCGGCCGAAGTGAAGCTCCTGGTCCTTGCAAGCGGCGGCCTTGCGGGTTCCTTCGCGCTGGCCTGGCTCCTCATCTCACACGTTCCTGGCGTGGCTCGCATCCTCTGACAGCGCTCTCACCGGGAAGGGTGCACTCGGTTCCGCGCGCGGCGGGCAGTGGCTTTTGACGCACCGCAGCCCCGGCGCGTTGGGGATCATCGCACGGCCCCGGCCCAGGACTTCGCCGACCGGCTTGACCTGCGTGTGGGCGAGGCCATGCAGTTCTCGCGCAACTTCTATGCCGAACTGATCACCACAGCCGGCAAGGGCGCCACCGAAGTCCTCATCGACCCGGGGGGGCGTGGAGCAATCCTGGGTTTCCGCCAAGCGCTTCGGCCGCTGCTGGACGCTCGTGCCGGTGGGCGTCGGGATAGTCATGCGCGCTGCGCTACGGGCGGTCAAGACGGCCATGGAACAGGAGGCCGGGTCCTGACCCGGCAAGGGGTCCAGGGACGGGAGTGACGCTCTCCCAGAGCCGGCAAGTACCCCGACCGGTGCGTTCCCGGCCGTATGAGAAGGACGCGGCGTGCCGAACGCGAGGCGGAGCCGCAGCCCGGTGGAGCCGACGGCGCACCGTGACCTGCCGGGGCTGTAGCCGCGGTACGGGACGCCGAACCCACGGCCGCCGTGGCTGCCCTGACGCTGTCCCGTACACCAGCGAACTCACCGCCTTAGAGGTCGCGCAGATAGGCGCGGTGCTGGTACCCCGGCAGCAAGACAGGCACAGGTCCTGGTGATCATGGAGTTGCGACGCTCTGTGATCACCGGGGAGACCTGTGCCTGTGCTGCCATCATGG
>NZ_VZRB01000050.1 GCF_008806595.1 Streptomyces luteolifulvus | reverse complement strand
CAACGGCTCGATCCGCACCCACAACTCATCCTGCACGATCCACGGAAGCTGCTGACCCTTCCTCATGTACCAGTCAACAACCCCACAACCACCCACATTCCAGGGCCACTTTGTTAGGAGTTCTAAGGCCGTGTCCCCGGCTACCGCGGAGATCACGACGACGCTCTGCCGGCAGTGCGATGCCGAGGTCAGCAGGCTCAACGGCCGCTACGCCTGTCCGCTGTGCGGCTGGGTGAACCACTGGACCGAGGGGTCCACGGTCCTGCAATCCGCCGAGGACGACCCCGACTACCCCGGATCCTGACCTCTTCCCCGCCCCAATTGCCAGGCGGTTGGGGCAGTGCCGCGCCGCCCCCGGTCTCCTGACTGGGGGCGTTGTCACGTGCTCAGCGGCCGAAGACCTCAAACGCCACCGCCGGCCGGCCCCCGAATCGATCGGCGACGGCCTGCGCATTCCTAGTCAAGAAGTCACGGGCGTACTCTTCGACTGTCATACGTCCCTTAGTGGGGTCTTCGTCCGTCAACGCCTCGATGTAGGTGCGGTGTTCGAGCAGGGAGCGCACCGCGCGTTCCAGGCCGGGTGTGGCGTCCACCGCGTGGGTGGGGGTGCTGGAGCCGGCGACAGCGACCCAGCGGACCCCGTTCCACGGCTCCAGGCCCTGGCCCCCGAGCTCGGGGAAGATCCAGCGGTTGCCGGCGTCTCCGGCCGCGTCCAGCGTGGCGCGTCCCACCGCCACATGGTCCGGGGTGTTCCAGGCGACTCCGCCCCAGGTGTCCCGGTGGTTGAGGGTGATGACCAGTTCGGGGCGGTGGCGGCGGATCGCGGCGGCGATGTCACGGCGCAGGGCGGGACCGTATTCGATCACGCCGTCCCTGTGGTCGAGGAACTCCACGGACGACACCCCCACCACGGCCGCGCTCGCCCGCTGCTCCCGTTCCCGCAGCGGGCCGCAGTTCGCGGGCTCCAGGGTGTCCATGCCCGCCTCACCGCGGGTCGCCAGGACGTAGCCGATCTCACGTCCGGCGTCGGTCCAGGAGGCGATCGCCGCGGAGCAGCCGTACTCGAGGTCGTCGGGGTGTGCCACGACCGCGAGGGCGCGCTGCCAGTCGTCCGGCATGGGCTGGAGCTGAGTGATCTTCGGCTCGGTCATGTCCGCACACTAGCCGTCACCTCACACGTCGTCCCGTGTCATCGCCAGCAGCCGGTCGAGGACCCTCGGGCCGCCCGCCCGTACGCCGTCGTGCTCGAACTCGTCGGTGACCCAGGTGCGCAGGCCCCGGACGGCGCGGGCGGTTTCGAGGGAGTGGGCGGTATCGACGTACATGTCGTCGTGGTAGACGGCCGCCGCGACCGGGACCTCGTTGGAGGCGAGACGGGCGGGGTCGTACAGGGGCTGCCAGTCGGTGCGGGCGGCGAGCAGTGCGGCGGTCTCGCGCAGGGGGCGCAGGGCCGGGTCGCAGTCGAACATCCAGGGGTGGATCGTCTCGCCGGTGAACAGCAGCGGTCCGTCGCCCGCGAGGGTCTTCGCCGCGTCGAACTGCGGGAAGTCGGCGCGGACGCGTTCGGCCGACCAGGCGGTGGGCCGCTCGTCCTGGCCGTAGATCGCCTCGTGGACGAGGGCGTACAGGGGGTGGCCCGCATACGACAGGAGCCCCTGGACCTGCTCCTGGAAGGCGTCCGAGAGGACGGGTCCCTGCGGGGTGCGGACGAAGGCGTGTTCCAGGAGGTAATGGAGACGGTGGCTGCCCTCGCTGCCGCCGAGGACGATGCCGAGGGACTGGAAGGCCTCGACGGTGAGGCGGTAGCCGCTCGGCAGGACCGGCTGATGCCGGAGCACGTACTCGGCGATCTGCCGCGCGCGCTCGACGTCCTGCGGGTAGCGGGCGTAGTGCGCGGTGACCTTGCGCTCGATGCGGGGGTAGGCGGCCCGGTAGACGTCGTCGGCGTGGGCGTCGAGGGAGGGCAGGCCACCGGTGATCACGGCGGCGGTCAGGCCCTCGGGGGCGGTGGACAGATAGTGGACGGTGCAGAAGCCGCCGAAGCTCTGGCCGAGGACGGTCCAGGGGGCGCCACCGGTGACCTGGGGCCGGATCTCCTCGCAGTCCCGCACGATCGCGTCGGCCCGGAAGAGGGCCAGGTAGTCGGCCTGTTCGGCGGGGCCGCCGCGCAGCGGGAGCGTCTGACGGTTGGCGGGGGTGGAGTGGCCGGTGCCGCGCTGGTCGAGGAGCAGGACGCGGAACTCCTTCAGGGCGCGGTCGAGCCAGGACTGCCTGCCGACGAAGCGGTGGGCGCCGAAGCCGGGGCCGCCCTGGAGGTAGACCAGCCATGGGAGGTCCTGGCCCGCCTTGTCGCTCGCGACGACCTCACGGCCGTAGAGCTCGATCGTCTCCCCCGCCGGGTCGTCGTGGTCGAGGGGGACGGTGAAGTGGCGGTCGGTGAGGACGACGCCGGGCTGACGGTAGGTGAGGGGCAACAGGACTCCCGGGACGGACAGATTGCTGGCCGCATCCCAGTTCAGCACATGTTCCTCCGGCCCGCTGCCCCCGGGATCATGAAATCGTACTGAATGGGCGGTCAGCGGGCCGGCAGGCTCGGAGGCGCTCGCACGGAGATGCGTGATCCGACGGAGATGCGTGATCTGCTCGCCCGTACCGAGCCGTTGACGCGGTACGAACAGCGCGGGGACACCGCTCCATGGCGCGCCGCACAGGCCCGGCTCGCCGGGGTGTGAGGGGGCACCGTCCCGGACTACGCTTCACTCATCCGATGACCGATCACAAGGAGCCGCGATGCGTGTCGCCCTGTTCCTGACCTGCGTCAACGACACGCTCTATCCGGACACCGGGCGCGCCGTGGTGAAACTGCTGACCAGGCTGGGTGTCGAGGTCGACTTCCCGATGGCCCAGACCTGCTGCGGACAGGCGCACTACAACACCGGCTACCGCCATGAGGCGGAGCCGCTCGCCCGGCATTTCTCCGATGTCTTCGGGGGGTACGCGGCGATCGTGACGCCGTCCGGGTCGTGCGGGGCGATGGTGCGGGAGCTGTATCCGCGGATGGGCGAGCGGGCCAGGGCGGAGGGGCGCGGGGACACCCTCGCCGCCACCCTGGCACCCGTGGTCCCCAAGACGTACGAGCTGACGGAGTTTCTGGTGGACGTCCTCGGGGTGACGGACGTCGGCGCCCACTACCCGCACAAGGTGACCTACCACCCGACCTGCCACGGGCTGCGCGGGCTGGGACTGGGCGACCGTCCCCTTCGGCTGCTCCGGGCGGTGAAGGGGCTGGAGCTGGTCGAGCTGCCGGGTGCCGACGAATGCTGCGGTTTCGGCGGCACCTTCGCCCTGAAGAACTCCGACGTCTCGGGGGCGATGGGCGCAGACAAGGTACGCAACGCCGAGGCGACGGGTGCCGAGGTGCTGTGCGCGGCCGACAACTCGTGTCTGATGCACATCGGCACAACGATGGCCCGCCTGCGGACCGGCATGCGGCCGGTGCACATCGCGGAGATCCTGGCGAGCACGGAGGAGGAGCCTGCGGTATGAGCGGGACGTATCTGGGGATGCCTGCTTTTCCCCCGCCCCCGCCCCCGGCGTTTCCGGAGGCCGCGCGCGACGCCGTGCACGACCAGACCCTGCGCGGCAATCTGCGGCACGCCACCCACACCATCCGCGCCAAGCGGGCCAGGGCCGTGGCGGAGGTGTCCGACTGGGCGGCGCTGCGCGAGGCCGGTATGCGGATCAAGGATCATACGCTCCGTCATCTCGACCGCTACCTGGTGCAGTTGGAGGAGTCGGTCACGGCGGCGGGCGGCACCGTCCACTGGGCCGTCGACGCCGACGAGGCCAACCGGATCGTGGCCGGCCTGGTGAAGGCCACCGGCGAGACCGAGGTCGTCAAGGTCAAGTCGATGGCCACGCAGGAGATCGGGCTCAACGAGGCACTCGAGGCGGAGGGCATCCGCGCCTACGAGACCGATCTCGCCGAGCTGATCGTGCAGTTGGGCAGGGACCGGCCCTCGCACATCCTGGTCCCGGCGATCCACCGCAACCGCGGCGAGATCCGCGACATCTTCCGCCAGGAGATGGGCGAGTGGGGGCGCCCGGCGCCCGAGGGCCTGACCGACACACCAGCCGAGCTCGCCGAGGCGGCCCGGCTGCATCTGCGCGAGAAGTTCCTGCGCGCCAAGGTCGGTGTCTCCGGCGCCAACTTCATGGTCGCCGAGACCGGCACGCTTGTCGTGGTCGAGTCCGAGGGCAACGGACGGATGTGCCTGACCCTGCCCGAGACACTGATCTCGGTCGTGGGCATCGAGAAGATCCTGCCCACCTGGCAGGACCTGGAGGTGTTCCTGCAGACCCTCCCCCGCTCCTCCACCGCCGAGCGCATGAACCCGTACACCTCGATGTGGACCGGCACCACCGACGAGGACGGCCCGCGGACCTTCCATCTGGTCCTGCTCGACAACGGACGCACCGACACCCTCGCCGACGAGGTCGGCCGTCAGGCCCTGCGCTGCATCCGCTGCTCGGCGTGTCTCAATGTCTGCCCGGTGTACGAGCGGGCCGGCGGCCATGCGTACGGCTCGGTCTACCCGGGCCCGATCGGCGCCATCCTCAGCCCCCAACTCCGAGGCATCGCCAGTGAGATCGACGCCTCACTGCCGTACGCCTCCTCGCTGTGCGGCGCCTGCTACGAGGTGTGTCCGGTCGCCATCGACATCCCCGAGGTGCTGGTGCATCTGCGGGAACGGGTCGTCGAGGGCGGCCGGACGACACGTGAAGGCAACAAGGTGGTGCTGCGGCCCGCGAAGGGACACGCGGCCGAGCGGGCCGCCATGCGGGCGGCACGCTGGGCGTTCACCCACCCGGGCGCGCTGCGCACCGGACAGCGGCTCGCCTCCCGCACCCGCCGCTTCCATCCGCGCACGCTCCCCGGTCCCGGCCGGGCCTGGAGCGGCACCCGGGACCTTCCGCCGGTGCCGGCAGAGCCTTTCCGTGACTGGTGGCAGCGCACACACGACGGAAGGGACCGCGGCGAATGAGCAGCAGGGAGCGGATCCTGGGCCGGGTGCGGCGCGCGCTGGCGGATGTACGGCAGGACGACACGCCGTACGAGCAGGCGATCGAGCGCAGCTATGTGCGCGAGCACGGCGAGCGGAGTGCCGAGCAGACGGTCGATCTGCTGGCCGGGAACCTGGCGGACTACCGCGCCATCGTGCATCGCTGCGCGACGGACGAGCTGGCGGCGATGATCGCCGGGCTGCTGGCGGGGAGGGGCGCGCAGACCGTACTCGTACCGTCGGGGCTGGATGGGGACTGGCTCGCGGCCGTCGATGCCGAGCGCGTCCCGGACCGGGCCGAGAGCACTCCGCACGAGCTGGACCGGGTCGACAGCGTCGTCACCGCGTGTGCGGTGGCCGTCGCCGAGACCGGCACCATCGTGCTGGACGGCTCGCCGGACCAGGGCCGACGCCGTATCACTCTCGTGCCCGACCACCACATCTGTGTCGTACGGATTCCGGACCAGGTCGTCTCCTCCGTCCCGCAGGCCCTCGAACGCCTGGACCCCGCACGCCCGTTGACCTGGATCTCCGGCCCGTCGGCGACCAGTGACATCGAGCTGGACCGGGTCGAGGGGGTGCACGGGCCGCGCACCCTGGAAGTGGTGCTGGTGCACGGACCGGGGTGATGCGCGCCGACGCGGACCGTCAGGAGCAGACGACCGGGCAGCCGCGCCGTAGCACGAACTGGGCGGCCCTCAGATACAGCGCCACATAGAAGGCCGCGTCCAGGTCCTCGCTCCATGGCCCCGGCCGGGCGGCGGCCGCCTTCTTCGCCGGGCCGTCCAGGAACCATGTCGTGAGGTCGAGGTTGTCGCACGCCTCGGGCACCTCGTCCGGCAACTCGACCGCCGCCGCCAGCCGTTCCGCGAGGGCGAGCGCCTGCGGTGCGCCCCCGACCACGGACTCGTCCGTGCAGGAGGCGGCGACCGGCAGCCGGATGGGTTCGTCGAGCGACAACGGCACGAGCACCGTCCAGCCGGCCAGGAGTTCCTCCTCCTCCCGTGACAGATGGGTCCGGCACAGTGCGATGAAGCCGTCGACGCGTGGAACCAGCTTCTCCTCGAACAACAGCCCCGAGCCACGCACGAACTGCGCCGCTTCGGGGACGGAGTCGTAGGGAGGCAGACCGCGCCGTCTCAACTCCTCGTTGAGCGCCGAGGCGACCTTGCCGACCCAGCCGTCCTCCTCTTCCTCCTCCGCTGTCTCCCCGCCCGCACCGAACCACTCCTGCGCACCGACGCCGACCAGATACGTCCCCATGACCGGAAACGTACACGGCTCATCGGGCTCCCGGCCTCGGTGACGGTGTTCCGCCATTGCAGGACCGCGGTGGCGGTCTCGCCGGGGCGCAGCGCCACGGGCCGCGGCGGGGCGGCGGTTGCCTGGTCACCGGCGCTGTCACTGCGGTCGTGCACCACGGAGGGGGCGGTCGCCAGGGCGGCCGCTTGTTCCCTGTCCGTCAGCGCGTGCCAGCGGATTTTACGTGACACAGCCACTGAACAAGCGCTTAGATAGGTGTTCTGGTATCGCCGTCGAGCTGGAGGCCCCCGTTGTTCACATCCGTCGACGACGTCTCCGCGCGGCTCGCCGCCACCGGCTATCTCGCGTCGCCCGCGGTCGCCACCACCGTCTTCCTGGCCGACCGCCTCGGCAAGCCGCTCCTGGTGGAGGGCCCGGCCGGGGTCGGCAAGACGGAGCTCGCCAAGGCCGTCGCGGAGGTCGCCGGGGCCCGGCTGGTGCGACTGCAGTGCTACGAGGGCGTCGACGAGTCCCGGGCGCTGTACGAGTGGAACCACGCCAAACAGCTTCTGCGCATCAGCGCGGGCCGCGACGAGACCTGGGACGAGACCCGCACCGACATCTTCAGCGAGGAGTTCCTGCTCACGCGTCCGCTGCTGACCGCCATCCGCGGCGACGACCCCAAGGTGCTGCTGATCGACGAGACCGACAAGGCGGACATCGAGGTCGAGGGCCTGCTGCTGGAGGTGCTCAGCGACTTCCAGGTCACGGTTCCCGAGCTGGGCACGATCACCGCGACCCGCCGCCCCTTCGTCGTCCTCACCTCCAACGCGAGCCGCGAGCTGTCCGAGGCCCTGCGCCGCCGCTGTCTCTTCCTCCACATCGGCTTCCCCGACGAGGAGCTGGAGCGCCGGATCGTACGGCTGAAGGTGCCCGGCCTGGACGCGGCGCTGGCCGAGTCGGTGGTCCGCGTGGTCGGGGCGCTGCGCGCGATGGACCTGCGGAAGGTGCCCTCGGTCGCCGAGACCATCGACTGGGCGCACACGCTGCTCGCGCTGGGTGCCGACACGCTCGACGAGACCGTCGTACGCGACAGCATGGGCGTCCTGCTCAAGCATCAGGACGACGTCCTCAAGGCGGCCGCCAAGCTCGACCTGGACGCCGTGTGACCGCCCCCTCGGCGGGCGCCGTCTCGGACCGGCTGACGGGCCTGGTGGCCGCACTGCGCGCGCACGGCGTCCGGATCGGGACCGGCGAGACCGTGGACGCGGCCCAGGCGGTGGCGGCGCTGGGGCTGGCCGACCGCGAGCTGCTGCGCGAGGGGCTGGCCGCGACGCTGTTGCACGGCACCGGTCAGCGGCAGGTGTTCGACCCGGTCTTCGACCTGTACTTTCCGCGGGGCGTCGGCGGGCCCGACGGGGAGTCCGCGGACCGCGAGGACCTGCGTGAGCGTCTGGCGTCCGCGCTCGCCTCGGGCGACCAGGCCCTGATGGCCGGGCTGGCCGCGGAGGCCGTCGACGGACTCGGGGGATACGGTGCCTCCCCGGGGTCGGACGGCTGGTCGTCGTACCAGACACTGGACCGGCTGCGCCCGCAGACCCTGCTCGCCCGGGTACGGGACGACATCCGGGCCCGGAGCGGCGGTCCGGAGTTCGCGGACCGGCTGCTGGACGACGAGATCCGGCGGCGCATCGAGGTGTTCCGGGGGCTGGTGGCCGCGGAGGCGCGCCGCCGGGTGGCCGAGCGGCGCGGCCGGGACGAGATCGCCCGGCGGGCGGTGGCCCCGACGGCCGACCGGGTCGACTTCCTGTTCGCCGGCAAGGCCCAACTGGCCGAACTGCGCAGGACGGTTCAGCCGCTGGCGCGCAAGCTCGCCACACGGCTCGCCGCCCGCCGTCGCCGGGCCGCCCGCGGCAGCATCGATCTGCGGCGGACCCTGCGCGGTTCGCTGTCGACGGGCGGTGTGCCGATGCGTCCGGTGCTGCGCCGGCGCCGTCCGGCCCGGCCCGAACTGGTGCTGCTGTGCGATGTGTCGGGGTCCGTGTCCGGCTTCTCCGACTTCACGATGCTGCTGGTGCAGGCGCTGCACGACCAGTTCAGCAAGGTGCGGGTGTTCGCCTTCGTCAACCGGATCGACGAGGTGACCGGGCTGCTCGTGCACGGCGCGGCCGATCCGGAGGGGCTCGGCGCCCGTATCCGGGCGGAGGCCACGCTCACGGGCTGGCACGGCAGCAGCGACTACGGTGTCGCGCTGGGCGAGTTCGCCGAGCGCCATGAGAACGCGGTCGGCCCGCGCACCACGGTGTTCGTCCTCGGTGACGCCCGTACGAACATGAGCGACCCCAATCTGCCGGCCCTGCGGCACATCGCCGAGCGAGCCCGCCGGACCTACTGGCTGAACCCCGAGCAGCGTTCCCAGTGGGGCACGGGCGACTCCGCGGCTCCCGCCTACGCAGGCCTGGTCGACATGCACGAGTGCCGTACGGCCCGGCAGCTCGGCACGCTGGTCACACGCCTGCTGCCGGTGTGAGGCGTCGGACTGCACCCCTCATTCCGGGGGCGTGGGGTTTGTCCCTGATGTGCCTGCCGGTGCGGCTCCGTGCGGCCTCGGTCAGCGCGTACGACATGCTGCCGGCGGCCCGAGTTGCCTAGTCGGCCTTCGCGTAGTCCTTGGCCATCTGGCCCGCGAAGTCGTACACCACGCACTGCTCGTCGCCGACGACCCAGGCGTCGTGGCCGGGCGGTACCACGAAGACGTCGCCGGGGCCCAGTTCGCCCTCGCCGCCGTCGTCCATCCGGACGCGCATACGCCCTTCCACCACGTAACCGTTGTGGTGGACCTCGCAGCTCTTGGTCCCGGCGATGGGCCCCACCGACTCGGACCAGCGCCAGCCGGGTTCGAAGGTGGCGATGGCGAAGTCCAGTCCGCTCATATGGACCGCTTCGAGGTGGCCCCGCGGGAAATCGCGGCGCTCATCCGGCTTGTCGAGCGTCTTCACCTCAAACATGACGCCTCTCCCTTCCGGCCGTGCTCCGTACGGCCGGGGCCGGTCTCCGTCTCCCGGCCGCCGGACGCGGCGCAGGCGGGTCGGCCCCCACGCAACCATCGTCCGCCCGGTCGGCCGGGACTGCCATTCGGTGACGGAGCCGCGTCAGTCCCCGCTGCCCGTGTCGTTCTTCGCGTTCCCGCAGAGTCGTGCGAAGCGTTCGGCGTCGATGTTTCCGCCCGAAATGATCACGCCGATCCGCTGGGGCAGGCGGCCCGCACGGCCGGCGAGCAGGACGGCCAGCGGGGTGGCCCCGCTCGGTTCCACGACGATCTTCAGTCGTTCGAACGCGAAACGCATCCCGTCCTTGATCTCGTCGTCGGAGACCAGGGCGATGTCGTCGACGAGCCGCCGGTTCACGGAGAAGGTGAGCTCTCCGGGGGTGTGCAGGGCCTGTCCGTCGGCGATCGTGTGGGGCACGGGGATGCTGACGCGCCGCCCCGCCTCCAGGGAGCGCTTGGTGTCGTCCCCGGCCTCCGGCTCGACACCGATCACCCGGATCCCCGGATACAGACCCTTGGCGGCCGTGGCGCTGCCGGCGATCAGCCCGCCGCCGCCGACCGGAGCGAGCAGGGCATCCAACTCCCCCACCTCTTCGAGAAGTTCAAGGGCGGCGGTGCCCTGCCCGGCCATGACGTGCGGGTGCTCGTAGGGCGGGATGAGCGCGAGACCCCGCTCGGCGGCCAGGGCCCGGCCGATGGACACGCGGTCCTCGGTGTAGCGGTCGTAGGTGACGATCTCGGCGCCGTAGCCGAGGGTGGCGTCCCGCTTGGAGCGCGGAGCGTCCTCGGGCATGACGATCACCGCGGTCGTGCCGAGTTCCCGGGCTGCCAGGGCGACGGCCTGGGCGTGGTTCCCGGAGGAGTAGGCGGCGATTCCCCGGGCCAGTTGCCCAGGGCTGAGCCGGGAGGCCGCGTTGTAGGCGCCCCGGAACTTGAAGGCCCCCACACGCTGGAAGTTCTCACACTTGAGGTGGACTTCGGCGCCCACGAGGGCGTCGAGGGTACGCGAGCGCAGGACCGGTGTGCGGTGGGCGACGCCTTTGATCCGGGCGGCGGCGTCACGGACGTCGTCGAGGGTGACCGGCGGGGTGGTCGTCGTCATGCGTGTCCTCCGTCGGACGTCGGGGCGGTCCGGGCGATCGGAGCTGTCCGGGCTGTCGTGGCGCGGGCCTGTGCGAGGTAGCTGTAGGCGCTGGCACGGGAGATGCCGAGCCTCGCCGCGACCTGCTCCACCGCGCGCCGGACGGCGAACACGCCGCGCTCGTCCAGGCCGCGGAAGAGGCCGAGTCGCTGCTCGCGGTCGAGCGTCGCCCAGGTCAGGTCCTGCCGGAGCTGTTGGGCGTCGAGGATGGCCTCGACGACGGAGTCGATGTCGTTGCCGAAGGTGGTGACCGGCGGCTCGTCCGGGTCCCGCGCGAGCCCGGCCAGCGCGCCCAGCAGGGTGTGGGCCTCGGTGACCGCGGTGACGTCGAGGTTGACGCAGAGCGCGCCGAACACCGCGCCCGTCGAGTCCCGCAGGACCATCGTGGACGACTTGACCAGCTTTCCGGTCCCCGTCCGGGTCAGGTAGTTGAGATCGTCGCCGGCCTCGTCGCCCCGGGCGAGGATCCGCATGCCGATCTCGCTCATCGCTCCGCCCACGGCACGCCCGGTCACCGAGCCGGCGACGGCGACGACCGACTCCTCGGGCCGCCGGTAGTCGTGCAGCACCACCTCGCACACCGGGCCGAAGGTCGCGGCGATCCCGTCGGCGACAGGGCCCACCGCGGCGATGATCGCGTCCCGCTCCGCATCCAGACCCATTCGGCAGCCACCGCCTCTTCCTCACCTCTGACCTGCGACGCCAGGCTAACGTCAGACTACAGGTCCAAGTCTTGGACGAACAGTCCAGGAAGGTTCCAGCCGACCGGGGTGGAGGCTCCCTCGACCGGGACGGAGGTCTCCGCGCCGGGACGGAGGCTCCCTGCGCCGGGACCGAGGCTCACGACCTGCACGTCAACGACCGTGGCTCCGACTCCGGCCAGGAGCTCCGACTCCGGCCGGGAGCTCGGCCGCCGGCCCTGCTCGGCCTCAAGCCAGGGCCGGTCCAGCCCGGCCGCAACGCCCGCCGCGCCGTCGGCGGCGGTCGCCAACCGCGGATCGGCCACGCCCGGCAGCGCCACGACTCGCGCGGCGAGCGGGCGGGTAGGGCGCAGGACATGGTGGCGCGGCTCCTGCCGCCCTGGACGGCGACGGCACGCACTGACGGCGGCGACCAGGGCGGCGCCGTCCCTCCCGTCGGACGCAAGGCCGACCCTGGCCCCCGCGGGACTTACGGGTGCTCGTCACCGCCGGGCCGGGCGAACCCGGCGTACGAGTCCCCTTGTCAGCCCTTCGCCGACGCCTTCTTGATGGCCTCGCGGATGCGGGAGTACGTGCCGCAGCGGCAGACGTTCTCGATGCGGTCGATGTCGGCGTCCGTCGGCTCGGTCGTCCGTTCCAGCAGGGCCGCCGCGGCCATGATCTGGCCCGGCTGGCAGAAGCCGCACTGCGCGACGTCGCAGTCCAGCCAGGCCTGTTGCACGGGGTGGAGGGTGTCGCCGTCGGCCAGGCCCTCGATCGTGGTGACCTTGCGGTCCGCGCAGTCCGCGACCGGGACGATGCAGGGCTGGATCTCCGCGCCGTCGAGATGGCTGGTGCAGGCCCGGCAGACGCCCACGCCGCAGCCGTACTTGGGGCCGGTGACGTTCAGCAGGTCGCGCAGCACCCACAGCAGCGGCATGTCGGCGGGTGCCTCGACGGTGACCGGCTTTCCGTTGAGGACGAAGGAGTGGGAGGGCATCGGTACCTTCTCGGACGGTGAGCGGAAAGTCGGTCAGAAGTTGATCGGGAAACGGCGGGGCTTGGTACCGGTCGCGCGGGCGTAGGCGTTGGCCACGGCGCCGGCCGCGGCCGGGACACCGAGTTCGCCGGCCCCGCCGGGCTCGCCCCGCGACGGCATGATGTGCGCCTCGAAGTGCAGCGGGGCGTGCCGTTGGCGGGCCCACTCGAAGTCGGCGAAGCTCTTCTCGCGCACCGCGCCCCGGTCGATGTGCAGGCCGGCCCGGAGCACGGTGGAGATGCCGTCGACGGCGGTTCCCATCAACTGGGCTTCCAGCCCGCGCGGGTTGACGGCGGTTCCGACGTCGGCCGCCATCACCACCTTGGTCACCCGGGGGTTCTTCGGGTCGGAGGCGTCGATCTCGACCAGGCAGGCCACGCAGGAGCCGTACTCCTCGTGGACGGCGACGCCCTGCCCATGGCCGTCCGGCAGGGTCCGGCCCCAGTGTCCGGCGGACGCGACCTTGTCGAGTACGGCTTTGACTTCCCTGCTTCTGAGCGTGGTCCGCCGGAACGCGACGGGGTCCTTGCCCAGTTTCGCGGCGACCTCGTCCACCACGATCTCCTCCGCGGTGCGCATCGTCCCGGAGTCGACCGACCGCCAGGCGCCGAGCGGCATCGCCAGCTCGACCGAGCCCGAATCCCCGGACAGGCGCCCGAAGTTGTACAGGCCGCTGTCGCTGGGCAGGGGTCCCGCGGCGCGGACGGCCGCCGCGCCCTGGGCGGACGCGCCCTCGAACGACTCGCTCACCGAGGCCGTCGCATGGGCGAAGGCCACCACCCTGCCCCGGGCGTGACTGGCCCGTATCCGGTGGTGGGAGGCCGGGCGCATCCGGCCGTGCCGGATGTCGTCGGCGCGGCTCCACATCAGTTTGACCGGCTGCTTCGCCTTCTTCGAGATGAGGGCCGCCTCGATCGCGGCGTCGTAGTTGAGGCGGCGTCCGAACGAACCTCCGCCGCGCACGACATGGACCCGGACCTTCGACTCCCGCAGCCCGACCGCCGCGGCGATGGTGCTCCGGGCCTCCATCGGTGTCTGCGAGGAGAACCAGATCTCGGCACGGTCGGCGCGTACGTCCGCCACCGCGGTCAGCACCTCCATCGGGGCATGGCTGACGAAGGCGAACGCGAACTCGGCCTCGACCTGCGCCGATCCGCTGGGCGGAGTGCCGAGCCGGGGGACGGCGGTGCGCAGCCGCGAGCGGATGGCGGCGTCGGACAGCCGTGCCAGCGGGCCCGGCGCCCAGGTGATCTTCAGGGCGTCGCGGGCCTTGAAGGCGTGGTGGAAGGAGTCCGCCACGACGGCGACACCACCGGCGATCTTGACGATCGCGCGGACGCCCGGCATCGCGCGGGCCTCCCGGTCGTCGACGGTGACGGCCTTCCCGCCGATCGTCGGCGGCCGGGCCACGACCGTCGGCCTGGCCCCGGCCGCCGTCAGGTCTCCGGCGAACTTCGCCTTGCCGGTGACGATGTCCCGCGCGTCGATGCGGGTCGTCGGCCGCCCGATCACCCGGTGCCGGGACGCCGGCTTCGGCTTGCCCGGCACATCCGTCCGGCGGATACGGGCCGCCCTCGCCGTCAGGGACCCGAAGGTGGCCGTACGGCCGTCCGGTGCGACGACCATGGTGTCCCTGGTGCGCAGGGTGCGTGCCGGCAGGTTCCACCGCCGGGCGGCGGCGGTCACCAGCCGGGCGCGGGCGACGGCCGCCAGCTGCCGGGCCGGACCGTACAGCGAGCTGACCGAGTTCGAACCGCCGGTGAACTGGTTGCCCTTGGTCCGGGCGTCGGCGAGCGGGATGTCGACGTCGACGAGCCGGGCGTCGAGCTCCTCGGCGATCATCATGGCGACCGCGGTCGTGACGCCCTGGCCGACCTCGGCGCGCGGCAGCCGTACGACGACCTTGTTGGCCCGGGTGACCTCCAGGACCAGTCTCTCCTCGTCGGTGCCGGTCACCAGGACGTCGGAGGGCCGTGCGGCACCGTCGGCGGTCTCCTCGGCGCCCTGCGCGGACGGGGTGTCACAGCCGAGCGGCGCGGCGATGGTCAGGGTGGTCGCCGCGAGTGAGTAGACCACGAACTTCCGGCGGGACAGCTGACGGGCCAACAGACACTCCTCTCCGAGAGCACGGGTCGGTTCCTCTGGTATGAGGCGTCCGTGCTCCGCGAGGTTCCCTGCGTGCGTGACCCATCCTTTTCCAATACCCCATGGGGTATCTGTTACGGTGGATGACAGATACCCCCTGGGGTACCCGCTCACGTAGGGAGAGGCCGTGTTTTTCGTCGACGTACTGGAGACCGAGGGTCTGGGCAACCGCAGCTATCTGGCGGGCGGCCCCCGTACGGCGGTGGTCGTGGACCCGCCACGGGACATCGACCGCGTGATCGCCGAGGCGGCACGGCGCGGCGTGCGGATCGTGGCCGTGGCCGAGACCCATGTGCACAACGACTACGTGACCGGCGGCCTCGAGCTGGCCCGGCTGACGGGGGCGCGTTATCTGGTCCCGGCCGGGGCCGCGGTGGCGTACGCACGTGTGCCGGTCACCGACGGGGACGAGGAGCCGGTCGACGAGGATCTGGTCCTGCGGGCCGTGGCCACCCCCGGTCACACGCCGCACCACACCTCCTACGTCCTTCAGGAGTCGGGCCGGCCGGCGGCCGTCTTCACCGGCGGTTCACTGCTGATCGGCAGCGTGGGCCGGCCCGACCTCGTCGAGCCACGGCTGACCGAGCAGCTGGCCCGCGCACAGCACGCCTCGGCGCACCGGCTCGCGGAGGAGCTGGACGACGAGGTGGCCGTCATGCCCACCCATGGCTTCGGCAGCTTCTGCTCCTCGTCCCAGGCCCAGGGCTCACGGAGCACGATCGGCGCGGAGAAGGCGTCCAACCCGGTGCTCGTCCAGGACGTGGACACATTCGTCAAGGACCTGCTGGCGGGGCTGGACGACATCCCCGCCTACTACGCGCACATGGGCCCGGCCAATGCCGAAGGCCCCGCCCCGCTGGACCTGACCCCGCCGCGGCCTGCCGACGCGGGCGAGATCGCCCGGCGTCTCGCGGCGGGCGAGTGGGTCGTGGATCTGCGCAGCCGGGTGGCGTTCGCCGCCGGGCATGTGGCCGGGACGTTCAACTTCGAGGTGGACGGGCAGCCGGCGACGTATCTGGCGTGGATGATCCCTTGGGGCAAGCCGGTGACGCTGCTCGCCAAGAGCGCCGAGGACGTCGCGCGCGCCCAGCGGGAGATCGCCCGGGTGGGCATCGACCGGCCGGCCGCGGCCGCCGTCGGCTCCCCGGCCGACTGGGTCGCCGACGGAAGGCGGCCGGCCTCGTTCCGGCGGGCCACGTTCGCCGAGCTGGCCGCGGCGCGTGAGCGCGGCGAGCACATGGTGGTGGTCGACGTGCGCCGGGACGCCGAGCGCGCGGACGGCTGGATCGAGGGCAGCGTCCACCTCCCCGTCCACCGGATCCACCGCCGGCTGGGCGAGGTGCCCGACGGCACGGTGTGGGTGCACTGCGCGGGCGGGATGCGGGCGGCCATCGCCGCGTCCGTGCTCGACGCCGCGGGCCGCGACGTGGTGGCCGTCGACGACGACTACGCCCGGGCGGCCGAGGCCGGCCTCGCGCTCGTCCCCCCTGCCGCCAACTGACCGCGCCACAGCGCCGGTCCGGACCGACGGCCGGTCCTGGCGGCCGGCGCGGACCCGAGGAACGAATGATGCCCTTCTCTCCCCATGGCCCCGGCCGTATCACGGTCGCCCGGGCCCACCGACTGCTCCGGGACGGTACGGCCGTCCTGGTCGACGTCCGCGAGGCGGACGAGTACCGGGCCGGTCACGCGCCCGGTGCGCTGTTCGTGCCACTGTCGCACCTGGCCGCCGGGGCGGCGGCCGTTCCCGACGGGAAGGACCTGGTGCTGATCTGCCGCTCGGGCAACCGCTCACGGCAGGCGGCCGCGCTGCTGGCCGAGCGGGGTGTGGCGGCGGTGGACGTGATCGGCGGCATGCTCGACTGGGCCGCCGGGGGCCTCCCGGTCCAGGACGCGCACGGAGCCGCCGGGACCGTCGTATGACCGCGGTCGTCCTGGCCCTGCTCGCCGGCGGAGTGGTCGGCCTCGCCCTGGGCGCCCTGGGTGCGGGCGGCAGCATCCTCACCGTCCCCGCCCTGATCTATCTGCTCGGCTTCAGCCCGGCCGCGGCGACCACCGCCGGTCTGGTCATCGTGATCGTCACCTCGGTGACCGCCCTGCTGGGCCATGCGCGGGCGGGAGCGGTGCGCTGGCGGGCCGGTCTGCTGTTCGCGGCGGCCGGACTGCTGCCCGCCGCCGTGGCCGGCGCCCTGTCCTCGCGCCTCCCGCAGCCCGTGCTGACCCTGATGTTCGCGGCGCTGGCCGGACTGGCCGCCCTGCGCATGCTGCGCCGCCGCGCCCCGCGCGGGAGCGGCAGGGTGTCGGCCGTCCGTGCTGCGGGGGCCGGGGCCGGGCTGGGCGCGGTGACCGGGTTCCTCGGGGTCGGCGGCGGCTTCCTGGCCGTACCGGCGCTGGTGACCGTGCTGGCCGTGCCGATGAGCGCGGCCGTGGGCACGAGTCTGCTGGTCATCGTCACCAACGCGCTGGTGGCTCTCGCGGCCCGGGCGTTCACCGCCGTGGACGTGGACTGGGCGCTGATCACGCCGTTCCTGGCGACCGCCGTGCTGGGCGCCTGGGACGGCAGGCGACTGACCGCCAAGGTCTCCGCGGCGACACTCCAGCGTGTGTTCGGCACGGTACTGCTGGGTGTCGCCCTGGCCATGGGCACGGCGACCGTGCTGTGACACAGGCGCTCGGCCGGTTGTTCCACCTCAGGCCAGGGAGAGGAACAGCTTCTCCAGGCGGGCCCGCATCTGGGCGGAGTCCCGCACCTGAGGGTCCTCATCGGTCATGCACTGCTGGAGTCCGGTCGCGATGATCGAGAACCCTGCCCGGTCCAGGGCCCGGGAGACCGCCGCGAGCTGGGTGACCACGTCCTCGCAGTCCCTGCCCTCCTCGATCATCCGGATCACTCCCGCGAGCTGGCCCTGGGCCCGCCGCAGCCGGTTGAGCGCCGACTTCAGCTCCTCGGCCGACATGTCGAGTTGCACACTTCCTCCTCTTGCATACCCCCGTGGGTATCCTACCGCGCGGGGAACACATCACAGAAAGGTTCTGTTCCGTGACCACCCCCACCACGCTGACCCCCGCCCAGGCCACCGACCGTCTCGGCGAGTTCACCGTCGTCGACGTGCGCACCCCCGGCGAGTACGCGGGCGGCCATGTCCCCGGCGCCCACAACATCCCGCTGGACCGGCTCGACGAGGCCGCGCATGCCCTGAAGGCCGCGGCCGCGCGCGGGCCGCTGCTGATCGTATGCGCTTCCGGGGCCCGGGCCGCCAAGGGCTGCGAGCGGCTGGCGGCGCTGGGTGTCGCGGCGGCCACGCTGGAGGGCGGCACAAGCGCCTGGGAGACGGCCGGCCGGCCCGTCGAACATCCTGCCACGGCCCGCGCCCGTGCCCCCTGGCCCATGGACCGCCAGGTCCGCCTCACCGCCGGAACACTCGTGTTCCTCGGCTTCGTCGCGGGCCTGGCCTGGCCGCCCGCGCACTGGCTGTCCGGTCTGGTCGGCGCCGGCCTGCTTTTCTCCGGCGTGACCAACACCTGTGGCATGGCGGCCCTGTTGTCCAGGCTCCCGCGCAACCGGCCGCCCAAGGACGCGGTTTCCTTCGAGGAAACGCTGCTGCGACTGACGGCCGGACCCGCCGCTGAGTGACCTTCCCCACGTGCACGGGCCTCCAAGAGCCGTCCGGTAAACGGATGTCGGCGCCGCTGCGTACCACTGCGGTGGAACGGCACGACCAGGCCGTCCGTCTTGTACGACGATCATCCAGGAGGCCTGCCGTGGTACAGCCCGCAACCCGCCAGTTCGACCGGACGCGCAGTTCAGGCGGATCCGCACCGGGAGGCCGCACGCGCCGAACCCGCCGTCGCGCGCGTTCCCGCAGGCCCACCGCCCGTGTGCTCTGGGCAGGCACGGCGTTGAGTGCCGTGATCGTCTCCACGGCCGTCGCCGTCGTGTACTGGAAGGAGACCCGCACCCCGGCGAGCCACGGCACCGGCACCCGGGACGGCGCAGCCGGGCCGGGTACGTTACCGAGCCCGTCCGACGATCCCGGCGTGTCCACCGCACCGACCACGGCCTCCACCGCTTCCCCGATCGCCGTTCCCGCCACCGGACCGGGCACCTTCACCGCTGCCCGCGCCAGCGGCAAGGCGGTCGGGGAAGGCAAGCTGGTACGGCGCTACAAGGTGCTCGTCGAGGACGGCATCGACATCCGCCCGGAGTCGGCAGCGGCCGAGATATCCGCGGTCCTGGCCGACCGCCGGGGCTGGACCCGCGACGGTGTCAACTCCTTCCAGCTGGTCCGCTCGGGCTCCTACGACTTCCTGGTGAAGATCGCCACCCCGGGCACGGTGGACAGCATCTGCGGAGCGGCGGGGCTGCGGACCGAGGGCAAGGTCAACTGCAGCGTCGGGACGGACGTGGTGGTCAACCTCAAGCGGTGGGTGCGGGGCTCCCCGGAGTTCGACGGGCCGATCGGCGAGTACCGTGCGCTGATCGTCAACCACGAGGTCGGCCACCGTATCGGCCACGGCCATGAGACCTGCCCCGGACCCGGCCGCCCCGCACCGGCGATGATGCAGCAGATCAAGGGCCTCAAGGGCTGCGTCGCCAACGCCTGGCCCTACGACGACAACGGCACGTACCTCGACGGTCCCTCCGCCCCCTGACGGGCCCTCCGCTACGCTGGCCCGGTCCTCGGACGCGCCGACCTGACCACCGGAGCCGCGAGATGTACGTCCGCCGAGTCGTCCCCAACATCCAGTCGGAGGCGCAGAAGGAGAGCTCGGAGTTCTATGGCGTGCTGGGCTTCGAGGAGGTCATGAACCTCGGGTGGATCATGACCCTCGCGTCCGCCGAGAACCCCGCCGTCCAGGTCAGCCTGATGAGCGAGGACCGGACGGCACCCGTCGTGCCCGACATGAGCATCGAGGTCGAGGACGTCGATGCGGCGTACGCCGCCATGCGGGAGCGCGGTGCGGAGATCGTCCACCCGCTGACCGACGAGGAGTGGGGCGTGCGCCGCTTCTTCGTACGGGACCCCAACGGCCGTGTGGTCAACGTCCTGAGCCACAGCTGACCGTACGCGTCGGGCACACGTCGGCCGGTCATCCCAGGTCCTCCAGGAGCAGGTCGAGCGCTGCCTCCTCGTGGAGGGCGATGTCCAGGGCGGTCATGGCCGGGGACAGTTCGGGGTCCCACGTGGCCTCGACCGGTGCTCCGGTGAGAAGGACCTGCGGCGTGCCGTGCAGGTGTGTGCGCGCCGCGAGGTACTCGTAGTCGGCGGCCCGCATACGCCATGGCTCGGCTGCGTACCGCTGTATGACCCGGTTGGCCAGACTGATGCCCGGCCAGTCGAAGTCGCCGTGGTAGGCAAGCGTGCTGTCGGCCGCCGCCAGCGTGTCCAACAGCGTGAGGACGACGGTCGTCGCGCTTCCCGAGGTGCAGATCAGGGGTGCCGTGCGGCCGGTGTCGGCCGCGGCCTCGACCACGCGGGGGTTCTCACAGACGTGGACCCTGGTACGCGGAGGTATCTCCAGGTGCAGGGCGCGTAGTTCGCGCAGGGTCAGATGGGTCTCCATGTGGTGGTCGGCGCGCTCACGCAGGGCCGCCTCGCGCCAGGTGCCGCCGGTGGGGCGCAGGCCGTAGGTGAGCACCGTGCTGGAAACCTCGTCGGGGGTGACCGAGGCCGTGCGCCACAGGGCCCGGCGGGCCGGCGCGCCGTCGGGGAACTCGACGCCCCGGGCGAGCGCGATGCCGCGCAGGACGAGCCGGGACAAGAGCGTGCCGTCGTCCAGGCCGTGGGCCGAGCCGGTGGTGCGGGTGGCCAGTTCGCCGCGGCCCCAGGTGGCCGGGGTGGGCCGGGTGCCGGTCCCGGGGAAGAGGACGGCCAGGGTCTGGACGGCCTGGGTGATGACGGTGGCCGCGGTGGGCGGCTCCTGACGGGCGAGTGTGCCGCCGCGTCGTATCTCCTCCAGCCAGCGGCCGGCCCAGGGCTGGGCCGACAGCGATGAGGCCTCCAGCGCTGTCTCCGCCGTCGCCCACACGCGGGCCCGTTCGGCCGCGGCCGCGCCCCGGGCCGCTCGGCGGTCCGTCAGCGGCGGGCCCAGTTCCGCCAGCGTCGCGGCCAGGCCCCGTCCGACGGCGCTGGCACGCAGTCGGGCGTCCAGGTCCGGCAGCCGGATGGTGGCGATGGGGCCCGTGAGCTGTCTCGCCAGGAGGAGGGAGAGGTCCTGGCGCTCCTCGGCGTCCAGTCGCTGAAGCGTGATCGTGCCGGCCGGCCGGAGGCCGTTGCGTTCCAGGCGGGTGCGTGCCGCCGTCCAGAGGCGGGTGAGGCCCGGCCGGGCGAGAAACGCCAGGGCATCCGGGTCCGGGGGGTGTTCGGCGGCTCGTTCGGCGCCTGTCATACGGGCATCAGCCTCCGCTGCCGACCGTTCCATGTGTAGTGGAGCGTGGCCACGCCCCGCACATGCGGGTCGCGCAGGCACTCGTAGATGTGCAGGGCCGGTACGTCGGGCCAGTTGCCGATCAGGCGCTCGCTGGTGAGGACGAAGTCGAGGTCCAGGTCGACCAGGATGCGGCCGAGGCGCGCGTGGGTGGGCTCGTCGACCTTGGCGAAGGCGTCGTCGAGCAGGATGAGCCGGGGTGCGTGCGCGGCGGACTCGGCAAGGCTCGTGAAGTGGGCGGCCGCTGCCGCGAAAAGGACCAGGTACGACAGGACCCGCTGTTCGCCCTGGCTCAATCCGGTGCGGCCGGAGAGCTTGCGGCGGCTGCCCGGGTTCGCGTCGTTCACCACCCACGCCGTGAAGGTGAACCAGTCGCGGTAGTCCAGGGCGGTGCGCAGATGGGAGGCGTAGCCCGCGGCCGGGTCGGCGCGGCGGGCGTCCTCGATCCGCCGCTGCAGGACGTCCCGCAGTTGTTCGGACTGCTCACGGGTGCGCAGGCCCGAGGGACTGCGCAGAAGGTCGACGGCCGCCTTGACGTCCGCTTCCACTCCGTCGGCCAGCTTCCAGTCGAGGGACACGCCCAGGCCGTGCGACGTACGGACCGTGGACAGCGTGGAGTTCAGGGCGGCGACCAGCGAGCCCGCGGCCAGCACCTGCGCGGACAGGTGATCGCCGAGCTCTCCGGTCAGGAAGCGCTGGAAGACCTCGCGTTCACGTTCGGTCAGACGGTCGCGTGCGTCAGCGGCCTGGGCGGCGATGCGCTCGCCGACCAGGGCGATGTCATGCGGGCCGTGGTCGTCGACGAGGCGGCAGAGCTTGATGCCGTCGTGTTCCTCGATGGTCGCGTCGAAGCCGCCGGACAGCTGGTCGCGCAGTTCGGTGTGACGGTTGAGGAGCGTGGTGTCCGAGAGGTCACGGCGCTCGGCGTCGAGTCCTCGGCGAACGGCGTCGACCAGTCGGCGCAGCTCAGTGATGCGCTCGCGGACGTCGTGGTGGACGGGGTCCTGGGACTTCAGGCCGCCGTCCTCCGCGTCGGTGTCGAGCCCGGTCCCCCTGAGCACGCCCGGCAACGACAGGGCCGTACGCAGTCGCCTGCCGCAGGCCAGCACATCGGCCTCCTGGGCGGCGAGTGCCTCGCGCCGCGTCCTGACGTCCTCCTCGGCCCGTACGCGCTGGTCGTGCACGTCGGCCATGTCCTGGCGCACACGCGGGAGTTGACGTCCGACCGCGTCCAGACGGCGTTTCGCCTCGGCCTCGCGGGCGAGGATCTCCTGTGCCGTGGCGCCGAGGGCCTCTTCCAGGGCCCGCACGGTTCGGCGGGCCGCCTCCAGACGTCCGAGCGGCTCGGCGTAGTCGGCTTCGGCCTCCCGGCGGGCCGACTCGGCGCGCTCGTAGTCCGCCCGGCCACCGCGATGACCGTCGGCGGCGGACAGGACCGCGCGCACCCGTCGCCGCAGCCGCTCCGCGCCCTGGCCGAGGCGGTCCAGGGCACGGCGGACCGTTTCCAGCGCGGCCGGGTCCGCCGGGAGGCCCTGAGCACTCGCCGACGCCTCTGTCTCGCGCCGGGCGGCGACGGCGCGGGCACGTGCCTGTTCCGACTCACGGGCGGCCGTGGCCGCCTGTCGGGCGAGGGAGTCGGCGGCACGCTCGGCCTCGGACGTGCGGGCCCACGCATCCGTGAGCCGACGTGCCGAGGGCGGGCGGCGCAGGGTGTCGCCGACCTGGTCGCGATGCTCGGTGAGGATGCGCAGGCCGTACCGTTGCTCCGCCAACTCGCCCTGGAGTTCGGCCAGTCGGAGGTCGAGGTCCGCGAGCGCCCGGCGGCGGGTCTCCGCGCGCACCTCCGCTCCCACATATTCGGCGGCCTGCTTGACGTGGCGGCCGCGGGCGATGCCGAGCCTCCAGGTGCCGTCCGCGCCGATCACGGTGTGCGGCGCCGTCGCCTCGTCGGCCATGACGACATGGCTGCCGGCTCCGGTCAGGGCCACCGCCTCCAGCAGGTGCTCGACCTGCTCGACCATCACTCCGCTGTCCGGCGCGGCGACCGGCCGCAGCACCTGGGCGAGCCTCGCCCCGGCCACCGGTGCACCTGGAACCAGGAGGGTGTCCCGCGTGGCCGGGTCCAGGACCGTGCCGTCGGCGCACACCCAGGCGTCGAGCAGGCCGGAGGCCTCCAGCGCGGCTTCCAGCCCCGCCTGTGTTTGCGGGTCCAGGCCGTCCGCGAAGTCCACCAGCCGGTACAGGGGTGCTCCGGTACCGGGTCCGCGAGGAGCCGTGCGGTGGGCCGGGGGCGGGGGCTCGGGGTCGGTGCGGCGTTCCCATTCCTCGCGCTGGCGCCCGAGGCGGTCCCCTTCGGCCGCCCGTTCGCGGACGGTGAGGGAGAGCGCGTCGCGTTCCTCGCCGAGGTCCCGCAGCCACGGGTCGACGGCGGACCGGGCCGCTTCGGTGATCTCGTCGGGGATCCGGGCGGGCAGCGGGCCGTCCGCCGGGTCCTGCGCGAGCAGGGCGGGCACGGCCTCCAGAGGCACCCCGGTGAGGTTGCGCAGCCGCTCGGTCCAGGCCCGGGCCGCTTCGGCGTACGCCTCTCCCTCTCGCACGGTCTCCTGCCGGCGCTCCTCGGCCCGGGCGCGCGCCTGGTCCGTCTGTTCCTCCAGACGCTCACGGGCGGCATCGGCCTCGTCGGCCTCCCGCCGGGCCCGGTCCGACCGCTCGATGAGGGCGCCCAGTTCGGTGACGGCCCGGGCGCGGTTTCTGATCACCGGCTGCCCCGCGTCGAGCCGGGCGTCCCAGTCGTGCAGCGCCGTCGTGCAGGTCTCGGTGTCCACGGCCAGCACCTCGGTGTGCCGTACGAGGTGGAAGTCGCCGTCGGGGGCGGTCAGTTCCGCCGTGGTGGTCGGCGCGGCCGGCGCGGCGCGGATCCCGACGGGCTCGCCCAGATGCACGGGGTCGAGCCCGGACCGCTCCGCCTCCCGCACCAACTCGCCGTGCACCGTGCTCAGTTCGACCAGGTCCTCGCCGAGCCGTCCGGCCTCCGCGGTGAGGCGCCGTCCGGCCTCCTCCTGGTTGCTGTGCGCCTGGCGGACGGATTTGAAGGCGGTGGCGGCCGCGCTCTGCAGGGCGGTGACGGTGGCGCGCTTCTCCCCGAGCTCCTGGAGGCTGCGGTACCCGGCGCTGGCATGCAGCGCCGCCAGTTCCGTCTGCGCGGCACTCTCCTCGCCCTCGAAGGCTTCGACACGGGCAGCGAGTTCCCGCTCGCGCTCGCGCAGTCCCTCCGCAGTGCGCGCCGCGTCGCCCGTGGACCTGCGGTACTCCATCAGCTGCTCCAGCTCACCGCTCACCCGCTCCGCGCGGCGGCGCAGCGCCCCGTGCAGATAGCCGCGGTAGCCGGTGAGGAAGGTGCTCAGCGCCTGGTCGGTGCGTTCCAGGCGCCCGAGGTCGGCCCGCACGGAGTCGAGGTCGTCGAGATTGCGGGCCACCTTCTCCACGACCTCGTCGTCGAGGGCGGGCAGGGTCTCGGCGAGGACCGAGACCAGTCCGCCGGAGTCGATGCGGTCGCCGATGGTGGGGCGGCGCAGCCGGTGCAGGAGATGGAGGAGGTTGCGGTAGCGCGCCGGGTCGGTGAGGCCGAACAGTTCACGGGCGGCCCTGGCCCGGTGCTCTACGGCACGGTCGGTGACGTTCTCCTGGCCGACCAGCGACTTGAGCCGGTCGAGGGGAAGCGGCTGGCCGGCGGGTGCCAGGTCGAGGTCTTCTCCGACGCGCAGCCGCGTGGTGAAGAAGAACGGCTTCGCCGTCCTGGTCGACTGGGACGCCCGGATGGCCGCGCCGAGGGTGAGGTGGCGGTCATGGCCCTCCTCGTCCGTGCGCACGAACTCCACCCACAGATAGCCCAGCCGGTTGGTCTGTGCGAAGCCGTCGAGCATCAGCCAGAGGAGGGTGGTGCGCCCGGTGCCGGTGGCGTCCAGCGCCCGGGCGTCGCCGTCGAGGAGGTAGGGCAGCAGCATCTCCAGGGCCTTGGACTTGCCCGCGCCGTTCTTGCCGCGCAGCAGCAGCCGTCCGTCGCCGAAGGCGAACTCCTGCTCGTCGTACTGCCAGACGTTCCGGATGCCCGCGCGGTGCAGGCGGTAGCGGTGTGGGGACGGCGGGCGGTTCATCGGGGCGACTCCTCGAAGACGTCGTCCGCTGGGGACTGGTCGGTACGGGGCTTGACCGCCACCGTGGTGGCGTACCGGGCGGCCGCGGCGAGCAGGATCCAGCCGCTGTCCGTACGGCCCTGGCCGCGGGCCTGGGAGACATCGGTGACGGAGCGGCCGTCGGCCACCGACTCGTCGTATCCCTCGGGCAGGCCGTGGCCGCCGGAGCGTACGGGCCCGGCGGGCGCCATCAGACGCATCCGGACGAGAAGGTCGAGGACGGCGGCGAGGAAGCCCTCCCGGTCCTCCAGGTGGCCGCGCTGCCAGTTGCTGCGGCTGCCGTACTCCTCGATCAGCGCGTCGAGCAGCTCGGGCAGCAGCCCGTCCGGGACGGGAACGCCGATCACCAGCCGTCCGCCGACCGCCGGGTGGCCGGGGTCCTCGGGGCGCAGCCGGTCGACGAGCCGTTCCACCAGGAGCAGCGCGGCCTGGGCGACGGTGCCGGTGCCCGGCAGATGCAGATCGGTGAGGTCGCCGTCCGGGTCGACCAGGGCGATGCCCTCGGCACGGATCTCGGCCTCCAGACCGAGGAGTTCGGAGAACGCCTGCGCCTCACGCCGCTGCCGGGTGCGCAGCCATTCGCGCTCGACGTCCGTGAGGTCGTCGAGGTGGACGACGGGGGTTTCGACGAGGCGTCTGCGGACGTAGGTACGCGGTCCTCCGAATCCGGGGTCGGCGGCCCGGCGTACCAGGTCCGCGCCGTCGCGGCTCTGGGCGAGCGGGCCGGCGACGACGGCGCGCGCGATCTCCCGGTCCACGGTCAGCAGCGCCTCCCCGGCCCGCTCTTCGGCGACGGCCCCGACATGGCCCTCGGTCTCCGACAGGACGCCCCAGTCGACGAGTTGCCGCAGTGCCGCCGCGAGCGTCCGCCGTTCGGCCTGCCGCCCGGTGTCGGCGATCTCGATGCCGGCGTCGACGGCCGCCGCCCGCAGATCGGCGACGAGCTGGGAGAGCAGTATCTGTTCCGGGGCGGTGACGAGGACGGACAGGGCGAGAGCCAGGCAGGCGTACGTCCGTGGGGTGAACGGTGTTCCGGTCGACGGCCGTTCCAGGCGGTGGCCGGAGCCCGGGCCGAGGCCCGCCTTGAACAGGCGGGCGTAGGAGGCCTCCACCAGCAGGCGGTATCCGAACACCTGCTGGAAGCGCTGGGCGAGCCAGTCGGCGTGCCGCCGGACCAGGGCGAAGGCGTCGCTGTGGGGTCCGCTGCTGGTGACCAGCGGGTGGGCGAGCAGGAGCCGGGCCGCGGTGCGGCGTTCGGCGGCGAGGGCGACGTCGTGGGCGGAGGGCAGGGGCATCAGGCGCTCGCCTCCGTCACCGCGGACGCGGCGGTGCTCTCGACGGCGACGGCGAGATCGTCCGCGATCAGGTCGCCGTCCACGGACCTGAGGACCGTGGACCGGCCGGGGGTGCGCCAGGCGGTCAGCCGGATGCCGAGGTCCTCGTCGCGGGCCTGGGCCCCGTCGAGCAGGAAGTCGTGGGCGTCCCGGTGCAGTTGGGCGTTGCCGAGGGCGGTGGTGAGCAGCTCCAGCAGCAGCCGCATGGCAGCGGCGCCCAGTCTCACCTGGTCGAACCTGCCGGAGACGCTGCGCAGTTCGTCGGCCGCCGCCTGCCGGGCCGCGGCCTGCTGCTGTGCCTGTTCCATGAGGCGGCTCTTCTGCGCGGAGTGGTCCTCGGCCGCGGCGCTGCGACCCCGCGGTGCCCTGCTGCCGCGCTCGCGCAGCGCCACCGGCACGTCCACCACGGGTCCGTTCCACCAGCTCACATAGGCGGGCACGGCCCGGTCGGGGTCCGGTGCCACGCCCAGATGCCGTGCGCCGTAGAGCCCGAAGGCGGCGACCGCGAGGTCATGGGCCTCCTCCGGCCCCGCGGCGTCGAACCAGGCCGCGAGCCGCAGCAGGTCCTTGCGGCGTGACATCTCGCCGGAGGCCGAGCGCAGCATCCGTTTGGCGTTGGCCAGCAGCGACTGAAGGGCGCGCAGGGTGGCGTCCCGGAGCTGGTCCACCTGGCTGGAGTGTCCCGCGGTGTCGGTGAACCATTCGCGCAGTCCTTCCCAGTCCGCGAGGTCCCGGCCGCGGCTGCGCTGCACCCGGGTCTCGGGCAGTCCGTCGGCGAGCGCTCCGAGGCCCGCCGCGTGTGTGTCGATACGCGCGAGCAGCGCGGGCAGGTGCGGCCATAACGCGTCCAGGTGAGCCGCGATGCGCGGGGCCCGGAAGGAGACGTCCTCGGTGATGGCCTCCACGTAGTCGAGCAGCAGTTCCTTGAACCCCTGGTACTCGGCCGAGTCGAGGTCGTAGCGCGCCAGCACCTGCCCGAGGTAGGCGTAGAAGTCCCGTACCGATTCGGCGAATTCGGCGAACTGGACGAAGAGCGTGCTGATCCGCTCCAGTGCCTGGCGGGGATCCGCGCCGCCCGGCGCCCCGGCCAGGGCGGCGATCTCCCGCAGACCGCGGTCGACGAGGGCGAGCAGCTCGCTGCTCACCTCCCGGGCGGCGTCCGCCCCGGCCAGTACCTCGTCGGCGTCCCGCTGCACCCGCTCCCCCGGTTTGGACAGCTGGTAGCGGGACCGGGAGCGCTGGTACTCGGCGATGCTCGTCGCTTTGACGGTGTGCGTGCTGCGCAGCAGATTGCCCCAGCGCACCAGCTCTTCGAGCCTGCGGGTGAGTGTGTCCGCGTCGAGCGCAGCGCCCGGACCGTCGCCCGCGGCAAGCTTGGCGAGTACGTCGGGCACCGACAGGTCCGCGAGCAGTGTGCCGCAGAAGACCCGCATCACCGCGACGTACTCCAGGCGCTCGGGTGCGCTGAGGTAGGCGTAGGCGGTCAGCCGCTGCCACGCCTCCGCGTCGGTTCCGTCCCCATGTGGTTTCCCTGCCTTCCCCTCCATGCTGCCGAGCGTACGGACCACCACTGACAGTTCGGAGGAAGTCGGGGGAAATCCGTTCGCTCACCCGGCCCGGCCGGTACGCGGATCAGCGGACCCTGCCCCGTGGCTTCAGCGGCAGCGGCGGCAGCTCGGGAGCGGGCAGCGGAGCACCGTCGTAGCCCTTGACCTCCCCGAACCGGGTCCCGGTCGTCCAGTCCTGGCGCGCCTGCTCGATCTCCTCCTGGGACCGGCCGATCCAGTTCCAGAACATGATCAGTTCCTCCTCGAACGGCTCGCCGCCGAGGAGCATCAGGCCCGCGTCCGACTCCGCGCGCAGCGGCAGTCCGTCGCGGCCGCAGCCCAGGTAGAGCATCGAACCGGGCAGCAGCGGCACGCCGTCGACATGGGCCTCGCCGGACATGGACCACACGGCGTACTCGAAGTCCGGCTCCAGAGGCAGGCGTACGTCGGCGCCGCGTGCGAGGGCCAGGTCCGCGCCGACGATCGGGGTGTACGTCGTCCCGGGCGAGGTCGCTCCGTCGAGGTCGCCGAGGATCAGCGTGGCCGTGAGGCCGGGCGCGGTGACGACAGGCAGCTGGGCGTGGTGCTGGAAGTGCGGGTCGATGTGGCGGTGGCTGTCCGGCAGGGCGACCCACAGCTGGGCGCCGTGCAGGAACCGGGCGTGCGGCCGGGGGCTTTCCTCCGAGTGGCTGATGGCCCGGCCGGAGGTCATCAGGCCCAGTTCGCGCGGGCGGATCGTCTGCAGGCTGCCGGTGGAGTCGCGGTGCAGCACCTCGCCCTCGTGCAGCCAGCTCACCGTCTGCAGGCCCATGTGCGGGTGCGGCGGCACCTGCATGCCGGGCTCGTCGGCGATGTCGTCGGGACCGTAGTGATCGACGAAGCACCAGGCGCCGACCATGCGGCGGCCCAGGTTGGGCAGCAGCCGGCGGACTTCGGTGGACTCGCCTAGCTTGACGCGGCGCGGGCTGAGGAGTTCGCGCACGGGCTCCGCCACCACGAAGCCCCGACCGCCGCACAGGGCGGGTACCGCCTCGCGATCAAGATTGCTCATACGGCCCAACCTAGCCCCGTACGGGCCTCCGCGTCAGTCCAACGCCCCCTCGTCACCCCTGACGGCCTGCCGCCCTCATCAGGTGATGGAATTTTCAACCACCCGGTGCGGTTGCAGTCCTCCGCAGGAGGTCAGGAGTGGACATGACGTACTACGACCACGGAACACCGGCCGAGCGCTGGGAGCGCGCGTGGATGTTCTTCGACGCCAAGGACTACGCCGCCGCCGCGCGCGTCCTGCGCGGGCTGGTCGAGGAGGCGCCGGACCAGACCGGGCCGCGGCTGCTGCTGGCGCGCTCCTACTACCACTCGGCCCAACTGCTCCGCGCGGAGGCCGAGTTGCGTGTCCTCGTCGAACGCGACCCGGTGGAGCAGTACGCGCGGCTCATGCTCGGCCGCACACTGGAGCGGCAGGGCCGGCCCGAGGAGGCCGAGTCGCACCTGCGTATCGCCTCGGCGCTCGCGGGCGACTTCGAGCGGCTCTGACCACCGCCGTACGGCGTTCGGGCCCGGTTCCGCGCAGGAACCGGGCCCGGACGCCCGCACTGCCCTGTGCCCGGGGCCCTCACATGACCTGCGGCCACACGCGAAATCGGTCAGCGCTGAGCTCCGTGGCATGCTGGCGCGATGGCATCCCAGAGTGATCGCGCGCCCCTGGCCGAGCAGGTGGAGGAACTCCTCGCCGCCGACGGCCCGTTGACCGTCGTCGCGGCGGGCGACCCGGTGCTGCGGCGCGGGACCGAGCCGTTCGACGGACAGCTCGACGACATGCTGCTGGCGCGCTTCGTGGCGGCCCTGCGCATCACCATGCACGCGGCGCCGGGCGTGGGCCTCGCAGCGCCGCAGGTGGGCGTGCCGCTGCGGATCGCGGTCGTCGAGGACCCGGCGCCCGTGTCGGAGGAGGTGCGGGTGGCCCGGGGGCGGGTCCCGCAGCCGTTCCGCGTGCTGGTCAATCCGTCGTACGAGCCTGTCGGCACCGGGCGGGCCGCGTTCTTCGAGGGCTGTCTGAGCGTGCCGGGCTGGCAGGCGGTGGTGGCGCGGCACGCCGAGGTGCGGCTGACGGGGCAGGACGAGTACGGCCGCGCGGTGGACGAGGTGTTCTCCGGGTGGCCCGCACGCATCGTGCAGCACGAGACGGACCACCTCGACGGCACGCTCTACCTCGACCGGGCGGAACTGCGCTCCCTGTCCTCCAACCAGGCCATGGCCCAGTGGTGGACGCAGCCGACGCCACAGCAGGCGGCGGCATCGCTCGGCTTCGAGCTGCCCCGCTGATCAGGACACCCCCTAGTTGTCCCGGTACGCCTCCAGCAGTCGCAGCCACACCTCGCTGATCGTCGGGAAGGACGGTACCGCGTGCCACAGGCGGCTGATCGGGACCTGGCCGGCCACCGCGATCGTCGCCGAGTGGATGAGCTCGCTGACGCCGGGGCCGACGAAGGTGACGCCGCGCAGGATCTCCCCGTTGAGATCCACGACCATGCGGGCACGGCCGCGGTAGCCGTCGGCGTACAGGCCCGCGCCGGAGGCGGAGGAGATCTCGACGTCCACGGCCCGCACCCGGTACCCGGCCTGTTCCGCCTCCGCGAGGGAGAGGCCGACGGCCGCCGCCTCCGGGTCGGTGAAGACGACCTGGGGTACGGCGTGGTGGTCGGCGGTGGCCGCATGGGCGCCCCAGGCGTCCGACTCCCGGACCGGCACGCCCGAGGCGCGGGCGGCGATGGCGGCACCGGCGATGCGGGCCTGGTACTTGCCCTGGTGGGTGAGCAGCGCGCGGTGGTTGACGTCGCCGACCGCGTACAGCCAGTCGCTGCCGGTCACGCGCAGGCTGTCGTCGACCGGGAGCCAGGTGCCGGGTTCCAGGCCGACGGTGTCGAGGCCGATGTCGCCGGTGCGCGGGGCGCGGCCCGTCGCGAACAGGATCTCGTCGGCCTCGATGCGGTCTCCCTGGTCGGTGGCCACCACGACCGTGCCGTTCTCGCGGGTGACCGACTCGGCCGAGGTGCCGGTGCGGACGTCGGCGCCCGCCTCGGTGAGGGCCTCGGCGACCAGTTCTCCGGCGAAGGGCTCCATGCGGTTGAGCAGGCCCTTGCCCCGGACGAGCACGGTGACCTGCGAGCCGAGGGCCTGCCAGGCGGTGGCCATCTCGGTGGCGACCACTCCCCCGCCGACCACGACGAGACGACCGGGTGCGGCCTGCGCGCTGGTCGCGTTCCTGCTGGTCCACGGCTTCACGTCGGCGAGGCCGGGCAGGTCGGGCAGCACGGCGTCGCTGCCGGTGCAGACGGCAACGGCGTGCCGGGCGGTGAGGATGTGCCGGGCGCCGTCCTGGCCGGTGACGGTCACGGTGCGCGGCCCGGTCAGCCGGCCGTGGCCGCGGTAGAGCACGGCCCCGATGCTCTCCAGCCACTGGGCCGCGCCGTCGTCGTGCCAGTCGGACGTGTAGTAGTTGCGGTGTGCGAGGACCGCGTCGGTGTCGAGGGGGCCCTGTACCGACTGGCGCAGTCCGGGCACGCGGCGGGCGTCCGCACGGGCGATGACCGGGCGCAGCAGGGCCTTGCTGGGGACGCACGCCCAGTACGAGCACTCGCCGCCGACCAGCTCGCTCTCCACGACCGCGGTGGAAAGACCTGCCGCGCGCGTGCGGTCGGCGACGTTCTCCCCCACCGGCCCGGCCCCGAGCACCACGACGTCGTACGCGATGGTTTCCGTTTCCGTCATGGGGCCAGTCTGGTGGGTGGTGTACGCGCTGGCCACATGGGTACGCGCGCGGAATATGTACCAGGGCGGCGGCGTTGTGCCAGCGGCTTCGCCCCAACACCAGGAAGAGGGAATCACGCCATGAGCAGCAGCACCGTGGAGCTCACCAAGGAGAACTTCGACCAGACGGTCATGGACAACGACTTCGTCCTGATCGACTTCTGGGCGTCCTGGTGCGGGCCGTGCCGTCAATTCGCCCCTGTCTACGAGAAGGCTGCGGAGGACAACCCCGACTTGGTGTTCGGCAAGGTGGACACCGAGGCGCAGCCGGAGCTGGCCGCGGCCTTCGGTATCCAGTCGATCCCGACCCTGATGATCGTCCGCGACCGGGTGGCCGTGTTCGCCCAGCCGGGCGCACTCCCCGAGGCCGCCCTGACGGACGTCATCGGCCAGGCGCGGGGGCTCGACATGGACGAGGTCCGCAAGGCGGTCGAGGCGCAGCAGTCCAAGGCCGAACAGAACGGTGAGTGATGCCGAGGCCTGACTCCCCGTAGCTGCCTGGTTGTTGTTCAGCTGGAGTCGCGGTGCACCACCGTGGCTCCCAGCACTTTGTGCGTCTCGGGCGCGGCGGCGGGGTTGTGCACCGTGCGGTCGACCAGTTCGGCGAGGTCGCGGCCGGACGGCAGCTCGATGTGGACCGTGCTGAGCCGGGGCCTGAGCAGCCGGCCGAGCATCAGGTCGTCCGCGCCGATGACGGCCGTGTCCTCCGGGACGGCGACGCCCTGGTCCTGGAGGGCGCGCATCAGCAGCATCGCGTACTCGTCGTTGTACGCGAACACGGCGTCGAGGCCGAGGGCCCGCCAGCGGGCCGCGAGCCGCGCGGCGGCCTCCTCCTCGTAGGCGAGGGGCAGTTCGGTCACGGTGGCATCCGTGCCGCGCAGAGCGCGGCGCACACCTTCGAGGCGGGGCAGGGAGAAGAACTCAAGGCCGGATTCCTCGGGCACGACGACGCCGATACGGCGCCGGCCGCGGGCGTACAGATGGGCTCCGGCGCAGTGGCCGACCTTCTCGTGGTTCATGAGCAGGGCGTGGGCGCCCTCGACGGACTTCGGGCCGAGGGTGACGACCGCCCGTGCGCCGGAGCGCTTGAGCACCGCGACGCCTTGCGGGCCGAGGCCGGAGCCGGGCACCAGCACGGCGACCGGCCGCAGTTCGGCCCAGGCCCGGGCGGCCTCGTCACCGTGCAGTCCGACCGTGCCGTACTGCACGACGGTGTAGTCGAGGCGGCTGAGGGCCCACTGGAGTTCGTTGATGAACCGGCTGTAGAGCGGGCCGACGGGAATGGACGGCGCGGGCATCAGGACCATACGGCTGTGCCCGGCGCGCAGGCTGCGTGCCGCCGCGTGCGGCACGTACCCGAGTTCCTTGGCGGCCTCGTGCACACGGCGGCGCGTGGGCTCGCTGATCCGGACGGCGCTGGTGTTGTTGAGGACGTAGGAGACGGTCGCGCGCGAGACGCCGGCCAGCCGGGCCACATCGGCGCTCGTGGGGACGGAGCGCGGTGCGGGGGGCGAGGGCGCGGGCGTTTTCGGTATCTGCACCATGACGTACGGCATCTTGGCAGAAACCGGGGTCCGCTGGCGGAGCGGGGGACAGGGGCTGACGCACGCCCTGACGCACACCCTGGCCCGAACATGTTCGTCAAGAACTTGTTCGGAGCGAATGCGTTCGTGACGGTGGATGGCATGACAGCTCGTCCCGACACCCCCCGCAGCCGCCGCGAGCGCCCCGCCAAGCCCGCCCTGACCAGGGAGGGCATCGTGGTCGCGGCCGTGGCGATCCTGCGCACCGAGGGGCTTGAGAAGGTCACCATGCGCCGCCTGGCCCAGCAGCTCGACACCGGACCGGCCTCGCTGTACGCCTATGTCCGCAACACCGCGGAACTGCACGCGGCCGTCCTCGACGAACTGCTCGGGACGATCGGGCCGGCACCGGCCGAGCGCTCGTGGCGCGCGCGCCTGGAAAGCGTCCTGACCGCGTACACCGCGATGCTCTTCGAGCACCCGGGCCTCGCGCGCTCCGCCCTGACGGCCCGCCCCGGCGGCCCCCACCACCTGAACCTGATCGAGACTCTGCTGGCCCTGCTCGCCGAGGGCGGCGTCCCATCCCGCCAGGCCGCGTGGGGCGTGGACCTCCTGCTGCAGCACGCCACCGCGACAGCCGCCGAGCACACCGGGGACGAGGCCCCCAGGACGACTGGGACGCCCTGGCCCGCGCCCTGCACGGCGCGTCCGAGCAGTCCCATCCGCACACCGCCGCGCTCGCCGGCGACCTGCTGGCCGGTCCGCCCGAGGCCCGTCTGTCCTGGGCGTTCCGGACCCTGATCACCGGCATCGAGCACACGGCCGTTCCCGACTGACCTCAGGGAGTACGACATGACCCACCACCCCATCACCGTCGTGGGCGCAGGCCTCGGCGGCCTCACCCTCGCCCGGGTCCTGCAGGTGCACGGCATCGAGGCCGCCGTCCTCGAACTCGACGCCTCCCCCCTCGCCCGTGTGCAGGGCGGAATGCTCGACATCTGCGGGCCCTGATCGCCGACGCGGACGGCGTCCTGGTCCCGCGGCGGATCCACGCGCTGCCGTTCGGCCATCGCTGGGACCGGACACCGGGCGTCACGCTGCTGGGCGACGCCGCCCATCTGATGTCGCCGTTCGCCGGTGAGGGCGCCAACCTCGCCATGCTCGACGGCCCCGAACCGGGCCTCGCCCTGGCCGCGCATCCCGATGACACGGAGGCCGCCCCGACCGCCTACGAGGCGCGGCTGTTCCCGCGCAGCGAGGCCGCCGCGGCGGAGTCGGCGCGCAGCGGAGTCCTGTTGTTCCGGGCGGATGCCCCGCAGGGTCTGGTCGACGCGTTCGCCGCGCACAGCTGACGGGAGCGCCGCCCACGACTGACGGGAGCTCAGCAGGGCGGCTCGGTACAGGTCACCCGGGCGACCAGATCGTCCCAGCCGGCCTCCAGCCGCTCCACCGGCATCCCGCACCCCTTGGTCAGATAGTGGATCGCGGCGGGATCGAGGTACCCCATCAGCGTCAGGGCGAGGAGCTCGCAGTCCGCGTCGGGGACGGCCTGCCGCAGCAGCATGGTGACGTGGCCGCGGAGAAACCGTCGGGGCGCGTTGGAGAAGCGCCGGTCCGCCCCCGGATCGGCCGCCAGCTGGAGTTCCAGTTCGTCCGCCGAACGGCACAGCAGCGCACGGCCGAACGCCCGGAGCCGCTCCACGGGTGACGCGCCCGGCCCGAGCGGCGGAGGTCCGCCGAGGAAGGCGGCCTGGAAGTTCTTCTCGGAGTGGTCGAGCAGCGCCAGCAGCAGGCCGTTGCGGTCGCCGAAGCGGCGGAACACCGTCCCCTTGCCCACCGAGGCCGCCGCGGCCACCGCCTCCATGGTCACCCCGGCCGCTCCGTGTTCCGCCACCAGGCGCGCGGCGGCCTCCAGAAGCCGGGCCCGGTTGCGTGCCGCGTCGGCGCGCAGGCACGGGTGGTCCTCCGCGGTGCCGAGCTGCAGCAGCTCGAGCTCCTCGACGGGCTGCTGGGGCTTCGGGAAGGGCTGCGGGGCGGCCGGCATGAAGCAAGCGTAAAGCATCGGGAAGAAACTGGACCGCGGTCCGGTTAAGGTGCTAGAACATTAAACGGACCCCGGTCCGGATCTTTACGGCAGTGTTTCATCCCCTTGGAGTTCCCATGTCTGTTCGCATCCTCGCGCTCGTCGGCAGCCTTCGCGCCGGGTCGCACAACCGCCAACTCGCCGAGGCGGCCGTCAAGCACGCCCCCGCGGGCGCCGACGTGGTGCTCTTCGAGGGCCTCGCCGACATCCCCTTCTACAACGAGGACATCGACGTCGAGGGCACCGTCCCGGCCGCCGCGGCCAAGCTGCGCGAGGCCGCCCGGGCCGCCGACGCGTTCCTCTTCTTCTCCCCCGAGTACAACGGCACCATCCCGGCCGTCCTGAAGAACGCCATCGACTGGCTGTCCCGCCCGTACGGTGCCGGTGCCTTCGACGGCAAGCCCGTCGCCGTGGTCGGCACCGCCTTCGGCCAGTACGGCGGCGTATGGGCGCAGGACGAGGCCCGCAAGGCCGTCGGCATCGCCGGCGGCAAGGTGATCGAGGACCTCAAGCTCTCCATCCCCAGCTCCGTGGTCCGCTTCGCCGAGACCCACCCGGCCGACGACGCCGAGATCGTCACCCAGCTGACGGAGGTCGTCACGGGCCTGCACGGCCACGCGAACGCCGCCGCTGCCGCCTGATCGGCGTCCAGTACGCGAAGGGGGCCGGAGCCGTCGGGCTCCGGCCTCTTCTTGGTGCGGCACGTGGCGCGGGGCGGGCGGTCCCGGCGCTCAGCGGAACTCGTGCACGACCTGGATCTCGCCGACGATGTGGGCGTTGAACTCGTCGAGCTCCTCGGCGGGCACCCACAGTTCGAGGATCGTCTCGCCGCCCGCCTGACGCACGGGGTAGCGGCCGAGGAAGTCCGACTCGACCTCGAAGCGGGTGACGAAGCCTGCACCGTCGTGCTTGACGTTCCAGTCCCGGGCAATCCTGATCGCGTAGTCCTCGTTGAGGACCGGGTAGAAGATCGGCTGGTCGGGCAGCCGGGGCGGCCAGGCGCGCCAGTTCAGCTCGCGCACGAGGTCAAGCTCCTTCGGTCCGGTGGGGCGCCAAAGGGTCGTCGTGGTTCGCCGGCTGGTCATGATTCCGCTCTCGGTACTGGTCCGGCCGCCGTTTGCGGCCGAGGGTGTGTCCGGACGATACGGCCGCAACGGCGTTGGCGGTCAACAGGTTTGCCGAGGAGTCGCCGGCGAGTGCGACGGGCAGTGTGCTCAAGGACGGCTTGCCAAGGGCGTTACAGCGCCCGCGAGAACGGAGGTCCTCGTGACGACGAACCACGTCGCCCCGGCGGCACAGATGTCGCACGCGCAGATCGAGCGTCTCGACGATGTGATCATCGCGCTCCTCGCACGTCGCCGGGCGATGGCGCGGGAGCTTCCTCCTCCCGTCCGGGCCCGTGCTGTGGACCCCGACTTCATGGCTGCGGTACGGGAGCTGACGGACCGCTACCGCCAGGAGCTCGGGGGTGCCGGTGAACTCGTCGCGCGCGCGGTGATGGTGCTGTGCCATCCCGACTGCCGGCCCTGACCCCTCCGTCGCCGACACGCCGCCATTGGGGCGTACAAAGCACCGGCATGGTGTGAAGTACCTCACCGAGACACCCCGGCTGACCAGGAAAGCAGAGGTGACAGGGCGGAGAGCGGCGTTGACAGGCTCTTCGATTTGGCCGTACAAATGGCCGCATGAGCCTGCCGCAGCTTCCCCTCTCCGGGATCACGGTGGTCAGCCTGGAACAGGCCGTGGCCGCGCCGTACGCCACCCGGCAGCTCGCCGACCTCGGCGCGCGCGTCATCAAGGTCGAGCGGCCGGGCGACGGCGACTTCGCCCGCCGCTACGACACGACCGTGCACGGTCACTCCAGCTATTTCGTCTGGCTCAACCGGTCCAAGGAGTCCCTGACCCTTGATCTGAAGGCGCCGCGGGGCCGCGAGATCCTCGACCGGCTCCTCGACGGCGCCGACGTCTTCGTCCAGAACCTCGCCCCTGGCGCCGCCGACCGCCTCGGCCTCGACACCGGCACCCTCACCGGCCGCTTCCCGCGCCTCGTCCCGTGCACGATCTCCGGCTACGGCACAACGGGCCCCTGGGCCGACCGCAAGTCGTACGACCTTCTGGTGCAGTGCCAGACCGGCCTGGTCTCGCTGACCGGAACCGCGGAGGAGCCCGCCCGGGTCGGGATCTCGGTCGCCGACATCGCCGCCGGGATGTACGCCTACAGCGGCGTCCTCACCGCCCTGTACACGCGCGCCACCACCGGCCGGGCGCACCCGGTGGAGGTGTCCCTGTTCGAGGCGCTGGCGGAGTGGATGGGCCAGCCCGCCTACTACACCCGCCACGGTGGCACCCAGCCCCCGCGCCTGGGCGCCCAGCACGCCACCATCGCGCCGTACGGCACCTTCACCGCCGCCGACGGCAAGGACGTGCTGTTCTCCATCCAGAACGAACGCGAGTGGGCCGCCCTGTGCGCGGACTTCCTCGGCCGGCCGGAACTGACCGGTGATCCACGCTTCGCGACCAGTTCCGACCGCGTCGCCCACCGCGAGGAGGTCAATGCGATCGTCGCCGAGCGCATCGCCCGCTCCGGCGCCGCCGAGATCCTGAAGAACCTGGAGGCCATCGGTATCGCCTGTGCCGACGTCAACGACGTCACCGCGTTCCTCGACCACCCGGTGCTGGCCGCACGTGACCGCTGGCGCGAGGTCGCCGTGCCGGGTGCGACGGTGCAGGCACTGCTGCCGCCGGCCGACCTCGCGGGCCTGCCCGCGCGCATGGACCCCGTGCCGGCCGTCGGCGAGCACACCGAGAAGATCCTCGCGGAACTCGGCCACAGCCGCGCCGACATCGACTCGCTGCGCGCCGACGCCGTCGTCTGAGGACCGCCATGGCCGAGCAACCCCTTCGCGAGAGCACCTACCTCCGTCTCGCCCGTGAACTGCGCGCGGCGATCCTGCGGCACGACTACCCGGAGGGCGTACGGCTGCCCACCGAGGCCGAGTTGGCCGCCCACCACCAGGTCAGCCGACAGACCGTGCGACGGGCCTTCCAGGACCTCGTCGCCGAGGGCCTGGTCCACCGGGTGCCGGGTCGCGGCACGTTCGCCACGCCGCGCGACGAGCAGTATCTGCGCCAGTTCGGCTCGGTGGACGACCTGATGGGGCTGTCCATCGACACCCGCATGGACCTCGTCGCACCGCTGCACCGGCGGGTCGACGTCGACGCAGCGGGCCGGCTGGGGCTGCATACCGACCAAGTGCACAAACTGGCCTTCCTGCGGCGCCACGAGGAAACGGCGTTCTGCCACACCGCCGTCTTTCTGCCACCCGCCGTCGGCCGGCTGCTGGAGTCCGTCCCGGAACTCACCGAAGCGGGCGCGCCCAGTGCCTTCACGGTCATCGGCCTGCTCGACCAGCGGCTGCCCGAGCCGATCGACGAAGCCGAGCAGAGCATCACCGTCGCGGAGGCCACGCCCGAGATCGCCGGGCACCTCGGCTGCGCACCGGGGCGGGCGCTGCTGCGCGTCGACCGGGTCTACCAGTCGGTCGCAGGTCAGCTCGTGGAGCTGGCCATCAGTCACTTCCTCCCCGAGCACTACTCGTACCGCGTGCGGCTGAAGCGCAGCGGCCATTGATGTCAGAACAGGAGCAAGTTGTGAGTCTGAGGATCGTTGTCACTGTGAAGTACGTGCCCGACGCCACTGGCGACCGGCACTTCGCCGATGACCTGACCGTCGACCGGGACGACGTGGACGGTCTGCTCTCCGAGCTGGACGAGTACGCGGTCGA
>NZ_VZRB01000005.1:33583-360192 GCF_008806595.1 Streptomyces luteolifulvus | reverse complement strand
GCTGGTACCCGCACACCAACCAGGTCGGCCAGACCGGCAAGTCCGTCTCCCCGCAGCTGTACATCGCCTCCGGCATCTCCGGCGCGATCCAGCACCGGGCCGGCATGCAGACCTCCAAGGCCATCGTGGCCATCAACAAGGACCCCGAGGCCCCGATCTTCGACCTGGTCGACTACGGCATCGTCGGCGACCTCTTCGACGTCGTCCCCCAGCTCACCCAGGAGATCAACACCCGCAAGGGCTGACCACCCCACCGCAGTCCCAGGCCCCGTGACCGCACCAACGGTCACGGGGCCTCTGCTCGTCCCAGCGTGAGCGACGCCTGCACGGGCAGATGGTCGCTCGGGTACTGCCCGTCCCGCGAGAACGTGTTCACCCGCGTGCGGTGCGCCGTCACCCCGGGCGTGGCCAGGATCCAGTCGATGCGGTCGCCGTCGGGCACGAGCGGCCGGTAGCCGTGGAAGGTCCCGTACAGCGGACCGCGTTCGGCCGCGATGTCCCACGTGTCGACCAGGCCGGCGCCCAGAAGCGTGTCGTAGACCGGGTCGGCGTGTGCGTAGACGTTGAAGTCGCCGGCCAGCACGACCGGCAGCGAGGGGCCGAGGGCCCTGATCCGCTCGGCGATCAAGGTGGCGGCACGCGTGCGTGCGTACCGGCTCTTGTGGTCGAGGTGGGTGTTGAGGACGTGGAACTCCCGTCCCGCGCGCAGGCGATCGCTGAAGCGGACCCGGGTCACCAGACGGGGATACGCCGAGCCCCAGGTGTTGGAGCCGGGCACCTCGGGCGTGTCGGAGAGCCAGAACGTGGTGTGCTCCACCGCGGCGAGCCGGCGGGTGTCGTAGAAGACGGCCACCGACTCCTCGCTGTCGCCTCCGGGAGTGCCGACCCAGTCGAAGTGCGGGCCGAGGTCGGCCTCGATGTCGAGCAGTTGGAGGAGCTGGCCCTCCTGGGTGCCGATGACATGCGGCGCCGCCCCGCGCAGCAGCGTGCGCATCACCGGACGGCGGAGCGTCCAGCTGTTGGGCTCCTCGGTGCCGGCGACCCGGAGGTTGAACGTCATGACCTCCAGCGGGGGAGTGGACGCGGGCCTCCCGCGCGGAGGGCTCTCGTGCCGAGGGCTCTCCTGCGGAGGTCTCCCGTGCAGGGCGGCGGACGCCCCTACCGTCCCGAGCAGGGGAACGGCGACGGCGGCGGCCATCATGGTTCTCAGCCCCGCCCGCCTGGTGGGTCCCCCGCTGCTGCCGGTCATGTGTCCCCCTCCCCTTGTGAGCCAGGATGAAGGTGTGCACCGCTGTGCGGAAGCGGGTGTCGCCCTGTATGGGAGCACGCCGTGGACAGGGTGTTGACCCGCTGGAAGCTCCACGGATAGCTTCATTCAACGGATTGTTGATTCCGTAGAGCGGAAAACAGGAGGAAGTGGCATGGGCCAGGGACGGCAGGAGAAGGTGGCGACGAGCCTCGAGGGCGCCGTCAGCAAGGAGATCAGCGCCTCCCTCGCCCCGGTCGACGCCGAGCTGGAGCGCCGCTACCCCGGAGACCCCGGCACCCGCCAGCCCGTGCACACCGTCTACGTCCCCGGAGATGTCTTCGCGGCCGGCACCGTCCGCTCCTGGGGCGACCAGGCCCTCGCCGCCCTCGACGAACACGCCCCGGACGCCGCCTCCCTCGCCGCGGTCCTCGGCCTGTCCGCCGGACTCGCGGAGCCCGTCCACGACCGTGTGCGGGCCAAGCTGGAGCGCGAGCCGATCGAGGACCTGCGCGTCGACTTCGAGGACGGCTACGGCAACCGGCCCGATGCCGAGGAGGACGAGGCGGCTGCGCGCGCGGCCCGGCTGCTCGCCGCGGCGTACCGGAACGGGACGGCGACCCCGTACATGGGCATCCGGATGAAGTGCATGGAGGCGCCGGTACGCGACCGGGGCATCCGTACCCTCGACATCTTCCTCACCGGCCTCATGGAGGCCGGCGGGCTGCCCGCCGGGCTGGTCCTCACGTTGCCGAAGGTGACGTACGCCGAGCAGGTCACCGCCATGGTCCGGCTCCTGGAGGCGTTCGAGACGGCGCGCGGGCTCGAACCCGGCCGGATCGGCTTCGAGATCCAGATCGAGACCAGCCAGTCCATCCTGGCCACCGACGGCACCGCGACCGTCGCCCGTATGATCCAGGCCGCCGGGGGCCGGGCCACCGGGCTGCACTACGGCACCTTCGACTACAGCGCCTGTCTCGGGGTCTCCGCCGCCTACCAGGCCGGCGACCACCCGGCCGCCGACCATGCCAAGGCGATCATGCAGGTGGCGGCCGCGGGCACCGGCGTCCGTGTCTCGGACGGCTCCACCAATGTCCTGCCGGTCGGCCCGACCGAGCGGGTCCACGACGCCTGGCGGCTGCACTACGGTCTCACCCGGCGCGCCCTCGCCCGTGCCTACTACCAGGGCTGGGACATGCACCCCGGGCACCTCCCGACCCGCTATGCGGCCGTCTTCGCCTTCTACCGCGAAGGCCTCGAACAGGCCGCCGCCCGTCTCGCCCGCTACGCCGCCCGGGCCACCGGCGACGTGATGGACGAGCCCGCCACCGCCAAGGCCCTCGCCGGCTATCTGCTGCGCGGACTGGACTGCGGCGCCCTCGACATCGCCGAGGTGGCCCGGCTGACCGGCCTGACCCGGGCGGACCTGGAGGGCTTCGCGTCGCCGCGGCGTGCCGATCCGACCGTCTGAGCGCAGTGGCCGACGGCACGATACGGCGCCTATGGAAGCGACGGCGGCGCGCCGGTCCCCTGCACCGTCACGTACTCCTCCAGTCCGGAGGCCGTCACCAGCTTCTCCTCGGCGAACAGCCGGGTGCCCTGCTCGCACAGCCGCCGGTCGGCACGGGCCCGGGCGCAGAACTCCTCGGGCGTGACTCCGAACAGCCTCCTCAACCGGGCCGATCCCAGGAGGAGTTCGGTCAGCAGCCGCCGCTGGCCCGGGTGGGTGCGCGGCTCGCTGCCGCCGTTGTGCAGGACGCCTCGGCGATTGACGTACGCGTACACGCCCGGAAGCGTCACGCCGTCCGCCAGCTCGATCCGCACCTCGGGCGCGGGCAGCCACGCGCGCCGGAAATTGCCGAGGGGCAGCGGTACGCCCTCGCTCGCGTCGATCACGGCGAGCTGCTCGGCGTCCAGCCACAGCACGAACAGCTCCCGCACGTCCGCGGGCGCGTTGAACGGGGACGCGGACACGTACCCCAGGCGGCTCACATGGGCGGAGACGCCGATCCCGATGCCCGTCACCCGGGTTCTCACCATCGGCAATGGGGAGGCGATCCTGGACTCGGCCATCTTCTTGCGCAGTTGGGCGGGGCTGGCGTTGGAGCCGACCGCGAGGACCGGGGAGCGGTCGGTGTGCACCAGACGGTCCAGAGGCAGCAGCCGGTCCCCGTCCAGGAGCCCGGATTCCCGGGGCCAGGCTCCGGGGTAGAGCAGCGGATGGTCGCGCGGTGCCTCGGCCAGGCCCAGGGTTTCGAGGGTCCGCTCGGTCATGGGCCGCTCAATCCGCCGGGGGCAGTTCGCCCGAGCCGCGGCTGATCAGCCGGGTAGGCAGCTCGATCCGCTCCGGGTCGGACAGGGTGCCGTCCAACTGGCCGAAGAGCCGCTCGGCGGCGGTCCGGCCGAGGGCCGCCGCGTCCTGCGCGACCACGGTGACTCCCGGCTGGAGCAGATCGGCGAGCTCGATGTCGTCGAAGCCCACGAGGGCGACACGCCGGGACTGTTCGGCGAGGACGCGGATCACGGTGACCGTCACCCGGTTGTTGCCGGAGAACACGGCCGTGACGGGGGAGGGCCCGGAGAGCATCACCTCGGCCGCCCTGCGCACCCGCTCGGGATCGGTGGCGCCGAGCGACATCCAGGAGTCCTCGACAGCTATGCCCGCGTCCTCCATGGCGGCCCGGTAGCCGCGCAGCCGTTCGGCGGCCGTGTGGATACGGGGCATGTCACCGATGAAGCCGATCCGGCGGTGCCCGTGGGCGATGAGATGGGCAACCCCGTCGCGGGCGCCGCCGAAGTTGTCCGACAGCACGACATGGGCGTCGATCCGGCCGGCCGGACGGTCCACGAACACCGTCGCCACACCCGCTTTGAGCTCCGGTTCCAGATACCGGTGGTCGTCACCGGCCGGAATGACCACCAGTCCGTCCACCCGCCGCGCGCACAGGGCCAGCACCAGCTCCTGCTCGCGCTCCGGGTCCTCCGCGCTCGAGCCGTTGATCAGCAGGGCACCATGGGCGCGGGCCACTTCCTCCACCGCCCGGCTGAGCGGGCCGTAGAACGGGTCGGCGAGGTCCTCCAGGACGAGGCCGATGCTTGCGGTGCGGCCCTTGCGCAGTACTCGGGCGCTGTCGTTGCGGCGGAAGCCCAGCGCGTCGATGGCCTCCTGGACCCGGCGCTCCGTCTCCGGGGTGACGCCCGGCTCCCCGTTGACCACACGGGAGACCGTCTTGAGCCCGACCCCCGCGCGGGCCGCCACGTCCTTCATGGTCGGACGAGTGCCATAGCGGGTCCCGGCGAAACGGTCTGCGCGGCTGTGGGTCTCGGGCACGGTGCGGCGTCCTGTCCTGTCGTCGACGGGGGTGCGGCGGTCCATGATTTTGTATGAGGATGTGGCGTCGAGCATAGAGCCTGGACAACGTTGTCAGATGCGGGAGACACTGTCCACCGCAATCTCCGGCCCGCGTCCCCACCGCGACCGGCCGCCCGCTGTCCCGGCTGATGGGGAGATCCGACACTGATGCACACCGACCTCGTGGCCGCGCTCGACATCGGCGGTACCAAGATCGCCGGAGCCCTGGTCGACGGCCAGGGCCGGATCCTGGTCCGCACACAGCGCGCCACGCCCGCTCAGGAGGACGGCGAGACGGTGATGCGGGCGGTCGAGGCGGTCCTCGGCGAGCTGGCCGCCGGGCCGCTGTGGGGACGTGCCACAGCCCTCGGCATCGGCAGCGCCGGGCCGGTGGACGCCTCGGCGGGCACGGTGAGCCCGGTCAATGTGCCCGGCTGGCGCGACTACCCGCTCGTCCGGCGGGTCCGGGCCGTCACCGGAGGGCTGCCCGTGGAGCTGATCGGCGACGGTGTGGCCATCACGGCCGCCGAACACTGGCAGGGGGCGGCCCGCGGGCACGACAACGCGCTGTGCATGGTCGTCTCGACGGGCGTCGGTGGCGGTCTGGTCCTGAACGGCCGGCTGCACCCCGGCCCGACCGGCAACGCGGGCCATATCGGACACATCAGCGTCGATCTCGACGGCGACCCGTGTCCGTGCGGCGGGCGCGGCTGTGTGGAGCGCCTCGCGAGCGGTCCGAACATTGCCCGGCGCGCGATCGAGGCAGGCTGGCTGCCGGGCCCGGACGGCGACACCTCGGCCGAGGCGGTGGCCGCAGCGGCCCGCGCGGGCGATCCGGTGGCCGTGGCCTCCTTCGAACGCGCGGCCCAGGCCCTGGCCGCAGGTATCGCCGCCACCGCGAACCTCGTCGAGATCGACATCGCCGTCGTCGGCGGGGGAGTGGCCAAGGCGGGCGACGTGCTGTTCACCCCTCTGCACAAGGCCCTGGGCGACTACGCGACCCTGTCCTTCGTCCAGCGCCTGACGGTCACGCCGGCCCAGATGGGGACGGACGCGGGACTGGTGGGCGCAGCCGCCGCGGCGCTGGCCCGGCGGCCGGACGCGACGGCGGCCGGGGTCTGACGAACGGCACCGCGGCGGAGACCGGGCGCGCCTGAATGTCCGGCTTCCGTCGAGGATCCGGACGCGGCTCGGGTTCGTCGTCCTCCCGTCGGGCGGCGGCCCCGCCGTTCGCCCACGGGGCCGAGGGCCCCGGCTTCCGACCGGTCAGTGGGTCATCGGCTCAGCAGCCGATCCGGGCGTCCGCCCAGTCCGCGTGGTCCGGGAGCGCACCGCCGCACAGCACGACGATCGATCTGGAGAGCGGAACGGCGGTGATCCGCGTGACTCCCGGCGACCTGAGTAGTTGGACGGGGCATGAAGAAGCGCAGCATGCTCGCCATCGCCTCCCTCGCCACCGGTTTCGTCGTCGCGGCGATCACCCCGTCCCACTCCGCGGGGGACGACACGGGTGATCTCGACGTGGGTGAGACGGTCAGCACCGTCGACCACTCCGTCACCGCCGACGGCCTGGCCGTGGACGTGAGCGCCCTCGGGCAGAAGGGCTGACGGACACGGATGCGCGACCGTGGCGCCGGTGCCCCCGGGAGGGACGCCGGCGCCGCGGCGCGTGCGCCCTCAACTGGGGCTGGTTTCCGTGGCAGGGTGGAGCGGGCAAGCCACAGGGGGCCAACAGAAGAGGGGGAAACGTGACCGTCGTTTGGATCAACGGCGCGTTCGGTGCGGGGAAGACCGCCACCGCACGGGAACTGATCGACCTGATCCCGAACAGCACGCTCTTCGACCCCGAGGTCATCGGCGGAGCGCTGACGCACCTGCTGCCGCCCAAGCACCTCGCCGAGGTCGGCGATTTCCAGGACCTGCCGATCTGGCGCCGTCTCGTGATCGACACGGTGGCCGCGATGCTCACCGAGCTCGGCGGAACCCTCGTCGTCCCGATGACCCTCCTGCGCCAGGAGTACCGCGACGAGATCTTCGGCGGTCTCGCCGCACGCCGGATCACCGTCCGGCACATCCTGCTCGCCCCGGCCGAAACGATCCTGCGCGAGCGGATAGCCGGGCGGGAGGTCCCGCCGGCCCCCGACGGCGAGATACGGACACGGCAATGGTCGGACGACCACATCGAGCCGTACCGCCACGCCCTTGCCTCCTGGCTCACCGCCGACGCGCACCCGGTCGACAACAGCGTGCTCACCCCGTACGAGACCGCCGCACGCATCGCCGAGGCCGTCAGCGCCGGAGCCGTGGCCGTCTGCGACATCGTGCAGACCCCGGAGCCCACCGCGGAGACGGTCGCCGCCGGAGTGCTCCTGTTCGACGAGGAGGACCGGGTACTGCTCGTCGACCCCACCTACAAGGCCGGCTGGGAGTTCCCCGGCGGTGTCGTCGAGCCGGGCGAGGCGCCCGCGCGGGCCGGCATGCGCGAGGTCGCCGAGGAGACCGGGATCCGCCTGAACGACGTACCACGGCTTCTCGTCGTCGACTGGGAGGCACCCGCGCCTCCCGCGTTCGGGGGCCTGCGGCTCCTCTTCGACGGTGGCCGGCTCGACGCCGCCGAGGCGGGCCGGCTGCTGCTGCCGGGCCCCGAGCTGCGCGACTGGCGCTTCGCCGGCGAACAGGAGGCGGCACAGCTGCTCCCGCCGGTCCGCTACGAGCGGCTGCGCTGGGCACTGCGGGCGCGGGAGCGCGGTGCGGCGCTGTATCTGGAGGCGGGCGTCCCCGTCGGCTGAACGTCCGGGAGCCGGGCGCGCCGGTCGCCGCCCCCGCCGTAGGACCTTGGAAGGGACCCCCGTCGCACCACGGGGGTCCTCCCTGTCGGCGGAGCCGACCCGGCGGGCTCAGCCCCTCGCGTAGTTGCGCAGGAAGAGGGCCTCCGCCACCGACAGGCGCTCCAGCTCCTCGGGGGACACGCTCTCGTTCACCGCGTGGATCTGGGCCTCCGGCTCGCTCAGGCCGATGAGGAGGATCTCGGCGTGCGGGTAGAGGGCGGCAAGGGTGTTGCACAGCGGGATCGAGCCGCCCTGGCCGGCGTACTGCATCTCCTGGCCCGGGTAGGCCACCGCCATGGCCTCGGCCATCGCCGCGTACGCCGGGCTGGTCGTGTCCGCGCTGAACGGCTGCCCCTGGCCGGTCTGCTCGGTGCTCACCCGGGCGCCCCACGGGGTGTGCGCCTCCAGGTGGGCCTGCAGCAGCTTGGTCGCCTCCGCCGCGTCCACGCCCGGCGGCACCCGCAGGCTCACCAGCGCGCGGGCGCTCGCCTGCACGGAGGGGGTGGCGCCGACGACCGGCGGGCAGTCGATGCCCAGGACCGTGACCGCGGGGCGCGCCCAGATACGGTCGGCGATCGTGCCGGAGCCGATCAGCCCGACGCCGTCGAGCACCTTGGCGTCCGTGCGGAACTGCGCGTCGTCGTACTGCAGCCCCTCCCACCGGGTTTCGGGGGCGAGCCCGTCGACCGTCGTCGAGCCGTCCTCCGCGCGCAGCGAGTCCAGTACGCGGATCAGCGCGGCGAGCGCGTCGGGTGCCGCGCCACCGAACTGGCCCGAGTGCAGATTGCCTTCGAGCGTGTCGATCCGCACGCGGACGAGGGTCATGCCGCGCAGGGTGGAGGTGACCGTCGGCAGGCCGACGCGGAAGTTGCCCGCGTCGCCGATGACGATGGTGTCGGCCTCCAGGAGGCCGGGGTGCTCCTCGGCGTACCGCTCCAGGCCTCCGGTGCCCATCTCCTCCGAGCCCTCGGCGATCACCTTGATGTGGACCGGCACCCCGCCGTCGGCCTTCAGGGCGCGCAGCGCCAGCAGGTGCATGATCACGCCGCCCTTGCAGTCGGCGGCGCCGCGCCCGTACCAGCGGCCGTCGCGCTCGGTCAGCTCGAAGGGCGGCGAGGTCCAGGCGGCCTCGTCCAGCGGGGGCTGCACGTCGTAGTGGGCGTAGAGGAGGACGGTCTTCGCCCCCTCGGGGCCGGGCAGGTGGCCGTACACGGACTGCGTGCCGTCGGGGGTGTCGAGCAGGGCCACGTCCTCGAAGCCCTCGGCGCGCAGGGCGTCGGCGACCCACCCTGCGGCGCCCTCGCTCTCGCTCCTCGGGAACTGGTCGAAGTCCGCCACCGACTTGAAGGCCACCAGCTCGGCGAGCTCCGCCTTCGCCCGGGGCATCAGCGAGGCGACGGTCTCGGCGACCGGATGCGACGACATGGGCACGCTCCTTGTGGGTGCGACGTTGAACCTCTGCGTGCCTCAGATCCTCGCACAGCGGTCTGCGGCAGCCTCCGCCGTAGGATGCGGGGGACAGGGTGCGGCAGCGGCGTGATCGGGAGCAGCAGACCATCGTGAGCAGCGAGAACTCTTCGGCGGACGACGTGCAGCGGGTGTGGGACGTCGTCGTGGTGGGCGCGGGACCCGCGGGGGCCTCGGCCGCCTACGCGGCGGCGGTCGCGGGACGGCGCGTGCTGCTGCTGGAGAAGTCCGAGCTGCCCCGCTACAAGACCTGCGGCGGCGGCATCATCGGCCCCTCGCGTGACGCGCTCCCGCCCGGCTTCGAGCTGCCGCTCAGGGACCGGGTGCACGCGGTGACGTTCTCGAACAACGGCCGCTTCACCCGGACCCGCCGCTCCCGGCAGATGCTGTTCGGGCTGATCAACCGTCCCGAGTTCGACCAGCGGCTGGTCGAGCACGCGCAGAAGGCGGGCGCGGAGCTGCGTACGGGCCTCACCGTGACGCGGGTCGAGCAGCACGGCTCGGCCGTGCCGGACCGGCGCTCGGTCGCCGTCGTCCTGCAGAGCGGTGAGACACTGCTCGCCCGCGCGGTCGTGGGCGCCGACGGCAGCGCCGGCCGGATAGGAGCACATGTCGGGGTCAAGCTCGACCAGGTGGATCTCGGGCTGGAGGCGGAGATCCCGGTGCCGGAGACGGTCGCCGAGGACTGGAAGGGGCGGGTGCTCATCGACTGGGGCCCGATGCCCGGCAGCTACGGCTGGGTCTTCCCCAAGGGCGACACCCTCACCGTCGGCGTGATCTCGGCCCGCGGCGAAGGCGCCGCGACCAAGCGCTATCTGGAGGACTTCGTCGCCCGCCTGGGGCTCGCGGGCTTCGAACCCAGCATCTCCTCGGGTCACTTGACCCGCTGCCGGGCCGACGATTCGCCGCTGTCGCGCGGGCGGGTGCTGGTGTGCGGGGACGCGGCGGGGCTGCTGGAGCCGTGGACCCGCGAGGGCATCTCGTTCGCCCTGCGGTCGGGCCGGCTCGCGGGGGAGTGGGCGGTGCGCATCGCCGAGGCGCACGACGCCGTGGACACCCGGCGTCAGGCCCTCAACTACGCGTTCGCCGTCAAGGCGGGGCTCGGTGTCGAGATGAGCGTCGGGAAAAGTCTGCTGTCGGCGTTCGAGCGCCGTCCCGGCCTGTTCCACGCGGCCCTCACCGGCTTCCGCCCGGCCTGGAACGCGTTCCGGGACATTACGCGGGGCTCGACGTCGCTGGCCGAGATCGTCCGCACCCATCCGATGGCCCAGCGGGCCCTGCTCGCGATGGGGCCCCGGCCCGGTGCCCCGGCCGCCGGAGAGGTCAGCTCCTGACGGAGATCTCGAAGACCGGGTGGTCGGGGGCGATACGGCGCAGCTCCTCGTCGGAGGAGCCGGGACCGACCCCGTTGAAGAAGATCCCGACCTCCGCCTTCCAGCGCTTGAGGTAGGCGCGCAGCAGCGGAGCCTTGTCGTCGTCGGCGACCTCGGTGGCGGTGAAGACGTCGGTGTTCCCCCCGAGGCGCAGCTCGCCGCCGCCTGCCGCGCGCATGTTGTGCGTCCACTGGACGTGGCCGCGAGGAGCGACGAGGTACTGCCGGCCGTCCACGGTCAGCAGGTTCACGGGGGTGGTCCGCCACTCGCCGCTCTTGCGGCCGCGGACCGCGAGGACCCGTGAGCCCCAGATGCTGATGCCGCGGCGGGTCATCCAGGACACGGCGCGGTTGAAGACGTTGACGGTGAACCAGCCGGGCTTTTGCACGTGTGTCGACATGGGTGACCTCTGGTGTGTGGAGCGTCGCTCTCTTTTGTGAGCACTGCTCTCGCTCGGTGTCCAGTCTGCATCGGGTCGGCGATCCAATGCAAGAGCACTGCTCTCGAATGTGTTCGCCGCTCTTTGTTGTGTGCACTGCTCTGCATTCATGGGACACTGTCCTCCATGAGCAGCGCAGCACAGGGCGCCCGTGCCCGGGCCAGGATCGAGGTCACCGCGGCCATCAAGGACGAGGCACGCAGACAGCTCGCGGCGGAGGGTGCCGCGAAGCTCTCGCTGCGGGCCGTGGCCCGCGAACTCGGCATGGTCTCCTCCGCGCTGTACCGCTACTTCCCCAGCCGGGACGACCTGCTGACCGCTCTCATCATCGACGCCTACGACTCCCTCGGCGAGGCCGCCGAGGCGGCGCACGACGCCGTCGCCGACGCCGCGCCGGCGCGGCGCTGGTCCGCGGTGTGCGAGGCGGCCCGCGTGTGGGCACTCGGGCACCCGCACGAGTACGCGCTGATCTACGGTTCGCCGGTGCCCGGCTACAAAGCGCCGCAGACCACCATCCCGGCGGCCGCACGCGTGGGCCTCCTCCTCATCCGCATCGTGCGTGACGCCCATCAGGGGCAGGGCCTGACCGCGCCCCCGCTGCCCGCCGAGCTGCGGGCCGAGGCGGAGCGGATGACCACGGCCCTGGCGCCCGATCTCCCGCCCGAGGTCGTCGCCGCGCTCGTCGCCTCCTGGGCCGAGCTGTACGGGCTGATCGGGTTCGAGCTGTTCGGGCAGTTCCGCCGGGTGGTGGAGGACCGCGAGCCGTTCTTCCGGCACGCGGTGACCCGACTGGCCGGCGGGGTGGGCCTCGTCTAGACACCCGGACCCCGGTCGTCGTACTTCCCGGGGAGTACGTGTGATCACCACGCCCGGCTGACGCTCCGCGCGCCGTACGGCGTCTAGCGTGGCGGTCATGGACGAGCAGCGCGCGCACCGGGGCGGCCCGCCCCAGTGGCGGGGGCACGGACCCCCGTGGCTGAACCGCTGGGACGGTGAGGATCAGGGGCCCCGGTGGCCCTGGCGTTCCACCGTGCTGATCACCGCGTTCGTGCTCGTCGGCTCGAACTTCGCGGCTCATCAGCAGGAGGGCGAACGGGCCGCGCTCGACGTCTTCGCGCGCGTGCTGCTGATTGCGGGCTCCGCCCTGCTGCTGTGGCGCAGACGGCACCCGGTGCTTGTCCTGTTCGGCACGTCGGCGACCGCCATGGTCTACCTCGGCGCCGGATACGCGTACGGGCCGGTGTTCCTGACCGTCGCCGTGGCCTGCTTCGCCGCCGTGGTCACCGGGCACCGATGGGCCGCCTGGACGGCCCTCGGAATGCTCTGGGCCGGACATGTGCTGGTGGCCCACTGGCTGTACCGGTGGCTGCCCCCCTCCCACGACTCGTCCGTCTCCTGGACGCAGGAGATCGTGATCGCCACCTGGGTGGTGGCGATCGTGGCGCTGTCGGAACTGGCCCGGGCGAAGCGCGAGCAATGGGCCCGCGAGCGTGCCGAGCGCGCGCAGGCGGCCCGGCGGCGCGCGGACGAGGAGCGGCTGCGGATCGCCCGCGAGCTGCACGACGTCCTGGCACACAGCATCTCCGTCATCAACGTCCAGGCGGGCGTCGGTCTCGCCCTCCTCGACAGCGACCCGGAGCAGGCGCGCAAGGCGCTCACCACCATCAAGTCGGCGAGCAAGGAGGCGCTCGGCGAGGTGCGCCAGGTGCTCGACAGGCTCCGTACGCCCGGTGACGCGCCGCGCGCTCCGGCTCCCGGACTCGACCGGCTGCCCGAGCTGGTGGAGCAGGCGGCGAGCGCGGGACTCACGGTCGAGGTGGAGGGGGAGCCGCCCGACCTCCCGCCCGGCGCGGGCCTTGCGGCCTTCCGTATCGTCCAGGAGGCGCTCACCAATGTCGTACGGCACTCGGGATCGCGTCACGCGTGCGTGCACCTCGACCAGGTGGGCCGGACGCTGCGGCTGCGCATCGACGATGACGGTCCCGCGACCGGCGCCGACGCGGGCGGCAGCGGCAACGGCCTGGCCGGAATGCGGGAGCGGGCCGCCGCGCTGGGTGGCACGATCGAGGCGGGACCGCGCCCCGACGGCGGCTTCACCGTGCTCGCCGTACTGCCGTTGAAGGTCAAGGAGGACCGGTGATCCGCGTACTGCTCGCCGACGACCAGGCGCTGGTGCGGGCCGGTTTCCGGGCGCTGCTCGACGCCCAGCCGGACATCGAGGTGGCCGGGGAGGCCTCCGACGGCGAGGAGGCGCTGCGCGAGGTGCGCGAACTGCGCCCCGACGTCGTCCTGATGGACATCCGTATGCCCGTCCTCGACGGGCTCGCCGCGACCCGCCGTATCACCGGCGACACCGGCCTGAAGGATGTCAGGGTCGTCATGCTCACCACCTTCGAGCTCGACGAGTACGTCTTCGAGGCGATCCGCTCGGGTGCCTCCGGCTTCCTGGTCAAGGACACCGAACCGGACGAACTCCTGCGTGCCGTGAGGGCGGTGGTGGAGGGCAACGCCCTGCTCTCCCCGGGGGTGACCCGCCGGCTGATCGCCGAGTTCGCCGCCCGCTCCAAGGAACCGGCGGCCGAAGGCGCCCTCGCCGGGCTCACCGAACGCGAGCGGGAGGTGATGGCCCTGGTCGGCATCGGCCTGTCCAACGAGGAGATCGCCCGCCGCCTGGTCGTCAGCCCGCTCACGGCCAAGACCCACGTCAGCCGCACGATGGTGAAGCTCGGTGCCCGGGACCGCGCCCAACTGGTCGTGCTGGCCTACGAGTCGGGGCTGGTGCGACCGGGCTGGCTGGGCTGAGGGGACGGAGGGGCCCGGTGGAACCGGACCAGCACGCTGATCGTACGGGCGAGGAACAGGACGGGTGCGAGGATTTGGCCCGCACACAGCAGCAAGGGGCTCACGATGCCGGGCAGTTCGAACAGCAACGCCGGACCGGCCACGGCTCCGAAGAGGACGGCGGCCGCGAACGCGGCACTGCACAGCGCGTATCCGATCTCGACGGTGATCGCGTCCCGCTCGGCCTGACCGCGCCGTCCCCCGTAGCTCGTCACCGTGCGAGTCTCACAGCCGTGCGCCCGGCGGGGCAAGCAGCCCCCGCCGGGCGCACGCGTAGGAGGCGGTGTCCCCCTGGGCCCTGCCGTTACGGCGAGACCTCGTCGCGTACCGAGACGCGCTCCGCCTCCAGGGAGGTGGACCTGGCGACCACGACGGACCGCTGCGTACGGCGGGTGCGCAGTCCGGTGAGCGTGATCAACAGCCCGGCGACGGCGATGCCCGTCACCACCACGAGGCCGGGCCGGTAGCTGTCGAGGACTGCCTGTGGGGTGGCGTTCTCGGGGGCGCCCGCGGTCACCACCGCCGTGACGACGGCCAGGAAGATCGCGCCGCCGACCTGGACGGAGGTGTTGAGCAGACCGGAGACCATGCCCTGCTCGTGGTCCGCGACGCCGTTGGTGGCCTGGATGTTGAGCGACGGGAACACGAGGGCGCAGGCGGCGCCGATCAGCAGCATCGACGGCAGGATGACCGCGGCGTAGCCGGGATCGAGGCTGACGCGCAGGAACAGCGCGTACCCGACGACCATGAGGGCGAAGCCCACCGCGATCAGCCGCTCGGTACCGAACCGGTCGACGATCGAGCCGACCTTCGTCGAGGACACCGCCACCAGCGCGCCCGCGGGCAGGAAGGCGAGCGCCGTGTGCAGCGCCGACCAGCCGAGCAGCGACTGCATGTACAGCGTGACCAGGAACTGGAAGCCGACGTACGACCCGAAGAAGGCCATCGCGCCGAGCTGGGCCCGGACTTGGCTGCCGGAGCGCAGTACCCCGAGCCGGATGAGCGGCCCCGCCGAGCGACGCTCGACCAGGACGAACACCGTCACCAGCGCGGCGACGGCCAGGAAGGACAGCAGCGTACGGGCCGATCCCCAGCCGGCCTCCGGTGCCTGGACGACGGTGAAGACGAGCAGCAGCATCGAGGCGGTGCCGATGACGGCGCCGGGGATGTCGTATCCGTTGTGCCCCTTCTCGCGTTCGCTGCGCGGCAGCAGCTTCAGACCGGCCAGCAGCGCGAACAGGGCGATGGGCGCGGGAAGCAGCATGGTCAGGCGCCAACTGGCCTCGGTGAGCAGGCCGGACAGCACTAGGCCCATCGAGAACCCGGTGGCCGCGCAGGTGGTGTAGAGGGAGAGCGCGCGGTTGCGCAGCGGGCCCTCGGCGAAGGTCGTGGTGATGATCGACAGGCCGGCGGGCGCGGTGAAGGCCGCGCTCAGGCCCTTGACGAAGCGGCTGGCGATCAGCAGCGGACCCGAGTCGACGAGCCCGCCGAGCAGCGAGGCCAGGGCGAAGACGGCGAGGGCGCCCAGGAAGACCTGGCGTCGGCCGAGGAGGTCGGCGGTACGTCCGCCGAGGAGGAGCAGGCCGCCGTAGCCCAGGATGTAGCCGCTGACGATCCATTGCAGCGTCGAGGTGGACAGGCCGAGATCGGAGCCGATGGACGGCAGTGCGACGCCGACCATCGAGACGTCGAGCGCGTCCAGGAACATCGCGGCGCAGAGCACCAGCAGGGTGCCCCACAGCCGGGGAGTCCAGCGAACCGCCGAGGACGGGGCCGCGGGGGTGGTGAGCGGAGAGGTCATACCGAGGAGACTACATGCGCATGCATCAAATGCAAACGCATTTAATTCCAATGCAATTATTGTCTTTCTCTGCTACGGTGCGCGCATGGCGGCGAAGAAGGCCGAGCAGGCGCTCGTTGAGCAGTGGCGGGACATCCTGGCGCTGCACGCGCGCACGCAGTGCGAACTCGACCGCGCCCTGCATCAACACGGCCTGTGCGCCAGTGACTTCGAGGTCCTCGATGTCCTCGCCCAGGGCCGCGCGGCGGACGGCACCTGCTCGTACCGCGTCCAGGAGATCTCCGACCGGGTCCACCTCAGCCAGAGCGCGCTCTCACGGCTCGTCGCCCGTCTGGAGAAGGACGGCCTCGTCGAGCGCAGGCTGTGCCCGGAGGACCGGCGGGGTGTCCGCGTGGCGCTCACGGAGAAGGGGCGCGGGCTGCACGGCGAGGTGCTGCCCCTGCAGCGCGCGGTGCTGACCAGGATGCTGGCGGGCTGACGGCGCCCGCGCCGTCCCGTTCGGGCTCAGCTCCAGGTCACGGCGGACTTCTCCCGCCACAGCGCGGCGACGGACGCGTCACCGGTCACGCCCGGGAAGGGCGCCCGGTTCCACAGCGACAGGTACAACTGCGCGGCGGACCCGGCCACTTCGCAGTCGGCGGCGCCCGTTTCACCGCGCTCGGCGACCGGCGGCTCCAGCGACAGCCGTACGGTCCACACGGCGTCGCCGGTGTCCGTCGCCCGCACCCTCAGCACCCGGGGCTCGTCGCTGCGGACCCTGCTCCTGCGCCGGGCGTGGAAACCGCGCAGCAACTCGTCGATGCCGTCGGCCGCGAAGCCCGGGGCGATGTCACCGATGCCACCGCCGCGCGCGGACTCCGCGTCGACCCGGTGCACCGTCGTCTCGTGCGCCTGCCGTCGCGCCCAGAACGCCAGCGGCGACGGCGCGGGCAGGAAGTACCAGCACTGCACGTCGGGCGCGGCGGAGCGGAGAGTGTCGACGAGATGCCAGTGCCCCTCCCGGAACCAGGCCAGGAGTTCGGCTCCGTCGAGTTCGGGCTCGCCCCCGCCGGGGCGCGGGGAGGTGTGCCCCTCGGCCACGAACCCCGCCGCCCAGCGATGCACCATCCCGGTGTGCCGCAGCAGGTCCCGCACCTGCCAGTCCGGACAGGTCGGCACTTCGGCCCCGGTCCCTGCGGCCTCGGCGGCCAGGGCCAGCGACCGGCCCTCCCGGTCCAGGATCTCGATGAGCTCGGAGGTGTCCATGGGGGGAGTGTGCCGGATGGAGCCTGGTCAATGGGATGCCGGGCCGCCGATGTTCATGGAAGTGCTGCCAACTCTCCCGACAGAACCATCGATTGGCCATCGATTGGCATGGACCTGCTCATGATCAGCGGCTAGGATCGGCTGCGTCACATTGCTGAGAGCGCTCTCAGATATCGGCTGTTCCACCCCACCCAGTTGGAACGACGAAGGGCAATCTCCATGAGACGCACCAGATGCACACGCGTGGGCTTGGCCGCGCTGCTCATGCTCGGCTCCGTTGTCGCCGCGGGCACTGTGCCCGCCTCCGCCGACGACACCCCGCCGGCCGCGGCGCCCGCCTCCGACGGGCTTCTCTCGGCCATGCAGCGCGACCTCCGGCTGTCGAAGCAGGAGGCCGAGGCGAGGCTCGCCGCCGAACGGCGGGCCACGGCCGTGGAGCCCAAGGCCCGCCGTGCCGCCGGAGCATCCTTCGGCGGCTCCTGGTTCGACGCCTCCAGCGGCACGCTGAGCGTGGGCGTCACCCCGGACACGTCCGCCGCCGCCGTCCGGCAGATCCGGGCCATGGGCGTGACCGTCACCACCGTCGCGCACGGTGCTCGGGAGCTCGCCGCCACCCAGGCGCGGATCGACAAGCTCTCCGCGCCGTCCGGCGTCAGCAGCTGGCACGTCGACCCCAAGGCCGGCACGGTGGTCGTGAGCATCGTCAGCGGCAAGCAGCGTGACAACGATGTCCGGCAATTCGTCGCCCGCGCCCGCCGGGCGGGCCCCGTCACCGTGCAGCGGGTGCCCGCCGCACCGACCACCCTCGCCGCCGGAACCGTCGGCGGCGACCCCTACTACACCGGCAACGTCCGCTGCTCCATCGGCTTCTCCGTGTACGGCGGCTTCGTCACCGCCGGGCACTGCGGACGGGCCGGCGCCGGTGTCCGGGGCTGGGACGGCAGCTACATCGGCAACTTCCAGGGCTCGTCGTTCCCGGACAACGACTACGCCTGGGTCAACGTGGGCAGCGGCTGGTGGACGGTTCCGGTCGTGCTCGGCTGGGGCACCATCCCGGACCGGCTCGTGCGCGGCTCGGCCGCGGCGCCGGTCGGTACCTCCGTCTGCCGGTCGGGATCGACGACGCACTGGCACTGTGGCACGGTTCTCGCCAAGAACGAGACCGTCAACTACAGCCAGGGCGCGGTGCATCAGATGACCAAGACCAGCGTCTGCGCCGAACCCGGTGACTCGGGAGGCTCGTACATCAGCGGCGACCAGGCCCAGGGCGTCACCTCCGGCGGCTGGGGCAACTGCAGCAGCGGCGGCGAGACCTGGTTCCAGCCCGTCAACGAGATCCTCAACCGGTACGGCCTGACCCTCCACACCGCCTGATCCCCCGGCACACGAGTGTGGCCCGGCCGCTCGGCCGGGCCACACCCCTGTCACTGCGGCAGACCGGCCGGGTCGGTCGCCCACCGGGTGTTCGGCTGCTCGGCGAGCCGGAAGGCAAGGGTGCCTCCCGAGCGGATCAGACCGGCATCCGTCCAGGACTTCTCGTACGGCCGCCCGTCTGCAGCAGGGACGCGCTGCCCGGGGTCTGCGGAGCCAAGGGGCGTGGATACCGGGCTCATTGGTCGGGTTGTAGCGCAGCGGGTCGCCACCGAGGACCGACCAGGAGCCGTCCGCCTTGTGGAAGAAGCCGTCCAGCCGGGATGCGGCCACCTCCCGGCCGCCCATCGCTTCCGCCAGCCCCGGGACGTCCTGCGGCACCATCCAGGTGCAGGCGGCTGCTGGTGCACATGACGGACAGTCAGCGAGGCTAGGGGGGCGGCACGGAGGGAGGAAAGTGGCCTGCTCGTCCTCGCGGTGAACGGGGGCGTGAACCCGCGGGCCGAGTACGCGCTCGCCCGTGCGGTCGGCCCCGCCGCACGGGCCGGGTACCCGCTCGCCCACGCAGTCGGCCCCGCCGCGTCCGCATGTGGCGGACCTGCGCCTTGTGCGGGTGAACGACGCGGTGGAACGCTTCCTGTCCGTCGGGCGGACGGGAACAGGGGCGTGGACGGATGGAGCTGGAGCTTCGGCATCTGCGTGTGCTGTGCGCGATCGCCGATGCGGGGAGCGTGGGCCGGGCCGCGTCGGAGCTGGGGTACTCGCAGCCGGCCATGAGCACCCAACTCCGGCGGATCGAGCGCTACTTCGGTGAGTCGCTGTTCGACCGCGGGACGACGGGCGTGAGTCTGACGCCGTACGGCATCGAGGTCGTCGCCCAGGCGCGCGACGTCCTGGCCCGTGCCGCGGCGATCGGGTACCGTCCGGCCGCCGAAGCCGCACGAAGCCGTCGGACCCTGCGCCTGGCCGCGACCAACTCCCCTGTCCTGTCGGGCATGGTCTCCCGGATGCGTGCCCGGCTGCCGGACGTTTCCCTGTCGGTGAGCAGTGTGTACGCCTCCTCGCGGATCGTGGAACTCCTGGAGGAGGGCGCAGTCGACGCGGCCGTCGCCGCGGACTACCCGGGAATGGAGCTGAGGCACTCCGACGCGGTGGCCCATCGCGGGATCGTCACCGAGCCCACGTTCGTGGCCCTGCCGTCCCGCCATCGGCTCGGACACCGCACTCAGGTCCCGCTCGCCGGCCTGGCCGAGGACGCCTGGTTCCTGACGCCGGACGACGGGGCGGGCTGGCCCGGAGTCTTCTACGCCGCCTGTGAGGCGGCCGGGTTCTCGCCGGTCGCCGTGCATGAATTCCTCGGTGACCAGGCGCAGTTGCAGCGGATGATCGCCGACGGCCTCGGGGTCTCCGTCGTACAGCCGACGCTCCGGCCGATCCCGGATGTGGTGATCAGGCCCCTGATCGGTACGCCGCTGTGGTGCCGTTACGTACTGGCCTGGCGGCGTGACACGGTCGCCGCGGAGGTGGTGGAGACGCTGTTCCACTCCGCCGCGGCCGCGTATCGCCAACTCGTCGGGCAGTCACCGCACTTGAGGAAGTGGGCCGCGGGGACGTGGAGCGGGGCCGGGGCGTAGGCGACCTGTCCGGCTCGGCCGGGCCGTCCCCACGCATCCCCGCAGTTCCCGGTGTTATGGCTCGTTAGTGCAATGTGCTATGTCACACGCCATTGTTGGGCCGGGTCGGCGTTGAGATGGTGCCTCACACGCCTCAACTCCCCTATCGAGGCGCATCCATCCGTGGAGGAGTCCAGATGCGCTACCCCTTCGCGCTGCCCGGACGCGTGGCCGGTGCCCTCGCCGTCTGCGTCACCCTTGCCGGCCTGTTGTCGGCACCGGCGCTCGCGGCATCCCCCGCCCAGCGCGGCACCACCCCCATGACCGCGTCCCGGCACGCAACCCCACCCCCACCCCCGTCGCCGACCGGCTCGACCGTCGGTGCCGCCGAACGTCCCGCCGTACAGGGCCGACGGCTCACCGCGGCCCAGCTGCCTCCGTTGACGCCGGAACGCTCCCGGCCCCGACCCGACACGGGAACCGGAACGCAGGCCACCCCGAACGCGGCCTCCTGCACCCCGGCCGACTTCGCCGGCCGGACCGGCAGCGCTCTCGTCGCGTTCGTCAAAGCCTCGACCACGGGCTGTGTCAACACCCTGTTCGCCGTCGCCGGAACCGACGCCGGCGGCGTGTTCCGCCAGTCCCGGATGGTCACGGTGGCGAAGGCCTTCACGCAGGAGGCGCAGCGCTACCGGGGCGACAACGCGTCCGGGGTGTGGCAGCTCGTCCTGTTCCTGCGTGCCGGCTACTACGTCCAGTTCAACCACCCGGACGACGTCGGACCCTACGGTGCGCCCCTGGCCCGGGCCACCACACGCGGCCTGGACGCCTTCTTCGCCAACCGGCGCTCCAGGGACGTCACTTCGGCGAACGGTGACGTACTGGGCGAGGTCGTCATCCTCACCGACAGCGCCGACCAGCAGGCCCGCTATCTCAAGGTCTACCGGCGGATGCTCAACGGCTACGACAGCTCGTACGACGCCTTGCCCAGCATGCTCGCGGCCGTCAACGACGTCTACACCCCGCTCTGGCGCGGCAACTGGAACACGGACTACGTCGAGGCGGTCACCGCGGACCCGGGCGTGGTCCGGACCCTCCACAGGTTCGCGCTGCGGCACCTGGACCTGCTCGGGACCGACCGCGCGTATCTGGACTCCAACGCCGGGATGAACCTCGCCCGCTACGTCGAGCACCCGGCGCTGCGGGACACGGTCCGGCCCCTGGCCAGAGAACTGCTGAACGCATCGAAGATCACCGGCCCCGCGGCCGGACTGTGGGTCGCGGTGGCCACGCAGGCCGACTACTACGACCGCACCGGCTGTTCCTACTACGACATCTGCGGCCTGACTGACCGGCTGACCCGTGCGGCGCTGCCGATCACCCACGCCTGCGACGCGACCCGCACCATCCGGGCCCAGGCGCTCACCTCCGAGGACCTCGACGCCGTGTGCGCCAACCTGGCGGGTCAGGACCCGTACTTCGCCAACCTCGTCAAGGACGACGGACCCATACCCGGTCAGTATCTGTCGACCCTCCACCTGGTCGTCTTCGCCAGCCGTGCGGACTACCAGACCTACGCCGGGGCGATCTACGGCGTCAGCACCGACAACGGCGGCATCACCCTCATAGGAGACCCGGCCGATCCCGACAACCAGCCGCTTGCGCTCATGTACCAGAAGAGCACCGACAACGGTTTCACGGCCCGGATCTGGAACCTCAACCACGAGTACACGCACTACCTCGACGCCCGCTACGACATGAAGGGCGACTTCGCCCAGCAGACGTCGGTGCCGGACGTCTGGTGGATCGAGGGCGTGGCCGAGTACCTCTCCTACGGCTACCGCGGCCTCACCTACACCCAGGCGGTCGCGGAGGCGGGCAGGCACACCTACCGGCTGAGCACCCTGTTCCAGAACACCTATGACAACAGCGACGTGACCCGCACCTACCCCTGGGGCTATCTCGCGGTCCGCTACATGGTCGAGGAACACCCTGCCGACATCCACCGCATGCTCGACCGTTTCCGCGTCGGTGACTACGCGGGCGGATACGCCATCTACACATCCGAGATCGGAACCCGCTACGACGCCGACTTCGACCGGTGGCTGACGGAGTGCGCCGCCGGCGGGTGCTCCACACCCGGCCCGGCCGAACTCCGCAGGTCAGCGGCACACACCGTGAATCCGTAGTCGATTCCCCTCGCCGCCCGGTCCCGCCGTTGCGCGGGCCTGGGCGGCCGACCTTTCCCCCACACGAAACCGGCGTCGGCCGTGCTCACGCCGCCGCTTTCGCCTCCCATCGGAACGCCCACTCCGTGCGGGGCTCCACCGCGAGGCGGAAGACGCGTCGTACGGGCGGTGTGCACAGCAGGGTCACGACCGTGGTGGCGACGACGGTGACGGCGATCTCGCCGAGCGGCCGGTGGACCCAGGCAGGGTCGTACCAGCCCCAGTGGTTGGCGGCCTGGGCGACGAAGCCGTGGAGCAGATAGCCGTACAGCGTGCCCGCGCCCAGCGCGGTGAACCACACGCGTCGCCGGGGCACCCAGGCCAGGAAACAGACGACCAGGAGCAGCGAGCAGCCGAAGAGGACCAGCGTCATGACGGGCCCGTACCACTCGGGTGCGCCGAGGGCGCGGGCGCTTTCGCGGTGGTAGAACCATCCGGTGCTCATCCGGGGGACCGCCCAGTACGCCAGCCCGAGCGCGCAGGCCAGCACGGGCACGGCGAGGACACGCACCGCAGGGCGGCGGACCAGTTCGAAGTGGCTCGGTTTCAGGCACAGGCCCAGCACGAAGTACGGCAGGAACTGCAGGGTGCGCTGCAGGTCGAGGTCGTCGCCTATGGACGGGGTCAGGGTCGCCAGCATCGCGATGCCGAGTGCGAGCGGCAGTGGCCGGCGCACGCTGAGCCAGATCGGGGTGGTCAGCCGCCAGATGAACAGCGCCGCCAGGAACCACGTCAGGTACAGGGGTTCCAGCAGGGTGACGGGGCGGTCGGGGACCTGGTCGGTCCACCGGGTGTAGAAGGTGTACGCCGTCTCGAAGACGACGTACGGAATGACGAGCCCGGTCACCAGCCGTTTGATCCGTTCCGGGCCGGCGTCGAATCCGCGGGAGAAGTAGCCGGAGATCACGATGAACGCCGGCATGTGGAAGGCGTAGACGAACATGTAGAGCGCGGAGACGGCCCTGCTGCCGTCCCGCAGCGGTTCCCATGCATGGCCCGTCGCCACCAGCACGATGGCCAGGAACTTGGCGTTGTCGAAGAACGCGTCGCGCCGCACCTCCCCTCCCACCCTGCCGCCACCCGGGGACTGTGCGGGATCGGACGGTGGTCTGTGCGGACCGACGGCTGTGGGGTGAGTGTGCGACATCCTGCGCGCCTCACCGCCCGCGGCTGAGGTAAACCTGTGCTCGGTGCGCAATCCTTGACCCGTGGTCGGCGCTCCACGATGCTGTGTTGCGGCACATGAGATAAGTGCCGTAATGAGCAACATCAGACTCAGTTCTCGTATCAGCCGAGGAGTGGCCATGACGCACCAGGTCCGTGCTGTCGTCGCGCGGGGCAAGGGCGCCCCCGTCAGCCTGGAGACGATCATCGTGCCCGACCCCGGCCCGGGGGAGGCACTGGTGAAGATCGAGGCCTGTGGGGTCTGCCACACCGATCTGCACTACCGCGAGGGCGGGATCAACGACGACTTCCCCTTCCTGCTGGGCCACGAGGCCGCTGGGGTCGTGGAGTCGGTGGGGGAGGGCGTCACCGATGTCGCCCCGGGTGACTTCGTCATCCTGAACTGGCGTGCCGTGTGCGGACAGTGCCGCGCCTGCCAGCGTGGACGCCCCTGGTACTGCTTCAACACCCACAACGCCAAGCAGAAGATGACCTTGCTCGACGGCACCGAGCTGTCTCCGGCGCTGGGTATCGGCGCGTTCTCGGAGAAGACGCTGGTGGCGGCGGGGCAGTGCACGAAGGTCGACCGGGCCGCGTCGGCGGCCGCCGTGGGGCTGCTGGGCTGCGGAGTGATGGCGGGCATCGGCGCGGCGATCAACACGGGCAACGTCGGACGCGGTGACAGCGTCGCGGTCATCGGCTGCGGCGGCGTCGGGGACGCTGCGGTCGTCGGGGCGAACCTGGCGGGCGCGGCGAAGATCATCGCCGTGGACATCGACGACCGCAAGCTGGCCACCGCCCGGAAACTGGGGGCGACGCACGCCGTCAACTCGAAGAACACCGACGCGGTCGAGGCGATCCGCGAGCTGACCGGCGGCTTCGGCGCCGATGTCGTCATCGAGGCGGTGGGCCGCCCGGAGACGTACCAGCAGGCGTTCTACGCCCGTGACCTGGCCGGCACGGTGGTGCTGGTCGGCGTGCCGACGCCGGAGATGAAGCTCGAACTGCCGCTGCTCGACGTCTTCGGGCGCGGCGGCGCGCTGAAGTCCTCCTGGTACGGCGACTGTCTGCCCTCCCGGGACTTCCCGATGCTCGTCGACCTCTATCTTCAGGGCCGGCTCGACCTGGACGCCTTCGTGACCGAGACCATCGCCCTCGACGAGGTCGAGAAGGCCTTCGAGCGGATGCACGGCGGCGATGTGCTGCGCTCGGTGGTGGTGCTGTGATGGCCGGTGCGCGCATCGAGCACCTCGTCACCTCGGGGACCTTCTCGCTGGACGGCGGCACCTGGGACGTCGACAACAACGTGTGGATCATCGGTGACGACACCGAGGCCGTCGTCGTCGACGCCGCACACGACGCCGGGGCGATCGCCGATGCCCTCGGCGGCCGTACCCTGCGGGCCATCGTGTGCACCCATGCCCACAACGACCACATCGACGCCGCGCCCGAACTCGCGGCGCGGACCGGCGCCCCCGTTCTGCTCCACGGCGACGATCTGCCGCTGTGGAAGCAGACCCACCCCGACCGGGCGCCCGACGGCGAACTGGCCGACGGACAGGTCCTGACCGTGGCGGGCATCGAGCTGACCGTGTTGCACACTCCCGGCCATGCCCCCGGCGCGGTCTGTCTGTACGCGCCGGCCCTGACGGCCCTGTTCGGCGGGGACACGCTCTTCGCGGGCGGGCCGGGGGCGACGGGACGGTCGTACAGCGACTTCCCGACCATCGTCGGCTCCATCCGGGACCGGCTGCTGACGCTGCCGGGCGACACCGTGGTGCACACCGGGCACGGAGAGACGACCACGATCGCCACCGAGGCCCCGCACCTCCAGGAGTGGATCGACCGCGGCTTCTGACGCTCCGCCGCTCCCTGCACGCCCGCCTTCGGCTCGCGGTTCCCGTGAGCCGAAGCAGCGGGCTGCTGTTGTTCTATATGCACTCGGTTTTGAATGGTGCAACGCCATGCACGGCTCAGCCCGGCCTCTGGATGCCTTGACAAGGGTGTGGGGCCCCCGCAGACTGATGTTGCGCTTACCGCAATCCGTTTCGCTATACGCACCGAGGTGTCATGATGATTCCCGCGTGCCGTCTCGCGGATCTTCCGCGAGGCGAGGCCTTCCGGCTCGACATCGATCCGCCGGTCTCGGTGTTCCACACCGACGACGGCGAGGTCTTCGCCATCGACGACACCTGCACCCACCAAGACGCCTCGCTCGCCGACGGCTGGCTGGAGGGCTGCGAGGTGGAATGCCCGCTGCATGCCTCCAAGTTCGACCTGAGGACCGGCGCGGTCGACGCCCCGCCGGCCAGGCTCCCGGTCCGGACGCACGAGGTCGTCGTCGAGGACGGCATGATCTACGTCCGGGTGTCGACGGAAGCCCCCAACCTGCCGCCCTGTGTCGCCTCCCGGCTCGCCGGGGGTCCCGCGTGAGGACGGTGGCCGTGGTCGGTGCGTCGCTGGCCGGTCTGTCGGCGGCGCGCTCCCTGCGGAAGCAGGGGTACGACGGACGGCTGGTCGTGATCGGCGACGAGCCGCACCGCCCGTACGACAGGCCGCCGCTGTCCAAGGAGTTCCTGGCCGGAACCATCGGCGCAGCGGATCTCACGCTGGAGACCGACGACGAGGACCTTCGGGCCGAGTGGCTGCTCGGGGTCCGTGCCACCGGACTCGACAGCGCGGAGCGCGCCGTACGGCTCGCCGACGGACGGGCGGTGCGGGCCGACGGCATCGTCATCGCCACCGGCGCCGCCGCACGCACCCTGCCCGGTTCCGAAGGGCTGGCCGGAGTGCACGTCCTGCGCACCCTGGACGACGCCCTCGCCCTGCGGGACGCACTGGCCCGCGGCGGACGGCTCGTGGTGATCGGCGGCGGGTTCGTCGGCGCCGAGGTCGCCTCCACGGCGTACACCCTCGGCCTCGATGTGACCGTGGTCGAGGCGGCTCCGACGGCGCTTGCCGGACCACTCGGCGAGACCATGGGCCACATCGTCTCCGCGCTCCACGCGGACCACGGCGTACGGCTGTTGTGCGGCGTCGGCGTCAAGGGGCTCGGCGGGGAGCACCGGGTCGACGCCGTCCTGCTGGAGGACGGCCGCAGCATCCCCGCCGACATCGTCGTGGTGGGTGTGGGCGCACGCCCGTGCGTCGAGTGGCTGGAAGGGTCCGGCGTGGCGCTCGACAACGGCGTCAAGTGCGGCGCGGACGGCCGCACCAGCCTGGCCGGCGTGGTCGCGGTCGGCGACTGCGCCAACTGGTACGACCCCCGCGTGGGCGCCCACCGGCGGGTCGAGCACTGGACCGGTGCGCGCGAGCGCCCCGACGCGGCCGTTGCCGCACTGCTGGCGTGGGGCGCGGTGGAACCGGGTGTGCCCCGGCCCCCGTACTTCTGGTCGGACCAGTACGGCGTGAAGATCCAGTTCGCCGGCCACGCGGCCGGCGCCGACAGCGTGACGATCGAGGAAGGCGCCCCGGACGACCGCAACGTCCTGGCCGTCTACCGGCGTGCCGGTCGTCCGGTCGCCGTGCTCGGAATGAACCAGCCGCGGCTGTTCACCCGCTGGCGCAAGCAGCTCGCCGTCGCGACGTCTTGACACCGCCCCCTGGGCGTCCCATGCTGCGGTTGCCTATGGCACGCAGCGTTGCTCTATACACAACGCCGTACGGATTTCTTCCTCCCGGCGCGTGAATGACCCCTCCACGACGTTCCCCGAGGAGTGCACCGTGACCTCGACCAGCCTGCCGGACAGTCTGATCGCCACCCTCCCCGGCTCCTCCTACACGGATCCGGAGATCTTCGCCCAGGAGCAGGAGCGCATATTCGAGACCATGTGGTTCTGCGTCGCGCGCGCCGGCGAACTGGCGAAGCCCGGCGCCTTCCGCACCGTCGACGTGGGCCGCGAAAGCATCCTCGTCACCCGCTCACGTGACGATTCGATCCGTGCCTACTTCAATGTATGCCGGCACCGCGGCGCCAAGATCTGCATGGAGGAGACCGGTGAGGTCAAGCGGGCGTTCCAGTGCCCCTACCACGCCTGGACGTACGACCTGAACGGCAAGCTCGTCGCGGCGCCCAACCTCACCAAGATGCCCGATGTCGGCCGCACCGAGTACGGCCTGGTGAGCGTCGCCGTCCGCGAATGGCTCGGCTATGTCTGGGTCTGCCTGGCGGAGAACCCGCCCTCCTTCGAGGAGGACGTCATCGGCGAGATCGTGGGCCGCCTCGGGGATGTCGAGTCGATCGAGCGCTACGACATCGACAACCTCTCCGTCGGCAAGCGGATCGTCTACGACGTCAAGGCGAACTGGAAGCTCATCATCGAGAACTTCATGGAGTGCTACCACTGCGCCACGATCCACCCCGAACTCACCGAGGTGCTCCCGGAGTTCGCGGACGGCTACGCCGCGCAGTACTACGTCGGCCACGGCGCCGAGTTCGGCGACGAGGTCCAGGGCTTCACCGTCGACGGCTCCGAAGGCCTGGACCGCATCCCCGGAGTGTCCGAGGACCAGGACCGCCGCTACTACGCGATCACCGTCAGGCCGCAGGTCTTCATCAACCTCGTGCCCGACCATGTGATCTTCCACCGGATGTACCCGGTGGCCGTCGACCGCACGATCGTCGAGTGCGACTGGCTCTATCTCCCGCACGTCGTCGAGACCGGCAAGGACGTCAGCCGGTCCGTGGAGCTCTTCGACCGGGTCAACCGCCAGGACTTCGAGGCCTGCGAGCGCACACAGCCCGGGATGAGCTCCCGGATGTACGCCAAGGGCGGAGTGCTGGTGCCCAGCGAGCACCACATCGGCGCGTTCCACGACTGGGTGCACGAGCGTCTGGGCACCCGGCAGCCGCAGTAGCGGCTCGTCGTTCGCAGGGCCCGCTCAGCCCAGGTGGCCCATCCGGTGGCTGATCTCCTCCGCGCCCTTGAGCAGCACCGGAGCGAGCTCGTGCAGCCGCTCCTCGGTGAACCGGTACGAGGGCCCGGAGGCGCTGAGCGCCGCGATGACCTCTCCGTCCCGGTTGCGGATCGGCGCCGCCATGGCGTGCAGACCGATCTCCAGCTCCTCCAGGGTGTAGGCATAGCCGCGCTCGCGCGCCTCGGCGAGGTTCTTCTCCAGCTTCGCCTTGGCGGTGATGGTGTGCGCGGTGACCTTCTTCATCCCGGCCGTGGTCAGCAGCGCGGTGCGCTCCTTGGCGGGCAGATGGGCCAGCAGGATCTTGCCGCTGGAGGTGGCGTGCAGGGGGGTCAGCTGGCCGACCCAGTTGTGCGCGGTCACCGCTCCCGGGCCGCGTACCTGGTAGAGGTTGATCGCGTAGTGCTCCTGCATCACGGCGATGTTGACCGTCTCGCCGATGTCCTCGGCGAGGCGCTCGCAGACGGGACGGCCCTGCTGGGTGATGTCGATGCGTCCCGTGACCGCGCCGGCCAGGCGTACGATGCCGAAGCCGAGCCGGTACTTGCCGCGCTCGCCGGCCTGCTCCACCAGACCGCGCGCCTCCAGGGCGCCGAGCAGGCGGAACGCGGTGGACTTGTGAACATCGATCTCGGCGGCCACTTCGCTGACGCCGGCCTCACCGCGCTGCGCCAGGATCTCCAGGACGCTGATGGCGCGGTCGACCGACTGCACCCCGCCGGACGGTGAAGTGGATGTTTCGGTATCTGGACTGTAGTTGCTCACAGCGAAACTATACGCGCAGTAAACAACACCAAGGCAAGTAACGGAATCGGAACCGAGGCAACTCAAGTTGCGCGCAACGCAACCTAGTGCGTATAGCGCTACTCGTACTAGCATGCCTCGCGTATCTACGGCGCGAGCGAGACGAGGCACCATGGCTCCCCTGCACTACGACTTCGTCATCGTCGGCGGCGGATCGGCCGGCAGTGCACTGGCGAACAGGCTCTCCGCGGACCCGGCGAACCGGGTGCTGGTACTGGAGGCGGGCCGGTCCGACTACCCGTGGGACGTGTTCATCCACATGCCCGCGGCGCTGACGTATCCGATCGGCAGCAGGTTCTACGACTGGAAGTACGAGTCCGAGCCGGAACCCCACATGGGCGGCAGGCGCATCTATCACGCTCGCGGCAAGGTCCTGGGCGGCTCCAGCAGCATCAACGGCATGATCTTCCAGCGCGGCAACCCCATGGACTACGAACGCTGGGCGGCCGACCCCGGGATGGAGAGCTGGGACTACGCGCACTGTCTGCCGTACTTCCGGCGTATGGAGAACTGTCTCGCGGCCGATCCGGACGACGAGTTCCGCGGCCATGACGGCCCGCTCGTCCTCGAACGCGGTCCGGCCACCAATCCGCTGTTCACCGCCTTCCTCAAGGCCACCGAGGAGGCGGGCTACGCCCCGACCGACGACGTCAACGGCTACCGGCAGGAAGGTTTCGCCAAGTTCGACCGGAATGTCCATCGCGGACGCCGTCTCTCGGCCTCGAAGGCGTACCTCAAGCCCGCCATGAAGCGGCCCAACCTCACCGTCACGACCCGCGCCCTGGTCACCCGCGTCCTCTTCGAGGGCAAGCGCGCCGTGGGCGTCGAGTACCGGCGCGGCCGGGGCGCGCCCCAGCAGGTGCGCGCCGGGGAAGTCATCCTGTGCGGCGGCGCGATCAACTCCCCGCAGCTGCTGCAGCTCTCCGGCGTCGGCAACGCGGAAGAGCTGAGCGCGCTCGGCATCGACGTCGTCCACGACCTGCCGGGCGTCGGCGAGAACATGCAGGACCATCTGGAGGTCTACGTCCAGTACGCCTGCAAGCAGCCGGTCTCCATGCAGCCGTACATGGCGAAGTGGCGCGCCCCCTTCATCGGACTCCAGTGGCTGTTCCGCAAGGGCCCCGCCGCCACGAACCACTTCGAGGCCGGCGGCTTCGCCCGCAGCAACGAGGACGTGGACTACCCCAACCTGATGTTCCACTTCCTGCCGATCGCGGTCCGCTACGACGGCTCCTCGCCGTCCGGCGGCCACGGTTACCAGGTGCACGTCGGTCCCATGTACTCCGACGCCATCGGCTCGGTGAAGATCAAGAGCAAGGACCCGCGCGAACACCCCGCGCTGCGCTTCAACTACCTCTCCACCGAGCAGGACCGCCGCGAATGGGTGGAGGCGATCCGGGTGGCCCGCAGGCTCCTCAGCCAGTCCGCCCTCGCCCCGTACAACGACGGGGAGATCTCGCCCGGGCCCGAGGTGGAGACGGACGAGGAGATCCTCGCCTGGGTCGCCAAGGAGGGCGAGACCGCCCTGCACCCGTCCTGCACCTGCAAGATGGGCACCGACGAGATGTCCGTCGTCGACCCGGCCAGCATGCGGGTGCACGGCGTGGAGGGCCTGCGCGTCGTCGACGCGTCGGTGATGCCGTACGTCACCAACGGCAATATCTACGCACCCGTGATGATGGTCGCCGAGAAGGCCGCCGACCTGATCCTCGGCAAGGAGCCCCTGGCTCCGTCCAAGGCCGCGTACTACCGCCACCGCGGCGCCCAGAAGCAGGCGGGGTAACCCTTGGGTGCCGCAGGGTTGCGGGCACTGCTGGACAGCGTCCGCTACGAGGTGCTGCCCGCGAAGGCGACCGAGGACAAGGTGCTCGCCCATGTCCCGCGCGACGTCGTCGTCACCGTGACGGCGTCGCCGGTCAAGGGCCTGGAACCGACCCTCGACCTCACCACCCGGCTCGCGGCGCACGGCTACCGCGTCGTCCCTCACGTGCCCGCGCGGCTGCTGCGGGACGACGCACACCTGAAGGAGGTCGTCGACCGGCTCCGCGAGGCGGGTGTCGACGATGTCTTCGTCCCGGCGGGCGACGCCGACCCGCCGGCCGGGGCCTACGACGGGGCGCTGCCGGTGCTGCGCAGACTGAGCGAGCTGGGCGGGCCCTTCGCGCGCGTCGGCGTCACCGGCTACCCCGAGAGCCATCCGCTCATCCACGACGACATCACCATCCAGGCGATGTGGGACAAGCGCGAGCACGCCACGTACATCGTGAGCAACCTCTGTTTCGACGCGCGTGTGCTGGGGGAGTGGATCGCCCGGATACGGCGCCGGGACGTCACCCTGCTCGTCCATGTGGGCGTCGCCGGGCCCGTGCAGCGGGCGAAGCTGCTGGCGATGGCGGCGAAGATCGGGGTGGGGGAGTCGACGCGGTTCCTGACGCGGCACCCGTCGTGGTTCGTGCGGTTCGCCGCGCCAGGGGGCTATGCGCCCGAGAGGTTGCTGACCCGCGCCGAGGAGGCGCTCACTGCGCCTTCGGCGGGGGTGGCCGGGCTGCACCTGTTCACGTTCAACCAGATCGCGGAGACAGAGCGGTGGCGCCGTGCGCTGCTGGAGCGCCTCGGGGGCTGAGGTGCTGGGGGCTGCCGCCCCGGGCCCTCGCTGTCGGCCCTGAGCGGGCCTCGTCCCCGAACGCCGGACGGGCTGGATCGTCCCGTCCGGCGTTTCCTGTGCGGGGTCCGCTCAGCGGAAGACCACCGTGCGGTTGCCGTCCACCATCACCCGGCTCTCGCTGTGCCACTTCACCGCGTGCGCGAGGACCTGCGCCTCCACGTCCCGGCCGACCGTGACCAGCTCGCCGGGGTCGAGTGAATGGTCGACCCTGACCACGTCCTGCTCGATGATCTGGCCCTCGTCCAGGTCCGGCGTCACATAGTGCGCCGTCGCGCCGACGAGCTTCACCCCGCGGTCGTAGGCCTGCTCGTAGGGGCGTGCTCCCTTGAAGCTGGGCAGGAAGGAGTGGTGGATGTTGATGGCGCGGCCCTCGAGCTGCTTGCACAGGTCGTCGGAGAGGATCTGCATGTAGCGGGCCAGGACCACCAGGTCGATGTCCAGCTCGTGCATCAGCTCCAGCAGCCGTGCCTCCGCCTCGGCCTTGGTGTCCTTGGTCACCGGGATGTGGTGGAAGGGGATGCCGTAGGTGTCCGCCAGTCCCTCGAAGTCCGGGTGGTTGGAGACGATCGCCGGGATCTCGATGTTGAGGGCGCCGGTGCGCCTACGGAAGAGCAGGTCGTTCAGGCAGTGGCCGAACCGGGACACCATGATCAGCGTCCGGGTGGGGGTGGACGCGTCCCTGAGGGTCCAGGAGATGCGGTAGGCCTCCGCCACCGGACCGAACCGGTATCGCAGGGTTTCCAGATCGGCGTCCGGATCCGAGACGTCGAAGTGGACCCTCATGAAGAAACGGCCCTGGAGCCGGTCGTCGAACTGCTGGCTCTCCAGGATGTTGCCGGAGTTCCTGACGAGAAAGCCGCTCACCGCGTGGACCAGTCCGGCGCTGTCGGGACACGAGAGGGTGAGGACGTACTCACGGCCAGGTTGCGGTCGAGGGAACTTGGGGGACACGGCGGCCTCCGTCGGTGCACATTGCACAACTCAGTGAGCGATACGCAACATAGTTGGCCTGAAGGGGACCGTTGGTCAAGAGAGAAGGGCCACTGGGCCCCTTGCGAAATCGTCATCCGCCAACCCCTTGACGTCTGTCTGGACATTCGCCAGGGTGTTCCACCACAAGCAATTGAATGCACGATGCGCAACGCATTTCGGCTGAAGGGCTTGGCGCGTGGCAGACCTGTATGTGGACGGGACGTGGCGGGATCCGGTGGCCGGAGGCCGCCGGGAGATCCGCTGTCCCGCTGACGGCACGCTCGCGGCGACCGTGTCCGAAGGGACCCGTCCCGACACCGAGGCGGCGATCGCCGCGGCCCGCCGCGCCTTCGACGCGGGACCCTGGCCCCGCACCCCCGAGCGGGAGCGCGGCGCACTGCTCCTGCGCACCGCCGACATCGTCGAACGGGACGCCAAGGAGTTCGCCCGCGCGGAGTCGCTCGACACCGGCAAGCGGCTGGTGGAGAGCGAATACGACATTGCGGACGTCGTCTCCTGCTTCCGATACTACGGGGGCCTCGGCGGCACCGACGCCGGCCGTGTGATCGACACCGGCCGCGACGACGCCGTGAGCCGCGTGGTGTACGAGCCGATCGGCGTGTGCGGGCTGATCACCCCCTGGAACTACCCGCTGCTCCAGGCGTCCTGGAAGGTGGCACCCGCACTCCTCGCGGGCAACACGATCGTCCTCAAGCCCAGCGAGCTCACCCCCTCCACCTCGATCCTGCTGATGAGGGCCCTGGAGGAGGCCGGGCTCCCGGCCGGGGCCGCCAATCTCGTCCTGGGCAGCGGGCCGGAGGCGGGCGCACCGCTCTCCGAGGACCGCGCCGTCGACATGGTCTCCTTCACCGGAGGCCTGGAGACCGGCAGGCGGATCATGGCCACTGCCGCGGCGACCGTGAAGAAGGTCGCGCTGGAGCTGGGCGGCAAGAACCCCAATGTCGTCTTCGCCGACGCCGACTTCGAGACGGCCGTGGACTTCGCCCTCACGGCGGTCTTCCTGCACTCGGGACAGGTCTGCTCGGCGGGCACCCGGCTGATCGTCGAGGACTCGCTGCACGACCGCTTCGTGGAGGAGGTCGTCCGGCGCGCCCGGCAGATCCGCCTCGGCGGACCCTTCGACACCGAGGCGGAGACCGGAGCGCTGATCTCCGCCCAGCACCTGGAGAAGGTCGAGGCCTATGTCGCGTCCGGTCTCGCCGAGGGTGCCGTGCTGCGCTGCGGTGGTGAACGCCCCGCCGACCCGGCGCTGGCGGGCGGCCACTACTACCCGCCCACCGTGCTCGACGAGTGCCGGCAGGACATGCGGGTGGTGCACGAGGAGTCCTTCGGGCCCGTGCTCACCGTGGAGCGCTTCACCGACGAGGACGACGCCGTACGCATCGCCAACGACACCGAGTACGGGCTCGCCGGCGCCGTCTGGACGCAGGACGCGGGCAAGGCCCAGCGGGTCGCCCGGCGGCTGCGCCACGGCACGGTGTGGATCAACGACTACCACCCCTATGTGCCGCAGGCGGAGTGGGGTGGCTTCGGGCACTCGGGCGTGGGCCGGGAGCTGGGACCCACCGGCCTCGACGAGTACCGAGAGCCCAAGCACATCTGGCAGAACATCCAACCCCGGCCGCAGCACTGGTTCAGCGGCTGAACGCCGAGAAGAGGTCGATCGTGACCCAAACACAGACCGAGGTGCCGCAGCGGCGCGGCACCCCCCAGGACCCGGAGGGCACTCCGGTCATCTCCGTGCGCAATCTGTGGAAGGTGTTCGGGCCGAAGGCCGACCGGGTGCCGGGCTCGGAGGAGCTGTGCGGCCTCAGCCGGCGCGAGCTCATGGAGCGCACCGGATGCACCGCCGCCGTACGCGATGTGGACTTCGACGTCCGCAAGGGCGAGGTGTTCGTCGTGATGGGCCTGTCCGGCTCGGGCAAGTCCACCCTGGTGCGCTGTCTGACCCGGCTGATCGAACCGACCGCCGGTGAGATCGTCTTCGAGGGCGAGGACATCCGCAAGGCGGACGCGGCGCGCCTGCGCGACCTCAGGCGCAGCAAGTTCTCCATGGTCTTCCAGCACTTCGGGCTGCTGCCCCACCGCCGGGTCGTGGAGAACGTGGCCTTCGGTCTGGAGATCCGCGGCATGGGCAGGGCCGAGCGCACCCGGCGGGCCCTGGAGGTGGTCGAACTGGTCGGTCTGGCCGGTTACGAGAACTCCTACCCCGACCAGCTCTCCGGCGGTATGCAGCAGCGTGTGGGCCTCGCCCGGGCACTGGCGGGCGACCCGGACGTGCTCTTCTTCGACGAGCCGTTCTCCGCGCTGGACCCGCTGATCCGCCGCGACATGCAGAACGAGGTCATCCGGCTGCACCACGAGGTCGGCAAGACGATGGTGTTCATCACCCACGACCTCTCCGAGGCCCTCAAACTGGGCGACCGCATCCTGATCATGCGCGACGGCAAGACGGTCCAGTGCGGCACCGGCGACGAGCTGGTGGGCGCCCCGGCCGACGACTACGTGCGCGAATTCGTCAAGGACGTGCCGCGCGGCGACGTGCTCACCCTGCGCTGGATCATGCGCCCGCTGGAGGACGGCGACGCCCTCGACGGTCCCGAGCTGGGCCCGGACGTCGTCGTGCGGGAAGCGACCCGCGCCGTCCTCGCGGCCGACAAGCCGGTCAAGGTCGTCGAGGACGGCAAGCTGCTCGGCATCGTCGGTGACGAGGAGATCCTCGCGGTCGTCGCCGGGCAGGAAGGCGGCGCGTGATGGCCGTCGTCATGGAGAAACCCGGGACAACGGAAACGGCGGAACCGCCTGCTCCCGTCAAACGTGAGCGCAAGGTCGGCCGCGGCATGCTGGTCGCCGGGATCCTGGTCGGGTGGCTGGTCCTCTTCGCCGTACTGCGCGGGAAACAGACCCTCACCCTGGCGGCGGCCGATCTGACGGATCTGCACCGGTGGTTCAACGACGCCAACGACTCCATCGGCGCGAACCGCAACTCCAACCCGCTCTTCCTCTACTTCTTCAACGAGATCCGGCTGGTCATCGACAACCTGGTGACCTTCTTCCAGGGGCTGATCTCCCAGCCGGCGGCCGACCGGCCCCTTCCGCAGATCGGCTGGCTCGGCGTCGTCGGCATCGCCGGCTATGTCTCCTGGGCGGTCGGCAACTGGCGGGTGGCACTGCTGGCCGTGGCCGGGTTCACCTTCATGGGACTGCAGGGCCTGTGGCAGGAGAGCATGGACACCCTGGCGCTCACCGTCTCCGCGGTCCTGGTGGCGCTGCTGTTCGCGATCCCGCTGGGCGTGTGGGCGGGGCTGTCCGACCGGTTCAACCGGATCGTGACGCCCTTCCTGGACTTCATGCAGACGATGCCCACCTTCGTCTATCTCGCCCCGCTGACCCTGTTCTTCCTCATCGGCGGCGCGTCCGCCACGATCGCCACGGTGATCTACGCGGCTCCGCCGGCGATCCGTATCACCGCGCACGCCATCCGCTCCGTGCCCGAGACGACGGCCGAGGCGGCCGACTCGCTGGGCGCGACGCGCCGGCAGTCGCTGCTGAAGGTGCTGCTGCCGATGTCCAAGCGGACCGTGGTGATGGGCGTCAACCAGTCGATCATGGCCGCGCTGGCCATGGTGACCATCGCGGCCCTGATCGACGCGCCCGGACTGGGCAAGACAGTCGTCCAGGCCCTGCAGTCGCTGGATGTGGGTACGGCCTTCAATGCGGGCCTCGCCATCGTCATCATGGCGATCGTCCTCGACCGGGTCACCACCGCGGCCAGCGCACGCGAGGAGACGGCCCGCCGTTCCAGTGGCCGCTTCGTCGTTTGGCGCCGGCCGCTGCTCGCCGCGGGCGGCGTGGTCACGGCGGTCCTCGTCTATCTGTCGCACACCTATGTGTGGGCGGCGGAGTTCCCGGGCGAGGGCACTACCGGCAGCTCCATCGCGCGCGCCGCGGACACCGCCACCACCTGGGCGCAGGACCATCTGTCGGGCCTGACCAACGCCTTCCGCGACGGCATCACCAACGGTCTGCTGAACCCGTTCCAGGCGCTGCTCACCGACTCCCCGTGGTGGCTCGTCGGCGCGGTGCTGGTCGCACTCGGCACGGTGCTGGGCGGCCGGGGGGCCGGGGTCACGGCGGCCGTGTGCGTGGGCCTGCTGGTCGGCACCGGCATGTGGTCCGACTCCATGACGACGCTGGCCTCCACGCTCGTGGCCACGATCATGGTGATGCTGCTCGGCATCGGTTTCGGGGTGTGGATGGGGCGCAGCCTGCTGGTGGACCGCGTGCTGCGGCCCTCGCTGGACGCGGCGCAGGTCATGCCGCCGTTCGTCTATCTTGTGCCGTTCCTCGCCCTGTTCGGCGCGACACGCTTCACGGCCATCGTCGCCGCCGTCGTCTACGCGGCCCCGGTCGCCATCAAGATCATCGCGGACGGGGTGCGGAACGTGGCCGCGACCACCGTGGAGGCGGCCACCTCCACCGGGTGCAACACCTGGCAGATCATCACCAAGGTTCAACTGCCGATGGCACGCAGCGCTCTGACTCTCGCGACCAATCAGGGCCTGATCTACGTGCTGTCGATGGTTGTGGTGGGCGGCCTGGTAGGCGCGGGCGCCCTCGGCTACGACGTCGTGGCCGGATTCTCGCAGGGACAGCTGTACGGCAAGGGGCTGGCAGCGGGGCTGGCCATCGTACTGCTCGGAGTCATGTTCGACCGGATCACTCAGGCAGCGGCGCGACGCGCGAGCGCATAAGGAGCACTGACCATGGCAAGGCAAGCAAGACAGTGGAGAGTCGGCGCCGCCGGCGTGGCCGTCCTCGGACTCGCTCTGACCGCCTGCGGCGGAGCGAAGGTCGGCGAGGACTCCGCGGGATCGGGCTCGGGCGACTCCGCCTCGTGCGGCACGTTCAACCTCGCCGTCAACCCGTGGGTGGGCTACGAGGCGGACGCGGCGGTCGTCGCGCACGTCGCGGAGCACGACCTCGGCTGCAAGGTCACCAAGAAGGACCTGAAGGAAGAGATCGCCTGGCAGGGCTTCGGCACCGGCGAGGTCGACACGGTCCTGGAGAACTGGGGCCACGACGACCTGAAGAAGAAGTACATCACCCAGCAGAAGACCGCCGTGGAGGCCGGCCCCACCGGCAACAAGGGCCTCATCGGCTGGTACGTGCCGCCGTGGCTGGCCAAGGCCCACCCGGACATCACCGACTGGAAGAACCTCAACAAGTACGCCGCCAACTTCAAGACCTCCGAATCCGACGGCAAGGGCCAGCTCCTGGACGGCGACCCGTCCTACGTCACCAATGACGAGGCGCTGGTGAAGAACCTCAAGCTGAACTTCAAGGTGGTGTACGCGGGCAGCGAGACCGCCCTCATCCAGGCCTTCCGCAAGGCGGAGAAGAACAAGGAATGGGTGATCGGCTACTTCTACGAGCCGCAGTGGTTCCTCTCCGAGGTACCGCTCGTCAAGGTCAACCTGCCCGCGTACAAGGCGGGTTGTGACGCCGACGCGGCCAAGGTCGCCTGCGACTACCCCGTCTACGACCTCGACAAGATCGTCAGCGCGAAGTTCGCGAAGTCCGGGAGCCCGGCCTACAACCTGGTGAAGAACTTCAGCTGGACGAACGAGGACCAGAACGTCGTGGCCAAGTACATCGCGGTGGACAAGATGTCCCCCGAGGCGGCGGCGAAGAAGTGGGTGGACGCCAACCGCGCGAAGGTCGACGCCTGGATCAAGTAGCCCGGGTCGCAAGCGACGGTCGGACATGCCCGGCGGGCGGTGTGCACCTGTGTGCACCGCCCGCCGGGCATTGCCATGATTCGGGCTGTTTTCCGACGTCACGCACCCCTTGACACCCCCTCCCCGAGGCAGGCACATTGAGTTGCGCAACCTGAAGCATGTTGCGCAGAAAGCAACCGAACGGCTGGACTGGTTTTCAATCGGAGGTGCGGCGATGGCGGGACCCCGAGTGGTCATCATCGGAGCGGGCGTCGTGGGCGCGGCACTCGCGGACGAGATCTCCGCGCGCGGCTGGACCGAAGTGACCGTGGTCGACCAGGGCCCGCTCCCGGCCACCGGGGGATCCACCTCGCACGCCCCGGGCCTGGTCTTCCAGACGAACCCCTCCAAGACGATGACGGAGCTCGCCCGCTACACGGTCGAGAAGTTCTGCTCCCTCGACGTCGACGGCAAGCCCTGCTTCCTCCAGGTGGGCGGCCTCGAAGTGGCCACCACCCCCGAGCGCCTGACCGAACTGCACCGGCGCCACGGCTGGATCACCGCCTGGGGCATCGAGTCCCGGCTGCTGAGCCCCGAGGAGTGCGTCGAGCAGCACCCGCTGGTGAACCGGGACAAGGTCCTCGGCGGCCTCCTGGTACCCACGGACGGCCTCGCCAAGGCGGTCCTCGCGGTCGAGGCGCAGATCCGCCGCGCCACCGAGCGCGGTGTGCGCTTCCTCGCCCGCCACGAAGTCCTCGACGTGACGCAGGCAGAGGGCCGGGTCACCGGCGTCCTCACCGACCAGGGCGAGCTCCCCGCCGACATCGTCGTGTGCTGCGCCGGCATCTGGGGACCGAAGATCGCCCGCATGGCCGGCATGAACCTGCCGCTCACGCCGCTCGCCCACCAGCTCGCCTGGACCGGCCCGATCCCGGCGCTGGCCGGCCAGACCGAGGAGGCGGTGCGCCCCATCCTGCGCCACCAGGACGCCGACCTCTACTACCGCGACCGCTTCGACGGCCTGGGCATCGGCTCCTACGGCCACCGCCCGATGCCCGTCCGTGCGGACGACATCCTCGCCGTGGACGAGGCCGAACAGATGCCCTCGGTCCTGAAGTTCACCGAGGAGGACTTCGAGGACGCCTGGACCGAGACGCAGTCCCTGCTGCCCTCGACGAAGGAGGCCAAGGTCGAGGAGGGCATCAACGGCCTGTTCTCCTTCACCACCGACGGCTACCCGCTCCTCGGCGAGTCCCCGGACGTCAAGGGCTTCTGGGTCGCCGAGGCCGTCTGGGTCACCCACAGCGCCGGCGTGGGGCGCGCCGTCGCCGAATGGCTGGTCGACGGCTACTGCTCCTCCTTCGACCTGCACGAGTGCGACGTCAACCGCTTCGAGCCGCACCAGCTCTCCCCGGAGTACGTCCTGGCCCGCGACTGCCAGAACTTCGTCGAGGTCTACGACATCCTGCACCCGCTCCAGCCGTCGGGGGACCCCCGCCCGATCCGCACCAGCCCGTTCTACGCCCGCCAGCAGGAGGTGGGCGCCTTCTTCCTGGAGGCGAACGGATGGGAGCGCCCGCAGTGGTACGAGGCCAACGCCGCCCTCGTCACGGGCCGCAGCATCCCGACCCCCAACGACTGGGCGGCACGCTACTGGTCGCCGATCGTCGGCGCCGAGGCCCAGGTCACCCGGGAGACCGTCGCGATGTACGACATGACGGCCCTCAAGCGCCTGGAGGTGAGCGGCCCCGGTGCCGCCGGCTTCCTGGAGCGCCTGTGCACCGGAAAGGTCGCCAAGTCGGTCGGCTCCGTCACGTACACCCTGCTCCTCGACCACGACGGCGGCATCCGCAGCGACATCACCGTCGCCCGGCTGGCCCGCGACCTCTTCCAGGTCGGCGCCAACGGCAATCTCGACCTCGACTGGTTCACCCGGCACCTCCCGGCCGACGGCTCGGTCCAGGCACGCGACATCACGCCCGGCACCTGCTGCATCGGCCTGTGGGGTCCCCTGGCACGCAAGGTCCTCCAGCCCCTCACGGACGAGGACTTCTCGGGCGAGGGCCTGAAGTACTTCCGCGCCCGGCGCGCCCACATCGGCTCCGTCCCGGTCACAGCGATGCGTCTGAGTTACGTCGGTGAGCTCGGCTGGGAGCTGTACACCACCGCCGACCAGGGCCTCAAGCTGTGGGACACCCTCTGGCAGGCGGCCAGGCCGCTCGGCGGCATCGTCGCCGGCCGCGGCGCCTTCAACAGCCTCCGCCTGGAGAAGGGCTACCGCTCCTTCGGCACCGACATGACCTACGAGCACGACCCCTACGAGGCCGGAGTCGGCTTCGCCGTCAAGCTCGACAAGGACGACTTCATCGGCAAGGCGGCGGTGGAACGCCGCAAGGCCGACGTACGGCGCAGGCTCACCTGTCTCACGATCGACGATCCGCAGGCGGTCGTCATGGGCAAGGAACCGGTGTACGACGGCGACCGTGCCGTCGGCTACGTCACCAGCGCCGCCCACGGCTACACCATCGGCAAGGGCATCGCCTACGCCTGGCTCCCGGCGGGACTCGCCACCGCCGGCACCACGCTGCGCATCGGCTACTTCGACCGGCGCGTCGAGGCGGTCGTGGCCGAAGAGCCGTTGTTCGACCCGACGATGTCCCGTCTTCGTGGGTGAGTGGTCCGCAGGAGGTTCCGCGATGGGTCGTCGATCGGCTGCGGGTACGTCGTGGCTGATCGCGCAGTTCCCCGCGTCCCTTTGGGGCGCTCAACTCCAGCCCCGTTGGAAGGAGTACCGCCGGTGACCGCACAGCTGCTCGACGGCAAGGCGACTGCCGCCGACCTCCGCCGCGAACTCGCCGAACGCGTGGCCAAGCTGACCGCGAACAGCGGTCGCCCGCCGGGCCTCGGCACCGTCCTGGTCGGCGACGACCCCGGCAGCCATGCCTACGTCGCCGGCAAGCACCGCGACTGCGCACAGGTGGGCATCGCCTCCCTCCGCCGTGAACTGCCCGCGGACGCAAGCCGGCAGCAGGTCGAGGACGTCATCGACGAACTCAACGCCGACCCCGCCTGCACCGGCTACATCGTCCAGCTCCCGCTGCCGCGCCACCTGGACGGGGGCGCGGTCCTGGAACGCATGGACCCGGCCAAGGACGCCGACGGTCTGCACCCCGTCAACCTCGGCCGGCTCGCGCTCGGCGTCGAGGCCCCGCTGCCCTGCACCCCGCGCGGCATCGTCGAACTGCTCCGCCGGTACGAGGTGCCGCTCGCCGGAGCACGGGTGTGCGTCATCGGCCGGGGCGTCACGGTCGGCAGGCCCATCGGACTGCTGCTCACCCGCAGATCGGAGAACGCCACCGTGACCCTGTGCCACACCGGCACCAAGGGCCTGGCCTGGCACGTCCGCGAGGCGGAGATCGTCGTCGCGGCCGCCGGCTCGCCCGGGCTGATCACCAAGGACATGCTGCGCCCCGGCGCCGCGGTCCTGGACGTCGGTGTCACCCGCACCGAGCGGGGGTTGGTCGGCGATGTGCACCCGGAGGCCGCCACGGTCGCCGGACGGCTCGCGCCGATGCCCGGGGGCGTGGGCCCCATGACACGGGCCATGCTGCTCGCCAATGTCGTCGAGGCCGCCGAGAGGAACGCGAACGCCGTATGAACGCGCTGAACACCCCCCTGGCGGAGCTGGACCCCGAGGTCCACGCCGCCCTCCGGGCAGAGCTGCACCGCCAGCAGTCCACCCTCGAAATGATCGCCTCCGAGAACTTCGCGCCCTCCGCCGTGATGGAGGCCCAGGGGTCGGTCGCCACCAACAAGTACGCCGAGGGCTACCCCGGCCGCCGCTACTACGGCGGCTGCGAACACGTCGATGTCACCGAGCGCCTCGCCATCGAGCGCGTCAAGTCCCTCTTCGGCGCGGGCTTCGCCAACGTCCAGCCGCACTCGGGCGCCCAGGCCAACACGGCCGTCTTCTTCGCCTTGCTCCGGCCCGGCGACACGATCCTCGGCCTCGACCTCGCGCACGGCGGGCACCTCACCCACGGCATGCGCATCAACTACAGCGGCAAGATGCTCAACGTCGTGCCGTACCACGTGGCCGAGGCGGACCATCTCGTCGACATGGACGAGGTCGAACGGCTCGCCAAGGAACACCGCCCCAAGATGATCATCGCGGGCTGGTCGGCGTACCCCAGGCAGCTGGACTTCGCCGCCTTCCGCCGTATCGCCGACGAGGTGGGCGCCCTGCTGATGGTCGACATGGCGCACTTCGCGGGTCTGGTCGCGGCGGGGCTGCACCCGAGCCCGGTCCCGCACGCCCACGTGGTGACGACCACGACGCACAAGACGCTGGGCGGCCCGCGCGGAGGAGTCGTCCTCACCAACGACGCCGACCTCGCCAAGAAGATCAACTCTGCGGTCTTCCCCGGGATGCAGGGCGGCCCCCTGGAGCACGTGATCGCCGCGAAGGCGGTGTCGTTCAAGGTCGCCGCGTCACCGGAGTTCGCCGAGCGCCAGGCCCGCACGCTGGCCGGTTCCCGCATCCTCGCCGCACGCCTCACCCGCGCGGATGCGGCCGCTGCCGGGGTGAAGGTGCTGACCGGCGGCACGGACGTCCACCTCGTCGTGGTCGACCTGCGGGACTCCGAACTCGACGGCAGAAAGGCCGAGGACCTGCTCCACGAGATCGGCATCACGGTCAACCGCAACGCCGTCCCCTTCGACCCGCGCCCGCCCATGGTCACCTCGGGCCTGCGCATCGGCACCCCGGCACTGGCCACCCGCGGCTTCACCGAGGAGGACTTCACCGAGGTCGCCGACGTGATCGCGCTGGCGCTCCAGCCCGAGCCCGACATCGGCGCCCTCCGCGCCCGCACCGAGGCGCTGGCCGCCAAGCACCCGCTCTACCCGCACCTGTCAGCGGCAGAGGCAGAAGCCGGAGACGCCCGATGAGCCCCCACACGCCCGGCGCCGAACTCCCCGACCACCCCGACTGGCTGTGGCGCACGCCCGAGCCGAAGCGCTCGTACGACGTGATCGTCGTGGGCGGCGGTGGACACGGCCTGGCCACCGCCCACTACCTGGCGAAGAACCACGGCATCACCAAGGTCGCCGTGCTGGAGAAGGGCTGGCTGGCGGGCGGCAACATGGCCCGCAACACCACGATCATCCGCTCCAACTACCTGTGGGACGAGAGCGCCGGCATCTACGAGCACGCGCTCAAGCTCTGGGAGGGGCTGGCGGACGAGCTCGACTACCCGATCCTCTTCTCCCAGCGCGGCGTGCTCAACCTGGCCCACAGCCTCCAGGACGTCCGCGACAGCGTGCGCCGCGTGGAGGCGAACCGGCTCAATGGCGTGGACGCCGAATGGCTCGACGCCGAGCGGGTCAAAGAGGTCTGCCCGATCGTCAACATCTCGCCCGACGTGCGCTATCCGGTCCTCGGCGCCACCTACCAGCCGCGGGCCGGCATCGCCAAGCACGACTACGTCGCCTGGGGCCTGGCCCGCTCCGCCGACGCCGCCGGGATCGACATCATCCAGAACTGCGAGGTCACCGGCCTCGACATCGTCGGCGGCCGGATCGTCGGAGTGCAGACCACGCTCGGCCCGATCGCGGCCGGCAAGGTGGCCCTGTGCTCGGCAGGCCACACCTCGGTGCTGGCCGCCATGGCCGGCATCGAACTCCCGCTCCAGAGCCACCCGTTGCAGGCGCTCGTGTCGGAGCTGCTGGAGCCGGTGCACCCGACGGTCGTCATGTCCAACGCGGTCCATGTGTACGTCAGCCAGGCGCACAAGGGCGAGCTGGTCATGGGCGCGGGCATCGACGCGTACAACTCCTACACCCAGCGCGGCGCCTTCCACATCATCGAAGAACAGATGTCCGCGGCCCTGGAGCTCTTCCCGGTCTTCGCCCGCGCCCATGTGCTGCGCACCTGGGGCGGCATCGTCGACGTCAGCCCCGACGCCTCGCCGATCATCGGCCTCACCCCGGTCGACAACCTCTACCTCAACTGCGGCTGGGGCACAGGAGGTTTCAAGGCCACCCCCGGCGTCGGCTGGGTCTACGCCCACACCATCGCCCACGACACGCCCCACCCCCTCAACGCCCCCTTCTCGCTCGACCGTTTCACCACCGGCGCGCTCGTCGACGAGCACGGCGCGGCCGCGGTGGCCCACTAGGGAGCCGAACGATGCTGCTCATCCCCTGCCCGTGGTGCGGGCCCCGCGACGAGGCCGAGTTCCACTACGGCGGCCAGGCACACGTGCCGTATCCCGAGGACCCGGCGGCCCTCACCGACGAGGAGTGGGCCCGGTACCTCTTCTTCCGCGCCAACCCGAAGGGCCCGTTCGCCGAACGCTGGAGCCACGCGGCGGGGTGCCGCCGCTGGTTCAACGCCGTGCGGGACACGGCGACCAACGAGATCCTTGCCGTCTACAAGGCGGGGGAGTCATACCCGGCCACCCTTGAGCCGAGGCAGGCATCACCAGCCCGTCCGGCGTTTGAGGACGAGGCCGTTCAGCCCGAAGGGGGGTCTGGGGGCGCAGCCCCCATCGGGGTCGAAGGGGCGGAGTCCCTTCAGGACGGGACGGGTAGGGGCGGCGGGGGCGAGACTCGTACGTTCCGCACCCCCACCGGCGGCCGAATAGACCGCGACACCGCCTTCACCTTCACCTTCGACGGCGTCGAATACCAGGGCCACCGAGGTGACACCCTCGCCTCCGCCCTCCTCGCCAACGGCGTCATCGCGGCAGCGACCAGCATCAAACGAGGCCGCCCCCGCGGCATCTTCTCCGCCGGCGTCGAAGAGCCGAACGCCGTCGTCCAGATCGAGGCCCCCTTCCCGGAGCCGATGCTGCCCGCCACGACCGTGGAGCTGTACGACGGCCTGGTCGCGAGCAGCCTCCCCGGCCAGGGCCGCCTCGCCACCGAGCCCGACCCCGCCCGCTACGACGCCGTACACGCCCACTGCGACCTGCTGATCGTCGGCGCCGGCCCGGCCGGCCTCGCGGCCGCGGCGGCGGCGGCGCACAGCGGCGCCCGCGTCATCCTCGCCGACGACCAGCCGGAGCCGGGCGGCAGCCTGCTCGGCACCGGCGAGCACCTCGACTGGGTGGAGACGACCGGCGCACAGCTCGACGCCGCCGCCGAGGTCCGCGTACTGCGCCGCACCACCGTCTTCGGGTACTACGACGACAACCACCTCCTCGCCGTCGAGCGCCGCACCAACCACCTCGGCGCCGGGGCCCCGGAGAACGTCTCCCGTGAACGCGTCTGGCGCATCCGCGCCCGTCGCGTCGTCCTCGCCACCGGCGCCCACGAGCGCTCGCTCGCCTTCGCGGACAACGATCGCCCCGGGGTGATGCTGGCCGCCGCCGCCCGGGCCTACGTCAACCGCCACGGAGTACTGCCCGGCCGTCACGCCGTCGTCTTCACCACCAACGACAGTGCCTACGCGGCGGCGCTGGATCTCACCGCGGCGGGCGTGGACGTCACGGCGATCGTCGACACCCGCCCGGAGCCGGGGGAGTGGGCGGAGCGCGCCCGGGCCGCCGGTGTCGAGGTGCTGTCCGGCCACGCCGTCACCGGCACGGAGGGCGACGCGCGACTGACCTCCGTGAGCGTGGCCCCGTACGGAGAGTCCGCGGGGCAGCGGGAGTTCGCCGCCGACCTGCTTCTGGTCTCCGGCGGCTGGAACCCGGTGGCGCACCTGTTCAGCCAGGCGGGCGGCACGCTGCGCCACGACGACGCGCTCGGCTCGTTCGTCCCCGACACCTGCCGTCAGGCGGTCGAGGTCGCGGGCAGCGCGAACGGCACGCCGGACCTCGGCGCGGTCCTCGCGCAGGGCGCGGCAGCCGGCGCTCGCGCGGTCGAGGCCGAGGGCTTCACCTGCGAGGCGCCCCGCCTCCCGCACGTGGCGGCCCAGCCGCAGACGCCGCCCATGCAGGTCTTCACCGTCCCCGGCCGGGAAGGCGCTCCGCGTTTCGTCGACCTCCAACGCGACGTCACCGTCGACGACCTGGCCCGGGCGACCGGCGCCGGACTGCGCTCGGTGGAGCACACCAAGCGCTACACCACGGCCGGCACCGCCAACGACCAGGGCAAGACCTCGGGCGTCCTGGCCAGCGGCGTCGTCGCCGAACTGCTCGGCGTGGACATCTCGGTGCTCGGCACCACCACGTTCCGGCCGCCGTACACTCCCGTCTCCTTCGCCGCCCTCGCGGGCCGTGACCGCGGCGCGCTGCACGACCCGATCCGGGTGACCGCCCTGCACGAGTGGCATGTCGGGCACGGCGCCCTGTTCGAGAACGTCGGCCAGTGGAAGCGGCCCTGGTACTACCCGCGGGACGGCGAGGACATGGAGGCCGCGGTGCTGCGCGAGTGCGCCGCCGCCCGCGACAGCGTCGCCTTCATGGACGCCTCCACCCTCGGCAAGATCGACGTGCAGGGTCCGGACGCCGGCGTCTTCCTGGACCTGCTCTACACCAACATGATGAGCACCCTGAAGGTCGGCATGATCCGCTACGGCGTGATGTGCCGCCCGGACGGCATGGTCTTCGACGACGGCACGGTCATCCGCCTCGCCGAGGACCGCTTCCTGGTCACCACGACCACGGGCAACGCGGCCGCCGTACTGGACTGGATGGAGGAGTGGCTGCAGACCGAGTGGCCCGAGTTGCGCGTGCACTGCACCTCGGTCACCGAGCAGTGGGCCACCGTCGCCCTGGTCGGCCCGCGCTCCCGCGAGGTCCTCGGCTCGCTCGCTCCCCAACTCGCCGTGAGCAACGAGGACTTCCCGTTCATGGCATGGCGCGGGACGACCGTCGCGGGCATCGGGGCGAGGGTGTGCCGGATCAGCTTCTCCGGCGAACTGGCCTACGAGATCAATGTGTCCCCCTGGGAGGCCCTCGCCCTGTGGGAGGCGCTGTACGCGGCAGGTGCCCCCTACGGCATCACGCCGTACGGCACCGAGACCATGCACGTCCTGCGCGCGGAGAAGGGCTACCCGATCATCGGCCAGGACACCGACGGCACCGTCACCCCGCAGGACCTCGGCATGAGCTGGGCCGTGTCGAAGAAGAAGCCCGACTTCATCGGCAAGCGCTCCTACGCCCGCGCCGACACCGTCCGCCCCGACCGCAAGCACCTGGTGGGCCTGCTGCCCGAGGACCCGGGCACGTTCCTCCCCGAGGGCACCCACCTGGTCGCCGACAGCGTGCTGCCCGCCCCGCCCGTCCCGACGCTCGGCCATGTCACCTCCAGCTACCGCAGCGCCGCCCTCGGCCGGACCTTCGCGCTCGCCCTGATCAAGGGCGGCCGGGACCGTATCGGCGAGCGGCTGTACGCCCCCGTGGGCGACCGGCTGGTCCCGGTGACCGTCGCAAGCCCCGTCCTCTACGACCCCGAGGGAGCACGCCGCGATGGCTGACACCGCCCTGACCGCCCCGCCCCGCAGCCCCCTCTCGCAGGCCGCCGGCCGCCTGGCCGCCGCGACGCGTGCCTCCGGGGGCGCGGTCCGGCTGGCCGAACTCCGCTTCCTGGCCCAACTCAACGTCCGCCTCGACGCCAAGGGTGCGGCGGCGGACGCCGTCGGGCTCGCGCTGGACCTGCAACTGCCCCTCGAACCCAACACCGTCGTACACGGCGGTGAGCTGACCGCGCTGTGGCTCGGCCCGGACGAATGGCTGCTGGTGGGCCGGCCCGGCACGCAGCGGGAACTGGAGAGCCGCATCCGGGAAGCCGCCGGCAACGAGCCCGTCTCCGTCACCGACGTCTCCGCGCAGCGCACCACTCTCCTCGTCACGGGGTCACGGGCCCGCGACCTGCTGGCCCACGGGTGTGCGCTGGATCTGCATCCGCGCGCCTTCGGAGCCGGACGCTGCGCCCAGACGACCCTGGCCCGCACCCAGGTCGTGCTGGTGGCCCGGGACGAACCCAGGGCCGGATTCTGGGTGCTGGTCCGTTCGTCCTTCGCGGGCTATCTGACGGACTGGCTGCTGGACGCGGCGACGGAATACCTCTGAACGGCTCACTCGGTGCCGCGCAGGGCGGTCCAGGTGCCGTGGTCCACGATGCCGTCGGTTTCCAGCCCCTTCGCGTTCTGGAAGCTGCGCACCGCGGACTCCGTCCCGGGACCGAACTCCCCGTCCGGGTCCGTGCTGCCCGCGTCGTAGCCGCGTTCCGTCAGGATGCACTGGAGTTGAAGCACGCGTCTGCCGCTGTCGCCCTGGCTTGTGCGTCCGTTGCCGGAGTAGTACGTGCAGTCGGAGATCCAGGGCGGGGCCGAGGGCCCGGTGGGCGAGCTGTCGTCGGTCGGGGGCGACTGGGCGGGGGTGCCGGTCTCGAGGACGGGAGGGGACGAGGCGCCTCGACGGCCGGAGTGGGCGTCGGCGGATCGGGAGACCTCGGGAGGTGAGAGGGCGCCGTCGGTGCTTGCGGCGCCGTCGGCGCTCTTGCCCGACAGGGTCGACGCATCCGAGGCCCCGGGCGCCGGCGACGGGGCCGCATCGCCCGGCACGGCGCGGCCGGTTGCAGGACGGGGGCCGGGGGAGGAGGCGGATGCGGGGGCGTGCTGACGGGTGAGCACGAAGACCCCGGCGGCCACCGCGCATAAGGTGACGCCCGTGGTGACGGCCAGCACCGGCTTTCTGCGGGACCGGCTCAACGACTCGGGGGGAAGCGCTGGTACGGCCCTCACCGGCTCGGGCGGAAGAGGTCGTACGGCCTTGGGCCTGTCGTCCGGCGGTCGTAAGCGAGCCGCCGGCGTGACGGGGAGGCGGCTCAGCATCTCGTAGGCCCGCTGCCTGGCCAGCACCCTGCCGCCGAGTGGCTCGGGCCAGCCGGACGCCGTGGCGCGGTCCGCGGCCGCGTCGATCAGGTCCTGCGGGGCGGGCCGCCGCTCCGGCTCCTTGGCCAGACAGGCGGACAGCAGTGAGCCGAGTTCCGTGTCCTTCGCCGAGATCCGGCCGATCAGCTCCGGATCCGGCTCCTCGAAGGCGACCCGGTGCATGACGTCGACCCCGGTGCCGTCGCCGAACGGAGCATGCCCGGTGGTCGCGTAGATGAGGGTCCCGGCCAGCGAGAACACGTCCGACGCGGGGTCGCACCGGCCCGTCCGCAGATGCTCCGGCGACATGTAGGCGGGCGTTCCGACGCGGTTGCCCGTGCCGGTGAGCGCGCTGGAGTCGACGGCCAGCGAAAGGCCGAAGTCGATCACATAGGTGCCCCGGACGGACAGCAGCACATTGGACGGCTTCAGATCCCGGTGCACGATCCCCGCGGCGGCGAGGTCGGCGAGCGCCCGGCCCAGATCTCCCACCAGCCGCCAGATCGCGACGGTCCCCAGGCCGCCGTCCTCGCGCACGGCATCGGCCAGATCCAGCCCCGGCAGGTACTCGGTGGCCATCCACAGGAGGTCGTCGTCGAAGCCGGTGCCGCGCAGTTCCGGCATGTGCCGTGTGCGGACCCGGGCGTGCACCGACGCCTCCCGCTCGAACCGGCGCCGGAAACCGGGGTCGTCCGCGTACTCGGGCCTGATCACCTTCACCGCGACCAGACCGGGGCCGGCGTCCGCGGGCCGTGCGAGATAGACGCGCCCCATGCCGCCGCTGCCGAGCAGCGCCAGCGGCACATAGGGGCCGATGCGGCCCGGGTCGCGGGGGCCCAGAGGTGCGGCACCGGTCTGCCGCAGAACGGCAGCCTCGTTTCTCGCCGGGTCCGGTGGCACCGGCCGCTGTTGTGTCACGGATCCCCCGAAGTGATTTTCTACGTACGCCAGTTCGCCACCAAGGGAAGACGAGGCTAACTCAGCCTCGGCGTGCGGTCACCGTTTCCCCCACTTCCGCCATGCGGTTCGCCCGGGTTGGCTTGTTCCCGCGCTTCGGCGCCCCCTCGGAACCGGCCCCGCGCGTCAGGCACGCCCGTGTGCCTCCTGCGAGCGCCGTGCCAGAGCGTCGATCATCACCGCGGCGAACAGCACCCCGCCCGTGATCATGAACTGGAGAGCGGCGGGGGTGTCCGTGATCGCCATGCCCGAGGCGATCGACTGGATGACCAGCATGCCGAGCACCGCGGACCATGTGGTGCCGCGTCCTCCGAACAGGCTGGTGCCCCCGATGACGGCCGCCGCGATGGCGTTCAGAAGCAGCACGCCCGAGCCCGAGTTCTGGCTCACCGAGGTGATGCGCGAGGCCAGGAACAGACCGCCGATCGCCGCCATGGTGCCCGAGACCGCGAGCACCGCGGTCTGCACCCGCGTCACACTGAGGCTGGCCCGGCGGGCCGCCTCCACACCGCCGCCGAGTGCGTAGACCTGCCGCCCGTAGTGGGTGCGCCGGAGCACGACGTCGAGGCCCGCCACCACGACCAGGAAGATCAGCAGGGCGAGCGGCAGACCCTGGAAACTGTTGAGCACATACGCCGTCGAGAACGCGATCACCGCCGCCACCGCCGTGCGCACCGCGATGCCCCGCAGCGAGCGGTGCGGCATCCCGACGGCCTTGCGGCGCCGCCGGTCCTGATGGGCCACGAGGAAGACCAAGGCCGTGGCGACGGCCGCCAGGCCGTAGGCGGCGGCGTCGTTGGTGAAGTAATGGCTCGTCAGCTTGGCCACGAGGCCGTTCTCGTCGAGGTTGATGGTGCCGCTGGTCCCGAGGATGTAGAGCATGATGCCGTTCCAGGTGAGCAGCCCCGCGAGAGTGATGACGAACGCCGGTACGCGGCTCTTGGCGAAGGAATAGCCCTGCACGGTTCCCGCCGCGGTACCCGCGAGCACGGCGACGACGAGGGCAAACCATTCCGGCATCCCGTTGTTCACGTTCAGAACGGCGAACACGGCCGCCGCGAGGCCGCTGATCGAGCCGACCGACAGGTCGAGCTCACCGAGCAGCAGCACGAAGACGATGCCGACCGCGATCAGGCCCGTGCCGACGATGTCCACGCTGAGATTGGACAGATTCCTGGGGGAGAGGAAGTTGTCGTTGAGGGACTGGAAGATGATCCAGACGGTGGCGAGGACGAGAACGACGGGGAGCCAGCCGAGTTCGCCCGCGCTCAGCTTGCGCCGGAAGACGACGACCCAGCCCTCCACGGCGTCGAGGACGGCCCGCCGCGGGTCCGACCGGTCGGCCTCGGCGGCGGGTTCGGTCCACGAGCCGTCCGCCGCCCCGCGCATCTCTTTCACCACCCTGCCTCCCGGTGGGCCGGCCGGCGCGGCACATTCTCGGTGGCGCCGGTGATGGAGGAGATGATCTGTTCCTGGGACGCGGTGTTCACGTCGAAGAAGCCGTTGTTGCGGCCGAGCCGCAGGACGGCGGCCCGGTCCGCGAGCGCTTTGACGTCGCCCATGTTGTGGCTGATGAGCAGCACGCCCAGACCGCGGTCGCGCAGCTCGTCGACGAGATCCAGGACCTCGGTGGTCTGCTCGAACCCCAGGGCCGCGGTCGGTTCGTCGAGGAGGAGGACCCGCGGCTCGCCGAGCAGGGAGCGGGCGATGGCGACCGTCTGCCGCTGGCCGCTGGACAGGGAGACGACGGGGCCGCGCAGATCGGGGATGCTCCGCGTCAGGCGTTCCAGCAGATGTCTGGTGCGGCGCTCCATCTCCACCTCGTCGAGGAACCCGTATCTGAGGATCTCCCGGCCGAGGAACACATTGCCGACGACGTCGAGGTTCCCGCACAGCGCCAGGTCCTGGTAGACGGTGGCGATACCGAGGTTCCGCGCGTCATGGGGGCGCCTGATGTGGACCGTGCGGCCCTCCCACTCGATGACGCCCCTCTCCGCGGGGGCCACCCCCGAGATCACCTTGACCAGGGTGGACTTGCCGGCCCCGTTGTCTCCCAGCAGAGCGACGACCTGACCGGCGTGGATCTCCAGCTCGATGTTCTTGAGGACCTCGACGACACCGAAGCGCTTGCACACCCCGCGCAGCGCCAGCAAGGGGGGAGCCGCCACGGCAACCATCTCCTTCCCGGGGACCGCAACCGGCCTGTCAGGTCAGCCCGGCCCTCTCGCAGGCGGCCCCGAGCCGCGGGATGCAGATCTGCTCGATCGTGTACACGCCGTCCTTCACCAAGGTGTCCTGGATGTTGTCGACGGTCACGGCCACGGGGGTGAGCATGACGGCCGGAACCGTTCTGCCGCTGTGGGTCTCCACCTTGTCCTTGGCGATACCGCCGAGGCCCTGGTTGCGGGCCGCGGCCACGGCCATCGCGGCGCCGGCCGCGGCCTCGGGGGCGAAGGGCTTGTAGACGGTCATGTACTGATCGCCGCCGACGATGCGCTGCAGGGCCCCCAGTTCGGCGTCCTGCCCGGTGACCGGGGGCAGCGGGCTGACCTTGTTCGCCTTGAGGGCGGCGATGCTGCCGGCGGCAAGGCCGTCGTTGGCGGCGTAGACCCCTTGGATGTTGTCGACGCCGAGGGCGGAGATGGCGCCGGTCATGTTCGTGTGCGCGGCCTCCGTCCGCCACTGGAGGGTGTCGTACGCCTTGCCGATCTTCACTCGGCCGTTGAGCACGGACAGCGCGCCCTCTTTGAACAACGCCGTGTTGGGGTCGCTGGGATCGCCGTTCATCATGACGATCTGCCGGCCCGCCGCCCCCTGTCCCATGGCCTTCAGCAGTGCCCTGCCCTGGAGCCTGCCGACCTCCTCGCCGTCGAAGGAGGCGTAACCCGAGATCGGGCCTTCGGAGAGACGGTCGTAGGAGATGACCGGAATGCCGGCCTGATCGGCCTTCCTGACCGCGGCGGCGAGCGATCTGCCGTCCACGGGCACCAGCAGGATGGCATCGACACCCTTGGTGATCATCGAATCCACCTGCTCCTGCTGAATGGCCACGTCGTTCTTCGCGTTGGCGTTCTCGATCGTGCAGTCGGGGCAGAGTTCCTTGATCTTCTGCTGGAGCAGAGGTCTGTCCTGTGTCTCCCAGCGAGCCGTCGTGGCATCCGGCAGCAGCACGCCGATCTTCGGAGAGCTCCCCCCGGCGGAGTCGTTTCCGGCGTCCGACCCGCAGGCCGCGAGAGCGACGGCCGTCGAGACCGCGGCCGTGGCGACGGCCGCGTCCCGTATGCAGGCCTTCATGGAAGAGCCTCCTGTCCTTCACCTCGCGGGGCGAGGGGGCGCTCACGGTGACGAAACGGCACGCTTCCATCGCGGCGTCAACGGTTCGTGCCACGTGGCCACGCCGGCACCCGGGACCCGGCGGACACCGGCCCCTGAGCTCATACGCGGCTGTGGTGGTCGCGGGGCATCGCCGCCCGCCCCGGCGGGGTGGGACCTCGGTCCGACCGGCCCGGCACCGGCGGCTCTGTCATGCAACGGGCCGCCCGGAAGTGGCAGGACGACGACCACGTCGTCAGTGTGACACCGGCTGCGCCGATCTGCGAACGAAAGGGTCCCCGCCGTCCCGCCCGGCACGGCCAGTGGATCTGTCGGGTTGACCCGTGTATGCGATTCTGGTGTGTGAGTGCCCCTATCTCAACCTGTCGGTACCTGCGGCATGGACGGGAGGTAGGTAGCGGACATGCCTCACGACGGCCGTGCCCGGGCCGAGGTCCCGGAACTTCGGGCGCCCGGCGCCGACGCGGCAGGCACCGGTTCACCGCCTCCACTGCCGGAGGCGACCGCCGGCGACCGGGCCCTGACGTTCGCCGGAGCGGCGCTGGCAGCGGTCTATGTGCCCGTTGCCGGGAACGAGGAGCTCCGGCTGGCGGAATCCTCCGGCTGCGCCCCCGCGGGGTTCGGGCTGCCGGAGCGTCTGCCGCTGTCCGGTGCCTCGGCCGCGGCGCACGCCCTGCGCACCGACCGGCCCCTGTGGCTGGACTCCGCGGCACTCGCCTCCTACGCCGACGGCGGACCGACGCCGCGGGCGGACGCCTCGCTCGGCGCGCTCCCCCTCGGGGCGGAGGGCGGCCGGCTGGGCTGCCTCGTCGTCGTGGGAACCTCCGCGGACGGCTTCGAGGCCGGGCAACGGCGCTTCCTGGAACGGTACGCCGACGCGGTCGCCGGAATGTTGCGGGGCGGGACCGCTCCTGCCGCGCCGGCCTCCCTGCTCGGTGCCGCCCTGCGGAGCATGAACGTCGGCTCCTTCGTCCTGGAGCCGGACACCGGTCTTATCCAGGCGGACGAGACGCTGCTCGAACTGGTCGGCATCGCCCCGGACGAGTTCGACGGCAAGGCGGACAGCCTGCTCGCGCACACCCTCCCGGAGGACATGCACGCGCTGATGTCGGTCCTGGAGCCGTCCACCCAGGCGTCCGTCCGACGCGAGCTGGAGTTCCGGGTCCGCACTCCCACGGGGGAGATGCGCTGGCTGAGCCTGAGCTGCCAGGTGCTGGAACGCACCGACGACCGGCCGGAACAGGTACGGGGGCTGGTGACCGCGACCTCGGTGCTGCGCTGGGGCGCCGACGACGTCTCCAGGATCCAGTGGCTGACCGCCGCACTCGACGACGCCACGACCGTCCGTGACGTCAGCCGGGTGGTGGTCACCGCGCTGCGTGAGCCGCTGGGCGCCGACCGCGTGGCCCTCGCCGAGCTGCAGGACGACCGGCTCATGGTCACCGTGCTCGATCCGCCGCAGCCCGCCGCCTGGCCGGAGGTGTGGCGTTCCGAGTGGCGTTCGGAATGGCCCGACGCCCCGGTCAGCGCCCTGCCCACCCTTCAGCTGGCCCTGCGGGACGGGCGGATGGACCTGTGGCCCGCCGGCTCGGCCCTGGAATCCGGACTGGCGGGCATCGGCACCGGAGGCCTTGCCGTCCTGCCGCTCCCCGCCAAGGGCCGGGTCGCCGGTGTGTGCCTGGTCGGCTGGGACGAGCCGCACACGTTCGCGCCCGAGGAGCGGTCCCTGCTGACGGCCACCGCCGCACTTGTGGGGGAAGCCCTCAAGCGGGCGCACGCGCACGACGCCGAGCAGGAACTCGCGACGATGCTGCAGCGGAGTCTGCTGCCCCGGCGGCTGCCCCAACTGCCGGGCGGGACGGCCGTCGCCCGCTATCTGCCGGCCAGGCGGGGGCTGCAGGTGGGCGGGGACTGGTACGACGTCATCGCCCTCTCCGAGGACCGGGTGGCGCTGGTCATCGGTGACGTTCAGGGGCACAGCGCCGCAGCCGCCACGATCATGGGCCAGATGCGTACCGCGGTCCGGGCCTACGCGGTCGAGGGCCACCCGCCCGACGTGGTCGTGTCCCACGCCAACCGGCTCCTCGTGGGCATGGAGACCGACCTGTTCGCCACCTGCTGCTACGCCGAACTGGACATGGAGGAGGGCAACGTCCTGTTCGTCCGGGCCGGGCACCTCGCACCGCTGGTACGGCACCCCGACGGCCGTACCGAGGAAGTGGAGGTCGAGGGCGGGCCGCCGCTCGGCATCCTCGCGGAGGCGGAGTTCCCGATGACCGCCCTCGCCCTGGCCCCCGGCACGGTGCTCGCCCTGGTCACCGATGGTCTGGTCGAGGCCGCCGACCTGCCCCTGGACGACGGGATGGAGCGGACCCGCCTGGCGCTCGACGCGGCCGATCCCTCGGACCCGGGACGGATGGCCGACGCGCTCCTCGGTGAGATCGGCCGGCGGGAGGACGACGTGGCGCTGCTGCTGCTGCGCTACGACGGCATGAAGACCCGTCCGATACGCGCCGGTTGGGAGGTGTGGCGGCTGCCCGACGCCGTCATGCACGCCCGCCGTTTCACCGCGCGCACCCTGCGCCGTTGGAAGGTCGAGGACGTGGCCGACGCGGTGCTGCTGGTCGTGTCCGAACTGGTCACCAACGCCCTGGTGCACACCCAGGGTCCGGTGCGCGTCGACCTGATGCTCCGCGGGGACCGGGTCCGTGTCTCCGTGGGCGACACCTCGCCGCGCGCCCCCGCCAAGCCGGTGATCGTGGACTGGGAGTCGACCGGGGGCCGTGGTCTGCTGCTGGTCGAGGCGATGTCCGACTCCTTCGGATCGGTGCCGGTGGCCGGCGGCAAGCAGGTGTGGAGCGAGATCGTCGTCCCGCCGCGCGAGCCGGCCGCCGTCGGCACGGGGGCGGCGGCCGGAACGGACCGAGCGGGGCTGCCATGAGGACCCAGAGGCCCCCGAGGGCGCGGGGACGATACGTCGTCGCGGCGCTCGTCGCGGGGCTCATGACGACGTCCCTGGCCGCCTGCGGAGGAGACGACCACGTCGGCACGGACAGCTTCTCCGTGGGCCTGCTGCTCCCGAGCCGGGCGGTCCCCCGCTGGGAGCACTCCGACAAGCCGCTGATCGAGAAGGGGATCAAGGAGCGGTGTCCCGACTGCACCATGGAGTACGCCAACGCCGAGAACGACGCGGCACGGCAGCGGCAGCAGATCACCTCCATGATCACCAAAGGGGTGAGCGTCCTCATCCTCGACGCCGCCGACACCAGGGCTCTGCGCTCCTCGGTCCAGGAGGCGCGGCGGGAGGGTGTCCCGGTCGTCGCCTACGACCGGCTCGCCGAGGGCCCGGTCTCGGGCTACGTCAGCTTCGACGGCGGGGAGGTCGGCAGACTGCAGGGCGAGGCGCTCCTGAACGCCCTGGGCAACGACGCGGACCGCAAGGACGTCGTCATGATGAACGGCGATCCGACCAGCCCCAACGCGGCCTGGTACCGCAAGGGCTCGCTGTCCGTCATCGCCGGCAACGTGAAGATCGGCAGGGCGTACGACACCCTGGGCTGGAGCACGGACAACGCCCACGCCAACATGTCCGCCGCCATTGCCGCCCTGGGCCCGGACCGGATCGGCGGCGTCCTGGCGGCCAACGACTCGATCGCCGCCGGCGTCATCGCGGCCCTCAAGAGCGCGGGTGTCCGGAAGCTTCCTCCCGTCACCGGCCAGGACGCCGATCTCGACGCCGTGCGGCGCATCATCAAGGGCGAGCAGCTCATGACCGTGTACAAGCCGTTCGCCGCGGAAGCCGCCGCGGTCGCCGAGATGGCCGTCGCCCTGGGGCGCGGGGAGAGCCTCGACGGCATCGCCACGACGACGACCGACAGCGCCACCACCAAGGACATCCCCTCCGTCCTGCTCATCCCGAAGGCGGTGAGCGTCGCGAACATCGAGCAGACACTCGTCGAGGACGGCGTGTACACCGTCGATCAGCTCTGCCCACCGGATCTGCAGCCTGCCTGCGACACGGCCGGTCTCACCGACTGACCGGGACCCGAGGCCGGTGTCCCGGCAGCCACTCGGCGAGCGCGTCGATCAGGCGGTCCAGGGCGGGTTCGCCGGCGGAGCGGTCGGTGACGACCGTACGGCCGTCGAAGCGCAGGGTGTACTGGAACATGTCGGCCGCACCCATGTCCCTCGTGACGTCGGGGACGTCGGCCAGCGCCGGATCTGCGAGCAGCGTGCGCAGCTCATCGAACCGGGCCGCACTGGCGCGGCGCACGACGGATTCCCCCTTGTCACTGGTGCGGACGGAGCCGTCACCCCGGAGGGTCACCTGCTGGTGGACGCCTGCGAGGCCGCCGCTGACGGTCATCGTCACGAGCTTCTGTTCCGGCCCGGTGGCGGGTGCCGGCGACGAGCCGACGGGGGCCGACGGGGACAGGGAGGGGGACCGCGGGGGCGTGGGCGAGGCGGAGGACGCCGTCACAGAACTGACCGCCGTACCGGCCGTATCCGCCGGCTCCCCCGGACTCCCGCCGGACCCGGAGGCGCAGCCGGCCAGCCCCGTCACACCGGCCGCGAACACCATCGCCGCCGAAGCGGCCGTACCCCTGCTCAGCACGCTGCCCCCGCCCGTCGATCGCCTCAACTGAAGGGTGAGTATCACGGAATCGCATGTTCCGCACGGCGCTGCCTACGATGGATGGGACAGTCGATCTCGGGACCTTCGTCGAAGGAGGGCCGTGATGACAGGCGACGGTGAGCTCAGACTGCATCTGCGGCGCATCCTGCGCGCGCCCCGCCCGGTCGTGTTCGGCGCGCTGACCGAACCGCACGAACTCACCAAGTGGTGGGGGCCCGACGGGTTCGTCATCCCGGGTGTGGAGAGCGACCTGCGCCCCGGCGGTCGCTATCGCATCGCGATGCAGCCTCCCGAAGGCGCTCTGTTCCATCTCGTGGGCGAGTTCATCGACATCGACCCACCGGAGCGCCTCTCCTACACCTTCCGCTGGGAGGAACCCGACCCCGAGGACCGGGAGACCGTGGTGACCCTGACCCTGCGCGACATCGACGGCATCTCGTCCGAACTGCTCCTGGACCAGGGTGAGTTCGCCACGGACCGGCGCCTGGCACTCCATGACGAGGGCTGGACCCAGAGCCTCGACAAGCTGGAGAAGCTCCTGTCCTGAGGGCGGCACCGAGACGCCCGGCCGACGCGGGCTCAGGCCTGGTAGGCCACAAGGGCCATCATCCCCGCCTCGCCGTGGTAGGCGTTGTGGCAGTGCAGCATCCACTGGCCGGGGTTGTCCGCGTCGAAGACCACGGACACCTTCCGCTTGGGCAGCACGATGGTGGTGTCCTTGCGGGGGCCGCCGCTGCCGAGCTGGTAGGTGTGGCCGTGCAGATGCATCGGGTGCCACATGCCGGTGGGGTTGACGAAGTCGAGGCGGACCCGCTCGCCCTCCCCGACCAGCAGCGCGTTCGCGGTCGGACGGGCCATGTCGAACCGCCTGCGGTTGATGCTCCATTCGTAGGTGCCCATCCTGCCGGTCAGCTCTACGCGGTGGACCCTGTCGGCCTTCCTCGCCTCCAGCCGTACGTCGTCGGCCGCCCGCAGCTGCGCGGCGGTCACGATCATGCCGTCGAGTTCCCTCGGCCGTACGGTCGCCCGAGGCGCGCGGCCCGAGCCGGTGCGCACGAGCGCCAGGCCGCTCGCGCCCTTGCCCTCGGCGTGGGCGACGAGCGGGAAGACGCCGTCGCCGAGGGTGACCAGGACGTCGTACCGCTCACCCATACCGATCAGCAGCGCGTCGACCTGCCGGTGCTCGACGGGGAAGCCGTCGGTGTGCGTGATGGTCATCCTGTGGTCGCCGAGTGCCACCCGGTAGGCGGTGTCGCCGCCCGCATTGATGATCCGCAGGCGGACGCGGCTGCCCGGTCTGCCGGTGTAGACGTGCGGGGCGTCCGGCACTCTCCCGTTGACCAGGTGGTACGGGTACTTCACGTCTCCCCCGTCACCGCCGAGCCGGTCGCTCCTCGCGTCCATGAGCGTGAACTGCATCGCCATGCCGTGACCGGGGGAGGCCCCGGAGGACGAGGACGGCGAAGCCGCCGTCCTGCCCGGGCCGGCGCCGCTCGTGGTCATTCCGCCCATGCCGTGACTGAGTTCGGCGAAGGCCTGGTCGGGCGTGCCGGTCACTCCGTCCAGCCAGTCGTCGAGGACGACGACCCACTCGTCGTCGTACGACAGCGGCTCCCTGGGGTCCTCCACGATCAGCGGGGCGCACAGGGCACGGTCGAGCTGGACGCCGACATGCGGGTGGAAGAAGTACGTGCCGGGCGCGTCGGCGATGAACCGGTAGGTGAAGTCGGACCCCGGCCGCACCGGGGACTGGGTGACCGGCGGCACCCCGTCCATGTCGCTGCGCAGCGCGATGCCGTGCCAGTGGAGGGAGGTGGTGGCTCCGCCGGGCAGCCGGTTGGACAGCCTCGCGGCGAGGGTGTCGCCGACCGAGATCCGGATCTCCTGGTCGGCGGGCCGGCTCCCGAAGGCCCAGGACCTGGCCAGGGTGCCGCCGCCCAGGTCGAGGGTGCGGGCGGCGGCGGTCAGCCTGACGTGGTGCACCCTGCCCGTGCTGCCGCGCTTCCGCTCGGTGCGGGCGACGCTGGAACCGGACGGGCTGAGCAGGGACGGGCTGCCGGAGATGCCGTCGGCGCAGGCGGCGAGCAAGCCGGTGCCAGTCGCGCCCAGTCCGGCGAGCAGCACGGAGCGACGGTTGATGCTGTTCACGAAGCAGGTCCTCTTCTCGATACGCGATGGGCGTTTATACGAATGCCTCAGACGTGACCGAAAGCTGCCTGCGTTACGCCGACGGGATGGCCGGGCGGATGAGAATTGCCGTACAGGTGGTGCAACCGTATGGCCTCCCCGGATGTCACCCCTTGTGACATCACTGTCCCCTTCACATGCACAGGAAAAATCGGGGGATGCCATGCACCACCATCCGCGCCGTACGGCCGTAGCCGCAGCCGTCCTTCTCACCGCTGCCGCGGGCGCCGCGATTCCCGCCTCAGCCGCCACCCCGTCCGGGACATCCGGGCAGGCACCCAGCACCGCGCTGATCGTCAACGCCCGATGGGGCGGACACTGCTCCTTCGACCGTCTTGTCATCGACGTCCGGGGCACCATGCCCCCCGTCACCGTGCAGCGGGTCAAGGAACTGCGTTACGACGGCTCCGGGAAGAAGGTCCCGCTCGCCGGGAAGCACTTCCTGGAGATCAAGTTCTCTCCCGCCGCAGCACACAACCAAGCAGGCAAGCCGGTCTACAAGGGACCCCGGCTGCTGAAGATCTATCTGCCCCAGCTCAAGGGCATCGCCCTGACCGGGGACTTCGAGGGCGTGGTCACCTTCGGAGCCGCGTTCCGGAACAAGCCCGTCTACAACACCTTCAAGTTGCACAGCCCCGAGCGCTTCGTCCTCGACGTCAAGCACGCCAACCGCTGCGGCTGACCGCGACGGCACAGCACCGTACGCAACCCACCGGACGACGAGTCGGCCCGCTGTACAGCCGACCGGTCGTCCCTGGGGCGGGAAGGCACTCGAGGAGGTAGAACGGACTACGTCACTCGGGAAGGCAGGGAACACATGCCCGCCAGGAACCTCTCCGCCAACCGCGCCGCCCTCGGCCACCGCGTCGGTTACGCCCTGCGCCACCCCGACCGGGTGCCGCGCCATCTGGCCCGGGCGGCCCGGGACATGTGGCTGCGCCGCCGTCACCCGGACCACGTCTCCTACTACCGTGCCGTGATGCGCTCCGACACCCGCGCCGACCCGGACGCCGCGGTCGGCAGCCACAGCCGGGAGCGCTGGCTGGCGCTGGGCGCGATGCAGTTCGACTACCTGCTCGCCCACGGGCTGCGTCCCGAGCACCGCATGCTGGAGATAGGGTGCGGCAACCTGCGGGCGGGCTGGCGGTTCATCCGGTACCTGGAGCCCGGGCACTACCACGGCATCGACATCTCACCCGACATCCTCATCGCCGCACAGGACACCGTCGTGGAGATGGGCCTTCAGCAGCGGCTTCCCACCCTGACCCCGGTGCGTGACCTGACCTTGCGGTTCCTGCCCGACGCCCACTTCGACGTGGTCCACGCCCACAGCGTCTTCTCCCACTCGCCGCTCCCCGTCATAGAGGAATGCCTGGCCCATGTGGGGCGGGTGCTCGCACCGGACGGCTGGTTCGACTTCACCTTCGACCGCACCGAGGGCGAGGAGCACCAGGTCCTGAGGGAGGACTTCTACTACCGCACCGAGACTTTGGTGGCGCTGGCCGCGAAGCACGGTCTGCGGGCCCGTTTCATGGACGACTGGGAGAAACTCCCGCACGGTCAGTCCAAGATCCGTGTCACCCAAGGGTGATCCGTGTCACCCATGGATGACCCCTGTCACCGCATGGATGACCTGCCGCCCCGCCTCCGGGACCGTCCGCCGGTCACGGACGGTCCCGAAGATGCAGCACCGGCTGTCCCGGTCCGGTCCGTCAGAGGATGGTGCGCGTGAGCCACCGGTGCAGGGTGGCGTGCACCGCGTCCGGGAGTTCGCTCAGGCGGTCGATGGCCTCACGGTCGCCCGGCATGGGAGCGATGCCCGCAGTCGTCAGCGCGGCGTTGAGTTCCAGACGGTGCACGTCACGGGGGTCGAGAGCGAGATTCAGGCGCTGCGCGGGGTGGGGCGGCGGCAGCAGGAAGCCGTCGTTCGCCCAGGCGGGCCGGGGGTCGGGCATCGTGGTGGAGTGGGTCATGAACAGACTCCTCTCGTACGGGTTGTGTGAGGGGACTCGGCGGTGCGGGCCACCGGTTCCGCACGTACGGAGGGACCACCCATATGCAGCAGCCGGAACCGGGAGGCCCCGGCCGCATCTCCTCGTCACCCATGTCGACGCACAATGGGCCTTTATAGTGAAAGGGATTTTCCCTCTCGGAGTGGTTGATGTCCCGTATGCGCCCGGCGGACGACGGCGACGAGCTGCTGACCAGACTGGGGTCGCTGACGGCCCAGGCGCGGGAGCGCGCAGAGCTGCAGCGCTCTCAGGTCGAGCTCGCCATCGCCCTGCAGCGGGGCATGCTTCCCTCCGACATGCCGACCGCCCCCGGATTCCATCTGGCCTTCCAGTACGCGCCGGCCTGCCACGGCCTCAACGTGGGCGGCGACTGGTACGACGCCTTCATGATGCCGGACGGCCGCATCGGGCTGTCCATCGGTGATGTCCAGGGCCACAACATCGAGGCGGCCGCGTTCATGGGACAGGTCCGCGTCGGACTGCGCGCGCTGGCCTCCGTGACGAGCGAGCCGGGCGAACTCCTCGCCCGGACCAACGACCTCCTCCTGTCGCTCGGCAGTGACCTCTTCGCCACCTGCACTTTTATGCGGCTCGACCCGTCGAACGGGGTGCTGGAGAGCGCTCGGGCAGGACACATACCCTGCGTCTGGGCCACGGCGGACGGAAAGTCGGGCATCGCCGAGGACGAAGTGGGACCACCGCTCGGTGTCGAACCGGGCCTGGAGTACCCGGTGACCCGCTACCGCCTCACCACCGGCGGGGTGTTCGTCCTGCTCACCGACGGTGTGGTGGAGGGGCCCCTCATGAATCTGGACGAGGGGCTCGACCAGGTGGTGCGGCTCGCCGGGATAGCCGCAGTCGCGGGCATGAAGCCGGCCTCGCTGGCCGCCGCCGTGATCAAGGGCGCGGAGCGCGTGGGGCACGAGGACGACGCGGCCGTACTGGTCGTCGGCTACGACGAGCCCGACGTCCAGCCGTAGAACGACGAGGCCGAGGCTCAGCCGTAGAACGACGAGGCCGAGGCTCAGCCGGGACCGACGAGCCCGGGGTTCGGCTGTAGAACGGTGCGCCAGGCCTCTCGCCTGGCCGATGCGGCGGTGTCGGTGTCTGATGGCTGCTGTGGTGGGTACCGAGGATCTGCGGCGGACGGCGGTCTACACCCTCCAGACCCTGGCTGTCGCCGGCTGCTACTACGCGGCCGGGCGGCTGGGACTGCTGCGGCAGCTCGTGGTCGAGGGCGCCGTTTTCACGCCCATCTGGCCACCCACCGGCGTCGCGCTCACCAGTCTGCTGATCCTCGGGTTGCGCTGCTGGCCCGGCATCTCCCTCGGTGTCCTCCTCGTCATCCTGTCCATCACCACCGACCTCCAGCCCTCCGTGATCGGCACCGTGGCGGGCAACACCGCGGCTCCCGTCTTCGCGTACCTCATGCTGCGCAAGGTCGGCTTCCGTACCGACCTCAGCCGACTGCGCGACGGAGCCGCACTCGTGTTCCTGGGGGCTCTGCTCGCCATGCTCATCAGCGCGACCGTCGGTGTCGGCCTGCTCGTCGTCACGGACGAACTCGCCGCGGACAGCTTCTGGCCCGTCTGGCTGGCGTGGTGGGTGGGTGACGTGATGGGGGTCCTGATCGTCACCCCGGTCCTGCTCCTGCTGTACGGGGCGCGCCGGCCCCTGCCCCTGACCCGCTGGAGGGAGGCCGGGGCGCTGTTCGTCACGGCCTGCGTCGTCGTGCCCTTGGCCACGTACAGCACGGTCAGCCTGCTGTTCCTCGTCTATCCCCTGCTGATCTTTGCGGCTCTGCGCTTCCAGCTCGTGGGCAGCATGCTGTGCGCGCTCCTCGCCTCCGTCATGGCCACCGTCGCGGCGACGGACGGGGCCGGCCCGTTCGACGGGCTGAACCGTGTGGAGGTGATGATCAAGCTCCAGGCCTTCAACGGGACCATGGCCCTGACCGCCCTTCTGCTGTCCGCGGTGATCATCGAGCAGCGCAATACCCGGCGCTCGGTGGAGCAGGCGTGCATGGAGCTGGTCGAGGTGCTGGGACATCTCACGGCGGGCGACACACGCCAGAGCAGGCCGCCGCCCCCCGGAGACTGAGGCCGGCCCGGCCAGGGCCCGGTGCGGCGAGTGGGGTCCCCCTGCTCGAAGAGCTTGGGGGAAGCGTGCAGGGCGTCACGTGCTCGGTTCGGAGGACGTGAGCGTCGCCTCTGTCGCGAGGTAGGCCTCCAGGGCCGTCGGGGGCATGGGGCGGCAGTAGTAGAAGCCCTGGCCCAGCGGACAGCCGAGAGCGCGGAGCCGGTCCGCCTGTTCCGGGGTCTCGATGCCCTCCGCGACGACGTCGAGGCCGAGCGCGTATCCGAGGTTGAGGATGGCCTCGATCAGGCCGGCGTCCACCTCGGCGGAGCCCCCGAGCGCGAAGCTCTGGTCGATCTTGACGATGTCCACCGGGAGGTCGCGCAGATGGGCCAGCGAGGAGTAGCCGGTGCCGAAGTCGTCGATGGAGATGCGCACGCCCAGGTCACGCAGGGTGCGGATGCGGTCGGCCGCGCTCTCGGCATCGGCGACGAGGATGCTCTCGGTGATCTCCAGGACGAGCGAGGTGGCGGGGAAGCCGGTCTCCTCAAGGATCTGCCGTACGGTCCCGGGGAACCGGTGGTCCATGAGCTGCCGGCCGGAGATGTTGACGGCGACGCTGAGGTCCCCGAGCCGGGGATGGACCTCGTGCCAGCGCCGTCCCTGGCGGCAAGCCTCGCGCAGTGCCCAGGCCCCGATGGGAATGATCAGGCCCGTCTTCTCCGCGACGGGGACGAACAGCTCCGGCGGCCGCTCCGCGTGCCCCTGCTGCTGCCAGCGCAACAGGGCCTCGACGCCGATGACCTCGGCGGTGGTCAGGTCGACGATCGGCTGGTAGTGCAGCGCGAGTTCATTGCGGGTGATGGCGTACCGCAGGTCCTGGGCGATACGGGAGTGATCCCTCTGCGCCAGGCTCATGGCGGACTCGAACAGAACCGAACGATTGCGGCCCCGGTCCTTGGCCACATACAGGGCGATGTCCGCGTCGCGCAGCACCTCGTTGACGGTGGCCGCTTCGGTGATCTCGACGACGCCGATGCTGGCGGTGACGAACACGCTGCGATGGCCGGACAGCACGAACGGATCCCTGAACCGCTCCAGAAACCGTTGGGCGTACCTGTCCGCGGGCATGCCCTCCAGGTCCTGCGTCAGGACGGCGAACTCGTCCCCGCCCATGCGGGCGACGGTGTCGCTCCGCCGTGCCGCGCCGAGGAGCCGGTGCCCGGCGGTGATGAGGAGTTCGTCCCCGACGGGATGACCGAGGCTGTCGTTGATGTCCTTGAAGTGATCCAGGTCGATCACCAGCAGCGCGGTCTCCCCGCTCCCCGTATCACGGCCGAGGGCGTGTTCCAGCCGCTCGGAGAACAGCGCCCGGTTGGCGAGACCGGTCAGCGCGTCGTGGAACGCCTGGTGGGCGAGCTGCCGCTGCAGCGACGCCTGCGCGCGCAGGGCGTCCTCCGCGGCGCGGGCGCGCGCCTCGGCCTCGTCCGCCTGGGCCTCGGCGAACCGGGCGAGCAGCCAGATGCGCAGCACCAGCAGCAGCGTCAGGGCAGCGACGATGGCGGAGATGACGACGGCCTGCGCGGGCTGGTCGTGGACGCTGTCGACCGCGATCACGAGCAGCGGCCCCATCAGGGCCAGCAGGATCAGCACCGCCATGCGGGAGCGCGGAAGCCGCTTCTGGCTGCGTGGCTCCAGCCGTGTCGTCGCGGTCATGGACGGGTGCAGGGCCGCCGCGCTCAGGAAAGCGTACGAGGCGGCCCACAGGACGTCCGACAGATCCGCGGCGACCGGAGAGCCGGTGGCGGCCAGCGTCGAGTAGTACAGGGCGTCCGCGGCGAGCGTGGCGGCCACCCAGAGCGTGAACAGCGCGAGCGAGGCGGAGCGCACCCCCGTGCTGAGCAGCAGGCGCGCGGCCATGCACAGCAGCACCAGGTCGGCCAGCGGATAGGCCAGCGACACCGCGAGCGGGAGTGCGGACAGATGGCTGCGCAGATAGGGCATGACGACGAACACCCAGGTCAGCGTGGACGCTCCCAGAGTGATGATCCCGGCGTCCAGCAGCGGTGCCCAGCGCATACCGCCCGCCGAGAGCCTTCCTAGAGCGGCCAGGCCCACGGCGAAGACGCAGTACCCGGTCAGATAGAGCACGTCGGCGGCGGACGGGAAGGGCACCATCGTTCCCGCGACCTGGTAGGAGCCGAAGATCCAGTCTCCCGCGGCGAACAGGGCGACCCCGACGGCGAACAGGTACCAGGGCCCGGCCGGGCGTGGACGGTTCCAGCGGATGCCCGCCAGGATGGCGAGAACCGCAGCCGCCGACAGCATCGGGGAGAACAGATTGCGGACCGGGGCGGTGAGGAGGAGGTAGGCGACGCCTTCCAGCGCACCGGCGACCAGAAACCACCACCACGCGTTCCTGCGGACGACTCCTCCGACGCCTCGTGCCTCCTCCATGTGTCCTCCCGGGCACGGCACGGGCCGGGGACGAAGCGTCCGCGACACGACGCGCTGTCAGGTCGTGGTTCGGGCGGCCCGGTTCAGCGCTTGCTCCTTCCAGCGAAGAACGGCCCAGGGAAGATCGCAACCCGGCTGCCGTGCGGCACACGGGCAACAGGCGCCCCGGCACCGCACCCGAAGGCGATCCCTTCGGACAAGACAGTGATGCGACCTTTGGCCGGGCTCCTCACTTGTTCGATCGAGCGCGGCGCCATGGCCGATCCTCACTGTCAGTTGTCGAAGTAGCGGCCGTCGCCGAGATCGTCGATGAGTCCGGGGTGGGTCGGCCGCCAGCCCAGCAGCTCGCAGGTCAGGGTGCTCGACGCCGGCATGTCGCGTCCGAGAAGGCCGGCCAGGAAGCCGAAGTGGGCGCCGGCGTCCTCGGCAGGGACAGGGGTCACCGGCACCTTCAGCCGGCGGCCGATGACGTCGGCGATCGCGCGGATGGGCACGCCCTCTTCGGCGACGCCGTGCAGCACGGACCCCGCCGGGGTCTTCTCCACCGCCAGACGGAACAGCCGCGCGGCATCGAGCCGGTGCACCGCGGTCCAGCGAGGGGACCCGTCGCCGAGGTAGCCGGAGACGCCCCTCCGGCGGGCGATGTCGACGAGTTGTCCGACGAGGCCGCATTTGCGGTCGTCGTGGACCGCCGGCGCGAGCCGCACGACGGACGAGCGCACGCCGCGCTCCGCGAGAGCGAGCGCTGCCCGCGCGCCGATGTTCCGGGGGCTCGGCGAGGCGAAGGACGCGTCCTGCTCACTTCCCACAGGTCCGCCGGAGGCGATGACCAGCGGCCGACCCGAGCCGTCAAGGGCCTCGCCGAAGGCCTCGACGGCCCGCAGTTCGGCGTGCGCCGCGGCCTCGTGCTGTGTGAAGTCGTGGTCGAACGCCAGGTGGACAACTCCTTCGGACTCGGCGGCACCGGCCCGCAGGCTGCTCAGGTCCTCCAGCGTGCCGCGGCGCACCTGTGCGCCGGCGGCGGTCAGAGCGGCCGCCGAAGCGTCCGAGCGGGCCAGTCCGACGACCTGGTGTCCGGCGGCGATGAGCTCGGGCACGAGAGCGGAACCGATGAACCCGGACGCGCCGGTGACGAACACACGCATGACGGAGCACTCCTTGGACGGAAGGGATCGAATACCGGCCCGTGGGGCCCTGGAACGGCGCCCGGCCGGCGAACCCACTCTGCGGCGGCTGCGCACGCCGGGTCCAATGAATGTTCCGCAAGGAGCGATGCACTCGGTGTATCGCTCCTTGCCGCGTCGGTTGCCCGGGCAGTGTCAGGTCGTGCCGGGGCTACGCTGGACCGGTGCCCGACTCTCCTCCGCCTCCCGCAGCCTTCGACCTGCGGTTGGTGTGGTGCTTCACCGTCGTGGCCGAGCACCGGCATTTCGGCCGGGCGGCCGTTGCCCTGCACACCACCCAGCCGTCACTGAGCCGGCAGATCCACCGCCTCGAACGGCAACTGGGCGCCCGCCTGTTCGAGCGCACGCCCCAGGGCAACCACCTCACGGAGGCCGGCGAGGTCTTCCTGCCGCTCGCCACGGAACTGCTGCGCGCCGCCGACCAGGCCGCGGGGCGCACCCGGGCCGCGGCCCGGCCCGGCCGGATCACTGTCGGCTACACGGCAGGCATCATCGTCACTCCGGTCGTGCGCGAACTGCGCCACCGGCACCCGGATGAGGAGGTACGAACCCTGCATCTGGCCTGGGACGAGCCGCGCCCGGCGCTGCTCGACCACCGTGTCGACGCCGTGGTCGCCCGACTGCCGTTCCCGGCGGACGGCCTGGAGGTGACGGCCCTCTACGACGAGCCGCGCGTGCTGGTGGTGTCGCGCGATCACCGGCTGGCCGGCAAGGAATCGGTCACCCTCGACGACATCGCCGACGAACCCCTGCCCAGGGTGCGGGGCGCCGACCCGCTCCTGAGCGACTTCTGGCGCATCGACCCGCGGCCCGACGGACGCCCGGCCCCTGAGGGCCCGCTGATCGACGCCGTGGAGGACAAGTTCGAACTCATCGCCGCCGGCCAGGCCGTGGCCATCACCGCCGAGGTCCACACCCACACCCTGCGCCCCGACCTCACCACGGTCCCCCTTGACGGCGTCGAGCCCAGCCAAGTCGCCCTGGCGACCCGCGCCCACGACCCCAACATCCTCGTGACAGCCTTCCGGACGTACGCCCGAGCCCACCTCGCGGGGTGACCGCACCGGCGACTCCACCGTCAGGAGGACGCGGACCGCCGGGCCAGGAGTTTGCCGCATTCCCACAGGGCGAGGAGGACCAGCGCGGACAACAGCGCCCAGCCGAACTGCCGCAGGTTGATCTCCGTCGTGCCGAGGATGCGGCGGAAGGCGTCCATCTGGGTCACCAGCACCGCGAGCACGATCTGTCCCAGCGCCACCCAGTTCATCTGCTTGCTGTCGAACGTCGCCGGTGTCAGCACCGAGTCCGTCTCACTGCGGCACTCGAACGCGGCCACCACCAGACAGAGCGCGAACGCCGTGAACGCTGTCGAGTTGCCGATGGCGGCGCTGCCGTACCACGACTCACCCAGTTTGATCAGGCCGAGCAGGATGACCGTGATGGCCAGCCCGGCCAGTCCGACCGTCACCAGCACGGGCCGTGTGAGCACCGACTCCCCGCGCGGACGCGGGCGGCGTTGCATGAGTCCGGCGCTCTCGCGGTCGAAGCCGAGCGCGAAGCCGAACGAGGCGTTGACGACGAAGTGGATCCACAGGACCTGCGGGGGAGTGAAGGGTTCGCCGGCCGCGATGTTGAACAAGGTGGCGCCGAGGAAGGTCAGCACGAAGTTGACGAGCAGGAGGAGCACGAACCGGATGTACTTGGTGAGGTTGTCGTAGATCTTCCGGCCCTGTTCGACGGCATAGACGATCGTGGCGAAGTTGTCGTCGGAGAGGATCATGCGCCCGGCGTTCTTCGCCACATCGGTGCCACTGCCCATGGCGATGCCGATGTCGGCGGCCTTGATGGCCGGCGCGTCGTTGACGCCGTCGCCGGTCATCGCCACCACATGGCCCTGCTTCTTGAGCAGGTCGGCCAGCAGCACCTTGTGCTCCGGCGCGACCCGCCCGACGACGCCGATGTCGCGCGTGCTGGTGGCGGACAGCATCTCGGAGAAGGCCACCTGGTAGTCGTCCCAGCGGCGGCGTTCGCGGACGTCGGCCGCCGAGAACTTCCAGTTCTTCTCCGGCAGGTCGATCCGCTTCATGAAGCGGATGCGCTGCTCCTCCTTGGAGAGGTTCAGGAAGACCTTCACGATCCTGAATCCGTTGTCGGTCAGGTAGCGCTCCCAGTTGTTGATCTCCCGGTAGCGGCGGTCCCAGATCGTCTCCGTCCGTACGCTGTCCGGCAGTCTCTGCCGGTCGAGGGCCTCGGAATGGACCCGTACGACGAGGACCTCCTCGTAGTGCGAGCGGTTGAAGATCGCGATGTCCCCGCGTGCGGGCAGCCGTTGGGCGTAACGCCACAGGTAGTCGTGGTCGAGTTCCTCGGCGGAGGGCACTTTGAAGCTGCTGACCTTCACCCCTTGCGGGTTCACCCCGCTCATCACATGACGGATCGTCCCGTCCTTGCCGCCCGCGTCGAGGGCCTGGAGGCAGAGCAGCACGCCGTAGGTGTCCTGGGCGGCCAGTCGTTCCTGGTACTCGGCGAGCAGTTCCACGCCGACGCCGAGCAGCGCGGCGCTGTCCTTCTTCTTGAGGTTGGCCTTGTAACGGGGGCTGAAGTCCCTGCCCAGGTCCACAGCGGAGCCCGGCTTCACGCGCAGCGGCTCGATGAGTCGTGCGATGCGTTCGGCCCTGCTGGGTGCCATGGCCAACCCTTCTCTCCGGTCACGGTGGCGCCGAGGAGGCGTGGCGGGCGGCGGCGTCGAGCACCGCCCGGGCCCGGCGCTCGACCAGAATCGGGACGAAAGCCCGTACTCTCGCCTGCCGAAACGCGTCGTGGGCTTCCCCGACCGTCGCTTCGACGGTCGCCGCGTCCACCGAGTCGTAGGCGGCGACGAGGCGACTCACCACGTCGCGGACGGCGTCGTGTTCGTCCCGTCGGCCCGGTGGGTCGTCGTCGGCGGTGTTCACTGTGTCTGGGGCTTGGCCCGTGTGCATGCCTGTCCACCTCCAGACCTCGAAACCCCGGAGCAGCTCGTCGCGCGAGAGCGAGTGCGCCAAGCACATTCTCCGACCGACTGTTCAAGATCGCTTCCGGGACGGTCCGGGTCGGTCGGGCACTCCCCGGCCGCACCCCGTGCCGTCACCAGCCGCGCGCCGCCTCGAGCAGATGGTCGCGGACCAGTGGCACGTGCGGGTTGCCCGAGGAGCCGGGGCGCTGGACCAGGAAGGCCGTGTTGATGGGCGGGTCGTCCGGCTCGTGCAGGAGGACCAGCTCGCCCGAGGCCAGCTCGACGGTGCACAGATAGCGGGGGAGCACCGTGAAACCCGCGCCTCCGACGACCGCGGCCTTGACCGCGTTCAGGTCGGGCATGGTGACCGCGGGATGGCAGGTCAGCCGCTTGCCGAAGACATGACGCCAGTAGCGGCGGAGTATGGGCAGGTCCTCGGCGTAGGCGACCAGGGGAACGCCGTGCAGTGCGGCGGGCCCGTCGGTCGCGATCCGTGCCGGGCCGCCCAACCGCTCCGCCCGGACGGGGTCCGTGACCAGCACGAACTCCTCGTCTCCCAGAGGTACGGAGGCCAGGGTGCGGCCGCGCGGCCGGAAGGTCGCGATCACCAGGTCGTGGCGGCCGGCGCGCAGGTCGTCCAGGAGCGGTTCGGTCAGGCCGGGGGTGACCCGCAGCCGTACGCCCCTGTCCACCAGGGGCGCGATACCGGGCAGGACGGAGCGTGTGAGCAGTTCGGCCGGGCCGGCGAGATGCACCGGCTCCGCCGGGTGGTCCTCGGCGGGTCCGCCCGGTCCCGTCACGGTGGCGAGCGCGTCCAGGGGCTGTACGATCCGCGCGGCGAGTTCGTCCGCGTAGGGCGCGGGATCGACGCCGCGCGCCAGGCGCTGGAACAGCTCCCGGTCCAGCTGCCGCTCCAGAGCGCGGATCTGCGTCGTGACGGTGGGCTGGGACAGACCGAGCACCCGGGCGGCGGCCGTGAAGGAGCCGGTGCGGTACACGGCCAGGAAGGTGCGCAGCAGGTTCAGGTCCAGCGCTGCCGCACCGCCACCGGCCCGGATCTCCGACCCCTCCCTCAAGACATTGGCATCCGTATTTCTCATATGCGCAAGCCTATTGGATTCCAATGGCTGCCCGGGCTTACGGTCGACCGGAAACCGTCCGCAGGGCCCGGCCGCGGGCCCGCAAGCCTCGGGAGAGCACCCCGTATGTCGAAGATCCTTTTCGTGCTGACCGGCGTCGACCACTGGACGCTGGCCGACGGCACCCGGCACCCCAGCGGCTTCTGGGCCGAGGAGGCCGTCGCCCCGTACGAGGCCTTCCGCGCCGCCGGTCACGAGGTCGTCGTGGCCACCCCGGGCGGAGTCGTACCTACCGTCGACAAGGGCAGCCTCGCGGCCGAGGCCAACGGCGGCCAGGAGAACGCCGACCGCGTCGCGGCCGTCCTCGCCGGCATGGCCGAACTTCGGAACCCGGTCCGGCTGGAGGACGTGAACCTCGACGACTACGCCGCCGTCTTCTACCCCGGGGGCCACGGCCCGATGGAGGACCTGGCGGTCGACGCCGCATCCGGGAAGCTGCTCACCCTCACCCTGGAGAGCGGCAGGCCGCTCGGTGTGGTCTGCCACGGCCCGGCCGCGCTGCTCGCCGCGACCGGGGCCGACGGCACCAACGCCTTCGCCGGCTACCGGGTGGCCGCGTTCACCAACGCCGAGGAAACCCTGGGCGGTCTGGCCGAGAAGGCCAAGTGGCTCCTTGAGGACCGGCTGACCGAGGCGGGGGTCGACGTCCAGGTCGGTGAGCCGTGGGTGCCCAACGTCGTGGTCGACCGCAACCTCGTCACCGGCCAGAACCCGGCCTCCTCCGCCCCGCTCGCCGCCGAGCTGCTGAAGAAGCTGGGCTGAACCACGGCGCCGGCCGGTTCGACGAGGCCGGTCAGCCGAGGGCGCGGTCCAGGTTGAAGGCCGCGCTGATCAGGGCGAGGTGGGTGAACGCCTGCGGGAAGTTGCCCTGTTGCTCTCCGGTGTGGCTGATCTCCTCGGCGTACAGGCCGAGATGGTTGGCGTACGTGAGCATCTTCTCGAAGGCCAGCCGGGCCTCGTCGACCCGGCCGGCGTGGACCATGGCCTCGACGTACCAGAACGAGCAGATGGAGAAGGTGCCCTCGTCGCCGCGCAGCCCGTCGGGGCTCGCTCCCGGGTCGTAGCGGTAGACCAGTGAGTCGGACACCAGGTCCTGGGTGAGGGCATCGAGGGTGGACAGCCACTTGGGGTCGGTGGGCGCGATGAACTTCGTCAACGGCATCATGAGGACGGCCGCGTCCAGTACGTCGTCGTCCTCGTGCTGGACGAAGGCGCCCCGGGACTCGGACCAGCCGCGATGCATGATCCGCCGGTAGATGGTGTCGCGGGACTGGCGCCAGCGGGGCAGATCCGCGGGCAGGCCGCGCCGGTTGGCCGTGCGGATGGCGCGCTCGATCGCCACCCAGCACATCAGACGCGAGTACAGGAAGTTCTTGCGGCCGCCCCGGGTCTCCCAGATGCCCTCGTCGGGCTGGTCCCAGTGGTCGCACACCCAGTCCACCAGCGCGCAGACGTCGTCCCACTGGTCGCTGGAGATGGGCTTGGCCCACTTGTCGTAGAGATAGACGGAGTCGATGAGCGCGCCGTAGATGTCCAGCTGGAGCTGGTCGGCGGCGGCGTTGCCGATGCGGACCGGCGCGGAGCCCTGGTGGCCCTCCAGGTGGGCGATTTCACGCTCGGGCAGGTCGGTGCGCCCGTCGATGCCGTACATGATCTGCAGCGGGCCGGAGGGGCTGCCGTCGCCCGGAGTGATGTGCCGGGTCACGAAGTCCATGAACGCCTCCGCCTCGCCGGTGAAGCCCAGCCGCAGCAGCGCGTAGACGCAGAAGGCCGCGTCCCGCACCCACACATAGCGGTAGTCCCAGTTGCGCTCGCCGCCGAGCTGCTCGGGCAGGCTCGTCGTCGGCGCGGCCACGATGGCGCCGGTGGGGGCGTAGGTGAGCAGCTTCAGCGTCAGTGCCGAGCGGTGCACATGCTCCCGCCAGCGGCCGCGGTACTTCGAGGCGGACAGCCAGCGCCGCCAGTAGGCCACCGTGGTGGCGAACTGCGCCGCGGCCTCGGTCCTCGCGCACCCGCGCGGCGACACCTCGTCCCCGACCCGGTCCAGCGCGAACACCGCCTCCTCGCCCTCGGAGAGCTTGAACTCGGCCTGGGCGTCCGGGCCGTCGGTCTCGAGCGGGACGGTGGCGGTCAGTGCGAGCGTCAGCTCGGCGGACTCGAAGACCGCGACGTCGCCGGTCATCCGGACCGTGTGCGGGCGGGCGCCGTAGTCGAACCGGGGCGCGACGCGGGTGCGGAACGGGATGGAGCCGCGCACGCACAGCACACGCCGGATCAGCCGGTGGCGTTCGGCCTCGGCCGAGGTGCCGTCGACCGGCATGAAGTCCTGCACCTCGCCGACGCCGTCCTCGGTGAAGAAGCGGGTGATCAGAACGTTGGTGTCGGGGAAGTAGAACTGCTTGGTCTTCGCCGGGACGGTCGCCGTGAGCTCGAAGCGGCCGCCGCGCTCCGCGTCCAGGATCGAGGCGAACACGCTCGGGGCGTCGAAGGCTCCGCAGCAGTACCAGTCGATCGTGCCGTTGGTCCCGACCAGGGCCACACTGCGCAGATCACCGATCAGGCCGTGCTCGGCGATCGGCAGATAGCCCCCGGGCTCCCTCGGTGTTCCGCTCATCGCAGCCTCCCTGGCCCGATTCGCCCCCGATGTCAGCGTAGGCGGATTCGGGGGCGAGCGGGCTCGGACCGGGTTCAGCGTCCACGTCGCCCAGAACCGCGCGTGCGCACAGGTGCCGGTCGATCGTCGCATCGGCCCTCTGCCAGCCCGTGCGGACAGCCCGGGCCGAACCGGCGGGCGCGGGCTCAGACGGTGATGACGCCGATCCCCGCCTCCTCGAACCCGCGGACCGTGTCCGGTGTCGCCGCGGTGTCCGTGACCAGCGTGTTCACCGTCTCGGAGGCGCAGATCCGGGCGAACGCCCGCTGCCCCAGCTTGCTGGAGTCGGCGGCGACGACCACCCGCTCCGCGCGCTCGCACATCAGCCGGTTGATCGCGGCCTCCGCCTCGTCGTGCGCGGCGGCGCCGTGGGTGACGTCGAAGGCGACGACGCCCAGTACCGCCGTGTCGAGGGTGATCTGGCCGAGCACTCCGTCCGCGAGCGGTCCGATGAGCTCGTACGACTGCTGGCGGGCCACCCCACCCGTCACCACGATCTTGAACTGGGGACGTACGGCCAGCTCGTTGGCGATGTTGAGCGCGTTGGTGACGACGGTCAGCGCCGGCGAGCCGGACGCCAGGTCGCCGCGCACGGCCAGGGCCCGCGCCACCTCGGTCGTGGTCGTGCCGCCGGTCAGTCCGACCGCCTCGCCGGGGGCGATCAGATCGGCGACCGCCTTGGCGATGCGCTGCTTCTCGGACGCGTGCCGGGCCGTCTTGTAGCGCAGCGGCAGCTCGTACGACACGCCGTGCACGACGGCGCCGCCCCTGGTGCGCACGAGCATCTGCTGCTGGGCGAGCTGGTCGAAGTCGCGCCGGATCGTCGCGGCCGAGACCTCCAGCTCGACGGCCGCCTCCTCGACGTCCAGCCGGCCACGCTCGACGAGCAGTTCCAGCAGGGCCTTCCAGCGGGCGTCGCGCGACATCCGCATCCTCCGTCTCTCGATCTCCCGGCGACCTTAGCGCACCCGACCCTTGTGAGTTGTGTGCTTGATTATGCTTGAAAGACCGCTATATCGTGCAGAAAAATGCATCCATCCCACTCCAGGGGAGGGGTTCGGCATGACTCATGTCGAGGACGAACTGACCAGCCAGCCCGAGTGCTGGACACGCGCCGCGTCGGAGGCGGCCGGTCACCGTGAGGCGCTGCCGTCGCCGGGTGAGCGGGTCGCGATCGTCGGCTGCGGCACCTCGTACTTCATGGCGCAGTCCGCCGCGGCACTGCGCGAGGGATGCGGGCAGGGCGAGACGGACGCCTTCGCCGCCTCGGAGTTCCCCCACGGCCGTCCGTACGACCGGGTCATCGCCCTCACCCGCTCCGGCACCACCACCGAAGTGCTGGAACTGCTCGGGCAGTTGAAGGGTCGCGCGCGGACCACCGCCGTCACGGCCGACCCCGCGACGCCCGTCAAGGCAGCCGCCGACGACGTCGTCGTGCTCGACTTCGCGGACGAACGGTCCGTGGTGCAGACCCGTTTCGCGACCTCCGCGCTGACGCTGCTCCGCGCCCACCTGGGCCTGCACACCGACGCCGTGGTCGCCGACGCCCGTACCGCGCTCGCCGCCGACCTGCCCCAAGGGCTCGTAGGCTGTACGCAGTTCACGTTCCTCGGCCGCGGCTGGACCGTGGGCCTGGCCAACGAGGCGGCGCTGAAGGTGCGCGAGGCCTCACTCTCCTGGACCGAGGCCTACCCGGCGATGGAGTACCGGCACGGTCCCATCAGCATCACCACCCGGGGCACCGCCACCTGGATGCTCGGCGAGGCGCCGGAGGGCCTGGCCGGACAGGTGCGCGCCACCGGCGGCTCGTGGGTCTTCGGCGGGCTCGACCCGCTCGCCGAACTGGTCCGCGCCCAGCGCCTCGCCGTGGCCGTCGCCGCCGCCCGCGGTCTCGACCCGGACCGTCCGCGCCATCTCACCCGCTCGGTGATCCTCGCCCCCTGAGAGCCTCGACCCCCGGAAGGGACAGCCGTGCCCCTCGTGACCACCGGTGAACTCGTCACCCGTGCCGCCGCGGCGCGTTCCGCCGTCGCCGCCTTCAACATCATCACCCTGGAACACATCGAGGCCGTCGTCGCCGGTGCCGAAGCAGCGGGTGCCCCCGTCGTCCTCCAAGTCAGCCAGAACGCCGTCAAGTTCCGCCACGGACGGATGCTGCCGCTCGCCCGCGCGGCCGTGGCGGCGGCCGAACAGGCCGCCGTCCCGGTCGCGTTGCACCTCGACCATGTGCAGAGCGACGTCCTGCTGCGGCAGACAGCGGACGCCGGGTTCAGCTCCGTGATGTACGACGCCTCACGACTACCGTACGCGGAGAACCTCGCCGCGACCCGGAACGCCGCCGACTGGGCGCACGCCCAAGGACTGTGGATCGAGGCCGAGTTGGGTCAGGTGGGCGGCAAGCACGGCCGGCCGCCGCTCGACGCCCACGCCTCCGGAGCCCGCACCGACCCCGCCGAGGCCCGGGCCTTCGTCGCGGACTCCGGGGTGGACGCCCTCGCCGTCGCCATCGGCAGCAGCCACGCCATGACCACCCGCACCGCCACCCTCGACCACGGCCTGCTCGAACGGCTCGCCGCGGCACTGGACGTACCGCTTGTCCTGCACGGCTCCTCCGGAGTGCCGGACGGCGAACTGGTCGCGGCCGTCGCGGGCGGCATCACCAAGGTGAACTTCGGCACCGCCCTCAACATCGCCCTGACCGGCGCCGTCCGGGAGTTCCTCACCGCCCGCCCCGAGGCGGTCGACCCGCGCCTGTATCTGAGCGCGGGACGGGAGGCGATGGTGGGGGCGGTCACCGGGATCATCCGGACCCTCGCCCGGCCCGCGCCCTGATCACCTCTTGACGGCCTTCAGCACCACGAACTTCGGGTCGCTCGCCACCAGCCGGCTGTTGCCGAACAGCCGGCGCAGCTTCACGTGGTAGCCGAGGTGCCGGTTGCCGATCACCCACAGCTCGCCCCCGGGCCGCAGCACCCGCTTCGCCCCGGTGAACATCCGCCACGCCGTCGTGTCGGTCGTCGCCTGGTGCGAGTGGAACGGCGGATTGCTGAGCACGAGGTCGACGCTGCCGGCCGGAACCCCGGCCAGCCCGTCCCCGACCCGGAACTCGGCGTGACCGGGCACGCCGTTCGCCTTGTACGTCGCCTCCGCCGAGGCCACGGCCTGGAACGACTCGTCGACGAACAGCACCTCGCAGTCGGGGTCGGCGACCGCCATCGCCGTACCGACGACCCCGTTGCCGCAGCCCAGGTCCACCACGCGCCGGAACCCCCCGCCGGCCGGCAGATGCCCCAGGAAGAACCGGGTGCCGATGTCGAGGCGGTCCGCGCAGAACACGCCCGCGTGGTTGACGACGGTGCGCCCCGAGACCGGGCCGATGCCGTCCGGCAGCGTGTAGCTGTACGGCCATGGGCCCGCAGCCCGCTCCAGGGCGGGGTCCGGGGTGCAGAAGATCAGCCGGGCCTTCTTCTCGGCGAGCGACGTGCGGGTCGGCCCGAGGATCCGCTCGAACAGCTGGAGCGTCGAGGTGTGGATCTCCTTCACCATCCCGGTGCCGACGACGACCGTGCCCTCATGGACCGCGGGCGCCAGCCGCAGCAGCTGGTCCTCGAGGAGCGCCAGGCTCTTCGGCACCCTGACCAGCAGGACGTCGACCCGCGCGGGCGGAGGGTCCTGGGTGGTGAGCAGCTGCACCGCACCGGTCTCGACTCCGGCCCGCGCCAGGTTCGCCCTCGTCGCCTCCTGCGTGAGGAACGAGTCGGTGATCTGCACCGGCCGGTGCTCCGCCAGCGCACAGGCCAGGGCGCCCCAGCGGTCCCCGACGACCACGACCGTGCCGGACAGGGGGACCTTCTCGTCGGCCAGGTGCCTGAGCAGATACGCGTCGGACGCGTCCCAGGCACGCAGCCGGTCACGCGGGTCCTCGGGGAAGCGGGTCAGTGCGAGCTCGCCCCAGGGCGTCGTCATACGGTCGTTCATCGTGCGTCAAGGCTAGGGCCTGTCCGGCGGATCATGCTCCTCCACCTTGCAGCTGCACGCACCACACCCCGCCCACCTGCGCCGATCGGGCTCCGTTTGCCTCCCCGCGACCTGATCCGCCGGACAGGTCCCGACCGAGCCGCAGCTCAGGACCGGTCGGGCAGGATGGGAAGCATGGACGCCGAGCTGTTCCCCAGGAGGCGCACCCAGATCGCGCCGGGGGCGGTGCATCTGCCGGACTGGCTGGACGCCGTACGGCAGCGGGAGCTGCTGGACGCGTGCCGGGAGTGGGCCCGCCCGCCGGCCGGACTGCGCACGGTCCGCACACCCGGCGGCGGCACGATGACCGCCCGCCAGGTCTGTCTGGGCCGGCACTGGTACCCGTACGCCTACGCCCGCACCGTCGTCGACGGCGACGGCGCACCCGTGAAACCCTTCCCCCGGTGGCTCGGCGCCCTGGCCGAGCAGGCGGTCACCGATGCGCTCGGGGCCGCGACACCCCCGTACGACACCGCACTGATCAATTTCTACGACGGTGACGCCCACATGGGCATGCACCGCGACAGCGACGAGAAGTCCGACGCCCCGGTGGTGTCCCTGAGCCTTGGCGACACCTGCGTCTTCCGCTTCGGCAACACGCAGACGCGCACCCGGCCGTACACCGACATCGAGCTGCGCAGCGGAGATCTGTTCGTGTTCGGGGGAGCCTCCCGGCTCGCCCACCACGGGGTGCCGCGGGTGCATCCGGGCACCGCACCGGCCGAGTTGGGGCTGACCGGGCGGCTGAACATCACGCTGCGCGTCAGCGGTCTGTAGACCGTGGCGGCGGACGACGGAACTGCGGATCATGGGAGACTCGCCATCATGAGCGGCACGGCGGACCCCCGGCCGACGGGGGAAGGGACCACCTCGAGGACGCGGCTGGACCGGGGGCGCGGCGCGCTCGGACCCGCGTTGGAGCTCGTGCACACCGGACGTGCGCCGACCCGCGCCGTGCTCACCGCCGAGCTCGGGGTGACACGGGCCACGGCCGGCGCGGTGGCCGCCGAACTGGAGGCGCTCGGACTGATCCGGGTGGACGCCCGGCCGGGCGCGGCCGCCGGTTCGCAGGGCCGGCCCTCGCACCGGCTGGCGGTCGCCGAGGACGGCCCCGTCGTGCTCGCCGCGCAGGTGCACGCCGACGGGTTCCGGGCCGCGCTGGTCGGTCTGGGCGGCCGGATCGTCGCCACCGCACCCGGCTGCGAGACCGTCGACGAGGACCCGTCGAAGGTCCTCGGCTCCGTCGTGGAGGCGGGCGCCGATCTGCTGCGGTCGACCGGGCGGCGCTGCGTGGGCGCCGGGCTCGCCGTGCCGTCCGCCGTCGCCGAACCCGACGGACTGGCCCTGAACCCGCTGCACCTGGCCTGGCCGGTGGGCGCCCCCGTGCGGCGCACCTTCGCGGAGTGCGTCCGTGCGGCCGGGATCACCGGACCGGCGTTCGCCGCCAACGATGTCAACCTGGCCGCGCTCGCCGAGCACCGGCACGGCGCCGGCCGCGGTGCCCGGGACCTGCTGTGCGTGGCCACCGGGCACCGGGGTGTCGGCGGTGCGCTGGTCCTCGACGGGCGCCTGCACACGGGCAGTTCGGGCCTGGCCCTCGAAGTCGGCCACCTCACCGTCAATCCCGAGGGCCGCCCCTGCCACTGCGGCGGCCGCGGCTGCCTCGATGTCGAGGCCGACCCGCTGGCGCTGCTGACGACGGCCGGACGCGACCCGGGCCCCGAGATGTCGCTGCTGAAGCAGGCCAACGACCTCATCCACCACCACTACGACGACCCTGCCGTCCGCATGGCCGCCGAGGCCCTGATCGACCGGCTCGGCCTCGGACTCGCCGGTCTGGTGAACATCCTTAACCCCGACCGCATCATCCTCGGCGGACTGCACCGCACCCTCCTGGAGGCCGACCCGGACCGTCTGCGCGCGGTCGTCGCCGACCGCAGCCTGTGGGGGCAGAGCGGCGGCGTCCCCATCCTGGCGTGCACCCTCGACCACAACAGCCTCGTCGGGGCAGCCGAGTTGGCGTGGCAGCCGGTGCTCGACGACCCGCTGGGGGCGCTGTCCGGTGACTGAACGGCCGTCCGGGACCGGGGACGTCGACCTGCTGGAGGCCGAACGGCTCCGTCTCGTCGAGGTTGCCGCACCACCGGTGTCGCCCGAGGAGCGCGCGGCGATGAACCGGGCGTGGGACGAGGCGGTCGAGGCCAACCCGAGCCTCTTCGACGGACCCGTGGCGGTCTGTGCAGGGCTGGACCGGGAAGGGCCGGGCGATCTGCTCGTCTCCTGGTCCCGGACGACCTACCGGCACTTCGCCCTGCGCCGGGTGCCGGGCGCCACCCCCCTGCGCTCCCTCTTCGTGAGCGTGGTGCAGCCCGCCGACGACGGACGGGTGCTGGTCGGGCGGATGTCGTCGTCCACCGCCGCCCCCGGCCGCTGGCAGCTGCCCGGCGGATCCGTCGAACCGCCCGTCGGCCACGAGCCCCTCGACGAGGCCGCGCTGCGCCGTCATGCCGCCGTGGAACTGGCCGAGGAGACGGGCCTCGACACACCGCCCGAAGAGCTCACCCTGTGTCTGGTCACGCACGCGGAGAGCGGACAGGTGGGCATCCACTACCTCGCCCCGAGCAGGCCTGCCTCCGTGGTGCGTGAACGGTTCGCGGCGCTGGCGGCCACGGAGACGGCCCTGGGACGCGACCCGGAGTTCGACCGGATCGTCCTGATCGGCTCCCCGGCCGAGCTGACGGGCCTCGCCGGTCCGCACGTGGCCTACCTGGAACCCGTCGTCAGCCGGCACACGACCGCCTGAGCGCCCCGAGTAGGCTCGGAGCATGCGGATCTCCGTCTCCTCCGACATGGACGAACCCATGGCCCGCTCCCTCGTCGCCGAGCTGAGGGACCGCGGCCACGAGGTGGCCACGCACGGGGCGCTGAACCCCGGCGACGACCCCCGATGGGCCGTCTGCTCGGAGACCGCGGCCCGTGAGGTCGCCGCCGGTACGGCGGACCAGGCGGTCGTGTGCTGCTGGACCGGCACGGGCGCCTCGATCGCCGCGAACAAGGTGCCGGGCGTACGCGCGGCCCTGTGCACGGACGCGTACACGGCGGACGGCGCCCGGCGCTGGAACGACGCCAATGTGCTGGCCCTCAGCCTGCGGCTGACGTCCGAACCGCTGCTGAAGGAGATCCTCGACGCCTGGTTCGCCGCCGAGGCCGGCGAGGACACCGAGGACCGGGAGAACGTGGCCCACGTGGAACGCCTGGACCTCGGCAGAAACGCCTCCTAGCCACCGCCCGTCAGCCGCGCCGCGGTCTGGCGACCAACTCGCCGCCGCAGTTGGGGCAGACATCGCGCATCGACGCGCTGCACGGCACGCAGAAGGTGCACTCGTACGAGCAGATGCGGGCCGGGGCATCGGGCGGCAGCGCCGCCGTCCTGCAGCGCTCACAGTGGTCGCGCATCTCCAGCGCCATGCTGTCGTCCTCTCCTCGGGCCGGGCCCCTCGCCCGTCACACCTCGATCCTCCGCTCGCCCGCGGCGACCGAAAGCCTTCGCCGGGTCAAAGATCGACACGATCGGGCCACGGCTCCCGCCGACGCCCGCACCTCGCGGGAGCAGCCGACGGGAGCCCACGTACTCCCCGGGAGGTACACGCACTGCCGCTGACCGTACGACGACCCGGACCCCTCCTCCGCGCGAGTCTCGTGACATCACCCGCACACCGAACGACCTGGGAGATGACCCGAGATGCAGACCCTGGCGCACTGGGACGGCGGCCCCGGCCCGTGGATCCTGTTCTTCCCGCTGATCTGGGCGGCCGTCGTCATCGGAGTCCTGACCGTCCTGCGCCGCACGGTCTGGCGCGGCCGCGGCGGACCGTGGCGCGCGGCGGCCGGTCCCCGTCCGTCCGGCGACTCGCCCCTCGCCGTGCTGGCGCGCCGCTTCGCCTCCGGCGAGATCGACGAGGACGAGTACTGGCGCCGGCTGTCCGTCCTGGACGAGCAGTTCGGCCGTACCGTCGGCAAGGGCGGTGCGGTATGACGACCACGACCGACGTACGGACGGCCGCCCGGGTCGTCGACGCCGTGAAGGTGTACGGAACCGGCGGCACCGCCGTACGGGCCCTCGACGGAGTGAGCGTCGACTTCCCGGCCGGCCGCTTCACCGCGATCATGGGGCCCTCGGGTTCCGGCAAGTCCACCCTGATGCACTGCGCGGCCGGCCTCGACACGCTCACCTCGGGCACCGCGTCGGCTTCGTGTTCCAGGCGTACAACCTGGTGCCGACGCTGACCGTCGCGGAGAACATCACGCTGCCCCTCGACCTCGCGGGGAGCACAGGGGACCCGGAGTGGATCGACGCGCTCGTCGACGTCGTGGGGCTGCGCGACCGGCTCCACCACCGGCCCGCCGAACTCTCCGGCGGCCAGCAGCAACGCGTCGCCGTGGCGCGGGCGTTCGCCGGCCGGCCGGACGTCGTCTTCGCCGACGAACCGACCGGCAACCTCGACTCCCGCTCGGGCGGAGAGGTCCTCGCACTCCTCGGCCGGGCCGTGCGGCAGACGAACCGCACGGTCGTCATGGTCACCCATGACCCGGTCGCCGCCGCCCACGCCGACGAGGTCGTCTTCCTCGCCGACGGCCGGCTCGTCGACCGCATGACCTCCCCGACCGCCGACACGGTCCTGGACCGCATGAAAGCCTTCGAGGTGCCCTCATGACCGCCTCCGTACGCCTGAGCGCGTCCTGCCTGCGGGCCCACAAGCGGCGCTTCGCCGGGACCTTCCTCGCGGCGTTCCTCGGAGTCGCGTTCCTCGCCGGGACCCTCGTGATGGGCGACACGCTGCGCGCCAGTTTCGACACCATGTTCGGCGCCGCGACCAGCGGCACGGACGCCGTCGTCCGCAGCGCCGACGCCATCACCGCACCCGGCGAGAGCCAGGGCGTACGGCAGCCGGTCGACACGGACCTGGCCGGCACCGTCCGGCGGGTCCCGGGCGTCGCCGCCGCCGAGCCCGACATCCAGGGCGCGGGCCAACTGGTCGCAGCCGACGGCAAACCCATCGGCGGTCAGGGCCCGCCCACCCTCGCCGGCAACTGGATCACCGACCCGAAACTGAACGCCTACCGCCTCGCCGAGGGCCGCGCCCCGCTGAAGTCCGGCGAGGTCGTCGTCAACCGCGGTGCCGCGAAGAAGGGCGATCTGAAGATCGGCGACACGACGACCCTGCGCACACCCGACCCCGTCAAGGTGACGATCATGGGCCTCGCAACCTTCGGCGGCGAGGACGGGATGGCGCAGGTGACCTTCACCGGCATGACCCGGGCGGACGCGGAGAAGTACCTGACCGCCCGCGCGGGCCAGGCGGCGAGCATCCGAGTCCGCGCCGGGCCGGGCGTCGGCCAGCAGGAACTGGTCGACCGGCTGACTCCGGTGCTGCCCAAGGGGGTCGAGGCCATCACCGGTCAGGAGTCGGCCCAGGAGAACACCGACATGATCTCCAGCCAGTTCCTGACCCTCTTCACCACTTTCCTGCTGGTGTTCTCCGGCATCGCCCTGCTGGTCGCGACCTTCTCCATCCACAACACCTTCGCGATCGTCGTGGCCCAGCGCACCCGTGAGAACGCCCTGTTGCGCGCGCTCGGCGCCTCCCGCCGCCAGGTCACCGCCTTCACCCTCGTCGAGGCGGGCGCCGTCGCTGTCACCGCGTCGGTGGCCGGCCTGGCAGGCGGCATCGGCATCGCGGCCGGGCTGCAGGCACTGTTCCCTGCGATCGGATTCCCGTTCCCCGAGGGCGACTTGGTGATCAGCGGTCTGTCCATGCTGCTGCCGTCGGCGGTCGGCGTCGTGGTCTGTCTGGGCTCCGCGCTGCTGCCCGCCGTACGCGCCGGCCGCACCGCCCCGCTCGCCGCCCTGCGCGAGACGGCCGTCGACCAGTCCGGCGCCTCCCGCCTGCGCGCGGTCACCGGCATGGGACTGGCCGCCCTCGCGGTCGCCGTGACGCTCACCGGCGTTGTGGTGTCACCGTCCCTGTGGCTGGCGGGACTCGGCGCCGTGCTCGCCCTCGCCTCGTTCGTGGTCCTCGGTCCGGTCGCCTCCTCCACGGCCGTACGGATCCTCGGCGGCCCCCTCGACAGGCTGCGCGGCGTCACCGGCGGGCTCGCCCGGCGCAACGCCCTGCGCAGCCCGAAGCGGACGGCCGCCACCGCCGGCGCCCTGATGATCGGCGTGGCCGTGGTCTCGCTGTTCACCGTGTTCGGCGCCTCCCTGAAGGCGACCATGGACCAGACCGTGTCACGGTCCTTCGCGGGCGACGTCGCGGTGAGCACCCCCTCCTTCGGCGCGGGCGGCAGCGGACTGAGCCCCCGGCTCGCCGCGGCGGTCCAGCAGCTGCCGCAGGTCGACACCGCCGTCGGCCTCGGCCGCGGAGTCGCCGAAGTCGACGGCAGGGGACGGGCGCTGACCGTCACCGATCCGGTCGCGCTGGAGCGCACCTTCGACCTCGGCGAGGTCCGGGGTTCCCTGAGCGCCCTCGGCACCGACGGCCTCGCCCTCACCGAGAAGGAGGCGGACAGGCTGGGCCTGACGACGGGTGACACGACCCGGCTCGCCTTCACCGACGGCCGGCGGGAGGCCTTCACCGTCCGTGCCGTATACGACCGGTCCGAACTCGCCGGCGACTACGTCATCACCCGCGCCGCCTGGGCCCCGCATCGCACCCAGGACTCCGACACCCTCCTCGCCGTGTCCTTCGAGGACGGCGTCGGCACCGACGAGGGCAAGGCCGCGGTGCAGAAGGTTGCGGCGCGATACGGCAATCCGGAGGTGCAGACCCGGGACGAGTACGCGCAGTCCTCGGCCGCCGGCATCGACATGATGCTGACCCTCGTCTACGCCCTGCTCGCCCTCGCCGTGCTCATCGCCCTGCTCGGCATCGCCAACACGCTGACGCTGGCGATCCACGAACGCACCCGGGAACTGGGCCTGCTCAGGGCCGTCGGACAGACCCGGTCCCAGCTGCGGGCCATGGTCCGCTGGGAGTCGGTCCTGGTAGCCGCCTTCGGCACGGTCGGCGGGCTCGGCCTCGGCGCCTTCCTCGGCTGGGTGCTGGTCGAGGCCTCCGACGGGGCGAGCGACAGCGTCTTCGCCTTCGCGATGCCACCCCTCCAGCTCACCGTGGTGGCGCTGGTGGGCCTGACCGCAGGAGCCCTGGCGGGCCTGCGCCCCGCTCGACGCGCGGCACGCCTGGACGTACTGAGGGCAGTCGCCACAGAGTGACCCAGGCCAGCAGGAAGGCCACCAAAGCCAACGGCAGGGGCCCACCAACATCAGCTGGTCCGACGCGCCGGCCGGGAGTGAGGCGCCCCCCGAAGGCGAACGACCCGTTCAAGCAGCAACGACCCGTTCAGCCAGCCACGGTGAACCGGGCCGGAGTCCCCTCAGGCCTCCGCAGATCCACCGCATGCTCGACTTCCGCAAACCGCCGTACCGGCTTGTCCGCCACCGTGCGCCGTGGTGGCCGCGTGGCCGCCGCCCGCACGGCGGAGGGCGTCGGCAGCGTGAACCAGACGACCTTGCCGGCCTCGCCGTCCGGCCGTACGCCCCAGCTCTCGCTGACCGCCGCGACCATCGCGAGCCCGCGCCCGCCGGTGGAGAGCGAGTCGTCGTCTTCTCCGGCGCTCGCGCCGTCCACGACCGGCAGACGCGGGTCGTGGTCGCGTACCGACACCATGAGGCGGTCGAGCAGCAGCTCGATCTCCACGGTGCACGTCTTGTCGGGCTGGGCATGCCGGTGGACGTTGGTCAACAGCTCCGTCACACCGAGCGCGGCCCGGTCGATCAGAGGATCCAGATGCCAGTAGCGCAACTGCGCCGATACGATTCTGCGGACCTGGCCGATCCGCGACGGCAGGGCTTGGAGCTCCACCGCGCAGTGCCTGCTTGGGTGACTGATCACGGCTGCGACTCCCCGACTGAAGAGGTCCGGAAGAACACGGAGTACGGATCCAGCAGGATGCTTGCGAAAGACGGCCGCCTGCTGTCGTGCCCGGCGAGCTGGTTCGCAGCGTAATCGCCGGTAAACCCAGAGTGACGTGAGAACAGCGTGACGCAAGGGTTAAAACCCCGCAACTCGTTGGTCAGCCACCGCGCCCGGCCGCCCGGCGTACGGCCTCGATGAACCGGCGTGCCGTGGGCGGGCCCGGCTCGCCCGGAGCCGGGTCGTGATCGCCGAGGGTGAGCAGGTAGCGCGTGCCGTTGAGGTCCGCCAGGGCCTGGTCGTCGGCGGCGAACCACGGCCTGGAGGCACGGACCGTCTGCACCGGCGCGCTGTCGATCTCCCTGCCGTAGCTGGTGAGCAACTCCAGCCTGCCGCCGCTGATCCGGACCTGCCCGGCCCGGGTGAGCGAACGCAGCCGTTTCCCGATCCGCACGCCCGTGGCCGTGAACTCCGGCTCCGCCATGCCACCCCGCCCCCTTGTGCTGCGCGTCGGTGTACTGGACCTTCGTCCCGTCGCGAAGTCTGCCCGCGGACGTGGTCGAGCACCAGTACGCCCGCTCACCCGGCGACGTCGGCCGGAGCATTCGCGCGAATGCGCCCCCATGGCCGCGCACCCCTTGACCCAGGGTGGTCTTTGAGACGCTCAAAGGCGTGTTTATGCAGGTGAGAAGCGTGCGGATGCTGTCTATGATCGGTGCGTCGGCCGCCCCCGCGCGCCGTCGGCGCGAAGCATAAGGAGCCCGCCGTGAGTACCCCTCAACAGATCCGGACCGGCGCCACCCTCGACGTCGACCACAGTGACGCCGCCTACCGCCGCTGGCTGAAAGAGGCCGTCCGCAAGGTCCAGGCCGACGCCAACCGCTCGGCGGACACGCATCTGCTGCGCTTCCCGCTGCCGGAGAAGTGGGGCATCGACCTCTATCTGAAGGACGAGTCGACCCATCCGACGGGCAGCCTCAAGCACCGGCTCGCCCGCTCCCTGTTCCTCTACGGTCTGTGCAACGGCTGGATCCGGCCGGGCCGTCCGGTGATCGAGGCGTCCAGCGGCTCCACCGCCGTGTCCGAGGCGTACTTCGCGAAGCTGATCGGCGTGCCCTTCATCGCCGTCATGCCGCGTACGACCAGCGCCGAGAAGTGCCGTCTCATCGAGTTCCACGGCGGGCAGTGCCACTTCGTGGACGACCCGCGCACCATGTACGAGGCCTCCGCCGCCCTCGCGACGGACACCGGCGGCCACTACATGGACCAGTTCACCTACGCCGAACGTGCCACGGACTGGCGCGGCAACAACAACATCGCCGAATCCATCTTCCGGCAACTGGAGTTGGAGCGGTTTCCGGAGCCGGCGTGGATCGTCGCCACGGCCGGTACCGGCGGCACCTCGGCGACCATCGCGCGCTACGTCCACTACACGCAGCACGACACCCGGATCTGTGTCGCCGATCCGGAGAACTCCTGCTTCTTCGAGGGCTGGACCACCGGTGATCCGGACGTCACGTGCGACTGCGGATCGCGTATCGAGGGCATCGGCCGGCCGCGTATGGAACCGAGCTTCGTGCCCGGGGCCGTCGACCGCATGATGAAGGTGCCGGACGCGGCCAGCGTCGCCGCGGTGCGGGCGCTGGAGCAGGCGATCGGGCGCAAGGCGGGCGGTTCCACGGGCACCGGGCTGTGGAGCGCGCTGAAGATCGTCGCGGAGATGGTGGCCGAGGGGCGCCAGGGGAGCGTGGTGACGCTGCTGTGCGACCCGGGGGACCGGTATCTCGACAAGTACTACTCGGACGCCTGGCTCGCCGAGCAGGGTCTGGACGTTGCCCCGTACACGGCGGCGATCGAGACGCTGCTCGAGACGGGGATCTGGCCCGACTGAGTCAGCGTGCGGCCAGCCGCCGGTCCAGCGTCGTCACCGCGTCCCGGAATGCCAGGCCGAGGCCTGCGCGCGCGAGCCGGAGGGCGAGCCGCAGCGGCGGCGTCCCATCGGCCGCGAAGGTCCACTGAACCCGTGTGCCGGTGCCCGCCGCGGTGAGCCGCCACTCCTCGACGAGCGCACGCAGGCCCGGCGCGTTGGTCACGTCCACGCGGTAGGCGTAGACCTCCGGTGATGTCGCCACGAGGACGCTCTCCTCGAACCGGGTGCCGCCCCTGAGACGGATCTCGCGCCGGGCACCGTCGTCGACGGGCCGGGCGAGCGTCACCGCCGAGAACCACCCGGCCCAGCCGGCCACGTCCTCGGCGAGCGCGTGGAAGACGGCCCCAGGGGGTGCGGAGATCTCCCGGGCGAAGACGAGACGTACGGGAGCGGTCTCGACGAACTCGATTCCCACCGGACGCAGTCGGCGAGCCATGGACGAAACTCCCTCGAGGCATCCCGGCGGGAGGCGGCAGGCCGGGCAGGACGGGCAGAACGGGCGCGGCGGCGCAGCGCCCCGCGTCCCGTCACCCTAGCTGACGGTCAGTCAGCTGTCTGCGTCCTGGTCCTCATCGGGCTCGCCCGCCACCACGAGCCGCAGATGCTCGGCGATCTCCGCGCGCACCCCGGCCGGCAGCCCGGCATCCGTCACCAGCGTGTCGACCTGCTCCAGCGCCGCGAACGAACTCAGGCCCACCGTCCCCCACTTGGTGTGGTCGGCGACCACCACGACCCGCCGAGCCGACTGCACGAGGCGCCGGTTGGTCTCGGCCTCCGCCAGGTTCGGCGTCGACAGACCGGCCTCGGCCGATATCCCGTGCACCCCGAGAAACAGCACATCGAAGTGGAGCGCCGCGATCGCCTGGTCGGCCACCGGGCCCACCAGCGAGTCGGACGGGGTGCGCACCCCGCCGGTCAGTACGACGGTGGCCGCCCCCTGGCGCGGGCCCGAGGTGCGCTGGGCCGCGTGGAAGACGTCGGCCACCCGCACCGAGTTGGTGACGACGGTGAGGTCGGGCACGTCGAGGAGGTGGTGGGCCAGCGCGTAGGTCGTCGTACCGCCCGAGAGGGCGATTGCGCTGCCCGGCGCGACCAGCTCGGCCGCTGCCCGGGCGATGTCCTCCTTGGCCGTCAGCTCCAGCCCCGATTTGGCCTCGAAGCCCGGCTCGTGCGTGCTCGCCTCGACCACCGGAACCGCGCCGCCGTGCACCTTCTCCAGGACGCCCTGCCGGGCGAGAGCGTCGAGATCGCGCCGGACCGTCATGTCCGACACACCGAGCTTGCGGGTCAGCTCGTTCACACGGACGCCGCCACGGCGCCGGACCTCGTCCAGGATCAGGGCGCGCCGCTGCTCCGCGAGGAGGTTCTGATTCTCACTCACGTACGCTCCGGTCCTTTCGCCTCAAACCGTCCGGCACTCCTGCGCACCCGCTCCGACAAGGACATTCTTCCTCGCCCCGGTGTGCGGGCGTCCCATCCTCGCACGGCAGGGTACGCGGTGCGTCACCGAGTGTCCCGACGCGCGCATGCCACCAGGACATCTTCCGTTTCCCTCGTGTCACACGGATCGGGGAGATTCCGTGACGAGAGGTGTGCGGCACCGCTCCAGCGGAGATCCTTTGGCCGCACGAACAGATGCCGACGGAGCGTCACGGGGGATGTGCGAACAGTGGAACGTGCGCGGGAAGAGGCCTCGGCGGGCGGACCGGACACCGCCGCGCAGCCGCAGGAAGCCGGAGCCGCCCTGGAACTCCTGGTCCACGGAGTGGGCGGCACCACGCCGGAGAAGATGCTCGACGATCCGCGCACCGTGCGGATCACCGGCGACGACACCGCGGCCGTCTTCCGGCGCGCCGACGACGTCGACGCGGAGTCCACGCCGGACGGCCGCCGCGGCGGACCGGTGCCCGAGGCGTACGTCTGGTGCAATCTGACCTCCGGCAACGGCGCCCGGGCGCTGTGGCTGCTCTTACTGCCGTTCATGGTGGTCAACCTGGCCCACTGGATGCGTCCCACCGCGCGCGGCCGGGGGCGGACGGTCCGGCTGTACGGACTGCTGGTGCGGCTCGCGGGACTGACCCTGACCGTGCTGCTCGTCGCCGCGGCCTGCGAGGTCGCCCTCGATCTGACCGCCTGGCAGTGCGCGGGCACGCGCGCGTGCGCCGAGCGGCACTCCTGGCTGGGCTTCCTGTCGCCGGAGCTCTCGGACGACGGCTGGTGGAGCCGCCCCGGCCGCCGTCTCGCCCTCGCCGCCCTGGTGCCGGCCGCGCTCACCGGCCTGCTGTGGTACCTCTCCCACCGCACCTGGAGCGCGTACGAGTCCCAGCAGCCGCTCTCCCGCCGGCCCGAGCCCGACGAGGAGAGCGGCCGCACCGCCCTGGGCAGGCCCGGCTTCTGGTACGGGCGCCGTCTGGTCGCCCGGCTGCGTGCCGCCCACACCGCCGCCGGTCTGCTCACGGTCGCCGGCGCCGTCGGCTCGGCGGCGGCCCGCTTCGACCGCGTCCCCGGCGGTCCCGCGCTGCTCGACGCACTCGGCCGGCTCCTTCAGGCGGCGCTCGTCGCCGGCGTGGCCGTCGTGGTGTGGGTGGTCTGCCGCCGCGGCCGCAGCGAGAACCGCCTCGACCAGGAGCTCGACCGCCATGTCGTACGGCGGCTGCCGCTCGCCGCCGTCCTCCTGCTGCTGCTCACCCTGGTGTACGCGGGCTGGGAGCGCCCGGGGTGGCAATCGGCGGGACGGCTGCCGGGCGACATGACCTTCGGCGGCATCGCCCTGGTCCAGGGGCTGCTCGTGATCGCCCTCGCCGTGGCCGCCCACCTGCTCCACCGCACCCGCCCCGACACCCGTGCCGCGATGCACGGTCTCGGCGGGCCCGCGGTGGCGATGCTGGCCTGCGCACTGGGCGGGGTGATGTCCGGCGGGGTGTCGCAGCGGGTGTCCGACTGGCTGGACGGCTCCGGGGCCTCCCTCGCCGGCCCGCCGGTCCTGCTGACCTGGCAGGCGTCCGTGATCCCGCCGCTGCTCGTCGTGCTGCTGGTGCTCTGCGGCGAGCTGGGACGGCGCACCTGGGTCCTGTCCCGCACCGAGCGGGCCGCGGTGGAACGCGGCCACCCGGAAGAGCCCGAGGACACCCGTCGCACCCGCCGTATCGCAAGGACCCGTGCGATGGCCACCCTCACCGACCGTGGTCCCCTCGTCGTCGCCGTCACCTCCACCACCACCCTGCTGCTGGGCGCCGGAGCGCTCGTGGGCGCCCTGACCACCGAACGGGCACCCGCTCAGGCCGCCCGGCACGCGCCCGCCTTCGTCCACGGCGCCGCCGAGACCGCGCAGGCGCTGGGCTCCTGGCTGATCGGACTCGGCTTCGTCCTGTTCGTCACCTGGGGCCGGCGCGCGTACAAGGACGCGTCCGCGCGGCGCACCATCGGCATCCTGTGGGACGTCGGCACCTTCTGGCCGCGCGCCGCCCATCCCTTCGCACCGCCCTGCTACGCCGAACGGGCGGTGCCCGACCTGACCTGGCGGATGGCGGCCTGGACGCGGGCCACCGGCGGACGGCTCGTCATCTCCGGGCACTCGCAGGGCAGCGTGCTGGCCGCCGCGGCGGCCTGGCAGCTGACCCCGTCGGTCCGCAAGCGGGTCGCGCTGCTGACGTACGGCTCCCCGCTGGAGCGTCTCTACGGCCGCTGGTTCCCGGCCCACTTCGGCCCCGCGGCCCTCAGCTCCCTGCACCACGAGGTCGACTGCTGGCGCAACCTGTACCGCCTCACCGACCCGATCGGCGGCCCCGTCCGCCTGCCCGGCGCGTGCGGCCCCGAGGTGGACCACGAACCCCTCGAGGACCCGCTGGCGTACGGCCGCACACAGCGGCATCCGCTGCCCGCACCGATCCTCGGCCACTCCGCCTACCAGGCGGACCCCGCGTTCGCCCGGGAGAGGGAACGGCTGCTGGCCAGGCTGCGGCCCGCCGTGCCGGGGCCGCGCCACCGGGTCTCTCCCGGCGCGGACATCGCGTCTCCCGGCGCGGACCCGGAGGACGAGGCTCAGGGCGAGTCGGGCAGGTCCTCCGCGTAGAGCAGCGTCAGATCGTCCGTGCTCGGTTCCTCGAACTGGGCGACCCGGCCCGCGTGGCGTTCGACCATCGCCTCGAAGGTCTGGCGGGCGGTGCGGCCGTTGCCGAACGCCGGGCCCTTGGGCATCGCGGTGAAGTACTTCAGCAGGGCCTCCGTGGCGCCCGGCGCCAGCCGGTACTCGTGCTCCTCGGCCTGCTGCTCCACGATCCGCAGCAGTTCCTCCGGGCGGTAGTCGCTGAACGTGATGGTCCGTGAGAAACGGGACGCCACACCCGGGTTGATGGAGAGGAACCGCTCCATCTCCGCGGTGTAGCCCGCGACGATCACCACGACCGCGTCCCGGTGGTCCTCCATCAGCTTCACGAGCGTGTCGATGGCCTCCTTGCCGAAGTCGCGGCCGGAGTCCTCGGGCGAGAGCGCGTACGCCTCGTCGATGAACAGCACACCGCCGCGCGCCCGGTCGAAGGCCTCCTGGGTGCGGATCGCCGTGGAGCCGATGTGCTCGCCGACCAGGTCGACGCGGGACACCTCGACGAGATGGCCCTTCTCCAGCACCCCGAGCGAGGCGAGGATCTCGCCGTACAGCCGCGCGACCGTCGTCTTGCCGGTGCCGGGGGAGCCGGTGAAGACCAGATGGCGCTTGACCGAGGCCGCCTTGAGGCCGGCCTGCTGCCGGCGCCGCCCCACCTCGATCATGTCGGTCAGCGCCCGCACCTCGCGCTTGACGCTGTCCAGGCCCACCAGCGCGTCCAGTTCACCGAGGACGTCCTTCGAGGTGCGCGCCGGCTTCTCCGGCTCGACGGCCGTGACGAGCGGCTCCTGCTCGGTGGTGCGCTGCCCGGGGATCGCCCCGAGCAGACCGGGGGACTGGGACGTCGTCTGCACCGCCGTCTCGCGCGCCGTCGGCGGGCGCAGGCTCCCGCTCTCGTCGCTCGTGCACTCCTCGACCACGGGACCGGCACCGGACGCGCCGTCCGGGCCGCCCTCCGCGAACTCGTAGCCGCCGCGCGCGCATCGCTCCGTACGGCACTTTCTCAGCGTCGAGCGGCAGCCGTCGAGCACATGGAAGCCGTACCCGCCGCTGCCCGTCACCCGGCAGCCCAGGAAGCTGCCGCGGCCGCCGGCCGAGACATAGAAGCCCGCCTCGGCGGGACCGTCGACCGTGCAGCGCTCGATCGTCGGGTCCGCACCCTTGGTGACGATCACTCCGGTCTGTGTCCCGGTCAGGGTGCAGTTGTTGAGGGTGCCGCCGCTGCCGTGGTCGCGGAACCAGGCGCCCGTCGCCGCGTCCCGGATGCGGCAGTCGTCGAGCTGCGCCGTGGCGCCGTCGCTCACCGACACCGCCGTGTTGCGCACCTGGGAGAGATCGCTGTCGACGACGTCCGCGCGCGAGCCGCGGTCCAGGACGAACAGGGCGTCCGGCACGTCGTGCACCCGGCAGGAGTCGAGGACCGCGGTCGCGCCGTCACTGACCCAGACGGCGGGGTAGTCGCCGGTGCTGTCGAAGATCTCGCACTGGTTGGCGTCCACGCGCGTGCCGGGATCCCACACCGACAGCCCGTTGCGCCCGAACTGACGCACAGTCGTCCTGGTCAGGGTGAGTACCGAACGCGACCGCAGGTCGACCGCGTTCTCCGGGATGTCGTGGATACGGCAGTCGGCGAGCGTGAGGACCGCGTCCGTGTCCAGGGTGACGCCGTCGGCGGTGGTGCGGTGCACATCGCAGTCGGTGAGATGGGCGGTGGCCCGGCCGGTGACCTGGACGCCGCTGCCGCGGACCTCGTAGACCTCGCAACCCACCGCTTCCAGCGAGGAGTTCTCACCGGTCGCCGTCAGCCCCGCGCCCGAGGTGTGGTGGATGCGGCAGCGCTCCAGGCGCGGGTGCGCGCCGCCGCGCACCGCGACGCCCGACTGGCCCGCCGCGACGACCTCGCACTCCTCGAACACCCCGCTCCCGCCGTCGAGTACGGCGATGCCGATGCCGGCCGGATTGTCGACGGTGCAGCGCCGGACGGTCGGCCGGGCGCCGCCGCGCACCTCGATCCCGGCCGCGGAGCGCGTGACGACCCGCACGTCCAGGAGTTCCGGCGTGCCCTCCTCGACCAGCAGGGCCGGAGCGGCAGCGTCCTGGGCCTCCACATGCAGGTCCTGGACCGTCGCCGAGGCACGCACGGTCAGCGGCACTCCGTCGGCGGGCGCGATGCGCACGGAGCCGGGGGAGTTCTCGGGGCCGCGCAGGGTCACCGCCCGCTGGACGACGAGGTTCTCCCGGTACGTGCCCGGGGCGACGGTGAGGACGTCACCGTCCGCCGCGGCCTCCAGGGCGGCGGCGAGCGACGAGTACTCCCCTGTGCGGCGGCGCCACCGCGATGTGCCGGTGTGCGTCACCTGGACCGTGCCCTGTGCCATGGCGTTGCTGTGCCCCCAGCTCGTGGTACGCGGGTTGATGCCGAAGGGGTTCGGCCGGTCCACGGTAGCGTGCGCGCGGACCATGGGTTGACCAGAGCCGGAAGGCCGTCAACTGCCGGTGCCGGTCCTGCCCCAGTCCGGGCCCGCCCGGTCCCAGGCCTGGTCCCAACGGGCGTAGCGGCGACGGACCATGCGCCACACGAGCAGCCGTCTGCCGCCCTCGACGAGGCCCGCGGCCAGCAACGCCGTACCCAGTCCGGCGAGGACGGCATGGGTCGTCGCGGTCGCGGGGTCCATCGGCGGGGCCACCACACCGCCGTGCCGGTCCGTCCATAGCGTGAAGTGGTCGCCGGCGTGCGGGGTCTTGAGGTCCGCCATCACCGAGCCGTGCCGCTCGGTGCCGTCCGGTGCGGTCCAGCCGGCGAGGACACGGCTGCGCACGTCCCGCCCCGAGGCGCTGTCGGGCTCGGCCTCCAGCGGGTTTCGGTTCAGCGCTCGGATCACGGTGGCCGTCACCTGCCGGCGGGACTGGTGCTGCTCCTGGACGGAACGCTGCAGGGCGTCCTCGGAGACGGCGCCGACGAGGGAGCCGGCCACGGGTGCGACGACCAGGATCAGCAGCAGGGCCGTCAGAGCGACCCAGGCCTCGGCCAGATCGGTCGTACGGCGCAGCGGATTGTGCCGCCAGCGCCAGAGTCCCCTGATCGCCCGCACCGACCCGCACCCCCTTCCCGCTCCGTGATTCCCCCGCGGAACCGTCCACGCGCGAGCCCGGTCAAGTCGGAGTGACCTCGCCTGACCGGGACCCTGCCGAACTTCTCACCGAATCCCAACGCGCGTGCCCCGGGCGGGGTTCCCGGCCCGGCCCTGCGGGGGTTCCTTATCAGCCGAGGATCCTGACCGGATCGCCGACCCGGACCGTGCCCGTGGTCTGCGGGACGAGGTTCTGCCCGAAGACCAGCTTGCCGTCGAAGCGGCGGTGGAGTCCCAGCGTCCGCAGGGGCTCCTTGCCGCGCTCGGCGGTGGCCTGGTCGGTGGTGGTCACGACGCACCGCCCGCACATCTTCGCGACGCGGAAGGTCACTTCTCCGACGGCGATGCGCGACCAGTCGTCCTCCGCCCAGGCATCGGTGCCGGAGACGACCAGGTTCGGCCGGAAACGGTTCATGGGCAGCGGGCCCTCGGCCGCATGATCGCCCTGCGCGATCAGGGAGTTGAGCGAGTCCAGCGAGGCCACTGTGGTGAGCAGCAGCGGGAAGCCGTCGGCGAAGGAGACCGTCTCGCCGGGCAGCGCGCAGTCCGGATCGACGGGCCGGCGGGTGGCGGGGTCGTCCATGTGCACAAGGCGCACGGCGGCTCCGAGGTATGCGCTGCACCAGGTGTGCGCGGCGGTGCCCTCGGCGGCCACGCCCTCGACCTTGTCGCCGAAGACGTCCACCGGCACAGTGCCGGCCGGCCGGGGAACCGGCACGTCGAGCGGGTCCCTGCCGGGGGCGGACAGACGAAGGCCGCCGCCGGGCAGAAGCTCGGCGGCGGCCAGCGCCAGGCGCGGTTGCTGGCGTTGCGTGACGACCTTTCCCCCGTCGTCGATCAGCACCCAGCGTCGGTCTCCGGCCAGCCCCCAGGGCTCCACGACGGCCTCCGGGAGCGCCAGGCCCCGGAATGCCTTGACCGGATGGACGTGGATCGACTGCAGCTGCTCATTCCCCATGGGGCCATCGTGCCAGGCGGCGCCGACAGCCCGGGGAACGGATCAGTAGCCGCGGTACTGCTGGTTGTTGTACGGGTCCTGATAGGGCGCCGGAGCGGGCCGGGGAGCCGCGGGGCGCATCGCCTCGTAGCCCGTGCCGGGAGCCGGCTGGCGGGGCTGCTGCATCTGCGGGCCGGGGTATCCGCGCGGTGCGGCGGCCTGCTGGGGGATGTACGCGGCCGGCGCCTGCTGCAGCGGAGCGACGTGCTGCATCTGCGGGTAGCCGTAGGAGGGCTGGGACGGGGCCGCCGGGAGGGCGGGAAGCGCCGACGGCAGCGCGGGCAGATAGCTGCCCGGCATGTCGTACTGCGCGGGGACCCGGATCGGGGCGATCTGCGGGGTGCCCCGCTCGGCCACGAGCGAGTCGTAGATCGGTGTGTCCGGGAAGGAGGCGGAGTAGTAGCCGCCGCCATAAGTGGAGCGGGGGGAGGTCATGGCACATAAGGTAAGCCCACGATGTGCTGGTTGGGGAGACCGATAAGAGGGTTGTTTTTCGTGTCTGCAGTGATGTGGGATCCCCAATGCGAGCGAACTTGGCAAAAAGGGGCGCCGAACGGTGTGAGGAGCGTGTAAAAGCCCAGGTTCCCGGTCGTTACCGCCGGTTGACCTCCCGTCTCTCCGCGGCTCGCCCCCAGTCCATCGGTGCTTGTGATGGGACTTCCGTGTCCCTGGGAATAGGTTGGCCGGGTAAGAAACGAAGGACTGCCGGCGCGCGGTACGGCCCGGTGACACGCGATGGGGGCGGACATGTCAATGCCGAAAGGATCCAATGCTCCGGTGCCGACGACGGCGCTGCGGGTCGAATTGGGCTGGCGCTCCGGACCGGGCGTGCCCGACGCGGACGCCTCGGCGCTGCTGCTGGTCGGGGGGAAGGTCCGCTCCGACGGTGACTTCGTGTTCTACAACCAGCCGGTGCACGCCTCCGGTTCGGTCCGGCACGAGGGCAAACGGGCCGAGGGAGACCGGGTCACCGACACCCTTCTCGTCGACCTCGCGCGCGTGGAGCCCGCGATCGAGAACGTGGTCCTCGCCGCCTCCGCGGACGGCGGTACGTTCGCACAGATCCCGGAGCTGTACATCGAGGTCCGGGACGCCGCCGGGGGAACCGTGGCGGCGCGTTTCGACAGCGTCGGCGCCACGGTGGAAACGGCCTTCGTGCTCGGCGAGTTCTACCGCCGCCAGGGTGCCTGGAAGTTCCGGGCCGTGGGCCAGGGCTACGGCAGCGGTCTGGAAGGGCTGGCCACGGACTACGGCATCACCGTGGACGAACCGCAGCACACCGCACCCACCGCGGCACCCGCGCCGCCGCCCGCCCCTCCCGTCACGGTGCAGCCGCCGCCTGCACCACCGGTGACCACGCCTGCGCCGCCGCCGGCCCCGCCGGGGACCATGCCGCCACCTGTGGCGCCTCCCGTGACCATGCCCCCGCCCGTCGCGCCCCCGCCCCCGCCGGCGGCCCCCGCGGCCCCGGTCCGGCTGACCAAGGTGACGCTCACCAAGGCGGCGCCCTCCGTCTCGCTGACCAAGCAGGGAGGCACCTCGGGCGCCCTGCGCGTGAACCTCAACTGGGAGGTGCGCAAGCAGTTCTCGGGGTGGGGCAGCAAGCGGGGCCGCGCCGTCGCCATGCACGCGGACCTCGACCTCGACCTGTGCGCCCTGTACGAGCTCGCCGACGGCCGCAAGGGGGTCGTGCAGGCACTCGGCAACGCCTTCGGGGCGCTGCACCAGCCGCCGTACATCCATCTCGACGGCGACGACCGCACCGGAGCCGTATCGAGCGGCGAGAACCTCACCGTCAACCTCGACCACCAGCACGACTTCCGGCGCATCCTCGTCTTCGTGACCATCTACCAGGGCGCGCGTTCCTTCGCCGACCTGCACGCCGCGGTCACGCTCCAGCCGCAGCACGGCGCCGCGGTCGACTTCTCGCTCGACGAGTGCACGGTCCCCTCGACCGTCTGTGCCCTCGCCCTGATCACCAACACCGGCCGCGACCTGGTCGTCCAGCGGGAGGCGCGTTACCTCGTGCCCGAGCGCGGGGTGAGCCCGCAGCGGACCGTCGACCACGCCTACGGCTGGGGCATGAACTGGACTCCCGGCAGGAAGTGAGCGCTCAGGGCTCGTCGCCGACGACGGCGTCGGGACGTGCGTAGGTGCGGCCCTTCCAGGCCGCGCCGCGCCCCCTGTAGTGCTGCACCGCGGAATCGACCGTCATGAGGAGATAGAGGAACGCGGTGAACGGCAGCAGCGGCGCGAGCCACAGCGGCTGACGGTAGTAGTGGAGCACCGGCACGTACGTCGCCGTCATCACGAGCCACGCGAGCCCCCCGACGACGGCCGCCGCCGCATGCCCCGTGACCGGGCCGGCCACCACGGCCGTCGGCGGCACCAGGTAGACGAGCGTGAGACCGGCGACCGTTCCGGCCAGCAGCAAGGGGTTGTGCCGCAGCTGTGCGTACGCGGTGCGCGAGACCATCCGCCACAGATCGTGCAGCCGGGGATAGGGGCGCACGCTGTCCACTCCCTCGGCCAGGCCCAGCCAGATGTGGCCGCCGCCGCGCTTGACGGCCCGGGCGAGCGCCACGTCGTCGATCACGGCATGCCGGATGGCGTCCGGGATCAGCGCCCGCTCGGCGGCCTCGGCACGCAGCAGTACGCAGCCGCCCGCGGCCGCCGCCGTCCGCGCGCCCCTCCTGCCGATCCTGCGGAACGGATAGAGCTGGGCGAAGAAGTAGACGAACGCCGGCACGACCAGCCGTTCCCACAGGGTCTCCACGCGCAGCCGGGCCATCTGGGAGACGACGTCGAAGCCTCCGGTGCGCGCCGCGGCGACGAGCCGGCGCAGACTGTCCGGCGCATGCGCGATGTCGGCGTCCGTCAGCAGCAGATATGCGGGCTCACGCGCGCGTGCCAGGCCGATGCCGTGCCGCACCGCCCATAGTTTGCCCGTCCAGCCCGCGGGTGGCTCGCCGGGCGAGTCCACGGTCAGCGGCAGCCCGCCGAGCCGCCGCGCGAGCTCGTGCGCCAGCTCCCCGGTGCCGTCCGTACTGCCGTCGTCGACGAGGAAGACCTCCGCCCGGCCCGGGTAGTCCTGGGCGAGGAGCGAGGGCAGGGCGGCCGGCAGTACGGCCGCCTCGTCGCGCGCGGGGACGACGACGCAGACGGACGGCCACTCCTCCGGTTCCCGCCGGGGCGGCAGCCTGACGTCCGTACGCCAGAAGAAGCCCTGACCGAGCAGCAGCCACAGCCAGGCGGCGAGTGATCCGGCGGCGGTCCACACAATCGCGCTCACGGGCGCAGTCTGCCCCACCGGACCGGCCGGCAAGGAGGCATCGTCTATCGTGGCCGGGTGAAGATCGCGCTCATGGACTCCGGAATCGGTCTGCTCGCGGCCACCGCGGCGGTACGGCGCCTGCGACCCGACGCCGATCTCGTACTCTCCCTGGACCCCGACGGCATGCCCTGGGGACCACGGACTCCGGAGGATCTGACAGGTCGTGCCCTCGCCGTCGCCGAGGCCGCCGCCGCGTACCGTCCCGACGCCCTGATTGTCGGCTGCAACACCGCGTCCGTGCACGCCCTGCCCGCCCTGCGCGCCCGCCTCGAACCCGGTCTGCCGGTCATCGGCACGGTCCCGGCGATCAAGCCGGCCGCGGCCGGCGGCGGCCCCGTCGCGATCTGGGCGACGCCCGCGACCACCGGCAGCGCATACCAGCGGGGCCTCATCGAGGAGTTCGCCGACGGGGTGCCGGTGACCGAGGTGCCGTGCCACGGGCTCGCCGAGGCCGTGGAACACGCGGACCAGGCGGCCATCGACGCCGCCGTCGCCGCGGCCGCCGCGCTGACCCCCGAGGACGTGACGACCGTGGTCCTCGGCTGCACCCACTACGAACTGGTCGCCGCCCGCATCCGGGCCGCCGTGCAGCGCCCTGGCCTGCCTCCGCTCGTCCTGCACGGCTCTGCGGGTGCCGTCGCCGCCCAGGCCCTGCGCCGGCTCGGCGAGCAGCCCGCCCCGGGGGCGGTGGCCGAGGGGACGCTGACCGTCCTGCTCAGCGGGCGTGAGGGCGCGCTGCCGGTGCCTGCCCTGACGTATCAGGAAGGGCAGCTCCTCCAGGCGGTCACCCCCGCCGGGTGACCCGCTGACCCGCGGTCACCGACCGGACGCTCTCGGTCCACCGCACGGGAAACCGGACGCTGTCACTCTGCGCGACGCGGTACACGCGCAGCGAAAGCTGAGTAATCTCAAAGGCATGAGGGACCACGGCCACGGCGGGCACACCCCGCCCCCTGACGTTTGGACCGGACGCGCCACCAACCGTTTCCAGTGGCTGCTCGCGCTCGTCGGAGCCGGCTGCATGGCACTGGGCATCGAACTCGCCGTCGACTCCGCCTGGACGTCCGGCACGGCTGCCCTCGTCATGTCCGTCGTCGGCTGCATTGCCGCCGGCCTCCTGGTCCTCTTCGGCACTCTCGCGTTCGTGCACGTCGCCCTGAAGGTCGACGAGGACGCCCTCGAAGTGCGCTGCGGCCACATCGGTGTGCCGCGCCGCCGCATCCCGCTCGCACATGTCGCGGGTGCCGAATTCGTCGCGGACGTCACCCCCCGCCACTGGGGCGGCTGGGGCTACCGCTGGCGCCCCGACAAGGGCACCGCGGTCGTGGTCCGCCGGGGCGAGGGCCTGGTGCTGCGCCTGTGGGACGGACATACCTTCACGATCACCGTGGACAACGCGGAGGCCGCGGTACGCGTCATCAAGGATCGCCTGCGGCCGACGACGCCCAGCGCTTCCCACTGACACCCTGTGTCACACCCGCGGCTCGATCGGCGCCGGTCGGCATGGGTCCCCGCCCGAGCGGCGCCGCGCCTGGGGGAGCGTGCGATCGCGGGGCGCCGGAGCAGCCTCACCGGGGTGACCCTGCCCGAGCCCAGTCGGGACGGGGGACAGGCTCGTGGGCCATTCGCCAACGGGGCAGGCGTGCGTGCCGAGCGGCGGGTGCCCAGACGTCCTTCCCGGGCGCGGGCGTGGCCCGGTCGTGGAGAGAGGGCGGGACACACGATCTGAGGTCCCGGCACGGGCGGTTCACGGTGCCGGCCGGTCACCGTACGCCCGTAGGTCCGTCTCCGTCCGGGACGGCTCCACGGGGAGGGGCCGGGCCGTGGCCAGGCCCGCGAGCAGTCCCGCGCCCACCGACACCGTCGTGAAGCTCAGTGCGTTGCCGACCGAGGCGATCGCCGCCAGTGCCGTCAGGGCAGCGCCCGCGGTGAGCGCCACCGGGGTGGGACGCCGGGACCGCCACAGTGCGTACAGCACCCAGCAGAAGGCGGCAGCCAGCAGGGCCACTCCGACGACGCCCTGTTCGGCCGCCTGCTGGAGCAAGGCCGAGTGAGGTTTGCCGTCCGAGGGCGTCGTCCCGGCCGCGGTCGGGCTGAGCTCCCCGAAGCGGCCCGGACTCACGCCCAGAACGGCGTCCCGGCGCGCCATGTCCAGGGCGTCCTGCCACAGCCCGACCCGGTGCGGCGTGAGCTGACCCTCCAGGGACACGAAGAGCCCGTGCGGCACCGCCTTCGCGGCGACCGCCCAGGTCAGACCGGTCACCGCGGCCGCGGCGAGCGCCAGCCCGGCGATCCCCGCGCCCCGGCGACGGACACGGCCCGCGGCCAGCGAGCACAGCAGCACCGCGGCGCAGGCGATGAACCCGGAGACCGAGCCGAGGACGGCCGCGGTCACCGCCGCCACGACCGCCAGCGCCCGCAGCAGGAGCCGGGGGAGCGCCGCCCCGGCGGCCCAGGCCGCACAGCAGGCCGCTCCGGCGGACAGGGTCAGCAGGGCGGGGGTGGCGCCGGCGTGACCCATCGGCACGGCGAGCTGGGGCGCCGGCGTGAGATGGGGGAGTGCGACTGCGGTACCGAGCCCGGCGAGGGCCCCGGCGCAGGGCGCCGCGACCGGCAGGAGCGCTCCGCAGATCCGCCCGACGGCATAGCCGGCGGCCACGGCCAGCACTGCGAGCAGCATGCCCTCGGGGCGGCCGTCGTGCACGGCCGCCGTGATCAGGGACCAGGCGGCAGAGGCCGCGAGCACCACCATGCCCGTCGCGTCAGAAACGTTTCGTCTGTCGCCGTCCTCATCCCGGCCGGCCACAGACGTCATCCCCGTGGAACCCAACCCGCTCCCCCCGACCCCGGTCCCCCGACCTTGTCACCGCCCCGGCCGCCCGGACCGGCACCGGCCCGGCGACTGAGGCTCCGGCACACCGTAACGGCTGATGGACGGTTTGTGGATGAGCCGGACCGAGTTGCGTGGGATCGGGGAGGCAGGTGCGGGGCCGGCGCTCACCGCCTCGCCGCGCCCCGCCCCGCTGGCCGCCGGGCAACGCCTCGTCGGCCGCCGTGGGCCCGGTGGGCGGCGACCGCGCTGTCCGTGCCAAGGTCACCCGCCGTACACTCCCGGAGTGACCGTCACCGCAACCACCGTGGGCGAATCGGACCAGCTGGAGCCGCAGAACGTGCCCGTAACGCGCAGGGCACGGCTCGTGCGCCTGGTCCCGGCCGCCGTCGCGGCGCTCTCCGGAGTGCTGCTCTACGTCAGTTTCCCGCCGCGCACCCTGTGGTGGCTGGCCCTGCCGGCCTTCGCCGCCTTCGCGTGGGTGCTGCGCGGCCGAAGCTGGAAGGCGGGTCTCGGTCTCGGCTATCTCTTCGGCCTCGGCTTCCTGCTGCCGCTGCTGGTGTGGACCGGTGTGGAGGTCGGCTCCGGCCCCTGGCTCGCGCTGGTCGCGGTCGAGGCGGTCTTCGTCGCGCTGGTCGGCGCGGGCGTCGCCGCGGTGTCGAAGCTGCCCGGCTGGCCGGTGTGGGCGGCCGCGGTGTGGATCGCCGGCGAGGCGGCACGCGCACGTGCGCCCTTCCACGGCTTCCCCTGGGGCAAGATCGCGTTCGGGCAGGCCGACGGCGCGTTCCTGCCGCTCGCCGCGGTGGGCGGCACCCCGGTGCTCGGCTTCGCGGTCGTCCTGTGCGGCTTCGGCCTGTACGAGATCGTCCGGCTGATCGTCGAAGGGCGCCGTACGCGCGCGGTACGGCGGTCGGCCGCCGCCGTGGCCCTGCTGAGCGTGGCGGTACCGGTCGCGGGCGCCGTGGCCGCGCGTCCGCTGATGAGCGACAAGGCCGAGGACGGCACCGTGACCGTCGCGGCGATCCAGGGCAACGTGCCCCGCGCCGGTCTGGACTTCAACGCCCAGCGGCGGGCCGTGCTCGACTTCCACGCGCGCGAGACCCGGCGACTGGCCGCCGAGGTCAAGGCGGGCAAGGCCGCCCAGCCCGACATCGTGCTGTGGCCCGAGAACTCCTCCGACATCGACCCGTTCGCCAACGCCGACGCGTACGCGGTCATCGACGGTGCGGCCAAGGCGATCGGGGCGCCCATCTCGGTCGGCGGTGTCGTCGCGAAGGACGGCAGGCTGCTCAACGAGCAGATCCTGTGGGACCCGGTGAAGGGCCCCACCGACAGTTACGACAAGCGGCAGATCCAGCCGTTCGGCGAGTACCTCCCGCTGCGCTCGCTCCTCGGGGCGATCAACAAGGACTGGACCTCGATGGTCAGCCAGGACTTCAGCCGCGGCTCCGAGCCGGGCGTGTTCGACATGGACGGCGCCAAGGTCGGACTCGTCACCTGCTACGAGGCCGCCTTCGACTGGGCCGTGCGCTCCGAGGTCACCGACGGCGCGCAGATGATCTCCGTGCCGAGCAACAATGCGACCTTCGACCGCAGCGAGATGACCTACCAGCAGCTCGCCATGTCCCGAGTCCGCGCCGTCGAACACAGCCGCACCGTCGTGGTGCCGGTGACCAGCGGCGTCAGCGCGGTCATCATGCCGGACGGGAAGATCACACAGCGCACCGGCATGTTCGTGGCCGACTCGCTGGTCCAGAAGGTGCCGCTGCGGTCCTCCGAGACACCGGCCACCCGGCTCGGCATCATGCCGGAGATCGCCCTGGTGCTGGTCGCGGCCGGCGGGCTGGGCTGGGCGATCGGGGCCGGGGTGCGCGGTCGGCGCGCCCGTGCGGTGTAGCCGTACGCCGGTCACACGCCCCTGGGAATGCTCGGGAGCGACCCGACCGGCCCGTTAGGGTCGGGGGCCATGGCTACTCCTGACTTCATCCGCACCCTCCGCGCCTCCGTCGGCCACGACCTGCTGTGGCTCCCCGGCGTGAGCGCCGTCGTCCTCGACGACGAGGGTCGCGTGCTGCTCAACCGCCGCTCGGACAACGGCAAGTGGTCGCTGATCGGCGGCATTCCGGAGCCGGGGGAGCAGCCGGCGGCCTGCGCCGTGCGGGAGATCCACGAGGAGACGGGGGTGCGGGCCGTGGTCGAGCGGCTGATCGTCGTCCAGGCGCTGCACCCCGTGCGGTACGACAACGGCGACATCTGCCAGTACATGGACATCTCGTTCCGCTGCCGGTCCGTCGGCGGCGAGGCGCGGGTCAACGACGACGAGTCGCTGGATGTGGGCTGGTTCGCGGTGGACGCGCTGCCCGACCTCAACGAGTTCGCGCTGCTGCGGATCAAGCAGGCGCTGTCCGACGCACCCACATGGTTCGACCCTGCGACTTCCAACTGAAGTATGGGCGGTGACCACATGTGGCGGGGCGGGGGCGCTGCCCAGGGTCGAGGCATGCCCCCAGCAGTGCGTCTGCGGCCTCCCGCACCCTCCCGCTCGACCTCGGCGGACCGCACCGCCCCGGTCACCGGCGCCGCCGACGGCATCGGCCGCACCTGCGCACTGCGACTCGCGGCCGCCGGGGCCGAGGTGAGAGCGGCCGACCGGTAGGCCGCGGGCCTGGCGGAGCGGCCCCGAGGGGTCCCGGGGCCTCGCGGTCACCGTCGAACCGCACGTTCTCGATCTCACCGACCTGGACGCCGCCGAACTCGCCGCCGCGGGCACCCCGTCTCGTCAACAACGCGGGACTGCAACTGGTGCGGCCCATCGAGCAGTTCCCGCCCGAAGTCTTCCCTTGCTGCGGAGGCCATGTGGTGCTGAAACGTCTGCGGAACCGCTCGTGTCCCGGATAGCCTGAGACGGCACAATCTAGGATGGAACGGACGGATCAGTGGGCAGAGGCCGGGCTGGAACGGCAGTTCCGACATGCGGCCTGAACTACGGGGGTTCCGCATGCTCGAAATCACGCTGTTCGGCCCGCGCCGGACCTCCGGCGGGACGCGCCGTGTCACGGCCGAGGGTCATGTGTCCACCCTGCCGCTGCCGCCGGCTGCGGCCGACCTGCTCGCGTATCTGGTGCTGAACCGCAGCCTTCCGCGGCCCAGGGAGGAAATCGCCTCCACCTTCTGGGGGGAACTCCCCACATCGCAGGCCCGTCGACGGCTGAACACCGCCCTGTGGCGGCTACGCCAGGCGATCGAACCGCCTGACACGCCCCGCGGTACCTATCTGGTCATCGAGGCCGCCGAGACCCTGGGTTTCAACCCCGACAGTGATGCGGTCATCGATGTGGAACGGTTCGAGACCACGGTCGCCCCGCTCTCCCGCGGGTGTGGCCGCCCCCTGCCGGGTACGGCACGCAGGCCAGGAACGGTCCAGGAGCTCGACGAGGAAGCCGCCGCACAACTCGCCGACGCGGTACTGCTCTACCGAGGCGACTTACTCGAAGGCACCTATCACGACTGGATCATCACGGAACGTGAGAGGCTGCTGCGTCTCTATCTCTCCGCGCTGTCCCGACTGGTCGGCTGGCACCGGCGCACGGGCGACGACGACAGCGCGCTGCACTACGCGCACCTCATCCTCGACAGGGACCCGCTGTGCGAGGACGCCCATCGGGCCGTCATTCAGATCCATGCCGCCGCCGGACGCCGCACCCACGCTGTGCGCCAGTACCAGATGTGCCGTCAGCTGCTCGCGGACGAGCTGGGCGTCGATCCCATGCCGGAGACGCTCGCGGCCGCGCATGCGGCCACGGGGCAGGAGGATCGGCGGCAGCCCGGGAACAGGGCTCAGGGTAACCAGGTGGAGGCTTTGACCGAGCGGCTGTCGAAGGCGCAGCGCGAACTGCACGACCTCACCGGGGTGCTGACCCAGCTCGTCACCGAACTGCGCGAGATGGCCGAGTCGGCAGCTCGCCGCGAAGCACGGCTCATGCGGGGACCGGGCGTCCCGCCGGGTCCCCGCAGGGCGACGAACATCGCCCGGAGATAGCGCGGCGACGGCGTCGAGACAGTCTCCCCCTACAACGGTCGGCGAACCTCACCACCGTCACCATGCCTGCCCACCGAGGTGCGGGAGACGGGATCGATCCGGGTCGCTGACGGGAGAGCCATTACGTGATCGACGACGTGACCTCCACCCTCAAGGACGTGATCGAGAACCGTTCCGGTTTCCCCGCGGGCTGGGTCGAGGTGACCTCGCTGGACTCCGGAACCAATCTCACCGTGGGGAAGCTGCACATCTGCTTGTATGCCGTCGAGGAACACGGTCATGTGCGCAACGCCCCCTTGGTCAGCACGCCCGCCGGATACGAGCGGCCGCCGCTCGGACTGGTGCTGTCCTATGTGATGACCTACACCGGGGAGCACCTGGAGTGCCAGAAACGCCTCGCCCGGGTCGCGCAGGTCTTCCACTCGACACCACGGCTCGGCGCCGCCGACATCGACCCGGCGCTCCAGCCACGGATCCAGCAACTCACGGTGAGGCTGCTCTCTCCCACGCCGGAGGAGCGGACCGGCCTGTGGACCGCGTACGGCCGGGACTTCCGCCTTTCCCTGTACTACGGCGTCGAAACGGTCCCGTTGCCCCTGCTCGAATCCGCAGGCATCGACCGGGTCAGGGAGCACCGCATCACCTACGGGGAGGTCCGGGGGTGAGCGCCGTCAGGCCGGTCGGTGAGTCCGCCCGCCGAGTGCTCCGGCACGAAGTGCGCGCCGTGCACGGGACATCCGGGGCGCCGGTTCCCGTTGCGGCGGCCTTTGTCGACCGGCCACCGAGGGGCTGGGAGTTGCGCATCGCCTCGGGCGGCGCCGTCGTCCTCACAGGGCCGGACCCCGGGAATCCGGTGGCCCCCGTCAGGCTGCGGCTCACCGTCGTCGATGCGGCTGCGGCGATGCATCTGGCGGCACCCGAAGCGGTGATCGCGCTCGACCAGGGCGTGGTGACACATCGCTTCGTCCCCCTGCCGACGACTCTGGAACTCCTGCTTGTCACAGCGCAGGGGCCCAGCTCGGGTCGCACCGTCGCCGCGCACCCGACCAGGGACGGCGGCCCGGGCGTACCCCTGCCCGAACAGCCCGACGAACCGGGGTGTTACCGCTCGGCGCCCACGGTCTGGACGGAGGACTTCCACCGGTTCGAGATCCGCGTCGACGGCAACCTGCTGCGCAGGGCCTTCATCGACACCGGACGCCGGACCACCCGTATCCGGCTCATCGACACCACAGGGTGAGCAACGCTGGAGGCCAGTCGTGATCAGCTATCAGTCACCCGGCGTCTACATCGAAGAGGTTGCCGCCGGCCCCCAACCCGTCACGGCCGCGCCGACGAGCGTGGTCGCGATCGTCGGCGCGACGCGGCGAGGGCCCGTCCAGGAGCCGACACGGATCACCGGATGGTCCGAATTCCAGACGGTCTTCGGCTCACGTCCGGTGGCCGGCGGATACACGGCACAGGCCGTGTACGGGTTCTTCGAGAACGGGGGTCCCGCAGCCTACGTCGTGCGGGCCGACGACTCGGTACGCGCCACCTGGGAGGTGCTCCGCGCCGACGACACGACGGTCGAGTTCGGTGTCGAGGCGACGTCCCCCGGGAGCTGGGCCAACGAACTCGGTGTCGCCGTCACGCTCGACACCACCGCCGGCAGCGGTGTGCTCTACGCGAGCGGTGTGGTGCTCGCGACGGACGGCACCCTCACTGCCGGGGAGCAGCAGAAGACCCTGACGGTGCAATCGGTCGTCGGCGTGGCTGCGGGTGACCCGGTCCAGATCGTGACCGTGGCCGGCGCGCCCCGGCCGGCCACGGTCGACTCGGTGGACACCCCGGGTTCCAGGCTCACCCTTTCCGTGCCCGCCGGCGAAGAGCTTGCCCTGCCCGCGAAGGCAACGTGGGTCGTGGCCGCCGTGCCGTCGACGGCCCTTACCCTGCGGCTGGCCGCGGGCGCGGGGTTCCAGCGCGGCGACGTCCTGAGTGCGGTGACCCCCTCGATGGCCAGGGTCTCCGCGGTCGTCGACGGTATGACGGCCGGCGCGCCCGGCCTGACGCTCACCTTGGCGTCGCAGGTGAACCAGGTGGTGCCCGGTGGCGAGTTCGCGGTGCGGGTCGTCCGCCTCACCGCCGATCTGCCCCAGCCCACCTCACCGGACCCGAAGGTGGTGCCGCTGAGCGCACTGTCATGGAAGGACACTCCGGTACCGGAGACCGGCGACCTGGAGACCGGCCACCAGGCGGTCGCGGCCGGGGGGTTGACCGGCGCCTGGGAGAAGGCCCGAACCCGCCTGGAGTTCCCGGCGGCGGTACCGGCCGGGCCCGTCGAGATCGATGTACGGCTGGCGGCCAGGCAGTTCCGGGAGACGGTGACGCTGGACCATCCCTCGCGCGCGTCGCTCGCCGAGAGGTACTCGTTCGTGCCGAACGGCACAGTCCTGAAACTCTCCGGCGCGGGGGGCGCCACGCTGTCCCTCACCCGTGACTCCGCCGCGGCCGACGGCTGGGCCACCGCAGCGAGCGACCCGGAGGACAAGGTCTGGACCGAGGTCGAGGTCCTGAAACCGGCCGACGCGACCAAGGGCATCGTGGTGCGGTGCGTACGGCCCCCGGAGCCGGGCAGTGACTTCATCGAGCTCGCACCGGGCAAACGGCACGCCATCGCCCGCGCCGAACACCAGGGCGGAAACGTCCATGTCATCGCCGTCGAGGGGACGTCACCCGTCACGGTGGGGGACACGGGCCGCTACCCGCTGTTCGCGTTCCGGACCACCACGCTCAGTCCCCTGCGTTTCGCCCTGAAGGTCACGGAGCGCGGCACGGAGGTGGAGAGCTACACCCAGCTGGCCGTGCACCCCGACCATCCCCGCTTCTACCAGAAGGACGGGTTCGTCAACGGGGTGTCGCCGCGGATCACGGTGGGGCCGCCGACCGGTGGGGCCCTGACACCCCAGGTACTTCCCCGATTCGTCCGGCCCAAGGTCGCCGGTTCCGACCGCCCGATCACCACCGCCGGACTCAAGAAGGGTTTCGACCAGCTCGAGCGCGTCGCCGAGCCGGCGATGGTGATCTGCCCCGATGTGCTGACCTTCACCGACACCCTGCTCCAGGCCGATGTGGTGGGGGCGATGACCCGGCACTGCGAGGAGTTTCGCCGGTTCGCGATCATCGACGCACCCGCGTACCGCGACGAAGCACTGGCCGAGTGGCGCAGCTCGGTCGTCAACAGCGTCCAGGCCGCCACCTATGCCCCCCATCTGAAGATGGTCAACCTCGAAGCGGATTCCGTCGAGCGCATCGTCACGGTGCCGCCCAGCGGGTTCGTCGCGGGCGTGTTCGCCCGTACCGACCGGGAGCGGGGAGTGCACAAGGCCCCGGCCAACGAGCGGGTCAGCGGCATCGTGGGGTCGGTCGAGGACTACACACAGCGGCGTCAGGACCTGCTGAACCCGGCGGGCGTGAACCTGATCCGGGCCTTCCCGGGCCGGGGAACGCGCGTCTGGGGTGCCCGGACCTCCTCCGACGACGTGCTGTGGCGGTACGTCAATGTCCGGAGGCTGTTCAACCTGATCGAGACGTCCGTCGAGCGCAGTACCAACTGGGTCGTCTTCGAACCGAACACCCAGGACACCTGGCTGCGCATCAGGGTCTCCGTGGAGAACTTCCTGGACCAGCTCTTCCGCAGCGGGGCGCTCGCCGGCACGAGTCCGGAGCAGGCGTACCGGGTGCGGGTCGGGCTCGGCGAGACGATGACCGAGACCGATGTCGACCTGGGGCTGGTGATCACCGAGGTGGCTGTGGCCCCGGCCAAGCCCGCGGAGTTCGTGATCTTCCGGTTCAGCCACAAGAGGCTGACGGAGTGACCCCCCGTGCCCTGCGAACCGATCGGCGTACAGAGGAGGACAGGCCATGGGCTACCCGATGACAGCCCTCAACTTCAAGGTGGGATGGGGGGATGCCACGTCGAGTTTCTCCGAGGTGAGCGGCCTCACCCTGGAGACGGAGACGGTCGAGTACCGCGGCGGCGCACATCCCGAGCAGACGGTGCAGAAGATGCCCGGGCTTCGCAAGTACGGCAGCGTGACGCTCAAACGCGGGATCGTACCGACGGACGGCAACGGACTGTTCGCCTGGTTCAACCAGGTTCAGGCGGGCGGGGAGTTCCGGCGCGTGGTGACCGTGAGTCTCTGCAACGAACAGCAGGAGATCGTGATGACCTGGACCATGAAGAGCGCCTGGCCGGTCAAGCTCGAAGGTCCCGGCCTCAAGGCGACAGGCACCGAAGTGGCCATCGAGTCACTGGAGTTCGCCCACGAAGGCATCACGGTCACGATCCCCTGACCCATGGACGTCATCGGACACCCCTACACCACCGCCTGCTTCCGGCTGCGGATCGACGGTCTGACGATGGCCGACTTCAGCGAGTGCACCGGGCTGGCGGCGGAGACCGGGGTCGAGGAGTACGCCGAGGGCGGTGAGAACCGCTTCACGCACCGCTTCCCGTCCCGGGGTTCGGCACCCAACCTGGTGCTCAAGCGGGGCTCCACCGCGGACCAGGGGCTGTGGGACTGGTACTCCGAGTACCAGCGCCTCGGCCGGGTCGGCCCTCGTGACGGCCAGGTGCAGTTGCTCGGCACCGTGCGTGGCCGGCCCACGCCCGTGCGCGTGTGGTCGTTCCGGCGCGGCTGGCCGGTGAAGATCGCCGGCCCCGACCTCAACGCGATGTCCGCCGCCGTGGCCATCGAGTCCGTCGAGATCGCCCACCACGGACTGACCCTGGTCACCCTGCCCGGCTGATCGCCGCCCCGCTCCGCCCACGGGCCGGAGCGCCCGCCCCGCAAACACAGATGACCAAGGAGGTCCGATGGCTGTGGTGATCGGCGAGATCGTGAGCGAGGTGACGCTCACCGGCTCGCCCGCCGTCGCGGGCCCGTCCGCTGGTACCACCGGTGGCGTCGCCGGTCCGCCGGAGGAGGAACTGGTCGAGCGGGTGGTACGCCGGGCCACCGAGCGTGTGCTCGAACAACTGCGCCGCGACTGGGAGGCCTGAGGTGATCCTCGAGGAGAACCAACTCGCCAAACTCACCCTCGACGTCTTCCGCGACCAGCGGTTCACACAGCCGGTCGGCAGGTGGCAGGCCCAGTTCAACCCGACCGAGCTGTCCTTCGGCCTCAAGAACCGCTACACCAATGAGCAGCCCGCCGGCGCCAGCAAGCCCGCCACCTCGTACGCGGGCGGCGAACCCGACGAACTCACCGTCGAGTTCTTCTTCGACGGCACGGGCGTGGTGGAGGCCGCCGAGACCGTCCGCGCCCGCCTTCAGGCGCTGCTCGCACTGACCCGGTTCCAGCCCGAGAGCCACGCCCCCTACTACGTGCGGCTGCACTGGGGAGACTTCGTCTTCCCCGGCGTCATGCTGAGCGCCGATGTCACCTACCACCTCTTCGACCGCCAGGGCGAGCCGGTCCGGGCCCGGGTCAAGGCGACGTTCCAGGAGGTCGTCGAGCCGGACGACCTCGCCAAGACAGAACGACGGGAATCCTCGGACCTGTACCAGACCTGGCTCGTACGCGCGGGCGACACCATCGACGGCATCGCCCACCGGGTGTACGGCGCCGTGGAGTTCTGGCGGCCGGTGGCCGAAGCGAACCGCCTGGCCAACCCGCGTTCCCTGGTCCCGGGCACCGTACTGGTGCTGCCTCCGAAGGCGGGGTGAGGCATGGCCGCCACCGCGACCGACCTCGTCGGCGGCATCCCCGACGTGCCGGACTTCGCGCTGAAGCTGGACGGGCGGGACGTCGATGCCCAGGTGCGTCTCGACGTGCTCGAGATCGACGTCAGCGCAGAGGTCCTGCGCCACGGGCGGGCCGAACTGCTCGTCCGGAACTGGAACACCGACAGCCGGCAGGTCCGCTACTCCGACGCGGACCTCTTCGCGCCGGGCACCGCGGTGGAGATCGCGCTCGGGTGGCGCGGGATGCTGCATCCGGTGTTCTCGGGTGTCGTCACCGGTGTGACGGCCCGATTCGGTGCGGCCTCGGGTCCCGTGCTGGAGCTCGCCTGCCGTACCCGCAGCGCGCTCCTGGCAGTCGTGCCCCGCGCGCGTGTGTACGAGGACTCGACCGACGGGGACGTCGTCGCCGACATCGCGGCCGCCTACGGGCTCACGGCCGATGCGGCCGACGGCGTCCCCCAGCCGCTGGTGGCCTTCTCCGCAGCCTCCGACTGGGACTGGCTGGCCGGGCGTGCCGCCGAACTGGGCTATGTGGCATACGTCGAGGGCGATCGTCTCGTCTTCCGGCCCCCCGCCGAACCGGCCGAGGACGACCTCGTGCTCGAGTACGGCTCCACATTGCGCGAACTGAAGCTCACCCGGGAGCTGTCCGGCCGGGCCGATCCGGTCTCGGTCACCGGGTTCGACTCCTCGACTCTGGAGGCCGTGGTGTCGGAGGCCGGGAGCGACCGTGCCGAGCCGGGAACGCAGGGCCGCGCGACACCGGCCGAGGACCTCGGGAAGGCCGGTTGGCCGCTGCGCGAGGCCCACCTCGGCACATCCGCCGGAATCTCCCCCGAGGAGGCGGATCGACGGGCCGTCGCCGTCGTCTCCGGAGAAGTGCTGCGTCACTTCCACGGCAACGGCAGCACGGTGGGGCTGCCACGGCTGCGTGCCGACTCCTGGCTGACGTTCACGGGGATCGGCTCCGCGTTCGGCGGCCGCCACTACGTCAGCGCCGTACGCCATCGGCTGGGCCGGCGAGGCTACACCACGGAGTTCCAGCTCGGCTCGCCCCCTGCGTTGCGACCGCCTGCGCACAGGGCCACGGTCGGCGGCAGGTGCGCGCAGGACGACGGACTGCTGCTCGGCATCGTGGAGGACCTGGACGACGACCAGGGTCTGGGCCAGGTGAAGGTGGCGTTCCCCTGGCTGGCGCCCGCGCTCGAACCTGTCTGGGCGAGACTGAGCACACTGTCGGCCGGTGCGGACCACGGCACCTGGTTCGTCCCTGACGTCGGTCAGGAGGTGCTGGTCGGGTTCGTCGACCACGACCGCAGGTTCCCGGTCGTGCTCGGTGCCCTGTGGAACGGCAAGGCGGCGCCACCCGAGCAGATGGACCCCGAGACCAACGCGGTCCGGTCCGTCGTCACCCCTGCCGGTCACCGGCTCGGCTTCGACGACTCCGAGGGGGGCCGGATCAGCCTGACCACTGCGGCGGGACACCGGATCGAACTGGACGACGGCAACGGGGAGATCGTGCTGGCCGAGCAGTCCGGGGGCTGCTCGCTCACGCTTTCCGCGGACGGAGTGTCGATCGTCGCGCGGCAGGGCGATGTCGTCCTGTCCGCCCCGGCCGGGACGGTGAAGGTGGAGGCCGCGACCCTCACCGCCAAGGCCACCGGGTCCTCGACCGTGGAGAGCACGGCCGGCCTGGAACTCAAGGCGGCGGGCTCGCTGACCGTCTCCGGTGCACTGGTAAAGATCAACTAGGGGGTACGGCTGTGATGACGGTTGCCCGGCGCTCGTCCGGCCCGCGGGGTGCCGCGGATTCCCGGAACGGAGGCCGCTGATGCCTTCCGCGGCCAGGGTCACCGATCTCACCGTGCACGGCGGCACGGTGGCCGGGCCGGGCGTGGCCACCGTACTCGTCGCCGGGCTTCCCGCAGCCGTTCTCGGGGACCTGCACGCCTGCCCCGTCCAGCCGGGCCACCCGCCGAGCACCCCTTTCACCTCCGGCAGTCCCACCGTGCTCATCGGGGGACGCCCCGCCCTGCGTGTGGGGGACTTGGCCGGCTGCGGGGCATCGGTCGGCGTGGGTGCTCCCACGGTGGTGATCGGATGAGGGACCACCCACACCTCGGCACCGGCTGGGAGTTCCCCGTCCGCTGGCACCAGGACGCGGACGGCGGCGGCCGCGTGGCGACCGCCGACGGTGAGCAGGCCGTGGCGCAGTCGATCCGTCTCATCGTGCGCACCGCCTTCGGCGAGCGGGTGATGAGGCCGGAATTCGGATCGACCGCCGAGGACCAGGTGTTCGGGACACGGGAGGCGGCGTCCTGCCACCGGCTCGCCCACGAACTGCGCACAGCACTGCTGCGTTTCGAGCCACGGGCCATCGTGGACCGGGTCGAAGCGGTCGCGGCCGGTGATGACCAGGACAACCGGGTGGACGTGACAGTGGAGTTCAGGATCGATCCGCACCGCCGCCCCACCAGTCTTGTGCTCCCCTTCTATCTGGAGGGCAACGCGTGAGCGGCACCGCCGGGGCAGAACCCGGTTCGAACGGTGTCTCCTCGGAAGAGGTCATCACCGAGATGGCGCGATCGGCGGCCGCGGCCAGGCCGGTACCTCATCTGCCGCCCGCTGCCGCGGGTCCGCCGGCGACCTGGGCCGATCTGCTGTTCCACGACCCGCCGTCGCCGCGTCGGCCGTCGGCGGTGCTGCGCTCCCCGGACGACCCCTCGCAGGCAGTGCTGCTGGCCGTCGCGGCCCTGCACGAGGGCCTCGCACAGCATTTCGCGGAGCTGCCGCGCCGGGCCCGGCTCGACTGGCTCTCCGAGCGGCTCGGCATCCCACGCCGCCCCATGGAACCCGACGAGGTGGTGGCCGCCTTCACCGTCGCCCGGCCACGGCGCGCCGAACCCGCAGGGCCACTGATCGTCCTGCCGACGGGCACGGAACTGCGCGGAGGCCGCACCGCCGCTGGGACCGAACGGCTTTACGCGACGACCGACACCCTCACCCTCCAGGGCGCCGAGATCTCCGGCATCATGGGCACCCTGGCCACACCGGACGGCGACTGGACGGCCGTCCGGCGCGACCGGGACGCGTCCTTCGCGCCCTTCACACGGCAGGCGGCCGTCCACCGGCTCGACATCGTCACCGACGTGCTCGCGTTCACCGCAGGTGCCGCGACCGTGACCGTCACCTTCCCCGGCCAGGACGCCACCGCGCTGGCGGGGTCGACCTGGCAGTGGTCGACCCCCGACGGTCTGGCCACGGTGCTGCCGGGCTCGGCGGTGTACGAGAACGAGAGCGTGACGCTCGCCCTCACAGGCACATGCGGCCCCCTGATGGTCGACGGTGAGCCCCTGACGTTCCTGCGCGTCTCCTTCGACGGGGACAGCGCCCCGGCCCGCGCCTTTGTCTTCGAGACCGGCGCGGTGCAGGTGCGGATGGAACGTGACGGCGTCCTGCCGGACGGCGGCGCCACCGGGAACGGCTCGGTCGACATCACCCGCGAGTTCCAGCCCTTCGGGCCCACACCACGACGCGGTGACAGCTTCTATCTGCGTTCGGACGAAACCTTCGGGAAGCCGCTGGACCGGCTGACCCTCACCTTCGAGCTGCTTGACGACAGCGGCAACGGCCTCATGGCCGTGGACTACGCCGCGCCGCTCCAGCAGTGGTACGCGGAAGGGCTGCTCGCCAAGGGCATCGACGTCATCGGCAAGATCCCGTACAAGGAACCCGACCCCGGCATCCAGTGGCAGCGTCGGGCCGGCGGCGCCTGGCAGACCTTCAGCACGGCCGGCAGGAAGCTCCACGGCAGCAGGACCGCCGACATCGCGGTCGGCGGCACACCGCTGTCCGATCCCGCCGACATCGCGGGCACCGTGGGGCGTTTCGTCCGGCTGTTCCTGAGCGGCGGCGACTTCGGCTGGGAAGATCATCTTCGCCGGGTCGCCCGGTTCGCCGAGGAAGTCGCAACGGCCAAGAAACCGCGGGCGGGTGACCTCATCGCCCCCACCCCGCCCACCGCTTCACGGCTGACGATCGGGTATCGCACCCTGACGGTCACGGTGCGGGACCTGCGCACCCGCAACGGCCACGCCGTCCGGCGGCTGGATCTGCCCGGACCGGTGGCACGGCCCTTCCGGCAGCCCCTGGACACGTCCGCCGGAGCACAGGGCACTGTGGCTCTCGGCTTCGCGAAGCTCCGCCCGGACGCCGTCGGCGGACTCTCCTTCCATGTGCGCGTCACTCAGGCGCCCGCCTGTGCCTCCTTGGGCCGGGTCCACAACGTGACCTGGGAGTACTGGAGCCGGGCTGATTCCTGGATGCCGCTGGCCGTACTCGACGGCACCAAGGGGCTGCGGCAGAGCGGGGTCGTCAGGACGCTTGTGCCGGCCGACTGGGCGGAGGGCTGCGCGGACCAGGGAACAGAGACGGACCGCTGGCTCCGGCTGCGCACCTCGACGCCCCAACTGGTGGGCGAGGTCCTGGACATCCGGACGGATGCGGTGACCGCCACGTACCGCAGCACAACCGATCCAACGGTGGACCGCGGCCCCCTGACGCCGCCGGCGGCGGGAGAGCTCAAGGGACTTCTCCGGCCCGTCCCGGGTGTGAAGGTGTCGAACCCCGTCGCGGGAACGCCGGGCCGCGCCGCGGAGACGGACGAGGAGTATCTGCACCGTGCCACGGGCCTGGTGCGGCATCGGGGCCGGGCGATCCAGCCGTGGGACTACGAGCGGATCGTCAAGGACACATTCCCCGAAGTCGCCGCCGTACGTTGCCTTCCGCACACCGGCGCGGAAAGCTGCGCCGAACCCGGCTCGGTCGCCCTGGTGGTCGTGCCTCGCAGCGGCGAGCGGCTGCCGTATCCGGGTGTGACGCTGGCCGAGCGCATCCTCGCCCGCCTGGACTCCGTTCGATCGGCACATGCCCGGCCGGTGGTGCTGTGTCCGCTGTACGAACAGGTGGGGGTGCACGCGCGGATTGCCCTGGCTTCAGGCGTCGCCGCCGCCGAAGCCCGGGAGAGCCTGACCGCCGCGCTTGATGCCCGTCTGCACCCGGGCAGTCGCGGCTTCGCCGATTTCGGCCGTGCGCTCTATCCCTCGTCGCTGACCGTCTTCCTGGAAGAGCGACCCGAAGTGGATCACGTGCGGGATCTGCGGCTGCTCCCCCCGCACGCAGAGCTGCCCAGGGTCGTCACCGACGCATGTCGTGGCCTGATCGCGTCGGCCGGGAACCATGAACTCGTCCTCGAGGAGGTCCTGTGACGCAGCCGAATCCCGGCGCGGCCCCGTCCGCGGTGCCGTCCGCAGCGCCGTCCCTCCCCGAGCCGCTGCGAGCCACCACCGCCGCCGCTCCCGACGGTGACTTCGCCGGGCTTCTCGAGCGGGCGATGAAGACCGTCCGGGAGTACGCCGTCGGCTGGACCGACCACAACCCGAGCGACCCCGGCATCACCTTGCTCGAATCCGTGGTCTGGTCGATCGCCGACCTGCACTACCGCACCGGGAACCGTCCGTTGTCCGGATGGTCGGCCGAAACGGGACTCTTCCGTGACGTCGACGAGCTCCACTGGAGCCGCATTCCGATGCCGAACAGCCCTGACCGCCTCAAGGCCCTGGGCGACCTGCTGGCCGAGCTGACGGCGGACGACCGCCAGGCCGTGCGGGCGGCGCCGACGCGGCAAGCCGCGGACAAACACCTCAGCGGCGTAAGGGCTCCCGATGACGATCCGGTCGCCGAACGGGCCCTGCGTGCGGCGGCCATCCGCCTGCTGCGTGCTCCGCTCGTACAGCAGACGATGCTGGACGCGCCCGAACCACGGGAAGACCCACCGGGCCCCGGAGTGGTGCTCTTCGCCGAGGAACAGGCCGCCATCGAGGAGCGTCATCGGCGCACGAGCGCGGCGGAACGCCTGCGCTCCGCCGAGGACCGGGTCCGCGAGCTGGTGTCCCGAGCGGCTGACCGTGCTTCCGCTCAAGCCGCGCTGGCCGAGGAGTTCGGCCTTGACGCGGCGGTCGCGGCGGATGCCGTGGGCGTCCACCCCGCGCCTCCTGGTACCGGTCCGGAGGACTGGGAGCGAGCCGACGGCAGCACCATGTCCTGGCCGCCGCACCCCCTCCAGACCCGTACGGTCGAGCCCGTCACCACCGGCGACTACGCCCGCCTCGCCGTCGGCCTGTCACACGATGTCACCGGTGCTCCGGACGGCAGCGGGATGGTGACCGTGAGCCGGGCGTGGGCGGTGCCCGGAGTACTGCCCGGGATCGGGTTCGACGGCCGTGAGACCGACGACGAGGCGAACGGCGCAGCGGCGACGCGACCGGGAGCGATCACGCTGCTGGTGGAGCCCGACAGGCCGGACGTACTGACCACCCGGGCCGAGCGCCGCGGATTCCTGCACCGGGTGCTGGCCCTTGCCCTGTCCGGGCCGGGCGAGACGGCCGAGATCGACGCGCCGTACGAGAACGTCCACCACGACCTCGGCCGGCTCGCACCCCGCCGCCTCATCGGTGACGAGATCGGTGCGGCCCTGCTGGGGACCTGCTCGGTGATCCTGCGCGGTGTCGTGTACGTGCCGGTGACGGCATCCCGGGAGCGCGTTCTGCGTGATGCGCTGACGCGGGTCGGGGCGCTGCTGAGGACCGGTCGCAAGGAGAATGCGGACCTCGCCGCCGAGCAGGTCCATCCCCGCGACACGGACGGTCCCTGGCCGCGCCCGGACCGCCTCGCGGCCGCACCCGCCGCAGGATGGCGTCCCGGCGAGCCGGTCCGGCTGGCCGAGCTGGTCCAGGTGATCTCGGACGACCCCGAGGTGCTCGGAGTGGAGGACCTGGCGGCGGCAGTGGTGCCGGACGCCGCGGGCGGTGGCCCGCGCGCATGGCACGTGGGTGAACTGCCCCTTCCCCGGCACTGCGTGCCCATGACGGCCCCGGACGAGCAGCACTGTCTGACCGTCCGCCTGGAAGTGCGCGAGGGGTGCGCCGATGGCAGCTGAGTACACGCGGATCGCCGCGCATCTGCCGGCCGTGTTCGCCGCCGACCGGGAGAGCTTCGAACAGGTGGAGGGGTTCCTCGCGCTCGCGGACGAGCTGAACCGGACGTATCTGGAGCGGCTGTCGGAACTCCCCGCCTGGTACAGCCCGGCCGGCTCGGCCTGGCCACCGGGGCTGCCCACCGACGCCGGCGGCGACGCCTTGCTGGCCCGCATCTCCGCGCTCCACGACGAACTGGCCGACTGGTACGGCTTCGTCTTCCCGGGTTCATGGCGGATCCCCGAAGGGCTCACTCGCAAACGGGAGTTTCTGCTGCGGGCCGCCCGGCTGTGGCGGCGCCGCGGTACACCCCGCGGATTCGTCGACTGGTTCTGCCTCTGGTTCGGCATCAGCGAACCCTCGCAACGGCCGGTGCTGGTGGAACATTTCAAGTACGCCACGGCCGGCGAGCGCGCAGGGACGCCCCAGACCGATGACGACGGGCGCCCCCGCCCGCTTCCCTGGCTTCGCGCCACGCTGTTCGTACCGGTCTCGGCCGCGTTCCCCGACGCGGCCGCCCGGACGGAGGCATCCCTGGTCGTCGAACGCTATGCGCCTGCCCACCTGTTGGTACGGCTGTGCTGGGTCCCCGGTGACTTCGTCCTGGAGCGGCGGCAGGGTCCGGACGAGGACGACCCCGAGACCGAGGAACAGTTCCTGGCGAGGGTGCGCGTGCTGTTGTGCGAACTGGTCGATCTCATCGAGCACAAGGACGGTCTGCGGCTGGGGAACTGCATCGACGAGGGCGCGGCCACCGACCGGCTGGACGTCGGGCGGCTGCCCACCGACGTGACGGAGGGATGAGAGCGGATGACCAGGAACGACCACGACCGCGCCCGGCCGGGAAGGAACGGCGATGGCTGACCGCCGCTATCCGCTGTTCACCGGCGGACAGACTCTCACCAGGGACGACCTCAATCTGCTGCGCGACTTCCTCGACGGGCAGGACCAGGTCCTCGCTCGGGCGATCGGCTTCGGGATCGTCGCCGGCCTCACCGGCACACTGGGCGCTCCGGACGACGCGGGCCGGAGAAAACTTACCGTCGCCCACGGGCTGGCTGTCGACCAGCCGGGCCGGATGCTGATGCTGGAGGCCGACTCGGTCATCGAGGACGCGGCCAACGCGACCGGCACAGCCTCGTTCGACTTCGTCGACCCCGCCCAAGGCGGTGTCACACCGGTACTGGTGTTCTTCGAAGGAGAACCACAGGCGCCGCAGTGCGACGAGACCGGATGTGCCGGACACTCGGCCATCCGCACCCGCAGCGCCACGGTGGTGCTCGCGGCGGGCCGGCTGAAGACCCCGCAGACGGACTTCGCCACCGAGCCGCTGCTCCGCGACGAGTCCCCGCTGACCATCGATGCCGACGGAAGCGTGCAGGGGAACTTCGACCGCCTGCGCGACGCGATCCGCGCCCGGCTCGCGGCGGCCGGAGTGACCCTCTCCCAGCCGTCGGCCGAGCGACTGGCGCAGCTCACCATCAGCGGCGCCCTGCTGCCGGCCATCAGGCAGTACCGGGCGGCGTTCCTCAACCACGTGCTCTTCGCGGCCCTCGACCTGCTGCGGGTCCTGGCGCTCAGCACACCGTCGCCCCGCGATGCCACCGCCCCCGGGGTCGCGCTGGGCTGGATCACGGTGGAAGCGGGCACGCCCACGTGGAGGCCGGAATACCGGCACGACTTCGAGCCACCCGAAGGGCTGTCCAACGCACTGTTCGGTTCCGGCGCCCTCGACCCGCCGACGCTGATGCTCAACCGGCTGGAGTCGCTCGTCCGCAGCTACGCCGAACCCGCCGTCCCCGCACCGCAGGACCCGCCGAAACCCGCCCCCGACAAGGACGACTTCCACAAGTGCCCCAAGGGGAAGAAGGCACTCGCCAGGCTCAGGATGAACCTGGGGCTGAAGGTGGACTGCATCGACCTCGTCTACCCACCCGCCCAGATCCGCGACGACTGGCGGAACATCTACCTGGAGGAAGCCCCCGTCCTCAAAGGCCCCGGCCACGGGGTGATCGACCCCGTGGAGATCGACGTCCTCTATGACATCGACCCGCTCGACTTCGCGCAGGCGGGGGTGTTCTCGCTCCATCCCGCCCTGGGCGGCAAGGCGGACACCACCCGGGCCTCGATCGAACAGTTCATCAGGGACCGTGGGGTGAGGCCGGATGTGCTGGTGCGCACGCAGGCGGAGGCGCACGGCATCGAGGGGTTCCGCGTCCAGGGCGCGATCAGCCTCGGCGACACCCTCGTACTGGTCAAGGATCAGCACGGCAAGATCGTCGAGATCGGGCGGGTACCCAACCAGCAGGCGCTCAAGAGCGCCGGAGGCGTCCTCGCGGAGGTGGGCACCGAGGCGAAGAACGCCGCCGCCAGCGCGCTGAAGGCCGAACAGGCGGCCGGCGGCGCGATGAGCAAGGTGCAGATTCTGGAGACGAGCCTCACCCACCTCAAGAGCGGTGAGCTGACGGAGTTTCCCGCACTGGGCGGCCTGGCCCAGCAGGTGGCGAACATGGTCACCAGGAGCGACGTCGACGTCGTGCGCAAGGACCTGCGGGCCGAGTTCGACCTCAAGCTGGCCGCACAGGACACCAAGGTCGTCAGCAAGGTCCAAGCGCTGGAGGACAGGACGCAGGACCTTCAGGGCGACATCCGTCGCACGGGCGAGCACGTCGAGAAGTTCCAGCAGAGCATCCTCGATTCCGTCGCCAAGGTCACCGCTGTGGAGGAGGTGAACCGTGAGCTCACCCGCAACGTCGACAAGGCACTGGAGATGGTCAAGATCTCCCACCAGCGGGTGGACGACATCCTCCGGCCACGGGCCGTCACCCCGCGCTCCGTGGAGGCATCGCGGCTCAACGCGAGCATGGTCGACTTCCTGGGGACGATGCGCCGCTCTCTCGTGGAATCGGCGCCCGTGGACCGTCGCGATGCCGTGCGGGCGGAACTGGCCGGAGGCGAAGAGGCGTTCGACGAGCTGAGCAGGCACATCGAGCGGGATCAGCCGCTGACGGTGTCCCACGGCGCGGAGCTCTCCGCCCTGGTGGAGTCCCTGGTGGCAGCGGCGGAGGCGGCCCGTCTGCCCGCAGGGGAGCTCGCTCGGCTCCGGGGCGCGGCCGATGCCCTCACCGAGCGGCTGCGCGGGCCGTCATGACGGGGCCGGTCGGGGTGGATCTGCGGCTGGAACGCTTCACCATCCGGTGCCGCACGACCCCGCAGGACCAGGAGCGGGCTCTTGCCGTACGGGGCCGGCTCGCCCGACTCGCCACCGAGCGGCTGCCCGCGGCACTGGCCCGTGCTCTGGGTGCGCCGCCCGGATCGGAGTCCGGCGACGGTGGGCCGGACATCCGGGTGGACCGGCTGGTCGTACCCCTCGGTTTTGATCCCGCGGACCACGACGACGAAACCGTTGTGCTGCTGTGGGCCGAACACATCCGCGCCGCACTCGCCGCGCGGCTGCCCGTTGCGCACCCGGCACCGACGGGCGAACCGCCTGCAGAGGCGCCCGCAGAACCGCCGGGCACCGCGGCAGGCCACGGCTCCCGGCCGCTCGATGCCGCACAGCAGAAGGCTGTCGCAGGCCTTCCGGCAGATCTGGTCCACCGGCTGATGGGCCTCTCGCCTGCCGCGCTCAGCAGGGTTGCGCGCAGGCCGGCAACACGCCCGGACGCGCTTGCCGCACTGTGGTCGGCCCTCGACCCGGACGAGCGGCAGGCCGTACGCACCGCCTTGGCGGGCACGCCCGCCGACTGCTTCGGCGCGCCACCTGCCGGACAACTCCCGGCGCAGCCCGATCCATCCGAGGGACCCGCCGCTTCGGGCACCACACCCGTCCCCGGCAGCCCCCATGTCGACACCGCCTCCGTCTCCCCGGCCGACCGGGTTGCCGGCCGACGGGCCCACGCCGCCGAGGACACAGCCGGTACCCGCGCGGACGCCGCAGACGTCGAGGCTCTCCTCGCATCGCTCCTGGCATCGACCGGGTCCCCGGCTTCCGGCCGTCCGCTCCTGTCCAGGGCGGGCGGGCTCGTCCTTCTGTATCCGTGGCTTGCCGACTACCTCGACGAGGCGGCGAGGGCACTCGGCCGCGACGCGTCCCGTGCTCTCGGGGACGCCACAGAGGCAGATCTGCGCCGTGTCGCCCTCGCCGTGCTCGCCGACCCGGCCGACACAGATCTCCAGTGCGACCCGCTGGTCATGGTGCTGGCCGGCCGGAATCCGGCCGCGCAGGCGCCACTGATGCCCGACGGGGCTGCCGCGGCTCGCCCGGCAGAGGCGGCTCTGCGCCGATTCGCCGCCTCACTGCCCGGGTTCGCCCGGTCGAGTGCCGCATACCTGAGGACCGGCTTCCTGCTGCGCCCGGCCCTGCTGGAGGAAGACACGGACGGCCTGGGCACGGTAGGGGTGGAGCTGGGAGAGCTGCCGCTCGACATCGCACTGGCCAGGCTGCCCTACCCGCTGGGCCTGTTCACGCTTCCCTGGTCGCCACCGGTCCGCATGCGGTTCGCGGCAGGTTCCCTCGCCCCGCCGCCCTCACCCGAGCGCGGGGCATGATGCTGACACCAGGCCATATGGGGGAACTGCAACGGGCGCTGACCGCACTCGAGGCCGTGATCGGGTTGCGACTGGAGGAGCGGCGCGCGTTCGCCGTCCACGCGGGACCGGGTACCGAGCCCGAGCGCGCCGTCGCCGCCCTCATGGCCAGGCCGTTGGGCCTGGAAGGGACGGAGGGGCTGCCCGGCACGGCCACCTACTCGGGTGACGGGCCCCTGGCCCGTGTGGTCAGGGACTGCGCGCTCGATCCGGCCGAGGCGCTCACCGTGGTGGCCGCTGTCGCCCCGGAGATCGACGAGAAGTTCGGCCTGTACTACGGGCTGCTGAGCGACCGTCCCGGTGTCCTGCATCTCACCGGGGAAGTGGTGCGCAACCTGTGCGGCCGTACCTTCACGGGCCGGCTGGCCGCCCGGGACCTGCTGGCCGCGCACGGACGGTTGCGCGGCGCCCGCCTGCTCGACCTCCAGCCGGCCGAGACGACCGCGCTCGCCGGAAGGGTGACCCCGCACCGCAGCCTGGTCGCCTTCCTCACCGGCGGGTCGGTCGCCGGCGGTCCGTCGGCAGACCTGCCGGTCGACCGCATGGACACGGTCCACACCCTGGACGACATCGTCGTACCCGGCCAGGTACGACGACAGCTGGGGACCGTTCTGGAACGCGTCCGGCACAAGCACACCGTGCTGGAGGAGTGGGGCTTCGCCCGGAAGCACGACGGGGTGCGCGGCACCCTGGTGCTGTTCCACGGGCCGCCCGGCACGGGCAAGTCGATGACCGCGGCGGTGCTGGGCCGCACGGTGGGCGTACCCGCGTACCGGGTCGATGTCTCGGCCCTGGTCAGCAAGTACATCGGTGAGACGGAGAAAAATCTCGCGCGGCTGTTCGACTGGGCCGAGGAAGAGGAGTGCTTTCTCGTCTTCGACGAGGCGGACGCCGTCTTCGGCCGCCGCACCGAGGTGTCCGACGCACGCGACCGCTACGCCAACCAGGAAGTGAGCTATCTCCTCCAACGGGTGGAACGCCATCCGGGTGTGGTGGTGCTGACGACCAATCTGCTGGGCAACCTCGACGATGCCTTCTCCCGCCGGATCGACCTGCGCGTCGAGTTCCCGCCCCCCGGGGTCGCGGAGCGGCTGGCCATCTGGCGCGGTGTGCTGCCCGCCGCCGTGCCCGTCGCCCCGGACATCGACCTCGTCGGCCTGGCCGAGCGTTATCAGCTGACCGGGGCGGAGATCCGGGACGCCGCACTCGCCGCCGCCTACGCCGCGGCGGCGAACGGGCGGACGGTGACAACGGAGCATCTGGCGTCCGGCATCCATGCGGCCTTCGCCAAGAGCGGGCGTACGCCTCCACCGGCATCGGGCTGAGGAGCAGGTGTGGAACGTACACGGGCCGGCCACGAGCAGCGGGCGAGCGCCGCCGAGCACGCGGCCCGGGCGGTCGGCCCCGCGCGGCGTCGCTCCACCGGGCAGGCCCCTGGCGGGGAGCCGCTCCGCCGCACGCCGGGCGCGGTCCGGGACACGGCGGCCGGGGGCCGCGCGGCAGGGCGGTTCTCCCCGCAGGACGGCTCGGGTGCGGGCCGGGGATGGGTGGCCGAGCCTGTCGAGTCCCCGTTCGTACGCGGTACGGCGCACTTCGAGGTGACCGAGGACGGCACCCCCACCGGGCGCATCTCGGTGGAGGCCACCGTGACCGTCCTCGGCACCGTCCTCGCGCGGTTGAGCTACACGGACGATGCCTGGCGGGGACGTACGGCGCTGGACGGAGCACGGACCGGTACCGGCGCCCTGGGCCTCGCAGGCGGCAACACAACGGTGCCGCTGCCGTCGGTGGCCGTGGACGAGGGCGTGGTGGGCATCAGGCTGGACGCCGGGATCAACCCGGGCCGGCTGGCGGTCGACACGGGCGACGGGGCCCGGCCCATGGACGTTCTGTCTCTGACGATGCCGGTCCCGGGGCCGAAGACCGCGGCCGGAGCGACCGGTGCCGCGACTGCCGGACGGGACAACGGCCTTCCGCCCGGGCCCCCGGCCACCGTGCCGGTCGTACCGCAGCCGGTGGAGTCCGCCGACGGGCAGGTCACGACCACCGACGACCGGGCCGCGGACCACCTCGTCATCAGCCCTGACGTGTCCTACGGCGAGCCCGAACTCCCCCTCACCGCGGGGGAGACCGGTGCTGTCGGGACAGCGCCGGCTCCCGCGTCCCCCGTCCTCGAACAGGCCCCGGCGGAGGAGGCCCCGGGCCGGGCAGCACCGGGCGAGCCTGCCCCTGCCCCGACCGGCGAGCCACCCGGCGGGCTCCCGGCGGAGGAGGCCCCGGGTGCCCTGCCGGAGGTCGCGCTCCGCATTCCGCCCGCGCCCGACGCTCCTTCCCCCGCTCAGCAGGAGCGCATCACCGCAGTGGCCAAGGGCGCCCGGCGGGCGGCCCGTTCCGCCGGCTCCCTCCCGGATGCGCAGTCCACCACCGCGGCAGCCCGCGGAGCCGTGACAGAGCCGCCGGTGGAAACCGCCGCACGGGCCGGTGCGGCGCTCGCGGACGCCCTCGGTACGCAGCCGGCCCCGCGCCCGCAGATCCTTCAGCTGTGCGACGACATCCGCCGCGCCATCCGCAGCAAGCGCCCGCTCGACGAGAAACACCTCGTCGAAGCCGATCCGAAGGCCATGGCCAAGGACGCCGGGCAATCGCTCAGCACCTCGGTCGAAGGCGACGCCGCGCGGGCCGCGGGGGGCTACGACGGCCTCCAGGAGCAGCCCACCGGCACACCGGAGACCACCCCGCAGCCGCTCGTAGCGCCGACGGGCCAAGTGACCGACCCGGGAATCGGGGCGCCCGGTGCTGCTCCCGACCCGATCCCGCCGCAGAACGTGTCCCTGGACGCCGACAAGGCGGACCTGGACAAGAAGGTCGCCGATGCGAGGATCGACCGGCCCTCGTCCGCTCCCATCCCGCAGCCGCCGTTCTCCACGGTGCGTGAGGGGCAGCAAGAACTCGGTGAGTTGGCGGCGACGCGACCGGCCGACGTACTGGCCAAGCAGGACGAGGCGCTGGCGCAGGCCCGGACCGGCATGGCCGATCTCCAGACCAAGGCGCTGGAGGCGCTCAACTCCTCACGAGCGGCCGCCGTCACCGATGTCACGGGGCGGCAGAGCGCGATGGTCGGCACCGAGCAGCAGACACGGGAGTCCGTCAGCCGCCGGGCCCAGCAGATCTTCACCGAGACGCAGACCCGGGTGGACGGCCTGCTCACACCGCTCACACGGACGGCGATGGAGAAGTGGGGCGCCGGGGTGGAGCGTCACTCCACGGAGTTCCGGCAGTCGCTGGACCGGGTGGCGCGGTGGATCGAGGAGCGTCACTCGGGAGCCGGCGGTCTGCTCCTGGAGGGATGGGATGCCGTCGCGGGGCTGCCGGCCTGGGTGACCGAGGAATACGACAGTGCGGAGCGGCTGTTCGGCGACCGCGTCTGTGACCTGCTGCTGGAGATCTCGGCCGACGTCGAATCGGTGATCGCGGCCGCCAAAGCCGTCATCGACGACGCCCGGCGACAGCTCGGCCTGCTGTTCGGCGACCTCCCCGCCGAGTTGCGCGCCTGGGCGGCGACGGAGCAGGCGGCGTTCACCGAGAAGCTCAACGGCCTCGACGCCAAGGTGGACCGGACCCGTGACGACTTCACCAAGGACCTCACCCAGCAGGCGGTGACGGCGGTCGCGCAGGTGCAGCGGGAAGTCGAACAGCTCCGCGAGGCGGCAGGCGGGCTCATCGGCAAAGTCCTGAGCGCGGTCGAGCAGTTCCTCGACGATCCGGTCAAGGCCATCATCGAGGGGCTGCTGCTGCTCGTCGGTATTCCGCCGCCCGCGTTCTGGGCGCTGGTGGACCGTGTCCAGCAGGTCGTGGCGGGCATCGCCGATGACCCGCAGAAGTTCGGCAACAACCTCGTCGCGGCCCTGGCCCAGGGGTTTCAGCAGTTCTTCGACCATTTCCCCGACCACCTGCTCAAGGGGTTCTTCAACTGGCTGTTCCGGGGACTGGGTTCGGTGGGTGTCCAGATTCCCACCGACTTCGGCATTCCGAGCATCATCACCTTCGCCCTCCAGCTCATGGGCCTCACCTGGGCGCGGATGAGAGGGATCCTGGTCAAGCACATCGGCGAGAAGGACGTCGCGCTGATCGAGAAGGCCTGGGACCTGGTCTCGGCGCTGATCAAGAAAGGGCCCCAGGGCATCCTCGAGATGCTCAAGGAGAAACTCGATCCCGGAGCCCTGTTCCAGCAGATCCTCGACGCCGCCATCGCCTATGTCACCGAGACGCTGGTCAAGCAGGTGGCCCTGCGCATCCTCGGCATGCTCAACCCCGTCGGTGCCGTTCTGCAGGCCATCGAGCTGATCTACAAGGTGCTGCGCTGGATCTTCGAGAACGCGGCCTCGATCTTCAAGTTGGTCGAAACCGTGGTCAACGGTGCCGCCGACATCCTGGCCGGCAACATCGGCGGGATGGCCAAGGCGGTCGAGGGCGCCCTGTCGCAGCTGCTGCCGATCGTGATCGACCTCTTGGCGGGCATGGTGGGACTGGGCGACCTGCCCGAGCAGGTGGTCGCCGTCATCAAGCGACTTCAGGACTACGTCTTCGGTATTGCCGAGGCCGTGATCGGCTGGTTGGTGACCAAGGGCCGTGCGCTCCTCGCCACCCTCGGATTCGGTGGGGCGGACGGGAAGCAGACAACCGCCAAGGGCGCCGACGCAGAGATCGGCCAGACCGTCACGTTCAGCGCGGCCGGTGAGTCGCACCGGCACTGGATCAAGATCACCGGCGCGACGGCCGACCTGATGGTCGCCAGCACGCCCACTCTCCTCGAAACGAAGCTGACCGAGTGGGAGCAGGCCGCACCGACGAAGTTCACGAACAACCAACAGAGGGCTGAGGTACTCGCGAACATCGCCACGCTGCGCACCCTGGTGTCGAATGCCGACATCGAGGCGGACCGGCTGGCGCGACAGCAGGCGGCCGAAGCCGCCGCACAGCGCCCGGGGGGTCCGGGAGCACAGCCCGCACCTCGCTCCGACGACGAGGCGCTCGAACAGCGGCAGAGAGACATCGCCCGCGTCCTGGGGCTGCTCTTCAAGGCGTTCGGTGAATCGCGGGACGCGGACCTGGAGACTCTGCTCGTCGAGATCTCCGCCCAACTTCCGCTCCATGGACGACGCTTCGCCGCACGTGTGCACCAGGCGTGGTGGGAACGGCAGATCAGAAAGCCGGTGATCTACGTACCGTCGGCCGGAGCGGAGGAGCGCATCTGGTGGGAGGGTGTGACCAACGGGACCGAGGACGAGGCCATCGCGTTCCTCGGCCACCCCGACATTCCCAGGCTGGTGCGGTCCTACTTCTACGGGGAGGACCCCACGAGCGGGTCGTCCAAGGGCCCGGTCAGCAAGCGGCAGCCCAGCGCCCAGGCCTTCGGCGACTACCTGTTCACCCTGCCGAGGACGCGGCCCCCCTCGATGGTGAGGGCTGCCTTCCTGACCAGGCTCGGCGAACCGGCCGCCAAAAAACTCAGGCTGGCGGGCGAAGCGCGCCTCGCGCCGGACGCGGATGCCCATGTCCGCGCGGAGATCGGGACGATCGCCTTCAGGCATTCTCTCACCGCGGAAGGCGAAGCCCAGTACGGCCGGTTCGACCCCTTCGTCGGCTCCAGTCTTCACCCGGGCCTGGCGGCGGCCGTACGCGCCTACGGCAAGGGCGATCCGACCGTCGGCGTGGTGCCGTTCCTCGCTGCCCTGGTCGTGCAGCCGAAGGCGGGCGGACTCACCTTCGAGCAGTTCAGCGCCCTGTGGAACACAGGGGGTGCCACGCGGTCGTGGATCAAAGACTGCTTCCGCGACGCGACCCCCAGTCACCACGAGTGGCTGCCCGTCGACCGCATCCGCGACGTCATGGTCACCGCCGTCGACAGAGCGCGCAAAAAGGACATCGCCCGCGCCAACGATTGGATGAGGGTGCTGCACGAGCTGAGGACTCCCACCCATCACGTGGTGTGGTCGATCGGCGAGATCGTGGGATTCCGGTACGCACCCGGCGAGGAGCCGAAGCCGATCGTAGAGATCAGGGCAGGCCTTCACGTGGGGGGTGGTTCTGTCCCGGGAGAGCCGACACGCCCGGCGGGCACCGCCAACTCCGCCGCTTTCCACGACCTGCTGCGTCAGTTCCTCGCCGACTACATGTCCTTCGGCGCAACGCCCCGCGAGTTCGTCACCGACCTGCGCGCAAACATCGACCAGTTCGTCTGGGACGGCAGTACCGCACACCTCGAAGAGTGGCAGCTGGGCCTGCGCCTCGGCATCGACATCCGCGTGGACGGCGTCGGCTGGCGCCAGGGGATGACGGTCGGGGAACTGGCGGAGGTGCAGAGGAAGCGGTTCCAGCAGATTCTGAAGGATTTCGACGCACTTGCGCAGACATTGCCGTAACCGCGGAATTGTCCTGCCATGACCACGGATTGCCCGTGAGGCCGAGGCGGTCCGCCTCGGCTCAGTGACCCAGATGTGACGTCCTCCATTGCGCCGCCGGGCCGGTCCGTGAAGGCTCTCGTCGAGCGAATGTCCGAAGAACTGTTATCCGAGCCTCATCGAGAGATCTCCCATGCATCGGACAGCACCGTTCGACGTCGAGGACAGGGAAGCTTTTGATGAGCACACAGCACGGGGTGGAGTCGGCGGCACTGGTGACCGCCGCCCGGGAAGGCGACCCGCAGGCGCAGGACGCCCTGGTCAGTGCCTATCTCCCGCTCGTCTACAACATCGTGGGACGGGCGCTGAACGGCTCCGTCGACGTCGACGACGTCGTGCAGGACACCATGCTCCGTGCCCTCGACTCGCTGGGCGGTCTGCGGACGCCCGAGAGCTTCCGCTCCTGGCTCGTGGCGATCGCGATGAACCAGGTCCGCAGGCACTGGCAGGACCGGCAGGTCTCCTCGGGCGCGGTGGAGCAGGCCGAGGACCTCGCCGATCCGGGCGCCGACTTCGTGGATCTGACCATGGTGCAGCTGCAGCTGTCCGGCCAGCGCCAGGAGACCGTGCGGGCGACGCGCTGGCTGGAGCCGGACGACCGGGGGCTGCTGTCGCTGTGGTGGCTGGAGTGCGCCGGTGAGCTGACGCGGGCCGAGGTCGCCGCGGCCCTGGAGCTGTCGCCCGAGCACACGGCCGTCCGGGTGCAGCGGATGAAGGCCCAACTGGAGGCGGCGCGCGTGGTGGTGCGGGCGCTCGACGCGCGGCCGCGCTGCGAGGAACTGCGCGATGTGCTGGCGTCCTGGGACGGCCGGCCCTCGGCGCTGTGGCGCAAGCGAATAGCCCGGCACGCCCGTGGCTGCACCCGCTGCTCCGGCCTGTGGAGCGGACTGATGCCCGCGGAGGGGCTGCTGGCGGGTCTGGCGCTGGTCGCGGCGTCGCCCGCGCTGCTCGCGAGCGTGCGCTCCGCCTCCGGGTGGATGGCCCCGGCCGACTCGGCGTCCCGGCCCGGCGATTCGGCAGGCCACACCGGATCGGGCCCGGGAGCCGGACATCGTGCCTCGGGCGGACGGGCGACCTCCCGCGGCGAGGCCCGTCGACGACGGCGCATCCGGCGCCGGGCCGTCGGCGGTGCCGTCGTGGCGGCCTGTGTGGTGGGCGGCGGCCTCTGGTACTTCGGCACCGACCCGGGGACCGGCACCGAGGAGGCGACCGCCGCACGCACCGCCGGCGCACCCGTCGTGGATCTGTCGGAATCCGGTCCCCTCGAGTCGCCCTCGGCCTCCCCGTCTCCGTCGCCGTCCGCGTCGAAGTCGAAGAAGGCGACGGCTTCCAAGAGCCCGCGCGCCACGAAGACGAGCGAGCCGGCTCCCCGGCCGTCCCCTCGGCCGACCCGGACCGCGACCGCCGCACCGCAGTCGCAGCCGGCCCCGTCGGGCACCGTCGGGCAGGTGGTCGCGCTGGTGAACAAGGAGCGGGCGGCCGCCGGCTGCGGTCCGCTCACCGAGGACGCACAGCTGAACAAGGCCGCACAGGGCCACTCCGACGACATGGCCGCCCGCGACTTCTTCGACCACACCAACCCCGACGGCGCCGACCCCGGCCAGCGCATCACCGCGGCCGGTTACCGCTGGTCCACGTACGGGGAGAACATCGCCATGGGCCAGCAGACGCCGGAATCGGTAATGGACTCCTGGATGAACAGCCCCGGCCACCGCGCCAACATCCTCAACTGCTCGTTCAAGAACATCGGCGTGGGCGTCCACAACGGTGGGGGCGGCCCGTGGTGGACGCAGGCCTTCGGTGCCAAACTCTGAGGTGAGCGCCGCTGCGAGGTGTGCGGCGCTTGGACGTCGGCGGCACCTCAGAGCATGACGTGCTTGACCTGTGTGTAGTCCAGCAGGCCGGTGAGGGAGAGGTCGCTGCCGTAGCCGGAGTGGCGTACACCGCCGTGCGGCATCTCCGACACCGTCGTGCCGTGGGTGTTGACCCAGACGATGCCCGTGTGCAGCGCACGGCTCGCGCGCATGGCGCGGTCGTGGTCCCGCGTCCAGACACTCGCCGCGAGTCCCTGGGGGACGGAGTTCGCCATCTCGAAGGCCTCGGACTCGTCCGTGAACGGCTGGACGGTGACGACCGGCCCGAACACCTCGCTGCGGACGATCTCGTCGCCCTGCCGCGCCCCGGCGACCACCGTGGTCTGGTGGAAGTAGCCGGGACGGTCCAGTGCCATGCCCCCGGTGACGACCTCGGTGTGCCCGGGCAGGCGCTCCAGCAGACCGCGTACGGTGGCGAGTTGGCCCGCGTTGGCGAGCGGGCCGAAGTCGGCGTCGGCGTCGTCGAAGGCTCCGGGCCGCAGCCGGGCGGCGCGGTCGGCGAAGGCGTCCAGGAAGGCGTCGTGGATCCGGTGGTGCACCAGGATTCTGGTGGCGGCCGTGCAGTCCTGACCCGCGTTGTAGAAGGCCAGCGACGACAACTGCTCCACCGCTTCGTCGAGATCGGCGTCCTCGTGGATCAACACCGGCGCGTTGCCGCCGAGTTCCAGGTGCAGCCGCTTCAGGTCGGCGGCCGCCGCGGCGGCGATCTCCTGTCCGGCGCGGACACTGCCGGTGACGGCCACCAGCCGCACCTGCGGGTGGGCGGGCCGAGGACTTCGTGACCGGCACCCTCGGCAAGGAGGTCGTGCGCACCCGGGGCAAGGCAGGCTTCGTCGTCAACGCGCTGCTCGTCCCGTATCTCCTCGCCGCGATCCGCATGGTGGAGTCGGGCAGCGCCTCCGTCGAGGACGTCGACCGGGGCATGGTCCTCGGCTGCGCGCACCCGCTCGGCCCGCTGGCGCTGACGGACCTGATCGGCCTGGACACCACGCGGGCCATCGCCGAGTCGCTGTACACCGAGTTCCGCGAACCCCAGTACTCGCCGCCCCCGCTGCTGTCCAGGATGGTGGAGGCGGGCCTGCTGGGACGGAAGTCCGGGCGGGCGGCTTCCACAGCTACGACAGTCGGCCGCGGGGCGAGGGGGCGACACCGGTGAGGCAGCGGTGAGGGAAGATGGTCACGGCGTACGACCACCGAACGAGGGGAGCCGCAGGGTGTCCACCAAGGTGCGCACGGCCGACACACGCGAGCGCATCCTGACCGCGGCGTGCGAGGTCATCGCCGAGATCGGTTTCGAGAAGATCCGGATGCGCATGGTCGCCGAGCGGGCCGGTGTGTCGACGGCGCTGCTGCACTACCACTTCGACACGCGCGAGAAGCTGTTCACCGAGGCGATGACCCACTCCTTCGCCAACACCGCCGTCGACGTCGAACGCGACGCGGGAACAGCGTCGGCGGCGGTCATCCTGGCCCGCATCGTGCGCAATCTGCTGCCGACCGATCCGCAACTGCACCAGGACTGGAGGCTGTGGCAGGAGCTGTGGGTCCGGGCGCTGCGCGACGAGACCACCCGGGTCTTCGCCGTGGACCTGTACGCGCAACTGCACGCCTGGGTGGCCGGCGCACTGCGGCGCGGCATCGCGTCCGGCGAGTTCACGCCCACCGATGTGGACGACCTCAGCACCCTCGTCCTGTCCCTGAGCGACGGCTACGGCATCCGTCTGATGCTGCGCGATCCGACGGTCACCCTGGAGACGGCGCTCATGTCCGTCTGGCGCCCCGTGTCCGCGGCGCTCGGCCTGCCGGACACGGTGCCGACGGGCTGAGGTCACGGCACGATGTTGTGGTTGAGGCGGAACAGGTTCCCCGGGTCGTGGCGCCGCTTCAGCGCCGTCAGACGAGCGTGGTTCCCGCGGTAGTTGGCCCGTACGCGGTGCTGGTCGTCGGCGTCCATGAAGTTCACATAGGCCACGGCATCTCGTCCTGCCGGCTGGTGCTCGGAGAAGAGCATCCACGCGCAGTACACGGCCCGCCGGGCGGCGCCCGCCGCCGCATACCCGGAGTACGCCCTCGTCCGCTGGACGATCGACTCCTCGATGCGGCTCGTCCACCAGGCGGCATCGGCGAACCCGGCGCAGTCGTCGGGGGTGAGACGAGCGGCGTCCAGACCGCGCAAGAGGCCGTACGCGTCGGCCCATGCCTCCCGGGTCACGGCGTCCCGGGCCTGCCTGAGCGGGACGGCCCGCTCGGCTGCCGGTGCCGGCTGCCGGCCGGTGCCGATGCTCCACTCGGTCACACGCCGCTCCCTTCTCGTTCCGGGCGAGCGGGAGGACCCTTCCTCAGGATAGGTACCGGGCGCGGCGTCGGCGCCGCCTTGCTCGCACTCAGGGCGGCGGGTGGTCGGGCAGGGCCTGCTCGGTCCAGAGCGTCTTGCCGGGAGGCGTGAAGCGGGTGCCCCAGGCCCGCGACAGCTGCGCGGTGATGAAAAGGCCCCGTCCGCCCTCGTCGGCCGTGGCCGCGTGCCGCAGATGCGGCGCGGCAGCGCCGGCGTCCCGCACCTCGCAGGTCAGGGTGCGGTCATGGATCAGGCGGAGTTCGAGCGGGGGGCTGCCGTAGCGGACGGCGTTGGTGACGAGTTCGCTGACGATGAGCTCGGTGTTGGATGCGGTCTCCTCGTCCACGCCCCATGCTTCGAGCTGAGCGCGGGCGCGGCGCCGGGCGAGGGCCACGGCCGCGGGTTCGCAGTCGAGCGGCCACACGGCGATCCGGTCGGCGGGAAAGGACCGGGTACGCGCGACGATCACCGCGGCGTCACCGGCGCCCAGACCCTCCGGGAGGGCGTAGACGAGAGCGTCGCAGAGCTCCTGCAGCGGACGTTCGCGGAAATCGCCCGCCGGCGGCAGCAGCTCAGGGGATCCGGCGAGATACGACGTGACCAGCGGATCACTGGTGAACACCAGCACGCTGCCGTCCGGCACCTCCACGTCGACGGCCGCGAAGGGCGTGCCCTCCGTGGCGCCCAGCCGGGGGCCGGCCAGGGTGGGGGGGACGGTGACGGCGCGGTCCGGGCACACGACGAGCGGGGCCAGATGGCCGGCCGCCGCCATCGCGCATCTGCCGGTCAGGGGGTCGTGCACCGCGAACACGCAATCGGCTTCGAGCGGTTCGCGGCGCAGCGGATCGCCCTGCGGGAGGCGCTCCCGTTCGGCGGCGAGCTGACTCGCCGTGTCGTGCAGCCGGGCGAGGAGCTCGTCGGGGGCGAGATCGAACGCCGACAGGGAGCGTACGGCGGTGCGCAGCTGCCCCATGGTCGCGGCCGCGTTCAGTCCGCGCCCCGACACCCTGCCCACGACGAGGGCGGTGCGGGCGCTGGACAGCGGGATGGTGTCGTACCAGGCGCCGGGCTCGGCACCGGTGACGGAGAGGTAGGCGGTCTCCAGCGACGCATGCGTCTCCGGGCGGCGGGGCAGCAGCTGGCGCTGGACCGTGGCGGCGATGGTGTGCTCCCGGGTGTAGCGCCGCGCGTTGTCGATGCACAGCGCCGTGTGTGCGGCCAGCTCCACCGCGAGCTCCCGGTCGTCCTCGTCGAAGGGAGCCGCGTCCTCGGTGCGGTACAGACTCACGATGCCGAGGGCGGCGTCGCGCAGCGCCAGGGGAACCACGAGGAGGGAATGGGCCCGGGACGAGCGGATCGCCGCCGCGCGCGGGGCATCGACGGACAGCCAGGGAGCGTCCGCTCGCAGCGGGACCACCCGGGGCCGCAGGTCGGTCAGGGCCTGGGTGTAGGGGGTCGGAGCCGGCAGCCGGCGGACGTCGCCCACCGGATGGGCCTGCGGCAGCCGGTCACGGGCGCCGCGGAACGCGGTGCGCATGAGGGGCGTGCCCGTGGGCAGCGGGGCCGGCGGCGGCTCGTCGCCGCGCAGCACGGCGTCCACCACCTCGACGATCGCGACATCGGCGAACGCGGGGACCACGGCCCCGACGAGTTCCTCGCCCGTCACGACCGGATCCAGCGTGCGCCCCACATGCCGTCGTACGGCGTCCAGCACCAGGGTGCGGCTACGGGCCCGTTCCCGTTCGGTGACGTCCACCGCGGTGACCGCCACTCCCAGCACCGAGCCGCTCGGGCTCTCCAGGCGCAGCGCACTGACCTCGAAGTGCCGTACCTGCCGCTCCTGCGGCGGATCCCCGGGGACGCGCGCCCTGATGATGCGCCGCAGCAGGGGCGCTCCGGTGTCCAGCACCTTGCGCAGGAGCACATCCACGTCGTCCTCAAGGGGTTCGTAGACGTCGCGGGCCCGGCGCCCTCTCAAGTCCTCCCACCGACGCCCTCGCATTCCGGGCGCGCCGGTGTTGACGCGGACCACCCGCAGATCCGTGTCCAGCAGATGGAGCCCGACCGGTGACTGCGTGAACAGCGCCTCCAGCATCGAGGCCGCCCGCTCGTCAACGCCCCGGCCGGGATCGCTGTGCGCCACACGGACCACCTCCGAGCTCCGTCCTGTGCCTGCTCCGGCGCACGGCTGCCCCGCTTCCGGGCATGCCTCAAGCGTGCTCCGGGGTCGCCGTGAGCGCACCCGCAGAGCGTCTCGCAGAGCAGATCCGCCGGAACGCTGGGATGCTGAGGAAGGAGCGCTACCCATGACCTGACGACGTGTGGCGGTGAGCGCCATGGCCGGGCTCGACGACAACGGTCCGCGATCGAAGGGACCGGAGGCTGATCCCCAAGGGGATCCCTTTCTGCGCACCCGGTTCGCCGTCCCCACGCGCCCGGCGACGTTCCTGAGGCGCAACCGGCTGGTCAGGCATCTCGACCAGGCCCTGCGGACACCGCTGACGATGGTCAACGGCGCAGCCGGCGCGGGCAAGACCCTGCTGGTCGCCGACTGGGCCGCGCGGCGGGAGCCCGTCGCCTGGCTCACCACCGACGCCGGAATCCAGGGCCCCGGGATGTTCTGGGCGTACCTGCTCCAGGCCCTGCGGGTGTCCGGACTGCCGCTGTCGGAGGGGGTCGGCTCCCCGGCGGAGGCCGGCCGTGTGGACCGGACGCTGCTGACGCGGCTCGCGACCGATCTGAGCACCCGGGACCGGCCGGTGATCGTGGTCCTCGACGAGTTCGACCGGGTCACCGACCCGGAGATCGCGGAGCAGCTGGAGTTCGTCCTGCACCACACGGGACGCGGCATGCGCCTGATCCTCGTCACCCGCACCGAACCCCTGCTGCCCCTGCACCGGTACCGGGCGGTGGGCGACATGACGGAGATCAGGGACGCCGAGCTGGCCTTCACCCCCGAGGAGGCGGCCGCACTGATGGAACGGCACGGGCTGCACCTCCCGGTGCCCGCCGCGCGCACGCTCGTCGAGCGCACCCGGGGATGGGCCGCCGGTCTGCGGCTGTGCGCCCTGGCCGCGCAGGAGAGCCCGGATCCGGCGACGTATCTGAAGGAGTTCGAGGCCGACCGCACCACCGTCGCCGACTTCCTGCTCGCGGAGGTCCTCAAGCGGCAGACCCCGGAGACACAGGACCTCCTGCTGCGGGTGAGTGTCCTGGAGCGCTTCAGTCCGGAGCTGGCGAACGCGCTGACGGAGCGCGCCGACGCCGAGCCCATCCTCGCGGGGCTGCACCGCGAGAACGCGTTCGTCGAGCACCTCGGGCACGGCTGGTACCGCCTTCACCCCCTGTTCAGGGAGATCCTTCAAGCCCATCTGCGGGTGCGCTCCCCCGGCCTGGAGCCAGAACTCCACCGACGGGCCGCCGCATGGCTACGGCGCTCCGGTTCCCTCGCGGAGACCCTCGGCCACGGTGCCGCCGCGGGGGACTGGGAGTTCACCGCGGCCGCACTCGTCGACGACCTCGCCATCGGCCAGCTCTTCACCGGCCTGCGCTCCGACGACCTCGCCGAGCTGTTCTCCCGTATGGGGCCCGAGGCCACGAGCCCGGCCACGGACCTCGTCCGCGCGGCCCGTGAGCTGTCCCGCAGCGACCTCGACCGCGGCCTGACCCATCTGCAGCATGCGAAGCAGAGCCTGGCGGGGGAGGAGCGCGCGGCGGGCGACACACCCGGCCTGGCGGCGGCCAGGCTGAGCTGTGCCCTGCTGGAAGCCCTGGCGGCCCGGCTGGCCGGATCGCCGGAACAGGCGGAGAGGGCGGCGGCCGAGGCCGAGAGACTGCGGGAGAAGGTCCCGGCCCACCTCCTGGACAAGCATCCCGAACTGACCGCCCTGCTGCTGGTGCATCTGGGCTCCGCACGACTGTGGGCCGGACGCTTCGACGACGCGCGCACCGCCCTGACCGCGGTCGCCGACTGCTCCGGCGGAGCGTCCACGGCGCTGCCGCGCGAGGACTCGCTGGGCCGCCTGGCGCTGATCGACTATCTGAACGGCTGGCTGGACAGGGCGGAGCGCAAGGCCCGGGCGGCGATCGCCGAGACGGAGCGGTTCGGCCTGTCGCAGCCGTCGGGCTCCGGTGTCGGGCGACTGGTCCTGGCCGCGGTGGCCGTGGACCGCAACGAACTGGACCAGGCCCAGGCCCTCCTCGACGTGGCGGCCGACGACCCCGCGATGCGGGACCCGGTGACGGAAGCGGGCCGGGCCATCGCCACCGCACGTCTGCTGCTGGCCCGCGGTGACACCCGGGCCGCGCTCCAGGCGGTGGAACCGGATCTCGGCGCCGACGTCGTCTCCCCCTGGGCGCAGGGGCACACGGCGCTGGTCGCCTCCGCCGCCCATCTGGCCGAAGGCCGGCCGGAGACCGCCGTCGAACTGCTGGATGCCGTGTCCGAGGGGCAGGTGGCGTGCGCCGTGGAAGCCGCGCGCGCCCGGCTCGCCGCGGGCAGGCCCGCGGAAGCCATCGACCTCCTCGACAGGGTGCACCCCGACGGCCGCAGCGGCCCCGCGGTCACCGTCCGGGCCGCTCTGGTGAGAGCGCAGGCCGCGGACCGGGCCGGGGACGCCGTCACCTCACGCAGGCTCGTCGCCCAGGCGCTCCACGAGGCACGGCGGGAGCGGCTGCGCCGTCCCTTCGTCGAGGCGGGACCGTGGATCCGGCCGTTCCTGGGCATGGCTCCGCTGCGGGGGCTGGCGGCCGGCTGGCTCACCCCCGGCCCGCCGTCGCACGGTGCGGCGCCCCGGCCGGCCGACCAGCCGCCGCCGGTCGTGGAGGAGCTGAGCGAGCGGGAGCGCGATGTGCTGCAACGGCTGGCGCAGATGATGTCGACGGAGGAGATAGCCGCCGATCTGTACGTGTCGGTGAACACGGTCAAGACCCACCTCAAGAGCGTCTACCGGAAGCTGGCGGTCAACCGGCGCAACGACGCGGTGCGCCGCGCACGCGAATTGCGGCTGCTGTGACCACGCCGGCCTCCCGCGGATCCGGGAGCACCGGCATCGCCGAACGCCGGGTCCATACCGACTACACCGGCGGCGTCTACGGATCCATGCTCGCCGCCTCGGTGGTCGTCGGCGCGGGCACCCTGGAGTCGTTCGACCGGCTGCACCTGGTGCTGCTCCTGCTGGTCACCGGCCTGGTGTTCTGGATCGCGCATGTACACGCCCAGCTGTTCGGAGCGCGCCTTGCGCAGCGGGCGCTGGACCGGCGGATCGTGTTCGACGTGTGCCGTGACGAGTGGCCGATCGTCAAGGCGGCCGTCCCGCCTGCCGCCGCCGTGGCCGTCAGCCCCCTCCTGGGCCTCGATGTGCCGGGCACCCTCTGGCTGGCGCTGTCGGTCGCCGTGGCGGGCCAGGTGGGCTGGTCGGCGGCCGCGGCACGACGGGCGGGTGCCTCGTGGGGTCTGGTGGCCATGACCGCGTCGGTGAACGTGGTGCTGGGTCTGCTGATCATCGCGTTCAAGCTCTATCTGACGCATTGAGGCTCTGTCTGGCGCATGGAGACCGGCGGCGCGTGCACGGGCGACGTTTCACCTCTGCCGGGTGAGGCCGGGCGGCGTGCCGCGACGGATGATCGCAGACAAGGGTGCATCCCGCCTGTCCCAGGACATCGGGGGAGAGCAGTTCATGCGCTACGAGATCCGCGTCGACGGACATATGTCGGAGACGCTGACGAGAGCCTTTCCGGAGCTGGACCATGTGCTGATGGCCGGCCAGACGGTTCTGTTCGGCACCGTCCTCGACGAGGCGCACCTGTACGGGCTGCTGGCGCGCTGCCAGTCGCTGGGACTGCGGGTCCTGGAGATGCGCCAGCTGCCCGAGACGGGCTGAACCCCCCGGCCGATCCCCCCCCGGCCGATCCCCCCACGCGAGACCGGCTGCTGTTCTCAGAGGCTCTCGGCCCGGACCCGGCCGGTGCGCACGGCGGCCGCCAACTCCTCGAAGTCCCGCTCGTTCCGGTCGGCGTAGTCCTGGGCGAACCCGGTGAGCGCGCGGTCGAAGCGGTCGCTCCCGCCCAGATACGCGGCGATGGCGACGGGGTCGCCGGAACGGGCATGCGCCCGCGCCAGACTGCCTCCGCACACCTGCCCGAACAGGCGGAGCTGGGCGGGATCCATGGTTTCCGGCCGTGCGATGCCCTTCCAGTCCCGCAGTTGGCGTACATAGAAGTCCCGGCCCTGCCCGTCGATGCCGGTGACATGGGTCCAGCCCAGGAAGATGTCGCTGGTCGTCTGGATCAGCCGCTGTCCCGTGACCACACGGCGGCCCTGGTTGTCGAAGCTCTCGGCGCCCGTGTGGGCCGCCAGGACCGACTGCTGGGCCTCCTTGGCCTGCAGCAGCAGGGGGTCGCTGTCGTCCCTGCCCAGCAGGAGCAGGATCCAGCAGCGCGTTCCGACGCTGCCGACGCCCACCACCTTGCGGGCGATGTCGACCAGCCGGTAGTGGTGCAGCAGATGCCGGCGCTCGGACGACAGGGTCCGCGCGTACTCCTCCAGAACGGTCTGGAGTTCCTTCTCCGTGCTGTCGTCGGACGACTCCGCCAGAAGGTCCCGGAGCGGAGTGATCAGCGGCGGGTCCGGTGCGATCTGCCGGCCTTCCTCCGTGACGTGGGTGAGTTTCTCGACAGCCTGCATATAGGTGTGCTTGCGGGCACGCTCCGACGCCTCGGCGGCACGGCGCCTTGACTCCTTGTCCATCGACGAGGCCATCAGCCGGCGCATGCTGTCGACATCGTCCTGCGCGTACCAGATGTCCAGGGTGCGCATGCCGGCGAACTCCCGCATGCGCTCCCGGTAGGCCTGCACGCAGTCCCGCACCGCGCTGTTCTGCTCCTTGACCGAGAAACCGTTGGCGCGGCCGGCGATCACGAAGCTGGAGGCCAGTCGCTTGACGTCCCATTCGAACGGACCGGCCAGGGTCTCGTCGAAGTCGTTGATGTCGAAGACCAGATGACGCTCGGGCGAGGCCAGCAGCCGGAAGTTGAGCAGGTGGGCGTCCCCGCACAGCTGCACCGCCAGGCCGCTGTTCGGGGCGGGTCCGAGGTCCGTGGCCATGATCGCTGCCGCACCCCGGTAGAAACGGAACGGGGACTCGGTCATGCGGCCGTACCGGATCGGCACCAACTCCTGGACACGCGTGGCGGACTGACGCTCTATCACATCGATCGGGTCGGGCCGGTCGCTCGCCGCCTCGAACGAACCGTGGGACGAACGCGGCGCGCGCGTGCGCGCGTTCCTGCCGTACGCCGCCCTCTCGGCCGGGGGCAGGGACACGGTGAATGCATTCGGTGCGGTCATGGTTCAAACCTCCTGGAGGGATGTCCTGGTGCCGGGGGAGTCCTACTGCAGCGGCTCCCGTCCCTGCCGGCGCAGTCCGGTCCGGACCGCATTGGCGAGCACTCGGGCGGCGACGCCCACGAGCAGCAGCCCGCTGGCCATCTGAAGCATCGTCAGCACCCGGCCGGTCTGGGAGCGGGCGGTGATGTCGCCGAACCCGACCGTGGTGAAGGTGGTCAGCGTGAAGTACAGGGCGTCCGTTCTCGTCAGCGGCTCGCTGAGCGAACCCGGGGAGGACCGCTCCAGCAGGTAGTAGGAGCTGGCGAAGAGCACGAGATACAGCGACAGCGTGACGGTCAGGGTCTCGACGGCCCTCAGCAGGGGCCAGGGAGAGCGCACGATGACCCGCACGGCCCCGGAGAAGAACAGGACCAGCGCCAGCAGTCCGGACGCGAGCAGGGTCCAGCTGCCGGTGTCGCCCCCGTTCACGGGCAGCAGGAAGTAGGCGGCGACAAGGGCCGCGGTGATGCACAGGGCTCGCGCGAGGGCGACAGCGGCCGTCCGCCGCCCCGGACCCGGCCGTCTGCGGTGCGACGCACGTCCCGACCGGCCGGAGTCTGCCACTGGATCGTTCATCGTGTGTCTCTTCGTCCGTTCCGTGGCTCGCCGACGCATGTGTCCGCTCCCAGCTCATCGCCCGGGTCACGCGCGCGGATCACCCGCCAGGGGTGATCCGCGGGGCCGAGCGCCGGCGGGAGGCTGGCCGGGCAGCCAGCGCGAGGAGGAGCCATGACCGTGCCGCGAGGTCCGGCACCGCGTACCGGACCGGAACACCTGCCCGACGGGGCGGCTTCCCGGGCAGCCGAGGACCCCGCGGACGTGCTGGCGAGACTCGGGCGCTCCTGGACCTGGATCCTCGCTTCCGCGGTCACCACGCTCGTGCCGGGCATCCTGATCCTGGTCTGGCCGGACGAGACCCTGCACGTCCTGGCGGTCCTCCTCGGCCTGTACCTGCTGGTGACCGGGGCGTTCCGGTTCGTCGAGGTCTTCGCCCGGGACGAGGCCGGTGAACGGCTGCCCGGGCTGCTCGTCGCGGTGCTGTACGTCCTGGCCGGGGTGCTGTGCCTGAGGAACCCGCTGCAGACCGTCGCCGCGCTCTCGCTGGTCGTCGGGATCGTCTGGCTGGTGTCCGGCATCCTCACCCTCTTCACGGCCCTCGCTGCCAAGGGCATGCCGCACCGCGGCTTCGTCCTCGGCGCCGCTGTGATCGGCATCCTCGCCGGAATCGTGGTGCTGGCCCTGCCGTTCGAGTCGGCGCGCGCGCTGACCCGGATGCTCGGTCTGTGGCTGGTCCTGCTGGGCCTGGTCGAGGTGGTGGTCGCCCTCGCCTGGCGATCCGCGCTCGCCCGGGCACGCGCCACAGAGCCGCGGGGGCCCACGGTCTGAGGCAGTCTCACCCGCCTCGGGTGATGCCGGGGCGCACTTGCCGTGCGCACGCTGAGAACGTCACGGAACGCCTGCGGGCGAATGCCCGGGACGGAGGAGAGACATGAGTGGGCAGTACCTCGCGTACGACTATCCGCTGCTGAGCGTCTTCTGGTCCATGCTGTGGTTCTTCCTGTGGATCATGTGGTTCATCCTGCTCTTCCGGGTCGTCGTCGACATCTTCCGTGACGACGACATGAGCGGGTGGGCCAAGACCGGCTGGCTGCTGTTCTGCATCTGCCTGCCCTTCCTGGGCGTGCTGGTCTACGTGATCGCCCGCGGCAGGGGCATGGGCCGCCGCGAGGTTGCACAGGCGCGCGAGCAGCAGCGCCAGTTCGACTCCTACATCCGGGAGACCGCCAAGAGCGGCGGAGGGACCAGTAGCGCCGACGAGCTCGCCAAGCTGTCCGAGATCCGGGCCCGCGGCGACATCTCGGACGAGGAGTTCCGCCGGGCGAAGGAAATGGTACTGAGCGGCCACGGCTCGTCGCAGAGCACGGGTGCCGCCACCTCCACCTCCGGTCACTGAGGGCACCGTACGACTGAATCGAGGCAGCAGGATGACCGCGACACACACTCCCCGCGCACACACGGCCAGGCGGCAATGGGCCCAGGGACTGACGGTCTTCGCAGCCGTCATGCTCATGATCGCAGGCCTGCTCGACATCTTCCGGGGCATCATGGGCATCGCCGAGGACGACGTCTTCGTCGCGACCCGCAATTACGTCTTCGAGTTCGACCTCACCGGCTGGGGCTGGATCCACGTCATCCTGGGCGCCGTCGCCGTGATCGTCAGTCTGGGACTGTTCCAGGCGGCGATGTGGGCGCGGGTCATCGGCGTGGGCATCGCCGGACTGATCATCATCGCCAACTTCCTCGACCTGCCGTACTACCCGGTCTGGTCGATCGTGATGATCGCCATGTCGGGGTTCATCATCTGGGCCCTGTGCGTGGCCCGGCAGGACGTGACCGCCGACTCGTTCGAGCAACCGCCGCGCAACGTGTGAGTCAGGCGGGGGAGGGCGTCGCGTGGATGCACACAGCGCCGAGGCGGAGCGGCCGAACGGCCGCTCCGTTTCGGCTGCCGGTGAGGGCCGGGCCGGATGGGCGCGGCTGGCCCTGCTCGCCCTGCTCGCGGCCGCGCTGGTACCGCTCGTGGCCGCCGGTCTGCGGAGCGTGCTGTGGGCGCTGGTCGGCATCGCCGGACTGGCGCTCGCGGCCGCCGGGGTGTGGTGGGCCCTGGCCCACACCGGCGTGGTGAGACTGGCCGGCGTGGCCCTCTGCGTGGCCGCACCCGCCGTGGTCCTGGCGCTGTACGGCGCGTCGGGCATGCTGGTACCGGCCCTGCTGTCCCTGGCCCTGTGGCTGGTGGCCACGGTCGCGGCCCGGGTCGCCGTGATACCCCGTCATGCTCCCTCCGCACCCGAGCGTGCCCCCGCGGCGGCACCCCAGCACCCCTGGATCCTCATGAACCCGCGCTCCGGCGGCGGCAAGGTGGACCGTTTCCACCTGGTGGACAAGGCACGGGCGGCGGGCGCCCGAGTCGTCCTGCTCGGCGCCGGACGGCAGGACGTCGCCGAACTGGCCCGGCAGGCCGTGTCCGAGGGGGCCGACCTGCTGGCGGTGGCGGGCGGAGACGGCACCCAGGCCCTGGTGGCCGAGGTGGCCGCCCAGCACGACCTGCCCTTCCTGGTGATCCCGGCCGGCACCCGCAACCACTTCGCGCTCGACCTCGGCCTCGACCGCGACGACCCCGCGGCGGCCCTCGACGGCCTCGCCGACGGCGTCGAGCTCCGCGTCGACCTGGGGTTCGCGGCCGACCGGGTGTTCGTCAACAACGCCTCGTTCGGAACGTACGCGGCCGTCGTCAGCGACCCGGCCTACCGCGACGAGAAGGTCCAGACGACCCTGCAGACCCTGCCCGGACTCCTCAGCGGCCCCGACGCCCCGAAGCTGCGGATGCGGGCCGGTGACACAAGCGCCGACGGGCTGCAGGCGCTGCTCGTCAGCAACAACCCCTATCTGCGAGCCGTCGACTCGGCCCATCCGGGGCGCAGGGAGCGGCTGGACTCCGGACTGCTCGGACTGCTGTGTGTGCGGGTCGGCAGCGCGGCGCAGGCGGCGCAGCTGCTGCGCGGCCCCCGTTCCGGGAGCCTGCTGCGGCTCACCGCGCGGGAGGCGGTCGTGGAGGCGGACACGGACACCGTCCCGGCCGGCATCGACGGGGAGCATGTGCTGCTGCCGGCACCCGTGGTGTGCCGGATCGCGCCGGGTGCCCTACGGATCCGGGTGCCACGCCACCGCCCCGGCACGGCCCTGAGCCGAACGTCGGCCGACTGGCCCCGCATCACCCGACTCGCACTGGGCCGCCCGGGGACGGGCGGGCAGGGGGCGGCAGAGGCCGCTTGATCCTCGGCGGAGGCCGGGGCCACGAGTGCGCGGCAGCCAGCGGCTGGCGGTGGGCGGGCGGCGGTTCGGGTGGCTGCTTGACCGGCCCGGCTCGCAGTTGGTGGGTGCTTTCGCGGGGCATGTGCCGTTCCCGCGTGGGCGGAGGCTGGGGTCACGGTCGCGCGGCAGTCCCCGACCGGCCGCGGGTGGGAGCCGGGCCCGGGAGGCCGCCGGACCCGAGCGGTTCGCGGTCGGTGGAGCCGCTCGGGGGCAATGACCCGCGCGGCTCGGGGTCGGTGGGTGCGTTCGCGGGGCATCTGCCGCTCCCGCGTCGAAGGACGCTGGGGTCACAGTGCGCGGCAGTCGCTGGTCGGGCTGTGGGGGCGTCGTACGGCGGAAGCCGCCTGACCCGCCCGGCCCGGGGCGGGTTGAGGCGCTGCGGGCCACAGCCGTCGGTCGGCCGCGGGCGGGCGCCGGGATCCGCCCGGCCCGGGGCCGGCGGAGGCGCTTGCAGGCCGCATGCCGCGTGCCGCTCCCGCCTCCCCGGACCCGCGGAAGTCGTCCGGGGAATGCTCCAGACGATGCGGGATGCCGGCCGCGGAAGCGGAAATCACCCGTCGCAGGCGATGTCCCGCCAGCCGGTGTCGGGGTGAGCTGGGCGGGACGTACATGACGAGACGGGGCTGGAACCCCGCGGCAGGAAGGCGGAATCCGATGTGCAGGTGGCTCGCTTACTCGGGAACGCCCGTCCTGCTCGACACTATCCTCTACAAGCCGTCCCACTCGCTGATCGACCAGAGCCTGCACTCCCGACTGGGCGTCGAGACGACCAACGGTGACGGGTTCGGCATCGGCTGGTACGGGCAGGACCTCGACACTCCCGGAGTCTTCCGGGACATCGGCCCGGCATGGAGCAACCGCAACCTGAGGGAGATCGCCGATCACGTCCGCTCCCATCTGTTCTTCGCCCACATCCGGGCCACGACCGGCACCGCGGTGCAGCAGACCAACTGCCACCCCTTCCGCCACGGCCGCTGGATGTGGATGCACAACGGCGCGATCGCCGACTTCCACCGCATCCGGAGGGACCTCGCGCTGGCCGTCGATCCGCAACTGTTCCTCGACATGGAGGGCTCGACGGACTCCGAGATGATGTTCTTCCTGGCCATGACCTTCGGGCTGGAGAAGGACCCGCCGAGCGCCGTCGCCCGGATGGCGGGCCTGGTGGAGCAGGTCGGCCACGAGCACGGAGTGGAGTTCCCGCTCCAGATGACGGTCGCCGTGACCGACGGGGAGCGGCTGTGGGCCTTCCGCTACTCCAGCGAGGGCCATTCGCGCTCGCTGTTCTACAGCACCGCGGTGGAGACACTGCGGGCGCTCCACCCCGACCTGGAGTTCCTGCGGGAGGTCTCCGACGAGACCCGTCTCATCGTGTCCGAGCCGCTGGGCGAGATGCCCGGCGCCTGGAACGAGGTCCCCGAGAGCAGCTACGGCGTCGTGCAGCACGGAGAGGACGAACTGCGCTCCTTCGTGCCGCAGGCCGCGTGAGGCGCCCGGGCCCCGGTCTCCCCGGTCAGCGGCGGTGCATGGTCTCCAGTGCGGCGGCCAGCACATGGGGGTCGTGGTGGCCCTTGTAGACCGCGGGCGGATGCTTGTTGAGGCCGAGGAGCCGGGCCACCGCCGTCCAGGCGGTGCGTACGGAGTACTCGACGGTGAAGACGACGTCGTCCGGCACTTCGGCGAACTGCCCGATGAAGGCGAGGTTGACCGAGCCCTCGGGGACGACATGGGGCCGGTCGTCGCGGCGGCGGACCAGGAACTGGCTGGTGATGTACGGCATCACACAGGGCACGACGGTGGACGTGGCCAGGACGCGGTCCACGACCTGCTCGTCGAACGGCAGATGGTGCAGGACCTCCTCGAGGATCTCCCGGCCCGAGCACATCGTCATCGGCTTGGGCGTGTGATGGCCCGCGCGGCCGGGGAACATGCCGTAGCCCCACCAGACCGAGACGCCTTCGGGCTGGTCGCGGTAGACCGGCTGACGGTTGGCCACGATGGTGAGCAGCCAGTTGGAGTCGGTGAACGTCATCAGGCCGCCCCGGCCGGTCTCGCGTCCGCTGAATTTCTCCAGCGCGTCCAGGAAGGCCGGATCCTTCGCGGTGACGGTGAAGGACTCCCAGCGGGACTCCTTGATGTGCTTGTCGAAGGCGGCCGGGTCGCCGAAGTCCTCACGGCCCCGGGCCAGCCGGTGCCAGAGCAGCCAGGCGTCCGAACGACGGGGATGCGGGGGCGGCGCGCTCGTGTGCGAGCCGAGGCTGGAGGCGTCCGTCATGGAGCCGTTGGTGACCAGGACCAGGTCCTCGGGGGACACCGGGATCTTCTCCTCGCGGCCGCCCCGGTACAGACAGATCGTCTCGACCGTGGTGCTCCGGTGCCCGGGCGCCAGCGGCAGGTCGGTGACCTGGCAGCCGGTGTGGAAGACGACGCCGCGCTCGCGGAGCCAGGCGGTCAGCGGCAGCACGATGGAGTCGTACTGGTTGTAGCGGGTCCGGTGGAAGCCCGACAGGGAGGCGAACTCGGGGAAGAGATGCACGAACCGCCGGAGATAGCGGCGGAACTCGACCGCGCTGTGCCAGGGCTGGAAGGCGAACGTGGTGCACCACATGAACCAGAAGTTCGTGGTGAAGAAGTGCTCGCCGAAGCAGTCCGTGATCCGCTTGCCGTCCAGATGTCCCTCGGGGGTCGCCAGACAGCGGACCAGGTCCAGCCGGTCGCGCTCGGAGAGCCCCATCGACCGGGTATCGATGATCTTCCCGTCGCCGTCGACGAGGCGTGCGATGTCGTCCCAGGCAAATTCCTCGCGCCCGGCGAGGATCTCCTGCGTGACCGAAATCGACGGGTCGTCCAGGGTGGGGATGCCGGACAGGAGGTCGTAGGTGCAGCGGTACTCCGCCTCGAACATCCGCCCGCCGCGCATGGTGAAGCCCGTGTCGGCCGTGCCGCCGGCATCGAGACTGCCGCCGGTCTGCCGCTGCTGCTCGAAGAGCTGGATGTCCGGCCCGGCGAAACCGCCGTCACGGATCAGGAACGCCGCCGCGGCCAGTGCCGCGATGCCGCTGCCCACCAGATACGCCTTCGCCATCAGAACTCCTCGTTGCCCGGACCGGGAACCGCACCTCCACCCTTTCGCGTGACCGCGGGCGGCGTCAGTGGGCCGTCCGGTACCCGTGGGGTCCGGACGGCCCGGGGGAACGCGACCGCTCGGCTCACGCGGAGCGGGGGCCCTCCGCGTCCTCGCCCCCGCCGACGGGCCGGGACGTCCGGAAGGCGCCGCGCCACGGCGGGACATCGGACCGGTGGCCCTGGTGCCAGGCGCGGGTGACCTTGTCGGTCTGGCGGCGCAGCCGGTCCTGGAGCCGGTCGACGAGCTCGTGACCGGTGGCCTCCTCGGCGACGACGACCACCTCGTGCCTGCCGATGTGCAGGGCGGCCGTCGCCGACCACGGATGGTCGGCATGATGGGCGGCCGCCTTGGTGATCCGCACCTCGCCGGTCACCGCGGGCAGACCCGACCGGGCCACCACGGCGTCGATCTTCGTACGGGCGTACGTGAGGGTCTCCTCGTCCACGGGGCCGGTCGAACGGAGCAGAACGGCGGGAGCACCCTGGGTGTTGTCGCTGGTCATGTCGGTTCCTTTCGCGCGGAGTTCGATGTGGTTCAGGCCGCCTCGGCGGGCAGCCACAGGTCGGGTCCGAAGACCTCGTAGCGGATGTTCCGGGCGGGAACACCGGCGTCCAGCAGCTGTCCGCGTACCTCGCGCATGAAGGGCAGCGGGCCGCACAGGAACACCGTGGCGCCGTCCGGCAGTTCGATCCCGTTCAGGTCCATCAGGCCGGCGCGGGCGTCGGCCTCCTCCACCCCGGGGCGTTCGTACCAGAAGACGGCACGGGCGCCCGGCAGCCCCTCGACGAGCTGCCGTGTCTCGGTGCGCAGGGCGTGGTCCTCGGGGGAGCGGTCGGCGTGCAGGACCAGCACGGGGCGGGCCGAACCGGTGGCGGCGAGGTGGGCCAGCATGCCCGTCATGGGCGTGCAGCCGATGCCCGCCGAGACCAGCACGACCGGGTCGGCGGCGTCGGCCGGGTCGTCGAGGACGATGTCGCCGAAGGGCGCGGAGAGAGTCAGTTCGTCCCCCTCGCGGACCTGCTCGTGCAGGAGGTTGGAGACCTCGCCGCCCGGTGCCTCGTCGGTGCCGTCGACCCGCTTCACCGTGATCCGCCGCAGCTCCCCGCCCGGATCGGCGGACAGGCTGTACTGACGCAGCTGGAGTATCCCGTCGGTCATACGGACGCGGACGCTCACGTACTGGCCCGCGCGCGCCCGCGGCGCCGGTGCGCCGTCGGCCGGGCGGAGCAGGAAGGACACCACGTCCGGGGTCTCGGTGCGGCGCTCGACGACCGTCCACCGCTGCCAGATGCGGCCCGGCTGCGTGCCCGCGTCCTGGTAGAGGCGGGCCTCCTGCGCGATGAGGGCACCGGCCATCAGCCAGTACACCTCGTCCCAGGCGGCCGCCACCTCCGGGGTGACCGCGTCGCCCAGGACCTCGGCGATCGCGCCGAACAGGTACTTGTGCACGATCGTGTACTGGTCGTCGGTGACCCCGACCGCGGCGTGTTTGTGCGCGATCCGTCCCAGCAGGGCGTCCGGGCGCGTCTCGGGATGGTCGAGGAGCGCGGTCGCGAAGCCGGCGATCGACCCGGCCAGCGCGCGGCGCTGGGCGCCACTGGCCTGGTTGCCGCGGTTGAACATGCCGTCGAGCAGCTCCGGCCGGTCCCGGAACATCGCCCGGTAGAAGCGCGTGGTGATCTCGTCGAGCGCTCCGCCCACGGCGGGGAGGGTGGCACGCACGACGGCGGCGGATTCTGCGGACAGCATGAGGCCTCCTGGGCACGGAATCGGAGGGGAAGGTCACCGCGTCTCAGGGGCGGCGATCTCCTGTCTAGCAGGCGACCGACCGCGTTTCGGCGCCGTTTTGCCGCCCTCCGCCGAGCCGGGACCAACGGCTTACCGACTCGGGACCTTCGGGTCGGCGGACGGTGCCGGAACAGGGCCGGACGGCCCTTTGGGACGACCCGGGGGCCTACTGGCCGCCGTTCCACTCCCGGTACGCCTCGACCGCCGTGGGCAGGGTGGGGAAGATCCGGTCGTTGCCGACGCTGTCCGCGAGGCCGTAGGCCTTCAGGTCGTCCAGCAGGTCCTGCTTGACCCGGGCGAGGGCGAAGACGATGCCGCGGTCGGTGAGTTCGCGGCGGAGCTCGTCCACGGCGTCCAGCGCGGTGATGTCGACCTCGACGTTCGCCTCCGTGTTGAGGACGAACCAGCGCACCGGCTCCGTCTGCCCGTCGACGGCCGCCCGTGCCCGGCGCCCGAAGTCCTCCGCGTTGGCGAAGAACAGCGGGGAGTCATAGCGGTAGATCAGCAGGCCGGGAATGGTGCGGGCCTGCGGATAGTCGTCGACGTCGTGCATGCCCGCCAGGCCCGGCACCAGCCCCTCTACGGCGTCGTGCGGCCGGGCCACCCGGGTGAGCAGCTCGGCCACCGACAGACCGACGGCGACCAGCACGCCGTACAGGATGTCGAGGACGAGCACGCCGGCCAGACAGCCGAGCGCCAGCAGCAGTTCCCTGCGGCGGAAGGACGCCAGTTTGCGGAATCCCGCCAGGTCGATCATGCGCAGGGCGGCGTAGACGACGAGCGCGCCGAGGATCGCGGTCGGGGTGCGGGTGAGCAACTGGCTCAGGAACAGCAGGACGGAGAGGACGGCCGCGCCGGCGACCAGTGAGTACGCCTGGCTGCGGGCGCCCGCGGAGGAGGCGAGCGCGGTGCGGCTGGCGCTGCTGCTGACCGGGAAGCCGTGCAGTGTGCCGGCGCCGAAGTTGGCGGCGCCCAGGGCGAGGAACTCCTGGTTGGCGTCCAGCTCGGTGCCGTCGTCGGCGCCGGTGAAGGCCCGTGCGGTGAGGATGAAGTCGGTGTAGCCGACGATGAGGACGCCGAGGGCGGGCAGCAGCAGCTGCGGCAGATCGGTCAGGTCCGGCACATCGAACTCCGGCAGCCCGGCCGGGACCTCGCCGATCACCTTGATGTCGTAGCGGTCCTCGAGCTCGAAGACCACCACCGCCGCCGTGCCCAGCACCAGGGCGAGCAGCGGGCCGGGTACGACGGGGAAGTACCGGGTGACGGCGAGCAGGAAGGCGAGTTCGACGGCCGAAAAGAGCAGGGTGGGCCAATGGATGTCCGCCAGGTTCGTCACGAACGACCACAGCTGGGCGAAGAAGGCGTCGCCCTCGGTGTCCACGCCTGTCAGCTTGGGCAGCTGGTCCACGATCATGATCATCGCCACGCCGGCCAGATAGCCGATGAGGACCGGACGGGACAGCAGATCCGCGACGAAGCCGAGCCGCGCCGCCCACGCCACCACGCACAGCAGACCGACCGCGATCGCGAGCGCCGCCGCCAGCGCGGCGTACCGGCCCGGATCGCCGGCCGCGAGGGGGCCCACCACCGTCGCCGTCATCAGCGCGGTCGTCGACTCGGGCCCGACGGACAGCAGGCGCGAGGAGCCGAGCACCGCGTACAGCCCGAGCGCGGGCAGGATCGCCCACAGCCCGGTGACCGGCGGCAGCCCGGCGACCCCCGCGTACGCCATCACCTGGGGCACGAGATACGCGGCCACCGTCACTCCGGCCAGTACGTCGCCCTTCAGCCACGAGCGGCGGTAACCGATGAGCGGGACGAGGCCGGGCGTCAGACGGCGCCACTTGACGACACGGGCGCCCCAGCCCTGGGCCATGACTCTCCTTCCACCGGGTGATCACAGGATCCACCGCCGGACCCGCGACCGCGAGCGGGAACCCGACCGGATTGCCAACACGCCGTGCCGACAGGGCCGTTCAGCCCTCGGCCGCGGACCTTCGGCACGGCGCGAAGGGGGTGCCCGTGCCGGGAGAGTGGGGTGGTGTCGGACGGGGCCCGTCGGGCCCCGCCGGGGACCTGCGGCCCCTGTCCGGCACACCCCCGCACCACCACCCTGGAAGCAGAACCAGAGTTCAGGAGGCACATCATCATGGTCCGCACCGTAGTCGCCGGTATCGACGGCTCGCCCGAGAGCCGTGCCGCCGCTGAATGGGCAGCCCGCGAGGCGAAGTTGCGCGCCCTGCCCCTGAAGCTCGTCAACGTCTGGGAACCCGTCCCCGAGCCCATGGCCCAGGCGCCGCTGCTCGGTGCCGAGACCCAGGCGCACTGGACCGAGCGCATCCCCCGCGAGACGGCCGAGGGTCTGCGCCTGCGCCACCCCGGCGTCGACATCACACAGCAGCAGATCAACGGCCGGCCCGCCGAGATACTGGCGGACGCGGCGAAGGACGCCGAGCTGCTGGTCCTCGGTTCCCGCGCGCTGGGCGGGCTCGGCGGCTTCCTCGTCGGATCCGTGGGCCTGGCCGTGATCGCGCACACCGAGGTGCCCGTGGTGCTCGTACGAGCCGGTGAGCAGGCAGCCGACGAGCACGCCATGGACCCGGCGGGCATCCCGTCCGCGGCGACCCCGTACCGCCCCGTGCTCCTCGGCCTGGACACCGACCACCCCGACGACACGGTGATCGCCTTCGCCTTCGAGGAGGCCGCCCGCCGTGGCACCGCCCTGCGGGTCGTGCACGGCTGGAACCTGCCGCCGTACTTCGCCTACGGCCTGCCCGCCGACCCCGGGCTCAACGCGGAACTGGCCCGGCAGGACGCCGCCGCCCTCACCGCGATGCTGCGCCCCTGGCGGCAGAAGTACCCGGACGTCGAGGTGGTCGAGGTCTCCCACGCCGGCAGCTCCTCCCAGCAGCTGATCGACGCCTCCCGTGAGGCCTCCCTCGTCGTGGTCGGCCGCAGGATCCGCCGCAGCCCGATCGGGGCGCACATCGGTCCTGTCACGCACGCCGTGCTGCACCACGCCGCCGCCCCCGTCGCCGTCGTCGCGCACGACTGAGGCGCGAGCAGGCGTGCGTCACAGGCTCGCCGCGTGGTCCGGGACATAGGTCTGCAGATCGCGCGGCGGGCGCTGGTAGCCGGTCGACGCGGGCCGCTCCGGCAGCTCCAGCACCGGCGGCGGCACCTCGTGGTAGGGGAAGGTGCCCAGCAGATGGGCGATCATGTTCAGCCGGGCCCGGCGCTTGTCGTCGCTCTCGACGACGTACCAGGGCGCCTCCGAGATGTCGGTGTGCACCAGCATCTCGTCCTTGGCCCGGGAGTACGCCTCCCAGCGGGTGATCGACTCCAGGTCCATCGGCGACAGCTTCCAGCGCCGCACCGGATCGTCCAGCCGGCGCCTGAACCGCTCCTGCTGCACCGCGTCGCTCACCGAGAACCAGTACTTGCGCAGCAGGATGCCGTCCTCCACCAGCATCCGCTCGAAGATCGGGCACTGGCGCAGGAAGAGCTGGTGCTCCTCCTTGGTGCAGTAACCCATCACATGCTCGACACCGGCCCGGTTGTACCAGGACCGGTCGAACAGGACGATCTCCCCGGCGGCCGGCAGATGCTCGACGTACCGCTGGAAGTACCACTGGGTGCGTTCGCGCTCGGTCGGCTTGGGGAGGGCCGCGATCCGCGCCAGCCGGGGGTTGAGGTGTTCCGCGACCCGCTTGATGGTGCCGCCCTTGCCCGCCGCGTCGCGCCCCTCGAAGATCACGACCAGCCGGGCGCCCTCCGCCCGCACCCACTCCTGAAGCCTCACCAACTCCGTCTGCAGACGCAGCAGTTCCTTCTCGTACACCTTGCGCGGCAGCGTCGCCGCTTTGTCCTCGGCCATGCCGCCTCCCCGTTTCGCACCTGGACGGTGATCCGTTCCAGCACCGTAACCGTCCGGCGGGGAACCGCGCACCAGGTACGTCCCCGGGAAGATGCTGTATCGGGCAGATGCCGAATTGCAAAATTTGGCAACTCGCTGGATGCTGGTGCGGCTGTGCCTGCCGCCGGGAGTCGCGGGCGCGGCCTCCTGGTGCCCCTGGCGGGCGTCCGCAGCAGCAGAGTCGAGGGGGCTCGCGTGTCCGTTCCGCTGTACGGCCCTGCGGTCCCGGTCGGCGAGGAGCCCGGCGTATGACCGGCTCCCCCTTCGGCGGAACCGCGCGCTGGGCCGAACGGCTGGCGCCACTGCCGCACCGCCATGTGCTCACGCTGCCGGTGGCGCCGTCCGCCGTCCGTACGGCACGTCAGACCGCGGAACGCGCCCTCGCCGAGTGGGGCATCGGCCTGACCCACCCCGTGGTCGGTCCGGCCCTGCTGATCCTCTGCGAGCTGGTCACCAACAGCGTCCGGCACGCCGCAGAGCCGTCCGGGGAGCTGACGGTGATCTACGCCTCCGGCGGTGACTGCCTGGTGCTCGCCGTGCACGACCGCGACCCGCGCGTGCCGACGCTGTACGGCCCCGCCGTGGGCGCCGGGGGACTGGCGACGGTCATGGAACTCACGCATGGCCTCGGTGGCACCGCGGTCGTACGGGCGGACGCCGACGGCGAGGGCAAGAGCATCTGGATCACGCTGCCCCTGTGACCGGGTCTGCCCTGTTTCGGCCGGACTCCCGGTCGGATTTCCGGGCCGCCGATTCGGTCCGGGCGGCGGCGCAGGCGAGGATGGTCCCCATGCGTGTGACGAGTGAGGGGACGCCCCGGTGAGTACCCCCCTGTACCAGCTCAAGGCCGAGTTCTTCAAAACGCTCGGCCATCCGGCCCGCATCCGCGTCCTGGAACTGCTCAGCGAACGCGAGCACGCGGTGTCCGAGATGCTGCCCGAGGTGGGCATCGAGCCCGCGCACCTGTCCCAGCAGCTGGCCGTGCTGCGCCGCGCGAACCTGGTCGTCTCCCGCAAGGAGGGCTCGACCGTGTACTACTCCCTGACCAGCCCCCACGTCGCCGAACTCCTCAGGATCGCCCGCACGATCCTGACGGGGGTGCTGGCCGGCCAGGCAGAACTCCTGGCGGACCTGCGCTCCGCACAGGGCGAAACGGGCCGGCAGCGCTCGGACTAGTTCCTGCCGGCCAACTTCCCCACCGCACGCGACGCCTGACACACGCGCTGCCCGCGTACCGCCCACGCGGGCGCCGCGGCGGCTTGCGATTGCGGGCTCGGCGTCGCTCGCGCGGGGCCCTGCTCTGCTCAGAGGCGAGGGCGTCCGCCCGTCGGATCGGGGCCTGCCTGCCCAGTCGCGGTCTGTCGCGGCGACGGCGTGCGGGCGCGCTGGCTGCGGTGCCGATCCAGTCGGGTGGTTCGGCCGCAGGGGGTTTCGAGGCTTGGCTTGCGCGTGATCCCTCTTCCCCGGAGGGGGAGGCGCGGCGGTTGCCCTCGGTTGAGGGCCGCTTGCCGATTTGCCGCTTGCCGCGGCGACGGCTTGCACGGCGTCTCTGGTGCGGGGCCCCTGCTTTGCGGAGGGACGAGGGCGTCCGCCCGTCGGATCAGGGCTTGCCTGCCCAGTTCCGGTCTGTCGCGGCGACGGCGTGCGGGCGCGCTGGCTGCGGTGTCGATCCAGTCGGGTGGCTCGGTCGCAGGGGGTTTCGAGGCTTGGCTTGCGCGTGATCCCTCTTCCGCGCAGGGGGAGGCGCGGCGGCTGCCCTCGGTTGGGGCCCGCTTGCCGACTTGCCGCTGCCGCGGCGACGCCTTGTACGGCGTCTCTGGCGGGGGCCCCTGCTTTGCGGAGGGACGAGGGCGTCCGCCCGTCGGATCGGGGCCTGCCTGCCAAATTGCGGTCTGTCGCGGTGACGGCTTGCACGGCGTCTCTCGCGCGGGGCCCCTGCCTTGCGGAAGGGCGAGGGCAGCCGTCCGCGGGTCAGGGCCTGCCTGCCGGATTCTGTCGGCCGCGCGGCGCCTGGTATGCGTGCTTGCTGTGTTGCCGAACCGCGAGCGTCGTTCCTGCGCGGGCCCCGCGGCGCCTTGCGATTGGGGGCTCGGCGTCGCTCGCGCGGGGACCCTCGCCCCGCGCAAGGCGGCAGCCCTCGGATCAGTGCCCGCCTGCCGCATAACCGTTCCGCCGTGACGAAGCCTGGCGCGTGGTTGCCGCGTCGACGAAGCGCCCGCGTGGCTCGGCCACGCGGGCGCTTCGGCGCACCGCGATCGCACGCCGGCTTCGTGCGCACCAGGGAGCCCATGACGTCGCGCGCCCGCCCTCAGGGCGGACGCGCGGGTCAGAGCGGCGCGCCGCAGCCGCGCACGGCTGCCGGGCTCACGGATGGGACAGGTCGAAGCGGACGTCGACCACGCCTGCGATGCTGCGGACCGCCTGGGCCAGTACCGGGACGAGTGCGCGGTCGCGCAGGGTTCCGCTCAGGGTTGCCACCCCGCCCGTCACGCCGAGCGTCACCGCCGAAGCGGTCGGTACGCGGGCCAGGACGGTCCGGCGGATCTCGTCGGCCAGTTCCTCGTCGGACCGCAGGAACACCTTGAGCAGGTCACTGCGGCTGACCACACCCTGCAGCATGCCCACCGCGTCGACGACAGGCAGCCGCTTGACGCGGCGGCGCGCCATGATGCGGGCCGCTTCGGCGAGCGGGGCGTCCGCGTGCACGGTGACGGCCGGACTGCTCATCAGCTCGCCCGCGGTCACCGCTCCCGCCTTGACCAGGTCGGCCAGTTCGCTCATCGGCCCGGTGAGGCCGCGGAACTCCTCCTTCGCCAGCAGATCGGCCTCGGACACCACACCGACGACACGGCCCTCGCCCTCCAGGACCGGCAGCGCGCTCACCTTCCACTGGTCGATGAGCTCCACGAGTTCCTTGAAGGGGGCGTCACGGCCGACGGCGACGACGGTGTGGGTCATCACATCGCTCACCGTGCGTGGCGCATGCGAAGGTTCGGACATCAGTGCCTCCTCGGGTCGCTACCTGCTGCCACTGCCGTACGGGGCGTACAGGTCCAGCAGACGGGTCCGGGTCGCCTGGAGCCGGTGTGCCAGCACCTGGCTCACCCAGTGCTCTATCGCCTGCGCGAACTCAGGTTCGTCCGCGCACATCATCCGTACGGCGACGGCGTCGAACTCATGGGCGCGCACCGGTGTGGCGGCCTCGGCGCCCAGCTGCCAGGTGTACGGCTCGAACAGCCAGGACCAGCCGACGAGGTCACCAAAACCGAGGGTCTCGATGACCGGTGACCGGCGTCCGGGCACATGCATGTCGAGGGCGACGCAACCACTGCGCACGATCCAGAACCGGTCGGCACGCCCACCCTCCTCGAACAGGCGCGTGCCTTGCGGGATGTTGACCTCTCGTGCGATGCGCATCAGCCGGGAACGGTGCTCGGCGGACAGCGACCGGAGCAGGTTCGGAGTCACGGAAACGTTCATGGCTGTCTCCAGGGGTTAGGACCATCCGCTTCCAGCGTCTGCCCGCCCGCCGCCCCGGGCCATGGGCCACCCGGTCCCCCGCGAGGGCCCTTCGGCACCGACGGCGCGCCCAGGGCCTGTCGTTCGGATCACGCCTGGGCCCACACGACGGACCCTGGCCGTCCGCCGCCCGAACGCCTCGGTCGGCCGCCCTGGTCACCGGGGCCGAACGGCCCGCGCGGGAGGGGACGCGTGGCACCCGACCCGTACGCCGACGGGCCCTGCCCGTCACCTCGGCGGGCGACGAGCATCGACAGTGCAGAGATCCTGTGCCGATCTAGGGAGAGACTGGCGATGACGGCAACGGTGACGGCCGACCCCACCAGGGCGGCCGAGGCATGGCGAGGCTTCGCAGGCACCCGCTGGCAGGAACGCATCGACGTGCGTGACTTCATCCAGGCCAACTACACGCCCTACGAGGGCGGCGCGGCGTTCCTGGCCGGCCCGACCGAGCGCACGCTCGCCGTCTGGCGCAAGGTCAGCTCCCTGTTCCCCGAGGAGCGGCGCAAGGGAATCCTGGACGTCGACCCGGGCACCCCGTCGACGATCACCTCGCACCGGCCGGGCTACATCGACCGTGACCGGGAGCTGATCGTCGGTCTGCAGACGGATGCCCCGCTCCGGCGGGCGATCATGCCCAACGGCGGTCTGCGGATGGTGCAGAACGGCCTGGAGGCCTACGGCTACCGGGCCGACCCGTTCGTCAGCCGGGTGTTCGGGACGTACCGCAAGACCCACAACGACGGTGTCTTCGACGCGTACACCCCCGAGATGCGGGCCGCCCGCAAGGCGGGCATCATCACCGGGCTCCCGGACGCGTACGGCCGCGGCCGGATCATCGGCGACTACCGGCGCGTCGCGCTGTACGGCACGGACCGGCTGATCGCAGCGAAGCGTGCCGAGCGGGCCCTGCTGGACGCGCGGCCCTCCACCGCGGACGTCATCCGCGACCGGGAGGAACTGGCCGAGCAGATCAGGGCGTTGGGCGAGCTGACCCGGATGGCGGCGACCTACCACTGCGACGTCTCCCGCCCGGCCACCAACGCCCACGAGGCGGTGCAGTGGCTGTACATGGGCTTCCTGGCGGCGGTCAAGGAACAGAACGGTGCCGCGATGTCGCTGGGCCGCACGTCCACGTTCCTGGACGTCTATCTCCAGCGGGACCTGGACGAGGGCGCCGTCGACGAGTCGCGTGCGCAGGAGCTCGTCGACGACTTCGTGATCAAGCTGCGGATCGTACGGTTCCTGCGCACCCCCGAGTACGACGCGCTGTTCTCGGGCGACCCGACCTGGGTGACGGAGTCCATCGGCGGCATCGGTGAGGACGGGCGCCCGCTCGTCACCCGCACGTCCTTCCGCTACCTCCAGACCCTGTACAACCTCGGCCCCGCCCCGGAGCCCAACCTGACCGTGCTCTGGTCGCCGCGACTGCCGGCCGGGTTCAAGGACTTCTGCGCCCGGGTGTCCATCGACACCAGTGCCCTCCAGTACGAGTCGGACGAACTGCTGCGCCCGCGCACCGGCGACGACACCGCGATCGCCTGCTGTGTCTCCGCGATGGCGGTGGGCCGGCAGATGCAGTTCTTCGGAGCGCGGGTCAATCTGGCCAAGGCGCTGCTGTACGCGATCAACGGCGGCCGGGACGAGATGACCGGCGAGCAGGTCGCGCCCGCGATGCCCGCGCTGACCGGCGAGTACCTGGACTACGACGAGCTGACGGCGGCGTACGACCGGATGCTGGACTGGCTGGCCGCCACCTATGTGAACGCGCTCAATGTGATCCACTACATGCACGACAAGTACGCCTACGAGCGCCTGGAGATGGCCCTGCACGATCACCCCGTGCACCGCTTCATGGCATGCGGGATCGCCGGTCTGTCGGTGGCCGCGGACAGTCTGTCCGCCGTCAGGTACGGCCGGGTGAAGGTCATCCGGGACGCCACGGGACTGGCCGTGGACTACGAGACCGAGGGCGACTGGCCGGCATACGGCAACAACGACGACCGCGCCGACGCGCTCGCCGCCGAGCTGGTGGACTCGTTCATGGCGAAGGTCCGCAGGCACCCCGCCCACCGCGACGCCGAGCACACCCAGTCGGTGCTGACCATCACCTCCAACGTGGTCTACGGCAAGCACACCGGCAACACCCCCGACGGCCGGCGCGCGGGTGCGCCCTTCGCGCCGGGCGCCAACCCGATGAACGGCAGGGACCGGCACGGGGTCGCAGCCGCCGCGCTGTCGGTCGCGAAGCTGCCGTACGAGCACGCCCGCGACGGCATCTCCCTGACCACGACGATCACCCCGGAGGGTCTGGGGCACCACCCGGACGAGCGTGCGGGCAACCTGGTCGGCATCCTCGACGCCTACACGGCCTCCGGCGGATTCCACATGAACGTCAACGTCCTGGACCGGGCCACGCTGGAGGACGCCATGCAGCACCCGGAGAAGTACCCGGAGCTGACCATCCGGGTCTCCGGATACGCGGTGAACTTCGTCCGCCTGACCCGGGAGCAGCAGCTCGACGTGATCAGCCGTACCTTCCACGGAGCGCTGTGAGCACCATGGACACCGGCCGGATCCACTCCTGGGACCTGTCCACCGGCGTGGACGGTCCCGGGACCCGGTTCGTCCTCTTCGTCAGCGGCTGCCCGCTGCGCTGCCTGTACTGCGCGAATCCCGACACCTGGCACATGAGGGACGGGCGCGAGGCGACCGTCGACGAGGTGATGGCCGAGATCGAGAAGTACCGCGGCTTCATCACCGCGGCCGGGGGCGGGGTCACCGTCACGGGCGGCGAACCGCTGCTCCAGTCGGACTTCACCGGTGCCGTCCTGCGCCGCTGCAAGAAGGCCGGACTGCACACCGCCCTGGACACCTCCGGCTTCCTGGGCGCCCGCGCCACCGACGAACTCCTCGCCGACACCGATCTGGTGCTGCTGGACATCAAGTCCTTCGACGTCGCCACCTACCGGAAACTGACCGGCGGCGACCTGGCCCCCACCCTGAATTTCGCCACCCGCCTGGACCGGCTCGGGGTGCGCATGTGGATCCGGTACGTCCTGGTCCCGGGCTGGACGGACGACCCGGAAGCCATCGACGGCCTGGCGAAGTTCCTGGCGGGCCTGGGCAGCGTCGACCGGGTGGACGTGCTGCCCTTCCACCGGCTCGGCGCGCCGAAGTACGAGGCCCTCGGTATCCCGTTCCCGCTGCGGGACACCCGGAGCCCGGCGCCCGAGCTGGTCCGGCGGGTCCAGGAACAGTTCCGGGCGCAGGGGCTGACCGCCGTCTGAACGCGCGCGGGGGAGTGACCCGGTCGGCCCTGTCGGGAAACGGGCTGACTGACGGAGAGTGGAAGACACGGACCGTCACACAGCTCAGACCGGCACCCCGATCCGGAAGGGATCTCTCCCATGTCCGTCGACACGCAGCAGGAGCCCGTCCAGCTCACCGACGACGAGCTGAGCACGCTGGACGCCCACTGGCGCGCAGCGAACTATCTGGCCGTCGGCCAGATCTACCTGATGGCCAACCCCCTGCTCAAAGAGCCGCTGCGCCCGGAGCACGTCAAGCCGCGGCTGCTCGGCCACTGGGGCACCTCCCCGGGCCTGAACCTCGTGCACACCCACCTCAACCGTGTCATCAAGGCCCGTGGCCTGGACGCCCTGTGCATCTGGGGCCCCGGCCACGGCGGGCCGGCGGTGCTGGCCAACTCCTGGCTGGAGGGCTCGTACACCGAGACATATCCGGACCTCACCCAGGACGAGGCCGGCATGGCCCGTCTCTTCAGGCAGTTCTCGTTCCCCGGAGGCGTGCCCAGCCATGTGGCACCCGAGACACCGGGGTCGATCCACGAGGGAGGCGAACTGGGCTACGCCCTCTCGCACGCCTACGGTGCCGCCCTCGACAACCCCGGCCTCCTCGTCACCTGTGTCATCGGCGACGGCGAGGCGGAGACCGGTCCGCTGGCCGCCTCCTGGCACTCCAACAAGTTCCTCGACCCCGTGCACGACGGCGCCGTCCTGCCGGTCCTCCATCTCAACGGATACAAGATCGCCAACCCGACGGTCCTCGCCCGGCTTCCCGAGGCAGAGCTCGACGACCTCATGAGGGGGTACGGTCACGACCCGATCCATGTGACCGGCGACGACCCGCTGACCGTGCACCGGGCGATGGCCGCCGCGATGGACACCGCCCTGGACCGGATCGCCGCCGCCCAGCGGGCCGCCCGCGAGGACGGCGCCACCGAGCGCCCCCGCTGGCCGATGATCGTGCTGCGCACCCCGAAGGGATGGACCGGCCCGGCCGAGGTCGACGGCCTGCCCGTGGAAGGCACCTGGCGCTCCCACCAGGTCCCGCTGTCCGCCGTCCGGGACAACGCCGACCACCTGCGGCAGCTGGAGGCCTGGCTGCGCTCGTACCGCCCGCAGGAACTGTTCGACGAACACGGCCGCCCCCGCGCCCAGGTGCTGGCCTGCGTCCCCGCCGGAGACCGAAGGCTCGGCGCCACCCCGCACGCCAACGGCGGACTGCTGCTGCGTGAGCTGCCGCTGCCGCCGCTGGAGCGGCACGCCGTCGAGGTCGACAAGCCGGGCGCCACACTCCACGAGCCCACCCGGGTGCTGGGCGGAATGCTCGAGGACGTCATGCGGGCCACCACCGAGCGGCGCGACTTCCGTCTCGTCGGCCCCGACGAGACCGCCTCCAACCGGCTGCAGGCCGTCTACCAGGTCAGCGGCAAGGCCTGGCAGGCCGGGACCCTGGACGTCGACGAGCACCTCGACCGGCACGGCCGGGTGATGGAGATCCTGTCCGAACACACCTGCCAGGGCTGGCTGGAGGGATACCTGCTGACCGGCCGGCACGGACTGTTCTCCTGCTACGAGGCGTTCGCGCACCTCGTCGACTCCATGGTCAACCAGCACATCAAGTGGCTGCGCACCACCCGCCGCCTGTCCTGGCGGGCCCCCGTCGCCTCCCTCAACTACCTGCTGACCTCGCATGTGTGGCGGCAGGACCACAACGGCTTCTCGCACCAGGACCCCGGCTTCGTCGACCACATCCTCAACAAGAGCCCCGAGGCGGTCCGCGTCTATCTTCCGCCGGACGCCAACACCCTGCTGTCGGTGGCCGATCACGCACTGCGCAGCCGGGACTACGTCAATGTGATCGTCGCCGGCAAACAGCCCTGCTACGACTGGCTGTCCATGGATCAGGCCAAGGCCCACTGCGCGCGGGGCGCCGGTATCTGGGACTGGGCCGGCACCGAGGACGGCACCCGGGAACCCGACGTGGTGCTCGGCTGCGCCGGCGACGTACCCACCCAGGAGGTCCTGGCGGCCGCCCAGCTGCTGCGCCGTCACCTGCCCGAACTCGCCGTCCGTGTCGTCAACGTCGTCGACATCGCCCGGCTGATGCCGCGCGAGGAACACCCGCACGGCATGACCGACTTCGAGTACGACGGCCTGTTCACCCAGGACAAGCCCGTCATCTTCGCCTACCACGGCTACCCGTGGCTGATCCACCGTCTCGCCTACCGGCGCACCGGCCACCGGAACCTGCATGTGCGCGGCTACAAGGAGATCGGCACCACGACCACGCCGTTCGACATGGTCGTCAGCAACGACCTCGACCGCTACCGCCTGGTCATGGACGTCATCGACCGCGTCCCCGGCCTCGCGGTGCGCGCCGCCGCCGTACGCCAGGAGATGGAGGACGCCCGGCAGCGCCACCACGACTGGATCCGCGTCCACGGCGTCGATCTGCCGGAGGTCGCCGACTGGACCTGGGACGGCTGACCCTTCCTCGGCGTGGAGCCGTTCAGGCGTTGGCGCGCTGATCGGTCGCCACGAGCCGGATCCCGGTGATCAGGTCGGGGCGGATACGGATCGCGTAGTCCATCGACTGCTCCACCCAGGGGTGCAGCCTGGCCCGGTAACGCGCCAGCTCCTGCGGATCGGTCACGAGATGGGCGTAGCCGGTGACCACCACGCTCCAGCCGAGATGCGTGTCCGGGTCGATGGCGTCGGCCTCGTAGGCGACGACCACGCCCGGACCGCCGGCCGGACGGGTGCGGGAGGTCAGGGCCGCGCGCTCATGGGTGCGGATGACGATGTCGCCGCCGTCCAGGATGTGGTTGACCGGGCGGACGGTCGGCAGGGCGTGCTGGGTGAAGACGACCCTGCCCAGGGAGACGCTGCCCAGCAGCCGCAGGGCTTCGTCGCTGCCGAGCTCGATGCTCTGGCGTGGTCCCGCCGTGAGGGGCCGGAGGTTTTCGAGGGTCATGGATGCTTCCGTAAGGGGTTCGTCGCTCGCTGCCGATCAGGCCAGTGGAACGCGCCGGAGCAATGGTGTGCCAGGGCCGAACGGCCCTGGCACACCTCTGCTGGGCCCTACGATGCGGCGGGGGCCTGGTCCCGCCCGTAGTAGGCCGCGCGCATCAGGTCCCGCATGTCGTCGAGCACGGGCATACGGGGGTTGGCGGGCGCGCACTGGTCCTCGAAGGCGTTGAGTGCCTGCTGGGGAAGTGCGTCGAGGAAGGTCCGCTCGTCGACCCCGAGAGCCCGGAAGGACGGCTCGATGCCCGCGGTGTCGCGCAGCCGCTCCACGGCACCGGCGAGGGACTCCACGCCCTCCTGCGGGGTGGCGGCGGGCAGACCGAGGGCGCGGGCGATGTCCTGGAAGCGCTCGGGCGCGCGGTAGTGCTCGTACTTGGGCCAGCCCGTCAGCTTCGTCGGGACGGTGCCGTTGTAGCGGATCACATGCGGCAGCAGGACCGCGTTGGTGCGCCCGTGTGCGATGTGGAAGGTGGCGCCGAGCGTGTGGGACATGGCGTGGACGATGCCGAGGAAGGCGTTGCCGAAGGCCATGCCCGCGATGGTGCCGGCGTTGTGCATCTTCTCCCGCGCCTCGGGCGAGTTCGCGCGGTCGTTCACCGCGGCGTCCAGGTGGTCGAAGATCAGCCGTATCGCGTGCAGCGCCAGGCCGTCGGTGAAGTCGTTGGCGTACACCGACACATACGCCTCGATGGCGTGGGTGAGGGCGTCGAAGCCGCTGTCGGCGGCCAGCGCCGGGGGCAGCGCGGTGGTCAGCAGCGGGTCCACGATGGCCACGCTGGGGGTGAGCGCGTAGTCGGCCAGCGGGTACTTCTTGCCGCTCGCGGGATCGGAGATGACGGCGAAGGGCGTGACCTCGGCGCCGGTGCCGGACGTCGTCGGCACGCACACGAGCCGGGCGAGGCTGCCGAGCACCGGGAAGCGGAAGGCACGCTTGCGGATGTCGGAGAACTTGTGCCGCATGTCCGCGAAGTCGATGTCCTTGCCGAGCGCGTGCTGCTCGTACAGCAGCCACATCACCTTGGCCGCGTCCATCGGCGAGCCGCCGCCCAGCGCGATGATCGTGTCCGGGCGGAAGTCGCCCATCAGCCGGGCGCCGCGCTCGACGGAGTCGATGCTGGGCTCGGGTTCGACGTTGTCGATGACCTGGATCGTCACCGGCTCGCGGCGGCGCTGAAGGACACGGGTGACGCGGTCGACGAAGCCGAGGCGGGTCATCGTCGCGTCCGTGACCACGGTGACGCGGTGGACGTCCGGCATGGACGTCAGATAGCGGATGGCCTGCGGCTCGAAGTAGATCTTGGGCGGCACCTTGAACCACTGGAGGTTGTTGCGGCGGGTGGAGACCCGCTTGATGTTCAGCAGCTGGGCGGCGGACACGTTGTTCGACACCGACGTGCTGCCCCAGGAACCGCAGCCGAGCGTCAGCGACGGCAGCAGGCTGTTGTAGATGCCGCCGATGGCGCCCTGCGAGGACGGCGCGTTGACGATCACCCGCACGGTCTTCATGCGCTTGCCGTACGCCTCCGCGAGCCCGGGCTCCTCGGTGTGGATGACGGCGCTGTGCCCCTGCCCGTGGAAGGCGACCATGTCGGCGGCCAGGTCGAAGCCCCGCTGTGTGGACTCGGCGCGCAGCACGGTCAGGACGGGGCAGAGCTTCTCACGGGTCAACGGCTCGTCCGGGCCCACGTGTCCGGCCTCCACCAGGATCAGCGAGGTGCCGTCGGGCACGCTGAAGCCAGCCTGCCGCGCGATCCACTCGGCGCTCTGCCCGACGGCCGCCGCGTTGACCTTGGGCTCGCAGCCGCCGCCCGGGGCCTTGCCGGCCGGGAAGAGGAACTCCTCCAGCTTCGCCTTCTCCTCGGGAGTCGCCAGGTGGGCGTGCAGCCCGGCGAATTCGGTCAGGGCGGCGTCGTAGATCTCCTCGTCCAGGATGACGGCCTGCTCGGACGCGCAGATCATGCCGTTGTCGAAGGACTTCGACAGCACCAGGTCGTTGACGGCCCGGCGCAGCTTGGCGCTCTTGTGCACATACGCGGGCACGTTGCCCGCGCCGACGCCGAGGGCCGGCTTTCCGGCCGAGTAGGCGGCCTTGACCATCGCGTTTCCTCCGGTCGCCAGGATCAGCGAGACGCCGGGGTGACGCATGAGCGTGCCGGTCGCCTCGACGGACGGGGTCTCGATCCACTGCACGCAGTGCTCCGGCGCGCCCGCGGCGACGGCGGCGTCGCGCACGATGCGGGCGGCCTCCGTGCTGCAGCGCTGGGCGGAGGGGTGGAAGGCGAACACGACCGGATTGCGTGTCTTCAGTGCCATCAGCGCCTTGAAGATCGTGGTGGAGGTCGGATTGGTGACGGGGGTGATCGCGCAGACAACCCCCACCGGTTCCGCGATCTCCACCATGTCCTCGATGTCGTCGCGGGCGACGACGCCCACGGTCCTCATCGGGCCCATGCTGTGGGTGACGTGCTCACAGGCGAACATGTTCTTGGCCGCCTTGTCCTCGAAGACCCCGCGGCCGGTCTCCTCCACCGCCAGGAGCGCCAGCCCGGTGTGCTGGTCGAGAGCGGCGACCGAGGCCTTCTTCACGATGTGGTCGATCTGCTCCTGGGTGAGGGTGTCGTAGTCGGCGAGCGCTTTGAGACCGGCCGCCACCAGCTGGTCCACGGCCATGGCGATGTCGGACGGCGCGTCGGGGCCGGCAGTGACCGCGGAACCGTCGTCGTGTCGGGTCATGGGGGTGCGCCTCCGTTGTCGGGCGCCGCCGGGGTGACCGGCGGCGTGCAGGCGGCATCGGCGGGTCCGTGCCGCTCCGCCTCCACCCTGGCCCGGGCCGGGTCCGCGCCCCAGACGACGATGGACCCCAGTGCGGGCCGACCGGCCCCGGCCGGGGTGGGGTGGATCGGGGGCCGTTGGTCCCTGGCCGTTCGGCCCGGATGCGGGCAGGATCTTGGTGGGTAGGAGTGTTGTCGTCCGGTGGCCGGGCGGTGGTGTGCGAGGTGTGAGAGGTGGCGTCTGATGGCTCAGGGTGAGCGGCCCGGTGACCCGATCCGGGTCTTCCTGCTGGACGATCACGAGGTGGTGCGGCGGGGGGTGCATGATCTGCTGGACGACGAGCCGGACATCACGGTGGTCGGTGAGGCGGGGACGGTGGAGCAGGCGCTGGTGCGGGTGCCGGCGTTGCGTCCGCAGGTGGCGGTGCTGGATGTGCGGCTGCCGGACGGGGACGGGGTGAGTGTGTGCCGGGAGCTGCGGTCGCGGATGCCGGAGCTGGCGTGTCTGATGCTGACGTCGTTCGATGACGAGGAGGCGTTGCTGGACTCGATCATGGCGGGGGCGTCGGGGTATGTGCTGAAGCAGATCCAGGGGTCGGATCTGGTGTCGGCGGTGCGGACGGTGGCGGCGGGGCAGTCGTTGCTGGATCCGAGTGCGACGGCGAAGCTGATGGCGCGGCTGCGGGGTGAGCAGGAGAAGGAGCCGGAGCCTGATGCGTTGCCGGGGCTGACGGAGCGGGAGCGGGAGATCCTGGCGCTGATCGGTGAGGGGCTGACCAACCGGCAGATCGGGCAGCGGTTGTTTCTGGCGGAGAAGACGGTGAAGAACCACATCTCGCGGCTGCTGGCGAAGCTGGGGGTGGAGCGGCGTATCCAGGCCGCGGTGATCGCCACCCAGGTCCAGGACCGGCTCCGGCAGGAAGGACACTGACGCCCGGCGGCACCCACTTCCTCTGAACCGCGGCAACCGCCCCCGGGGCGGGCCGACCAGGGGCGATCCCGTACGCTCCCTCTGCCTGGACCGTTACCGTGGCACAAGACCGCAACGGACGGCCGGTGGCGTGTCGAGGGATTCGGAGGACCAGCGGTGGGAAGCCCTGAGGAGGCCCGGGAGGCTCGCGTACGCCTGCCGCAGCTGAAGCTGGACGAGCTGCTGGAGGAGCTGCAGGCCCGTCTGGACGCGGCACGCGGCACACGCGACCGGGTGCACAGCCTCCTGGAGGCGGTGCTCTCCGTGGGCCGGGAACTGGACCTCGAACAGGCCCTGCACAGTATCGTGGAGGCCGCTGCGGCGCTCGTCGACGCACAGTACGCCGCCCTCGGAGTGATCGGCCCCGACGGCAAGAGGCTGTCGGCCTTCTACACCGTGGGAGTCGACGAGGAACAGATCGCGAAGATCGGCCCCTACCCCGAGGGGCACGGCATCCTGGGCGAGCTGATCCGCCGTCCCGAGCCGCTGCGCCTGGCGAAGCTCTCCGAGCATCCCGCGTCCTACGGCTTCCCGCCGCACCACCCGCCGATGAACACCTTCCTCGGCGTTCCGATCCGGGTGCGCGACCAGGTCTTCGGCAACCTGTACCTCACCGAGAAGGCGGGCGGGGCGCAGTTCGACGAGGAGGACGAGTCAGTGCTGTCGACCCTGGCCGTCGCGGCCGGCGTCGCCATCGACAACGCCCGGCTGTACGAGGAGTCGCGGCTGCGCGAGCGCTGGCTCCAGGCGAACGCCGAGATCACCCACAGCCTGATGTCCGGCGGCCAGCACGGTGAGGCGCTCGCCCTGATCGCGGAGCGGGCCATGGAGATCACCGGCGCCGCGCTGGTCGTGGTCGCCATGCCGGTGGAGGACACCGACTCGCTCACCGTGGAGCTGGCCGTCGGCCAGGGAGCGGAGGAGCACCGCGGTCTGGTGCTGCCCGTGGACGGCACCCTGGTCGGCGAGGCATTCTCCGGCGCCGCTCCCGTCCACTGCCAGGACGTCACCCGTGACAAGCGGGCCTCCGACCCGACGCCGTTCCCTCCCGGGCTCGGTGCGGCCGTTGCCGTCCCCTTCGGCACCGGTGAGGTGCTCCGCGGCGTCGTCCTGCTGGTGCGTGAGGACGGCCGGCCGGCGTTCTCCGAGAAGGAGACCGAGCCGCTGCAGGGTTTCGCCGCCCAGGCCGCGATCGCGATGGAGCTGGCGGAGCGCCGTCGGGACGCCGAGCACATCGCCATGCTCCAGGACCGCGACCGGATCGCCCGCGATCTGCACGACCTGGCGATCCAGCGGCTGTTCGCCACCGGTATGACGCTGCAGAGCGCGGGCCGTTTCATCGAGCACCCGCAGGCGGCGGAACGCGTGGTGCGGGCGGTGGACGACCTCGACGAGACCATCAAGATCATCAGGTCGACCATCTTCGGTCTGCGCTCGCACGACGGCGCGGGCGGATCGGGTCTGCGCGCCCGCGCGGTGCGGGTGGTGGGCGAGGCGGCTCCGGTGCTCGGCTACGCGCCCAGCGTGCGGATGGAGGGCCTGGTGGACACCGAGGTCCCCGGCCGGATCGCCGACCACGTGGTCGCCGTACTGTCCGAGGCCCTGACCAACATCGCCCGGCACGCCCGCGCGGACCGGGCCGCCGTGGCGCTGGAGACCGACGGCCGCGAGGTCAAACTGACGGTCACGGACAACGGGGTGGGCATTCCGCCCGAGGGCCGTCGCAGCGGCCTGCGCAACATGGCCGAACGGGCCGAGCAACTGGGCGGAAACCTCGAGATCTCCAGCCCCGACGGCGGCGGCACCACACTGGTGTGGCGGGTGCCCGTACCGGACGAGGGATGAGCCGCCGCCCCGGTGACCCTCACTCTCCGCGCCGTCAGACGGCGGCCAGAGCGCTGACACCGAGGGTCACCAGCGCCGCGGCCTTCAGCACCTCGACCGCGACGTAGACGTAGTGGGCGCGTGAGCGCGGCAGTTCCTCGCCCGCGAGCACCCGGTCACTGCGCCGGTTGAGCAGGGGCCGTACGGCTGCCAGCTGGACGGCGAGCAGCGCCGCGACCCCACAGGTGGTGACCGTGACGGGCGCGGTGGGCGAACCCGCCGCGACCGCCACGACAACAGCCGCCGCGAGAACCGATTCGGCGATGTTCAGCGCCCGGAACACCAGCCGGCCGATGCCGAGGCCCAGCCGTACGGTGATGCCCGGCGCCCGGAACTTCAGCGGTGCCTCGATGAACGAGACGGCCACGACCATGCCGAGCCAGGTGAAGGCGGCCGCACCCGTCACGGCGGCCGAGGTGGTGTTCACGCGATGTGCCTCCCGGTCCTTCCGGATTTCACAACTTCAGTGTGAACCAGGTGGTTTTGCCCTCGTCGGTGGGCCGGACTCCCCAGCTCTCGGCGAGCGCGCGGACGAGGATCAGACCCCGTCCGGATTCCTCGACCTCGGTGGCGATACGGGGCTGGGGCAGATGCGGGCTGCGGTCGCTGACCTCGACGGTGAGGTCGGTGGCGGTGCGGGACAGATGCACCGCGATCGGGCCCTCGGCGTGCTGGACGGCGTTGGTCAGGGTCTCCGAGAGCAGAAGCAGAGCGTCGTCCGCCGTGTCCGCGCAGCTCCAGGCAGCCAGGGCCTTGGTGAGGAACGCGCGTCCCTCGGGGACGGAGCCGGGCACGGCGGGCAGTTCGGTGGCGAGGGTGGCCAGCGGGGCGGCCGGCAGCTGGGCGAGCAGCAGGGTGACGTCGTCGTTGTGAGACTCGGCATCCGGCAGCAGGCTGGCCAGTACATGCTCGGCGGCGGTCTCCAGACAGGGGTTGCCGGTGAAGAACTCGTCGAGGACGGTGGTGAGTTCGCTGATACGGTTCTCGATGTCGCTGCCGGGCGTCTCGATCAGGCCGTCGGTGTAGAGGACGAGGGTGGCGCCGGGCCGGATCTCCGTACTGGACTGCTGGTAGAGCACCCCGCCGACACCGAGAGGCGCGTTCACCGGTGCGGACAGGCAGTGCACGCCCTCGCCGGTACCGGCCACCAGGATCGGCAGATGCCCGGCGGAGCACACGGTCACGGTGCCCGCGTCCGGGGCGATGATCAGATAGCAGCAGGTGACGAGCTGGTCGGGAACGTCGAGATCGGCGACACAGGTGTCCAGGGCCTGCATCAGCTGACGGGGCTGCATACCGGTCTTGGCGAGGGCGTGCGCCGCCGAGCGCAACTGGCCCATGACGGCGGCCGCTTCCAGCCCGCGGCCCATCACATCGCCGATCAGGACGCCGACCCGCCCGGCGCCCAGCGGAATGAGGTCGAACCAGTCGCCGCCCACACCCGCGCCCTGTGTGGCGGGCCGGTAGCGGGCTGCGGTGGCGAGGCCGGGAATGGCGGGAGGGGTGCCCATCAGACTGCGCTGCAGCGTGAGCGCGATGTGCCGCTGCTGCTCGTACAACGCGGTGAGTTCGGCCTCGGCACGCTTGCGGTCGCTGATGTCCCGGACGATGGCGCACGCGCCGACGACCGTGCCGTCGGTGTCCCGGGTCGGCCACAGGGTGACGTCGACGTCCAGCAGTTGGCCCGTGTTGGTCACGCGAAGCGTCTCGAAGTGCTCGACCTTCTCCCCCTGACGCAGCCGCTCGAGGAGCACGCTGATATCGTCCCGCATCTCCTCGGGCGCCAGGACGGACACATGGCGGCCGATGACCTCCTCGGCCGTGTAGCCGTAGAGGGACTGGGCGGCCGCGTTCCAGTAGGTGATGTACCCGTCGAGCGTCTTGGCGAGGATCGCGTCCTGCGACGACTCGACGAGCGCGGCGAGTTCGTTGATGCGCCGCTCGGCGGCCTTGCGGTCGCTGACGTCACGCACGGCGGCGGACACGAGCAGCCCGTCCGCGGTCTCCAGGGGGCTGAGGCTGATCTCGACGGGGAACTCGGTGCCGTCCTTGCGCAGGCCGTGCAGATCGAGCCCGGCTCCCATCGGGCGTACCTGGCGGTTGGAGGCGTAACCGTTGCGGTGCCGTGTGTGGTGGGCCCGGAAGCGGTGGGGGATCAGCAACTCGACGGGCCGGCCGAGCAGTTCCTCACGCTGAAAGCCGAACAGGGCCTCGGTCTGGGCGTTGACTAGGCGGATGGTGCCCGTGTCGTCCACGATGACCATGGCGTCCGGAGCGGCTTCCAGCAGTCCCCGGAACCGTTCCTCCTCGGCCGCCACGGTGGCACTTCCACGCCGTGTGCCGCATTGGCAGAGGAGTCCCTCCGCCGCGCCGACGGACGATAGCGGCTGCGTTTCGAGAATGTCACCCATTGTTCGCCATGCCCGTCTTGTCCGGCCGATCCGTCGTCGGCGACGATTTCAGGCACTCTCGACCCATCTGGCCCGCGCCCGTGGCGCATGTCGTTTACTGTCCGCCCCCCGGCCGAACCTGTTCGACATCGGCTCACCGTCGAATCCTGTTCTGTTCCGTCGGGTTGTTTCGCATGCTGATATAGGCAATGATGCGCATAGTCAATTAATTGCCTAGGGTCGGGTTTCGTGGCGCAGGAGGCACTGGGACCGGCGGGGCGGAAGGCGGTCGACCGGTGCCGAACGGTCCGTATCTGCGCTACGTCGCTCTCGGGGACAGCCAGACCGAAGGGCTCGGCGACGGGGACGACATCCAGGGCCTGCGGGGCTGGGCGGACCGGCTGGCCGAGCAGATCGCGGGACACAGCCCCGGCCTGCGGTACGCCAATCTCGCCGTCCGGGGCCGTCTGACAGGTCAGGTGCACGCCGAGCAACTGGCCCCGGCTCTCGCGATGAGACCGGATCTGGTCACCGTGGTCGCCGGGGTCAACGACATCCTGCGCCCCCGGTTCGACGCCGACGAGGTGGCCGGCCACCTGGAGGCGATGTTCGCCGCCCTCACCGCACAGGGCGCGCGCGTCGCCACGCTCACGTTCCCCGACCTCGCCCGGATCACTCCGCTCGCCCGCCCGGTCGGCCACCGGGTCACCGCGCTGAACGAGCACATCCGGGAGGCCGCCGGGCGCCACGGCGTGATCGTGGCGGAGACATCCCCTCACCCGGTGGTCACCGACTCCCGTCTATGGAGCACCGACCGGCTGCACGCCAGTCCGCTGGGGCACGCGCGCATCGCGGCCGCGTTCGCCGACGCGCTGGCCCTGCCGGGCAGCGACGACTCGTGGACGCGGCCCCTGCCCGACGACCCGGCGGTCCGTTCGCGCCTGCGGGCCGTGGGCGCCGAACTGCGCTGGCTCGGTACGTTCCTCGGGCCCTGGCTCGTCCGGCGCGTGCGGCGCCGCTCCTCCGGCGACGGCCGACACGCCAAGCGGCCCGCCCTGCTCCCGGTCGCCCCGGTGGCCGAAGGACCCTCCCTGCTGCGCGCGGACAGTTACTCCGACGACTGATCAACAGGCTGTTAGATTGGGCGAATGGCTCTGCGTCATGCGGTGATGGCCGCACTTGTGGAGGGCGAGGCGTCCGGCTACGACCTTGCGAAAGGGTTCGAGGCCTCGGTCGCCAACTTCTGGATGGCCACCCCGCAGCAGCTCTACCGGGAGCTCGAACGCATGGAGAGGGCGGGCCTCGTCTCGGCCCGTGTCGTACGCCAGGAACGCAGGCCGGACAAGCGGCTCTTCTCCCTCACCGGGGCCGGGTTCGAGGCGCTGCGCGACTACGTCAGCGAAGGCCCCGCCAAGCCCACGGCCCTGCGGGACGAGCTGATGGTCAAGGTCCAGTGCGTCGACATCGGGGACATCGCCGCCGTGCGGGCCGCGGTGGCCGAGCGAGTGGAGCGGGCCACGGCCAAGCTGGCCCGATACGAGCGCATGAAGGAGCGTATGCTCGCCGGCCGCAGCGAGGAGGAGTACCTCGCCACGGCCGAGCGGATCGGCCCCTATCTGACGCTGCAGGGCGGCCTGGCTCTGGAACGGGCCAACGTCCAGTGGGGCGAGACGGCCCTGAAACGGCTCGACCAGCGCGCCGCGGCACTCGGCGACGCATCGGGACAGGGCTGAGGCGACCGTCCGGTCGAGGCATTGGGCCCGCCCCCGCCGGCATGCACCGGCAGGGGCAGGGAGAGCGGGCGGACCGCCGAGGTCAGACCGCCGGGGCCGGGTAGGTCGGGTACTCCGCTCCGGAGGCGTACTGGACAACGCGGATGACCTGGCAGGAGTAGCCGAACTCGTTGTCGTACCACAGGTAGAGGATCGCGTTGTCGCCGTCGACCTTGGTGGCGCCGGCGTCGACGATCGAGGCGTGACGCGAGCCGATGAAGTCGCTCGAGACCGCGTCGGGGGCCGTGGTGAAGTCGATCTGGCGCTTCAGCGGGGAGGTCAGCGAGACGTTGCGGAGGTAGTCGAGGACCTCCTCGCGGCTGGTCTCACGGCCCAGCCGCAGACTGAGGATCGCGATCGAGACGTCCGGCACCGGGACCCGGATCGAGCTACCGGTGATCGGCGCCTTGAGGTCGGGCAGCGCCTTGGCGACCGCGGAGGCGGCACCGGTCTCGGTGATGACCATGTTGAGCGGCGCCGAGCGGCCGCGTCGGTCGGCCTTGTGATAGTTGTCCAGCAGGTTCTGGTCGTTGGTGAACGAGTGGACGGTCTCCACATGGCCGCGCAGCACGCCGAACTCGTCGTCCATGGCCTTCAACGGCGGGACGATCGCATTGGTGGTGCACGACGCGCAGGACAGGACCTGCTCGTCGGGCTTGATCGTGTCGTGGTTGACACCGTGCACGATGTTGGGGACGTCGCCCTTGCCGGGCGCGGTCAGGACGACCTTGTCGATACCGGGACGCAGGTGCTTCGACAGGCCCTCCCGGTCGCGCCACTTGCCCGTGTTGTCGATGAGGATGGCGTCCTTGATGCCGTACGCCGTGTAGTCGACCTCGGACGGGTCGCCCGCGTAGATGACCTTGATCTCGTTGCCGTTGGCGCTGATCGTGCTGGTGGCCTCGTCGACGGTGATCGTGCCGTGGAACTGGCCGTGGATGGAGTCGCGGCGCAGCAGCGAGGCACGCTTGACGATGTCCTGCTCACCGCCCTGTCGGACGACGATGGCGCGCAGCCGCAGGCCGTTGCCGGAGCCCGCCTTCTCGATGAGCAGCCGGGCGACGAGGCGGCCGATGCGGCCGAAACCGTAGAGGACCACATCGCGGGCCTCGCGGCGCTCGATCTTGTTGGCGCCGGTGGCGCCGGCGACGGCCTCGGCGGTGAACTCCGGCACGGTCAGACCGCGGTCGTCGGTCCTGTACGTCGCGGCGAGCATGCCGATGTCGATCTGCGAAGGGCCGAGGTCGAGCTCGGTGAGCGCCTGCAGGAACGGCAGAGTCTCGGTGACCGAGAGTTCCTCGCCGGCGATCTGCCGGGCGAACCGGTGGGTCTTCAGGATGCTGACCACCGACTTGTTCACCAGGGAGCGGCTGTGCAGCAGGACCGTCACGTCCCGCTCCCGGTGCAGCTTCCCGATGATCGGGATCATCGACTCCGCGATCTCCTCGCGGTTGTTCCAGTTGGTGAACGAGTCCTCGTTGACAGTCACAGATTTATCTTTCGAGCTAGGCGGCGCTCATATGCTAAACCCCACGTTTTCCGGGTCGCTCAGGGGGTGACGTTCTTCGCCGCCGAAGGATTGCCCCGCGCAAGCTCGGGTACGCGAGGGAGACCGCGCCCGGGGCGATCATGCCGGGGGCGGGCCGTACGACCGCCGCTACCAGGGGATCTGCCATGGAGACACCCGCTCACGACAACACCACCCCGGCCCAGCGCGCGCTGGACGCGCTGGCGGTGAACACCGACGACACGGCGGCGCTGGACGCCCTGGCGAGCAGCGACGTTCTCGTACCCGTGCCCGATGACGCCGATCAGGCGGAGGCCGCCGATCCGTCGGCCGTGGCCCTCCCTGTGCTCGAACAGCCGGACGGCGGTCCCGTGGTCCCGGTGTTCACCTCGGAGCCGGCGATGGCCGAGCTGCTGCCGTTCGTCTCGCGCTACCGTCTGGTGCCGCTCGGCGCGCTCGCCGCGCAGTGGCCGGCCGACGAGCTCTCGCTGACCATCGACGCCGGCTCCCACCACCCGCTGACCCTGACCTCGGAGGGCGTCCGCACGCTGCTGGCCAGGCCGTAGATTCCCCTCGTCAGCTGCCCAGCATCCGGGCCAGTACCGCCCGCTGCAGCGGCAGCACCTCGGCGTGCAGTTCGCGTCCCCTGCGGGTCGGGGTCACCCACACGCCCCGCCGGTCCTCCGCGCACACGGACCGCTCCACGAGGCCGTCCTTCTCCAGCCGGCCGATGAGCCGGGACAGCGCGCTCTGGCTGAGGTGCACTCGGCCGGCGAGGTTCTGCACCCGGCACTGGTCGCCCTCCTCGGGCGACTCGACGGCGAGGACGTCGAGCACCTCGAAGTCGCTCGCGCCCAGCCCGTGCGGGTGCAGGGCTCGGTCGATCTCGCACATCGTGCGCGCGTGCACCGACAGGATGTCCCGCCAGCCTTCCTCGAGCCCGGCATCGTCCGTCTTGACTGCCATACGGGCACGGTAACACCGTTCCGCGCATTTGTTGACAGTGCAACTAGTGCGTGTGCAATCACATGGCGGAGGGGTCCTGCGGGGACGGATCCTGGGTGAGCCCGATCAGGTTGCCGTCCGCGTCCCTGACGAAGGCGATCAGCTTGCCGCCGCCGACGTCCAGGACGTCCTGCAGCGGCTCGGCGCCCGCCTCCAGCAGGGCCGCGAGGGTGGACCTGAGGTCGCTCACATGCCAGTAGGGAACCGGTCCGGTCATGCCCTTCGCGTGCCCGTTGGGGTCGAGACCGACGTCCTGCCCCGCGTCCTTGAACCCGACGTAGTACGGCTCGTCGGCATACGGCTCCACGCCCAGCAGGGCGCCGAACAGGGCCTTCGCCCGGGCGAGGTCCTTGACGGGGTAAATGATCGTCCTGAGACCGGCGGTCATGACGTACTCCTTGCTGCCGCGTGGACCGACGAGGCGTTCCGTCGTCGGACCGACGGTTTCCGTCGGTGCTTTCACGCTAGGCCGGGGGAGGGGGGAGTGGCTTCTCCGATCCTGACCGACCGGGGCGCGGGTGGGCGTGCTGCGACCCGTCGGGGCTCCTCAAGGAGCTCCCGGCGCTGTCGTGGTGAGGCCATCGCCGAGGCAACCACGAGGCGCCCGGCCGCCCGGGTGCGGCCGGGACCCTTCCGTTGTCCCGTACGGCCATCGCTCGAACTCCTTTTTGTCGCAAAGGAGTTCGGTACCGGACAAGACGTGCGGAGTCCCGGACGCGGTGCCGCCGTCTGCGGGACAGTGGGAGGACGCGGTTCGAGGAGGCCCGGACGGAAGGGGACGACATGCTGAGGACTTCCGTCAGCGCGAGGCGCCTGGACATCCTGGAATGGCTGAAGGACCCCGTTGCGCACTTCCCGCCGCAGCGGCACGGCGACCTCCTCGAGGACGGGGTCACCGCGGATGCCGTCGCCGGCAAGCTCGGTGTGCGCCGCTCGGTCGCGGACACCCATCTCGGCCTGCTCGCGAACATGGGCATGCTGCGCACCAGGAGGATCCGGCGGCGCACCTACTACCGGCGCGACGAGGTGCGGATCGCCGAGGTGGCGCGCATGTTCGAGAAGGGCTGGTAGGGAAGGGCCGCAGGGGGTACAAAGCGGCGAGGCTCCCGACCGGGCAACAGGACAGGTAAGGACAGGCACACATGGACCGTCCCAGGGCTCTCGTCCCACGCCATTACGTAGCGATCGGCGGCCGCGGCCCCGAGGACGTCGTCGCCGACGCCCGCGGCCGTGTGCTCACCGGAGTGGAGGACGGCCGCATCCTGCGCATCGACGGATTCACGGATCCGGCCGCGACCCGCATCGAGGTGCTCGCCGAGACCGGCGGGCGGCCCCTCGGCCTCGAACTCCTCCCCGACGACGCCCTGTTGGTGTGTGATGCCGAACGCGGCCTGCTGCGCGTCGGCCTCGGCGACGGCGTCGTGCGCGTCCTCGCCGACTCGCTGGCGGGGGAGCGCCTGAGGTTCTGCAGCAATGTCGTCGCCCTGCCCGACGGCAGCGTCTGCTTCACGGTCTCCAGCCGCCGCTACCCCCTGGACCAGTGGATCGGTGATCTGGTCGAGCACACCGCGACGGGCCGGCTGCTGCGCCTCGCCCCCGGCAGCGACACACCCGAAGTACTGCTGGAGGGGCTCCGGTTCGCCAACGGGCTCGCCGTCGGCGGCGACGGCTCCTTCCTGGTCGTCGCCGAGACGGGCGCGTACCGGCTGACCCGTTACTGGCTCACCGGGCCGGACGCGGGCCGGAGCGAGCCCTTCGCAAAGGACCTCCCGGGCATGCCCGACAACCTGTGGCGGGCCGGCCCCGACGGGCCGATCCTGGTCGCCCTCGCGGGTCCCCGGGTACCGCCGCTGGACCTGCTGCGCCGCAGCGCGCCGGCGGTCCGCCGCACCGCAGCGCGCGTGGCCGTACGGGCGCCCTTCCGCCCCACCGGGACGATCGGTGTCCTCGCGGTCGACGACCATGGGAACGTCGTCCAGCATCTCGCGCGCCGGCGCTCCGGCTTCCGTATGGTCACCGCCGTCTGCCAGGCCGCCGGCCACCTGGTCCTGGGGAGCCTGTGGGAGCGCGGGGTGGCCGTGTGCGAGGCACCCGCGCTGAAATGACCCGGGTGCGGCCCGGCGCTACCCTGTTCACCGGCCGCGATCACCCTCGCGGCCCGGCGGTGGGGCCCGCCGTACCGGCGAGCAGGAGACGCAAGCACACCATGACAGCCCGGGAAGCCGAGAACCTCCGCGTCCCGCCGCGCACCCCACGGCCGCCCGTCTGGCGCGGTCAGGCGCCCGTCGTCGCGGTGGTCGCGCTCGGCGGTGCCACAGGCGCCGTCGCCCGGTACGCGGCCCAGCTCGCCTGGCCCACCGAGCCGGGCCACTTCCCGTGGGCGACCTTCTGTACCAACGTCGTCGGCTGCGCGGTGATCGGTGTGTTCATGGTGGTCATCACCGATGTCTGGGCCGCCCACCGCCTGGTGCGCCCCTTCTTCGGCACCGGGGTGCTCGGCGGTTTCACCACCTTCTCCACGTACGCCGTCGACATCCAGCGGCTCGTCGACTCCGGCCGGCCCGGCACGGGCCTGGCCTACCTCGCCGCGACCCTCGTCGCGGCGCTCTCGGCGGTGTGGCTCGGGGTCGCGACCGCGCGCCGCGTTCTGAAGTGGAGGCAACCATGACCAGGCTCACCGGCCGCGCCCTGCGGCTGACCGTCTTCATCGGCGAGAACGACACCTGGCACCGCAAGCCCCTCTACACCGAGATCGTGCACCGCGCCCGCGCGGCGGGACTCGCGGGCGCCAGTGTCTTCCGCGGGGTCGAGGGGTTCGGCGCCTCCTCGCTGATCCACACCTCGCGACTGCTCTCACTGAGCGAGGACCTGCCCGTCGCCGTCGTCGTCGTCGACACCGAGGAGCGGGTCCGCGCCTTCCTGCCGCAGCTCGACGAACTCGTCAGCGAAGGTCTCGTCGTCCTCGACGACTGCGAGGTCATCCGGTACACCGGCCGCGACGCGACGACCGACGCCGGCACTCCGGGCGAAACGGGCAGGAAAGGTAAGAGGTCGTTGTGAACTGGCTGCTGGTCGTCGCGGGGGCCGTCGTCGGTGCCCCGCTGCGCTACCTCACCGACCGTGCGGTGCAGGCCAGGCACGACTCGGTCTTCCCCTGGGGCACCTTCGCGGTGAACGTCAGCGGCTCCCTCGTCCTCGGGCTGTTGACCGGCGCGGCCGCCGCCGGAGCCGCCGGTTCCCACCTGCAGCTGCTCATCGGCACCGGTCTGTGCGGGGCCCTGACCACCTATTCGACCTTCTCCTACGAGACGCTCCGGCTGGCCGAGACCGGGGCGGGCCTCTACGCCGCCGCCAACATCGCCGGGAGCGTGACGGCCGGACTCGGTGCGGCATTCGCCGGGGCGTCGATCGCCCAGGCCGTGTGGGCGTGAGCCACGGCCACACCCGGGCGTAGTAAGACTGCCTTCTGCACTGTCGGCCACCTCCTCAGAACTGGATCCCATGAGCGTCATCAACGTCGGTCAGGCCGTCGTCCTCGGAGCCGTCGAGGGGGTGACCGAGTTCCTGCCCGTCTCCTCCACCGGCCATCTGAAGATCGCCGAGGGGCTGATGGGGATTCCCGTCGACGACGACGCGGTCGTGGGCTTCTCGGCCGTCATCCAGGTCGGTGCCATCGCCGCCGTGCTCGTGTACTTCTTCAAGGACATCGTGCGCATCGTCTCCGCCTGGGGCCGCGGGCTGCGCGACAAGGAGGAGCGGTACCACCACGACTACAAGTTCGCCTGGTGGGTGATTTACGCGACGATCCCGATCGTCGCGGTCGGCCTGGCCGCCAAGCCCCTCATCGAAGGGCCGCTCGCCTCCCTCTGGGTGGTCGCCGGCTCGCTGATCGCCGGCAGCGGCGTGATGTGGGCGGCGGACCGGATGGGACGGCACAAGCGCGGGGAGGACGACACCTCGTTCAAGGACGCGATGCTCGTCGGCAGTTCGCAGATCCTCGCGCTGCTGTTCCCCGGCTTCTCGCGCTCCGGCGCCACCATGTCCACGGCCCTGATGCTCGACCTGGACCGGGTCGCCGCCACCCGTCTGTCGTTCTTCCTCGGCATCCCCGCCCTCACCGGCGCGGGCCTGTACGAGCTCAAGGACGCCCTCGGCACGGGCGTGGGGGCCGCGCCGCTCGCCGTCGGCACCGTGGTGTCGTTCGGGGTCGCCTACGCCTCCATCGCCTGGCTGCTGAAGTTCGTCGCCAAGCACTCCTTCAACGCCTTCGTGATCTACCGGATCGTCGTGGGTGTGACGCTGTTCGGGCTGCTGGCCACGGGTGTGCTCGACAGCTGAGCGTGCGGGGCGCGGGGCGTGCAGCAGAATTTCAGGCTCCACGCCCTCATGAATTTTTCTTTTCATCCGCCTTGACAGCCGCCTTCCGTCACCCGCAGGATCACTTCTGTGAACCTGTCAGACAGCCAGACAGGTGGAGGGGTGCCGCGGCGCGTCAGCGCCATGGAAGCGGTCCTCGCCCACCTTCGCGGCGCCATCGAGCGCGGCGAGTACCTCATCGGCGACAGACTCCCCTCCGAGGCGGAGCTCTGCCGCACTCTCGAGGTCTCCCGCCCCGTGCTGCGCGAGGCCCTGCGGGCCCTGCAGACCATGGGGCTGACCGTCTCCAAGACCGGCAAGGGCACCTTCGTGGTCGCCAACACCGTCGAGGACCCCACCTTCGGCGACTACGCGGCCAGCGACCTGCTGGAGGTCCGCCGCCACATCGAGATCCCGGTCGCCGGGTACGCGGCCCTGCGCCGAACCCCGGAGAACCTCGATCATCTGGCGCATCTGCTGGACCGTATGGAACGGGAGACGGACACCACCGCATGGGTCGCGATGGACTCGCTGTTCCACCTCGCGGTGGCCGAGGCCGCGCAGAACCCGGTCTTCCGCCGGGTCATCGAGGAGATCCGCGACGCACTGGCCCGCCAGTCGGCGTTCCTCAACGAACTCGGCGGCCGCCGGGAGCAGTCCAACCGCGAACACCGGGCGATCGTCGAGGCGCTCGCCGACGGCAGCGAACACGACGCGGTGGAGGCCATGGAACACCACCTCGACCGCGTCTCCACGACCCTCACCGACATCGTGCGCGCAACGCGCACGGACTCCCCCACGGAAGGCGGACCCGAGGCGTGAGCGAGCAGCACCTCCTGTCCTGGTCCTCATGTACGCCGACGGCGGCGCCGGACGCACCACCGTGCTGTGTCTTCCGCTGATCGTCGGAGCCCTGGTCGCCGGATGGTACGGCGTCCGCGGCCGGGTCGCACGCACGTCAACCACCGAAGCCGACGCCTGACATGCGCGTCCGCCTCCACGTCCACCCACGACAACAGGCAGACATGTACAGCAGTTCCACAGCGGACCCACCCCTTGTCCGTGAACCCCTCCACGCTCCCGTCGCCCACCTCATACGAGGCGGGGTGGTCGAGGGCATCCACTACGGCTCCGTGGTCGTCCTCGGCGCCGACGGCGACGTCCGACTCCAGCTCGGCGACGTCGAGGCGGCCTTCTACCCGCGCTCGGCCCTCAAGCCCGTCCAGGCCGTCGCCATGCTGCGCGCGGGACTTCCCCTCGACGGAGAGCTGCTCTCGCTCGCCGCGGCCAGCCACTCCGGTGAGGAACGCCACCTCGCCGGCACCCGGCGGATCCTGGAGCTCGCCGGGCTCACCGAGGGCCACCTGCGCAACGTTCCCGACCTGCCGTTCGACCCGGTCGTCCGGGACGCCTGGGTGCGCGAGGGGCGGCTGCCCAGCAGACTCGCCCAGAACTGCTCCGGCAAGCACGCGGCCATGCTGTACGTCTGCAAGCTGGGCGGCTGGTCCCTGGACGACTACCTCGATCCCGGGCACCCGCTCCAGCAGGTGATCGCGGAGACCGTCGAGGACCTCACCGGGCAGCGCATCGCCCAGGTGAGCGTCGACGGCTGCGGCGCACCCCTGTTCTCCGTCTCCCTGCACGGCCTGGCCCGGGCCGCCGCCCGTATCACCACGGCCCTCCCCGGCACCCCGGAGGCGCGGGTGGCGGACGCGATGCGCGAGCACGCCGAGATGGCCTCCGGCTCCGGCCGTGACGTGGCCGCGCTGATGCGGGCCGTACCCGGACTGCTCGCCAAGGACGGCTTCGAGGGCGTCCAGGTCGCCGCGCTGCCGGACGGCCGCGCCGTCGCCGTGAAGATCGCCGACGGGGCGAACCGGGCACGCGTCCCGGTCGCCGCGGCGGCGCTCGCACGCGCCGGCGTCGATCCGGCACGGCTGACCGAGTTCGCGGGCGAACCGCTGCTCGGCGGCGGCGTGCCGGTCGGCTCCGTGCGGCCGGTGCGAGCGCTGGATCCGATCACGATGCCGGCCTGCGCATGACCGGTCCACGGGACGGCCGCGTGAGCGGGTGCGGGTTCGTTCCCGCTGCCGCCCGCTCGTGGAGGCGTGGGCGGCCGTCGGCCCGCGGTCCGAGCCGGCCCGCGGTCGCCCGCGGCCCGAGCCTGCTGCTGCGCGCGGGACCCGTGTACGAGTCCACCGCGGCCGTGTGCCGTGACCGCCCGTGCCGCGTGGGTGGCTGTCGCGCCCACGCTGTGGAGCCCGTACCCGTCACAGCCCCGCGTCCCGTTCGCGGGCTGACGCCCACCCTCATCCCTCAGAAAGAGGCCCCACACAGCCATGACCGCCGCAGCCACCCGCAGTGAGCACGATCTGCTCGGCGACCGCGATGTCCCCGCCGAGGCGTACTGGGGTGTCCACACCCTGCGCGCCACCGAGAACTTCCCCATCACCGGGACGCCCATCTCCGCCTACCCGCACCTGATCGACGCCCTGGCCGCCGTCAAGGAGGCCGCCGCCCTCGCCAACGAGGAACTCGGCCTGCTGGCCCCGGAGAAGGCCGCCGCCATCGTCGCCGCCTGCCGCGAAATCCGCGAGGGCAGGCTGCACGACCAGTTCGTCGTGGACGTCGTCCAGGGCGGCGCCGGCACCTCGACCAACATGAACGCCAACGAGGTCGTCGCCAACCGGGCGCTGGAGCTGCTCGGCCATGAGAAGGGGCAGTACCGGTACCTGCACCCCAACGAGGACGTCAACCTCAGCCAGTCGACCAATGACGTCTACCCGACCGCAGTCAAGATAGCGACGGTCTTCGCGGTGCGTGGACTGCTCAAGGCGATGGCTGTACTGCAGGACGCGTTCGCCCGCAAGGCCGTTGAGTTCCGCGAGGTGCTCAAGATGGGCCGTACACAGTTGCAGGACGCGGTGCCCATGACGCTCGGTCAAGAATTCTCCGCGTTTGCCGTCATGATTGACGAGGACCGCAGCCGCCTTGACGAGGCCGTCGAGCTGATCCATGAGATCAACCTCGGCGCCACGGCGATCGGCACGGGCCTCAACGCCCCCGCCGGATACGCCGAGTCCGCCCGCCGTCACCTCGCCGAGATCACCGGACTGCCGCTCGTGACGGCCGCCAACCTGGTCGAGGCCACCCAGGACTGCGGCGCGTTCGTCCAGATGTCCGGCGTGCTCAAGCGGATCGCCGTCAAGCTCTCCAAGAGCTGCAACGACCTGCGCCTGCTGTCCTCCGGGCCGCGCGCGGGCCTCGGCGAGATCAACCTGCCGCCGGTGCAGGCCGGTTCGAGCATCATGCCCGGCAAGGTCAACCCGGTCATCCCCGAGGTCGTCAACCAGGTCGCCTTCGAGGTGATCGGCAACGACGTCACCATCACGATGGCCGCCGAGGCCGGGCAGCTTCAGCTCAACGCCTTCGAGCCGATCATCCTGCACTCCCTGTCCGAGTCCATCACCCACCTTCGCGCCGCCTGCCTCACCCTCGCCGAGCGCTGCATCGACGGGATCACCGCCAACACCGAGGTGCTGCGCCGGACCGTGGAGAACTCCATCGGCCTGGTCACCGCCCTCAACCCGCACATCGGGTACACGGCCGCCACGGACATCGCCAAGGAGGCTCTCGACACCGGTCGGGGAGTGGCCGAACTCGTCCTGGAGAAGGGCCTGTTGCCGGCCGACAAGCTGGCCGGCCTGCTGCGGCCCGAGGTCGTGGCGGGCAGCGGACCGGCCCTCGTCTGACCTGCGGACGCGCACCAGGACCGGCCCGGAGGCACAATAGTGATCATGACTTCGTCCATGACCTTCCAGCCGGTCCTGGAACGCATCGCCGACGAGATCGAGCGGACCCCCGGCCGGGGCCGCCCCGCCGACTACATCCCGGCCCTCGCGGCCCGCGACCCGCGCAGCTTCGGCATGGCCGTGGCGGAGCTGGACGGCACGGTGTACGGCGTGGGGGACTGGCGGGAGCCGTTCTCGACGCAGTCCATCACCAAGGTCTTCACCCTCGCGCTCGACCTGGCCCGCGAGGGCGACGAGCTCTGGGAGCACGTGGGCCGCGAACCGTCCGGCAACCCCTTCAACTCCCTGGTCCAGCTGGAGTACGAGAACGGCATCCCGCGCAACCCGTTCATCAACGCGGGCGCGCTGGTGGTCACCGACCGCCTGCAGACCCGTACCGGCGACGCGGCCGGGGAAATGCTGGCCTTCCTGCGGGCGGAGAGCGGCAACCCGACGCTGGACTTCGACAAGGACGTCGCCGCCTCCGAGTCCGCGCACGGCGACCGCAACGCCGCCCTGGCCCACTTCATGGCGTCGTACGGCAACATCGACAACCCGGTGCCGGCGCTCCTCGACCAGTACTTCCGCCAATGCTCCCTCATGGCCTCCTGCGCCGACCTGGCCCTCGCCACCGCCTTCCTGGCCCGCCACGGCATCCGCGCCGACGGCACCCGGCTGCTCACCCGCAGCCAGGCCAAACAGGTCAACGCGGTGATGCTGACCTGCGGCACCTACGACGCGGCGGGCGATTTCGCCTACCGCGTGGGCCTGCCCGGCAAGAGCGGAGTGGGCGGCGGCATCATCGCGGTGGTCCCCGGGCGCTGCACACTGTGCGTGTGGAGCCCGGGGCTCGACGAACGGGGCAACTCGGTGGCGGGGGTCGCGGCGCTCGACCGCTTCACGACGCTGACGGGGCTGTCGGTCTTCTGAACCGGCTCACCCCGTAATGCAGTTGAGGCGACCACGGACGTCTGTGAAGATCATGTGCATGTTCTCCCGCAGGAATCGCCGCCCGAAGTCCCCCGAACTGCTCAAGGCCTGGGAATGCCTGGACGGCGGGGACATCCCCGGGGCCCTGCGCCAGTTGAGGTCCGGCGTACAGACCGAGCCGCTCGGGGAGGTCGCCCTCGTGGTCGCACGGGCGGCCGGGGCGGCAGGCTTCGACGACCTCCAGCAGGCCGCAACGGCGCTGGCCGCACGCCCCGACAAGGCGCAGGAGCTCTACGACTTCGGATACGCGTGCATCGAGCGCGGCGTGTCCTACCTCGCGATACCCGCCCTGCGGCAGGCGCTGGAACAGGTTCCGGGCTCGGCGCGGGTGATGCGCGAACTGGTCGCGGCCTGCGAACGCGAGGGCCGGCATCGCGAGGCCGTCGAGGTGCTGACCGCCCGCGAAGACGGCTTCGCCGACTGGCCCGACCGCTATCTGCTGGTCTTCAACGCCCTCATGGCGGGCGATCTGCCGCTGGCCCGACGGCAGCACGCCCTGCTGACGGACCCGGACGACACCATATGGCTTCCCGCCCAGGCCCGCCAGCGCCGCATGCTGGAGCGCGCGGCGAGCGCCGAGCCCGTGTCCTCGCTGGACCTCACCGACCTGAGGGGATGGCAGTACGTCATCGGCGGCACCGTGCTGGGCACCCTGTCCCCGTACGGCTTCGACGCCGGCATGACCGGCCGGTACGCCTGGCTCCAGGACTCTTACGACCAGTGCCTGCGGGGCCTCCTGCGTCTGAAGGCGCTGCTCGAAGCCACCGGCGTACGGCCGCGTTCGGTGTCCCTGCTGCCCGATCGCGGCAGCCGCGTCCTGGGTCTGGCCGCCGCCGAGGTGCTGGGCCTTCCCGCGCAGCCCTTCGCGCCCGGTGGGCAGGACACCGTCGTCGTCGCGTACGACCTGAACGAGGTGGCGCGGGCGGACCAGGGCCCCGAGACCCTGGGGGAGCTCTTCGAGCGGGCGCCGGGACAGGTGCTCCACGAGCACGCGAGCAACTGGACCGATCCGCCCGTGGTCACCGCCGACAGCGTCACCCTGCTCCACCAGTCCGCCACGGCGCCCTGGGAGGGGCAGCTGCGGCAGGGCGACGACGGCAATGTCGAGCGGACGGCGCCCGACGAGCGCCCCGAGGCGGACCTTGCCGCGGAGATCGTCGGAGCCGATCCGACGGCGGACGAGGGCGACCGCGACTCCCCGGCCGACCCGGTCGAACGGCTCACCGCCTTCGCCCATGCCGTCCGCGGCTCGTGGCAGCAGGGCGACCGGGCCAGGCTGACGTCGTCCGGCCCGGTGCCCAGCTCTCGGTTCGCCTGACCGAACCCGCCGATCACACGTCGGTCATACGCAGGCCGTCCCCCGGAAGGCGGCACGTCGCCTTCCGGCCACCCGGTGTTGCCACGCTGACGGAGTGTTGGCCATGGCTTTCCCCGTCGATCTCCGCCGCTGCCAGATACTCGGCCTGGTCGGCACCGCCTTCCTCGCGGCAGGTGGCGAATCCGCCGGTGCTCTCCCCGTGCGGGAACTCCTCGCTCCGGCCGATGCGCGCGCCGCGCTCGGCCTGGTCGGCGTGTACTTCGGGGTCGTGCTGCTGATCGCCGCCTGGGCGCTGCTGGGGCGGGTGATCCGCGGGCCCGAGCCGCCGACGCCGCGCGCCCTGCTGCTCGTGCTCGCCGTGTGGGCCGCCCCGCTGTTGCTCGCGCCCCCGCTGTTCAGCCGCGACGTGTACAGCTATCTCGCGCAGGGCGCCATGGTCGACGCGCAGATCGACGTGTACGCGCACGGCCCGGCCCGGCTCGGCGGCCCGCTCGCCGACGAGGTCGCCCCGGCGTGGCGCGAGACCGGTGCGCCGTACGGCCCGGTGTTTCTCGTCGTGGCGGCCGCGCTGTCCGGTCTCACCCGGGGTGAACTCCCCGCCGGGCTCTTCGGGATGCGGCTCGTCGCGCTGCTCGGGGTGGCGCTGATGGCGGCCGCGCTGCCCCGCCTCGCCCGGCACAGCGGCGCCGATCCGGCCGCCGCGCTGTGGCTCGGCGCCCTCAACCCGCTCGTGCTGCTTCACCTGGTCGCGGGCGCCCACAACGACGCCGTCATGCTCGGCCTGCTCGGCCTCGGCCTGGTCGCGGCGCTCGGACGGTGGCCCGCCCTGGGCGGTGTGCTCGTCACGCTCGCCGCGCTCGTCAAGGCGCCCGCCGTGCTCGGTCTCGCCGCGGTCGTCGTCCTGCAGATACGCGCGGGACGCCGGCCGGCGAAGGCGGTCCTGACGACAGCGGCCGCGGCCTCGGCCACCACCGTGGCGGCAACGGCCGTCGCCGGCACGGGATACGGCTGGATACGCGCCCTCGACACCCCCGTCTCCCCGCACAACTGGGCCCTCACCAGCCTGCTCGGCCGCATCACCCGGGCCTGGCTGGAGCGGATCGGCAGCGACCTGGCGCCGCTCGCCGTGCCGGCCTGGCACGCCCTCGGCGTCGTGGCCGCCGTCGTCGCCGTCCTCCTCATCTGGCTGCGGCTGCGTCCGCGGCCCGTGTACGCGCTGGGACTCAGCCTGGCCGCGGTGGCGGCGTTCGGCCCGGCCATACGCCCCTGGTACGCCCTGTGGGGCCTGTTCCTCATAGCGGCCGCCGCACCCAGCGCCTCGGTACGGCACCGGGTGGCCGCCGTGACGGGCGTGCTCGCGCTCGCGGTCCTGCCCGGCGGCGGCCCCGCGGACACCGGACAACTGGTGCTGGCCGTCTCCGGCGGTGTGCTCGCGGTGGTCGTGCTGTGGCAGGTCCACCAGACGGCACAGGCGCCGGCGCTGGGACGTACGGCATGAGACTGCCCGCCACCGACCGCGGCCGGCTGCTGCTGGTGCTCGTCCTCGCCGCCGCCGTCAGCGTCTTCACCGCGACCGTTCCGCTGCTGCGCGACTGGTTCGACCTGCGCGTCTACTACGGGACCATCAACACCTGGATCCACCACGGCGGACGGATCTACGACTTCCGGATGCCCGGAACGTCGTACGGCTTCACCTACCCGCCGTTCGCGGCGGTCAGCATGCTGCCGATGGCGCTGCTCGGCCCCCGGACGGCGATCGCCGCCGCGCTGCTGCTCAACCTTGCCGCGCTGGCCGTGGTGCTGCGCATCCTCACCGGGCGGGCCTGGCGGCGGTACGGCTGGTACGGCTGCGCGCTGGCGGCTTGTGCGCTCGCGCTGTACGAGCCGTTGCGCGACACCTTCAGCTTCGGCCAGGTCAACGTCCTGCTGCTGGCCCTGGTGCTGGCCGACTGCCGGCTGCTGGCGACCGGCCGGGGGCGCTGGGCGGGTGTCGGGATCGGACTCGCTGCGGCGGTGAAACTCACCCCCGCCCTCTTCGTCGTCCTGTTGCTGCTGGCCCGGCGCCGGCGTGCCGCCGCTCTCGCCACGGCCGTGGCCACCGCGGCCACCGCGCTCGCGGCCTGTGTGGCGCCGGACGCGTCCCGCTACTACTGGACGGTGGCGATGTGGGACACGACCCGCGTGGGCCGTCTCGACTACGTCTCGAACCAGTCGCTCCAGGGCGTCCTGGCCCGGCTGGGCGAACCGGACCGCCCGGTGTGGGCGGTGGCGGTCCTGCTGGTCCTGGGCGTCTGGGCGGTGCGGGCGCGCCGGGCTGCCGACGCGGGGGACTGGACGGCCGCCTTCGCGCTCACCGGACTGACCGCGTGCCTGATCAGTCCGATCACCTGGGTGCACCATCTGGTGTGGCTGCTGCCCTCCTTCGCCGTGCTGGTCCGCGCCGGGCACCCGCGGACCGCGGGGGCTCTGTACGCGGTGCTGTGCACCAGCGTGGTGTGGCTGTGGTTCGACGACGCGTCCGGCATCGGCGGTCTCCTGGGCAGCAACATCTACACCTGGATCACCCTCGGTCTGCTCCTGTGGCTGCCGGCCGGTCAACTCCGCGCCGTACGGCCCGTCAAGAGCCGCAGCGCCAGCGTCATGACGCCCGCCCCGAGCACGGCGGCGGCCACGATGGCGCCCGGCCCTGCCCAGCCGGGTCCGCCGGACCGGGCGTTCCCGTCGTCCGGTGGGAGGACCGCGGCCGCGGGCAGCGCGGCCGGTCCGTGCCTCGGCCTGCCCCGCAACGCGTCGAGCGACCCCACCGGGTCGACGTGACCGGCCGCCTCGAAGCCCCAGTCGAGCAGCTTGCGGGCCTCCTCGTACACGGCGAAGCCGCCGCCCGACCGGGGCTTCATCACCGTGACGACGAGCGTGCGCCCGCCCCGGCGGGCCGCGGCCACAAGGGTGTTGCCCGCGTGGCTGGTGTAGCCGTTCTTGATGCCGATCAGCCCGCGGTACCGCTCCACGCCGTCGGCGCCGGTCAGCAGCCGGTTGGTGTTCTGGATCCCGAACGACGATCCCTCGCCGTCCGGGAACCGCGCCTGGGCCGTGCCGCAGTACCGCGCGAAGTCCGCGTTGCGCAGCCCCGCCCGCCCGAACACGGCGAGGTCGTACGCCGACGACACCTGGCCCGGTGTGTCGTAGCCGTCGGGTGACCGCACGTGCGTGTCCTTGGCGCCTAGGGCACGAGCCTTGGTCTGCATAAGGGCGGCCGTCTCGCGCCAGCCCCCGTTCAGTGCGGCCAGGACGTGCACGGCGTCGTTGCCGGAGTTGAGGAAGACCCCGCGCCACAGGTCGGCGACCCGGTAGGTCCGCCCCTCGGCGACCCCGACCCGGCTGCTGCCCTCACCGATGTTCGCCAGGTCCTTCCCGGTGACCTCGTGCCGGATGCCGCCGGGCAGCACCGGCAGCACGGTGAGCGCGAACAATGTCTTGAGGGTGCTCGCGGGCGGCAGTTTGCGGTGCGCGTCGTGCGCGGCGAGCACGTTGCCGGTGCGGGCGTCGGCCACCAGCCAGGACAGTGCGGAGACGTCCGGGACCCGCGGCGCCCCGTCACGGGGCCTGACCCGGGTACCGGGCCGGTACAGCAGGGAGGGCTGCGGAACCGTGGCCCGCGGAGTGCCGGGTGGGCCCGGGTCGGCCCCGGTGCGGGCGGCCGCCGGGGGCGTGAGCGCCAGCAGGCCCGTCACACACAGCGCGCAGGCCGATGCGGCCGCCCGGGAAGTAAATCCGATGGTCATGCGGTCAACCTAGGAACGGACCCGCCGCCCACCGCGCTGCCCCGGCCGAGCGAGGCCCGCGAGCACCCGGATGCCGCACGCCGCACGGGCGCTGCCTCTCGGCCGGCGCGGTCAGTCCGAGGGCAGCGTCGGCTGGATGCGCCGCAGGAACGTCGCGTTGTCCGGGGTCTCGCGCAGGCGTTCCAGAAGGGTTTCCAGGCCGCCCTGGCCGTCCCGGGTCTGCAGGACGCGGCGGAGCCGGCGCATCGTGGTCAACTCGGACGGGGACACGAGCAGTTCCTCGCGCCGGGTGCCGGACGGACTGATGTCGACGGCCGGGAACACACGCCGGGAGGCCAGTTCGCGGCTGAGACGCAGCTCCATGTTGCCGGTGCTCTTCAGCTCTTCGAAGAAGAAGTCGTCGGCGCGGGAACCGGTCTCCACCAGGGCGGTGGCGAGGATGGTGAGGGAACCGCCCTCCTCGGCCATGCGGGCGGCGCCGAAGAAACGCTTGGGCCCGGTCAGCGCGGCCGCGTCCACGCCGCCGCTCAGGGTGCGGCCGCCGGATGCGGCGGCGGTGTTGTGGGCCCGGCACAGCCGGGTCAGGGAGTCGAGGAGGATCACGACGTCGTCGCCCGCCTCCACCAGCCGCTTGGCCCGTTCGACGACGAGTTCGGCCAGCGCGATGTGCTGTTTCGCCGCCCGGTCGAAGGTCGAGGCGTACACCTCGCCCCGCACGGAGCGCCGCATGTCGGTGACTTCCTCGGGGCGCTCGTCGAGCAGCACCACCATCAGCCGGCACTCGGGACGGTTGCCGGCGACGGCGGCCGCGATCTGCTGGAGCAGAACGGTCTTGCCGGTCTTGGGCGGGGCGACGATCAGTCCCCGCTGACCCTTGCCGACCGGCGCGAGCAGATCGGTGACCCGGCCGGTCAGGCCTGCCGCCGGGTGCTCCAGACGGATCCGTTCGCGAGGGTGCATGGGAGTGAGGCCGCGGAAGTGACGGCGGCCGCGCAGTTCTTCGGGGGTACGGCCGTCGACCCCGGTCACCTCGGTCAGGGCGCGCTGGGTGCCGGGTACGCCCTCGACGAGGTCTCCTTTGCGCAGACCGTGGCGGCGGATGAGCGCGGCGGGGACCTGGAGGTCGCCGGGTGAGGGCAGGCAGTCCGTGGAGCGCAGGTGCCCCTTCCCGTTCGCGTCGATGTCGAGGACGCCGGTGACGGCCGGGGCCGGAAGCCGCTGGGCGGGAGGGTGTTCGAGAGTGGTGGTCATGGTGGTCGGTCGGTCCTTTCACGGACAGAGGTATGAGACATGCGGAGGGAAGGGAGAGACCGCGAGGGGAGGGCGCCCGGCGCACCTCGGCGGTGGGAACAGCACCTCGGCCGCGGCAGACTGCGCTACGGGTGGGTGAGGTGGCGCTGAGAAGCCGTCATGCCGGCCGGGAAGCGGTCGGTGGAGCGGCGGACTGAACGAGAACTGGCATCGGCGCCGGAAAACAGGGCGTACACAGATGCTGACGGCACTGTACCACGCCCATCGGTCGCGTTCGGGGCGACCGTCCGCCGCCGACCGGATGTTGGCCGAGGTACGGTCCTGCGCTCCGCGCCGGGAGCGGGCAGAATCGATCACCCGCTCGGCCTCGACCAGCCCGCAGGGAGCCCTCGTTGGACACCTCGCCCGGCACACCGCACCGCCTGGACCCCGCCGGCGGTTGCCCGCACGCCGCCAATGCCCGGCTGCTCTCCCGGGCCGTCGTCGCCCCGGTCGTCCTGCCCGGTGAGGTCGAGGGGATGGCCGTACTGGGCCATGACGCACTCAGGGATTTCCTCGGCCACCCCGAAGTCGCCAAGGGCGCACGCCACTTCACCGCGTTGCGGGAAGGACACATCGCCGAGGGCTGGCCGCTCAGGACCTTCGCGACCGTGCGGGGCATGACCACCGCCGACGGCGCCGACCACCGGCGGTTGCGGTCGCTGGTGAGCCGCGCGTTCACGGCCCGGCGCGTCGAGGAACTGCGCCCGCGCATCGAGGAGTTGACCGAGTCCCTGCTGGAGGACCTGGGCCGCGCGGCCCAGGCGGGCGGTGGACTCGCCGATCTGCGGCGGCACTTCGCGATGCCGCTGCCCATGGGCGTCATCAGTGAACTGCTCGGTGTCGCCGCCGAATACCGCGAGCGCCTGCACCAGCTGTCCCATCAGGTCGTCGCCACCGACATCGCGCCGAGCAAGGCCGTCGCCGCCAACCGGGAACTGGTCGCGGTCCTCGCCGAGATCGCCGCCGCCCCGGCCCGGCGGCCGGGTGACGACCTCACCAGCGCGCTCATCGCCGCGCGGGACGACGCAGGCGACCGTCTCAGCCAGGAGGAGCTGATCGGCACCCTGGTGCTGATGATCATCGCCGGTCACGAGACCACGCTGAACCTGATCACCAACGCCGTACGCGCGCTGTGCGGCCACCGCGACCAGCTCGGGCTCGTGCTGAAGGGGGAGGCGAGCTGGAGCGACGTCGTCGAGGAGACGCTGCGCTGGGACGCGCCCGTCAGCTACTTCCCCTTCCGGTACCCGGTGCGGGACCTGACGGTCGACGGGACGGTGATACCCGCGGGCACGCCCGTCCTCGCCGGGTACTCCGCCGCCGGACGCGATCCGGCCGCGCACGGCCCGGACGCCGACCGGTTCGACGTCACCCGGCCCGCCCGGCCGGACGCCGTACGGCACCTCTCGCTCGGGCACGGCGCCCACTACTGCCTCGGCGCGCCGCTGGCCCGGCTGGAGGCATGCATCGCGCTGGAGCGGCTGTTCACCCGCTTTCCCGGCCTGGACCTCGCCGTGCCCGAGAGTGAACTTCCCCGTCACTCCAGCTTTGTGGGCAACAGTGTGAGGGCGCTTCCCGTCCGGCCGACTCCCTGAGCCGCACACCTGCCGTACGAAGCCCGGGGCGGCCCTGCCGGGCAGTGGCCGTCGGTGTGGCTCAGGGCCCGGACCCGGGCCGACAACCGATGTTGTGATGTGTGTCACGGAGGGTCTAGGGTGAAGGCGCCCGGGGGACCCGCAGGCGGGTGTGCCGAGTGGCGGCGCGTGACCCGGCCGCCCCGGGCTAGGGAAGTGATCCCGTTGTCCGTCGCCTGGGACGACATCGGCGGTCTCGTCGATGCCCATGAGCGGTTTCTGGCCGGCGCGCGCGTCGACTCGGATGTCCGTGCCCCTGTGCTCGACTCCTGGAAGCGGTGCAGGTACGCGGGGCTCCGCCCGGACCGGCCGGCGGCCCGCTACGCGCCGGATCTCGTGCTGGACCACCGGCTCCTGCCGGCGGCCGATCCGGTCCTGAAGGACCTCAGCGAGTCGTTCGCCGATGTGGGCATGACGGTCGTGTTCTGCGACGCCCGGGGCCGGGTCGTCCAGCGGCTCGGCGGAGCCCCCCGGCTGCGCGACCTGCTCGACGAGGTGCGGTTCGCCCCCGGCTTCGACGCCTCCGAGCCGGTCGTGGGCACCAACGGTGTGGGCACCGCGCTGGCCGAGCGCGGCCCGGTCTACGTCGCCGGGCGCGAGCACTTCGCCGACTGTCTCCAGCCCTTCGCCTGTGCGGGCGCGCCCGTCCGCGACCCGCTCAGCGGGCACATCGAGGCCGTACTCGACCTCACCTGTCTGCGCGACCAGGGCGATCCCACGATGGTGCGGCTGGTCCGCGAGGCCGCCCATGCCATAGAGGCGCGGCTGCTGGAGCAGGCGACGCAGCGGGAGCGGGCGCTTCTCGCCGCGTACCGGCGGGCCGGGCCCCGCGCGGCAGGGCCCCTGACGGAGCCCGAGACCGCGGCGGTGGGCCGGGGGACCAGCCAGGACTGCGGGGAGCTAGGCCGGATCGACCTCGCCCTCCTGCGGGAGAGGGCCGAGGAACTCATCGCCTCCCCGCAGCGCACCCTGGAGGAGGTGACCCTGCCCGGCGGCGGTACCGCCGTCCTGCTGCGCCGCCAGGTGATGGGTGCGGCGGGTGAGACGGGTGTGGTCGTGGAGGTCCGTGTGCTCGGCGGTCCGCGTGTGCCCTGGGACGTGCCGGTCGTGCCGGTGGCCCCGGCCGCCTCTGCGGCGCCCGTGCCGGCCGATGCGGCGCCGGGGACCGTGCCGTTCGTGAGCATCGCCGCCGCACCGGGTGTCGCCCTCCCGTCGCCCCTCTCACCCACCTGGTCGGTGCCCCCTGCGGGACCTGGAGCGGTCGAGGACGGTGACGGGGACGGCCTCGGTGCAGACCGCCGGCTGCTCCTCGTCGGCGAGCCGGGCGTCGGCCGGCTGGCCCTCCTGGCCCGCAGGCGCCTGGAGCTGCTGCACGACGCCGGTGGCAGGATCGGCACCACGCTGGACGTCGCCCGCACCGCGGAGGAACTCGCGGAGGTGGCCGTGCCCCGGTTCGCCGACTTCGCCGCGGTCGACCTGCCGGACTCCGTGCTGCGGGGCGACGAGCCGGGTCCCCTCGGTGCCGAGAGCCCGCTGCGCCGGGTTGCCCTGGGCGCCGTGCACGAGGAGTCCCACCTGTACGGCGTCGGCGACAAGGTCCGCTACCTGCCGTCCACGCCACAGGCCCGCTGCCTGGAGAGCGGAGGGTCGGTGCTCGAACCCGCACTGACCGAGGCGACCGGCTGGACGGCCCAGGATCCGCCGGGGCTGGAACGGGTGCTCTCGGCCGGCATCCACTCCCTGATCACGGTGCCGCTGCGGGCCCGCGGCGCGACCCTCGGCGTGGTGAGCTTCTACCGCTCCGACAAGCCCGCCCCCTTCGAGGACGACGACCTGTCGCTGGCCCAGGAACTGGCCGGACGCGCCGCCGTGTGCATCGACAACGCCCGCCTGTACACCCGCGAGCACAACACCGCCCTCACCCTACAGCGCAGCCTGCTGCCACGGGGCCGGGCCGAGCAGAGCGCCGTCGAGGCCGCCTACCGCTATCTGCCCGCGCAGGCCGGGGTCGGCGGCGACTGGTTCGACGTCATCCCGCTGTCCGGCGCCCGCGTGGCGCTGGTCGTCGGCGACGTGGTCGGCCACGGACTGCACGCCGCCGCCACGATGGGCCGGCTGCGCACCGCGGTGCACAACTTCTGCTCGCTGGACCTGCCCCCCGACGACCTCCTCACCCACCTCGACGATCTGGTCGGACGGCTCGACCGCGGCGAGGGCTGGGAGATGGAGAACGCACCGCCGGACTCCGGAATCGTCGGAGCCACCTGCCTGTACGCCGTCTACGACCCGGTGTCCCGGCACTGCACCCTCACCCGTGCCGGGCACCTGCTCCCCGCGGTCGTACGGCCGGACGGAACGGCGGAGTTCGTCGACCTGCCGTCGGGGCCGCCGCTCGGGCTGGGCGGGATGCCCTTCGAGACGGTCGAACTGGAACTGCCCGAAGGCAGCCAGCTGGTGCTGTACACCGACGGGCTGATCGAGGACCGGCACCAGGACATCGACTCGGGACTGGACCGGCTGCGCTGCGTCCTGGCGCGCGCCGACCGGACACCGGAGGACACCTGTGAGGCGGTCCTGGACGCGCTGCTGCCGGACCGGCCGAGCGACGACGTGGCTCTCCTCGTCGCCCGGACGCACGCCCTGGGGCCCGAGCGGGTCGCGCAGTGGTATCTGCCCAGCGAGCCGATGGTGGTGTCCCGCGCCCGGGCGGCCGTCATCGAGCAGCTCTCCGCCTGGGGCCTGGACGAACTGGCCTTCACCACCGAACTCGTGGCCAGCGAGCTGGTCACCAACGCGATCCGTCACGCGACCGGCCCGGTCCAGCTGCGCCTGATCCGTGACCGCGCGCTGATCTGCGAGGTCTGCGACGGCAGCAGCACCTCGCCCCGGCTGCGACGCGCCAAGTCGGAGGACGAGGGCGGTCGCGGGCTCTTCCTCGTCGCCCAGTTCACCGACCGCTGGGGGACCCGCTACAGCCACGAAGGCAAGATCATCTGGGCGGAGCAGCCCTTGCCGTGAAGGGAGAGCCGTCGCTGCAGCAAATGGGCGTCACGGGCCGCGGCGAACGGCCCGTGACGCCCAGGGTATGCGGAGAGAGCGGCGCTCGGATCAGTGCTGCCAGACCCTCACATAGTCGACCATCATGTCGGCGGGAGTCAGCCTCGGACCGCCGTGCTGATCGCTGACGCCGTTGTTGAGGATCAGGTACATCGGCGCCGACGTGATTCCGGTGGTGATCTGTCCGACCTGCTTTCCGTCGTAGTAGTACGTGACGGAACCCGGCTTCCATTCGGCACCGTAGGTGTGCCATCCGGTGAAATCGCCGGAGGCGCAGCCGCCGGGGCCACCCGCAGGAGAATGGAAGTGGTAGCAGGCCTTGCCGCTCAGCCCTTCCATGACGTCCATTTCACCGTCGGTCGGCCAGTTCTGCCCGTCGGTCCAGAATGCGGGCCAGTTGGCGATCTGGGTGGTGCCGGGGGCGGCGGGCGAGTAGATCCTGGCCTCGAAGGCGCCGTAGGTGAACTCGGCCTTGCCATTGCTCTCGACCAGACCGGAACGGTACGCGTACGTCTGGCCGTTGTTGGCCGTGGTCTGCTGCTGAATGGCCGTGAGGTGCAGCGAGCCGCCGCTGACGCTCACCTGGGACGGGGCATAGGCACCGAGTTCGGCCGAATTGACCGGCTTTGTGATGCATGTGGGGCAGCCCAGCCAGTTCGGGTTCCACTTGGTGGAGTCGAGCGTGGTGCCGCTGAACTCGTCACCGAACACCTGCCGCCAGGTACCCGGGATGCCCAGCGGAGCGCCCGCGCTGCTCGCGGCGGGCTGGGTGGGCGTCGGCGTCGCTGTCGGCGTGGAGCTGCCGGACGTGGCGGTCGGGCTCGGGGTGCTCGGGGCGGGTACCGACGTCGGCGTCGGACTCGTGCTCGCCGTGGGGCTCGGGGACGCGGTTGCGCTGCCGGAGGTGAACGTCTTCACCGGGGAGAGGTTGTGCCACCTGCCGTCGGTCTTGTACGCCACGAAATAGGTGTACGTGCCTTGGGGGAATGTGCGGCTGCCCGAGGTGAAGGTGGTTCCGGCGGGGCGGATTTTCGTCGCGATCGCGCCGGGGAAATCGTAGTTCGTTCTGTCGGCGGAGCGTACCGCGATCGTCAGTGCCTGCACACTCATCGTGCGGGAGGAATGAACCTTCGCGGTCGCCTTGAGCTGGCCGCCTGCTGCCGGCGAAAGCGACAGGGAATCGACGGTCACTTTCGGCGACGTCGATGACGACTGGGTCGCCTGTGCCGTGGTGCCGGCGGCGATGATTCCCGCGGCGATCAGAAGTGGCGCAACCTTGTGGGCCGTGGTGAACCGGCGTCGGCGTCTTTTCGGATTGGTCATGTGCATGTGTGGTGGACCTTTCCCCCCGCGTGTCCGGCAGTGGGTCGCGTCGGGCGACCCCGACCGGACTGGACTTTGCGGGAGGTAATTTCCTGATCGCAACCACCGTTCATGCCGCAGGGGTGGGTTCGGTGGGTCCTCCTGTTCTCAATTGCGTAGGCATCGGGGGACGGTTGAGGGAATCCGGGGCGGCCTTGTGATGTGTGCCATAGCGGATTCCCTTTCCCTCTATAGGGGTTGAAATCGGGCAACCGGCCTAATTGCGAACGGAAGTGGGCCGAGGGGGGCTGGTTCGCCCCTGCTTGACGCCTGGCGGTGGATGTGTCCCTTTATATGCCTGGATGCTGTGGTTCGACAGGCGGCCGGGGCGCGCCGAAGCCGCCTGCCTGATGTGCCGTCAGCTGGTACCCGACCGTGCCTCCGCCTCCTTCGTGATCTCGTCGAACCGCGCGCCCATGGCCGTCGCCAGGGCCTGGGCACCCGACAGCGGGCGCACCATGACAGTCAGTGCGTCGATCTGGCCGTCCTCGTTCACATGGATGAAGTCACAGCCGGACAGCTCGCGGTCGCCCACCCGCGCCGTGAACACCAGCGCGTGGTCGCGGCCGTCGGAGCCGGCGAGCTCGCGCTCGTACCGGAAGTCCTCGAAGACCTGCGCGACAGTGCGCAGGATCGCCGCGGTGATCGCCTTGCCGGCGTACGGCTTGAACACCGCCGGGCTCGTGAAGACGACGTCCTTCGCCAGCAGCGCCTCGACGGCGTCCATGTCCCCGGCCTCGACCGCCTCGCGGAACGCGCGCATGACATCACCCCATAGTCAATTAATTGAATAGGTGCGGATGAGGCTAGTGATCGGCCGTTCCCCTGTCCATAGGTGCTTCGCCGGTGTGACGCGTTCCGCCTAAGCTGGCCCCGATGTTCAGCCCCGAAGGTCCCAGCCTGCGAGAACTCGCCGTCCAAGCGCTGTCGTCGGTCGAGCGCGGCTACGACCTGCTCGCCCCGAAGTTCGATCACACCCCTTTCCGTACGCCCGACTCGGTGCTCACCGCCGTGGCCTCGGCGCTGGAGCGGACGGGGGGGTTCGACGACGGCCTCGACCTGTGCTGCGGGACGGGCGCCGGGGCGGCAGTGCTGGCGAGGGTGTGCCGGCGCAGCGTCACCGGGGTCGACTTCAGTGCCGGCATGCTCGATGTCGCCCGCGTACGCACACCGGTCGCGGGGCCCCGTGTCGCCTGGGTGCGTGCGGACGCCCGTGCCCTGCCGTTCGGGCCCGCGTTCGACCTCGTGGTCAGCTTCGGGGCGTTCGGGCACTTTCTGCCGGGCGAGCTGCCGGGGCTGTTCGCCCAGGTCCACTCCGTGCTGCGGCCCGGCGGACGCTTCGTGTTCCCGGTCCTCGCGCCGCCCCGCCCGTCCTCGCGGGCCTTCTGGATGCTGCTCGGCTTCGATGCCGTGATGCGGCTGCGCAATGCCGTGTGGCGCCCGCGGTTCGTCATGTACTACCGCGCCTCCCGGTTCGGCGATGTGCTGCGGGAGCTGGAGCGCGCCGGATTCCGGGTGGATCTCCAGGTCCTTCCGGAGTTCGGGCGGCGGCCCGACGGCAGTCCGCGAGTGCGGATGGTGGTGGCCCGGCGACCTGCCTAGCCGACCGCGCAGCCGAATCAGAGCCCCATGGGCCCGGACACACCGCCCAGTGCCAGCGCGATCGCGGCGTCCGTTCCCAACTCGCCGCCCTCACGCACCGCTTCGGCGAACGGCGCCTCGCCCAGCAACGCCCGCAGCCGGCGCTCGTACTCCCGGTGGAAGACCGTCGAGCTCGGGTCGCCCAGCTGCGGCAGACCCGCCGAGTGCCAGAGGTTCCTGCTGACGCCGAGGAGACGTGCGGCCAGTTCCTCCTCGCCGTGCGCGGCCTGCGCGGCGACCAGCAGATCGGCCACTGCGGCCGCGCCGAGCCGGTCATGGACCCGCACCTTGGCGGCCAGCGCCTCCCGCGCCGGACCCAGTGCCTCCTCCGCCCGGCCCAGGCCGATCCCGGCCAGCGCGATGAAGAAGTCGCCCCAGGCCCGCATCCACAGCTCGCCGCGCCGGGCACAGTCCGCGCGCAGCCGCTCGGCGACCACCGCGCACCGCTCGAACGCTGCCTGGCTCGCCAGCAGATACGCCTGCAGGGCGAGCGTCAGCAGGTGGTGGAACTCGGCGCCTCCGTCGCCCGCGGGGCTCCGTCCCGCGGTGGTGCCGTACAGGACCGCCGAGCGTGCCGACTCGCCGCGCACGGCCAGACTGGCCCCCGTCAACGGCAGGGCGGACACCGGCAGACGGCGCTCCTCGGCGAGCCACACATAGGCGGCGCTCACCGACTCCGCCGCCTCCAGATCGTCCGGGACGACGGTGACCAGCCGGTGGGCCCACACGGCGCGGGAGTGCTCGGGCCCGCCGCCCTCGGGGGCGCGCCGCAGCGCCCGCTCCAGATAGCCGCGGCCCTCCTCAGCGAAACCGCAGGCGAACCAGAAGTACCAGAGGGAACCGGTGAGTTCGAGCGCGGTCTCGGGTTCCTCCGCCGCCAGGGACGCCTCGATCGACACCCGAAGGTTCGCGTGCTCCGCGGTCAGCCGCTCCGCCCACATGCGCTGTCCGGGGCCGAGCCACTCCGCCTCGCCCTGCCGGGCGACCCACCGGAAGTATTCCCGGTGGCGCCGTCCGACCGCCTCCTCCTCGCCGAGCCCGGTCAGCCACTCGGCGCCGAACGAGCGGACGGTGTCGAGCATGCGGTAGCGCACCGCCGCCCCCTCACCGTCCCGGGTCGTGATGGACTTCTCGGTGAGCGAGGCGAGCAGCGCGAGGATCTCCTCGGCGTCCAGCGGCCCGCCGTGGCAGACGAACTCGGCCGCCTCGACGTCCCAGCCGCCGGCGAACACCGACAGCCTGGCCCACAGCAGCCGTTCCAGCGGGGTGCACAGCTCGTGGCTCCAGCCGATCGCGGTGCGCAGCGTCTGGTGCCGGGCCAGGCGCGGCCGGGCGGGCGAGACCAGCAGGTCGAAGCGGGAGTCGAGCCCCTCCAGAAGCCGGTCGAGGGGAAACCCCCGCAACCGTACGGCGGCCAGTTCCAGGGCGAGCGGCATGCCGTCGAGCCGGGCGCAGACCGCGGCCACATGTGCCCGGTTGGCCTCGGTCAGTGTGAAGGACGGCACCGCCGCGGCGGCACGGGCCGCGAACAGCGCCACGGCGTCGTCGTGTTCACCGAGCGGCAGCGGGGCCACCGCCAGCAGATGTTCGCCGGGGACGCCCAGCGGCTGCCGGCTGGTGGCCAGGACATGCAACTCGGGGACGTGCGCGAGGAGTTCCTGCACCACCCTTGCGCACTCGTCCAGGACGTGCTCGCATGTGTCGAGGAGCAGGAGGAGCGGTGCCCCGGCGAGGTGCTCGCAGACCGCGTCGAGCAGCGGTCGCAGCGTCTGCTCCGTGAGCCGGGTCGCCTGTGCCACCGCGTTGGCCAGCAGGTCGGCGTCCCTGAGCTCCGACAGCTCCACCAGCCACGCACCGCCCGGGAACTCGTCCTTGGCGGCATGCGCGGCCCGCAGCGCCAGCCGGGACTTGCCCACACCCCCGGGCCCCGTCAGTGTCACCAGCCGCTCGGTCCCCAACAGTCCTGAGATCTCGGCGAGTTCGAGCCGTCGGCCGATGAACGCGTTCGCCTCGGCGGGGAGGTTGCCGATCCTGCCGCCGTGCACTGAGGCCGCCATCGTCCCCCCTCACCCGGAACCGATGGCGGCACCCTAACCCCTCACACGAGTCCCGCTCCCGGCGTAGCGTGGATGCGGTCGGCACACCCAGGGAGGTGCGGGCATGTCCGTCGCACCCGCTGTGAGAACCGTGGGACAGATGCGTCATGGCGACCATCTGCTCCTCGGCTACGACACGGACGAGGAACGCGAGACCGTCCTCGCCGCGTTCCTGCTCGACGGCCTGGACAGCGGCCATCGCGGACTGCTGCTGCCGCCCGTGGAGATCCCGGCGGGCCTTGCCCTGTCCTTCCTGGAGGCGCACGGCTGCCGGGTCGACGAGGAGATCGTGGCCGGCCGGCTGCGCGTCGACGCGCACCTCGCGGGACCGGAGGGGCTGTGGGACCTGGACGAGGTGGTCCGCAGCGAGGCGCGCCGCGCGGTCGGCGACGGGTTTCTCGGCCTGCGCGTGTGCGCGGAGATCCCGCGCGCCGGGGCCGGAGAAGGACTCAAGACACTGCACGACAGCGAGCTCCTGCTCGACCCCGTGTTCGCCTCCCTGCCCGTGCTCGGCATCTGCCAGTACGACCGCCGGATCTTCGACGAGAGCGAACTCGCCCCGCTGGACGGCCTGCACCACGGCCGGGCCGTCGCCGACCCTGTCTGGCGCGACGGCATCCTCGCCATCACCCGCACCTTCGCGCCCCCGGGCCTCGCCCTGGCCGGCGAGGTCGACGACACGAACGTCACGGCCTTCGCCCGTGCCGTGCACGCGGAGACGGCCCGCGCACGCACCCGTCCCACCGTCCACGCCCGCCTCGACCTGCGCGACCTGCACTTCATCGATGTCGGCGCGCTGCGCCTGCTGGTGTTCTCGGCGCTCGGTCTGAGTGCGGCCGGCGGCACCCTTGTGCTGACCGGCGTCGCCCCTCATGTCCGGCGGCTGATGCGGGTGACCGGCTGGGACCGGGTGCCCGGGCTGCTCATCGAGCCGGCGGAGCCGACTCGTTGACCCCTGGTGAGTCCCGGCGGCAGCGGGGCGCACCCCCGGCGCCCGTTGCGGTCAGTCCGTCCCCGGCAGCGTGAACTCGTAGACCAGCGCGTCCTGCTGGGCGTCCACGACCAGGTCGGTGACCTCCAGCGGCCGGGCGTACTGGTCGTGGACGCGCCGGGTGACCCGTACCGACGGCACGTCGGCGAGCGGGGTGATCGCGTCCCGGTGGTGCAGGGTGAGACCCGCCCGGCGCATCCAGTCGTAGACCCGCCGCAGCTCTGCCTCGGCCTCGCCGTCGGCGCGGTCGCGGTACCGGCCCAGTTCCTCCACCTCGGCAAGGGCCACGGCGGAGAAGGACGTCACGGCGCTGCGCCGGCCCCGCCCGTCGGCGCCCGCGGACTCGTAGCGGTGCACCAGGGTCGGCCGGTGCGGGGCCAGCCCGAGGACCTGGGCGTGCTCCGGCGGCGGGGTCTCCCAGGTGACGGTGGCCCGGTCGGCGCCGGGGTCCGCGTCCCGGGCGCCGACCGGGAAGGCGAGCGAGGCCGGGGTCTCGACCGGCAGGCCGGGCAGGGTGGCGTGACTGCCGCGTCGGTCCGTGGTGATCAGACCGTCGTGCCGCAGTACGTCGAGGGCCTGCCGTACGGTCGCCCTGCTGACCCCGAAGTGCTCCGCCAACTGCCGTTCGCCCGGCAGGCGTTCCCCGGGCGGGATGGTTCCGTCGCGCAGTTCCCCGAGCAACTCCCTGGCGATCCGCCAGTAGAACGGCTCCTCGGGGAGCGGGTGGTCATGGGTGGTGCGGGCCATGCCGCGCCTCCTGTTGGTGACGTGCGGTAGTCGTGCGGACTCGGTGCGCCACCAGATCTAGCATTGGTCTAAACCATCAGGGAAGGGTGGCCCGACAGTTCGGCCGAAACCGGATCCGCTGCATTCTGCGCGCATCCCAGTGATGCCCGTGCCTTCGGGGCGGCCGGACACCAGGAGCCGCCGAGGCCTTCGTGACCGAAAGCCCGCGGGTCGGGCCCGTACGGACCCGTCAGACGCGCGACCGCAGCCACTGCAGCTTGGCCGCCTGCTGGTAAGGCCCGCCGCCCTCGTGGTCGTTGAAGTCGTAGACCTCGATCGTCTTGTCGTCGTGCGTCCAGGCGTTGAAGGCCGCGAAGACGGTGGAGGGCGGGCAGGTCTGGTCCTCCAGGGCCGCGGAGAACAGCGCGGGTGCCCGGCCGCGCGCCGCGAAGTGCACACCGTCGAAGTAGGAAAGGGTGCGCAGGGCCTGCTCGGTGCGGCCCCGGTGCGTCTTGAGGTAGTTGCCGATCTCCCGGTACGGGTGCCGGTCCGTGAGCGTCGCCGCGCGCGGATAGTCGCACAGGAACGGCACGTCCGGAGCGACCGCCGCGAGATCCGGGACGAGCCCGCCCACCGCGATCGAGATGCCGCCGCCCTGGCTCGCCCCGACGGCCACCGTGCGCGCGGGATCGGCCAGCGGATGCGAACGGGCCGCCTCCACCGCACGCACCCCGTCCGTGAACACCCGGCGGTAGTAGTAGTTCTCGGGAGCGTCGATGCCCCGGGTCATGAAACCGGGGAACGCGGGCGCGCCGCCCACCGGGTCGGCGGTCCCGCCTCCACCGCCCCAGGCGCTGCCCTGGCCGCGGGTGTCCATGACGAAGTGCGCCCGCCCCGTGGACGCCCACAGCAGATGCTCGTGCGGCAGTCCGCGCCCGCCGCCGTACCCCACGAACTCCACGACCACCGGCACCGGCGCGGCGACCTCGGCGGGCAGCGTGAACCAGCCCTTCACGGGGTGACCGCCGAACCCGGCGAAGGTCACGTCGTACACCCGAACCGTCGTCAGTCCCGTGTCGACCGGTTCGAAGTGGGCGTTCAGGTCGTGCTCGCGCGCTTCCTGAAGCGTCTTGGACCAGAACGCGTCGAAGTCCTCGGGCTCGGCGGACTCGCTGCGGTACTCGCGGAGCTCGTCGATCGGAAGGTCGAACAGGGCCATGGAGAACCGCCTTTGCGGAGATCGAGTACGGATGATCACACCGTACGTGGACGGTCGGGCCACTCGCCAGGGCGCCCGCTGCGGGCCCGTCTGCGAGAGCACACCTTGGCCGATCAGCGTGGTCGGCACGGCCGGGACGGCCGAGAAACGCCCGTCACGCCCGACGGCGTGTCCACCGTGGCTCGGTGAAGGCCCACTCGCGTTCCCACTCGGCCAGCCGGTGCCGGACGGCCACGGCACGTACGGCGGACTGCCCGAGCAGGACCACCGCCGCCGCGCCTCCCGCCGCGCACGCGCCGATCGTGACGGTGTGCTGCCAGACCGCGGTCTCGTCGGGCGGTGGGGGCACACTCCGGTCCCGGGAGTCGAACCACACGACCACCCTGTCACCCCGGTGCGTACCCGCCGGAACACTCGCCGTGGCCGTCCGCGCACCGGTGCCGGGCTCGGTCCAGCGCACGGTCACCCGGTACGAGTGCTCCCGGCCGCTCACCGACGGCAGCGTGTCGGGGGTCCTGCCGACGACCTCGGCCCGCACCCGGTGGTGCTCGGCGCGCTGTGCCGCCGCCACGGCGCGCGCGTCGTCATGGGCCCACCAGCCTGCGACCGCCCCGGCCAGCGGAGCGCCCACCAGCAGCAACAGCGTGACGGCCAGCACCGTCCACGCCTCGACGACATCCGACCGGCGCCGCAGCGGATTGCGCCGCCAGCGCCAGCCGCGCACCCGGGTTCGCATGTCGACCTCCGCACCGCGCACGCCTGCGAGTGCTCGCACAGATTCAGTATCCGTCCGCAGTCATCGTTCACCAACGGGCGTACAGAACCGCCCGACGGCGTTTTCCACCGCCGGACAGGAGTGCCCGGCGGCGCCGCGGTGAAACGCCGGGCACTCAGCCGCAACGGCCTCGGGCATACGGCGGGACGGCGCCCTCGGTGCTGGCCATGACGTGGCGCGCGGCCGGGCGGTCGGCCCTGGCGCGGCCGCGTGCAGGTGTAGGGTGGCCGTCCGGCTGCGGACCGCCCCAGCCCCCGAGTCCGAGGAGGTGAGACCCATTACCGCTGTGTCAGGTCGGGTGCTCTCACCTCACGTCGGCGCGGCTCACCGGCAGTAGGTGTCCGCGAGAGCGCCCTTCGGCTCCCGAAAGGCTCTCGGCTTCCATGCCTCCACTTTCTCCCCCGTCGCCCTCGTCGCCCTCCTCACCCCCGTCGCTCCCGTCCCATGAACGGGTCGTCGCCGCGCTGCGTGCCGCCGGCTGTGTCTTCGCCGAGGACGAGGCGCGGTTGATCCTGGCCGCCGCCCGCACCCCGGACGAGCTGACCGCCCTGGTGGACCGCCGGGTGACCGGCGAGCCCCTCGAACTCGTGCTGGGCTGGGCCGAGTTCCACGGGCTGCGGATCGCGGTGGCCCCCGGTGTGTTCGTGCCCCGCCGCCGCACCGAGTTCCTCGTTGAACAGGCCCTCGCCCTGGCTTCGGACGCGTCCGTCGTCGTGGACCTGTGCTGCGGCTCCGGCGCCGTCTGTGCCGCGCTGGCCGCCGCTCTCGGCTCCGTCGAACTGCACGCGGCCGACGTCGACCCGGTCGCCGTGCGCTGCGCCGACCGTAATGTCGCCGCCGTCGGCGGGCATGTCCACCGGGGTGACCTCTTCGAGGCGTTGCCCGCCCGGCTGCGCGGCCGTGTGGACATCCTGGCGGCCAATGTGCCGTACGTCCCCACCGCCGAAGTCGGACTGTTGCCGGCCGAGGCACGCGATCACGAGCCCCGGGCCGCCCTCGACGGCGGCACGGACGGCCTGGACGTTCTGCGCAGGGTCGCCGCCGAGGCACCCCGCTGGCTCGCTCCCGGCGGCCGTCTGCTGGTCGAGACGAGCGAACGCCAGGCGGATGCCGCCCTCGACGCCTTCACCCGCAGCGGGCTGACGGCACGTCTGGCCGTCTCCGAGGAGCTCTGCACCAACGTCGTCATCGGCGCCATGCCCCCCAACGGCGCCTGACCGCTGCCTTGTTGAGGACGCTCCGACCCCGGGGCACGGAATCCGTGAACGCGGTCAGGCCGTTGCGCCGCTGTCCTGCGGGCTCGCCGAGGGGTCGGGGCCGCGCCAGTCCCGGGGGCCGTGGCCGGGGAGCCGGTCGCGCCAGTCGTCGTCCGGGCTGTCCGGGCCCTTGTCCTTCCAGGTGCCCGAAAGGACGTGTGTGGCGGTCCTGGTGCCGTCGTCGGAGCGGGAGCCGACGAGGTACGCCGTCTCGCCCTTGGTGAGCGCGTCCGCCCCGCTGTCCGGCGTGCCGTCGCCGAACACGCGGGTGTCCGCGGACACGGTCCACGTCCATGAGGCCCCGTCCTCGCTCTTGACGGTGACCTGGTCGCCGTCCGCCTTCTCGACGGTGCCCCGCTGCCAGATCCGTACCACCCACTCACCGGTGTCACGATCCTTCACGGTCGCCTCGCCATGGACGCCGGCGCCGCCGAAGCCGAACCACATGCCGTGGCCGTGCCGTTCACCGGGGCCGCCCGGTGACGGTGATGCGGAGCCGGAGGCCGCCGGCCCGGGCCCGCCGCCCGAGCCGCCCGAACTCGCGGCGTAGGCCACGCCGCCGACGGCCAGCACGACGACCGTGGCCGCCGCGGCCACCGCCCGCGCCCGGACGGACCGGCGTCGCCACAGCTGCCTCAGGCCCGGGCCCGGCGAGCCTCCAGGACCTGTGATCACCTCCCGGTCCGTGTCCGGGTGCGGAACGGACGGCGGGTCGGAGGGCCGGGCGGTCGGCTCGCCGCCCACGTTGCTTTCCTGGTGCGGATCGTCGGTCATCGAGGCTCTCCTTCGTGGATACCCCGGCCTTCAGGCCGGGGAGGAAACGAAGCTCCTGCGGAGCAGGGCAGAACAGTCGAATCGCCGGCAGGGCGATTCGGCGTCCACCGTCCACCGGTCGACACCCTTGGCTCACACGGAATCTGATAGGGTGTGAGGCATGACGCAGCAGGTCAAGCGGGCTTTCAAGTACCGCTTTTACCCCACGGACGAGCAGGCAGCGGAGCTGTCCCGCACGTTCGGCTGCGTCCGCCTCGTCTACAACAAGGCGCTGGAGCAGCGCACACGAGCCTGGTACGGCGAGCAGCGACGGATCTCCTACGTGCAGTCGTCCGCAGCGCTGACGCAGTGGAAGAAGACCGGGGAACTCGCCTTCCTTTCGGAGGTGTCCTCCGTCCCGCTCCAGCAGGCGCTGCGTCATCTTCAGACGGCGTTCGCCAACTTCTTCGCCAAGAGGGCCAAATACCCCCGCTACAAGTCGCGGAAGAAGTCCCGCGCGTCGGCCGAGTACACCCGCAGCGCCTTCACGTGGCGCGACGGGAAACTGACGCTGGCGAAGATGACGGATCCCCTGGATGTCCGCTGGTCGCGTCCGCTCCCACGGGGTGCGCAGCCCACAACGGTCACCGTGTCCCGTGACAGCGCGGGCCGCTGGTTCGTGTCCCTGCTGTGCCAGGACACCATCGCCCCGGCCCCCGCCACCGATGCGACTGTCGGCCTGGACGCCGGGATCACCTCCCTCGTGACGCTGTCCTGGTCGCGTCCGCTCCCACGGGGTGCGCAGCCCACAACGGTCACCGTGTCCCGTGACAGCGCGGGCCGCTGGTTCGTGTCCCTGCTGTGCCAGGACACCATCGCCCCGGCCCCCGCCACCGATGCGACTGTCGGCCTGGACGCCGGGATCACCTCCCTCGTGACGCTGTCCACCGGGGAGAAGGTCGCCAACCCCAAGCACGAGCGCCGTGACCGCGCCCGGCTGGCTCGCGCGCAGCGGGATCTGTCGCGCAAGGCGAAGGGCTCGGCGAACCGGGAGAAAGCCCGGCGTCGCGTCGCCCAGGTCCACGCGCGGATCGCCGACCGGCGCCGCGACTTCCTGCACAAGCTGACCACTCGACTCGTCCGTGAGAACCAAACGGTCGTGATCGAGGACCTCACCGTCCGCAACCTGCTGAAGAACGGCACGCTTGCGCGCGCCATCTCCGACGCGGCCTGGACGGACCTGCGCATGATGCTGGAGTACAAGTGCGCCTGGTACGGGCGCACACTCGTCGTGATCGACCGCTGGTTCCCCTCCAGCAAGCTGTGCGGGGCCTGCGGCACGGTCGCGGCGAAGCTGCCGCTGAACGTCCGCGAGTGGACGTGTGACTGCGGCAGCGTGCACGACCGCGACGTGAACGCGGCACGTAACATCCTGGCCGCCGGGCTGGCGGCGTCTGCCTGTGGAGACGGTGTAAGACCTCAACGGGAGTCCTCCCGGACGGGGCAGTCGTCGGTGAAGCAGGAACCCCAGCGGGCGACCGCTGGAATCCCCCGCCCTTAGGCGGGAGAGGAAGTCAAGGCTCGCTCCCATCGGCCCACGGCGCCCGGCATCTCTCTGCCATGCCTACTGTGATTGTGGGATGCGGCAGATAAGGAACCAGTAATCAGTTCCTGTGAATGCTTCGGTGAACCGGGACCGTCACCCCTCCTGACCCGGCGACTGCACCCGGGCGACGAGCAGTGCCACGTCGTCGGCGTTGTCCGGCTGGTGCAGGGTGCGCAGCAGCATGTCGCACAGCTCCTCCAGCGGACGGTCGGGGCCGCCGAGGAGGTCCAGCAGCGCGTTCAGCCGTTCGTCGAGAGGGTGCTGCCGAGTCTCGACCAGTCCGTCGGTGTAGAGGACGAGCCGGTCGCCGGGTTCGAGGTCGACCGTCGTGGTGGAGAACGCGACGCCGCCCACGCCCAGTGGAGCCCCGGTGGGCAGTTCGAGGAACTCCGGCGGGCCGCCGACGCGGATCCGGGCCGGCGGCAGATGTCCGGCGTTGGCGATGCGGCACTGCCGCAGCTGCGGATCGTGGACGGCGTACACACAGGTGGCGATGGAGTGGTCCAGCCCCTCGGTGATCTTGTCGAGGTGTTCCAGGAGCCGGGCCGGATCGAGGTCGAGCGAGGCCAGGGTGTTCGTCGCGGTGCGCAGCCGGCCCATGGTCGCGGCGGCATTGATACCGCTGCCCATCACATCGCCCACGACGAGGGCGGTCTTGCCGCCGTCCAGCGGGATCACGTCGAACCAGTCGCCGCCGACCTCCGCGGTGGCCCCCGCGGGCTGGTAGCGGGAGGCGACCTCGAGGCCGCCGGTCACCGGCGGATGGCTGGGCAGCAGGCTGCGCTGCAGGGTGAGGGCGGTGTCGCGGGCGTTCTGGTACCAGCGGGCGTTGTCGATCTGCACGGCCGCGCGGGCCGCCAGCTCACGGGCCAGCAGCAGGTCGTCCTCGGTGAACGGCAGCGGATTGCGGGTGCGCCCGAGTTCGAGGGCGCCGAGCACCTCGCCGCGCGCGATCAGGGGCACGGCGAGATACGAGTGGACGCCGGCCCGGGCCAGCAAGTCGGCCGCGTCCGCGGAGCGCGCGATACGGGGCAGGTCGGCGGGCCGGACCTGGGCCACCAGGACCGGGCTGCCCGTGCGCACACACTCGGTGACGAGCCGGTCGGGGTCGTACCGGGCCACGTGTCCGGGCGGGGCGGCCGCCCGGAGCACGTCGGGGGAGCGGTCCGCCGTGACGGCCAGGGAACGGATCACCGCCGGTTCTGCGGGGCCGAGGATGCTGCGTCTGCCCTCCACCACCGCGTCCAGCAGGTCCACGGCCGCGGTGTCGGCGAGTTCCGGCACCGCGACCCCGGCCAGCTCGCGGGCGGTGCGCTCCAGGTCCAGGGTGGTGCCGATCCGGGCGGAGGCGTCCGCGATCACGGCCAGGCGCCGGCGCGCGGCCTCCGCCTCGACACCCGCCCGGTGCTGGTCGGTGACGTCGAGTACCGAGCCGGCCACGCCCAGCACGTTTCCGAGCGCGTCCTCCAGCCGGTACAGCGACACCGACCAGGCATGCTCGTCGTCCGGATCGGCCGGGGTCACGCCCACGGTGTGCTGGTCGATGAGCGGCTGTCCGGTGGCCAGGACCTGGCGTGCGGCGGCCTCCAGGGCGTCCACGTCGAGGTGCGGCAGGACCTCCCGGATCGACCGGCCGATGTGCTCACCGGCCGGTATGCCGTTGAGCCGCTCCAGCGCCGGGTTCACCGAGACGTACCGCAGATCGGTGTCGAGGACCGCCAGCCCGATCGGGGACTGGGCGACCATCCGGGTGGACAGCGCCACGTCCCGTTCCAGCCGGCGTACGGTCGACTGGTCGGCGGCGAGGCCGAGGGCGTAGACGTCGCCGTGGTCGTCCAGCAGCCGCATGTTGCGGAACTCCACGATCCGGGTGCTGCCGTCCTTGTGCCGGACGGGAAACGCCCCGGCCCAGCCCTCTCCGGTCTCCATGACGTCGGCGAACAGCTTCACGACCAGGTCGACGTGCTGTTCGTGGATCATCAGCCGGGCCGCGAACTCGCCGAGGGCCTCCTGCGCCGTGTAGCCGAACAGCTCCTCGGCCTGCGGGCTCCACAGGACGATCCGCCCGTCGGTGTCCAGGACGACCGAGGCCACGCCGAGCACGTCGAGCAGCCCGGTCGGCCCCGCCACGCCGCGCACGGGCCCCTCGCCCTCGGGCACGGGAATCCCGGCTGCACTCATGCCTCGCACCGCCTCCGACCGTCCTCGCGGCACGCCATTCCCCCGTGCCGGCTGCCCTTGTTCCATCGCGCTCAACTGTTCTACCGCGCTCAGGCGCATCTGCGACGCCTCCATCGCACTCTTCCACCATCTCTCGACCGGTGACGGCCTTCCGGCGAAGTGGTGCGGCTGAAAAATCATGGTGTCCCTCGGTGCTGTCCGCCTTCCGCTGACAGTGATCGGTCGGCGCAGCGGGTGGTGCCCACCCGGAAAGTGGTGCTTTTCTGGGGGTGTGGTGTGGTTCGCGGGGAACCCGCGGTCCCGCGCCACCGCCCATGAGAGGAGCGACGATGGACCGCGAGCGACTGCACGAGGAGCCCGTCTCCGTCGAGATCAGCGGGTGCAGCAAGGAGGACGCCCGGATCGTGTTCGACGCGCTGTGCACGTGCTTCGAGTCCGACCGGGGCGCCGACGAGGTGCCGCAGCAGCTGCATGAGACCCGCCCGATGGTGTGGCTCGGCACGTTCGAAGTCACCGACGCGCACGAGTGCCCCCGCCCGGCCCGGCTCTCGTCCTCCGTCGAGGCCGACGCGCAGGGCGGCTACTGGGCGATCGAGCGGCTCCGCGCCACGCTGGACGACCTGTTCGCCGTGCGCGACCTCTCCTCGGCCTCCGGGGACCAGGAGCGTGAGCTGCACGTCCTGCTGGAAAGCCGGTGACCTGGCGCACATCACCCCGGGCCTGCTTGTGCAACTAGTTGCATAAACGGGGTGCGGTCCTCTAGAACAGAGGGGACGACACCGCGCACGGAGGCCTGCCATGAGCCGTTACCCGCATCTGCTCAGCCCGCTCGACCTGGGTTTCACCACCCTGCCCAACCGCGTCCTCATGGGTTCGATGCACGTCGGCCTGGAGGAGGCCGAGCGCGGCTTCGAGCGGATGGCGGAGTTCTACGCCGCCCGGGCGCGCGGGGGAGTGGGCCTGATCGTCACCGGCGGCATCGCACCCAACGACGCCGGACGGCCGTACGAGGGCGGGGCGAAGCTCACCACCGACGCGGAGGCCGAACAGCACCGGGCCGTCACCGACGCCGTGCATCGCGAGGGCGGCCGGATCGCGATGCAGATCCTGCACTTCGGCCGGTACGCCTACCACCCGGACCTGGTCGCCCCGAGCCCCCTCCAGGCGCCGATCAGCCCGTTCCCGCCCCGCGAGCTCACCGACGCCGAGGTCGAGCAGACCATCGACGACTACGCCCGCGCCGCCCGCCTCGCCCGGCAGGCCGGCTACGACGGCGTCGAGATCATGGGCTCCGAGGGCTACCTGATCAACGAGTTCATCGCCGCGCAGACCAACCACCGCACCGACCGCTGGGGCGGCTCGTACGAGAACCGCATGCGCTTCCCGGTCGAGATCGTCCGCCGGGTGCGCGAGGCCGTCGGCGACGACTTCATCATCGTCTACCGCCTGTCCATGCTGGACCTCGTCCCGGGCGGCTCGACGCTGGACGAGGTGATCACGCTCGCCAAGGCCGTCGAGGCCGCCGGCGCGACGATCATCAACACCGGCATCGGCTGGCACGAGGCCCGCATTCCCACCATCGCCACCTCGGTGCCGCGCGGTGCCTACACCTGGGTCACCAAGCGGCTCATGGGCGAGGTGTCGGTCCCGCTCGTGACCACCAACCGCATCAACACCCCCGAACTCGCCGAGGAACTGCTCGCCGGGGGATACGCGGACATGGTGTCGATGGCCCGCCCGATGCTCGCCGACCCCGAGTTCGTCGCCAAGGCGGCGGCCGGCCGTCCCGAGGCCATCAATACCTGCATCGGCTGCAACCAGGCCTGCCTCGACCACACCTTCAGCGGGCAGATCACCTCCTGCCTGGTCAATCCGCGCGCCTGCCACGAGACCGAGCTCGTGCTGTCCCCGACCAGGCTGCGCAGGCGCGTCGCCGTCGTCGGCGCCGGACCCGCCGGGCTCGCCTGCGCCGTCTCGGTGGCCGGCCGCGGCCACGAGGTGACCCTGTTCGACGCCGCGAGCGAGATCGGCGGCCAGCTCAACGTCGCCCGCAAGGTCCCCGGCAAGCAGGAGTTCGACGAGACGCTGCGCTACTTCCGTCACCAGCTCGACGAGCACGGCGTGGACGTACGGCTGAACACCTGGGTGAGCGCCGAGGACCTCTCCGCCTACGACGAGGTCGTCGTCGCCACCGGCGTCACCCCGCGGACCCCCGAGATTCCGGGCGTCGACCACCCGAGCGTCGTGGGGTACCTCGACGTCCTGCGCGACCGTGCCCCCGTCGGCGACCGGGTCGCGATCCTCGGCGCGGGCGGCATCGGCTTCGACGTCGCCGAGTTCCTCACCGACGGCGGCGACAAGGCGAGCGAGGACCCGGCGACGTACTTCCGCAACTGGGGCGTCGACACCGACTACGCGGCAGCCGGCGGCCTCGCCGCCCCCGAGCGGCCCGCACCGCCGCGCACCGTCCACCTGCTCCAGCGCAAGACCACCAAGGTCGGCGCGGGCCTCGGCAAGACGACCGGCTGGATCCACCGCACCGAGCTCAAGCACCGCGGCGTCACCATGGTCCCGGGCGTGCGCTACGACCGGATCGACGACGCCGGGCTGCACGTCACCGTCGGTGAGGAGAGCACGGTCCTGGAAGTCGACACCATCGTGCTGTGCACCGGTCAGGAGCCGCGCCGCGATCTGTACGAGGCGCTGCTCGCCGCCGGTCGCAGCGTGCACCTCATCGGCGGCGCCGATGTCGCCGCCGAGCTGGACGCCAAGCGCGCCATCAAGCAGGGCACGGAGCTGGCGGCGGCACTGTGAGGCCGCTCCGAGGGCCGTCCCCGCGTCCCTAGGATGGCCCCCATGTCACTCCCGCACGCGATCCTCACCGCCCTGCTCGAAAAGCCGTCGTCGGGGCTGGAGCTGACCCGCCGGTTCGACAAGTCGATCGGCTACTTCTGGTCGGCGACGCATCAGCAGATCTATCGCGAGCTGGGAAAGCTGGAGGCCGAGGGCTACATCCGCACCCTCCCGGCCGAGCAGCCGGCCCGCGGGCAGAAGAAGAGCTACGAGGTCCTGCCCGCGGGCCGCGCCGAACTGGCCCGCTGGACCGGCGCGTCCCAGGACCCCAAGCCGCTGCGGGACGTGATGCTGCTGCGGCTGCGCGCGGCGGCCGTCGTGGGAACCGCGGGGATCGAGGCCGATCTGCGCCGCCATCTGGAGCTGCACCGGCGGCAGTTGGCCGAGTACCAGGAGATCGAGAGGCGCGACTTCCCGCCGGGCAAGGACACTCCCCAGGGCCGCCTGCATCACCTGGTGCTGCAGGCGGGCATCGACCTGGAGACGTTCTGGACGCAGTGGCTGACGCGCGCGGTGGACGAGCTCGCCGTCCTGCCGGAAGGTGACACCGCCTGACGGCGGCCGCGTTCAGAGCCGGTACGGCTTCGAGCGGCGCCGGAGGAACCACGCCGCGGCCAGGACACCGATTCCGGCCAGTGCCCCGCCCCCGACCAGCGTGAGGGTGCCGTAGTCCTTGGCGGCGCCGCCGAGACCGCCCATGACACCGCGGGACGGCGAGGCAGTGGCGGAGATCGTCGGGGTGGAGACGGGCGAGACGATGACCGACTGGGTGCCCGCGGTGCTGCCGTTGGAGCACACCACGACGACCGTGTACGTCCCGGGGCTCACGTTCGACCAGCCCGCGGACTGGAGGGAACTCGACCCCGTCAGTGCCGCCTGGCGTCCCTGCGAGAAGTTCACCTGGCTGCTGTTGAGGAGCGAGGCGTTGCCGAAGCTGCCGTTGATCAGGGTGCACGCGCTGGTCGTGACCGAGACCGTGGACCCGTTGGTGCTCACGGAGATGCCCGGGCCCGCGGACGCGTGCCCGGCCATCAGGGTGAGCGGCAGCGCGGCGGCGGCTGCCGCGGTCAGGCCGGTGCGGAGGAGTGGCTGAGATGTGCGCATGTGGACTGCCCTCCGGCGGCACGGTTGGCGGTACATCCCTTGCGCCGCCGAGGATCGGGGAACGCCCGTGCTGCCTCGGGGAAAGCCAATGTGCTCGCGGACCGGCCCGCATGCGGAGGACACCCGGGCAGGTGACGGATTCCTTCCTCCGGAGGAGTCCGGGCCGGATCCGGCCCTGTGACGGGGGTCAGCCGCCCGGCGTGCCCGTCGTCACCGTCCGTTCCGCCGAGAAGCCGCCCCAGGTGCCGTCCGGGAGCCTGGCGCGGATCCGCACCCGGTGGGTGACGCCGCTGTCCCCTCCCAGGTAGAAGCTGTACGCGGCCCGGTCACGCGGCGCGCTCCCGCCGTACACCAGCGAGGTGGCCGGACGGCCGTCGAGGTGGACCTGGTACTCCGTCACCACGCCGTCCGTACGCGGTGGAGCCCAGGCGAGGTCGATGTAGTACGCCCCGTCGGCGCGGTGGGTCGTGGCGCGGAACCGGGTGGGCGCGGTGCCCCGGCCGTCGTCGGAGCCGGGCGCGGTGGTCAGCCGGACGGTGTCACCGGGGGGTGAGACGTTGCCGGCCGCGTCCCTGGCCCGCACGCTGAAGGAGTAGCGGGTGCCCGGCCGCAGCCCCGTGACCACGGCCGCGGTCTGGTTCCCACCCACACTGTGGATCTTCGTGGCGCCCTGATGGATGTCGTACGACACCACGCCCCGGTCGTCCGTCGACGCCGACCAGGACAGCTGCACGGCCCGGCTGCCGATCACCCGGCCCCGCGATGTGCCCGGAGGTGTCGGTGCCGAGTGGTCCGCGGTCGCCGCCGCGGGGGTGGTGGCGCGGACCGCCCGGCTGCCCGGCCCCAGCCGGCCGTCTCCGTCCCGGGCCCGCACGGTGAAAACGTAGGTGGTGGACGGACTCAGCCTGGTGACGTCCACCATGTGCTGCGCAGCCGGTACGTCCTTCACCTTCGTGGTGCCGCGATACACCTCGTAGCCGCTGATGCCAGCGGACGAGGACACCGCGTTCCACATCACATGCACACTCGTCGCGCTCCCCGCCGCGGCGGTGACACCCCCGGGCGCGGCGGGAAGCCTGCCGCCCTCACCGTCGTCCGCGCCCTTCGACGCGCACGACGCGACCAGGGCGAGTGCCCCGCAGAGAAGAACGAAGCGGCGCGGACGGGCGGAACGGACCACGGCGGCGCGGCGCGGCAATGCGGCACGGAGAACGGGAATGCGTCGCACGGCTCAGCCTCCCGGGGGCGGCACGGCGGCAATGGTCCGGACCAATATGACGCGGTCCGGGCGATCGCATCAAGAGGGCGGTCGCGTGCCGGTCACCGGAGAAGTTACGTATGCTGAGGTTCCTGATGGCTGAACTCTCCCTGAGAGCTGGGGAGTTCATGCCGGGGGGCGCGGGCCCGCTGTCGTCGCTGTTCCCGCGCTGGACGTGGGCGGCCGGGCGGCCCGAGCTGACACGGGCTCAGGCCCCCGGCCCCTGCCGGAGGTTGGCGATGTGGGCCGTACGGCCCCCTGACCGTGGCCGGACGCCCGGAACGGGAACAGATGGGGCCGACATGTCCCCGAGGAGAGGGCCACCATCGTGCATCTCCCGTCGCTGACGCTGGCCGTGGCAGGCGCCGCCGCCCTGCTCGTGCCCCCGACGCCGCCCGTCGCAGGACCCCTTGTCCCCCAGGAGCCGGCGGCCCGGAACGAGAGCGACGTACGCGCCGCCGACCTGCTGGCCAGAGTCCGTGAGTGCACCCCCGTGTCCCGCGGCCGCTACCGGAGCGACGCGGGCGCGTCCGCGCGGATCCCGGTGTGCGGCACCCGTGACGCGGTCTTCTGGAAGGCCGACCTGGACATCGACTGCGACGGCCGGCCCGGCCCCCGCTGCAACCGCCGCACCGACCCGTCGTTCTCCGGCTCCACGGCCTACGAGCAGTCGGACGGCCGCCCGCTGAAGGCCGAACGCCTCCCGTATATCGTCGTGCCCGCCCCGAGTGACATCTGGAAGTACCACGACGACTCGGTCCGCGGCGGCTCCGTCGCGGCCGTGGTCCACGAGGACCGGGTGGTGTACGCGGTCGTCGGGGACGTCGGGCCGTACGACGTCATCGGCGAGGCGTCCTACGCCACCGCGAAGGCGCTCGGCATCCGCCCCGGCCCGCGCCGGGGCGGCACGGCCTCCGAGGTCACCTACATCGTCTTCAAGGACTCGCGGGTGACGCCGGTCGAGGACCGTGCGGCCGCCGTGGAGGCGGGGGAGCGGCTGGCGCGGCAGTTCGTGCGCAGCCGGTGAACCGTCCTCGCCCGCAAGGCCGCTGAAAGCGTGTCAGACCACTTGTGTAAGACCACCTGTGTCAGCCCATCTGTGTCCCATGGTGCCGCGACGGGGGCGGGGGCCGAGCGAATGGTCGAGGGGCACCCCTGTGGCGGGCGGCCTCACACCTTCCGGTACGTGTACGCCTCCACGGCCGCCGCCTCCACCGCCGCCAGGTCGGCTCCCGTCGCCGCCGTGACGACCGCCGCCACCGCCCCCTCGACGAAGGGGGCGTCCACCATGCGCGTGCGGTCGGGGAGTTCGCCGCCCTCGGTGAGCAAGGCCTTCACGGTGAGGATGGCGCTGCCGAGGTCGGTGAGGACGGCGACGCCGTTGCCCCGGTCCACGGACGCGGCCGCGGCGGCGACCAGCGCCGCGCTCGTACCGAAGCCGCCGCCCTCGGTGCCGCCCGCCGGAGCGACAGGCACCTGCGCACCGCCTCCCGCCAGTTTCTTCGCCAGCCTGGCGACGGACGCGGCGACCTCCGCGCTGTGCGACACCAGCACGATCCCGACCAGGTTCCGGTCACTCACCGTCGGCCTCCGCGGTGTCGGCGAGTGCCGCGACCAGCAGCGCCGAAGAGGTGGCGCCCGGGTCCTGGTGCCCGATGCTGCGCTCCCCGAGATAGCTGGCCCGGCCCTTGCGGGCCTGCAACGGCGTGGTCGCCACAGCTCCTTCCTCGGCGGCGGCCCGGGCCGCGGCGAAGCCGTCGCCGAGCGCGTCCACGGCCGGCACCAGCGCGTCGATCATCGTCTTGTCGCCCGGCGCCGCGCCCCCGAGCGCCATCACCGCGTCCACGCCTTCCCGCAGCGCCGCGGCAAGCTGCTCCTCGCTGACCTCGCCGGCGTCCCCGAGGGCCTTGCCGGTGCGGCGCAACAAGGTCCCGTACAGCGGACCCGAGGCACCTCCGACCTTCGAGATGAGCTGCCGCCCGGCGAGCACGAGGACGGCGCCCGGCGTCTGCGGCGCCTCCGTCTCCAGGGCGGAGGCCACGGCGGTGAAGCCGCGGTGGAGATTGGTGCCGTGGTCGGCGTCCCCGATGGGGGAGTCGAGGGCGGTGAGCCGTTCCGCCTCACGGTCGACGGACGCGGCGGCCGTCGTCATCCAACGGCGGAAGAAATCGGCGTCGAGCACTGGATCTCCTTGCCTGGTAGATACGTGGTGATCGCCTTCTCGCGCCGGATCACACACCCCATCGCAGCCCGGGAGTCTTCACCGGTGCGTCGTACAGCCGCAGCAGCTCCTCGTCGATCTGGCACAGCGTGACCGAGGCGCCGGCCATGTCGAGCGAGGTGACGTAGTTGCCGACGAGGGTGCGGGCGACGGCGACACCGCGCTCGGTGAGCACCCGCTGCACCTCGGCGTTGAAGCCGTACAGCTCCAGCAGCGGGGTCGCGCCCATGCCGTTGACCAGGGCGACCACCGGATTGCGCGGGGGCATGTCCTCCAGGATCGCATTGACCGCGAAGTCGGCGATCTCGCGCGAGGTCATCATCGCCCGGCGCTCGCGCCCCGGCTCGCCGTGGATGCCGATGCCCAGCTCCAGCTCGCCGGGCGGCAGGTCGAACGTGGGGCTGCCCTTGGCCGGGGTGGTGCAGGCGCTGAGCGCGACACCGAAGCTGCGGGAGTTCTCGTTGACCTGCCGGGCGACCGCCTGCACCCGCTCCAGCGGCTGTCCCTCGTCGGCCGCCGCCCCCGCGATCTTCTCCACGAACAGCGTCGCGCCCACCCCGCGCCGCCCCGCCGTGTAGAGACTGTCGGTGACCGCGACGTCGTCGTTGACGAGTACCTTCGCGACCTGGATGCCCTCGTCCTCGGCGAGTTCGGCCGCCATGTCGAAGTTGAGCACGTCTCCTGTGTAGTTCTTCACGATGAACAGCACGCCGGCCCCGCTGTCCACCGCGGCCGCCGCCCGCGCCATCTGGTCGGGCACCGGCGAGGTGAACACCTCACCCGGGCAGGCCGCCGAGAGCATCCCGGGGCCCACGAAGCCGCCGTGCAGCGGCTCGTGCCCGGAGCCGCCGCCGGAGACCAGGCCGACCTTCCCGGCAACAGGGGCGTCACGTCGTACGACCACCCGGTTCTCGACGTCGACGGTCAGCTCGGGATGAGCGGCCGCCAGGCCACGCAGTGCGTCCGTGACCACGGTCTCCGGGACGTTGATGAGCATCCTCATGGTTACCTCCGGTGAGCCTGGTGTTTCGCAACCCTGCTGTCAGCAGTATCGGTGCTGAGGCGAGCGCAGGTCACCTGTGACCATTGTCGTACCGGAGTCCGGACCGGGCGGCCCGGGAGAGCAGGCCGCTCCGTGAGAAAGGAAGCTTCGATGGCCGAGCAGGACGAGCGTTTCGATGTCGTCGTACTGGGCGCCGGCCCGGGCGGGTACGTGGCCGCGATCCGCGCCGCCCAGCTGGGCAAACGGGTCGCCGTCGTGGAGGAGAAGTACTGGGGCGGCGTGTGCCTGAACGTGGGCTGCATCCCGAGCAAGGCGCTGCTGCGCAACGCCGAGCTGGCGCACCTCATCACCCGAGAGGCGAAGACCTTCGGCATCAGGTTCGACGGGCAGGTCTCCTTCGACTACGGCGAGGCCTTCCGCCGCAGCCGCAAGGTCGCCGACGGGCGGGTCAAGGGCGTCCACTACCTGATGAAGAAGAACAAGATCACGGAGATCGACGGGCGGGGCACCTTCCTCGACCCGCACACCCTCCAGGTGGCCGGCTACGAGGGCGACACCCGCACCATCGGCTTCGACCACTGCATCATCGCCACCGGCGCCACACCGAAGCTGCTGCCCGGCACCCGCCGTACGTCGCGGGTGGTGACGTTCGAGGAGCAGATCCTCGCCGAGGACCTGCCACGGTCGATCGTGATCGCGGGTGCCGGCGCCATCGGTGTGGAGTTCGCCTATGTGCTGCACAACTACGGTGTGAAGGTCACGATCGTCGAGTTCCTGGACCGGATGACCCCGCTGGAGGACGCCGAGGTCTCCGCCGAGCTGGCCAGGCAGTACCGCAGGCTGGGCATCGACGTGCTCACCTCCACCCGGGTCGACACCGTCGACGAGAGCGGCACCCAGGTCCGCGTCACCGTCACCGGCAAGGACGGCTCCCAGCAGGTCCTGGAGGCCGACAAGGTGCTCCAGGCGATCGGCTTCGCCCCGAACGTCACCGGCTACGGCCTGGAGAACACCGGTGTGAAGGTCACCGAGCGCGGCGCGATCGACGTCGACGGCCGCTGCCGTACCTCCGTCCCGCACCTCTACGCCATCGGCGACGTCACCGCGAAGCTGATGCTCGCGCACGCCGCCGAAGCGATGGGCGTGATCGCCGCCGAGACGATCGCGGACGCGGAGACCATGGAGGTCGACCACGTGATGATCCCGCGCGCCACCTACTGCCAGCCGCAGATCGCCAGCTTCGGCTACACGGAGACGCAGGCCCGCGAGAACGGCTTCGACGTGAAGGTGGCGAAGTTCCCGTTCACCGCGAACGGCAAGTCGCACGGCCTGGGAGACACGACGGGCTTCGTGAAGCTGATCAGCGACGCGAAGTACGGCGAGCTGATCGGCGGGCACCTGATCGGCCCGGACGTCACCGAACTGCTGCCCGAGCTGACGCTGGCCCAGCAGTGGGACCTGACCGTCCACGAGGTGGCACGCAACGTCCACGCCCATCCGACCCTGGGCGAGGCGGTCAAGGAGGCGGTGCACGGCCTGGCCGGACACATGATCAATATGTGAGTGCACGAGCGGATGCGAGCACGGTACGGCCCTCCTAGGCTGAACGTGTGAAACGGGTCGTCGTCGATCACTTCGGCGGCCCCGAGGTCCTGAGGATCGTGGAGGACGACGATCCCCGGCCGGGGCCGGGCGAGGTGTGCGTCAGGGTGCTGGCCGCGGGCGTGTCGTTCACCGATGCCCAGCTGCGCGCCGGCACCTACCTCGGCGTACCGAAGCCGCCGTTCACCCCCGGCTACGAGCTCGTCGGTGTCGTCGAGGAACTCGGCCCGGGGTGCACGCGACTGCGCGTGGGAGACCGCGTCGGTGCGCTGACGGTGTGGGGCGCCGATGCGGAGCGGGTCTGCGTACCGGAGGCGGAGGCGGTCGAGGTGCCCGCGGACATCGACCCGGCGCAGGCGCTGAACCTCGCCTTCACCTACATGACCGCCTACCAGCTGCTGCACCGCGTGGCGAAGGTGAAGCGCGGCGAGGCGCTGCTCGTGCACGGCGCGGCCGGCCGGGTGGGCACCGCGGTCCTCGAACTCGGCGCGCAGGCCGGGCTCGACCTCTACGGCACCGCCTCGGCCCGGGACCGCGCCGCGGTCGAACGGCTCGGCGCGGTCGCGATCGACTACCGCACCGAGGACTTCCTGGCCCGGGTGCGCCAACTCCCCGGGATGGGTGTGGACGTCGTGCTCGACGGACTCGGCGGCGCGGTGTCGCTGCGCTCCTTCCGCGCGCTCAGGCCCGGCGGCCGGCTCGTCGTCTACGGCCACTACGCCACCCTCGAACACGGGCACAAGAACTGGCGGGCCTGGGCCGAGTGGTACGGGGCGACCGGGGCCGTGGGCCTGTGGAGCCTGCTCTCGCCCCGCCGGAAGACGCTCGCCTACCGGATCCAGAAGCTGCGCGACCATCACCACCAGGTCCTTCCCGTGGCCGGCGGCCACCCGGCCCTGTCCGTGGGCGGAGGCCCCCGCGACCCGGAGGGGTTCCGGGAGGACTTCGGGGCCTTGCTGGACCTGCTCCGCGAGGACAAGATCCACCCGGTCGTGGCCGAGCGCCTGCCGCTGTCCGACGCCCGCCGCGCGCACGAGATGCTCGAGCGCTCGGCGTCGAAGGGAAAGCTTGTGCTCGTGCCGTGAGCCGAGGACAGTCGTGTGCGGCGGAGCTGGGCGGTAGCCGACGGCCGCCTCACCGGATTCCGTGAGGCCGGATTCCGTGAGGCCGGTTCGGTCAGGCGGTGCTCTCGTTGCGTCCGGGCCCGACGAGGAGGAGGACAGTGATGCCGCACACCGTGGAATGGAAGGTTCGCCTCCACCTCTTCGAGGAAGAGGGATCGACCAAGGCACGCGTGGTTCTCGACACCGGAACGACGGTGCTGACCGGTCACGGGACCGCGCACCGCAATCCCGTCGACGCGGACGTGCCGGAGATCGGTGACGAACTGGCGGCGGGCCGGGCTCTGCATGACCTCGGCCGGCAGCTGGTGGAAGTGGCCGAGCGCGACATCGAGCACGCCGGCGCCCCCGCGACCGGGCGAAGGGCCCGTCCGGAGACCGGCTGGCCCCTGTGACGCCGTCTGCGCCCGCTCCCCCGATGGCGGCCGTGGCCTGCGGGACGTCGGAGAGGAGGACGGCCCGGACCGGGGTCCGCTCGACGCGCTGCCGGGCGGTGACCTCGTCGACGGCATGGGCCGTGAGCGTGCCGACAAGCATGCCGCCCACGGCGACGAGCGCCCAATGACAACGCCGGGACCCTCGTGACATGGGCCGACCAGGCGGCGGCGCCGGGCCGCACGGTGTCAACCTGCCGCGAACAGCGGCGCGTTGGAGCGGCAGGCGTGCCCCTCCGGACCGCGGGTGAGGACCATCGGCCCCTCACCCCCGCCCCCGCCGCGCGCCCACGCTCGAAGGACACCCGTACCTGTACGACGTCCGTGCGGAGGAAGGGCATCATGCGATCCGCGCCTGTCGACACCACGACTGTGGAAACCTGCATCGCGGCCGCCGTGGCCGCCCCCTCGATCTTCAACACCCAGCCGTGGCGCTACCGGCTGGACCCCGGCGCCATGGCCTTCGAGGTGCGAGCCGCCCAGGAGCGGGGCCTGCGCCACACGGATCCCGTCGGTCGGGCTCTCCATGTCTCGGCGGGCGCGTCCGTCTTCAACCTTCGCGTCGCGGTGGCGCACTTCGGCTGGTCACCCGTCGTGCGGCTGTTGCCGAGCCCCGAAGACCCCGGCCTGCTCGCCACCGTGCGGCTGACAGGAGGTCCCGACCGGCACCTCGCGGGGCATCGTGGCGATCTCTTCCCGGCGATCTGGCGCCGGCACAGCAGCCGCTTCCCCTTCTCGGGCAGACCGATCCGCCCGGACGTGCGCGCGGAGCTCGCGGAAGCGGCCCACATGGAGGGCGCGTCGCTCGCCTGGCCCACGAACCCCGAGACGGCACGCCTGCTGCGGGTGACCGCGGAGGCCGAGCACCGCAGCCGCACCGACCACGCTCGCGGAACGGAAAGCCGCCGCTGGGTGCACCACGACCCGGACGACACCTCCGACGCCGGGCTCCCGCAAGCCGCGCTCGGCCCGCAGGATGCGGGCGAACGCCTCCCCATGCGCGACTTCACGGCACAGCGGCACCCGGGGACGCTGCCCGCCCAGAACTTCGAAACCCATCCCGTCATCGGCCTGCTGACCACCGAGCACGACCGCCGTACCGACTGGCTGCGCGCCGGGCAGGCGCTGGAACACGTGCTGCTCGTGGCCACCGTCCACGGTCTGCGGACGTCCCTGATGCACCAGCCGATGGAGTGGCCCGACCTGCGGCGTTCGCTGAGTCCCTCGCCCGACCACACCGGGCACGCGCAGATGCTGGTCCGTCTCGGCCATGGACCCGAAGGTCCCGCCACCCCGCGGCGCGCCCCGGACACGGTGCTCGACACGGACCCGCCGGACCGGTAGCGGACCGACCCACCAGGTCCATCCGGCCCGCCGCGCGAAGACACCACCGGGACTGTCTCTGGCAGGACCAGGACCCACGGCCCTCTCCGCCGCCGGCCGCCCGGCGGACGATGGGGTGAAAGGCGGCATTACCAGGCGAAAGACGGTTGGCCATGTATCCCGAAGACGGTTTCCGTGAACTCGACCGCCACGAGTGCCTGCGCCTGCTGGCGAAGGCAGCTGTCGGCCGCGTCGTCTACACACGTCACGCACTCCCCGCGGTCCTGCCCGTGAACTTCGGCCTCGACGACGAAGGCGCGGTGCTGCTGCGGACCTCCGCGGCCTCGGAGCTGGCCCGGGCGATCGACGGTTCGGTCGTCGCCTTCGAGGTGGACGAGGTGGACGCCGTCGCCCACTCCGGCTGGAGCGTGGTCGTGACCGGCCGGGCCACCGTGGTGACCGACCCGGCGGCTCACGCGCGGCTGCGTCCCATCGTGCCGCGCTCCTGGGTGCCCTCGCCCGACGAGGTCTTCGTGCGCGTCGCGCCCGAACTGGTTTCCGGCCGTGAGCTCGTGGGCGGTCGCACGATGTACGGCCTGAACCTGTCGGCCTGAGAGCCTGTGTCACGTCCCCGGCCGGGCACCCGCCGCCCGGCCGGGGACGTGACACAGGCTCTGGGAGTCCACCACGCTTCCCGGACCTCCGGCGGCCGCCGGAGGCGGCTCTTGCGTGCCCCGGACCGAACGGCCCTGCGGCAAAGGGGCCTGACGGCGCCGGAACGGGGGCCTGACGGCGCCGAAACGGGTGCCTGGGGGCCCTGGCCCCCACCGAGGTGCGCGAGAAGCATCGTCACCGGAGCCGCCTCGAATCGAAAGCCCGGCGTCCCCACGTAATCCGCCCCGGCATCCCCTGTCCCAGCTGCGTGAGCTCTCGCGCCCGGCCCGGCCCCGACATCCAGCGCGTGCGTGAGCGCCTGCGGAACACGGACTGCGGGCGCGGCGCAAGGACGAGAACGCACAGCACTTCGGAAGCAGAAGGGAACACCGGCATGACCTCCCAGCACGTGGTCGTAGGAGTGGACGGCTCAGTGGCTGCCGTACGAGCGCTGGACCGGGCCGCCGAGGAAGCGGAGCGCCGCGGTGCCGCCCTGCACATCGTGTACGCCGTACCCGACCGCGGCGCTGCCGCACCGATCCTGGCATCGGCGGTCTCGCGCACAGGGACGCGGCACCCCGGTCTGCCGACCGTGACCGCCGCCGCCGAGGGCGGCGCCGTGCAGGCGCTGGCGCGCGCGAGCACGGCCGCGGCCCTCACGGTGGTCGGCAACCGCGGCTTCGGCGTCGTGGCCGGCACCCTGGCCGGTTCCGTGAGCATGCGCCTGGCCGCGCAGACGCATGGCCCGCTGCTGGTCGTGCGGGGCGACCACCGATGCGACAACGGCCATGGCGTGCTGCTCGGCCTCGGGAGCAAGGCCGACCCAGGAGCGGCCGCCTACGCCTTCGCGGAGGCGGAGCGACGCGGCGTGTGTCTGAGCGTCCTGCAATCCCGGGCACAGAAGGCTGTACTGCCCTTCCCCCTTGCCGAGTTGCAGCAGCAATATCCCGAAGTACGCACGGAATCCTGCACAGTTCACAACGACCCGGCACATGCTCTGCTTGAGGCCGGTCGCGAAGCCGCGGTCGTGGTCATCGGTGCGTATCACCGCAGCACCGGGCTCGGCCGGCGGACGGGCAGCGTCGTCCACACTTTGCTGTGCCGCTCCCACTGTCCCGTGGCCGTCGTACCGAACGGGTAGCGACCGAACGGGTAGTGGCACGAGGGCCGTTCGGTCTGCCGCGGGGGACTTGCAGCCCCCTGCGAACTCCCTTGCGAAGCGGGACATTGAAGGCGCAACAAAGAGTCATTCGAGAATCCTCACCGCTCCCCTGGAAGGGATGAGCACCATGGCAGTCCACGACCACCCCCACCGGCACCCGGGATTCCGCCTCCCCTCCCTGCGCAGGACCGGGACGGCTCCCGAATCGGCCGGAACGACCACCGCGGCGGTGGCGACGAACCGCGCATACGCCTTCGCCGTGCTCCGTGTCCTGACCGGGTTCGTCTTCCTGTGGGCCTTCCTGGACAAGACCTTCGGCTTCAGCTACGCGACCCCGTCCGGCAAGGGCTGGATCGACGGCGGCTCGCCCACCAAGGGCTTCCTCAGCGGTGTCGCCGCGGGCCCGATGGAATCCACCTTCCACGACTGGGCCGGACAGGGCTGGGCGGACTGGCTGTTCATGCTCGGCCTGCTGGGCATCGGCCTCGCGCTGATCGCGGGCATCGGTCTGCGGCTCGCGGCGATCGCCGGCACCCTCATGATGGCGCTCATGTGGATCGCGGAGTGGCCGCCCGCCCAGCACCTCTCCGACGGCTCGCCGAGCATGTCGACCAACCCGTTCGCCGACTACCACCTCATCTACGCCGTCGTCCTCATCGCCCTCGCGGCCGCGGGCGCCGGCGCCACCTGGGGACTGGGCAAGGCCTGGGCACGCCTGCCCTTCGTCAGCCGCAACCGCTGGCTGCTCTGAACTCCCCGTCCCGGACCGGGGCGCCGCCGCGGAGACGCGGCGACGCCCCGGCTTCCGTTCTCCGCGAAGGCGTCCGCCTCCTTCCGGCACCGGGCGGCCCCTGCGCGGGCGCGCCGTGTTCCTGTGCTCCGCGAGCTCATGGTGCCGGCTGCCCGTTCCGCTCGGGGCGGGGGTGCCGGACGCTCGGACACGCCCTTGCCTCTTGCGCGGCTGCTCGGTTCGGCGTTCGTTTGATGTGGCGCAGCAGGTACCAGCTGAGCGCGATCGCCGCCGCGGCCAGGGCGGCCCAGCACCAGGGGCCGGACGTCAGGGTGTGGCGCAGGCCGGGGCTGATCTGCCGGGCGAGGACGAAGACGCCCATGACGACCACGAACCAGCCGAAGGACTTGCGCAGCGCCTCGTGGGGGACGCGTCCGGCGAGCCGGCCGCCGACGAGGCTGCCGAAGACCGCCGCCGCCGAGATGAGTGAGGCCAGCCCCCAGTCGATGTGCGTGCCGGCGAGATAACCGGCCAGCCCCGCGAACGACTTCATGGCGATGACCAGCAGCGAGGTGCCGACCGCGACACCCATCGGAAGCCCGCCGAGCAGGACGAGCGCCGGGACGACCAGGAAGCCGCCGCCCGCCCCGACGAGCCCGGTGACCAGGCCCACCACCATGCCGTCCAACAGAACGTGCCCGACGGGGAGTTCGTGGTGGACCTTCTTCGGCTCGCGCCGAGGGCCGCGGATCATGGCGACAGCTGTGGCGATCATCATGAGGGCGAACCCGACGAGCAGGGCGGTGGCGGGCACGAACTGGGCCAGCCGCCCGCCCATGTAGGCGCCGGCCATGCCGGCGAGGCCGAACAGCAGCCCGGTGCGTCGGCGGACCCGTCCGGCGAGGGCGTGCGAGACGGCTCCGGCGGCGCTGGTCACGCCGACGACGAACAGTGAGGTGGCGATGGCCTCTTTCGTCTCCATCCCGGCCAGGTAGACCAGGACGGGCACGGTCAGGATGGACCCGCCGCCGCCGAGGACGCCCAGGCTGACACCGATGAGCAGGGACAGGGCGGTGATCACCGCGATCACGATGTGCTCCGCGGGGTGGCGCGATCGGGGCGTGCGGTGTGGGCACGGACGGTCATGAGCGCTCCTTGGTGCCTTTTGGGCGGGACGCTGCCTTTTGGGCGGGACGTGGGATGCGCCTGGCCCGGGGTGGAGGGGTTGCCTCCCCGGGCGGGGGTTCACGCGTCTGCGGACGCGGTCTCGGCAAGCCAGGCGCCGTAGCCGCCCATCAGGTCGGAGATCTCGGTGCGGCCTTCGTGCCGGAGCAGGCTGGCGGCGATGGAGGAGCGGTGGCCGCCCGCGCAGTGGACGACCAGTGGTCGGTCCGCAGGGATCTCGTCCGTGCGACGGGTGAGTTCGGCCAGCGGGATGTGCAACGAGCCGTCGATGAACCCCGTTTCACGCTCTGCTGGATTGCGTACGTCGAGAACCAGCGGGGGTTCCTCGCCGTCCAGTTCCCGGCGCAGCTCGTCCGCGGTGAGGCGGCGGGCCCGCTCCATGTGGTCGGCCAGGGCGGGGAAGGTGTCCTCGGACCGGCGCAGACATCCGCCCACCCGGTCGAATCCGATCCGGGCCAGCCGGGTGACGATCTCCTCCTCGCGGTCCTGCGGCGCGACGACGACGATCTCCTGCTCCGCGGATACGATCATGCCCGCCTGCTCGGCGAAGCGTCCGTCGGCGGGCACGTTGACCGAGCCACGCAGATGACCGGCGGCGAACTCCTGCGGAGAGCGGGCGTCCACGACGACTGCTCCAGAGGCCCGGCGGTCCATGAACTCCCCGGTGGACAGCGGACGGAGGGCATCGGCCGGGTCGAACAGGCCGTGTTCCTTGCGGTTGAGGATGGCGTCGTGGACGAAGTAGGCGGGTGCGGAGGGCTGTCCGGCCGTCACCAGCGCGACGAACTGCTCCACCTCCATGGGGCGGCAGGCGTAGTTGGTGGCGCGCTGCTCGCCGATGGTGGACTGCCGCTGGGCGGAGAGATTCCTGCCGCAGGCGGAGCCGGCGCCGTGTGCGGGGAACACCCGCACGGCGTCGGGCAAAGCCATCAGCTTGTTCTGGATGCTGTCATGGAGCATCCGGCCGAGTTCGTCGGCCGTTGCGCCGAGCGAGGCGAGCAGGTCCGGCCGGCCTACGTCACCGATGAACAGGGTGTCACCGGTCAGCACCCCGTAGGGGACGCTGTCGGCCGCGTGCTCGTACACCAGGACACTCATCGACTCCGGGGTGTGGCCGGGAGTTTCGAGGATCCGCAGCGTGACCTCGCCGAGGCTGATCCGCTCCCCGTCGGCCAGCCCCCGGATGGGGTATTCGGCCTCGGCGCGTCGCCCGTAGCCGATCCAGGCACCGGTGCGGTCGGCGAGTTCCAGGTGCCCGGCGAGGAAGTCGGCGTGGAAGTGGGTGTTGAGGACGGCCTCGATGATGAAACCGTGGGTCTCGGCGTCGGCGAGGTATTCGGAGACGTCGCGGCGCGGGTCGACGACCACGGCCCGGCCGGTGGTCTCGTCGGCGATCATGTACGACGCCTGGGAGAGGCAGTCGAGGTAGTACTGGGCGAAGAACATCTTCGGACGACCTCCGTGACTGACGGGGTGGAATGCCCGATGCGCTGTGGAGAGGGCCGGTCACAGGCGGCCGGTGAGCATGCCGTGCCAGTACACCGGTGGCAGCAGGTACCGCTTGAACACCCACATGTCGCGCCGCTCCTTGAAGGTGTTGATCAGCGGGAACGAGGGGCTGGGCCGCAGGTCGTAGTCGAACTCGGCGAGCAGCATCCGGTCGCGGGCGGTCACCAGCGGACAGGACGTGTAGCCGTCGTACCGGCGCGCCGGTGCCCTGCCGCTCATCACGTCGAGCAGGTTGGCGGCCACGACCGGCGCCTGCTTGCGGACGGCGGCCCCGGTCTTGGAGGTCGGCAGGTTGGCCACGTCGCCGAGGGCGAAGACGTTGTTGTAGGACGGGTGTTGGAGCGTGTACGGGTCCGCCGCGGCGAACCCCTGAGGGCTCGCCGGGTCGGTGAGCGCGCTGGTCTTCACCCAGTCGGGCGCGCTCTGCGGCGGCACGGCGTGCAGGAGGTCGTAGCCGAGGGTCTCCTCGGTTCCGCTCGCGTGGTCGGTGACGGTGATCTCGCGGCGGTCGCCGTCGACCGCGGTCATCTCCGAGCGCAGCCGTACCTCGATGCCGTACCGGGCCGCCACTCGTTCCAGCACCCGCGACCAGGCGGGCACCTTGAACAGTGCGGGATCGGGGACGACGAGGACGATACGGATCCGGTCCAGAACCTTCTCGCGACGCCAGTAGTCGGCGGCCAGATACGCGATCTTCTGCGGGGCCCCACCGCACTTCAGCGGTGTGGCCGGATGCGTGAAGACGGCGGTGCCGGAGCGCATGGCCCTGATCAGCTCCCAGGTGCGCGGGGCGTACTCGGGTGCGTAGTTGCTGCTCACCCGGTCCTGGCCGATCGCGGCGGCGAGCCCGGGCACGCCGTTCCAGTCGAGCTGGAGGCCGGGCGCCAGTACCAGGTGCTCGTAGGCGAGCTCGTCCCCGTCCGAGAGCGTCACCGTACGGGCGTCGGGGTCCATGGCCTGCGCGTGCCGGCGGATCCAGCGCACGCCGTCGGGGATGAGGGATGCCTCGGGGCGGCGGGAGAGGTTCAGGGGTGCCTGGCCGCCGCCGACCAGGGTCCACAGGGGCTGGTACCAGTGTGTGTCGGACGGTTCGACAAGGGTGATGCCGGTGACGCCGGCCCGGCGGAGGCGGGCCGCGACGCTGATTCCGGCGCTGCCACCACCGATGATCGCGACGCGGTGGCGACCGGCGGCCGGGTGGCCGGAGGGCGGGGGTGTGACGGCCAAGGCGGAGCTCCTTCCCGTACGGCCTTGGGTGCGGGTGCACTTCGTTGCCTGCTCAAATACCCCTGGGGGTATCGGGAGGTGAGCGTACGGCGACCTTCGAAACGTCGTCAAATACCTGCCCGGGCATTTGCCTCCCAGGCAAAGTCCCGCTCCGAGCCGGACGTCCACAGCCGGTCCGCCCGGCCCACGCGGGAGATCGGTACGCCGTTGCGTGTGGGTGCCGAAGCGGTCAGTCGGAAGGCTTCTCCCCGAAACTGGCGAAGTAGGCGGCGGCCATGTCCTCGTCGGCATGTCCCTGGGCGGCGGCACGCTCCAGCCGCTCGGCGCTCGCGGCCGCCACGTCGAGCAGCACACCGCTGCGTTCGCCGGCCTCGACGATGAGACGGGCGTCCTTGATGGCGGTCGTCACCGCGAACTGGGGCGGGGTGAGCCGGTCGTCGAGCACGAGCGCGGCCTTGGCCCGCAGATAGCCCATGTCGAGCGGCCCGCCCGCGACGAGGTCGAAGAAGCTCTGCGGATCCACGCCGAGCGCCTTCGCCAGGGCGAGGACCTCACCGGCCGCGCTGGTGGCGGCGATCACCCAGCTGTTGGCCACCAGCTTCAGCCGGGTGGCGCTGCCCGCCGACGCGTCCTCACCGATCCACATCGTGCGGGCGCCGATGGCGTCGAAGACCGGCGTCACCTTCTCCCGGCCGGAGACCGGACCGGCGGCGAGCACGGTGAGCTGTCCGGCCTCGGCGGGCTCTCGGGTGCCGAGCACGGGGGCGTCGTAGAACACCAGACCGTGCTCACGGGCGAAGGCTGCCATGTCGGAGGTGGACTCGACGCCCGTGGTGGAGGACTGCACCCAGGCGGTGCCGGGGCGCAGGGCGGGCGCCGCCTCACGCAGCACACCGAGAGCGGCGGCACCGTCGTACAGCATCGTCAGGACGACATCGGCGCCCTGGACCGCCTCGGCGGGGCTGTCGGTGACGTGGGCACCGTCGGCGGCGAGGGGTTCGGCCTTGGCGCGGGTGCGGTTCCAGGCGCGGACGGTGTGCCCGGCACGGAGGAGATTGCGGGCCATCGCGGCCCCCATGATCCCGGTGCCCAGGACGCTCACGGTGAGCTTGTCGGTCATGACGTCGACTTCCTTGTGTGCCGGTGCGAGTACGGTGGCGCGGCTGCTACCGACGATGCCATTGCGCGGGTGCGCGGGCAGGAAGGCGGGGCGGGGCGGGGTGTGGTGGCATCGGGTGGGCCTGCTCTTCGGTGCCAGGGAAGAGGACCCGGCCGCCGGGCAGTTCCTCAGGTCCTCCATCAGCCGGGCATGGGCAGTTTGAGCGGCGCCTCGACGCCACCGCGCCCAGTCGCGATCACGATGCCGTGTGCCCGTGTGCCCGTGTGCCCGTGTGCCCGTGTGCCCGCGCCTCGCGGACCCGCGCGCCTCCGCCCCGGGCGCCACACCGCGGGCGCAGCGCGCGGGGCCGCCCCGCCGACCGGCCGACCTGAGCGGGCTCTGCTCGGGTGGGTCGGCTGCGAGTCGTGCCGGGCCGAGCCGCGGGGCCGCGCCACCCCAGCCGTGCCGCGGGCGAGGCCGGGGGCGAGCCGTGCCGTGCCGCGCTGGTCGCCTACCTCAAGCCGGTCGGCGGCGGTCGGCTCGCCAGGCTGCGGTCCCGGCTGCGGTCCGTGTCGGCCGCGCCGCCGGAGGCGCGCCAAGTCGCGCGGCTCCCGAGCGCTCTCGGTATGTCCTCGCGTGTGCAGCAGGACGGCCCGCCCGGACCCTTACGTGCGGTCGCTCTTCGGCCTGCCCCGCTGGTCCGGGGTGCCGTGCGGGGGTGGGCCGAAGGGCAGTGGTGAGGTCGCCGGTGATACCGGGGAACCCCCGCTGCCGCGGCCCTGCTCGGGGCGCAGGGCGCCCGGATCACCGGACGTGGGCTCGGCGCCCGCCTTCAGCTGCCGCACGCGGGCGGTCAGCACCTCGGTCACCGGGAGGCGGTCGGCGTGCGTACGCTCGTATGCCAGCAGCTCTTCCACCTCCTCGGCGGACAGCGACCGTACGCGGCTCTCCAGACTGCCGATCGGCAAGTGGTCGTAGTCGGGCAGCGGCAGCGTGCCGCGGTCGGAGTCGGCCATGGGGTCTCACTTCCTTCTGGGCCTGTGCATGTGCCTGTGCTGGGCCTGTGCCTGTGCGACGACGTTGGTGGCTCGGGCGGTTCAACCGCCGTCCGGACCGCCGCTGCCGAACGAGCCGCCGCCGCCCCCGGTCCAGCGGGTCCGGCCCTGCGACCGGCTGGACCGGGTCCCGGCGTTGCCGGACCGGGGCAGCTGGTGCGGTGTGAGGCGGCGATCGCTTCTGGGCACTTCGTCGGGTTCCCGGTTCTCCAGGACCTCACGGACCGGTCCGTCCGCCGGCAGCCGCGACTGCTCCTCGGGCCGCGGCGGCGGCGGTTCGCGCCGCCTGACGCGTGCGCCCATCACGAAGGCGCCGATCAGCAGCGCCACGACCACCAGACCCGCCACGGCCAGCCCGAGTCCGAGAGTGCCCCGGCCCGCGGCCGTGTCCATCGACGCGATGTCCGTCCATTCCGTCCATTCCGTCCGTGCGGTACTCATGGCGCGGCGGGTACCCGTGGTCCTCTCCATGAACCAACCGGCCCGCCCCTGGTCCCGGACCCCGTGTCCCCCCGGGTTTGACGTGAGCGGACCCGGGCTACCCGCGAAGGGTGGCTTCGACGACATCCCAGCAGGAGCTCTTCCGGTTCCTGGAGGACCGTTTCGCATGCGCACAGGCGTGCACCGAGTGCGCGCGGGCGTGCGCGATGCGCGCGAGCCTCGTGGATCCGGACGCGACCGAGCGGCAGGAACTCGTACGACGCAAGGGCATCATGTGCGCGGAGGTGTGCGACGCGACCTGCCGTGTGCTGTCCGAGGAGGCCGGCCAGGACGAGGCCGGTATCCGCGCCCAGCTGGAGTGGTGCCGGACGGTGTGCCTGGAGTGCGCGCACGCCTTCGACGGGCAGCCGGGCGGTGAGGACGGCGCGAAAGCCTGCCGCGCATGTGCCCAGGCATGCACCGACTTCATCGCCACGCTCGGCCGACCACAGGCTCGGCCGACCACCGGTGACCGGGAGTCCCGGTGAGCCGAGTTCCTCCTCGGCATTCCCAATTTCTGGAACACGTTCTACGGTGTGCGCCGTCAGGACCGGCCTTGGGAGCCTGGAGGCGCCGTGCATGTCGACCACACGCCCGAGCAGCAACGCCTGCGCACCGAACTGCGCGCCTACTTCACCGACCTGGTCCCGGACCACGCCTCGACCCGGTACTCCGCCCGGTACGCGGACCCCGCCGCCCAGAAACGGTTCTACCGCGAGACGATCCGACGGCTCGGCACCGACGGCTGGCTCGGTGTCGGCTGGCCGAAGGAGTACGGCGGCCGCGGCCTGACCGCGATGGAGCAGTTCATCTTCTTCGACGAGGCCGCCCAGGCCGGTGTCCCGCTGCCGCTGATGGCACTCAACACCGTGGGCCCGACGATCATGCAGTTCGGCACGGACGAGCAGAAGGCGTACTTCCTGCCGAAGATCCTCTCCGGTGAGATCGACTTCGCGATCGGCTACAGCGAGCCCGAGGCGGGCACCGACCTGGCCTCCCTGAAGACGCGCGCGGTGCGCGAGGGCGACCAGTACGTCGTCAACGGGCAGAAGATCTGGACGACCAACGGCGATACCGCCGACTGGGTGTGGCTGGCCGTCCGTACCGACCCGGACGCCCCACCGCACAAGGGCATCACCATGCTCCTCGTGCCGACCGCCGACCCCGGCTACTCCTGCACCGTCATCAACACCCTCGCCTCGCACGACACCACGGCCAGTTACTACGAGAACATCCGCGTCCCCGTCTCCCGCCGGGTCGGCGAGGAGAACCAGGGCTGGCGGCTGATCACCAACCAGCTCAACCATGAACGCGTCACCCTCGCCGCCCACGGCACCATGGCGATCCGCGCCCTGCACGACACCCAGCGGTGGGCCATGGAGACCAAACTCGCCGACGGACGCCGGGTCGTCGACCTCCCCTGGGTGCGCCGCCTGCTCGCCCGCACGCACACCCGGCTCGACGCGCTGAAGCTCCTCAACTGGCAGATGGTGAGCGCCGTCCAGGAGGGCACCCTCACCCCGCAGGACGCCTCCGCCGTCAAGGTGTACGGCTCCGAGGCCCGCCGGGACGCGTACGCGTGGCTGATGGAGGTCGTCGGGGCGGCCGGTGCCCTCAAGGAGGGCTCGGCGGGCGCGGTGCTGCACGGTGAGCTGGAACGCGGCTACCGCTCCGCCGTGATCTTCACCTTCGGCGGCGGCAACAACGAGATCCAGCGGGAGATCATCTCCTGGATCGGTCTGGGGATGCCACGGGTCCGGCGTTAGTCACACCGCTGAGCTACTCCCGATATTCCGCTGAACGCTCAGCGGCCTGTGCTGATGCGCGGGTGACCGGACCGGACACTCCCGGGGGATCGCCGGTGATGCTGCGGTTGCGCTGGTACTGGGCGACGCCACGGGTTGTTGTGTCGTCGAAGACTCCGGTGACCGAGACGACCGACCGTCTCTGCCCTGCCAGGCGGCGGCGGTGCCGCCTGCACCTGACCTTCGGCTGCGGGCGCAGCGTCGGCCTTTCCAGAAGTGTCGGACCGGCCGTGCTCTCGGCCTCGGCCTTCTGCTCGTCGAAAAGCCGAGCCTGTGGCAGGTCCTCCACACGGTGCTGAAGCACTGGCCGCACGAATCGTGTATACGGCTTTTTCGGGACAGCGTAAGCAGGCCTTGACTGATTCATTCCAGCGATTGCTTCCCCGTACCGTCCAGGGACTCATCGGGCCATCCCTGTTCCTGCAGAGTTCGCCTGAGTCGCCGTAGCCCGTGGTATATCAGCGATTTCACCGTGTCGTGGGGGAGGTCGAGGGCCGCTGCGGTCTGCTGGGTGGTGCGGCCGGCCACGTAGGACTCGACGATGGCCTCACGGTAGGTGGGGGGAAGGCAGGCCAGAGCGTCCGCGATGACCACTGTTCTTTCCGGACTGCCGTTGCAAGCCGGTGGTTGAAGCCGCCGTGGACTGTGAAATGCGTTGTCACGCATACGGTTTGGGCTCCTTGAAGGGGGACGGCAAGCGCAGTGGTATAGGTGGGATCCGGCCATCAGCACGCTACCCGTGGAGCGCGCTGTAACCCTCGGTAGCATGAGATCGGGCGACCAGGTTTATGGCTTGCTTAAGGTTTGTTTGAGGTTGGCAAGCGGGCCCCATGCGGGGTTCCACCCGCATCAGCTGGAATCTCGAGGCGTTGCCCAGGCGGCGATCTGGGAGCGGGAGGTGAAGCCGAGTTTGGTGAGGATGCGTTCGACATGGCCCTCGGCAGTACGACGTGAGATCACCAGTTTCGCGGCGATCTCCTTGTTGCTCAGCGGGGGCTGGCAGGTCAGCCACCTCCTCGAAGCCCGCGCGCGCGGCTCTCCCTCGCGCACGATCACCTCGAAGACGCCCTGGCGGACCTCCTCGAATGCGGACGCCGTCAGGTGGCGTGGCAGCTGGACAACCCGGCGTGAACGCCTGATGGAGGAGTCCGCAGAGCTGCTGGACGAGGCCGGGGCCACCCTGGAACAGGCACGCTCGTGGTTCTGGCCGCTCGGGGTCTCACCAACCGTGAGATCGGCCAGTAACTGTTCATCACCCGGCGCACGGTGGAGAACCACCTCACCAGTTCGTTCCGCAAACTCAGTATCACTGGACGACGCCACCTGCCCGAAGCGGCCCGGAGCCTCGACGTTCGCCGCCTGGGCAGCCAGTAGCCGGTGGACGAGTACACTTTCGGGTGAAAGATCCACTGTCAACCTGGGCAGGGGCCGGTAGCAGAGCGGTGTTTCGAGGCGCGCGCTGCACCAAGAAGGCTCGGAGGTGACAACCGGTGACCGTGGGGACACCTGCTGCCATGGGGGCCTCCCAGGCAGGCGACCCGGGACTGTTCGGCCCGTCCTCGGTCACCTGGCAGATGCACGGCGATCCGATGATGTGGGTGGCCGGCGTACGCGCGCTCTACCTCCAGGCGCTGCACCCGCGCGTCGTGCGGGGGGTCATGCAGAACTCCGACTTCCGCCGCGACGCCTGGGGCCGGCTGATGCGCACCGCCAACTTCGTCGGCACCATGACCTACGGCACCACCGAGGCCGCCGAGAAGGCGGGCGCGAGGGTACGCAAGCTCCACAGCATGCTCACGGCCACCGACCCGGACACCGGCGAGCGCTACGCCGTCGACGAGCCCGAGCTGCTGCTGTGGGTGCACTGCGCCGAGATCGACTCCTACCTTCGCGTCCTGCGCCGCTCCGGCTTCCGGCTCACCGACGCCCAGGCCGATCGCTACGTCCGCGAACACCACGTCAGCGCCCGCCTGGTGGGCCTCGACCCCGACGCCGTACCGGCCGATCAGGCGGAGCTGGCCGCCTACTTCGAGAAGATGCTGCCCGTACTCGTCGCCGGACCCGAAGCACACGAAGTGGACGACTTCCTCGTACGCCCGCCGACGCACCCGCTGTTCGTCCCGGCGCGCGAGGTGCTGTGGCGGCGCGTGGCACATCTGGCGTACGCCGCCCTGCCGCCGTACGCCCATGAGCTGTACGGCAGACCGGCCCCCGAACCCGCCACCGTCACCCGTCAGTTGCGTGCCACGGGCGCCCTGCTGCGCTGCATTCCCGCACGTGTGCGATGGCAACTCCCGCCCAAACACATCATCCGGGCCATGGCCCGCCTCGGTCCGGACTCGCGTCCGGCACCGTACAAAGTCGGGCGATAACTCGCCATACTGGACGGGCCAGGGGTGGGCGGGGCGAGTCTTCGACGGGGGCGATCGCGAAGATGGGGGACACCAGGCCGATCCAGGGCGGTACCGGCTGCTCGATCTGATCGGGCGCGGCGGCATGGGCGAGGTGTGGCGTGCGCGGGACGAGTCCCTGGGCCGTCAGGTCGCCGTGAAGTGCCTCAAGCCGCCGGGCCCGCATCACGACCAGTCCTTCACCTGGGTCCTGCGTGAGCGGTTCCGCCGCGAGGCCTGCGTGGCCGCCGCGCTCCAGCACCGCGGGGTGACCGTCGTCCATGACTTCGGCGAGTCCGACGGTGTCCTGTACCTGGTGATGGAGCTGCTGGAGGGCCGCAACCTCAGTCAGCTGCTGGAGGACAACGAGCTGCGTCCGCTGCCGGTCCCCGACGTCGTCGAGATCGCCGACCAGGTCGCCGCGGCGCTCGCCTACACACACCGGCAGGGCATCGTGCACCGCGATCTGAAGCCGGCGAACATCGTGCGGCTCACCGACGGGGTGCGGAGGCGGTCGAGCTGTACCGCAGGGTCGCGGTGCTGCGCCAGGAGCGCGCGGCCGGCGGGGGCTGACCGGCCCACGTCTGGCCGACGTGGATCACCCCGTGTTACGAAGGACCATGCCTGCACACGAGGGACATCAGGGACACCGTACGTACGACGCCGTCATCGTCGGCGGAGGCCACAACGGCCTGGTCGCCGCCGCCTACCTGGCCCGCGCCGGCCGGTCCGTGCTGGTCCTGGAGCGGCTGGACCACACCGGGGGAGCGGCCGTCTCCACCCGTCCCTTCGCGGGCGTCGACGCCCGCCTGTCCCGGTACTCGTACCTGGTCAGCCTGCTGCCGCAGAAGATCGTGCGGGATCTCGGGCTGGACTTCCGTGTCCGTGCGCGCACCGTCTCGTCGTACACCCCCGTGGAACGGGACGGCCGGCCCACCGGACTCCTGGTCGGCGGCGGAGAACAACGCACTCGGGAGGCATTCGCCCGGCTCACCGGCGGCGAGCGCGAGTACGAGGCCTGGCAGCGCTTCTACGGCATGACCGGCCGCCTCGCCCAGCGGATCTTCCCCACCCTCACCGAGCCGCTGCCCACCCGCGACGAACTGCGCCGCCGCGTCGACGACGAGGAGGCCTGGCGGACCCTCTTCGAGGAACCGATCGGCGTCGCGATCGAGCGGAACTTCACCGACGACCTGGTCCGGGGTGTGGTCCTCACCGACGCCCTCATCGGGACCTTCGCCGACGCGCACGACCCCGCGCTGCCGCAGAACCGCTGCTTCCTCTACCACGTGATCGGCGGCGGCACGGGCGCCTGGGACGTCCCGGTCGGCGGCATGGGCGCCCTGACCGACGCGCTGGCCGCGGCGGCCCGGGCCGCGGGCGCCGTCATCGCCACCGGACACGAGGCGGTCCGGATCGACACGGACGGCAAGGCCGCCGAGGTCGCCTATCGCACCCCGGACGGGGAAGGCGTGGCCACCGCCCGGCACGTCCTGGTCAATGCCTCACCGCAGGAGCTGTCGGCCCTGACCGGGGAGGCGCCCCCCGTCCCCGCCGAGGGTGCCCAGCTCAAGGTGAACATGCTGCTCAAGCGGTTGCCGAGGCTGCGCTACAGCGGCGTCGAGGCGCGCGAGGCGTTCGCCGGCACCTTCCATATCGCCGAGGGCTACGAGCAGCTGGCCACCGCCCACGCCCAGGCCTCGGCCGGCCGTCTGCCCGCCGCCCCGCCCTCCGAGATCTACTGCCACTCGCTCACGGACCCGACGATCCTCGGCCCCGACCTCGTCGAACAGGGCTACCAGACCCTCACCCTCTTCGGCCTGCACACCCCCGCGCGTCTCTTCGACCGGGACAACGACGCCGTCCGCGACGCACTGCTGAAGCCGACGCTGGCGCAACTGGACGCCCACCTCGCCGAGCCGCTCGCCGACTGCCTGGCGACCGACGCGGACGGCCGCCCGTGCATCGAGGCGAAGACCCCCCTGGACCTGGAACGCGATCTGCGCCTGCCCGGCGGCAACATCTTCCACCGCGAACTGGCCTGGCCCTACGCCCAGCAGGACACCGGCCGCTGGGGCGTGGAGACCGGCCACGCGAACGTGCTGCTGTGCGGGGCGGGCGCGGTGCGCGGCGGAGGGGTGAGCGGGGTGCCGGGCCACAACGCGGCGATGGCCGTGCTGGAGGAGACGGGCTGAGCCGTGGCTCGGCCCCTCATCCGCCCTCCGACGCCGGGAGTGGAACATGACGGGAATCTGACAGAGCATCAGAATAGGCCTTCCGTCATCCGGAGGACTGCGGCATTCTGCGCCCATGCAGACGGAGCTGAGCAACCAACTGGGAGCCGAGCACGCCCTCTTCGGCTTCACGCCGTTCCCCGCCGTCGCCGCGGCCATCAGCCGGGCCGGCGGGTTCGGCGTGCTCGGCGCGGTCCGCTACACCGCCCCCGACGACCTCAAGCGCGACCTCGACTGGATCGAGGCGCACGTCGACGGCAGGCCCTACGGCCTGGACGTCGTCATGCCCGCGAAGAACGCCGAGGCCCCGGAACATCGGACACTGACCGAGGCCGATGCCGAGGCGATGATCCCCGAGGGGCACCGGCAGTTCGTCGCCGACACCCTCGCCAAGTACGGCGTGCCCGAGCTCGCCGAGGGCGAGGCGTCCGGCTGGCGCATCACCGGGTGGATGGAGCAGGTCGCCCGCACCCAGCTGGACGTCGCCTTCGACTACCCGATCAGGCTGCTCGCCAACGCGCTCGGCTCCCCGCCGGCCGATGTCGTCGCCCGCGCCCATGAGCGCGATGTGCTGGTCGCCGCGCTCGCCGGCAGCGCCCGGCACGCCCGCAAACACGCGGAGGCGGGCATCGACATCGTCGTCGCCCAGGGCTACGAGGCCGGCGGCCACACCGGCGAGATCGCCTCCATGGTGCTCACCCCCGAGGTCGTCGAGGCCGTGGATCCGCTGCCGGTGCTGGCCGCGGGCGGCATCGGCAGCGGGCAGCAGATGGCTGCCGCACTCAGTCTGGGCGCGCAGGGAGTGTGGCTCGGCTCCATCTGGCTGACCACCACAGAGGCCGATCTCCACTCGTCCGCCCTGACCCGCAAACTGCTCGCCGCCGGATCCGGCGACACCGTCCGCTCCCGCGCCCTGACCGGCAAGCCGGCGCGCCAGCTGCGCACCGAGTGGACCGACGCCTGGGACGACCCGGACGGACCCGGCCCCCTCCCCATGCCCCTGCAGGGACTGCTTGTCGCCGAGGCCGTCTCGCGCATTCAGAAGTACGAGGTCGAGCCGCTGCTCGGCACACCCGTCGGCCAGATCGTCGGACGCATGACGAGCGAACGCAGCGTCCAGGCCGTCTTCGACGACCTCACCCGGGGCTTCGAGCGGGCCGTCGACCGCATCAACCGCATCGCCGGAAGGAGCGGCCAGTCGTGAGCACTTCGGTGAACACACCCCCCGTCGGCTTCTGGGCCCAGGCCACCCGCGACCCCGACCGCACGGTCCTCGTCGCCCCCGACGGCGAGGAGTGGACCGCCGGCCGGCTGCACGCCGCCGCCAACCGCCTCGTCCACGGCCTGCGCGCCGCCGGACTGGAGCGCGGCGACGCCTTCGCGGTCGTCCTGCCCAACGGGCCCGAGTTCTTCGCCGCGTATCTGGCCGCCTCCCAGGCCGGCTTCTATCTCGTGCCCGTCAACCACCATTTCGTCGGCCCCGAGATCGGCTGGATCGTCGCCGACTCGGGTGCCAAGGTGCTCATCGCCCATGAGCGGTTCGCCGGGCCGGCATGCCACGCCGCCGACGAGGCCGGCCTCCCGGCCACGCACCGGTACGCCGTGGGCCGGGTGGCGGGATTCCGCCCGTACGCCGAACTCCTCGACGGACAGCCGGAGTCGGAGCCCGACGGCCGCACCCTCGGCTGGGTCATGAACTACACCTCGGGCACCACCGGCCGCCCCCGCGGCATCCGGCGCCCGCTGCCCGGCAAGCCTCCCGAGGAGGCCTATCTCGGTGGCTTCCTCGGCATCTTCGGCATCAAGCCGTTCGACGACAATGTGCACCTGGTCTGCTCGCCGCTCTACCACACCGCCGTACTCCAGTTCGCGGGCGCGTCCCTGCACCTAGGGCACCGGCTGGTGCTGATGGACAGGTGGACGCCCGAGGAGATGCTGCGCCTCATCGACACACACCGCTGCACGCACACCCATATGGTCCCGACCCAGTTCCACCGGCTGCTCGCCCTCCCGGAGGACACCCGGCGGTCGTACGACGTCTCGTCCATGCGGCACGCCATCCACGGCGCCGCCCCCTGCCCCGACCACGTCAAACGGGCCATGATCGACTGGTGGGGCCACTGTGTGGAGGAGTACTACGCGGCCAGCGAGGGCGGTGGAGCGTTCGCGACCGCCGAGGACTGGCTGAAGAAACCCGGCACGGTCGGCAAGGCCTGGCCCATCAGCGAACTCGCGATCTTCGACGACGACGGCAACCGGCTGCCGCCCGGTGAACTCGGCACCGTCTACCTCAAGATGAACACCGGCGGCTTCTCGTACCACAAGGACGAGACGAAGACGAGGAAGAACCGGATCGGCGACTTCTTCACCGTCGGCGACCTCGGCTGTCTGGACGACGACGGCTACCTCTTCCTCCGCGACCGCAAGATCGACCTGATCATCTCGGGCGGGGTCAACATCTACCCGGCCGAGATCGAGTCCGTCCTGCTCGCCCACCCCGCCGTCGCCGACGCGGCCGTCTTCGGCATCCCGCACGACGACTGGGGCGAGGAGGTCAAGGCCGTCGTTGAACCCGCGCCCGGCCACGAGCCCGGCCCGGCCCTCGCCGCCGCGATCCTCGACCACTGCTCCGGGCAGCTCGCCGGCTACAAGCGGCCGAGGAGCGTCGACTTCATGGCGGAGATGCCGCGCGATCCCAACGGCAAGCTGTACAAGCGGCGGCTGCGTGAGCCGTACTGGGAGGGCCGCACCCGGCCCGTGTGACCGCGCCCGCGCTCGCCCGGAACGGGATGCCTTGTTATGCCTTCTGGCGCGGCGGGTTCACCGGCGAGTTGACTGGTTCCCGCACCGCACGCCGAACACGCCGGAAGGACAGGCAAGTTGGAGACGGAATCGTTCGAGTCGTACCGCCCTTTACTGCTCGGGCTCGCCTATCGGCTGCTCGGCAGCATGTCGGACGCCGAGGACGTCGTCCAGGAGGCCGGCGCAGGGTGGCCGGCCGCCGATCGCGCCGGGACCCGCGAACCCCGGGCCTTCCTCTTCGCGGCCGTCACGCGCCTCGCCCTGGACCGGCTGGGGTCGGCGCGGGCGGCCCGCGAGGCGTACATCGGGCCCTGGCTCCCCGAACCGGTGGCCACCGACGCGCTGGGCCCGCTCGACACCGCCGGACTGCGTGACACCGTCGCATACCCGACGCTGCATCTGATGGAGCGTCTGTCACCGCCGGAGCGGGTGGTGTTCGTGCTGCGGGAGGCCTTCGACGTGCCGTACGGGGACGTCGCCCGCATTCTGGACACGACCGTGACGAGCTGCCGCCAGATGCATCTGCGCACCGTGCGCCGTGTCGCCGCCGGGCGCGACCGGTTCACCCTCTCCGAGGACGCCCACGCCAAGCTGCTGACCCAGTTCCTGGAGGCCGCGCAGAGCGGAGACCTGGCCGGACTGGCCGGGCTGCTCACGGACGACGCCGTCGCCTGGAGCGACGGCGGCGGCAGAGCGAGGGCGGCGCTGCGGCCGGTCGCGGGCTGGGAGCAGGTCGTCGCGTTCGTCAGGGGCCTGGTCGCCCGCTACCCGCAGGGCACCTCGCGCCTGGTGGACGTCAACGGCCGCCCCGCGCTCGCCGTCACCCTCGACGGCGCCGACCAGCTCGTCATCATCGACGTGTACGACGACTGTGTCGACGGCGTCTACGCGGTACTCAACCGGGACAAGCTGGCCCACATCCCGGCCTGATGGCCGCATATGGCCCCGCCCCAGGTGAGGACGTCACACGGGGCGGGGCCACAGTGCCGTTCATCGCGCTGCCGTCACCGGCGCTCGGCCACCCGGACCACCTTCAACGCGGGCGAGGACAGGATGTCCTTCTCGCAGAACCGGGACGTCACCCACTTCTCCCGGGAGAACAGCCGCGTCTGGTCACTGTGGTGCGGCGAGCCGACGTCGGAGGACTGGGAGTACGTCAGCAGCGTGCGGGCGACCGGGCAGCGGCCGCCGTCCCAGCCGACGGCCTGGATGTAGCTGGAGCCGGACGTCACCTCGGAGTAGCAGCCGCCCGCCGGGTTCCAGACGGGCTCGACCTTGTTCCACACGCCCAGGGACTCCGTACCGCCCGGAACCGGGATGCGCCGGCCGTCGCGTACGACGAACTGGTGCTCACCGAGCCGGGCGTCCAGCGGGATGCCCGCCGCCCGCAACTCCGCCGTCACGTCGGCGAGGGATGTGGCGAACCCCGGCGCGTCCGTGTTGAGGCCGTTCGGGGTGCGGACGGGGTCCGCCGCCGAGAACGGCACCTTCCACAACTGGGCGGCCGGCACGGCCGCCGTCAGCTTCCGCCAGAACCGGTCGAAGAGCAGGGCGCCCCGGCTGCCGGTGTAGCGGATGACGGCGGACAGCCCGCCGTGGGACGGATGGGCCCGGCGTTCCCCGGTCTCCGCGGCCGCCGGCAGAGCGGTGGCCGCGGTGAGCAGGGCGACGGCGGCGACGACGAGCCGTCTCAGGCGGGTGCGAGTGCGAGCGGGAATGCGAGTGTGGGTGCAGGTGCGCAAGGTGCCTCCCAACGTCATTGAGGGAAGGAGCGGTTGAGCGTACCAACGGGTCGGTCTCCCGCGGCCGGGCGTCTTGACCTCCCCCGGCCGCGGATGAAGGATCATGTGTCATGACGCCCGGACACGGCAGCACAGTTGACGGGGTGCTGCGCCGCAGCGCCCGACGCACCCCGGCGCGCGTCGCCGTCGAATACGGCGACCGCTCCTGGACGTACGGCGAACTCGACGAGGCCGTCTCCCGCGCGGCGAGCGTGCTGCTCGACCAGGGCCTCGCCCCCGGCGACCGGGTCGGCGCCTACGGCCACAACTCGGACGCGTACCTCATCGGCTTCCTCGCCTGCGCCCGTGCGGGCCTGGTGCACGTGCCGGTGAACCACCACCTCACCGGCGACGACCTCGCGTACATCGTCGGCCAGTCGGGCAGCTCCCTGGTCCTCACCGACCCGGCCCTGGCCGGGCGGCTCCCCGGCACCGTCCGTACGGTGCCCCTGCGCGACGCCGCCGGCTCGCTGCTGGCGCTGCAGGCCACGGCCCCCGCCCACGACGGTCCCGAACCGCGCACCGACCACCTCGTGCAGCTGCTGTACACCTCCGGTACGACGGCCCTGCCGAAGGGCGCGATGATGACCCACCGCGCCCTGGTGCACGAGTACCTGAGCGCGATCACCGCCCTCGACCTCGGCGCGGGCGACCGGCCCGTGCACGCGCTGCCGCTGTACCACTCCGCGCAGATGCATGTGTTCCTGCTGCCGTACCTGGCGGTCGGGGCCACCAACATCATCGTCGACGCGCCGGACGGCGATCTGCTCCTCGACCTGATCGAGGCCGACCGCGTGGACAGCGTCTTCGCCCCGCCCACCGTCTGGATCGGCCTGTCCCACCGCCCCGACTTCGCGACCCGCCGCCTCGACGGGCTGCGGAAGGCCTACTACGGGGCGTCGATCATGCCGGTGCCCGTTCTGGAGCGGCTGCGGGAGCGGCTGCCCGAGCTGGCCCTCTACAACTGCTTCGGGCAGAGCGAGATCGGCCCCCTGGCCACCGTCCTGGCACCCGAGGAGCACAAGGGCCGGATGGACTCCTGCGGCCGGACCGTCCTGTTCGTGGACGCGCGGGTCGTCGACGAGGACGGCAAGGACGTGCCCGACGGCACACCCGGCGAGATCGTCTACCGTTCTCCGCAGCTGTGCGAGGGCTACTGGGACAAGCCCGAGGAGACGGCCGCGGCCTTCCGCGACGGCTGGTTCCACTCCGGCGACCTCGCGGTCCGCGACGCGCACGGCTACTTCACGATCGTCGACCGGGTGAAGGACGTCATCAACTCCGGTGGTGTGCTGGTTGCTTCCCGTCAGGTCGAGGACGCGTTGTACACCCACGACGCCGTCGCCGAGGTGGCCGTGATCGGTCTGCCCGACGAGCGGTGGATCGAGGCCGTCACCGCGGTCGTCGTGCCGCGCGGCGAGGTCACCGAGGACGAACTCGTCGCGCACGCCCGCGAGAAGCTCGCCCGCTTCAAGGCGCCGAAACGGGTCGTGTTCGTGGACGAACTGCCGCGCAACGCCAGCGGAAAGATCCTCAAGCGGGAGCTGAGGGACCGGTTCGGGAGGAACGCGTGATCGAACTCTCCGAGGTGATCCGTGAGTTGAGGCAGCAGCTGACCGACTCGCTCGCGGACGGAGCCGGCGAGACCGTCCGGTTCGAGCTCGGCCCGGTGGAGATCGAGGCGACCGTCGCCGTCAGCCGTGAGGCAGGGGCCCACTCCAAGGTCCGGCTGTGGGTCGTGGACGCGGGGGCGGACGGTAAGTACGCGCACGCGCAGACGCAGCGCATCACCGTCACCCTGACGCCCAAGCTCGTCCCGCCGGACGGCGGCCCGCCGCGGACCGCGCTGATCACGGGCGACGAGACGTACGGCGAGCGCTGAGCCCCACCCGTCCGGCCGGCTCGCTCACTCCTGCCGCGGGCGAAGGTCCACGATGCGCCGGATCTTGCCCACCGAGCGTTCCAGCGACTCCGGTTCGACGATCTCCACCGTCACCGACACGCCGATGCCGTCCTTCACGGCCGCCGCGATCGCCCGCGCGGCCGCGTCCCGGACGTCGGGAGCGGCGCCGGGCCGGGCCTCCGCGCGTACGGTGAGGGCGTCGAGACGGCCCTCGCGGGTGAGCCGGAGCTGGAAGTGGGGCGCGACACCCGGCGTGCGGAGCACGATCTCCTCGATCTGCGTGGGGAAGAGGTTCACCCCGCGCACGATCACCATGTCGTCGCTGCGGCCCGTGACCTTCTCCATCCTCCGGAACACGCGTGCCGTGCCCGGCAGCAGCCTCGTCAGATCCCGGGTCCGGTACCGGACGACGGGCATCGCCTCCTTGGTGAGCGAGGTGAGGACCAGCTCGCCCTTCTCGCCGTCCGGCAGCACCTCCCCGGTGACCGGGTCGACGACCTCCGGGAAGAAGTGGTCCTCCCAGATGTGCAGACCGTCCTTGGTCTCCACACACTCCTGTGCGACCCCCGGGCCGATCACCTCCGACAGCCCGTATATGTCGACGGCGTCGATCGCGAACCGCTCCTCGATCTCCTCGCGCATCCGCTCGGTCCAGGGCTCCGCGCCGAAGACGCCCACGCGCAGCGAGGTGCCGCGCGGATCGACGCCCTGCCGTTCGAACTCGTCGAGGATCGTCAGCATGTAGGACGGCGTCACCATGATGATCCCGGGCTGGAGATCCTGGATCAGCTGGACCTGGCGGGCCGTCATACCGCCGGACGCGGGGACGACCGTACAGCCGAGGCGTTCGGCACCGTAGTGGGCGCCGAGGCCCCCGGTGAACAACCCATAGCCGTAGGCCACATGTACCGTGTCCCCGGGCCGTCCGCCCGCCGCCCGGATCGAACGGGCCACCATGTCGGACCACAGCGCGAGGTCGCTGTCCGTGTAGCCGACCACCGTGGGGCGTCCGGTGGTGCCGCTGGAGGCGTGGATACGGCGGATGCGGTCACGGGGCACGGCGAACATGCCGTACGGGTAGTTCTCCCGCAGGTCCGCCTTGGTGGTGAAGGGGAAGCGGGCCAGATCGGCGAGCGAGCGGCAGTCGTCGGGTCGTACCCCGGCCTGGTCGAAGGACTCCCGGTAGAAGGGCACATGGGCGTACGCGTGGCGCAGCGAGGCCCGCAGCCGCTCCAGCTGCACCGCCCGCAACGCCTCCGCGTCGAGCCGTTCCCCCGCGTCCAGCAGGTCCGTCGCATCCGCCATGGGGACTGCTCCCTCACCAGTGATGACCATCGGAGCGACCGATCATTCGGTCGCGGTGCCCGTGATCAGTAATCCAGGCGCACCGGACTCAGGCAAGAGACGCGCCCGCAGTTTCTCGGCAGTCGCCCCGGCACGCAACGGCTCATGGTCCCTTCGTCCGCCGCGCCGCGGGAAACTCCGTTGCGGTCCGCGGGGCCCGGCCGCGAGGATCGGCGCCATGCCGACCTTCACCGCGCCCGACGGGACCGTCCTCGCCTACCACGTCCGTGGCGAGGGCGACCCGCTCGTCGTCCTGCCCGGAGGACCCATGTGGGCCTCCGCCTATCTGGGCGACCTGGGCGGGCTCGACGCCCACCGTCGGCTCATCCTGCTCGACCTGCGCGGCACCGGGGACTCCGAGGTGCCGGCGGACCCGTCGTCGTACCGGTGCGACCGGCTCGTCGACGATGTGGAGGCGCTGCGGGTCCACCTGGGGCTGGAGCGGATGGACCTGCTCGCGCACTCCGCGGGCGGCAGTCTCGCCATGCTGTACACCGCCCGGTACCCCGATCGGGTGGCCCGGCTGGCACTGATCACCGCGATCCCGTGGGCGCTGGGCCGGCCGGTGCCGGTGGACGACCGGCTGGCCGCGGCGCGGTTGCGGGAGGGCGAGCCGTGGTTCGCGGAGGCGTTCCCGGTGTTCGAGGCGTGGCTGGTCGGCCAGGCCGACTTCGACCCCGTGATCGTCCCCTTCTTCTGGGGCCGCTGGGACGACGCGGCCCGGGACCTCAACGCCCGCGCCGACGAGCTGTGCAACGACGAGGCGGCCGATGTGTACGGCTCCGAGGGGGCCTACGACCCGCCCGCGACCCGAGCGGCCCTCTCCACGGTCACCGCGCCCGTCCTCGTCCTCGCCGGTGAACTCGACGGCGGCCCGCGCCCCGGACTCGCCCGCCATGCGGCCGACGTGTTCCCGCAGGCCGAGTTCGCCGTCCAGCCCGGTGCCGGCCACTACCCCTGGCTGGACGACCCGGAGTGGTTCGCAGGCCGCACCGCCGCGTTCTTCACCCGAAGCGCGGTGTCGGTGCCGTCGGCGGAGTAGGCGGGCGGTCAGTTTCGCGTACAGGTGGGCGGTCAGTTCGCGTACGCGGTCATGAACCGGTCGCGGAACGTGTCCATCCGCCACTCCGGTGCGTTCCCGGCAGGCTTGAGACCGTCCGTCCAGCCCCAGCCGGAGATCCTGTCCAGGACCTTCTTGTCGTGAGCGACGATCGTGACCGGCACGTCCTTGCTCGTGCTGCCGGCCGTGACGGTCGGGACCGGCTGGTGGTCGCCGAGGAAGACGAGGACCGTGTTCTTGTCGCCGTAGCGCTCGACCCATTCGGTCAGGCTGCGCAGGGAGTACTCGACGGCGTGCCGGTACTCGGTGCGGACGCTCTCGGGGTTCTTCCAGACCTCCTTGGGGTCCGTGCCCTCCTTCTTGATCTGGTGGAAGACCGAGCCGTCGCCGAGATCCTCCCAGTCGATCATGCGGGCGATCGGCGACCAGGGGTTGTGGCTGGAGGCCAGGATGATCTCCGCCATGATCGGCTCGCGGTCCTTCCTGCCGTGCTCCAGCCGCTCGAACGCCTCCAGGCTGAACTGGTCGGGCACGGGCGTCCAGCTGAAGTAGGGGCCCTGGTAGCCGAGGTGCTCGGAGTCGTAGATGTGATCCAGGCCGAAGAACTTGCCCTCCGGCCAGGCGCGCCGCACGCCCGGCACGACGCCGACCGTGCGCCAGGCGCCGGTCTTGCCGAAGTAGCTGGTGAGGGTGGCACGGTCGCTGGTGGTGAGACTGCGGTAGCGCTGCTGGTTCTTGATCCACAGACCGGACAGGAACGTGGAGTGGGCGAGCCAGCTGCCGGCGCCCGTCACCGGTGACCTGAGCCAGGCGCTGCGCGACTCGAACCCGGCCGCCTTGAGGTCGCTGGTGCCCTTGCTGAGGACGGCGTCGACCTGTGTGGCCATCGCCGGGTCGTCGATCGCCGTACGGCCGTAGCTCTCGATGAAGGTGAACAGGACGTCCTTGCCGCGCAGCCCGGTCAGCAGTTGGTCGGGCGGTGTGGCGGCGAACGCGTCCACGGAGGCCTGCTTCTCGAAGATGCGGCCGTCCCTCAGGCCCGCCCGCACCTGTTCCACGCGGTTGCCGAGGAACTCCGCGTTGCCCTTGGTGGCGACCGGGACGCCGCTGGTCAACTGCACGCCCAGTGTGACGCAGGTGATCCATGCGGTGCCGAGGATCAGCGTCGTGCGGGTGGCGGCGGAGCTGTGCCGGGCCATGAGGTTCGTGAGCCGGACCATCGCGAGGGTGGTCAGCACCAGGACGGCGACGAGCAGGACGATCACCCCGGCCACGGCGAGGATCTCACCGGTGCGGCCGAACGACTCCCTGACGAAGTCCGTCGCGTCGTCGAGCAGGATCCAGTCCAGGACCAGATCGAAGGGCCGGGCCAGGACCTGGTAGAAGCCCATGTCGACGAACTTCAGGACGGTGAGCAGCCCGAGGAACACCCCCGAGAACACTGCCGTGATCCGCCGTGCCCTCGACGGCAGCCAGAGCAGCAGGCCCGCGAGCAGGATTCCCTCGGCGGGGATACGCAGGAACGCGTCGGGGTTGAGGCGTTCGAGGCGGTTGGGCAGAAGCAGCGCGCAGTAGACGAGGGCGATGGACAGGACGCTGACGCCGACGGTCACGCCACGGGCGACCCGAGGGTACTTGCGCCGCCACCCGAACCAGCCGGCCCGGGCCGGGGTGGGATCCGGGTCGGTGGCGGGCTCGGGAGTTGCCTTTGGGGTGTCGGGTGACTCGGCGGTGGGTGTTTCCAGTGGTTCAGGTGTGTCGGGTGTGTCAGGTGTGTCGTTGGCGGTCGAGTCGGGTGCGCCAGGTGCGTCGGATGTGTCGCCCGTGGTCGAGTCAGGTTGCACGGGAGCATCATCGGGAGCCGTCTCGCCGTCGGCGTCCGGCAGTTGACGAGAGGGCGTGAGGTGCGGCACCCGATGGTCCTTCCGTGCGTCCCGGTGCTGACACGGCGAACCCGGCCCGGGTCACCAGGGCCGCCACCATCAGTACGGCCGCACGTCACATTCGTTTCAATCGTGCCCACCGCGGGTTCACCCTAGCGTTCCGTGGCGGTCACCGGTCCGCCGCGACCGCCACCTCCCGGGCCCAGCGGTAGTCCGCCTTCCCGCTGGGAGAGCGCCGTATGGACTCCGCCAGCACCAGCTGGCGCGGGATCTTGTAGCCCGCGAGGCGGGAACGGCAATGTGTCTGGATGTCCTCCAGCGAGGGCCGCGCCGCACCCTTCCGCAGCTGCACCACGGCCGCCACATGGTGGCCCCACTTCGCGTCCGGCACCCCGGCGACGAGCGCGTCGTACACATCCGGATGGGACTTGAGCGCCTGCTCGACCTCCTCGGGGTACACCTTCTCGCCACCCGTGTTGATGCACTGGGAACCACGGCCGAGGACGGTGACGACGCCCTCCTCGTCGACGGTGGCCATGTCGCCGAGCAGCACCCAGCGTGCGCCGTCCCGCTCGAAGAAGGTCTCGGCTGTCTTCTTCGGGTCGTTGTAGTAGCCGAGCGGTACGTGACCGCACTGGGCGACCCGCCCCACCTCGCCCACGGCCACCGGTTGATGCGTGGCCGGATCGACCACCTGGGTACGGGAGTTGACACGGATGCGGAAGCCCCGCTCGGGGCCCGAGTCCTCGGTCGCGGTGCCGTTGAAGCCGGACTCGGAGGAGCCGAAGTTGTTCAGCAGCACGGCGTTCGGGACGAGTGCCCGGAACTGGCCGCGCACCGTGTCCGACATGACCGCGCCCGACGACGACACGCTGAACACCGACGAGCAGTCGGTGCCCTTCATCGGCCCGTCGAGGGCGTCGATCAGCGGCCGCAGCATCGCGTCGCCCACCAGGGAGATGCTGGTGACCTTCTCCTTCTCGACGGTCCGCAGCACCTCCTCGGGCACGAACTTGCGGTGCAGCACGATCCGTTGCCCGAAGTTGAAGCCGATGAACGCGGTGAGCGTCGATGTACCGTGCATCAGCGGGGGAGCGGGGAAGAAGGTGATGCCCGCGCCGCCGGCCGCCACCCGCTCGGCGAGCTCCTCGGGCCTCTTGACCGGCTCGCCCGTCGGCGCGCCGCCGCCGAGGCCCGCGAAGAACAGGTCCTCCTGGCGCCACATGACGCCCTTGGGCATTCCGGTGGTGCCGCCGGTGTAGATGATGAACTGGTCGTCGCCCGAGCGCCGCGGGAAGCCGCGTTCCGGTGACGCGGCGGCCTCGGCGTCCGTGAAGGCGGTGGCGGGCACCTCGGGTGCCCCCGGGCCCGCGGTCCCCACACGCAGCAGATGGCGCAGCTTCGGCGTCTGCGGCAGAGCCGCCGCCACCCGGTCCGTGAACTCCGCGTCGAAGACCACGGCGGCGAGATCGGCGTCCCGATAGAGGTAGACCAACTCCTCTTCCACATAGCGGTAGTTGACATTGACCGGCACCACCCGGGCCTTGAGGCAGCCCAGTACGGTCTGGAGGTACTCGACACCGTTGTAGAGGTGGAGCCCGAGGTGCTCGCCGGGGCGCAGGCCGATGCCGGTCAGATGGTGGCCGATGCGGTTGGCCGCCGCGTCCAGCTCCGCGTACGTCAGCCGGCGTTCGGCCCCGGTGCCGGGGTGTTCGATGTACACGAGCGCCTCGCGGTCCGGGACCACGTCGACGACGGACTCGAACAGGTCGGCAAGGTTGTACTCCACCGCTCCTCCTGATCCCGGGCGACCGGCGGGTGTGCCGGTTCGCCCGTCATCAGAGCAAAGGGCCCGGCAACTGTGAAGGGTCTGCGTCCAAGAAATCTGACTGTCTGTCAGAAAACCCTTGAAGTGCCCACGCTGCTCCTGCAACCTGTTCTCGTTCTTCTCAGAGGGGAGATGGGCCATGGGTGGCACGGAACACCTCACCGCGCAGCGCGATGGCGCCACACTGGTGCTCACGCTCAACAGGCCGGAAGCCAAGAACGCGCTCTCGTTGCCGATGCTCGTCGGCCTGTACGACGGCTGGGTCGAGGCCGACGAGGACGATGCCGTCCGCTCGGTCGTGCTGACCGGCACGGGCGGTGTCTTCTGCGCCGGCATGGACCTCAAGGCCCTCGCGGGCAGGGGAATGGAAGGGGAGCACTACCGCGACCGGCTCAAGGCCGACCCGGACCTGCACTGGAAGGCGATGCTGCGCCACCACCGCCCCCGCAAGCCGGTGATCGCCGCCGTCGAGGGGTACTGCGTCGCCGGCGGCACGGAGATCCTCCAGGGCACCGACATCCGGGTCGCCGCCGACTCCGCGACCTTCGGACTGTTCGAGGTGAAACGCGGCCTGTTCCCGATCGGCGGCTCCACGGTCCGCCTGCAACGCCAGATCCCCCGCACCCATGCCCTGGAGATGCTGCTCACCGGCCGCCCCTACAGCGCCCGGGAGGCCGCGGACATCGGACTGGTCGGACATGTCGTCCCGGACGGCACCGCGCTCGCCAAGGCCCTGGAGATAGCCGAGCAGATCAACGCCTGCGGGCCGCTGGCCGTCGAAGCCGTCAAGGCGTCGGTGTACGAGACCGCCGAGATGACCGAGACCGACGGACTGGCGGCCGAACTCGAGCGCGGCTGGCCGGTCTTCGACACTGCCGACGCCAAGGAAGGCGCCCGCGCCTTCGCCGAGAAGCGGCCGCCCCTCTACAAGCGCGCCTGACCCGCGAAGGAGACCGTCCGCGATGCCCGAAGTCCTCAAAGCCCCGCTCGTCGTCGAGTTCCCCTTCACCCGCTCCGTGGGCCCCGTCCAGAGCGCGTTCCTCACGGGCCTGCGCGAACGCGTCGTCCTCGGCGTCAGGACCCGCGACGGCAGGACGCTCGTCCCGCCCGTCGAGTACGACCCCGTCACCGCCGAGGAGATACGCGACCTGGTCGAGGTCGCCCCGACCGGCGCGGTCACGACCTGGGCCTGGAACCACGAACCCCGTCGGGGCCAGCCCCTGGACACCCCGTTCGCCTGGGTACTGGTCCGCCTCGACGGCGCCGACACGGCCCTCCTGCACGCCCTCGACGCGCCCGGCCCCGACGCCGTGCGCACCGGCATGCGGGTGCGTGTCCGCTGGGCCGGCGAACGCCACGGCTCCATCACGGACATCGCCTGCTTCGAGCCGTACGACGATGCGGCCGACCACACGGCCGTGGACGAACCCACCGCCCACGACGGCCAGTTCGAGAACACGATCGACGGGATCGTCGCGCCGGCCCGCCTCGACTACACCTACTCACCCGGCCGTGCCCAGACCGCGTACATCGAAGCCCTCTCCGAACGGCGGACCGTCGGTGAGCGCTGCCCGTCCTGCCGCAAGGTGTACGTGCCGCCGAGGGGTGCGTGCCCCACATGTGGCGTGGCCACCTACGAACAGGTCGAGGTGGGTCCGCGCGGCACTGTCACCACGTACTGCATCGTCAACATCAAGGCGAAGAACCTGGACATCGAGGTGCCCTACGTCTACGCCCATATCGCCCTCGACGGTGCCGACCTCGCGCTGCACGGCCGTATCGCGGGCATCCCCTACGACCAGGTGCGCATGGGCCTGCGCGTCGAGCCGGTGTGGACCAAAGGCGCCCGCCACCCCGACCACTACCGGCCCACCGGCGAACCCGACGCGGAGTACGACACCTACAAGGAGCTGTTGTGACGCGTGAGATTGCCGTGGTCGCCTTCGCCCAGACCGACCACCGGCGTACGAGTGAGGAGCTCTCCGAGGTGGAGATGCTCATGCCGGTCCTGCACGACGTGCTCGACCAGACCGGCCTGAAGACCGCGGACATCGGCTTCACCTGCTCCGGCTCCAGCGACTACCTCGCCGGCCGTGCCTTCTCCTTCACCCTCGCCCTCGACGGGGTGGGCGCCTGGCCGCCGATCTCCGAGTCGCACGTCGAGATGGACGGCGCGTGGGCGCTGTACGAGGCATGGACCAAACTGCTCACCGGTGACGCGGACACCGCGCTCGTGTACTCCTACGGCAAGTCCTCGCCCGGCTCCGTACGCGACGTCCTGACCCGTCAGCTCGACCCGTACTACGTCGCCCCCCTGTGGCCCGACTCCATAGCCCTCGCCGCCCTCCAGGCGCAGGCACTCATCGACGAGGGCGCCACCGACGAACCCGCGCTGGCCGCCGTCGCGACCCGGAACCGGGCGGCTGCGGCCACCAACTCCCACGCCCAGCTGAGGGGTTCGGTACCGCAGGGGGAGTACGCCGTACGGCCCCTGCGCATCGGCGACTGCCCGCCCGTCGGCGACGGCGCCGCCGCGGTGATCCTCGCGGCGGGGGAGCGGGCCAGGGAGCTGTGCGCGCGGCCCGCCTGGATCCGTGGCATCGACCACCGCATCGAGGCCCATGGTCTGGGCGTCCGTGATCTGACCGACTCGCCCTCCGCCCGGCTGGCCGCCGAGAAGGCCGGCGCCTTCGACCGGCCCGTGGACACCGCCGAGCTGCACGCGCCCTTCACCCCGCAGGAGGTCGTTCTGCGCAGAGCGCTCAGGCTCGACGACTCCGTGCGCGTCAACCCGTCCGGCGGGGCGCTCGCCGCGAACCCGATGATGGCCGCCGGGCTGATCCGCATCGGTGAGGCGGCCGCCGGCATCCACCGGAGCGAGTCCGACCGCGCCCTCGCCCACGCGACCTCCGGCCCCTGTCTGCAACAGAACCTGATCGCCGTACTCGAAGGGGATCCGCGATGAGCAAGGAGTCCGTGGCCGTCGTGGGAATCGGCCAGACCAAGCACGTCGCGGCACGCCGGGACGTGTCGATCGCCGGGCTCGTGCGTGAGGCGGCCCGGTGCGCCCTCGACGACGCCGAGCTGACCTGGGCCGACATCGAGGCCGTCGTCATCGGCAAGGCGCCCGACTTCTTCGAGGGCGTCATGATGCCGGAGCTGTACCTCGCCGACGCGCTCGGCGCCGTCGGCAAGCCCCTGCTGCGGGTGCACACCGCGGGCTCCGTCGGCGGGTCCACCGCGCTGGTCGCCGCCAATCTGGTCGCCTCGCGGGTGCACGGCACCGTCCTGACGCTCGCCTTCGAGAAGCAGTCCGAGTCCAACGCCATGTGGGGCCTGTCCCTGCCGATCCCCTTCCAGCAGCCCCTGCTGGCCGGGGCGGGCGGCTTCTTCGCCCCGCACGTGCGCGCCTACATGCGGCGCAGCGGCGCCCCCGACACGGTCGGCTCGCTGGTCGCGTACAAGGACCGGCGCAATGCGCTGAAGAACCCCTGCGCGCACCTCCATGAGCACGACATCACCCTGGAGAAGGTCCAGGCGTCCCCCATGCTCTGGGACCCGATCCGCTACTCGGAGACCTGCCCGTCCTCGGACGGCGCCTGCGCGATGGTGCTCACCGACCGCGCCGGAGCCGCCCGCGCGCCCCGCCCGCCGGCCTGGATGCTCGGTGGCGCGATGCGCAGCGAACCGACCCTGTTCGCCGGCAAGGACTTCGTGTCGCCGCAGGCCGGCAAGGACTGCGCTGCCGATGTGTACCGGCAGGCAGGGATCGCCGACCCGCGCCGGGACATCGACGCCGTCGAGATGTACGTGCCCTTCTCCTGGTACGAGCCCATGTGGCTGGAGAATCTCGGCTTCGCCGACGAGGGCGAGGGCTGGAAGCTCACCGAGGCCGGGGTCACCGAGCTGGACGGTGATCTTCCCGTCAACATGTCGGGCGGCGTCCTGTCCGCCAATCCCATCGGCGCCTCCGGCATGATCCGCTTCGCGGAAGCGGCTCTCCAGGTGCGCGGACAGGCCGGAGAACACCAGGTGGAAGGGGTCAGGCGGGTGCTCGGGCACGCCTACGGCGGCGGTTCCCAGTTCTTCTCCATGTGGCTCGTGGGGGCGCAGCTCCCCGACTCCTGAAAGGTCCCCCTCACGTGCCCTGTTGGCCTCAGGAACCGATCGCTAGGCTGGCCGCGGACGACGCGAATCGGGAGGAGCACGGACGTGGCCGAGAGCACCATCCAGCAGCAGCCGCTCGCGGGCTGGGACAAGCCGGAGCTGGACCTCAGCAACGCCGACTGGCACTCGAGCAGCCGTGGCCTGGGGGATGTCCAGATCGCCTTTGTCGAGGGATTCATCGCGATGCGCAACAGCGGCCGCCCGGAAAGCCCCTCCCTGATCTTCACGCCCGCGGAGTGGGGCGCTTTTGTGTCGGGCGCGCGGGAAGGGGAGTTCGACCTGACATGAACCGGCCCCGGAGGGGGTGATCCGGCCGGCTGAACCACCGGAATCTCCGCCCGTTCCTCCGGATCCACGACTTCGAGGACACCTCCGGGGCCGATGCCTGACCGAGGCAGGCCCCGAGGGGAAGTCGTACTCCGGAGGCGAGTAACCCATGAGCATTCTGCCGGTCATCGCGGCCGTCGACGGTTCGGACGACAGCCTGCGCGCCCTGGACTGGGCGCTCGACGCCGCCCGGCGGCGGAAGGCGCCGCTGCGGGTGGTGCATGTGCGGCAGTACACCGCCTGGACCCGGTTCGAGGCCCTGGCCGCCGGGCCACCGGACCCGGACGACGACCCCGTGCTCGACCAGGTGCGGACCCATCTGCACGGGCGCACCGACCCGCCGGGGCCGGAGTACCTGGCGCTGGAGGGTGTGCCGAGCGCCGTGCTGCCCGAGCTGGGATCCAGCGCCGGGCTGCTCGTGCTCGGCTCCCGGGGCCGCGGCGGGTTCGCCGGTCTCCTCCTCGGCTCCAACGGCATGGCCGCCGCGCGTGACGCCGAGTGCCCCGTCGTCGTGGTGCCGCGCCCCGGACGCGAGGTCCTCGAGGAGGCGCCTGCGGAGCCCGGACCCCGCGTCGTGGTGGGACTGCACGTGGACGGCCCCGACGAGGCCACGCTCGCGTTCGCCTTCACCGAGGCCGAGCTGCGCGGCGCCCGCCTCCAGGTCGTCGCCGCCTACCCATGGCCGCTGCAGACCTGGGCGGCCCCCGGCGATCTCGTGGCACTGATGATCGACCAGGACGCCGTCGAGAGCGAGACCCGGACCCTCGCCGAGGGCTTCCTCGCCCCGCACCGCGCGCGGCACCCCGACGTCCGGGCCGAGCCGTACGTGACACCGGGCGACGCGGCCGGCCGGCTCGTCGCCGCCTCCCAGGACGCCGACCTCGTCGTCGTGGGCCGCCACCGCCGCCGTCTACTGGCGCCCGCCCGCATGATGGGCTCCGTCACCCAGGCGGTCCTGCTGCACGCGGCGAGCCCGGTCGCGGTCGTGCCACCGGCACCGCCCGAGGAGTGAGGCACCCCCACACCGACACTCACCAATTAGTGGGTGTGGCCGGACCCGCCACCTCCGCGAAGCGTACGCTGAGGTACTCATAGGTCACGGAGCGCGTCCGCTCCCCGCGCGGATGCGTCACCGTGGCAGGGGGTGCACCATGGCGCAGCGCAGCGCACTGAGCAGAAAGACGCTCCTCGAACGCGAGAGCGAACTCACCGCCGTCGACGAGGCGTTGGGAGAGCTCGCCTGCCTGCGGGCGGACGGCGCGGAACCGCGCGGCCGCGCGCGTGGCGCGCTGCTCGCCTTCGCCGGACGCGCCGGCATCGGCAAGACGACCCTGCTCGCCGAGGTCCGCCGCCGAGCCGCCGCCCGGGGCTGCACCGTACTGTCCGCCCGCGGCGGCGACCAGGAACAGCGCGTCGCCTTCCACGTCGCCCGCCAGCTCCTCCAGCCCCAGCTCGCCGGCGCCGCGGAGACCGAACTGCGCGACGCGCTGGGCAGTTGGTACGACATCGTCGGCCCCGCCCTCGGTCTGTGCGCCCCGACCGACGGTGCCCCGCCCGACCCGCAGGGCCTGCGCGACGGCCTCGACTGGGTGCTCACCCACCTCGCCGTGCGTCACTCCCCGATGGTCCTCGTCCTCGACGACGCCCACTGGGCCGATCCCGAATCACTGGGCTGGCTGGCCGCGTTCGTCCCCCGCGCCGAGCAACTCCCGCTGCTCGTCGCCGTCGCCTACCGGCCCGACGAACTCCCCGAGCACGCCGAGTCGTTCAGGGGACTTCCCGGCCGTGCGGGCGGACGCCCCCTGGATCTGGAGCCGCTCAGTGCCGTCGCCGTCGCCCGCCTCGTACGGGAATCGCTCGGCGCGCACGCCGACGACGCCTTCTGCCGCGAGTGCTGGGCCGTCACCGCCGGCAATCCGTTCGAGGCCGTCGAACTCACGGCCAAGGTCCGCGACCGCGGCCTCACCCCCACCGGAGCCGGCGCGCACCTGCTGCGCGACCTCGCCGCCGCGGTCAAGGGCAGCGGCCTCGTCGCCCGCCTGGAACGCCTCGGCACCTCCACCGTGCGCTTCGCCTGGGCCTGCGCGATCCTGGGCACCGAGATCCGTCCCACGCTCGCCGCCGCCGTCGCCGGCCTCGGCCGCGAGGAGGCCGCCGACGCGGCCGACGCCCTGCGCGGCGCACGCATCCTCACCGGCACCGAGACCCTGGAATTCGTCCACCCGCTGATCGCCACCGCCGTCTACCGGGCCATCCCGCCCGGATTCCGCGTCGCCCTGCACGGCCAGGCGGCCTGGTGCGTCATCGACGAGGGCCAGGGTCCCTCGGCAGCCGCCCGCCACCTGCTGGAAACCCACCCCGAAGGCGACGCCTGGGTCGTGCAGCAACTGCGCGCCGCCGCCGTCGAGACCCTCAGGGCAGGCGCCCCCGACGCCGCCCGCAGCTATCTCGCCCGCGCCCTGCGCGAACCCCCGCCCTCCGGGGACCGGGCCGCCGTCCTGTACGAACTGGGCTCGGCCTCCCTGCTCACCGAGCCGGCGACCACGGTCAACCATCTGCGGGCCGCCCTCGACGAACCCATCGCCGCACCGGAACTGCGGCACAACATCGTCTACCGGCTCTCCCAGGTGCTCGCCCACAGCGACCGCCTCGCCGAGGCCTCCGACACCCTGGCCCGCGAGATCCGGGTGACCGACGACGCCCGCATCCGACTGCGCATGGTCGCCGAACAGTTCATGTGGGACGCCTTCCGCGCCGACGAACCCGACCACCCCTCGCGCTCCCGCCGCCTCACCAGGCTCGCCGACCGACTGACCGGCCGCGATCTCACCGAGCGGTACATCATCGGGCTGCGCACCTGGGACGCCGTCCTGCGCGGCGAACCCGCCCCCGGCGCCCTCCACCACGCCGAACGCGCCCTCGCCGGCGGACTCGGCTGGGCCGAGTCCGACCGCGGCTTCGAGGTGCCCGTCCTCGTCGCGCTCGCCTTCCTGTACTGCGACCGGCCCGGCCGCACCGAGGAACTCTTCGCCGCCGGCATCGCCGACTTCGAACGGCAGGGCTGGCGCGGCGCCCACCTCTCCTTCGCCTACACCCTCCTGGCCTACGTCCGCTACCGCCGCGGCCGCCTCGCCGAGGCGGAGGACTTCGTCCGCGCCGGACTGCGCCTCGCCGAACGCGTCGGCCCCGGCACGCCCGCCCACTGGTACGCCGTCGGCATCCTCATCGAGGTACTGCTCGCCCGAGGTCGTCTCACCGAGGCCGCGCAGGCCGGCGACGACTTCTCCTTCTGCGCGCCCTACCCGGCCGCCGTCGTCTTCCCCGACGCCCAGACCGTGCACGGCGAACTCCTGATCGCCCGCGGCCGCACCCAGCAGGCGGCCGAGGAGCTCGCCGCCGCCGGCCGCCGTCTGGACCCGCGCGGCATGCGCAACCCCGCGTGGTGCCCCTGGCAGCTCCACCTCGCCCGCGCCCAGGCCCACGAAACCCCCGAACGGGCCCTCGACACCGCTTTCGAAGCGGTCGCCCGCGCCCGCCAGTTCGGCACTCCGTCCGCCGTCGGCCAGGCCCTGCGGATCGCCGCGGAGGTGGCCCCGGGTTCGGCGCGCGTGAAGTTCCTGGAGGAGTCCGTCGCCCAGCTGGAGTGCTCCCCGTCCGCCTACGAGCTGGCCTGCGCCCTGGTCGCCCTCGGCACCGAGCTGCGCCACGCGGCCCGCCCCAAGGAAGCCGCCGAACACCTCTACCGGGGACTCGACACGGCCGTGCAGTGCGGCGCCGACGGCCTGGTGGACACGGCCCGCACCGAACTCGCCGCCGCGGGCCTGCGGCCCCGCCGTCTGCACGGCCCCGAGACCGACACGCTCACCGCCCGTGAACGCACGGCCGCCGTCCGCGCCGCCGGGGGCCGCACCACGGGCGACATCGCGGCGGAACTCGGCACCGACGAGCAGTCCGTCGTCCACTTGCTCTCCGCGGTCTGCCGCAAACTGGGCACGGACCGCACGGGCCTGGCGGCGGCACTGGACCACTGACGGGCGGTGTTTCCCAGGGCAGCGCCGGACCTCTGACAACCGGCGCGAACCCGGCCGGCCCAGGGGTGCGGGGAACTGCGCGACCAGCCACCCGCGACCCGCACCCAGAACCGCGAACGGGGCCCTTACGGCCCCTGACCTCCCGCACATCGCCGAACGGCAACACGTACCATGGCCGCATGTCGTTCCTCCGCCGCCGCAGCGCCACTCCCGCCGGGCCCGACTTCGACGTCCTGGCCATGGACCCGGGCGACTGGCCCGGCAATCTGGGCGCGGGGCTGCTGCCCGCCCCGGACGGCAGCTGCCAGGGCGTGTTCCTGCGCTACGACCTGTTCGGCGGCCGCGGCCCCGCGATGATCATCGGCAATCTGCCGGAGGGTTCCCCGGCCCGCGACACGGCCGAGGAAGAGGTCCCCTTCGAGGTGGCCCAGCTGCTGCTGGCCCTCGAGAACGACGAGGAGGTCACCGTCGTAGGCACCGAGGACGTACCGGTGATGCAGGGCGACAACCTTCTGATCGTGCGCCGTCTCAAGCTCTCCGAGGGCCGGATCTCCTGCGTGCAGTTCGACCGCAGCGACAACGTCCTGGTGACCATCGCCGCCTGGGACCGCCCCATCACCGACGACCTGTACGCCCTGCTGAAGCCGCTCCCGGCGGAGCTGTTCCAGCAGGGCTGAGGCCGCCCGTCAGCCGGCCGACGGCACCACCCGCACATCCGCGGCCCGTACGAACGCCACACGGTGGCCGTACTGGATCTCGTAGTACAGGTCCTGGCCCATCACGACCCTGTGGGAGTCCGTGGTGAAGGTGACCGCGTAGTAGTACTCGCCCGGCACCGTGTCGCCGAGCACATACCGCTGGCCTTCGAGCAGCCGGTACGGCAGCGGGGACACCGACTGCGCGGGCACTCCCGCCGGATAGGCCGAGGCCTCGGGGTAGGCGCGGCCGTAGACCGGGACACTGGTCAGACCGTCCTTGGGTGTCACGACCAGGCCGGTCGCGCTCACCGCCGCCGGTTCCTTCGCCGGGTTGCGGAACCAGGCCTTCTGCCCGAGGTACCAGATCGCCGTCCAGTCGCCCTCGCGGCCGGCGACGGCGTACTGCTGACCGGTGGAGACCCGTGAGGAGAGGTCGTTCACGCCGGTGGTCGGGGTGGTGCCCAGGCCGATGTCCTTGATCAGGGGATACGTTTCACCCGGGCCCGAGTACAGCCGGACCGCGCTCGACCCGTGCGGTACGCACGGCCGGCCCGGCGTGACACAGCCCGTGTACTCCGGCTGATTCGCGGCGTAGTCGGGGCGGATCGTCACCAGCCCGCCTTTCGTGCCCGCGGTGGCCATGATCGGGTGGCCGAGCAGGTCGAAGTAGTGGCGCCAGTCCCAGTACGGGCCCGGGTCGGTGTGCATGCCGGGGACCGTCGAGGTGGTCGGGCCCGGCACGGTGTCGTGCCCGAGGATGTGCTGCCGGTCCAGCGGAACGCGGTACTTCGCGGCGAGGTACTTCACCAGCCGCGCCGACGACCGGTACATCGCCTCCGTGTACCAGGAGTCCGGCTGCGCCAGGAAGCCCTCGTGCTCCAGGCCGATCGACTTGGCGTTGACATACCAGTTCCCCGCGTGCCACGCCACGTCCTTCGCCTTCACATGCTGGGCGATGTGGCCGTCGGTGGAGCGCAGCGTGTAGTTCCACGACACATAGGCGGGGTCCTGCACCAGGTTGATGACCCCGTCCCAGGCGCCCTCGGTGTCATGGATGACGATGTACCGGATGCTCTGGGACGCCGGACGGTCCCCCAGGTCGTGGTTGCCGTAGTCGTTGTCCCCGAACTCCTCGTACGGTGCCGGGATCCACTCGCAGGACACCGACGCGGGGCACTCCGTGCCGCTCGCGTTCCCCTTCCGCAGCCCGGTCCACTTCAGCTGCGCGGTGTCGGCGGCCAGCCCCGGCTGCGCGGCGAGGGCGATCTGCTGGCCCGCGTCCGTGGTGCGCTCCTCGCCGGTGCGGAGCACGTCGTACACGTCGTTCGCGTACGCTGCCGCCGTCGCGGTGTCGTCCGCGCCCGAGAACCGGGCCACGGCGCCGTACCAGTTGGCCGGGTCCTCGCTCGGCGGCTCGCCCAGGTCCTTCTGCGCCGCCGCCAGGAGTGCGGCACCGCCGGCCACGTTGGCGGCGGGGTCGGTGCGCAGCTGTTCGGGGCTCAGCCCGGTCAGCTCGGCCGCTTTCGGCAGGGTGGTGAGACGGGCGGGCAGTTCGGAGGTCTCCGGGACCCGTACGTCCGCACGGCGGGGCGCACGGGCGCTGTCGCCGCGGGCGTCCTCCGTGTCCCCGCTGTGGTGCGGGGTCCGGGCCAGTGCGGTGCGGGCGTCGGTGAGATGCATCGGGCCGTAGCCGCCGGTGACGCTCGGCGCGCCGGCGTGCGCGTCCCAGCGGGACTGGAGATAGGAGACGCCGAGGAGCACGCTCTGCGGGACGTGGTACTCGGCGGCCGCGGCGGCGAAGGCCGACTGCAGTGCGCCGGCCGAGGCCCGGGCGTCGGCCGGGGCCGCGCCGAGCAGCGGCAGCAGCAGCGCCGCCGAAGCGAGGACACCGGCGGTGGTGCGGGTGCGTCTGTGGCCGGGCGTGCGCGTGGGGTCAGGGGCGGATCCTCGCAATGCAGCCTCCTGGGGCGATCGAGCGTGACGGGGCGTGCGGGGCCGGGCGTGGTCAGTGCTATCGGCTTGCCGACGATCCGTCAATCATGCCCAGAGGCAGGCGATTTCCCCGGTCAACCAGGAGGCGGAGGAACTTCGTGGCGGAGGCTTTCCGGCCTGCGAGGCGTCAGTGGCCCACACCAATGGCCCAATGCGCGCCTGACGCGCCACGCGCCAGGCCGGCCGCCACGTCCGGACGCCACGGCGCCCGGACACACGAAGGTCCGCGGTGCACCGCCTTCACGGTTGCACCGCGGACCGTCGCCCCCGTCAGCGAGTGCCGACCGCCGCACGTACGGCCCGGCGGGCCAACTGGCAGTCGTCGTGCAGCCGCCGCAGCAGCAGCCGCTGCTCCTCGCCGGACGGCGCAGCACCGGGATGGGCCACTCCCGGTGCCGCCGGGGTCGTGTCGTGCATCGAACGCTGCACGGCCGTCTCGTAGGTCCGGATCTCACGGGTCAGGACGAGCATCAGGTTCACCAGGAACGCATCACGCGAGGCCGGGCCGGCCGACTGCGCGATCTGGCTGATCTGACGGCGTGCCACCGGGGCGTCCCCGAGGACCGACCAGAGCGTCGCCAGGTCGTAGCCCGGCAGGTACCAGCCCGCGTGCTCCCAGTCCACCAGTACGGGACCGGCCGGCGAGAGCAGGATGTTGGACAGCAGCGCGTCGCCGTGGCAGAACTGGCCCATGCCCTGCCTGCCCGCCGACTGGGCGATGCCGTGCAGCAGCTTCTGCAGGTCACCCATGTCCCGGTCGGTGAGCAGGCCCAGCTCGTGGTAGCGGGAGATGCGGGCCGCGTAGTCCAGCGGGGCGTCGAAGGTGCCCGCCGGGGGCCGCCAGGCGTTCAGCCGGCAGATCGCGCCGAGTGCCGCCCGGATGTCCGCACGCGGCGGGGCCTCCGCCGGGTGCCGGTGCAGTGCCGCTACCCGCCCGGGCATGCGCTCGATCACGAGGGTGCAGTTGTCGGGATCCGCCGCGATCAGCCGGGGCACCCGCACGGGCGGGCGGTGCCGGACGAACGAGCGGTATGCCGCTATCTCGTGGCGGATCCGATCCGACCACACGGAGGACTGGTCCAATAAACACTTGGCGACGGCCGTGCTGCGTCCCGTCGTCCCGACCAGGAGCACGGAACGGCCGCTGCGGCGCAGCACCTGTACCGGAGCGAACTCCGGGCAGATGCGGTGCACCGAGGCGATCGCCGTACGCAGCTGGGCGCCCTGAGGGCCGGACAAGTCGAGTCTCCCGCTGAGCGGTGGGGTGCCGGGCCCCGGCACACGCCGCGTCCGGGGCGCACCGATCAGGGGGGCGGCCGCCGGACGTGCGGGGTCGAGGTAGGGGCCGCTGCCGCCCGGGCGGGCGTGCAGCGGCCGGGGCGGGGCGGACACGGAGGACGAGGCTGCGTACATGGGCGATACAGATCCCTTCCTGTGCCTGCGACGTCATCGCGCTGCCCGTCCCGGCCGCCCGGACACATCCTGGGGAATGTGCCTGTCATATGCGTGGCGACCGGGTCGGGGTGGCGCGTTCCTACCTGACACCCGATGTGCAGTGGCACACCATCTGGCGCACCCTGGCGAACCCTGGCGAATAGTCGCCCGGCAACCTGCACCGGGCTACTGTCAACTCAGCCGAGAACCTGGGGGCTTGACGTGAGCGGACAACCCAACACCCGCCTGTCGGACCTGTTCGGCCTGGCCGGCTGGTCCAAGGGCGAACTCGCGAGGCTGGTCAACAAGCAGGCGGGGGCCATGGGCCACCCCCAGCTGGCGACCGACACCTCCCGGGTGCGGCGTTGGATCGACATGGGAGAGATCCCGCGCGATCCGGTGCCGCGGGTACTGGCGGCCCTGTTCACCGAGCGTCTCGGCCGTGTCGTGACCATCGAGGACCTCGGTCTGGTCCGGCACGGGCGTACGGGGAAACGGCAGGGCGGCGGGAATGCGGAGCATCCCGACGGTGTGCCGTGGGCGCCCGAACGGACTGCCGCGGTCCTCACCGAATTCACGGGAATGGACCTCATGCTCAACCGACGCGGCTTGGTGGGCGCGGGCGTCGCGCTCACCGCAGGATCCGCACTCAGCAGCGCCATGCACGACTGGCTGCTCACCGATCCCACCCTGAAGGCCGACGCTCCCGCCGTCGACGATCCCCTGCACGCCGACCCCGCTGGGTTCGACCGCTATGAGGCAGCCCCCATCGGGTCGCAGGAGATCGAGGAACTGGAGCGCTCGGTCGAGGTGTTCCGAGCCTGGGACGCGGCCCGCGGCGGCGGGCTGCAGCGCAAGGCCGTGGTGGGCCAGCTCAACGAGGTGGGCGGCATGCTCGCCTACCGTCACCCCGACCATCTCCAGCGGCGCCTGTGGGGCGTCGCCGCCAACCTCGCCGTCCTCGCGGGCTGGATGTCGCACGACGTCGGCCTGGAGCCCACGGCCCAGAAGTACTTCGTCATCGCCGCGCACGCGGCCCGTGAGGGCGGCGACCGGCCCCGCGCCGGGGAGGCGCTCTCCCGGGCGGCTCGCCAGATGGTGCACCTGGGCCGGCCCGACGACGCACTCGACCTGATGAAGCTCGCCCAGTCCGGCTCCGGCGCCGAGGTGCTGCCGCGCACCCGGGCGATGCTGTTCACCATCGAGGCCTGGGCGCAGGCCTCCATGGGCAAGGGCCAGGCGATGCGCCGCACCCTCGGTCAGGCGGAGGATCTCTTCGTCTCCGACCGGGGTGACGTGCCGCCGCCGAGCTGGATGCAGACCTTCAAGGAGGAGGATCTGTACGGCATGCAGGCCCTGGCCTACCGCACGCTGGCGGAGCACGAGGCCGGCGCGGCCGCGCATGCCCAGCACTATGCGGAGAAGGCCCTGGCGCTGCGGATCGACGGGCGGCAGCGGTCGAAGATCTTCGACTTCCTGTCGATGGCCTCGGCCTGCTTCATCGCCGACGATCCCGAGCAGGCGGACCGTTACGCCCGGCTGGCCCTCGTGTCGATGGGGTCCAACTCCTCCCACCGCACCTGGGACCGGCTGCGCCAGATGTACCGGCTCACCGCCGAATACGCGAACTACCCGAGGATCAACGAGCTGCGGGAGGAGATCAGGCTGGCGCTGCCGAAGGCGAAGGGCGGCAGCACCGCACAGGCATAGCCGGGGTGTCCTTCCCCTGAGGGATCACCCCTGGCTCGTATCTGTCGCTCACGGGTTGCTTGACGAGTCTCTTTACGAGGCGACCCTGGCGACGAGCACGCACGCGTCGTCCTGACGGTCGGCCTCGCCGCACTCCTCCACGACCGCCCGTACGCAGTCCTGCGCTGTGCGCGCCTCGCCGAGGCGGGGTGCCAGGTCGAGGAGACGGTCCACGGCCTCGGTACCGCTGTGCCCGGACACCAGCCCATCGGTGTGCAGCAGCAGCAGGTCGCCCGGCTGGAGGGTTTCTTCGGCCTGCTCATAGGCGGCACCCGTGGTGGCGCCCAGCAGGACGCCGGCCGGGGCGTGCAGCCTGCGCCCCGTCCCCTTGCGGAACAGCAGCGGGGCGGGGTGTCCGGCCTGCGCCCACACCAGCGTGCGGGTTCCCGGCCGGTAGCGGCAGCAGACGGCGCTGCCGAGGGCCGGCTGCACGGTGGCGTCGAGTAACTGGTTGAGCCAGCCCATCAGTTGTCCGGGCTGGGTGCCCGCCATCGCCATACCCCGCACGGCGCCCAGGAGCGTCGCCATGCCGGAGGCCACGGCGACCCCGTGTCCGGTGAGGTCGCCGACGCTCAACAGGGTCTCGCCGTCGGACAGTTCGAGCGCGTCGTACCAGTCGCCGCCGATCAGCGCGCTCGTGGACGACGGCAGATAGTGGGCCGCCAGGTCCAGCGTCTTCGGACCCCGGTGCGGGAGCCGCAGGGAGCCGCGCCAGGGTGGCAGCACGGCTTCCTGCAGCTCGACCGCGAGCCGGTGCTCGGTCTGCGCGCGCTGCCGGTGGCACTGCAGCGAGTCACGGGTCTCGCTCACCACCCGCTGGCTGCGGCGCAGTTCGCTGACGTCCCGCAGCACGGCCCACATGGAGGCCGTACTGCCGTCGGCGTCGAGCACGGGCTCGCCCATCATGTGCACGGTCCGCACCTGGCCGTCCGGCCGTACCACCCGGAACTCACCGTCGATGGGTCTGGCGTCGACGAGACAGTCCGTGACCATCGCCGTCAGCTTCGGCCGGTCCTCCTCGAACACCACGGTCGGCAGTTCGTCGAGGGTGAGCGGGGGAGTGCCGGGGGCGCGGCCCAGGATCCGGTAGAGCTCGCCGGACCAGCCGGCCTCGTCCGTCAGCAGGTTCCACTCCGCGCTGCCCACCCGGCTGAGCAGCGAGCCGCCGTGGGGTGCGGGCGGTTCGGCCTCGGCGGGGGGCAGGGCCTCGGGGGCCGTGGGCACGGGGGGCGGGCCGTCCCGCAGTTGTGCCAAGTGCTCGTCGAGGTCGTTGAGTTGGTGCAGTGCCAGATCGCACAGCGCGCGCTGCCATCGCTCCTGCGGGTCCGGACCGTCGCTCTGCGCGTCCCGCCGTACGGCGTCCACCTCGCCCTTGAGCCGCCGCGCCTGCGAGATGAGCGCGTCGACCGGGCCACGGCCGGGCGGCTGGGCGGCGGGGCGGTCCGCAGAGAGATGGGGTGGCATGACGCACTCCGATGCGGGGACGGTACGGCCAAGGCCGGCGGAAGGGCCGTTACGACTGTTGCACAGCCCGCGACTCCCTGTAAGGGATTTGGCAACACACGATACGGTGGTGCTTCTGGCATATGCCACAGTCTTCACGGATCGGTCGCGCCGAGCGTTCGGTGTACGTCGTCGGGTGCATCAAGTCGTATACGACGTACAGGACTTGACGGATCGAAGGGTGGCCGACCCGGAGCTCAATCGAGTGTTCGACGCCGCTGTGTGCTAGCGAGCATGGCACAGGCCGGCCGGGCCGTACAGCTCCGGGCGCGGGGCGAGCGTGACGGCCGTGCGGGCACCGCTCTCCAGCGCCGCGACCCCGGCCTCGGCCACCACGGAGGCCGCGTAGCCGTCCCAGGCGCCGGGGCCGGTGACCCGGCCCTGCCGGGTGGCGTCGACCCACGCCTGCACCTCCCGGTCGTAGGCGTCCGCGAACCGTACGAGATAGTCCTGGGGCACCTCCTCGCCGGCCGTGCCCCGTGTGGTGACGAGCATCGTGTGCTGCTCGCCGATCCGGGCGCTGCCCGCCTCGCAGACCGCCTCGCAGCGCACCTCGTAGCCGAAGCCGCAGTTGACGAAGACCTCCACATCGACCAGTGCGGCCTGCTCGGTCTCGAAGAGCACGAACTGCGGGTCCAGGAGACCTTCGGGCGCACCGGCCGAGGCGCGCGGGCGCAGCACGGTGACCGCGGTCAGCTCCTGCCCCAGCAGCCAGCGGGCCGCGTCGATCTCGTGCGAGACCGAACTGTTGATCAGCATCTCGGAGGTGAAGTCCGGCGGGGAGGAGACGTTGCGATGGGTGCAGTGCAGCATCAGCGGGCGTCCCAGCCGGCCACTGTCCAGCAGGGCCTTCAGCTGCCGGTACTCGGCGTCGTAGCGGCGCATGAACCCGATCTGTGCCAGCCGCCGACCGAGCCGCACCTCCGCCTCCATCACCCGCAGCGCTCCCATGGAGTCGGGCGCCATGGGCTTCTCGCACAGCACCGGAAGACCGCGGGCGAAGGCCGCGAGCAGCGCCTCCTCGTGGGCGGGACCGGGCGAGGCGATCAGTACCGCCTCGACACCGGGCGCGTCGAGCGCCGCCTCCATCTCCGTGTGCAGCGAGACCCCGTCCAGCCCGGCCACCGCGTCCTCGGCACGGGCGGCCTCGGGATCGCCCACGGCGGCGACCCTGGCTCCGCTCACCACCTGATCGAGACGACGTACATGGTCGGCCCCCATGTGGCCCGCACCCAGCACGGCCACGCCCAGCAGGTCACCCACGTGTGCACTCCCTCCCCGACGGCTGTCCCGGCGAAGCGTAGACCGACGAGGGAGCGGGGCCAGGGAGCGGGCCGCGTCTCAGTAGCGCAGCACCCCCGCGATCCTGCGCGCGTCGCGCAGCACACCGTCCGGTACGAAGCGGACCTCGGCGCCGGTCTCCAGGCACTGCTCGACGATCTCGTCGACGATGTCCTCGCGGGCGTCGAGGTCGCCGCTCACGGCCGGGACCAGATGGTCGCCGTTGTTGTCGCGGACCGGCACCCGGTAGTTCTCCTCGACGGCCAGGAGCCGGACGCGGCCCTCCTGGGCGCTCTTCCAGACCTCGTCCACACCGGCCGCGAACGACTTGCGTCCGCGGGCCGATTCGAGTTCCCGTGCCACGGCGTCGGTGCGCTTGCGGGCCTCGGCGGCGATCACCGGCCGGACCGCCTGCCACACGGCCTCGGGCGTCCCGTGGGAGAGACCGCCGTGCGGAACCTGCACCGCGTCCCTGGTGACGGTGCCGACCTCGGCGATCGCGGACAGCGCCGCCGCCTCACCGGTCAGGTACACCGGCCTGGGGTCGTTGCGCAGGATCCTGCTCAGTGCGGTGTCGGCGTCGCGCAGGAAGTGACGGGTGTCCTCGTCGCGGTAGGTGCTGGGGAAGTCGCCGATCTGCTCCTGGCGCTCGGCGTCGAAGTTCTCCCGGTCGTTGGTCATCGGGAAGCCGCCCGTGTGGTCCTCGGTGACCCGGTCCGGGCCGCCGTTCCACAGGGTGACGCGGTCGGCGGAGACCGAGAGCACCCAGAACGGGCGCTCGGCGGCGTGAGCGGAGACCAGGTTGCGGGTCAGGAAGGTGTCCGAGAGCACCACGCGTTCGGGCACGGTCCTGGCCAGGGACCACACCTGGTGCTCACCCGGCGCGGCGAAGATGACCAGGCCTTCCTCGGTATGCGCCAGGTCGACCTCGGCCATGGCCTTGTCGAGGTGGCGCGAGACGTCGATGCGCCGCTCTCTGGGAACCGCGGGATCGGCCTCCAGCTGCTTCTTCGCCTCGGCCACCACATTGCGCAGCCGGACCGGATCCTGGGTGTTGTAGGGCTCGCGTCGATGGGTCGGCGTCAGAACGGACACCGCGGGGTAGGGACGCGGGCGGCGCAGCTCGGCGAGGGTCGCGGGACTGAGTGCGTGCTCCATAACAGCACCATAGGACCGTTTCACCGATCAGGCACTTGGGGTAATTCGGTCTGACTTTCCGGCGAATTCATGACCAATCCTGTTCATGCCGCACGATGTCCCGGGCACCGGCTCACGCCGGGTCCTGGCCGCAGCGGTGTCGACTTCGAGGGTGGTCGCGCCGTCACCGAACGCCACCAGCCGGACGCGGAGCGGGCGGGCCGGCCGGCTCTGTCAGGATCGGACCGTTTCCGCCCGACGAGCGTCTGTACACCGGCAGTGATCTCACTCTTCGTCCTCCTCCGGCCCGCAGGAACTGCCGTCGGGCGGCAACGAGCCGTGGAGCAGGAACGCGTTCACGGTCTTGTGGACGCACCTGGAGGACGTGTAACCGGTGTGGCCCTCGCCCTTGTTGTCGAGCACCACGGCCGCGTCACCGAGCCGGTCGGCGGTCTCCTCGGTCCAGCGGTACGGCGTCGCCGGGTCGCCGCGGGTGCCCACGAGCAGCATGTTCGGTCCCGACACGTCCTTGACCTCGTCCCGGATGAAGTCGGTGCCCCTGGGCCGGCCGTAGCACATCAGCACCTCGTTGAGCCGGTACCGGCCGAAGATCGGTGACGCCCGTTCGTACGCGGCGCGCAGCCGGCCCAGATTCCTGGTGATCCGGTCGGCGGTCGGGCGGTCGGGGTCGTCCGCGCAGTTGATCGCCATCATGGCCGCCGGCAGATTGTCCATCGGGACGTCCTCCTCGTCGGTGAGGCCGCCGCCGTCGCCGTCGCGCCCGTCGGCGGCGCGCAGGACCGCGCCGTTGATGGAGAACGCGAGGATGTCCGTCGGGTCGCCGTCCTCGACGAGGGAGGCCAGCGCGCGCTTCAGCGTGGGCCACAACTCGGTGCTGTAGAGCCCCTGGCTCATGGCGGCCACCAGGTCCTGTCCGGTGAAGTTCTGGCCGAGGTCCGTCGGCAGGGGGTTCTCGTCGAGCGATGCGACGAGCTGTGCGACCTGCTCACGTGCCGTGCGCGCGTCCTGCCCGAACGGACAGGCGATGTCCCCCACGCACCAGTCGACGAAGCCGTCCAGCGCCGTCTGCTGTCCGGCGGCACCCGCCACGCCCTGCTCGGTGAGCGGCTCGGTCAGTGTGTCCACCCCGTCGAGCACCAACCGGCCGACCTTCGTGGGGAACTGGGCCGCGTAGACCGCGCCGAGCCGGGTTCCGTAGGAGAATCCGAGGTAGTTGAGCTTCTTGTCGCCGAGCGCGTCGCGCAGGACGTCGAGGTCGCGCGAGGCGTTGACGGTGCCTATGTGGGGCAGGACCGGCCCCGAGTGCTCGGCGCACAGGGCGGCCGCGGTCTTCAACCGCTCCAGTACGGCCCTCGTGCTGGTTTCGAGGTCCGTGCTGTCGTCCGTCGCGTCCGGGGCCGCGTTGACGCCGTCGCCGCAGCTGACCGGCGAGGACCTGCCGACGCCGCGGGGGTCGAAGGTCACCACGTCATAGGCGTTGGTGAGCTCCATGAACTCCTTGCCGCCGAAGGCCAGTTGGGGGACGCCCGGGCCGCCCGGGCCGCCGAAGTTGAGCAGCACCGAACCCTTGGGCTCCGTGGTCGCCCGGTAGCGGGCGAGCGCCAGATCGAGGGTGCCTGCCCGGGGCCGCGCGTAGTCGAGGGGGACGGTGATCTTGCCGCACTGGAGATCCTTGGGCATGTCCGTGCCCTCGCATCGTGACCAGCTGATCTTCTGGCGATAGAACCGGGACAGATCGGGTTCGGCATCGTCCGCGACCGTCGCCGGCAGCCCCGCGCCCAGCAGGGCCAGCCCGATCGCTCCGGCGAGCGCGCAGTGCCGGAGCGCGGGCCGCGGCGACAGCTTGGCCAGCATCCATGCCTCCAGGAGCGCCCGTCGCGGATCGTCATCGGCGCCCCTCGCTCACGATAGGCGGCCCCTGTGGGCCTCGCCTCCGGACGAGCGGGGGCGCGGGAACGCCGCGCCGCCCGTTCGAAACCGGGCCGCTCGATGGGGTGAAAGGCGGAGGAGCCATAACCCGGATGGTTCACCCGCGTTCTACCCGGTGCGGGCGAGCGCCCGCGACCATGTCTGGAAGGCAGGGAACCTATGAGACGGGTTACCCGAATCGGTGTGATCGCCGTCGTCGCCGCCTCGGGCGCGATGGCCGCGACCACGCCGGTGTCCGCCGCCGTTGCGGCCGACGGTGGTGCCGGGGCCGATGGCGCCGCGGCCGGCTCGCCCGGGCTGATCTCCGGCAACACCGTCCAGGTCCCGGTGCACGTCCCGGTGAACGTGTGCGGGAACACCATGAACGTGGTGGGGCTCCTCAACCCCGTCGCGGACAACAGTTGCGTCAACGCAGACGACGGCGGCGCCGGCACGGGCACGGCCTCCGGGGGTACGGCGTCCGGCGGGGCGGTCGCCCAGGGCGGCGGGCAGCAATCCCCGGGTGTGGGCTCCGGCAACGTGGTGCAGCTTCCCCTGCACGTCCCGGTGAACGTCAGCGGCAACACGGTGGATGTGGTGGGCGTCGGCAGCGGCGCCGTCGGCAACGAGTCCGTCAACACCTCCGGGAACCGGCCCGTGCAGCAGACTCCGAGGCCGGTCGCACGGACCCGGACCCATCCGGTACCGCACGCCCCGCACACCCCGGCCCTGAGCACGGACTCCCTCGCCCACACGGGAGCGGACCAGATCGTGCCCGCCCTCATCGGGAGCGCGGCACTGATCCTGGGCGGGGCCACCGTCTACCGGCGCTCCCGGCCGCGGCCGGTGCGCTGACGGCGCGCGCCCGCAGCGGTAAGCCACAGAAACCCGCAGTGGGCAGGCCGCCGAATAGAGGAGAGGGCGGCCTCACCGGGGAGTGACCGGTGAGGCCCATCCCCCGTCCCGTCCCGGAGCCGGCCCGTGACCGCCAACGGCTTGATCGCACCGTGACGCACTCCCGAAGATCCGCAAGGATGCTGCGGAAGCGGCCGACCACCGCTGCCCCGACACCCCACGGAATGGAGCGCGCCGATGACCCCTCCCGCCCTCGAAGACCTCGTCGTCACCCAGGCCGGCCCCGACGACTGGCCGGTGATCAGCGGGTGGGCCGGGGACGAGGGATGGAACCCGGGGCTCTCGGACGGGACGGCGTTCTTCGCGCAGGACCCCGAGGGCTTCTTCCTCGGCCGGATCGACGGCGAGCCGGTGTCGGCGATCTCCGTCGTCAACTACGGCAGCGACTACGCCTTCCTCGGCTGCTACCTCGTACGGCCCGACCTGCGCGGCCGCGGCCACGGCCTCACCACGTGGAAGACCGCGCTGGCCCACGCCGGAAGCCGCACGATCGGCCTCGACGGTGTGGTCGCCCAGCAGGACAACTACCGCCGCTCCGGCTTCGCGTTCGCCCACCGCACCGTCCGCTGCACCGGAACCGCCCCCGTGGCCGAGCCGCCCACGGGCGTCCGCGCCGTGCGGCAGGCCGACCTCGCGGACCTGAACGTGTACGACAGGGCATGCTTCCCCGCCGACCGCCCGCGCTTCCTCGCACGCTGGCTGACCGAAGCCGGGCATCGTGCGGTCGTCCGCCGCACCGGAGACCGTGTGACCGGCTACGGAGTGATCCGGCCCGGCCGCGATTGCCTGCGCATCGGCCCGCTGTTCGCGGACAGCGCCGACGACGCGCGAGCCGTGTTCACCGCGCTGACCGCCGAGGCGGCCGGCACCGAGGTCGCCGTGGACGTCCCCGAGACGAACACGGCGGGCATCGCCCTCGCGGAGGAGGCCGGCTTCACTCCGTCCTTCGAGACGGCGCGTATGTACACGGGCCCGGTACGGCCGTATGCCCGGGAGCGTGTCTTCGGGGTGACGACGCTCGAACTGGGCTAGTGATGCGCATCCACCCGGCAGGGCCCGCAACGGCGGCGCCGGGACGCCCCCGACGAGGGCGTTGTGACCGTGAAAGCCCTTGCCGCGAGCGGAGCGTGATGCTGGAGTGGTCACATGGATCATGTCGCGATACTTGCCCTGTTCGACCGTGACATGCGCGAAGGCGCCCAGCCGGACGGACCCGGCGCCCGCGTCGAGAGGGCCGGGAACGTGGTCCGCCAGGTCTCCGACGAGAACGGCTGGAACGGCGTCGTCTGGTCCGATGTCGACGCGGCGGGCGCGGACGCGGCGATCGCGGAGCAGATCGCGTACTACTCCGGTCTCGGCCGCGAGTTCGAGTGGAAGCTGTACGGGCACGACCTCCCGGTCGACCTCGGACAGCGGCTCAGGGCCGCCGGCTTCACGCCCCGGCCCGAGGAGACGCTCATGATCGGCGAGGTGGCCGACCTGAACCTGGACGCCGAGCCGCCGGAGGGCATCCGCATCGTGGCCGTCGACGACCCCACCGGCATCGATCGCGTGGCGGATGTGCACGAGAAGGCCTTCGGGACGAGCAGCGCGCGACTGCGGCGCCAGCTGCTCGCCCATCTCCAGGCCGACCCGGACACCGTCGTCGCCGCGGTCGCGCTGGCCGGGGACGTGGCGGTGAGCGCGGCCCGGATGGAACTCGTGCCCGGCACACGGTTCGCCGGGCTGTGGGGCGGCGGGACCGTCGAGGAGTGGCGCGGCCGCGGCATCTACCGCGCGCTCGTCGCCCACCGGGCCCAGGTCGCCGTCGCACGCGGCTACCGCTACCTCCAGGTCGACGCCGTGCCCGAGAGCCGCGCCATCCTGGAGCGCCTCGGCTTCCAGCCGCTGACGGTGACGACACCGTACGTGTACGTTCCGTAACGCGACGCGGACCCGGCTCGTCCCTGCCGGGCTGTCATACCCGGCGATGTCACATCCGCGTGCGCTCGATCCGTCGCACGGTCATGACGACGATCCAGAAGAACCAGAGCATCCTCCTCGCGGGCGCGAGCGGTGTCCTCGGCCGACATGTGGCCCGTGCCCTCACCGACGCGGGCCACAAGGTCACCGGGCTCGGCCGCGGCCGGGACAACGGCGTCCGGGCCGATCTCCTGGACCGCGACGCCCTGCTGCGCGCCGTCGACGGGTACCACTTCGACACGGTGATCCACGCCGCGACCGCCCTGCGCAAGCCGCCCATGCGCCACCGCGACATGCACCCGACCAACGCCCTGCGCACCGACGGCACCGCCCACCTCGTGGAGGCCGCGCAGGCCACCGGCGCCCGCCGCTTCGTCAGCGAGTCCATGGTCTTCGGATACGGCTACGGAGACCATGGCGACCACTGGATCACCGAGGACGACCCCTTCGCGCCGCACGGCAGCTCCCCGGAGCTGGAGGCGCACATCGCGGCCATGCGCACCAAGGAGCACCTCACCTTCGCCGCACCGGGGCTGGAGGGCATCGCGCTCCGCTTCGGACTCTTCTACGGCCCGGGCGGCACCGACGCCCTGCTGTCCCTGCTGCGCAGACGGCAGCTGCCCCTGCCCGGCGACCACGGCCGGGTCCTGCCATGGGTGGAACTGACGGATGCGGCGCGCGCGATGGTGGCCGCGGTCGAACGCGGTCGCCCCGGCCAGGCGTACAACGTCGCGGACCGCACGCCGATGGGCTTCCGGGCTCATGTCCTGTGCGTGGCGGAGGAGTTCGGACTGCCGAAGCCGATGACCGTACCGCGGTGGCTGATGAGGCCGATGGGGTACGCCCACACGGTGATGTCCACGACGCTCCGGGTCTCCTCGGCCAAGGCCGAGCGGGAACTGGCCTGGGCCCCGGCGTACCCGGACTGCCGCGCGGGCCTCACGGCGCTGCGGGCTGCCGTCGGCTGAGCGCTCTGGCGACTCCCGTCGCCGCGTCATCCGCGCGCCGGTGGACGCGACAACGGCGCGCGGGGCGTCGGCCGTTGCCGACGTCCCGCGTCCGCCCATCCGTCACCCGCCGCCTGCCGCAACCGTCCGTCGAGTGCGGTCGAGTCCGCCGTGCTGTCCCCTGCCCGTCCGTCAACGGCGAGCCTTGGACCGGTCCAGTGCGGCCACGCCCAGTGCCGCGAGGCCGATCTGGATCAGCCACTCGGCCCAGTCGATGCCCTTGGTGTCGGCCACGTCGAATGCTCCGGCGATCGCCGAACCGATCAGCGCGGCCACGATGCCCACGGCGATCGTCCACAGAATGCCGATGCGCTGACGGCCCGGAACGACGAGCCGGCCCAGCACACCGATGACGATGCCGATCACGATGGCACTGATGATGCCGTCGATCTCCATCTCCGCCCCTTTTCGTCAGAACCCCGCATCATCCGGATTCCCCCTGCGGGCGGGGACAGTCCCCCGGTACGTCAGGGCCGCGCCGGTGTCGACGCGTGCGAGCCGGCCCGGTTGACATGCAGGTAATTGCCTGCATAACGTTGAGTGTGCGATCAGGAAACGACTCCGGGATGGACAAGGTCTTCAAGGCGCTGGCCGACGACACACGCAGACAGCTCCTGGACCGCCTGCACGAGCACAACGGGCAGACGCTGGGCGAGCTGTGCGAGCGCATCGACATGGCGCGTCAGTCCGTGACCCAGCATCTGGCCGTCCTGGAGGCCGCCAACCTCGTCAGCACCGTGCGCCGGGGGAGGGAAAAACTGCACTACCTCAATCCGGTCCCGCTCCACGAGATCCAGGAGCGGTGGATCGACAAGTTCGAGCGCCCGCGCCTGAGCGCGCTCGGCGCCGTGAAGCGACGAGCCGAGGAAGCCATGGCCGACAAGCCCTCATTCGTGTACGTCATCTACATCGAGAGCACCCCCGAGAAGGTCTGGGAGGCGCTGACCGACGCCGACCTGACCGGCGCCTACTGGGGCCACCGCAATGAGTCGGACTGGCGGCCCGGCTCCCGCTGGCAACACGTGCGTACGGACGGCTCCGGCATCGCCGACGTGGTCGGCACCGTCGTCGTGAGCGAGCGCCCCAGCCGACTGGTCACCACCTGGGCCGCGCCCGAGGAGGAGGGGCAGGAGGACATGTACTCGCGGGTCACCTTCGACATCCGGCCGCACGCCGACATCGTCCGCCTCACCGTGACCCATGAGGACCTCGCCGACGAGAGTGAGCGCTCCGACGCGTCCTCCGGCTGGCCGGCGGTGCTGTCCAACCTCAAGTCCCTGCTGGAGACCGGCAGTCCGCTGCCGCAGGAACCGTGGCTGGTGCCCGGCCGCTGAGCGGACATGAGCGGGCCGGCCCGCGCTCGGCGGACCGGCCTTCGTGCCGCGCGACCCTCCTACGGCTTGGGGGTGCTCCTCGCCGCCGTGGCGATGCACATCAGCCCCAGGAGTATGCCCAGGGCGCCGATGATGATGTTGTTCACCGCGACTCCGGCGTCCGGGCTGTCGCCGACGACCCATGGCGCGATGATCATCCACACGCCCAGTGCGCACATGGCCCAGCTCAGGCCGTACATGCGCTCCGGAGTGATGGTGAACCCAAGGGCCAGCAGACCGATCGCGATGCCCACGATGAGGTTGTGGGGCACGAGAGCGGGCTGGCTCGTCGTGTAGTGGAGTATCCAGGGAGATACGGCGCAGTACAGACCGAGCAGGAACACCGGTCCGTCCACGAGCGCCACATCGCGACCGCCGAGCATGCGGGCGTAGCGTTCCCGCATCTCCGAAACATCAGGGTGAGTGGTGATGTCACCGCTGGTGGGCGAGACGTTGGCCATCACTCGTCTCCTTTGACTTTCAGGCCTGACCGCGTCTGTGCGGTGTGCGGTAAACGCCGCGCACGTTTATTTTGCGCTTATTTCGCCTTTATGTGTAGAGGTCGGCGCGGTCGACGGACCTGGTGTGGCCGCGCCGATCCCGGGCAGGCGCAACCTGCGAGAGCTGTCCGAATCGAGTAGTCGTACGTCGATGCTGGAGGTGTCTGCCCTTATGGGCGCGAAGGTGTTGGAGCGGTTTCCTGCGGGAGCTCCGCGCGGATCGTGGCCGGCGGAGGAGTACGCGGCCGGGCGCCGCGCCGAGGGTGAGCCCGCGACGGTCGTGATGGACCTGAAGTCGGACGCGTTCCTCGTGGTGGTCCCGGCGACGGAGGACGACTGACGGCTCAAAGCGCCCTATGCGGTGCCGCCCCTGAGCGCGTCGAGATGGGCTCGCCGTGACTCTGCAGTCTGGCCCTGCACCAGCAGGAACAGCGCCTCGCGCGCCAGGCGTTGGGGCTTGCTGGCCAGTGTCAGCGCGCGGCCGCCGCCGGCCACCACCGCCGCCGTGGTGGCCGTCCGCATCAGCTCGTACGCCTGGGTGCGCAGGGCGAGCCGTTCCTCCAGGTGTTCCAGCGGCGCGGGATGGTCGGCCAGGGCGTAGGCCTGGATACGGACCTTCTCGACACGGGCGCGCAGGGCGCCCGCCGTGTCCTCGTCCAGCAGCGCGAGGGCGGCCCCGGCGATACCGAAGACCGCCGGTGAGGTGTTCACCGTCCTCGGCCGGTCGGCCGCGGCCCACTGGTCGTATGGCTGTCGCAGCGCCACCGCCGAGTCCGGCAGCCACAGCCCGTCCAGCTCCAGCGAGACCGTCCGTGACGCGGTGAGCGCCGCCAGACGCATCGGCTGCGACGCCCGCAGTCCCGGCTGCGGGCGCGCCTCGGTGAACGCGAACAGCGCCTCGTCCGCCTCGGTCACGCCCGCCAGCAGCACGACGTCGTTGAGCCCCCATCCCGTGTACCAGGGCACGGTCCCCTCGAACCGCCACCCGCCCCGCTCCCGCCGCACCCGGACGGGGGTCCGCGGACGGGCGCGCAGATGAGCGTAGGCCACTCCCGAGAGCAACTCGCCACGCGCGAGCGGACCCAGCAGCCGTTCCCGTACCGCGGACGCGTTCTTGGCCAGTGTCAGCACCGGCGTGTGGTGCTGCGTCTGCACGAACCAGGTCGAGCAGCACGCCCCGGCCAGGATCTCCGCCGTCTCCCGGGCCACCGCCGCCGGTGCGGCCGCCCCGCCGTACTCCTGCGGCGCGTTCATGCCGAGCAGCCCCGACCGTTTCACCGCCTCGAGGTGGCTCATGGGCATGCCCTCCTGGTCGACCCGTTCGGCGTGCGGGGCGAGCACGTCGTCGGCGAGCCGCCGGGCGCGGGCGACGAGGGGGTGGGGTGAGGTGGTCATGGGAGAAATTCTTCCGGTGCGGTGGGGCGAGGTGTCGATCCGTGGCTCTGCCGTTCGTGTAGGAGGTGGGACAAGGACAGGACGCCAAGGAGGCCGTCATGAAGTACTACCTGCTCAGCGTGATGCAGCCGATCGGAGACCCGCCCCCGCCGGAGGTCCTCGCCAAGATCGGCAAGCAGCTCGACGTCTTCCACCAGGAGCTGCGGGAAGCCGGCGCCTGGGTGTTCGCCGGGGGACTGCACGGCCCGGAGTCCTCGACCGTGCTGCGCCCGCGTGACGGGGACGTCCTGGTCACCGACGGGCCGTACGCCGAGGGCAAGGAGATGCTCGGCGGCATCTGCCTGGTCAGGGCGCCCGACCTGGACGCGGCCCTGGAGTGGGGCCGCAAGGCCGCGCTGGCGACCACCCTGCCGATCGAGGTGCGGCCCTTCATGCACCAGGCCGAGGAATGATGCCTGCCGGCTCCGCGGACGTGGAGGCCGTCTTCCGCAGGGAGTACGGCCGTGCGGTCGCCGTGCTCGTCCGCTTCCTCGGCGACATCGACCTCGCCGAGGAAGCGGTCCAGGACGCTTTCACCAAGGCCCTGGAGCGCTGGCCCGGGACCGGTGTACCGCCGAGCCCGGCCGGCTGGATCATCACCACCGCCCGCAACCGGTCCATCGACCGGCTCCGCCGGGAGGCCGGACGCGACGCACGCCATGCCGAGGCCGCGCTGCTGAACACCCCCGACGCGCCGCCCGAGGAGGGCCCCGTGCGCGACGACCGGCTCCGTCTGATCTTCACCTGCTGCCACCCCGCCCTCGCCACCCGGGCGCAGGTGGCCCTCACCCTGCGCCTCCTCGGCGGGCTCACGACGTCACAGATCGCCCGCGCCTTTCTGGTGCCCGAGGCGACCATGGCCCAACGGCTGGTCCGGGCCAAGGCGAAGATCCGCGATGCGCGGATCCCCTACCGGGTGCCCCGCGACGCCGACCTCCCGGACCGGCTCCAGGGTGTGCTGGCCGTGGTCTACCTGATCTTCAACGAGGGGTACACCGGCTCCCCGGACCTGTGCGCCGAAGCCGTACGGCTCGGCCGACTGCTGGCCGAGCTCATGCCGGACGAACCCGAGGTCTCCGGCCTGCTCGCGCTGATGCTCCTCGCCGAGTCGCGCCGGCCCGCACGCCAGGACGACAGCGGCGCGCTCGTGCCGCTGTCCGGGCAGGACCGTGCCCGATGGGACCGCGACCTGATCGCCGAGGGACAGGCACTGGTCCGTGGCTGCCTGCGACGCAACCAGCCGGGTCCGTACCAGGTCCAGGCCGCGATCCAGGCCGTCCACAGCGACGCGCCGACCGCGGACGCCACGGACTGGGCGCAGATCCTCCGGCTCTACGACCAGTTGACGGTCCTCGCCCCGAATCCGGTCGTGGCGCTGAACAGGGCGGTCGCCGTGGCCGAGACCGAAGGCCCGCGCCGGGCCCTCGACCTCGTCGACGCGCTGGACCTCGACGGCTACCACGTCTTCCACGCCGTCCGCGCGGATCTGCTGCGCCGTCTGGGCCGGGACACCGAGGCGGTACGGGCGTACGAGGCGGCCCTCGCGCTCACCGAGAGCCCGGCGGAACGTGCCTACCTGGAACGGCGCCGCCGGGAACTGGTCCGCACGTGACCGGCGTGCGCGCAGCCGGGACCCGCCTCACGGTCACTTCGGTCTGTGACCCCGTATCGCCCATGCGCGTGCCGTGAGGAGGATCGTGCCGTCGGGACGCTCGGACACGGCCTCGCGCAGCGTCTCCCGAAGCCGGGTCCGGGCCGTCGGCGCCAGGGCGGCGACATAGCCGGCTGCCGGTCCCTGACCGGCCAGGAACGGCTCCCACAGATCGGCGAAGCCGGCGAAGCGCGTCGGTACCTCGACCGGAGCGACGGCCACGTGGACCAGCCCCGCCCCCGTCCACAGCGCCCGCAGCGGTTCGGGCCGGCAGAGCGGGAACCGGCGTCCCTCGTCGAGCGCGGCCGCCGACGGATCCAGCGCGATCGCGGCATCCCAGAACCGGCGCAGGAACCCCATGCCCTCGCCGTAGTCCCACACATACGCGGCGACCAGTCCGCCCGGCCGCACCACGCGTACCGCCTCGGCCACCGCGGTATCCGGCGCGGGCAGGAAGTTCAGCACCAGCCCGCTGACGGCCACGTCGAGGACGGCGTCGCGCACCGGCAGCAGCTGCGCGTCCGCCACGGCGAAGTGCACGGCCGCGGAAGCGGAAGCGCGAGCCGTGGCCACGAACCCCGGGGACCGCTCCACCCCGAGCAGCGTCGCCGGCCGGCACCGGTCGGCGACAACGCTCGTCAATGCCCCCGAACCGCAGCCGGCGTCCAGCCACCGCAGTCCGCTCCCGCAGCCGAGCCATGTCACGAAACCGTCCGCGACCAGGCGGCTCCACCGGCCCATGTACCGCTCATAGGCATCGCCGGCCGCCCAGACGTCGAAGCGCCGCTCGGTCACGCCACCACCTTCCCCGAACGCGCCGTCGCCGGCCACCGGGGCGGTGCATTCCGCCGGGCGGACGGGAGTTGACTGGTCTACACCCTTGACTGGTACAGACCAAAGCGGTTGAGTGTGGCACCACACCCCCCACCACGGCCGCGCCCACGCCGTGCCCGGTCCGCCGGACACGAGCGCACGAGGCCCGGCTCCGCCCTGCCCTCCTCCGGGTGCGGCCGTGCTCCGCAAAGGAGTTGATCCTGTGTCGAGACGCCGCATCTCCGCCGTGGTGACCGCACTCGTCCTCGCCGGTGCGGTGCCGGTCCTGCTGCCGGCCTCCGAGGCGTCCGCCGCCGCGTGTTCGAGCTACCCGGCCTGGGTGGCCGGACGGTCGTACACCACCGGCGACATCGTGCGCTACACCGACGGAAAGGCCTATATCGCCGAGCACGACAATCCGGGCTACGACCCGACCATCAGCACCTGGTACTGGGAGCCGTACGCCTGCGACAACGGCCCCGGGACCCCGGCCGGCAGCTTCGTGGTGACCGAGGCCCAGTTCAACCAGATGTTCCCGAACCGGAATTCCTTCTACACCTACCGCGGCCTCACCGCCGCCCTCGCCGCGTACCCCGGCTTCGCGAACACCGGCAGCGACACCGTCAGGAAGCAGGAGGCCGCGGCCTTCCTCGCCAACGTCAGCCACGAGACCGGCGGTCTGGTGCACGTGGTCGAGCAGAACACCGCCAACTACCCGCACTACTGCGACTGGAGCAGGCCCTACGGCTGCCCGGCAGGCCAGGCGGCCTACTACGGGCGCGGCCCCATCCAGCTCAGCTGGAACTTCAACTACAAGGCCGCGGGCGACGCGCTCGGCATCGACCTGCTGGGCAACCCCTGGCTGGTGCAGAACGACGCCGCCGTGGCCTGGAAGACCGCCCTGTGGTACTGGAACACCCAGACCGGGCCGGGCAGCATGACCCCGCACAACGCCATGGTGAGCGGGGCCGGCTTCGGCCAGACCATCCGCAGCATCAACGGCTCCCTGGAGTGCGACGGCAAGAACCCGGCCCAGGTCCAGAGCCGCGTCGACGCCTACCGGAGGTTCACACAGATCCTCGGGACGGCGCCGGGCGGCAACCTCTACTGCTGACGGTTCCTCAGCCCGCGTACCCCGTCACCGGATAGTGGTCCGAGAGGTTCGTGTACGTGTAGTCGGTGCCCCAGCTCGTCACGGTCCAGGGCGCCGACTGCTCCTTGAAGACCTCGTTCTTCCAGACCGTCGGGCGGGCGTGACCCGCGCGGTGCAGGACGTGGTCCAGGTCCTCGCGCGGGTCGTCGGGGTAGCGGTAGCGGGCGATGGAGTTGTCCCGGGTGTCGAACGAGTACGGGTGCCCGGTGCGGGCGTCGGACCCGGCCAGACCCGCGTCGGTCAGCATCGAGGCGTACTCGGGGCTGCGCGAGTCGACGTTCAGGTCGCCGGCGACCAGCACCTCCTCGTTCGCTGGGATGTTCTTGCCGTCCAGGAACGCGTCGACCGCCCGGAACTGCCGGCTGCGCATCGCGGCCGCCTCACCCGCGTCGCAGCCGGGGTCCGTCGACTGGGCATGGGTGCCGACCACATGGACCCTGGCGCCGTTGACGTTCAACACCACATAGGCGAAGCCCTTGTTGGACCACCAGTCCGCCCCGCACGCGTCCTTGTACACATACTGCTCCTTGCGCAGGACCGGCCACCTGCTCAGCACCGTGACCCCGCCGTCCTCCGGAGTGGTCGCCGAGTAGGCGCCGCCCGTCGCGTCCCAGCCGTCCCTGCTCCGCCCCACCACCGGCGTCTGGTACGGGTACAGGGACGCGGCCGCACTCTTCAGCGCGTTCGACGACCCGTTGTCGAACGCCTCCTGCAGCACGACCACGTCGTTGCCCTGGAAGAAGGACGCCTTCGTGATCTCCGACGCCCGGTGGTCCTGGCCCCAGTTCGGATAGAGGGTCTTGCTCATCAGAAAGACGTTGTACGTCAGCACGCGCAGCGCCGGTGCCCGGCCGTCGGCTTGCGGGGCAGGAGCGGCCGCGGCAGGGGAGGCCGTGGCGAGCGTAAGGGCGAGCACGGCTGCGCCAAGGGTCCGGCGCGGTGCGAGAAGCGTCACTGGATCTCCCTGTGGGTGAAGGGGGCTGAGTGGCGTCGCACATCAAACCACCGGCAGTTACTTCCTGGTAACTCCCGTGCGGCCACGTATTGAAGAGCAGCCGTCCCGCGAAGCCTTCGGCCCGTGCACACGTGGCGGGCCCTGCGATGCGAGGACGGGCCGTCGCAGATGTCGATGTGCGCCGCCCACATCCGCCGCGTCGCCGTCACCGCCCCGCCCGGCGGGCCGGGACCGCTGACTGGCGTCGGCGTAGTTTTACGTATAACCTCTCCCGTCAATCCCACCCCCGGAGAGGCCCCGATGAGTCGTATCGCCCTGGTCACCCTCGTCGTCGACGACTACGACGAGGCGATCCGCTTCTACACCGAGGCGCTCGGGTTCCGGCTCGCCGAGGATGCCCCGCGTCCCGACGGGTCCCGCTGGGTCGTCGTACGGCCGGAGGGGGACGGCACCGCCCTGCTGCTGGCCCGGGCCAAGGGCGACGAGCAGCGCGCCCGCGTCGGTGACCAGACCGGCGGACGCGTCGGCTTCTTCCTGCACACCGACGACTTCGCCCGCGACCACGCCCGGATGCTCGCCGCGGGCGTGACCTTCCTGGAGGAACCCCGGCACGAGCCGTACGGCTCCGTCGCCGTCTTCCAGGACCTGTACGGAAACCGCTGGGACCTGCTCCAGCCCGCCACCGCCTGAGGAAAGAGCACGACACGCATGACCGCGCCCCGCATCGACACCGAGACCCTCCGCCGCCTGCCCAAGGCCGTGCTGCACGACCACCTCGACGGCGGCCTGCGCCCCGCCACCGTCGTGGAACTCGCGGAGGCGGTCGGCCACACCCTGCCCACCACCGACCCGGACGCCCTCGCCGACTGGTACGTCGAGGCCGCGAACTCCGGAGACCTGGTCCGCTACATAGCCACCTTCGAGCACACCCTCGCCGTGATGCAGACCCGCGAGGGCCTGCTGCGCACCGCCGAGGAGTACGTCCTCGACCTCGCCGCGGACGGCGTCGTCTACGGCGAGGTGCGCTACGCCCCCGAGCTGATGCTCAAGGGCGGGCTGACCCTCCCCGAGGTCGTCGAGACCGTCCAGCAGGGCCTGGCGGCCGGCATGGCCAAGGCGGCCGCCGCCGGCACCCCGGTCCGCGTGGGGACCCTGCTGTGCGGCATGCGGATGTTCGACCGGACCCGTCGGACCGCGGACCTCGCGGTGGCCTTCCGGGACGCCGGCGTCGTCGGCTTCGACATCGCCGGCGCCGAGGACGGCTTCCCGCCCGCCGACCACCTCGACGCCTTCGAGCACCTGCGCCGCGAGAGCGTCCCGTTCACCATCCACGCGGGCGAGGCGCACGGTCTGCCCAGCATCCACCAGGCCCTCCAGGTGTGCGGCGCCCAGCGCATCGGCCACGGCGTCCGCATCACCGAGGACATCGTCGACGGCAAGCTCGGCCGTCTGGCCGGCTGGGTCCGTGACCGCCGTATCGCCCTGGAGATGTGCCCGACCTCCAACCTCCAGACCGGCGCCGCCACCTCGATCGCCGAGCACCCGATCACCGCGCTGAAGGATCTCGGCTTCCGCGTCACCCTCAACACGGACAACCGTCTGGTGTCCGGCACCACGATGACCCGCGAGATGTCGCTGCTGGTCGAGGAGGCGGGTTGGACCGTCGAGGACCTGCGCACCGTCACCGTGAACGCCCTCAAGAGCGCCTTCGTCCCGTTCGACGAGCGGCGCTCCCTCATCGAGGACGTCGTTCTGCCGGCCTACGCGGCCGCGCTCTGAACCAGCCCGCGCACATAGGCGGCCTGTCCGACGTGCTGCAGATCGTCGGACAGGACGCTCACCAGCCGGACGCCCAGACTGACCGGCGGGTCCCAGCGCTCGTCCACGATGCGCTCGAAGTCCTTGGCGGTCAGCCCGCGCAGGAACTGAAGGCTCTGCTCGTGGACGGCGTCGTAGTAGCCGGTCAGCAGGTCACCGGAGCCCACCCGCACCTTGGCGACCTGCGCCGCGCTGTGGCCGTAACCCGTCGCCGTGCGGGGCAGATCGAGGCCGAAACGCTTCTCCCAGCCTTGCGTCAGCCAGACCTGGTCGAGCCCGGAGGCGTCGGCCATGTGGTCGTCCTGGACGCGCGTGAGATGCCAGATGAGCCAGGAGACGGAGTTGGCGTCGGCGGCGGGCCGGGCGTTCAGCACGTCCGGTGTCACGCCCTCCACTGCGGCATGGACTTCTTCCAGGATGCGGTTGAACCCGTCGATGAGGATGTCCTTCGCATGCATACGTCCACCATCGCGCATCGCGGTCCGTCACGCGCCCGGGCCTCGGACGCCGGGAGATGCGAGGGTGTCGAGCAGCGTCATCAGCGCCCGTGCCGCAGGACTGGTGGCCTCGGGCGGCGGCAGCAGGGCGACCGTCTCGTACCTGGCGTCACCGGTGCCCTTGAGCGGGACGGCGGTGAGCGAGGCGCGCTTGTGCCGGAAGTGCCGCGGTACGACGGCGATGCCGAGGTTCTCGTCCACCAGGTCGAGCAGACCGTGCACGTCGTTCACCTCCAGCGCCACGGTGCGTCCGACGCGCGCCGTGGCGAACACGGCGTCCGTGGTGCGGCGCGGGCCCCAGTCCGGGTGGAAGTCGACGAAGACCTCGCCGCCCAGCTCGTCCGGCGTGACGGCGGCGCCCGCCCGCGCGAGCCGGTGGCCGGGATGGCACAGCACGGTCATCGGCTCCTTCGTCAGCGACACGGAACGCAACTGATCGGTGTCCGCCCGCGTCCGCACCGCGAAGGCCAGATCGAGGCGGCCGGCCGTCACCTCCTCCGCGAGCGCGCCCGAGCCGGCCTGCCGCAGCCGGATCTCGACGTCCGGGTGCTCCCGGCGGAACGCGGCGAGCAGCCTCGCCACATGGACCCCGGCGATGCACTGCTCGGTGCCCAGCGCGAGCGTGCCGCGCAGCACGCCCTGCACGGCGGCGACGGCCTCGTGGGCCGCCCGGACCTGCGCCAGGATCCGCTCGGCCTCGCCCAGCAGCGCGCGCCCGGCCTCGGTGAGCGTGACCCGGCGGGTCGTCCGCACGAACAGCGGGGTCCCCAGCTCCCGCTCCAGTGCCCGGATGGAGGCGGACAGGCCGGACTGGGACACCATGAGCCGTTCGGCCGCCCGGGTGAAGTGCTGGTCCTCCGCGACCGCGACGAAGTGCTGGAGATGGCGCAGTTCCATGATTGAGAAGCGTATCCGCTGAATTCCATCGGATTCTTCTGTTGGACCGCTGCCCGCGGGCAGCGACAGAGTGGGTCAGGGTTCCCGGGCCTCCCGGAACCGCAGCTCGTGTGCCAACCCCTCTGGAGTCGCGTTGTACACCGCACACCCCGACCGCTACGCGGACATGCCCTACCGGCGCACCGGACGCAGCGGTCTGAAGCTCCCCGCGCTCTCGCTCGGCCTGTGGCACAACTTCGGCCCGGACCGCCCGGTCGAGACCCAGCGCGCCATCCTGCGCCGCGCCTTCGACCTCGGCGTCACCCACTTCGACCTGGCCAACAACTACGGCCCGCCGCCCGGCGCCGCCGAGTCCGCGCTGGGCGAGGCCCTGAAGGCGGACTTCGCGGCGTACCGCGACGAGCTCGTCATCTCCACCAAGGCCGGCTATCTGATGTGGCCCGGCCCGTACGGCGAGTGGGGCTCGCGCAAGTATCTGCTGTCCTCGCTCGACCAGAGCCTCTCGCGCATGGGCCTGGACCATGTCGACATCTTCTACTCGCACCGCCCCGACCCCGAGACTCCCCTGGAGGAGACGATGGGCGCCCTGCACTCGGCGGTCCAGCAGGGCAAGGCGCTGTACGCCGGCGTCTCCAACTACTCCCCGGAGCAGACCCGCGAAGCCGCGCGCATCCTCGGCGAGCTGGGCACCCCGCTGCTGATCCACCAGCCGCGCTACTCGCTGCTCGACCGACGCCCCGAGGACGGTCTCCTGGACGCGCTGGACGAGCTGCAGGTCGGCTCCATCGCCTACTCCCCTCTGGAGCAGGGCCTGCTGACGGCCCGATACCTGGACGGCATTCCGGAGGACTCGCGAGCCGCGAGCGACAGCCCCTTCCTCCACACGGACGCGGTGACCGAGGACCTCGTCGGGCGGCTGCGTGCCCTCGACGACCTCGCCAAGTCGCGGGGCCAGTCGCTGGCGCAGATGGCCCTGGCCTGGGTGCTGCGCGGCGGCCGGGTCACCTCCGCCCTGGTCGGCGCGAGCAGCCCGCAGCAGCTGGCGGACAGCGTCGAGGCCGTCCGCAACCTCGATTTCGACGCGGACGAGCTGGCCCGGATCGACGCGGTCGTCAGGCCGTAGAGACGCTGCCGACAGGGGCCCGGTCGAGCGCGACCGCACCGAGGTCCCGGAGGCGGGCGGCCGCCTCCGGGACGACCCCGCTCAGGCGCTGAGCCGTTCCTCCAGCCGTACGGTCACCGTGTCGCCCTCCTCCTTGCCGATCGCCTTGCGCAGCTCGGCCTTCACGGGCAGCTTGTGGGTGCCGTCGCCGAGGGCCATGAAGGAGCTGCGGAAGGGGTGCCCGTCGATCGTGCCGCGGACCTTGACCAGCCCGCGGGTGCCGAAGAACTCGGCGGACCCGGGCCACACCAGGTAGGTCCAGCCGCCTTCGCTCGGGCTCTTGACCAGCACCGCGGTGAACTCCTCGTCCAATTTTCCGGTCGTCACCATGGCGTCCTCCGCTCCGGGTTTTCTCTGTACTCAAGGAGACCGCCGGGAGCGCCAGAACTCATCTCTGAAGCAATTTTCGGCCATGGGGCCCGGTGAATATGCCAGGAGACTGGCCGGAAAGTCATGGTGACAGTGTTTCAGCAGTGAACATACTCAACAGTTGAAGGACCTCACGTCGAGCGAAGTAACGAGCACGTACAGCACACGAACCGCACCGAAACACCACGAGCCGCGCCGGAAGGAAGGCCCAGCCGGCAGGCGAGCGGAGCACCGGGGGAGTGGAGCGTGCACGACGAATTCCTGTGCCATGTCACGGCATACGGCACCTGCGGCGGCCGGCGCATCGGCGTCCCCCTGGGAACCTACCGGGCGCCCACCCTGGCCCTCGCCCTGTGGTGGCTGCGCGACCGTGCCTCCTGGATGGCGGACCGTCTCGACCCCCGGCCCGAGGTTCCGCACTTCCCGCCGAGCGCGCTCGTCCCGGTCGGCGGCGCCGTGCCCGACGTACCGGCCCTGCTGCGCGCCTGGTGCGGCGACGTGGACCGGCAGGAGCGGGTCGCCGACGAGCTGGCGGCCGGCCGGCTGGTGCGGATCGCCGTCGTCGACGACACCACCGAGTACGAGCTGCTCGCGGAGTCCATCGACGCCCTGCGTATGCAGCGGACCGTCCCGGCGCTCGTCGTACCCGTCGCCTGAGCCCGCAGCTGGATGCCGCACAAGGCGCACACGTGAACGAATCGGTAGAATCCTGGCATGGCGGAGCGGCCCTTCGCGCCGACGGCGCCCGAACTCGTGCTGGAGACCGAGTCGGGCTCCACGGTGATGAGTCCGGGCCACGCCTATCACGTCGGCCGCGACCCCTCCAGCGACATCGTCATCGACGACGCCCGGGTCTCGTGGCACCACGCGGTGCTGCGTCCCGAGAGCGGACGCTGGACGCTCGTGGACGAGCACAGCACGAACGGCACCTACGCCGACGGCCGCCGCATCGACGAGTGCGGCGTGGGCCCCGGAAGCGTCATCCACCTCGGCAACCCCTTCGACGGCCCGCGTGTGGCGCTGCTCGGCCGCCCCGAACGGGCCCCGGAGCGCCCCTCCGCCGTCGGCGTCTCGATGCCCTCCCTCACCGGCACGTTCCGGCGCCCCACCGCCGTACGGCCGCTGCCGGCCCGCACCGTCCGCATCGGCCGCGCCCCCGACAACGACCTCGTCGTCGACGACCTGATCGTCTCCCGGCACCACGCCGAACTGCGGGCCCTGCCCGACGGCACGTACGAGATCGCCGACGTCGGCAGCCACAACGGCACGTTCCTCAACGGCCGGCCCGTCACCGCCGAGCCGATCGGGCCCGGTGACATCGTCGGTATCGGCCACTCGGCGTTCTGCCTGGTCGACGCCCAGCTTGAGGAGTACGTCGACACCGGCGAGATCTCCCTCGACGTACAGGACCTCAGGGTCGCCGTCGACCGCGGCCGCAAGATGCTGCTCGACCATGTGTCGTTCCCGGTGGGGGAGAAGTGCCTGCTCGCGGTCGTCGGCCCGAGCGGCGCCGGGAAGTCCACCCTGCTCAACGCCCTCACCGGGCAGCGGCCCGCCGACCACGGCACCGTGCTGTACGACGGCCGCGACCTCTACCACGACTACGCCGAGCTGCGCCAGCGCATCGGTCTCGTCCCGCAGGACGACATCCTGCACACCCAGCTGACCGTGCGCAGCGCCCTGTCCTACGCCGCCGAACTGCGCTTCCCGCAGGACACCGCCAAGGCCGAGCGCCGGGCCAGGGTCGACGAGGTCGTCGTCGAACTCGGCCTGCAGCAGCGCGCCGGCCAGCACGTGCACAGCCTGTCGGGCGGACAGCGCAAGCGCGTGAGCGTGGCCCTCGAACTGCTGACCAAACCCTCGCTGCTCTTCCTAGACGAACCGACCTCCGGACTCGACCCCGGCATGGACCGCTCGGTGATGCACATGCTGCGCGGCCTCGCCGACGACGGCCGCACCGTCATCGTGGTCACCCACAGCGTCCTCAGCCTCGACGTCTGCGACCGGCTGCTCGTCCTCGCACCCGGCGGGAAGACGGCCTACTACGGTCCGCCCGAGGACGCCCTCGCCTTCTTCGGCTTCGAGCACTGGCCGGAGGCCTTCGAGGCCTTCGAACGGGACAGCGAGCGGGACTGGGCGGGAGACTTCCGCGCATCGCCCTTCCACCGGCAGTACGTCGCCGACGCCTCCGCCCAGCCCCGTCTGCCCCGGTCGGAGCCGGTCATCATCACCCGCCCGCCCAGGCCGCGCAGCCGCACCGCACAGCTCGGCACACTCGTCCGCCGCTACGCGGCCGCGCTCAGCGCCGACCGCACCTTCCTCGCCGTCATGATCGCCCTGCCGTTCGTGATGGGCGCCCTGGCCCGTGCGCTGGCCGGCAGCAGGCTCACCCAGGAGACGGCGATGAACGCGCTGCTGATCCTGTGCGTCGGCGGGGTCCTCACCGGCGCCGCCAACGCGGTGCGGGAACTCGTCAAGGAACGCGTGATCTACCAGCGGGAACGGGCCGTGGGCCTGTCCAGATCGGCGTATCTGATGTCGAAGGTGGTGGTCCTCGGGACGGTCACGGTGCTCCAGGCGGTGGTGCTGACCCTGGTCGCGCTGCTCGGCGTCGACCTCAACGCGCCCGGCGGTGAAGGCGTGCTGATGCCGCCTCTGGTGGAGATCACCGTCGCCGTCGCCCTGCTGGCCTTCACGGCGATGATGCTCGGCCTGCTCGTCTCCGCGCTGGTGAGCAAGGAGGAGGTGACGATGCCGCTGCTCGTGCTGCTCGCCATCGTCCAGGTGGTCTTCTGCGGCGCCCTGCTGAAGCTCCACGGCGTACCCGGGCTGGAGCAGCTGTCGTGGCTGGTGCCCTCGCGCTGGGCGCTCGGGGCGATGGCCGGCACCGTCGGGCTCGCCCGGATCGTGCCCGGGGACCTGACCGGCGACCCGCTGTTCCGGCACTCGACGGGCGTCTGGCTGCTCAATGTGGCGATGCTGGTCGTGCTGTCGGCGGTCTTCGGCTGGGTGGTGTCGCGGCTGCTGCGCCGGCACGAACCGGCCGTGATGCGGAAGTAGGCGCTGTGATGACGACCTCCGGATTCCGGCCCACGCACGTCGTGCCCCAGAACGGGATGCCCGCCTGGGAGGCACCCGAGCCCGGCCGGCCCACCGTCCCCCTCGACGCGCTGCTGCCGGTCCAGCTGGTCGAACGGCGCGGCGACTGGGGCCATGTCCTGTGCGCCAACGGCTGGTCGGCCTGGGTCGACGGCCGACTGCTGATCGCCGTACCGCAGGACCCGCCCGCCGCGGACGGGCCGATCGCCCGCACCGCCGACCCACGCCCCCTGCTCTCCCGCACCGAACAGGCCCTCGCCCGCTACCGGACCGCGGTCGAGGAACTGGCGGAGGCGGCCCTCGACGGCGAGGCCTTCCGCAGCCGTACGGCGGGGCTGCGGGTCGGGGTCGTGATCGACGGGGAGGCCGTGTGGCTGTACGACAGCCATCAGGGCTGCTGGGTGTACGGGGACGGGACACGGCTGAGCCCCTACGGGGCCGACGACGCGCCGCGTGACACCGAGGATCCCGGCCATGCGCCCACCCAGGTCGTGTCACCCGACGGCGGCATGTGATGGCACACGAGACCAGCATCTTCTCCGGCCGGCCCTCCGACCTGATCGGCAGACAGATCGCGGGCTACCGCGTCGAGGCCGAGATCGGCCGCGGCGGCATGGCCGTCGTGTACCGCGCCCGCGACCTGCGCCTGGAGCGGACCGTCGCCCTCAAACTGCTCGCCCCCGAACTCGCCCGCAACGACACCTTCCGGCAGCGGTTCAGCCACGAGTCCCGGGTGGCCGCCGCCCTCGACCACCCCAACATCGTGCCCGTCTTCGAGGCGGGGGAGACGGACGGTGTCCTGTACATCGCCATGCGGTACGTCTCCGGCAGCGACCTGCGCCATCTCCTGGACCGCCAGGGGCCATTGCCGCACGCGACCGCCCTGCGGATCGCCGTGCAGGTGGCCTCCGCGCTGGACGCGGCCCATGAGCACGGGCTGGTCCACCGGGATGTGAAACCCGGCAACATCCTGGTCGGCCGCGGCACCGACAGCGACCACCCCGAGCACGTCTACCTCACCGACTTCGGCCTCACGAAGAAGTCGCTGTCCCTGACCGGCCTCACCACGGTCGGCCAGTTCGTCGGCACCCTCGACTACGTCGCCCCCGAACAGATCTCCGGCCGCCCTGTCGACGGCCGCTGCGACGTCTACGGCCTGGCCTGCGTCGTCTACGAGACCCTGGCGGGCCGGCCGCCCTTCCTCCGCGACGACGACATGGCCCTGCTGTGGGCCCACCAGTACGACGCGGCGCCCCCGCTCAGCGAAGCCCGCCCCGACCTGGCCCCACAGGTCGACACCGTCTTCGCCAAGGCCCTGGCCAAGAGCCCCGACGACCGCTACGCGACCTGCCTCGACTTCGTGGCCGCGTTGCGTACGGCCGGGCACGCCACCCCGCGGCCCACGCAGGCGGACCTGCGGGCCGTGGACCAGCGGGAGGATCCACCGTCGCCACCGCCCCACTGGGCCGAGCCGGTCTTCCGGCAGCGCACGTAGACGGACCACGGACCTGCCGACTCTCCGCTTGCCGACCCTCGTGATCAATACACCTGGCCGCAACCCCTGTGCCGCGCGCGGTCTGCAGCGTCGTGTCCGGCCTCATCGCCGTCCGTCGACGTCGACGACTCCCCGGCGGCGTACTCGGCGGGCCAGCAGGCCGCCCAGGAAACCGGTGGCCAGGCCCCACAGGGCGGCCAGGCCCAGGGCGGGCCACACCTCCGGGGTCAGGAGCAGCTTTCCGGACAGGCCGCCGCCCAGATCGCCGAAGACCAGGATCGACAGGCCGTAGTGCGCGGAGACACGGCAGACCAGGCAGATCATGAGGACCGTGAGGGTGAGCGCCACCGCCATGCGCACGGCGTGCTGCCAGGCCCGCATCCGGGCCGGCGAGCGCGCCGCCATCACGAACGCGGCGGCCAGCAGCAGCACCGCGTCGACGACCAACAGCCACCACACCCTTCCGTCGTGCTGGGAGAGCGTGCTCAGATTCAGCGCGGAGACGTCCTCCGTGCGCAGCACCTCGTCGAGCACATGCGGCATCGGCAGCCCGAACGGGCCCGCGACCTGGCCGTTCCAGGTCGCGCCGAGACCGATCGTGAGCGCCAGCCAGACCAGGTTGGGCATGCCGAGCAGGATCACGGCCATCGTCTCCGCCGCATGACCACGGGTCGCCGCCACGACGAGGGCGATCACGACACCCACGGCGACGTACGTGAGCAGCAGCACGACCATGGCGTACGCGGCCGGCCGTACCGACTCCTGGAAGCGCAGCAGCCGCGCCGGCAGCGGGGCCCCGCGCGAGACCAGCAGCGCCAGCACCAGCACACCGGCCAGCCACAGCAGACCGAAGAACACCGTCAGCGGCACGTCAGTGGTGAAGCCGAGCTTCGGCGCGACGCCGAACAGGTCGCCCAGGTCCTCGATCGCCCCCTCCCCGAGGTCGATCGAGAACGTCTGGCGGGCCGCGAAGGCCAGCGCCAGCAGCGCGGCCAGCCACACGACGGCGACCCTGCCCGCCCAGCCGGCGAGCTCCGCCGCGCCCATGACCGCCCGGCGCCGCAGCGGCCGCAGAAAGCCCGCGGCGATCACCACCACCCCGACCAGCGTGACCGACAGCGGGATCACGGTCAGCCCCGCCTGGGTCTGTGCCAGCTCGCCGGCGTTCCCGGACAGCTTGATCGTGCCGCCGACCGCCGTGACCAGGGTGGCCGCGACGACCCGGGGGAAGGCGTTGTCCGGCAGGTCCGTCGCCCCGGCCGCCCACAGTCCCAGCGCGGCGACCACCCCCATGGCGACCAGCGCGCCCAGCACCGTGGCCAGCGCCTGCGGCCAGCCGTGGCGGGCGACCTGGTCGGAGGTGGTACGCGGGCTCACCCTGCCACGCTAAGCAGCGCCCGCGCGGCGCGCCCGCCGGGAGAGCCGTCCGCGTGGGCTTGCGGAGTGAACCGGACCGGAGCACACAATAGGAGTGTTATGCACGAAAAGGACTGAAAGGGCAGCAGAGCCGCAGCAATTCCCCTTGGGAAGAAGAGCTCGTGAGCGTGGAACCGCCGTCCTCCGACCGCCCCACAGGACCGCCTTCCGGCCCCCTGTCAGGCCCCTCGCAGCCGCCTTCGGGCCCGCCCTCCCAGCCGCCGTCGGGTCCGCCCTCGCACCCGACGGGCGGTGGAGCGGTCCCCGAACCCGAACCCGGCCCCGGTCACCCCTGGTGGAAGTCCGCACCCCGCGTCGCCGTGCTCGCCACCGCGGTCGTGGCCGCCGTGATCCTGGCGGTGGTCCTCAGCCGCCCCGACGGCGGCTCGGGCAGCGGGAGCGAGGTCTTTCTCCAGGCCGCCGGCAAGACGGGCCCCGATCCGTTCACCGAGCAGGCGGCCACCGACAGCTCCGCCCCGCCGGTCTCCGTCTCCCCGGCCGCCGAGTCGGCCCCCGCCAAAGCGGTCACCGGCGTGGACGGCGGGGCGCCCGGCCTCTACGGCGGCACCCGCAATGTCTCCAGCTGCGACGTGGAGAAGCAGGTCAAGTCCCTGCAGGCGTCCCCGTCGAAGAACAGGGCGTTCGCCTCGGTCGCCGGCGTCGAACCGGCCAGGACGCCCACCTACCTGCGCTCGCTGACGCCCGTCCAGCTGCGCATGGACACGCGCGTCACCAACCACGGCTACCGTGACGGCGCCGCCACCAGTTACCAGTCCGTCCTGCAGACCGGCACGGCCGTCCTGGTGGACGACCGCGGTGTCCCGCGGGTGCGCTGCGCCTGCGGCAACCCGCTGACCCCGCCGGTCGCGCAGCAGAGCACACCCCGGCGCGCGGGCGACTCCTGGCCGTCGTACAACCCCTCGAAGGTCGTCGTGGTCACGCCGGCGCCGAAGGTGATCAACAACTTCGTGATCTACGACTTCCACGACAACGGCTGGTTCGTCCGCCACCACGGGGACACCGGCCAGTACGACAAGAAGACCAAGCCGCCGAAGCGCAAGCCGTCCCCGAGCGCGACCACTCCGACCTCTCCCTCGACGTCCCCCTCTGCGTCGCCGTGCGTCTCGGGCAAGCCCGACCCCTCGCAGACTCCCTGCCCGAAGCCCAAGCCGAAGCCGCAGCCGAAGCCGAAGACGACGGAGCCTTCGGCCCCGAGCTCGGTGCCGCCCTCCTCGGTCCCGCCGTCCTCCGTACCGCCCGCCTCCGTCACGCCTTCCTCGGCCCCGGCCCCGGTGACGCCTTCCTCCGCGCCCCTTTCCTCCGGGCCGCCCTCGTCCGGATCGCCGGCTTCGCTGTCCTCCGTGGCCCCGCCCCCGGTGTGACCCACCCGGACCTCGGGACGACGTGCGTAAGAGGCGTCACGGCGTGTCCAGGACTGCGCGGCGCCCCTCGGGGTACGAGCACTGGTGCAGCAGCGTCCGGCCAGTCCGGCTTCCCCGAGAGAGAACCGCATGATCGACCACCTGGACGGAGCAGTGATACCGACTGGTTTCGACGTGCCCGTGGAACCGCTGCGGCGGGCGGCACACTACACAGGCGAACCGGGATGCATCGCCGAGGCCCGGCACTTCGCCGCGCTCTTCCTCCACAAGCTCAGGACCCAGTGGTGCGCCGCCATCGACGCCCGCGCCGAGGACGAGGTGCTTCTGGTGGTGAGCGAGCTGGTCACCAACGCCGACCGGCACAGCAACGGGCCGTACATCCTGGAGCTGGAGGGCACCGACATCTCGCTCACCGTGGCGGTCTGCGACAGCAGTGTCGCGCTGCCCCGCCGCTTCCCCCGCGACCCCGAACGCATCGGCCGGCACGGCCTGGAGATAGTCCACGCGCTCGCGGCGCGGGTCGTCGTCGAACGGGTGCCGGTCGGCAAGCGCGTCAGCGCCGCGGTGAGACTCGGCAGGGAGTGACGCGTGACGCTCAGGCGCAGCCGAGCTCGCCCAGCATGCCCTCGCGCAGCCGTACGATGATCCGCTTGATCAGCCGGGACACATGCATCTGCGAGCAGCCGAGCCACTCGCCGATCTCCGCCTGGGTGGCCTCCTCCACGAACCGGAGATGGATGATCTGCCGGTCGCGTTCGCTCAGTTCCGCCATGAGCGGGGCGAGCGACTGGAAGTCCTCGACGAGGCGCAGCCCCTCCTCCTCCACGCCGATGAAGTCGGCCAGCACCGCCTCGCCGCCCTCGGGCCCGTCACCGCCGAGCGCTGCGTCCAGGGAGGAGGAGTTGTATCCGTTGGAGGCGATCTGGGCCTCGACCACCTCGTCCTCGGAGAGGTTCATCAGGGTGGCGAGTTCGGCGACCGTCGGATCGCGGTCCAGCCTGCTGGCGAGTTCCTCACGTGCCTTGGCCAGTTCGACGCGCAGCTCCTGAAGCCGCCTCGGCACGTGCACCGCCCAGGTGGTGTCGCGGAAGAACCGCTTGATCTCGCCGACGATGTACGGCAGTGCGAACGACGTGAACTCCACCTCGCGGGCCAGCTCGAAGCGGTCGATGGCCTTGATCAGGCCGATCATTCCCGTCTGGACGATGTCCTCCATGTCGTCGCCGCGACCGCGGAACCGGCCGGCCGCGAACCGCACGAGCGACATGTTCATCTCGATGAGCGTGTTGCGCGCGTACTGGTATGAGTGTGTACCTTCCTCAAGCTCCGTCAGACGCTGGAAGAACTGGCGGGACAGCTCCCGCGCGTCGCGCGGGGCTATGGTTTTCGGGTCCTCGACCCCCGGCAGCGATCCGTCACCAATCGTCCTGGTCACGGCGGTGTCCATTGCCTCTCCCACGAAAGTCACGGCTCGACGTCTGCCTCTTCGGCCTCGGTTGTCGGTGGTCCTGTCCGGGTGGCGCGGTCTGCCGGGTACCCGTACGGCGACGAGCTATGCACGCGCCGTCCTCAGGTGCCCTGCGTTGCGCGTACCCATGGGGTGACGGGCCATGCCCGAAGCGTGTCCGCGCGACGGAAATCGGCGACCGGCCGGCGGGGCCGGGGCGGGTGGGGCCGGGGCCGGCCCCGCGGACCAACTCCCCCACCAGGGCCTGGAGATACCGCGACGGGCTTCACCGAGGGCGCAATGCCGCTCCCTTCCCCCGGAGCCCGGGAAACCTAGTCTGAAGGGGTGAGCAGCCACGTGCCGAACCAAGCCCGCGTCATCCCCATGCGCCCGGCGGCCGAGCGCCCGGGAACCGCCCGCCCCGCCAGCTCGCCCCCGTCCCGAGGGCAGTCAGCCCACGCGCCCAGGGAACCCCTGTGGCGCGACCTGGTCGGCGACGTCCTGCGGCGCGAACGACTCGCCCAGGAGCGCACCCTCAAGGACGTGCCCGACGCGGCCCGGATCTCCGTGCCGTATCTCTCGGAGGTGGAGCGCGGCCGCAAGGAGGCCTCCTCGGAGGTCCTCGCGGCCGCCGCCCAGGCGCTCGGCCTCGGACTCGGCGACCTGCTGGCGCCGGCCCGGACGGAGCTCGTCCGGCTCACCACGGCGCAGCAGGGCAGGAGCCGGGGCGCGTCCACGTCGCCGTACGGCGGAATGTGCCTGGCCGCCCCATCTCCTTGGCCTGCAGGGCCAGATCGGACACTGTGCCCTGGCGGCCGCCGCCGCCCTTCCGGCAGATGTCGTCGTACGGGCCACTTGGATCAGCCGACCCCCCGAGCGATGAGTTTCCTTGCGAGGATCGGTCAGTAGAGGTGACCGCGTTGAACGCTCCAGGAGGTACTCATGGCCACCCAAGGATTCACCACCTGTCTCTGGTTCGACGACCAGGCGGAGGAAGCCGCTCACCACTACGTCTCGATCTTCAAGAACTCCAGCGTCGGCAAGCTCTCCCGCTACCCCGAGGGCTCCATGCGGCCCGCCGGCACCGTGATGACCGTGGAGTTCACGGCCAACGGCCACAAGTTCGTGGCGCTGAACGGCGGCCCGGAGTTCCATTTCAACGAGGCGATCTCCTTCCAGATCTTCTGCGAGAACCAGGAGGAGATCGACTACTACTGGACCAAGCTCACCGAGGGCGGTGGCGAGCCCGGCCCCTGCGGGTGGCTCAAGGACAAGTTCGGCGTGTCCTGGCAGGTCATCCCGGACACCCTCGACGACATGGTCAGCGACCCGGACCCGGCGAAGGCCACCCGCGCGACCCAGGCGATGCTGTCGATGCACAAGCTGGACATCGCCGCCCTGGAGAAGGCGTACGCGGGCGAGTGACCCACCCGTAGGGCGGGGCGGGCCGGCCGGACGATGCGGCCGGCCCCGCCCTACGCGGTCTCGGCGAGGATCTCCCCGATCACATGCCGCGAGTTCTCCGCCACCGGCGGATTGGTCACCCGGTAGTACGGCAGTGCGATCAGCGCGATCGACAGGGCCCAGCCCCGGCCGCGTGCCCACTCGGCGTCGTCCGCGCCCACCGCATCCCGGAACGTGCCGCGGACCCCGGCGGGCAGCAGGTTCCAGGCCACGATCAGATCGGCGGCGGGATCACCCACGCCCGCCGTACCGAAGTCGATCACCGCGCTCAGCCGCCCGTCCCTGACCAGCACGTTTCCCGGCATCAGGTCGCCGTGGGCCCAGACGGGCGCAGCGGAGTGCCGCGGGAGCCGCAGCGCTTCGTCCCACAGCCGCGTCACGGCACCGGTGTCGATCCTCCCGTCCGACTGCGCGATGGCCGCCCGGGTGAGCTCGTCCCGGCTCGCGAGCGGGACACCCCGGTATCCCGGCGGCCCGTCCCGCGGATCGATCCGGCGCAGCGCACGCACGAACGCCGCCAGGTCCTCGGCGAGCAGCTCGGGCTCCTCCACGGCCCCGACGACCGGGTTACGGCCATCCAGCCAGCGGTACACGGACCAGGGCCACGGAAACCCCTCGCCGGGCTCGCCCCGCCCCAGCGGCTCCGGCACCGGAACCGGCAGCCCGGGCGCCAGCCGGGGCAGCCAGCGCAGCTCGTGGGCCACGTCGTCGACGGCGCCGGGATGGCGTGGCAGTCGTACGACCAGGTCCGCGCCGAGCCGGAACATGGCGTTCTCGGTCCCGGACGAGTCCAGGCGCTCCACGGGCAGACCGGCCCACCGGGGGAACCGACCGGCGATCAGACGACCGACCGTGGTCGCGTCGATGTCCACCTCGCCGGGGCGCATCATCCGGGCACGCATCATGCGGCTCATTCCAAGCGATCAACACCTGTGCTGTCGACCGAATTCGACCCTGCTCACCGCGAACGGACCGACTCGCCCACGACCCGGGTGATCTCGCGCGCGATCCGCAGGATGCCGGGCGAGCGGACCGGGCACGGCTTCGGCGAGGAGGTGGTGGGCGCCAGACAGAAGTGCAGATAGTCGTCGTCGAGGTGGAGGGCGGTGCGGTCGCGGTCCGGCTGGGTGCAGTAGGCGGCATGGTCGTGCTCGTAGGCGGTGCACGGCAGGTACCTGACCCAGGTGTAGCGGGCTCCGGCGGGCGCCACCGTCCCTCCGGCGTCCGCGACGAGGTCGCCCGAGGCGGCGGCCCGCTCCTTGTAGAACTCGTTGACGCGCCGCACCCGTTCCGGGGCGATCGGGTCCGGGCCCTGCAGCACCCAGACGATCCTCGGCCGGTGCGCTCCACCGGCCGACGCGATCTGCCCGGTCAGCCGCTCGAGGTCGGCCTCGTACCGTTCGAAGTACGTCCGCCTGGAGCCGTCGTGGGTGATCCCGTCCATGCACCAGGTGAAACCCCAGGCGTTGCCCCAGAACTGCAGCACCACATAGTCCGGGTGCAGCGAGCGCACCAGGGCGGCCGCCTTGTCCCGGTCCGGCACGAGGGACTTGGCTCCGGTGCCCTCCAGGTAGTCGCACAGCGTGGTCCCCGAATACGGCGCGCTCGTGTACCGGGCGCGCAGATCCCGGCGGAGCTCCTGGCCGAGGACGTTCTGGTTCTCCATCGCGAGCGAGTCACCGAGGTACAGCACCGTGGGCCCCCGTTCGGGGGCGCGCGCGGAGGCGGGCGCCCGCTGGTGCGTGGTGGGGGCCGCGGAGCCCCCCGCGGGGGAGGGCGGCGCCGCCTGTGGACCGGACGCCGGGTCCCCGCACGCGGCGAGCAGAACTCCGGCCAGCAACATCCCCAATAACCACGGCTTGCGCATACAGCAACTCCCGCCCCGGCCACCGAAACGGCTCCCCAGGCAAGCACAGCCGTGTGCCGGGGGGAAGACGTACGGCGGCCGAAGCCGGGATTCGCTGACAGAGGCTCAGATCCGGTCGGCCGCGATCAGCAGATACTGGAAGCTGCCGTTCTTGTACGCGGTCAGGAAGGTGTCCTCGATGCCCGTGACGAGGTGGTCGGCCTGCTGGCGCAGCTCCCAGTAGGGGATGGCCGCCTCGGTGAGGTCCTCCACATGGACGGGGACGAGCCGGTTGCGGGCCATGGCCCGGAAGTAGGCCGAGCGCGGGTGGATGTCGCAGATGTAGTGGGCGTTGATGAGGGACACCTCGCGGGAGGCCCGCCCGTAGGTGTCGTTGTAGCAGCCGGTGATCACCACATAGCGTCCGCCGCGGCGCAGCAGCCGGGCGTGCTCGGCGAACAGCAGGTCCAGTTCGACGTACATGGTGGACTCGTTGTTCCAGGAGGCCGCGTAGGCGCCGGAGGCGAACCCCGTGTCGAGCATGTTGCGGTGGTGGTAGCGCACCTTGGCGTCGATGCACCGCTTGTGCGCCTGCCCGTTGGCGAACTCGGCCTGTTTCGCGGAGATCGTGACGCCGTCCGCGTGGCAGCCGTAGCGCAGATGCGCCACGACGCTGCCGCCGCCGCGCCCGCAGCCGGCGTCGAAGACGCGGTCGGCGGGGGAGAGCGGGCCGAGGTGGCCGGCGAGGAGTTCGGCCTGGGCGTGCTCCAGCCGGTGCAGTTCGGCCGTGATGCGCTCCCGGCGCAGGCCGGGGTCGGGCTCGTCGAGCACCGTCCAGTCGGCGGCGCCGATGCCGTAGTGGTGGTGATACAGGTCGTCGATCTGTCCGAGTTCGAGGTTGACCGGGTTCTCCTCGGCGTTCCAGTAGTCCGCGACGCGGGTCTGGTACGTGGACTGGGCGGGCACCGGTGCCGCCGTGACGGCGGCGTGGGGGGCGGTGGTCAACAGTGACTCCTTGTGATGGTGCGTGTGACGGCATGTCAATGCGGCGCGGGTTACCAGTAGTTGGGCAGGTGGTAGCGATGGGTGTTGGTGGCGTGCCACTCGTGGTTGCCGGCCACCCAGTCGGACAGCCCTCGCGCATAGCGTTCGACGAGGGGTGAGGTCGCGGACAGGAGCGCGGACTCCTCCTCGAACGCCTCCATGATCTGGTTGTGGATCCCGACGGCCTTGAGATAGGCGGCCTTCAGCCCGCACCGCTCGTTCCCGGCGATGACCTGCGGCAGATTGAGGTGGGTCGGGTCGCTGGCCAGTTCCTTGGTGAAGGAGTACAGGTCGTTGACGATCGTGGTGGCGTTGGCGGCGAGCACGGTGATGCGCTGGATCTCGGGGCGGGCGTACACCGCCTCGGGCAGCTCGTAGCCGTCCACCGCGTCGACGATCGACAGACAGGGACGGAAGTTGTTGAACTGCCGCATCACCAGGTACTCCCACACCCGGGGCAGGTACCGGGTCTCCCCCCAGGCCGCCTCGCCGAGGTAGCCCAGGTGCAGCCGGGCGATGTCCTGCACGAACCGGTCGGTCTGGCTGGGCGTGGCGAGCGCGGCGTAGTCCTTCAGCGCCCAGTGGTACGACCGCAGCGGCCCGTCGGCTTGCATGCCGTGCTGCCACTGCTCCTGGAGTTCGGGGGTGCCGTGATACGGGTCGAGCGCCGCCTGGGCCAGGATCAGCCGTCCGCCCAGTCCGCTGCGCGATCCGCCCTTGTCCTCGTCCTCCTCGCAGTAGCAGTTGTCGACGATGTTCTCGGCCAGCAGCAGCTTGCCGGCGACCGTCAGCCGCTCCAGGTCGGCCGCCTCCGGGTGCTGGAGCACGACCGCCCGGCCGAACTGGAACCCCGAGAAGTCGCCCGACCACGCCTTGGGGAACAGGTCGAGGCGGCGGGCCCAGGCCTCCAGCCTGCGATCGACCTCCGCGGTCTTCTCGGGGTCGGCGGGGGCGACCTTCCGGTACCGCAGGCCGGGGATCGCCCCGCCGCGCCGGGCCCGCACGGCGCGGGCGAGGTCCGGCGGACCGGGCAGTGGCAGCGCGGAGTCGGTGGCGGTCGGGGAGGTGCTCATGGCGTGCTCCACGCGGTCACTCGGCCGTCCGGCCGATCTGGGCGTTCTCCAGGATCCCGACGGCGTCGGGCACGAGGATGGCCATCGAGTAGTAGGCGGTGACCAGGTAGCGGATGATCGAGTTGGCGTCGATCCCCATGAACCGCACATTGAGGCCCGGCTGGTACTCCTCGGGGATGCCCGTCTGGTACAGGCCGACGGCCCCCTGGTCGCCCTCCCCGGTGCGCAGCGCGATGATGCTGCTGGTGTGCTGCGGGCTGACCGGGATCTTGTTGCAGGGGAAGATCGGTACCCCGCGCCAGGCGGGGATCTCGTGCCCCTCGACGTTCGCCGTCCCGGGTACCAGGCCGCGCCGGTTGCACTGCCGGAAGAAGGCCGCGATCGCCTTCGGATGGGCGAGGAACAGCTTGGTCCTGCGCCGCATCGCGAGCAGCTCGTCCATGTCGTCGGGCGTCGGCGGCCCGGTGAAGGTGCTGACGCGCTGGCCGTAGTCGGCGCTGTGCAGCAGCCCGAACTCCCGGTTGTTCACCAGCTCCCACTCCTGGCGTTCCCGGATCTCCTCGATGGTCAGGCGCAGCTGCTGCTCGGTCTGGTTCATCGGGTCGTTGTAGAGGTCGGCGACCCGGGTGTGGACGCGCAGCACGGTCTGGGTGAGGGACAGCTCGTGCTCGCGCGGGGCGAGTTCGTAGTCCACGTAGCCGCCGGTGATCGTCGGTTCGCCGACGTGGCCCGCCTGCACCGGGACATCGGCCTCGCCCTTGCGGTTCATCGGCAGACTCTGCCGCTCGGCGTACGCGTGGAGATGCGCCGCGAGGGACGGCACCCGGTCGGTGAACTCCCGGACCACGTCCCAGGGGAGCACCAGCAGCACACCGGCGGTCTCCGCCCGCACCGAGCTCAGCCACAGCGGGTCGGGCTGGCCGATCGCCTCGTCGCCCATCTGGTCGCCGTCGGTGAGGACCCCGACGATCTCCTCCTCCCCGTACTTGCCTGAGGTGAAGCGGGTGAACCGGCCGTGCGCGACGAGATACGTCTCCGTGACCGGCTGCCCGGCCTCGAACAGGATCTGGCCGGCGCGGACTTCCCGGACCCGGAAGCGGCTGGCGATCTCCTTGAGGACGTCGGTGTCGGAGTAGCCGCGCAGGACCGGGAGTTCCGTCAGGGTCTGGGGGATGACCTTGATGTCGTCGGCGCCGTTCTGCTCGAACTGCACCCGGCCCCGGCCGACGCGCAGCTGGAGGCGGCGGTTGACCCGGTAGGTGCCGCCCTTGACGTCCACCCACGGCAGCATCCGCAGGAGCCATCGCGAGCTGATGGCCTGCATCTGCGGTTCGGACTTGGTGGTCGTGGCGAGCTGACGCGCTGCCCGGGTGCCGAGACTGGTGAGCGGACCGTCGGCAGGGGGTCCGGCTTCGTCGACGACGGGACCGGTGGCGCTGTCCGGTGTGGACACATTCTCTCCTGGGAGGTGAGCGGGCTGGATCATGCGCGTGATCAAGCGAATCAGCCCGGGCGGCGGCCGGTCAGGGCGTGAAAGGGGCGGTTGATGGCTAGGGAGGTGCAAACCTGCCGTATGGGGCAGTTGGTGCACCGTGAGTGCTCCTGCTCCCCTCCCGTGCTTCCGCACGCTCGGGTGGGAGTGCTCAGGACAGGTCGTTCACCAGGACCGCTGCCCCGTCGAAGCGGCCGTCCTTGAGGTCCCGCAGCGCCTGCGCGGCCCGCGAGAGCGGATAGCCGTGCGTGGTGGCGCGCACCCCGTGACGGGCGGCCAGGGCGAGGAACTCCCTGCCGTCCTCCCGTGTGTTGGAGGTGACGCTGCGCACCTCCTTCTCGTAGAACAGGTCGCTCTCGTAGTGCAGCGGCGGTACGTCGCTCAGATGGATGCCGGCGATCGACAGCACTCCGCCGCGGTCCAGGGCCCGCAGCGCGACCGGTACCAGGTCGCCGACGGGCGCGAACAGGATCGCGCTGTCCAGGGGCTCCGGCGGCATCGCGTACGCGTCGCGCGCGGAGGCGGCCCCCAGGTCGAGCGCGAGGCGACGTGCGGCCGCGCCCCGGGTCAGGACGTGCACGGTGGCGCCCTCGGCGAGAGCGACCTGCGCACACAGGTGGGCGCTGCCCCCGAAGCCGTACAGCCCGAGCCGGCCGCCCGGCGGCAGCGCGGCGCGCTTGAGCGCCCGGTGGCCGATGATGCCCGCGCACAGCAGCGGCGCGAGCGCCACGTCGGCCAGGTCGCCTGGCGGCCGGTACGCGAACGCCGCCGGCACCGTCGTGTACTCGGCGTACCCGCCGTCGGCGTCCCAGCCGGTGTACCGCGACCGGGGGCACAGGTTCTCGGCGCCGCGTGTGCAGTAGGCGCAGGTGCCGCAGGTGCCCCGCAGCCAGGCCACGCCCACCCGGTCGCCGACGGTGAAGCCGCGCACCGCCGAGCCGAGGCCCGCCACCACACCGACCACCTCGTGTCCGGGCGTCACCGTCTCCCGGCGCACGGGCAGGTCGCCCTCGGCGACGTGCAGGTCGGTGCGGCACACCCCGCACGCGCGCACCCGCACCAGGAGTTCGTCGTCCCCCGGCACCGGAACCGGCTTCTCGACCAACCGGAGAGGTCCCGGCTCTTCCTCGACGGGCCCCGGTGCCGCCACGGCCCACGCGCGCATTGTCTGGTCCGCCATCGCGCTCCCCTGCCGCCGAACGCCGTCCACTCCTCCAGTCTGACTCCAGTCCGAAGGGGATCCAGCGGTTCGGCGCGCGTCCGGGCGAACCGCTCGCTAGCGTGAGGAACCGGACCATCCATCGATCGGAGAGGCCGCAGTCATGGCCGTACAACCTGAGGGAACCCCCATCTGGGCCGATGCGATGTTCAGCGATGTGGAGGGTGCCAAGAGCTTCTACGCCGACGTCCTCGGCTGGACCTTCGGCGAGGCGTCGTCGGAGTACGGCAACTACACCCAGGCCTACGCGGACGGCAAGGCGGTGGCCGCCGTGGTGCCGCCGATGCCGGGCCAGGAGGGCCAGTCGCAGTGGTGTCTGTACCTCGCCTCCCCGGACGCCGCCGCCACCGCCGGCAAGATCCGTGACCATGGCGGAGAGGTGCTGATGGAGCCGATGCAGGTCGGCGAGTTCGGCACGATGTGCCTGGGGCGCGACCCGAGCGGCGTGGTGTTCGGTGTGTGGCAGGCGGGCACCCACGAGGGCTTCGAGGCGCCGCCCGAGCAGCCGGGCGCGTTCTGCTGGGCCGAGATCTTCACCCGGGAGCCCGAGAAGTCGGACGCGTTCTTCCCGGCCGTCTTCCCGTACACGGCCAAGCAGTTGCAGGACGAGGCGATGGACTTCCGGATGTTCGACGTGGGCGACGACACGGTCCTCGGCCGCATGAAGATGACGGACGAGTTCCCGCCCGAGGTGCCGGCGTACATCAACGTCTACTTCACGGTCGCCGACTGCGACGAGGCCGTGGCGAAGGCCACCAAGCTGAGTGGCATCCTGCGGTTCGGGCCGATGGACAGCCCGTTCGGGCGCTTCGCGGCGCTCAGCGATCCGCAGGGCGCCAGCTTCTCGGTGATCGACGTCACGACGACGCAGGGAGAAATGCCGCAGGTCACGGACGTCTCCTGAGCCGCGGCGGAGCCTGCCGTCGGTGCGTGGCATGATCGGGCACATGCGTGAACGTGTGGTGGCCGCGTGCGACGGGGCTTCGAAGGGAAATCCCGGCCCGGCGGGCTGGGCGTGGGTCGTCGCCGACGACACCGAGACCCCGGCCCGCTGGGAGGCCGGCCCGCTCGGCCGGGCCACCAACAATGTCGCCGAACTCACCGCCCTGGAACGCCTGCTGGCGGCGACCGACCCGGACGTACCGCTGGAGATCCGGATGGACTCGCAGTACGCCATGAAGGCCGTCACCACCTGGCTGCCCGGCTGGAAGCGCAACGGCTGGAAGACGGCGGCCGGCAAGCCGGTCGCCAACCAGGACCTGGTCGTGCGCATCGACGAGCTGCTCGACGGCCGCTCGGTCGAGTTCCGTTACGTACCCGCCCATCAGGTCGACGGCGACCCGCTCAACGACTTCGCCGACCGTGCCGCCAGCCAGGCGGCGAGCGTCCAGGAGCCCGCGGGCAGCGGTCTCGGCTCGCCGGAGCCGCCGCCCGCACCGGACGCGCCGCCGGCCCGTGCCCCGCGCAAGCGGTCCGGCGGGGCCAAGGCGTCCGGCGGGCGCACCGGGTCCGCACGGACGATCAAGGCGAAGTTCCCCGGCCGCTGCGTGTGCGGACGCTCCTACGCCGCGGGGGAGTCCATCGCCAAGAACGACCAGGGCTGGGGTCATCCGGAGTGCCGTACGGCGGCTGCCGGATAGTCCGCCGCGGTCGCACCGCAGCGGCCGGCGTGCGCACCGGCCGTGTCCCTCGCCGTCAGGCGGTGTCAGTCGGTCGGTGTCAGTCGGTGTCGAAGGTGTAGTGGGGGGTGTGGTCGAGCAGATCGGCCGGGCGCACATCGTTCCACGGCTTCATCGTCTCGTTGAGGTCCACCACGTTGGGCGTACCGGCGGCCGGTACGTAGCCCGCGTCGGGGTGGCGGCGCTGCCACTCGGCCCACAGCTTGTCGATGTACGCGTGATGCAGCCAGAACACCGGATCGTTGGGGGAGACGCCGGTGGCCATCTGCCCGCCGACCCAGACATGGACGCGGTTGTGCAGATTGACGCCGCGCCAGCCTTCCAGATGGTTGCGGAAGCCGTCCGAGGAGCTGTTCCAGGGCGCCATGTCGTACGTCGGCATGGACAGGACCGACTCCACCTCGGACCGGGTCGGCAGCTCCCGGGTACCGGTCCCGAGCGAGCGCCGCAGAAAGGTACGGCCGTCCACGCGCACGCTGACCGGCCAGTTGCCGCCGGACGCGGAGAACGGCCCGTCCTCCACCCTGCCGTCCCGGCTGCGCCCGGTGCCGCCGAGGAAGTCGGGAGCCCACAGCGAGGAGCGCGGCGAGCGGTCGGTGGTCCAGTCCCAGTACGGCAGCGCCACCGACGCGTCCACCGACTGCAGCGCCCGCTCGAAGTCGAGGAGGAATCTGCGGTGCCAGGGGAGGAAGGAGGGTGAACGGTGGCCGGTGCGCTCGCCGTTGTCGGTGTCACCGATGATGAAGGCGTTGTGCGTCGTGACGAAGGTGTCGTAACGGCCGCTGCGCTTGAGCTCCAGGACGGCGGCGACGAAGCGCCGCTTCTCTTCGCCGGTCAGGCTCGCCTGGTTCTTGCGGACGGTCATGTGCGGAATGCTCCCAACGTGCGGGCGGAACGGGTCAGTTGGCGGGGAAGGGGACGAGCGGGGCGCCCTGCAGCTCGTCCACCGCGGCGCGGGCGGCGGCACGCGGCGTGGGGACCGGGTCGTAGTGGCTGACGACGCTGATCCAGCTGCCGTCGGCGTTGCGCATCACATGCAGCTCCACCCCGTCCACGGACACGGAGTAGCCGCCGCCGTGGTGCTGGTGGTGACCGCCCCCGGTGACGGGGCGGCCCTGTATCCGGCGGCCCTTGTAGATCTCGTCGAAGGCGGCGGGGGAGCCGTGCTGGTGCTGGTCCCCGGCGGCCGACGCGGCGGGTGCGGCTGCGGACTGGACTCCGGCCGCGGCGGCGAGGGCGGCCGCTGCGGCGAGCGCGCGGCGTCGGCTGAGTTCCGGCATACGGGACCTCCAGGGTTCGTTGGGTTGACGACCCCGCATGCCTATCGGCCCGGCCGAGAGCGGGAGAAATCGCCGGGAGGTGGTTGGCTGTGATCCGGACAATTAGCCACATGTCATGCAGGATTGAACCAAGATGATCTTGCTCCGGGCGGGCCCCGTGCATCGCGGAAGGGGGAATTCCTTCTCGTGGGAGCGGCGTTTCCGGTGGTCTTTCGCGGACGGAGGGGTCGCCAGTGGTCTGCCTCACGCGGAGAAAGTGGCGCAAACGGGAAGCCCGGCGGAGGTGGATTCCCTCGGGGCGGGAGCCCCTCGGATGGCCCGTCCGGCGGGCCGCCGATTGTGGTGAATGGTAATTCACCTCTATAGTGAATCCATGGTGAATTTCCATTCACCGGATTGTTCGCCGTGCTGCCGCCGGAGTGCCGATGTACCGACCTGCACCGATGCCCCGTCCCCGGGACCGGCTCACCGTGCCGGTGCTGGCGTTCGGCGGCATCCTCATGGCCGTCATGCAGACCGTCGTCGTGCCACTGCTGCCGGATCTGCCGAGGCTCACCGGAGCCTCCGCCGCCACCTGCTCCTGGATGGTCACAGCGACGCTGCTGTCCGGGGCCGTCCTCACCCCGGTCCTCGGCCGGGCCGGCGACATGTACGGCAAGCGGAGGGTGCTGATCGCGGCGCTCTGCCCGATGACCCTCGGGTCGGTCCTGTGCGCCCTGTCCTCCGACATCGGCGTGCTGATCGCCGCCCGTGCCCTCTCGGGCGCCGCCGCAGCCGTCGTACCCCTGTCCATCAGCATCCTGCGGGACGAACTCCCGCCGGAGCGCCGGGGCGGCGCCGTGGCGCTGATGAGCTCCACCGTCGGCATCGGCGCCGCGCTCGGCCTGCCGCTCGCGGCGGTGATCGTGCAGTACGCGAACTGGCACGCCATGTTCTGGGTGACCGCCGGGCTCGGCGCCGTGGGGGTGGCATCGGTGGCGTGGGCGGTGCCGGAGTCGCCCGTACGCGAACCCGGCCGCTTCGACGTGCCGGGCTCGCTGGGGCTGGCCGCCGGACTGGTGTGCCTGCTGCTCGGGGTGTCCCAGGGCGGGCAGTGGGGGTGGGGGAGCCCGCGGATCGCGGGCCTGTTCCTCGGCTCCGCCGTCATCCTGGGCCTGTGGTGGTGGCAGCAGCTGCGCGCCGAGCGCCCGCTGGTCGATCTGCGGCTGGTCTCGCGCCCCACCGTGGGCCTGGCCCATGTGGCCGCCCTGCTGGCGGGATTCGCGTTCTACGCCAACTCCCTGGTCACGGCCCAGCTGGTCCAGGCGCCCGAGGCCACCGGATACGGGCTCGGACTGTCCATCGTCGCCACCGGTCTGGTGCTGCTGCCCGGCGGGTTCATCATGCTGCTGTTGTCGCCCCTCTCGGCCCGGATCTCGGCCTCCCGCGGACCGCGCGTCACTCTGGCCCTCGGGGCGCTGGTCATCGCGGCCGGGTACGGGGTGCGCGTCGCTGACAGCCGCGACCTGTGGATGATCATGCTGGGCGCGGCGGTCGTGGGAACCGGCACCACCCTGGCCTACTCGGCGCTGCCCACCCTCATCCTGCATGCCGTCCCGGCCGGCCAGACCGCATCCGCGAACGGCGTCAACGTCCTGATGCGCACCATCGGCCAGGCCACCTCCAGCGCCGCCGTCGCCGCGGTGCTGGTCCACCACACCAGCCCGGTCGACGGCGCACCCGTGCCGACCCTGCACGGCTATCTGCTGGCCTTCGCCATCGCCGGCACGGTCGCCCTGCTGGCGTGTGCGACGGCGCTGGCCATCCCCGGCGATCCGGCGTCCGGGGGCACCCGGCGGGCGCGCGGCCGCGTCCGGAGCGCCCGGGAGGACGCGTTGGAGGGAACATGAGTCCTGTGAGCACCTCACCCACCGCGCCCGCACCCGCACGCCGGGACGCCGAGGCGACGAAGGCCGCCATCCTGAAGGCGGCCCGCCATCTGCTGGCCCGGCACGCGCATACCGACATCACCCTCAAGGACATCGCCGAACGCGCCGGTGTGAGCCCGCCGTTGATCCTCAAGTACTTCGGCAACAAGGACACCCTCTTCGCCCGCGTCATGAACTTCGAGACCGACGCCGACGCCCTGCTGGACGCGCCCCTTCGCGGGCTCGGCCGCCATATGGTCCGGCATGTGCTCACGAGCCAGCGCGAGCGGGGCGCCGATCCGCTGCTGAGGATCGCCTTCGCGCCCCTGCACGGCGAGCACGGCGACATCCTGCGGGACAACTTCCGCACCCAGGTGACCGAACGCCTCACCGCACGCCTCACCGGCCCCGACGCGGGCCTGCGCGCCGAACTCGCCGTCGCCACCCTCCTCGGCCTCGGCGTGATGTACGGCATCGCCCGCGGCACCCACCTGCGCGCGAGCACGCTCGACGACATCGTGAACAGATACGCGCCCGCGGTGCAGGGGTATCTGACGCCTGCCGGAACCACCGGCCCCGGATGACAGACTGACGCCATGGACGAGCGCACTTTCAGCAGGTCACAGCAGCACGCATCCGTTGTCGGGCTCGGTACCTGGCAGCTCGGGGCCGACTGGGGAGACGTCGACGACAAGGAAGCCCTCGCGGTGCTGGAGACGGCGGCCGAGGCGGGGGTGACCTTCTTCGACACGGCCGACGTGTACGGCGACGGGCGCAGTGAGCAGACCATCGCCGCGTTCCTGAGCGGCCGGCCCGATCTGCATGTGCTGGTCGCGACGAAGATGGGCCGCCGGGCCGAGCAGATCCCGGAGAACTACGTACTGGACAACTTCCGCGCCTGGAACGACCGTTCCCGGCGCAATCTCGGCGTCGACCGCATCGACCTGGTGCAGCTGCACTGCCCGCCGACGGCCGTGTACGCGGCCGACGAGGTGTTCGACGCCCTCGACACGATGGTCGACGAGGAGCGCATCGCCGCGTACGGCGTCAGCGTGGAGACCTGTGAGGAGGCGCTGACCGCGATCGCCCGGCCGAATGTGGCGAGCGTGCAGATCATCCTCAACCCGTTCCGTATGAAGCCGCTGCGCGAGGTGCTGCCCGCCGCCCGGGAGGCGGGCGTCGGGATCATCGCCCGGGTGCCGCTGGCCTCGGGCCTGCTGTCGGGCAAGTACACCAGGGACACGGTGTTCCCCGCCGACGACCACCGCACCTACAACCGGCACGGCGAGGCCTTCGACCAGGGAGAGACCTTCTCCGGCGTCGACTTCACGACAGGCGTGGAGGCGGCCGCCGAGTTCTCCGCTCTCGCTCCCGAGGGGTACACCCCGGCCCAGCTGGCGCTGCGCTGGATCGTCCGGCAGCCGGGAGTGACGACCGTAATCCCGGGCGCGCGGTCGCCCGAGCAGGCACGCGCGAACGCGGCCGCCGCCAAACTGCCCGAGCTGTCGCAGCAGACGCTCGACGCGATCCGCGACCTCTACGACCGGCGGATCAAGGACCAGGTCGAGGCCCGCTGGTAGCCGCCGCGCGCCGCTCTCCCAGGGGCCAACAGAGGTCGAACGCGCGGAATCGGGGAACCCGGGTCGCAGAAACCATCGGGTGACCGCCCGGGAGGAACCGTGCCGATCATGGAAAGCCCTGCCGACGAACAGAGGAAGGGCCGCAACGAGTCCGAGGATGAGCGGGCCGACCGGATGTGGGGAGACCTGATCCAGGAGGTCAGGGTCGCCCAGACCGGCGTGCAGATCCTGTTCGGCTTTCTGCTGACCGTTGTGTTCATGCCGAAGTTCGGGCAACTGGAACAGACGAACCAGACCATCTACATCGTGACCGTCCTGCTGGGCGCCGCCGCCACGGGTGCGCTGATCGGGCCGGTGTCCCTGCACCGCATGGTGTCGGGGCGGCGGGTCAAACCGCAGGCGGTCCGGTGGGCTTCCCGGTTGACGTTCGTGGGTCTGGTGCTGCTGCTCGCCACGATGACCGCAGCACTGCTGCTGATCCTCCGGGTCGCCACCGACGACGACGGCTATGTGCCCTGGTTGGTCACCGCAGTGGTCGCGTGGTACTTGGTGTGCTGGTTCGGAGTGCCGATGCTGACCCGGCGGCGTCATAGGGCGCAGTGACGCGCAGCGCGTCCAGCTGACGGTCGTGCAGCCGGCTGAGCAGCAGCATCGCGACGGTGGCGCCGATCAGCGCACAGAACATGTCCCACTGTGTGTCCCACACATCGCCCTGGGTGGCCAGGAAGGCGTCCGCCGCCTGGCCGCCGATCACCGCCGCCGCCCACTCGAACATCTCGAAGACGGCGCTGAAGGCGAGACACGCGCACACCGTCAGCGGCGCCAGCCACCGGCTGCCGCGCAGCGGAGAGGTCCGGCTGAGCAGTTCGCGCACCAGAACGGCGGGCACGAAGCCCTGCATGAGGTGCCCGAACCGGTCGTACGGATTGCGGTCCAGCCCGAAGGTGTCCCGCACCCAGTCGCCCAACGGTACCTGCGCGTACGTGTAATGGCCGCCCAGGGCCAGGACCAGGGCGTGCGCGGCCAGCAGCCAGCACAGCAGGTCGGTGAGCGGAAAGCGGCGCCAGGCCAGGACGACGACCGGCAGTCCGGCCAGCACCCACACGGTCTCCAGGAACCAGGTGGTCCGGTCGTGCGGTGCCCAGGCGGACACGGCCAGTCCCGCGATCACCAGCAGGGCGAGCGCCAGGGGCACAGGGCGGCGGACTTCGGTCATCGACGGTCTCCTTCTCGGGAAGACCCCATCGTCGCGACGGGCGCCCGCGACGGCATGAGTACAGCTACTCAGCTCGCGTCCGGGTCAGCCGCTCGTGAGGACCGTCGCCAGGAAGTCGTCCACCCGGACCTCCTCCCGCCCCGGCGGGACGATCTCGCGGGTCTCCCGCAGGAAGGCGGCCACCGCCGGAGCCCACGCGAACACCACGGCCCGTTGGCGGCCTCCGTCGGCGCGAACGTCGCCGCAGAACTCCAGGCGCAGCTCCTCCCACAGGTCCGTCGACACCGGACGCATGCGCACATCGCCCACACCGACCTGCTGCCGCAGTCCGTCGCTGAGCATGTCCCGGTCCAGCCGCCACTGCGCCAGCACACGGCCGTCGTGACTGAACACGACGGTCACGGCGAACGGGTCCCCGGCTTCGTAGCTCAGATGGGCGAGCACGGGGAAGCGGTCCGTGTCGCCCGACTGGAGTTGCATGACGAGGGTCTTGTGCACGAAGGAGTTCACGAGAGAGGCCTCCGAGGGGAACGGACGAGGGAACGGACGTGGAACCCGTTCGGACGTAGGGACCTCTAGTACCCCTCCCGTGCACAAGATGCTCAGCCCCGCGGGACATTTTCCGCGGCACCGCGCGGCGGACGTCACCGAGAAGTCGTAGCCCGCCTCCTCGGTCGGGGCGGCCGAAAACGGGTCCCCCGTGTCCCGCCGGCCACTCGATCACCGCCCGGTCACCGGGAGACGATGGCCCTATGAGTCTCCGCCCGCTGCCCATGAGCACCCCCGCCGCCCAGGGCGTCGCCGCGTCTGGTGTCCACGCCTTCCTCGACGCCCTCGAAGCCGCCCCGGACATCGAACCGCACAGCCTGATGATCCTTCGGCACGGTCACCTCGTGGCCGCCGGCTGGTGGGCGCCGTACACCGCTGAGCGCCCACATCTGCTGTACTCGCTCAGCAAGAGCTTCACGTCGACCGCCGCGGGACTCGCCGCCGCCGAGGGACTGATCCGGTTCGACGACCCGGTGATCTCGTACTTCCCGGAGTTCGAGGCCGACATCACCGACCCGCGCAGCCGTGCGATGCTCGTGCGGCATGTGGCGTCCATGGCGAGCGGCCATGTCGACGAGACCCTCGACCGGGCGCGGGAGACGGACCGCGAGGAACTGGCCCGAGGGTTCCTGCTGCTGCCGCCGGACCGCGATCCGGGGACCGTCTTCGCCTACAACCAGCCCGCGACGTACACGCTCGCCGCAATCGTCCAGCGCGTCACCGGGCAGTCGCTGACCGACTATCTGCGGCCGCGGCTGCTGGACCCGCTCGGCATCGGGGAAACGGCCTGGGCGCGGGACCGGCGCGGGCGTGAACTGGGCTTCACCGGGCTGTACACCGCCACCGACGCCATCGCCCGGCTCGGCCTGCTGTATCTGCAGGACGGGGTCTGGGAGGGCGGGCGGCTGCTGCCCGAGGGGTGGGTGGCCGAGGCCACCCGGGTGCACGTCGGCAATGCCGACGGCACGGCGGAGGGCGCGCTGTCCGACTGGCAGCAGGGCTACGGATTCCAGTTCTGGACGTCCCGGCACGGGTACCGGGGCGACGGCGCGTACGGCCAGTACTGCCTCGTACTGCCCGAGCACGACGCGGTGATCGCGACGACCGCCGCGACGGAGCAGATGCAGGAGATGCTGAACCTCGTCTGGGAGCATCTGCTGCCCGCGTTCGGTCCCGTCGCCGCGGCAGGCAGCCCGGAGGAGGACGCGGCCCTCGGGGAGCGGCTGGCGCGCCTCGCGCTGCCGCCGGCTCCGGGCAGCCCCGCGCCGCCGGAGCGGGCCGAGGCATGGACCGGCGCCGCCTTCACCCCGTACGGCGGTGTCTGCGCGGACCAGCCGGGCCTCACCGAGGCCGCTGTCACGGCGGAGGCGGACGGCCTGCGGCTGACGCTCACCGAGGACGGCCACCAGCTGGTCCTGCGGCTCGGCGGTGCCGGCTGGACCCTCGACGAGGGACCAGTGCCCACCGCGGTGAGCGGCGGCTGGACCGACGCCGACACCCTCGTCGTGGACGTGGCCTTCCTGGAGACGCCGCACCACCTCGTGGTGACGTGCTCGCTCCCGGACCGGTCCTTCACGGCGCGGTGGCGGACGGTCCCGCTGCAGGGCCTCCCGCTGCGCTCGACGGGCGCGCCCCGCGGCTCACACTGACGGCTCCCGGAAGGTCCGCAGGAAGGTGTCCAGCGCCTCGCGGTTGGCGCTGTCGTCCCAGTCGGCGGCCGGGGTCGTCCAGCGCAGCGAGAAGCCGCGGGTGCCGCCCAGGAGGAAGCCGCGGCCGAAGGTGCGCACCCGGGCGCCGTCGGCGTCGGCGGTCCACTCCATGTCGGCGGCCCTGTAGTCGCGGTAGGTCGTCGCGCGGATCTCGCCGATCCGGCGGTAGTCGCCGTCCTGCGTCAGGTTGGGCTCCACGTCGTCGCGCCAGACGGCGACCGGATCGGGGCCCACCCGCTCGCTGTAGGTGACGGCGAGCGTGCGGTCGTCGCCGTCGGCGCCGAAGACGACGCGGTACGCCACGTCCCGCACGCGCGCAGTGTCCAGCCGCTTCCAGCCGTCGGGGAGGGCGACGGAGAAGCCCTCCGGCGCGTGGTAGCGGTCGTAGCCGGGCGGCAGGGCCGTGGCGGTGGCCGGGGGAGCCGACGGCGACGCGGACGCCGTGGGAGCGGAGGGGGCCGGCGGTGCGGACGGGGCGGCGGTCTGCCTCTCCGCGCGGTCACCGGACCCGGTGGCGGACGGACGGGCCGCCGTGTCCGAGGCGGAGTTGCCGGTGCCGGGCAACTGCTGCGTGACGGCGAGGACCGCCACCGCGATGGTGACCACGGCGAGCGCGGTCCCGGCGGCCAGAGCGCGCCTGCTCCACCCCGGACCGAGCGCGTGCGCGCCGCGCAGCCAGGGGCTCGGCATCGCTGTCCGTGCGGTGGTGCCGGGGTCCTCGTCGAGGACCCGGACGAGCGCCTCGCGGACCACCGGTCGCGACAGCCGCTCCCGGGAGTCCTTGCGCAGCAGCCCCTGCACGACCTGGGTGAGCGCACCGGCGCGCAGGGGCGTCCGCAGCGGAAGCCGGTCCACGCTCTTCAGCGTGGCCTCGGGCCGGTCCCGGTCCCGGAAGGGCGGTCGGCCCTCGGCCATCGTGTAGAGGATCGCGCCCAGTGCCCACAGGTCGGCGGCGGGCCCGATGCGTTCGTCGCGGGCCTGTTCGGGGGAGGCGTACGACGGTGCGGTGACCCGCGGGACGAGAGTCGATCCGGCGAGGCCGAATCCGGTGACCACGACGGGTCCGCGTTCGCGCACGAACACCTGGTTCGGGCTGAGTTCGCCGTGGGTGATGCCCTCGCTGTGCGCGGCCTCCAGCACCTCCAGCAGCTCCAGTCCGATGCGCGCGGCCCGCACATAGCTGAACGTGCCCTGCTGCGCGAGGAGTTCCCCGAGGGGGACCCCGTCGATGCACTCGGTGACGGTCCACAGGCTGCCGTACTCCACTGCGGCGTCCATGACCGCGGCGACCCGGCCCGGGCACAGCAGCGTCATGGTCTCCGACGTACGGATCGCGCGTGCGGTGGCGCGGCGGGAGCTCTCCGCGTCGAGGTCGTGGGGGAGTCCGATCTGGGTGAGCAGACGGGGCCGGTCGGCGTCGACGTCCTCGCCGTACCAGCACGTGCGGTTCGTCTCGCGGTGCAGCACCTCCAGCAGCCGGTACCTTCCGGCGACCAATTCGTTTCTGGAGACGTGCGCCTTGACCATGGTCATCCCTCGCTGAACCCCGGCTCTCACCTTTCCCCTAGGTACGACGCGCATGACGGGGTCCGTTCAATGAATCCCCAACTGCAGGGCGTCTCTTTTGAATTGCCGGCCTGTCGCGAGCTCACGTGCGATGAAAAGCAGCCAGGGAGCCGACGCGGCGCAGTCACACCTCTCACCTCGGCGTACAGCCTCGCCGCAATTCCACCGGGTCGGCGCGCAGAACGCAATTTCCTGCCCCACCTGGTGGTAACCATCGGTAAACAGGAAGCGGCACCGAAGAAAACCCACCGGGCGAACTCGCCGTCCCTGGCGGAAATTCGGTGCCGCACCCGAGTGCCGGCCGCCCGGCGGCCCGTCAGCGCAGCCCGAACCGCTCCGACCATGCCATGACATCGCCGGTCGTGGCGTTGCCCCCGCACACGACGAGACCGAGCCGTACGCCCTCGCCGACCCGCTCCACCACCCGCCGGGCCGCCGGCAGCAGACACCCGGCGGCCGGCTCGGCCCACACCTTGGCGTGGTCGGCGAGATCGAGGGTGCCCTGCACGGCGTCCCGGTCCGGGACCACCAGCACGTCGGTGACCAGGGCCGCCACATGGTCGTACGTCAGCTGCGAGACGGACGGGGCGCTGAGCGTGGACACGATCGACGACAGCGCGACCGGCACCGGGCCGCCCGCGGCCAGCGCCCGGGACATGGCGTCGGCGCCCTCGGTCTCCACGCCCCAGATCCGCACATCGGGCCGGCGGGCCCGCAGTGCCGTCGCGACACCGGAGATCAGGGCGCCGCCCCCGATGCTGACGAGCACGTCCGTGAGGTCCCCGGCGTCCTCGGCGAACTCCAGGCCGACGGTGCCCTGCCCGGCGAGCACCACGGGGTCGTCGAACGGGTGGACCAGGGTCAGTCCCTCGTCCCGCAGCCGGGTCATGAGCGAGAACGCGCCCGCCATGTCGTCGGTCAGCCGCACCGACGCTCCGGCGCTCTGCGCGATCTCGACGGCCCGCTCGGGCGCCGACCGCGGCATGACGACCGTGGCCTTCACATGGAGGGCGGCGGCCATGACCGCGAGGGCGATCCCATGATTGCCGCCGCTGACCGCCACCACCCCGGCGGCCCGCTCCGCCTCGCTCAGCGACAGCAGCTTGGCCGTGGCCCCGCGCGCCTTGAACGAGCCGGTGCGCTGCAGCAGTTCGAGCTTGGCGGTCACCGGGACGCCGAGCAGAGCGGACAGGCCGGGGCTCGGCACCGTCGGAGTGCGTACGACATGCCCGGCGATCCGCTCCGCAGCGGCTTCGACGTCCGTGATCCCGATCAAGACACTCACCTTCCCGGCGCGGGCGTGGACCCTCGCCGCTTCCGACCCTGACGCGGGAAGCGGCGAAGGTCAACAAGCATTCCTAGAGATCACGCCGTACCAGGAATGCGAGGAGCGACCGCAGCTCGCCGGCGGCGCGCCCCTCCAGCGGCACCCCGGCGAGTGCCGCCTCGGCGGAATCGACGCAGCGGCGCGCCCTGGACAGCGCCACCGACCGGCCCCCCGCCTTCTCGATCAGCGCGGCCGCCTCGGCGGGCTCCCCGGCCGACTCCAGGAGCGTCGCCAGCCGCCCGGCCGCGGGGAGGGGCGAGCCGAGAGCCGCCAGGACCGGGTACGTCTTCTTCCGCTCGCGCAGATCGGCGTGCACGGGCTTGCCGGTGACTTCGGGATCACCCCAGATGCCGAGCACGTCGTCGACGATCTGGAAGGCGGTCCCGAGCTGCCGGCCTGCGCGGTCGAGAGCGGCGACCGTGGCAGGGGGCGCGCCGCCGAGCAGGGCTCCCAGCGCGGCGGCGCAGCCGAGCAGCGCGCCCGTCTTGTGCTCGGCCATCGCCCGGTACTCCTCCGGCCGCACCCGCCGGGGACCCGTCCAGGGGCGGGAGGCGAACAGCAGGTCGTCCGCCTGCCCGCGCACCAGATCGCCGAGCGCGGTGGAGAGCAGACGTAAGGCCTCGGGGCCCGCGGCCGTCTCGGCGAGTGTCTGGACGGCGAGCGCGAACAGACCGTCGCCCGCGAGCACCGCGGGTCCCGTGCCGTACGCCTTCCAGACCGTGGGGCGGCCGCGCCGGGCCGGGTCGCCGTCCATGATGTCGTCGTGCACCAGGGAGAACACATGCACCAGCTCCACCGCGACCGCCGCCGTCACCCCGGCCCGCCCCGGAGCGCCGGCCGCCTCGGCTCCGAGCACGGAGAAAAGCGGCCCCGGCCAGAGGCCGGGGCCGTCATCTGCTGTTGATCAAGACGCCGGCGGAGCCGACCGGGTTGCCCGTGAGGCGTATGTCACGCCGAGGGGTCTCAGTGCTGCTGGGCCTTCTGCGGCGTCGCCTCGCTCGGCCGGACGACCACGTACCCCTCGCCCTGCAGCATCAGCTGCACGGCCTCACCGGAACCGCCGCGCAGCATCGACCCGATGGACTGCGAGCGGTGCAGCGAGGTCGCGAGGTTCGCGGTCCAGCCCACGATCGCGTCCGTGTCGACGTACACCGGGTACTGCGGCGAGACCGGGATGACCAGCGGACTGCCCTCGCACACCAGGCCCAGCCTGCCGTGCCCCGTGAACACGCTGTTGAACAGACCGCCGCCCGCTATGCCGGAGCCCTTCACCGTCGCGATCCGGTACGACAACGAGGCGTCGAAACACAGGACGTTGCGGCCGTTGACCGTGAACTCGTCGCCGGCGTCGACCTCGACGACGAAGCAGTTCTGCGCCTCGTGCGCGAACCAGGCCTCGCCCTGGCCGCGCACCGTCATCAGCGGCAGCCCCTCACCGGTCACGGCGCGCTTGAGCATGCCGCCCACGCCCTGCCCCTTGCGCTCGAACTGGAGGTTGCCCCGGTAGGCGATCATCGCCCCCTGGCGGGCCAGCATCTCGCCGTGCACGGCGTACCGGATGCATTTGGCGTTCTCGACGGTCATGCCGGGCTGTGTGGCCGGCTGCACCATGTGCTCGCTGGAAAACAGGTCACCCTTCATGCGGGCATCCTGTCCCGGAGGAATGCGTTCCGCCCAGATCGCGCAGCGGGTCGATACGGGTGCCTCCGGCGCAGCGTGTCATCCCGGTGCGAGATGCATCACAGTCTGGCCGTGCAACCTGTCCCCATCGGTGCGCATCTTCACAGTTGACACACAGTTGGCCGCCAGTCGATCACTGGGTGCTCGGGGGTTTGCAAAGTATTGCCATGGAAGGCGCGGAAAGCCATTATTCCTGCTTTACATGTACATGACTTATTTGAAAGGGTTTCGTGTCGGGGCCCGACCAGCCCCCATGGCGCTCAACAGCGCCATGCCTCGGGGCGGTTGGTCATCCCAGCCTCCTCCGAACGAAGGAACCCTTATCAGTGCGTAGAGCCCATATACGCGGCCTGGCGGTCGCCGTCGCCGTGACGACGGCCGCAACGGGTCTTGCGGGCACGGCTTTCGCGGACTCGGCCACGGGGGCGGACCAGGTCTCGGTCTCCTCCAGCACGGCCGAGTCCGTCGTCGAGGCGGCCCGAACCGCCGCCTTCGCCCACGCCTCTGCCACCGGTGTCAGCCAGGGCGACGAACTGCACGCCCAGGACGTGCTGGTCGACCCGGAGGGCGCCCGGCACGTTCGCTTCGTGCGGACCCATCAGGGCATGGCGGTCCTCGGCGGCGACCTCGTCGTCCACCTCACCAAGAAGCTGTCGTACGACGGAGTCACCCGGGCCGCCGACCACAAGGTCAGGGCCACAGCCCGCGCGGCCAAGCTGACGGCGGGCCAGGCGGAGGCCAAGGCTGCCTCGGTCGCCAAGGGCGACGCCGGCAGCGCCCACCTCGTCGTCGACGCCCGTGACGGCGCCTCCGCCCTCGCCTACGAGGTGCGGGTGACCGACAGCTCCACCACCGAGGCCGGTTCCCGGACGGTCGTCATCGACGCCCTCACCGGCAAGGTGCGCAGCAACACGCCCGACACGGACGAGTTCCTGTCGCCCCAGCTGATCGACACCCTGCGCGAGCGCGGCGAGACCCTCGACCCCGAGACCGGTATCGGTTCGGAGTCCGCCGGCACCGGTACGCCGGCGACCGGTCTCACCCCGAACTCCGCGGCCGTCCGCTACCCGGTCAGGGCCACCGGCACGGGCCGCTCCCTGTTCGCGGGGAAGGTCACGCTGACCACCACCAAGACGGGCCCCGGCAAGTACCTCCTCAAGGACCCCAGCCGCTACGGCACCGAGACCCGCGACGCCAGGGGCCAGGAGGCGGACAGCTTCAGCGACGGCAAGAAGTTCACCAGCACCACCAACAAGTGGGGCAACGGGGCCACCTCCAGCCGGGCCAGCGCGGCGGTCGATGCCCAGTACGGTGTCGCCGAGACCCTGGACTTCTACAAGCAGACCTTCGGACGCAAGGGCATCAAGAACAACGGCAAGGCCGCCCGCGCCATGGTCCACTGGGGCAACAAGGTGGGCAACGCCTTCTGGGACTCCCGATGCGGCTGCATGCTGTACGGCGACGGCGACGGCGAGTGGTTCAACAAGCCGCTGGTCGTCCTCGACGTCACCGGCCATGAGCTCACCCACGGTGTCGTGGACGCCACCGCCAAGCTGGAGCCCACCCGTGTCGACGCGCGAGGCAACCAGTACGGCGAGCCCGGCTCCCTGAACGAGTCCCTGGCGGACATCTTCGGCTCCAACGTCGAGTTCACCGCCAAGAACGCCAAGAACCCGCCGAACTACCTGCTCGGTGAGAAGCTCGGCCTGGACCAGGGCTTCCTGCGCCGCCTCGACAAGCCCTCGCTCGACGTGCTCGAGGGCGCGATCGACTACTGGGCCCCGTCGACGTACGACGCCGAGGTGCACGCCGGCTCCGGTGTCTCCTCGCACGCCTACTACCTCCTCGCCGAGGGCAGCGGCCGCAAGACGATCGGCTCCGTCACCTACAACTCGCCGACCTACGACGGCCGTTCGGTGACGGGCATCGGGCGCTCCAAGGCCACGAAGATCTACTACCGTGCGCTGACCCGCTACATGGTCTCCACGACCGACTTCCACGACGCGCGCGTCGCGACGCTGAAGGCGGCGAAGGCCCTGTACGGGCTGAACAGCACGGAGTACAAGGCGGTGAACCGGTCCTGGGCCGCCGTCAACGTGACCGCAGCGAACACGCCGGCCGCCCGTCACTGACGGCAGACCGGCAAGGGTGACCCGGGTGCCCCGCCCCAGGCGGGGCACCCGGCCTTTCCGGCGCGGACCGTCGTCCGCGGCGCCGCCGGGCCGGGCCGCGCCGTGTCAGGCCGACGTCGACTCCGGCGTGATCAGTCCCTCCCGGTACGCGATCGCCACCGCCTCCGTGCGGCTCGCGGCGCCCAGCTTCGCGAGGATGTTGGAGACATGGACGCTCGCCGTCTTGCCGCTGATGAACAGCTCCTCGCCGATCTGCCGGTTGCTGCGGCCCCGGGCAAGGAGCCGCAGTACGTCCTGCTCGCGGGCGGTGAGCGCCGGGCCGCGGGCCTCGGCGCGCCGGGTGCCCGACAGACGGCCCCGGCGGATCAGCGCGTCCGCCCGCTCCAGCAGCGGCGCGGCGCCCAGCCGGGCGGCCGTCTCGCGCGCCGCGCCGGCCTCGACGGCCGCCTCCTCGCGGCGCTCGGCCGCCAACAGGGCCTCGGCGAACCGCAGTCGGCAGCGCGCCCGCTCATAGGCGTCGCCGTAGTCGAAGGCGGCGACCGCCTTCTCCCAGGCCGCGGCATCCGGCCCGGACGCCGCGCGGGTCCACTCCGCCTCGGCGCGGGCCAGCCACGCCTGTCCCTCCGGTCCCTGCGGCGTGCCGTCCTCGCCGTGCGTGGCCGCATCCCGTGCCAGCAGCACCAGATCGTTCGCCGTCCCGGCCCAGCGGCGGGCCCCGCTCTCGTCGCCGGTGAGGCGCAGTTCGGCGGCCCGGTCGGCGACCGCGGACAGCGCGAGCGCGGCCAGCCGGACCGTGACGTCCGGAGGGGTGCCCGAGTCGTCGGTGAGACTCTCGACCGTGGACCGCACCCGCTCCACCGCCGCCTCCGGCTCACCGCGCAGCGCGGCGGCGTCGGTCAGCACGATGCCGGCGACCAGCGTGCCCATCCAGTCGAACGGCCCCTCCAGCAGGGCGAGTGAGCGGTCCGCCGCCGTGAGGTCGCCGCGCGCGAGTCCCACGTACAGCGCGGGCCCGGCCCTGTACCCGGCGGCCGCGGGCAGCACCTCGGCATCGGCCGCCGCCGTGCGCAGGCACTCGTCCCACCGGCCCAGGGTGTAGAGCACCAGCAGCCGGAGATAGCGCATCTCCGTCGGATACGGCGACGACAGCAGCCCGGCGCGGCGGGCGCGGTCGAGCCCTTCGCTCAGCCAGGGCAGGCACTCCTCGAGATCGCCGGACTCGAAGCCGCCGATGGCCAGGTTGAACAGGGCGCGCATCTCGACCGGCGCGTTGCCCGAACGCCGCGCCAGGTCCCGGGCCCGGCAGAGGCGCTCGCGGCCCTCCGACGTGCGGCGGCCGCCCCCTTCGAGGCCGGCCAACGAGATCAGGAGGTCGGCCTGTGCGTCGGTGACCCGCAACTGTTCCGCGGCGCTCAGGGCCCGGCGGGCCACCTGGCGCGCGATCTCGTTCTCCCCGACCTGACGCGCGGCCATGACATGGGTCGCCGCCGCCCACACCCAGGTCCGCGACGGGGGCTCGGCCGGGATCATGGCCAGCGCCTCGCTGCTGTAGGCGAACGCCGCCGACAGATGGTCGACGCCGATGAGGTTGCCGGCCAGCGTGTAGCGGACCCGGGCGGCGAGCTCGGAGTCGGCGTCCTGGCCGACGCCGGCGAGCGCGGCCCGGGTGAGGGAGACCGCACGGTGCGGCTCACCCGCGTGCGCGGCCGCGGCGGAGGCGCGCAGCGTGAGCGTCACGTTGTCCGGCCCCTTGGGCCGTGCGGGCGGCTCCACCGCCGGCCACAGGTCGAGCGCGGCCTCCAGATGGCGCAGTTCCTCGGCGGGCGCTCCCACCCGCTGGGCGTGGTCGGCGGCCTCCAGGGAGGCGGCGAGCGCCTCGGCCAGGTCGTGGCTCTCGCGGTAGTGGTGGGCGCGCTCGGCCGCGGTCTCGGCGGGGTGGCCGCGCCCGGCGAGCAGTCGGGCGAACGCGCCGTGCAGGCGGCCCCGTTCACCGGGGAGCAGATCGGCGTACACCGCCTCGCGGGCCAGGGCGTGGCGGAAGGAGTACGTGTCGCCGTCACCGGCGACGAGGAGCTGCCGGCCGACGGCCTCGCGCAGGGCCGCCTCCAACTCGTCCTCGGGCAGACCGACAGCGTCCCGCAGCAGGTCGTGCTCGACGCGGCGCCCGGCGACGGCGGCGGTCCGCAGCACCTGCTGGGCGGTGTCCGACAGCTGCTCGAAGCGGATGAGGAGGACGTCGGCGAGACCGCTGGGCACGGGGCCGGCCTCCGTGTCGGTGGCCGCGAGCAGTTCCTCGGCGTAGAAGGCGTTGCCCTCGGCGCGCTCGACGATCCGCCGGACCGTGGCGTCAGGCAGCGGACGGTCCTTCAGGGCCCGCACCAGCCTGGTCACCTCGGCGTCGGCCAGGGGACGCAGCTCCAGCCGCTCCACGGCGGGCAGCCGCACCAGCTCGGCCAGCAGCGGACGCAGCGGGTGACGGCGGTGCAGGTCGTCCGCGCGGTACGAGGCGAGCACCGCGAGCCGGTGCGTGGGCGCCCCGCCCGCCGGCCGCTGCAGGATGCCCCGGCTGAGCAGGAACCGCAGCAGATCCCGGGAGGACTGGTCGGCCCAGTGCAGGTCCTCCAGGACCAGCAGCAGCGGGGCGATGTCCGCCAGGTCGGCGAGCAGCCCGGCCATGGCCTCGAACAGTGGCAGCCGCCCGCCCCCGTCCGGCATCGCGTCCGTGCCCGCGCCCAGCAGGCGGTCCACGACGGGGTGGGCGGCGAACGTGTCCGCGAAGCGCCCGTCGGCGGCGAGCACCCCGAGGACCTCGGTGAACGGCAGATACGGCAGGCCGACATCACCGAGGTCGACGCAGTGCCCGGTGAGCACCGTCATGCCCGCCCCGGCCGCCCGGACGGCGACCTCGTCCAGCATCCGGGTCTTGCCGACACCGGCGTCCCCGGCGACCAGCACGGCGCGTGCCTCACCGCCCCGGGCTCGCTCCAGTACGGCGGCGAGCCGGGCCAGTTCGTCCGCCCGGCCGATCAGCGGTGTGGTGAACACGGTCTCCGGCACCCATCCATCCTGGCACGAGGCACTGACAACACACCGACGATCAGCCGCGCCCCCGGCGGCTCAGCGCAGCGTCCTCGCCCAGTCCTTCGGCACCCGCCCCGCAGGCCCGGGCGACGGCTGGTCCGCGGGGTGGCTCGTCGGGGGCGTGAGGTCGGGTCCGGCCTCGTACATCTCGGAGGTC